>NZ_VIUH01000010.1 GCF_007993865.1 Pseudomonas sp. SJZ079 | reverse complement strand
AAAACTGCAAACCTTTCCGGTGGACCGCCACCGCCGATTCAATCCTCGAAAAGTTGCATCGACTTTGTTCGCGTATTAGCGGGACAGAACACTAGAACCTCGCGAGAAAACTCTGTGTTGTTGCCAGCAATTCGGCCCTTCTCGGGTTGTTTACCGATCAAGCCCAGTGCTCGTTCGCCAAGACGCTAGCCGAGCACCTGTATGGCAGCGGTCTGCTGGGCAAGGCCACCACTGCCCCGATCAGCCCGGTGGTCAAGCGCGACTTGGACATTCTGTATTGACGGGGATGGCACTCATCGCGCCCCTCTCAGCACTCCACCGGCGGGCATCCATTTAGAGAACTCATACAGGACGCACAAAAAAGCCCCGCACGAGGCGAGGCTGCAAAGGAGCAAGCTGTATAGCCGAGTGTTTAGAACACGTACTGCAGACGACCCATGATGGCTTTGCCGTCGTCCTGCACATCCTTACCGCCGATCTGCGCGATGGTGTTGATGTTGTCCACTTGGTAGTCGACGTAGTTCAGGCTCATGCGCACAGCGGCAGTCGGGAAGTAGTTGACACCGACCACGAAGGCATCGGCCTGGAACTCGTCATTGACGTCAGCCGCGACGATCCCGGCCACGTTGCTGTTCAGCTGAGCGGGGATGGCACCGGCGTCCGCGTCGATGGTGTTGCTTTCGTAACGGGCGAAGATTTCAACGGCGCCCGCTTCAGTCGGTTTGTCCCACTTGCCTACGCCCGGCTTGTACTTACGCACGCCGTTGAACATATAGGAGACTTGGCCGTAGTAGCCGCTCAGATCGGCGTCAGCCGAAGCGCCACCAGCAGTTTCGCCGGAGATGGTGCGCTGGAAATATTCGGCCTGAGCCCGGAAAGCGCCGAACTGAGCGCCGGATTCCAATACCCACTCGGTATCGGAGTCAGCCTTGCTGACCGAAGCGAAGGTCAGGCTGTCATCCTTGTCGCTACGGATACCCAGGCGAGTCTTGGCTTTGGCGCTGCCGTCATCCGGGTTGCTGCTGTGGAAGTTGGCACCCAGGTGCACCACGTCGGTGCCACTCAGATAGGGGGCCCAGTTAGCACGCAGGGTATAGCCGAACAGCTCGTCGTTGCCGTCGGTTTCAATTTTGTCATAGTGACCGACCTGTGCCATCAGGCCGTAGGTTTCGCCGGTGTGCATGACATTGACACCGAACTTGACGTCCTCGTCGCCGTTCAGCATGTCGTACATGAAAGGACGTTCCATGCCGGTGATCCAGGAAGAACTGGTGGTGTTTTCCAAACCGTAATCGACCCCAAACTGGCCAACAGTCACAGTCGCAAAACCCAAACCTGAGTAACTGATGAAGGAGCGGTCAACGTCAGTCTTGTCGGCATCGTCATAGCTGAGGCGCACACCGTAGCCCCAGTCTTTGTAGGCGACGCCCTCAACCGAGAGCTCACCGCGGCGGATGCGGGTATTGAAGGTGTCGTCAAAGGGTTTCTTCTGACTGGCCGCTTGCAAGCCATCGAAGTTCGTCGCATCCCACTGAATCTTGCCGCCTAGCTTGAAGCTGAACTCCTTGTCGGTAGTCGCAACTTCCAAACCACTCTTGGTGTTGATCACGATATCGGCGCCATCAGTGCTGACGGTGCCGGCGAAAGCCTGGGCGGAAACGGCCAGAGCCAGGGCGCTGGTTGCGAAACCGGCGAAGTGCTTACGGATCATCGAGAATTCCCCTATTGGACTTTAGTGTTGAAAACACCCGAGCTTTTGCGCTCGTTTGTGCTGGGGGAAGCTTGGCGGCGGGATATTTCAGCTCAGTTGCTGATATATAAAAGTTTGATTACAAAGGAACTTTTTACTTCGATTACCTATAAGGCAAGGCAAGGCTTTCACTCAGACATGACTCAGCAGGCCTCCGGGCGTGTTGCAACGGCGTCACACTTGGTGGTCTGTGTGGCAGGTTCAGTTCGTTAGTTTCGGCGTCTGAGGCCCCGATACTGCTCTGCCGCTCCTCGCCATAGCCCGTTATGACTGGTCGCCGCAGCATGTCCTGGAACCTCAGCCCCTGCCATCCGGATTGATGGCAGTCAAAATCACTTCAGTGGCGCTTTTAGGGCGTTTGGATTATCTAAACAGCGCGAGAAATCACTCAGCGCAGCTCCCTCAGGAGGATTGACGCCGTAGTTCGGCCAAGCGCTGGGCCAAAACATCCAGTTCGGCATTCTGCCCTTGCGGCAGTCTGCGCAAAACCAACTGACTCAGGCGCATCTGGCGGATAAAGCGCCGGCAATTGCGGCACATGGCCAGATGGGTACGCACGGCCAAACGCTGACGCAGGCTCAGCTGGACATCCAGATAATCGCTGGACTGCGCTACCAGCTCTTTACAACTCAACATTGGCCGGTCTCCTCAAAGTGCTCCAGGGTAGCGAACACCTTCAGGCGTGCGCGGTGTAACAACACCCGAACATTGGAGAGCGAGACCTGCAAAAGATTACAAATTTCATCTAATTCCAAACCTTGGCGCTCGCGCAACAGCAACACACTGCCTTGCAGTTCGGAAAGGCTGCTCAAGGTTTTCTCCAGGCACTCGCGCAACTCGCCCTCGGTGAGCAAGGCTTCTGGCGTGTCCTGATGCCAGGCGTGAGGAGCCAGCAACCAGTGACCGTCTGCCGAGAAACGTTCATCGCCCAGCGAGCCGTGCGGTCCCGGCAGGTCGTCCAGCAGCACTTCACGGCGGTTATGCTTCAGGCGGGTCTTGGCGGTGTTGGCGGTGATGGTCAACAGCCAGGTTTTCAGGCTGGAGCGGCCCTGGAAACTGTCCAGGTTACGCACCACGGCCAACCAGGCATCCTGCACCACCTCATCGGCGTTGCGGCTACCGACGATGGCAAAGGCCACCGCGCGCATCGCGCTCTGGTAAGTGCCGACCAGCTCGCGGAAGGCCTTCTGCTCGCCCGCCAGCAGACGGGTGAGCAGTGCGCTGTCGTCGGGATAGTCCATCAGTGCTTGCGCAGAATCACACTGCCGATCGAATAACCCGCCCCGAAGGAGCTGAGTACGCCAAGGGCGCCGCTCGGCAGGTCGTCCTGATGCTTGTGCAGGGCAATCACCGAGCCGGCCGAACTGGTGTTGGCGTAGCTGTCGAGAATCACCGGCGCTTCATGCGGCTCGGCATCGCGACCGAGCAACTTGCGGGCGATCAGCAGGTTCATGTTGAGGTTGGCCTGGTGTAGCCAGAAGCGCTTCACGTCGCTGACATTGAGCTGGTGTTCCTGAAGGTGCACGGCGATCAGCTCGGCAACCATGGGGCAGACTTCCTTGAACACCTTGCGGCCTTCCTGGACGAACAGCTTATCGCGCGCGCCTATGCCCTCTTCTGCCGCACGATTGAGGAAGCCAAAATTGTTGCGAATGTTATTGGAGAATTGGGTCAGCAGCTTGGTGCCAACGATGTCGAACTGATGCTTGGAGGTGGCCAGATCGGCACGTTCGATGATCACCGCCGTGCAAGCATCGCCAAAGATGAAGTGGCTGTCGCGGTCGCGGAAGTTCAAGTGACCGGTACAGACTTCCGGGTTGACCATCAGAACCGCCCGCGCCTGACCGAGCTGCACGCTGTTGCTCGCCGCCTGGATGCCGAAGGTGGCCGAAGAACAGGCCACGTTCATGTCGTAGCCGAAGCCCTGAATGCCCAGGGCCGCCTGCACTTCGATGGCCACCGCCGGGTAGGCGCGCTGCAGGTTGGAGCAGGCGACTATCACACCGTCGATATCTGCCGCGGTTTTACCGGCACGAGCCAGGGCCTGTTCGGCGGCAGCAATGGCCATTTCACAGAGGATGCCCCACTGCTCGTTACTACGCTCGGCGATGCGTGGCGTCATGCGCTTAGGGTCGAGGATGCCGTCCTTATCGACGACAAAGCGGCTCTTGATGCCCGAGGCCCGCTCGATAAAGGCGCTGCTCGATTCGGTCAATGCCTCGACCTCACCACTGGCGATCGCCGCGGCATTGTCCGCATTGAACTGCTGTACGTAAGCGTTGAAGGACTCCACCAGCTCGTCGTTGGAAATGCTATTCGCCGGCGTGTACAAGCCGGTACCACTGATCACGACGTTGTGCACGGTCATTCCTCTCGTTATATGCCGCGCGTCGCGGCCATTTATGCATAAGCCCCTGGCCGGCGGGCCACAGACAGAGTTTTATGAGTACTAACAGGGCGTTATCGCCGAGCAATAGCACACTCGTTCCAAAGCGCAGAGTGTGCCACAACCTGCCAAGGTTCGTCCGCATGTCAGTCAAGCGCTCGCGGGGCCCAGTCTGTTAGTCGGCTGCAGCCTGATACGGCATTGCCGTTCCACTACAATTGCCGTTTCACTATATAAGTTGCACGCGGACAATAGGCCGCGGTGCAGAAGCGCGATCCCTCGAAAGTGGCAGGCCTGGATAAAATTGAATATCTGACGCTAAGCCGCCCGTTCTGCACTTGACTGACTTGTGGTGCGAGTTATCTTCCGCTAGCTTTCAAGCCATGCAGTGACGCACCCACGGACAAGAAGCCTACCCCTCCCTCGCCAGTTTTGCATTGCCAGCATAAACGTATAGTTCACCCGCTGGCGCCCGTGTGCTGCCTCCGATTAATGCTGCCCTGCTTGAATGAGCGCGGAGCCTGACTCTGCAATAAACGCCACAAGAGTTGGACAACCCGTTCAACGGAGCCCTCCAGCAATGCAGACTGCACCCCTTGCCGCAGTGCCAATGCCCGCGAAAATACTGTTGCTCGCTCTGGCCTATGCCGGAGCAGGTCACCTGGCACTGATGCTGGCGATTCCGCCAGGGTTCGCCAGTGCCATCTTTCCACCAGTGGGGATCGCCCTGGCCGCCGTACTTATCTGGGGTTACCCGATGCTCGCCGGGGTGTTTCTCGGTTCGACCTTGCTGAACCTCAGCATCGGTTTTATCAGCCTCGAGCAACTGAGCCTCAAAGGCCTCTCGATCGCCATGGGTATCGCGCTCGGCACCTCACTGCAGAGCCTGATTGGCAGCTGGCTGATTCGTCGTTTCGTCGGTTTCCCCACTTCGCTCACCGATGAGCGAAGCATTTTCCTTCTGCTCTTTATTGGTGGGCCACTGGCTTGCCTGATCAGCGCCAGTGGCGGCGCTGGCGTGCTCTACCTGAGTCAAGTCATCACGGCTGCGCAATTCCCCTTCAGCTGGTGGACCTGGTGGGTCGGCGACAGCATTGGCGTGCTGATCGCCACCCCGCTGATGTTCATCCTCTTCGCCCAGCCTCGTGCCCTCTGGCGCAGCCGCGCTGGCAGCGTGGGCCTGCCGCTGCTGATCAGCTGCACTATTATGGTGCTGATTTTCATCCGTGCCAGCGAGGCCGAGCAACACAATCTGCGTCTGCGCTTTCACGAGCAGACCAAGATGATGACCACTACCCTGAGGTTCCGCTTCGAGCTTTACAGCAAGGCGGCACAGTCCATAGAGCGCTTATTTTCAGCGTCGAGTCGAGTGTCCCGGGAAGATTTCGCCCGTTTCGTGGCTAATCTGCCGAGCACCTATCCAGGCATCACCGCTGTCAGTTGGGACCCATTGATCAGCGCAGACCAGCGCACGCGTTTTGAGGCGCAGATGGTCGCCGAAGGCTTTCCCGGGTTCCGCATCCGCGAATACAACGACGCTGGCGAACTGGTTCTCGCCGGACAGCGAGAGACCTATACACCGGTAACCTTTGTCGAGCCCTTTGCGGCAAACGCCAAGGCCCTGGGCTTCGACGTGCAATCCAAGCGACACAGGCGACAAGCCTTGAAAAAAGCGCGTGATAGCGCCAAGGCGGTGATGACTGCACCGATCACCCTGATCCAGGACAACGAGGCGCCGCAACCCGGCGTGCTCTTGCTGTACCCGGTCTACAAGAGTGATTTGCCCCTCAGTGTCGAGGAGCGCAAACGCGACTTACGCGGCTATGCGGTGGCGGTCATCCGGATTGCCGACCTTATTGAAAACGCACTCCAGGCCTATCCGGCGGACAGCTTCCAGTTACAGTTGCTCGACATCACCGACGCCACGCCGCAACCCCTGTATGGCCAAGCCAGCACTGCCCTGCCGCCCTATGCGGCAGGGTTGGTCTGGCAGGAGTCGTTTCAGGTGGCCGGACGCATGCTGCAGCTGTCGATCGCGCCAACCGAAGCCTTTCTACAGCGCAACCATGGCCTGCAGCCTTGGGCGGTGCTGGCAGGCGGCCTGTTGTTATGCAGCCTGCTCGGTGGCTATCTGCTGACCGTCACCGGTCGCGCCGATCAGATTCGCCATCAGGTCAAGCAACACACCCTGGAACTGAGTGCCATCCTGGAAAATGCCGCCGAAGGCATTCTCATATTCGATGAACAAGGCCTGATCGAACGCGCCAACCCAGCCAGCAGCCACCTGTTCGGCTATGCCTCCATTGCGCTGCTCGGGCGGCAGATCGGCGGCCTGATCCCAGCGCTGTACCGGCGCTCGGGGAATACCTTGGATGACATGCTTGGCAAGCCGCTGGAAGTCACTGCGACCAATGCCGCGGCCCAGCAGTTGGAGCTTGAAATCAACCTGAGCCGCTATGAACTGCCAGGACGTCAGCGCTATATCTGCATGGCCCGTGATATCGGCGCGCGCAAGCAGATCGAACGCCTGAAGAGTGAGTTCATTTCCACCGTCAGCCATGAGTTACGCACTCCGCTCACCTCGATCAAGGGTTCGCTAGGCTTGCTGGCGGCGGGAGCGGTGGGCGAATTACCGGAACAGGTGCGAAAACTGCTCAGCATCGCGCAAAGCAATTCGGAACGCCTGGTCAGCCTGGTCAACGACATTCTCGATATCGAGAAACTCGAATTCGGTCAAACCCGCATCCAGCTTAGCCGCACCGACCTGCGCCCCCTGTTGCATGAAGCGCTGCTACACAACCAGGGCTACGCCGACAGCTTCGAGGTGCATCTCAGCCTGGACGACCATGCACTGCCGGCGCAGGTGCCGGTGGCAATCGACAGCCAGCGTCTGCAGCAGGTGTTGAGCAACCTGATATCCAATGCCGTGAAATTCTCCGAGCCCCGGAACAAGGTGCAGATATCCGCCGAAATCATCGAGCGTGACGTCAGAGTCCAGGTACACGACCACGGTCCCGGCATCGCCGAGGAGTTCCGCGAACGCATCTTCCAGAAATTCGCTCAGGCCGATGGCTCGGACAGTCGCCGTAAAGGCGGCACCGGGCTCGGCCTGAGTATCTGTAAGAATCTGGTGGAGCGGATGAACGGCCAAATTGGCTACAGCAGCGTGCTGGGCGAAGGCAGCACCTTCTATTTCACCCTACCGCTGAGCGAGACCTGAACCTGCCTCTTTCCGTGTACTGTCTGAGGTGAATAGGCTCGATGGCCGGCCCCGGCGATAAGTGAACAGTCGCTGGCCAGGCTCGACGATGCGGTCGCCAACGCAGCGGTCGACGAACGCCCGCTCGGCCGTCTACATTGACCTCTCGCCCGGCCTTGCCATTGGAGCCCGCATGACCTTGTCGCTACTCAGCCGTTACGCTTTCTTCGTTTTCTGTGTGCTCTTCACCCTGATTAGCCTGGCGTTTCTACAGCATGAGTGGCTGTGGCCCTTGACCCTAATCAGCGCCGTGCTGAGCCTGATCGGCATCGGCGACCTGCTGCAGACGCGTCAGGCGGTGCGGCGCAATTACCCTATCCTTGGCAACATCCGCTACCTGGTCGAAGGCATCCGCCCGGAGATTCGCCAGTACCTGCTGGAAGCCGACGGCGACCGACTACCGTTCTCCCGTGCGCAGCGCACCCTGGTCTATGCCCGAGCCAAGAATGAAGGTGCCGACAAACCCTTCGGCACCCTGCTGGACGTCTATCAGAACGGCTTCGAGTTCATCGGCCATTCCATGCGCCCGGCACCGCTGAGCGACCCCAACAGCTTCCGGGTGAACATCGGTGGAGCGCAGTGCAGCCAGCCCTACTCGGCCTCGCTGTTGAATATATCGGCGATGAGTTTCGGTTCACTGAGTGCCAACGCCATCCGCGCCCTGAACAAGGGCGCGAAGCTCGGCCACTTCGCCCATGACACCGGCGAGGGCAGCATCAGCGTCTACCACCGCGAGCATGGCGGCGACTTGATCTGGGAGTTGGGCAGCGGTTACTTCGGTTGCCGCACCAGCTTGGGTCGATTCGACCCGCAGCGTTTCGCCGAACAGGCCTGCACACCACAGGTACGGATGATTGAAATCAAGCTGAGCCAGGGCGCCAAACCCGGTCACGGTGGCATTCTGCCAAAGCACAAGGTCACCGCGGAAATCTCCGCGACCCGCGGCGTACCGATGGGCGAAGACTGTATCTCGCCATCACGGCACAGCGCCTTCTCCACCCCCATCGAGCTGTTGCAGTTCATCGCCCAGCTACGCGAACTGTCCGGCGGCAAGCCGGTCGGTTTCAAGCTGTGCCTCGGTCACCCCTGGGAGTTCATGGGCATCGCCAAGGCCATGCTGGAGACCGGTATCCTGCCGGACTTCATCGTAGTCGACGGTAAGGAAGGCGGCACCGGCGCCGCGCCGCTGGAATTCACCGACCATATTGGCGTGCCCATGCGCGAAGGCCTGCTGTTCGTGCACAACACCCTGGTCGGTTGCGGCCTGCGCGAACAGATCAAGCTCGGGGCCAGCGGCAAGATCGTCAGCGCCTTCGACATCGCCTGTGTACTGGCCATAGGCGCCGACTGGGCCAACTCGGCGCGCGGCTTCATGTTCGCCATCGGCTGCATCCAGAGTCGCAGCTGTCACACCAACAAATGCCCGACCGGCGTCGCCACTCAGGACCCACTGCGCCAACGCGCCCTGGTGCCCGAGGACAAGGCCCAACGGGTGTTCAACTTCCACCGCAACACGCTCAAGGCGCTGGCGGAGATGCTCGCCGCGGCCGGCCTCGAGCATCCGGCGCAGCTCGATGCCAAACATCTGGTGCGGCGCATGTCGGCCAGCGAGATCAAGCTGTTCTCCCAGCAGCACGTGTTCCTCAAGCCGGGTGAATTGCTGGACGCGCAACAGGCTACCGGTGAGTTCTATCAGCGCATGTGGCAGATGGCGCGCACCGACAGCTTCGATGCGGCGCAAGCGTGATGAGCCCCGAAAGGCCTGCCAGCCCTGAAGCGATACAGCGATTCGCGGATAGAGTGAAAAGCCGGGAAGCGCAGCAGCCTTGTAGGCTGGCTTAGCGGCGCATACCCTCGGAGCGCAGACGACACAGGTTGCCGAGCGCCGCGTAACCCAGCAAGGCGTCGGCACTCACGCCAACCATGCTGGGTTCCGTCGCGCCAAGTTCGGCTACTGGAGCGGGCCATCGCGCACGCGTCTCACTCGACCTACGACTCCGATGGATACTTCTGATACGTCACACTGGCAGCTAGGAGTGAAGCCTGCGCATGTTGATCGTCGAAGACCTGCATAAATCATTCGCCACCGCTCAGGGCCGCTTGCCGGTCCTGCGCGGCGTACAGTTGCAGTTGGCCGCTGGCACCAGCCTGGCCCTGATGGGCGAGTCCGGCAGCGGCAAGAGCACCCTGCTGCACCTGATCGCCGGTCTGGAGCGGGTCGATAGCGGGCGTATCCTGATCCATGGGCAGCCGCTGAATGGACGCAGCGAAGCCGAGCTGGCGCGTTGGCGCCGCGAAGGCATCGGCCTGGTGTTCCAGCAGTACAACCTGATCAGCAGTCTCAATGTCGCCGCCAACCTGGCCTTTCAGGCACGCCTGGCCGGGCGTCAAGATGCGCAGTGGCAGAGCCATCTGAGCGAGCGCTTGGGGCTTTCGCCCCTGCTCCAGCGCTATCCCGAGCAGCTCTCCGGCGGCCAGCAGCAACGCCTGGCCATTGGCCGTGCCCTGGCCGCGCGACCGCAGCTGGTACTCGCCGACGAACCCACTGGCAGCCTGGATGAGGCCAGCAGCGAAGTCGTGCTGGCGTTGTTCCTGGAGTTGGTGCGCGAGGCTGGCAGCAGCCTGTTGATGGTCACCCACAGCGCCCGGCTGGCGGCCCGCCTGGCCCATCGCTTGTACCTGCACCAGGGGCGGGTGCAGGCTCTGGAAGGCTGATGAGCAAGCTGCGCATCAGCCTGCTGGCACTGCTCAGCCATTGGCGCCGCCATCCGCTGCAGTTCTTCAGCATCCTGGTCGGCCTGTGGCTGGCCACTACCCTGTGGACCGGCGTGCAGGCGCTCAACAGCCAGGCGCGCAGCGATTACGCGCGGGCCAGTGCGGTGCTCACCGGCCCAGCGCAGGCCCAGCTCGTCCCGATGCGTGGGGAACGTATCGCCCAGTCGGCCTACATCGGCCTGCGCCGCGCCGGTTGGCCGGTGTCGCCGCTGCTCGAAGGACGCCTGCGCTTCGCCGGCGAGCCGCCGATCAGTGTGCAGTTACTGGGTATCGAACCCTTGAGCCTGCCCGCCGGGTTGCAGGTAGCCGGGCAGCCCAGCGAGCGGCTCGACCTGGCGAGCTTTCTCGGCGCGCCAGGGCAAGCCTGGATTGCCCCGGATACCTTGCAGCGCCTGGGTCTGCAGGGCGGCGACACCGCGCTCACGCTGGACGGCCAGCGCCTGCCACCCTTGCAGCTGCAGGCACAGCTGGCGCCCGGGGTGATAGTGGTGGACATCGGCCGTGCGCAAACACTGCTGCACGCACCCGGTCAGCTGTCGCGCCTGCTGCTGCCTGCCGGTTTCAGCGTGCCGGCGCTGCCGCCCACGCTGCGCGACAGCCTGCAGCTACAGCCAGCGGCGGACCGCGACGACCTGCAGCGCCTTACCGACAGCTTCCACCTCAACCTTACTGCGCTGGGCCTGCTGGCCTTCATCGTCGGCCTGTTCATCGTGCATGCCGCCATCGGCCTGGCCCTGGAGCAGCGACGTGGACTGCTGCGCACCCTGCGCGCCTGCGGCGTCAGCATGGTCACGCTGCTTGGTGCACTGGGACTGGAACTCGGCTTGCTGGCCCTGCTCGGTGGCTTGGCCGGGGTCGCCAGCGGCTACCTGCTGGCCAGCCTGCTGCTGCCGGATGTCGCCGCCAGCCTGCGCGGGCTGTACGGCGCGGAAGTGGCCGGACAGCTCAGCCTGTCACCCCTCTGGTGGCTGACCGGCCTGGCCATCAGCCTGCTCGGCGCCTTACTGGCCGGCGCCAGCAGCCTGCTGCGCGCGGCCCGCCTGCCCTTGTTGGCGCTGGCGCAGCCGCAAGCCTGGCGTTTGGCCCAGGGGATCTGGCTCAAGCGCCAGGCCCTGGTCGCCTGCACCTTGTTGCTAGTGGCCGTCGCCGCCTGGCGCTATGGCGACAGCCTGCTGGCCGGCTTCGCTTTACTCGCGAGCCTGCTGCTGGCGGCTGCGTTGCTCCTGCCCGCCCTGCTCGACGGCAGCTTGGCACTGCTCGCGCGCCTGTGCCGAGGGCCGCTGAGCGAGTGGTTCGTCGCCGACAGCCGTCAGCAATTGCCCGCCCTGTCACTGGCCTTGATGGCCCTGCTGCTGGCCCTGGCCGCCAGCGTCGGGGTCGGCAGCATGACCGAAGGTTTTCGCCGGACCTTCAGCGGCTGGCTCGATCAGCGCCTGGCCGCCGAGCTGTACCTGGCGCCTCGCGACGGCGCCCAAGCCAACGCCCTGATCGGCTGGCTCGAGGATCAGCCGGGGGTCGAGGCAATCCTTCCGCAACGGCGCGTCGAGCTGCGGCTACAGGGTCGGCCAGCGCAGTTGCAGGGCATCGTCGACCACCCCACCTACCGGCAACACTGGCCCTTGCTGGAAGCCCAAGCAGACGCCTGGGACAAGCTGGCGGCGGGCCAGGGGGTGATGCTCAGCGAACAACTGGCCCGCCATCTGCGCCTTGAATTGGGCGACACCGTGCAACTGCCGAGCGAGACGGGCCTAGTGCAGCTACCGCTGGTGGCGCTGTACGCCGACTATGGCAACCCCAAGGGCCATATGCTGGTCAACGTCGACTGGCTGCGCCGACATTGGCCGCAAGCCGGGATCAGCAACATCAGTCTGCGCCTGGCTCCTGAACGAGTTGCAAGCCTGAAGAGCGCCCTGGAACAACGCTTCGTCCTGGAGGGCGCGCGACTGATCGACCAACAAGGCCTGAAGAGCTGGTCGACGCAGATATTCGAACGCACCTTCGCCGCCACTGCCGCGCTCAACAGCCTGACCCTCGGTGTGGCGGGCGTGGCCCTGTTCATCAGCCTGCTGACCCTCGGCCAGAGTCGCCTGAGTCAGCTGGCGCCACTCTGGGCCCTCGGCCTGAGTCGCCCACGTCTGGCCTGGCTGAGCCTGGCGCAGACGCTGATGCTCTCCAGCCTGACGGTGCTATTGGCCATGCCGCTGGGCCTGTTGCTGGCCTGGTGCCTGGTGGCGGTGGTCAATGTGCAGGCCTTCGGCTGGCGCCTGCCGCTGCATGTATTTCCCGTACAACTGTTGCAACTGGCCCTGCTCGGCCTGCTCACCAGCCTGCTCGCCGCAGCCGGGCCACTCTGGCAACTGGCACGCCAGTCACCTGCCGACCTGTTGAGGCAATTTGCCGATGAACGCTAAAGCCTGCTGGCTGCTAAGCCTGACGCTACTGCTCGGCGCCTGCGAGGAGACCACACCAACACCCCAGGGCTTTGCCGGCCTGGGTCAGGCCAGCGACGCCTTCCTGGCCGTAACGCCCCAACGCGCGCTGCAATTTCCCGCCGACCATGGCGCCCATTCCGGCTATCGCATCGAGTGGTGGTACGTCACCGCCAACCTGACCGATGAGCAGGGCCGCGACTGGGGCGCACAGTGGACCCTGTTCCGCTCGGCCCTGCGCCCCGGGGCCGAAAAAAGCGGCTGGGACAGCCCCAACCTGTGGATGGGCCACGCCGCGCTGAGCGGTCCCTTCGGTCATCAGGTTGCGGAAAGCCTGGGACGCGGCGGTGTCGGCCAAGCCGGCGTAACCGCACAGCCGTTTCACGCCTGGATCGATGACTGGTCGCTGCGCAGCACGGCCGGCTCAGGCCTCGAACAGCTGCAGATGCAGGCGCGTGGCGAGGGCTTCGCCTACCGCCTGCAACTCGACAGCGAGGGGCCGTTGGTGCTGCACGGCAAACAGGGCTACAGCGAGAAGTCCGGCCAGGGCCAGGCCTCGTATTACTACAGCCAGCCGTTCTACCGGGTCAGCGGCGAAGTCGAACGCGATGGCCAGCGCTATAGGGTCAGCGGTCAAGCCTGGCTCGACCGTGAGTGGAGCAGTCAGCCGTTGGCAGCGCAACAGCAGGGCTGGGACTGGTTTTCCCTGCACCTGGAAGACGGCGCCAAGCTGATGCTGTTCCAAGTCAGACAGGCCGAGGGTGAACCTTACCGGGCCGGCACCTGGATCGCCGCCGACGGCCAGACTCGGGCGCTGTCCGCTGAGCAGATCCGCCTGACGCCACTGCACTGGAGCAGCCAGCAAACTGGGCGCAAAGTACCGACCCAGTGGCGGGTGGAAGTACCGGCGTACCAGCTGTCCCTGGAGGTGCAGGCCATCGACACCCAGGCCTGGATGAGCACACCTTTTCCCTACTGGGAGGGACCGGTTCGCCTGAGCGGCAGCCACCCAGGCCGTGGCTACCTGGAAATGACCGGCTATTGAATATCCACCTGAGCCCCGCCTAACTGACAGCCGCCGCCTGCCCAGGTGCAGCCGGCAGAACTGAATCAGCTGACGGGACTGGCCACGACGCTAGCGTCCGGTTCCGCCGAGTAGACGTCCGCAATCATCTGCTTGACCTTGTAGGCGCGCCAGCCAAGCATGCGCGCAGTGGTCAGCACCCCGCCCATCAGCGCCCCGCCAACCCCGGCGGTGACCACGTCGGAGCCGGTCAGGTAGAAGTTCTTGATCGGTGTCTGCGGGTGAATCCAGTGCTGCTGGAAACGCTCGACGCTGTGCTCGATGCCATAGATTTCGCCGGCCTGGTTCCACTGGAACCACTCGGTGGACAACGGCGTAGACAGTTCGCAGTAGTCCAGCGCCTCACGCAACTGCGGCTGATGCTGGTACAGCGCCGCCAGCAGCACCGTGGTGATCTCCTGCTTGAAGGCTTGGTAGTCTTCGCCGCGCTTGTTCCAGGTGCTGCCCTTCCACCGTTCGAACCACTGCGGGAAGCTTGGCGCGACGATCTCCACCGTGCTTTTGCCGGGGTAGCGGCGGTTCCAGTCCGGGTCCTTGGCCGAGGGAAAGGAGATGTAGATCATCGGGAACTCCAGCCCCGGCGAATCCATGAAGCGTTTGACGCTCAAGTCGTGGTCGAACTCCGGGTACAACCAGAAGTTGGTCTTCGGCAGACCCAGGCTGGCGGCATCGCCCTTGAAACCCGCGTAGAGGCACACATGCGAGGCCGAGGGTTCGACCTGCTTGAGGTGCTCGAGCAGACCATGCTGCTCGACCACCTCCTTGGGCAGCAGGCGCTGGTAGGTCGGCAGCAGACCGGCGCAACTGACTACCGCGTCGGCGGTTATCTCATGGCCATCCTTGACCAGGCGCACGCCATAGGCACGGTTGTCCTTGACCAGCACCTGCTCGACGCCGGCGTAGGTAAAGACATGGCCGCCCGCCGCCTCGATCACCGGAATAATGGTTTCGGCGATGCGCACCGAGCCGCCCACCGGGTAGTTGCCGCCGGTGATGTAATGCTTGGCCACCATGGCGTGCATCATGAACGCGGCTTGCGCCGGCGGCAGGCCATAGTCGCCCCACTGTGCGGTGAGCACGCCGATCAGCTGCTGGTTGCTGGTCAGGCCCTCCAGCACTTCGCGGGTGCTCTTGAAGAAATACGCCGGGAACAAATGCTGGCGCAGCTTGTTGTACAGCACGCCCACGCTGCGTGGCAGCGCTTGACCGGCGAAGAAGCGCGGAATTTTCTGACTGACCTCGGCGATCAGCTCGACATAACGGTCGATGGCCGCGCCGTCCTCGGGAAAGTGCTTCTTCACCTCGGCCGTGAAGGCATCGCGCCCGGCCATATAGCGGAAGGGTTGATCCCCGATGACGATATGGTCGTAGTGTTCATCCATCGGCGCCCATTGCAGCTGGCCATCGCTGATCACATCGAACACCCGGCGAATCATCGACCAAGGTTTGTGCACCTCGCCGATGTAGTGCACCCCCACATCCCACTCATAGCCGCCCCGCTCGTAGACGTGGGTGTAACCGCCGGCGGTGTAGTGCTGCTCCAGCACACAGACTTTCTTGCCAGCCTTGGCCAGTAACGCGGCGTTGCACAGACCGCCTATGCCTGAGCCGATGACGATCACGTCGTAATGGCTAAGGGCTTTGTGCGGACGAAAACGGCTGCCTGTGCGTTTCATGGGGACTCCGGCGTGTTTTTGTTATGCAAGTATTTGCATAAATAAGCCAGTCGCGCGAGAAATGCAACTTTTTGCATATCCATTTAGAATGGTCGCAGCCTTCTACCACGGACTCAGCATGTCTCTACGCCACGCCATCCTCACCCTGCTGGCCACCGAACCGGCCAGCGGTTACGACATCGTCCGCCACTTCAAGCAGTCGCTCGGCTACTTCTGGAACGCCAAGCACCAGCAGGTCTATCAGGAGCTGCGTCGCCTGAACGACTCGGGCTGGCTGCAATGTGCCGAACAGCCGCAGGCCGACAAGCCAGACAAGAAGGTCTACAGCATCAGCGCGACCGGACGCGCCGAGCTCAAACGCTGGCTGGCCGAACCAGCGCCGCCGAACAAGATTAACGATGCCCTGCTGGTCAAGCTCTTCGCCGGCGCCCTGACGGAGCCTGACAACCTGCGCGAAGAAATGGCCCGCCATCGCGCCACCCATAGGGCCACGCTCGACAGCCTGCTGGAGATAGAGCGGCGCTACCTGGCCCTCCCGCCAGCGCAACAGGCCCAACATCGCCTGCCCTACCTGACCTTGCGCCGCGGCATCATCGGCGAACAGGCCTGGCTGGCCTGGGCCGACGAGGTAGAACCTGAACTGGCGGCGCGTACCCTTAGCTAGCGATTGAGCTGCGGACCGCAAGAGCCTGAGATCACGCGCGGCATGCTCAGGTGCGGAAACGGTCCAAGTAGCTGTTCAGTTGCTGAACCTCCCCCTGAATCTGCCCGCTGGCGTGCATCACACTCTGTGAATCGTCACGGCTGCGCTCGGCCAGGCCGGATATCTCAGTGACGCGTTGGTCGATGTCGTGCGCCACCTGACTCTGCTCTTCGGCAGCAGTGGCTATCTGTGCATTCAGGCCGTTGATGCTATCCACGGCACCGACGATGCTGTCCAGCACCTCGGTCGTTTCCTTGATGTGGCTGAGGTTGTCATGCACCAGCTTGGCACTGTCCTGCAGCGCCACCACCGCCTGCTGGGCGCCATCGCGCAGGCGCTGAATAATCGTCTGGATTTCCCCGGTGGATTGCTGCGTGCGGCTGGCCAGGGTACGTACCTCATCCGCCACCACGGCGAAGCCGCGGCCGGCCTCGCCCGCACGGGCAGCCTCGATGGCCGCGTTGAGGGCGAGCAGATTGGTCTGTTCGGCGATCCCGGTGATCACCTCCAACACCTTGCCCACGCCTTCGGTTTCAGTGCGCAGCACGGTCATTTGCGAGGAGCTGTGCTCCATCTGCGCGGACAGGCTGGTAATCAACTCGGCGGTGCGTTGCACCGCCCGCTGGCCGGCCTTGGTACAGCTGTCGGCGTTACGTGCAGACTCCGCGGCCTGGGCGGCATGCCGGGCGACTTCCGCCACCGTCGCGCTCATTTCGTTCATCGCCGTGGCCACCTGATCCAGGTTCTCATGCTGCTGGCGCACACCTTCCCCTGCGGCCTGGGCGGTCGCGACGACCTTGTCGGCATGCTCACGGGTATTCAAGCCGGTTGCCTTCACCTGCCCGAGCAAGCTGCGCACCTGCTCCTGCATCCGGTTGTAGCCCGCCACAATACGGCCGATTTCATTGTCCTGAGGGTGGTTGTGCAGGGCATGAGTGAAGTCGCCATCGCCCACCCGAGTCAGTGCCGTCTCGACTTCGCGCAGGCTACCCATCAATGGGCGCAGGCCGAACTGCCGACCCAGTACCACCAACAGCAGAATGCCCATCACGCAAACGAAAGCCAGCCACATCAAGGTGCGCTGAGAGCGTTCCACATCGCTGGCCATCAACCCTACAGCCTTGTTCATCTCGCGCAGCAGATTGAGCGAAGCGCTCTCCAGTTCTTGCGAGTCAACCTGCTGCCCGCCCTGTGCCACCCCCTCCAGTTGCCCGCGAAAGGCCTGCCAGAGCTGCCCGACCAGGCGTACTTGGGCCGCTATCGCCCCGCCGCTCTCAATCGCCGTGACATTGCGCGCGGGGTTGCCGTTAAGCAGGTCCTGATGCGCCTGCTCAAACTGCGCGATGGTGGCCTCCAGGGTCGCCTTGGGAATCACGCCCTCACGCAGCAACAGCGCCTCCTTGGTCATCTTCTGGCTAAGCATGCGCTGGGCGCCGGCCACATTGATGGTCTCCGGTGAGACCGACATGCTCAAGTAGAGCGCCACCGATGCGCTAACCGCCAACAGGAACATCAGCGCATAGGAAAAGAGAAACTGCTGGTTGAGTGTGCGCAGCCCCACCGAGCGGAGCAGGCGATCGAACAGCAAGGTCACGGACATGGGCTCATCCTTTGTTGTTACGGAGGCAGGAGAAGGGATATATCCGACCTATTGTTTAAGCACCTAATGTGCCAACAAAAATTGACAGCAGAACCTTTCGTCTGCAGTTGCAAACGTCGAACTTAATCCATGGATATCGGGTTGCCAACACGACCAAAGGACCATCCGGCCGGCCGAATTGAATCAGCGGGTAAGCCTCTGCCATCCATGATTTCTGCTGCAGTACTGGCAGTCGTTCTGGCTGGCCCGACGATGACTGCACCCACTGGCCACCGAACAGTTGCCAGGCGGCGATCAGGCCATCGTCCACCTGATTGCCATTTCCATGGATTCCTGGGGCTATCCCATTGGGCTTTTGGCCTGCAACCGCTGGGTAGCGGGTGCGATCTGGTATCCGGCGCCGGCGCTAATCGAGATGCTCGACTGGTTCTCCGTCGATCATGCTTACCCTTCCTGGCCGGGCAAGCTCTGGTTAAGCGCCATGTTCAAGTTGTTCCGCACGCGGATAGAGGCGTTATTGAACCACCGCGACCAGGTCATTGCCGCCTGGCAGGTAAAACATCCGGGGCAGGATGTATTCGACGACCGCACACTGGAAATCACCGGCTTTTTGCATGTGTCAGTTGATTACTGGGTCTACTCCTTGGACGTGCAAGTTGATAGCACCAATGGCTATATAATAAAAATCCAATATTCTTTAATTGGTTAAAACTCTGACGCCACGTAACCGCTTATCTGAAATCAACATGAAATAACCATTATAAGTCGTTAAAAAACAAATAAAGTTTGAAACAACAAAACCCGTGGCTAGGCTGAAAACGTCAGCACAGAACGCTGGCATTGGCACAACGACAATAGATTCAGATCCATGTAGGAGATGTACCAATGCAAGTTATTAAGTGGAGCATAGTCGCTCTTGCGGTATCGGCAGCCACTCTGCAGATGGCCGCTGCCAGCCAACAAACCGACTCGAAAGGTTTTATTGAAGACAGCACCTTCAACCTCCTCAATCGTACCTTCTACTTCAACCGGGACTTCCGCAACGGCGGTTCTAATGGCGCTGGCACTAACCAATTCAAACCCGTTAGTCAGCGCAAAGGCTATCGAGAAGAATTGGCCCACGGAATCATGGCCTTCTACGAATCCGGTTTCACCCAAGGCACGGTGGGCTTCGGCGTCGATGCCTACGGCTTTCTTGGCCTGAAACTGGACAGTGGCGGCGGTCGCACAGGCACCCTCCTGCTACCCGTCGAAGACGACGGCGAACCCGGTGATGCCTACGGCGAGTCAGGCGGCGTGCTCAAGTTGAGGGTGTCGAACACCACGCTCAAACTCGGAGAGAAACAAGTCGAGAACCCGATGGTGGCGACCGGCGATGCCCGTCTTCTGCCGCAGACCGCGACCGGCATTTTCCTTAACAGTGACGAAATTGCAAACCTCAACATCGATGCCGGCCATATCACCGCGATGAACGAGTTCGCCAGTACCAACTCCGACGGTGAACTGCAGATTCAATATGCCGGGGACGTAGGCGATACAGTCGACTGGGCCGGGGGTAGTTATACCGTCTCGGATAACTTGAGCTTTAGCCTATTCGCCTCGGATGTAGAAGATACCTGGCACCGCTACTACGGCAACGCCAACTACAACATCCCCCTCGGCGACATGCGCGCGTTGAACTTCGACTTCAACATCTACCGCACCCTCGATGACGGCAAGGCGTTGGTCGGCGACATTAACAACACCACCTGGTCGCTGGCCTCCAAGTACGCGTTCGGCGCACACGCGCTGACCTTGGCCTTGCAGAAAGTGGATAGCGACACCGGCTTCGACTACATCGGTTTCAACGCCATCTATCTGGCCAACTCGGTGCAGTACTCGGACTTCAACGCCCCCCGCGAAGAATCCTGGCAACTGCGTTACGACCTGGATCTCGCCAACTACGGCGCACCTGGTCTAACACTGATGGCGCGCTATATCCGGGGTGACAATATCGACGGCACCAAGGCCGATCCACTCAGCGGTTTCTTCGATGCCGCCGCCAACAACGAGAAACATTGGGAGCGCGACCTGGAGGCCAAATACGTGGTTCAGGACGGTTATGCCAAAGATCTATCCTTGCGCGTCCGGCATGCGGTGCACCGCGGCTCATCCAACCAAATCGATGGTGACGTCAACGAGGTTCGCGTCATTCTCGAATACCCATTGAGCGTTCTCTGAGCCCCACTCATCGATGGGCAATGCTCATTGATTCCCCTGATCGGGGCTGTAATTGATACAGCCCCTTTTTCATGGTCGAGAAATATCCGCGCGGGTATAAGGTCGTTGCCGCGTCTGAACCGGCTAAAGCGGAACTGCACCTACACACTGACTAATCGATAGTTTGACCTTTCCGATTAAAAAGCACTCGCCAGACTTGACCCTCCGGCTCAGCCATGAAAAACATGACGCCTCGCGCTTACCTGCATGCGGTTCGCAAGTCTCGCAATGACCCACCTCAATGGATGTTCGATGATGGCTCTGCACACCTGGCTGATTTACCTCACCGCAGTGATCGGCCTGTCGCTGACCCCTGGCCCCAATGGCTTATTGGCGCTCAGTCACGGCGCGCTATATGGACACCGCAAGACCCTTTACACGGTGGCTGGCGGCGTCATCGGCTTTGTCGTGCTGATTGCCCTGTCGATGTTCGGCATCGGCGCCCTGCTGCAAGCCTCGGCCCATGCCCTGATCATCCTGAAATGGCTCGGCGGTGCTTATTTGATCTGGCTCGGCATTCAACTCTGGCGCGCCCCCGCCCTGCATCTGACCACGCCTGAACAGGCGCCCCCCAAGAGCGCACCAAGCCTCTTCCGCCAAGGCCTGTTCGCGGCGGTGTCCAATCCTAAGGTGATCCTGTTCTACGGCGCCTTTCTGCCGCAGTTCATCGACCCGCAGCGCGACCTCTGGCAGCAATTCATAGTGATGGCGCTGACCTTCGCGGTCGTCGAAGGCCTGGTGGAGTACCTGCTCGCGCGCCTCGCCCACCGCATCCGGCCCTGGCTGCAACGCAGCGGCAAGGGCTTCAATCGCTGCTGCGGCGGGTTGTTTGCGCTGATGGGCGCAGCGCTGCCATTGACCAAGTAGATCGAACTCAGCGAAAGCGGTTTAGCGCAAGCTCAGGGTCCCGACCGTGTGCAACCGGACTCACTCAACGGCCGTCGCGTTTGGCGTTTACCGGCTGCAGGTTAAACGCCAGGATCAGACGGCCCGCCCCCCAGAGAATCAGGGTAACGACCGCGCACATGGTTGCAAATGCCAACCAGGCGTTTGGCCACATCAGCGGCAGGCCGAACAAGATCAAGCCGTCATTGCCGCCAGGCACCAGCGCGGAGCCCGCCCCCATCAACAGGCCACCGCAAAAACAGCGGGCCAGGGTTTTCAGGTTGGGCCAGCGGTGCTGCCAGAGGCCCGCCGTCCAGCCGCCCAGCAGCGCGCCGGCGAACATCGCAGGCAACAGCCAGCCGCGTAATCCCAACTGCATGAAGCGCCCCGTGGCCCATTCCGCCAGCACATCGGTATAGGCCCAGGCCCCCACGCAGACGAACAGCAGCAGGAAAGCCAGGCCAATGACGATGGTCGCCAGGTGCGGCGACCAGATTCGCTTGCTCAGCCCCCACGGCCGACCACGCCGACGCCACGCCAGCCAGACCAAGCGCGCCAACATCAGTGTGATGACCAACAGCACCAATCCCAGCGGCAAGTCTTGCAGCCAGGCCGGCACCGCCAACGGCATAACGGCTACAGCGCCAATCCAGCGAAGCATCGCCGCATACCCCAGCAGGAATCCCGGAGGGGTGGCCAACCAGGCCCACTGCCCGGAGCCGATCCGCGCCACCACACCGAAAGCACAGCCGCCGTTGATCAAGGCGCCCAGCCCCAATAGCACACCACCGAGCGCCGCCTGCCAGTGCAGCGGATAGCCCAGAGGGACCTGCGGCAAACGACCAAAGGCGCGCAGCAGCACCACACCGCCGAACACCCACAATGAGGTTTCCAGCAGCGCACGCAGGCGCGTCCAGCGATGGTGCTGCACCACCTCCTCTAACGCCGCCACTGTGCAAGTGCCACCGCGCTGGATGGCGAACCCCAGCAGCAGCGCCAGCAGCACACTCATCGCCCCGATCACCCTTCGCGCTCCTTCCGTTCTTCACAACCGCCAGCCAGCGCTGCTCAGGGTTAAACCTGATGCAGGCTGAATCGACCTGAATCAAACAGAAAACTGTCAGGCGCCCGGCTCAGCAACCATGCGACCGTGACCTAGAGCATTTGACTGGTCTTCGCGCGCAGCGTTACAGCAGATCGGCGCCCCCTGCCCCGCAAACTCGACGGTTGGCCTGCAACAGTGCACAGCCGTGGTATCGCCTGCACTTATTCGCACCAAGATGCATCACTCGCGCACCGCTATAGCACCAAACACGGGCCATGGCGCCCCCTCAGAGTGCGCAGCACGTCAGCAAGCACGATGTGAAGGCCACGACCCGCTGAATAGCGTTCGACCTGCTCGTTCTCAGCACCAGCAGGTCGCTATGTACGTAGCCCTGACCGGCTATACAGCGGATTGGGTTGCCGGCCTGGAACTTGCTTAACCTAGAACCCAGAACGGCCGTTCTACCCCGCAACGCCTGAGACACAGGCCATAGCGCGCTGCCTGTTCGAGCAAACGTCCGACCCTGTACTGCGGCACAATCCCTCAAGCAGCGCTGACACCGGCCTGCCGAAAATTGGCACTTGAGGTGCGCCGCACGACCCATAACTTTGGAGCACCACCGTGATTGCTGCCTCTATCGCTGACTGCATGAGTAACGATTTCGCCATCATTCATCCTGAAATGCCCGTCGTAGAAGCCTCAGGAAAACTGCTCAAAAAAGCCATGCTCGGCGGCCCGGTGGTCGACCGTGAGGGCAAACTGCTCGGCTGGATTTCTGAACAGGAATGCCTGCAGGTCAGCATCCAGGTGGTCTATCACAATCAGCGGGTTGCGACCGTCAAAGACATCATGCGTGCCGACGTGCTGTCGGTGAAACTCGACGCCGACCCACTCAATCTGGCCCAGCAGATGCTTGGCGATAAACCCAAGAGCTATCCGGTGATCGACAGCAACAACAAGGTCCTCGGCGTAATCACCCGCCGCCACATCCTCAACCTGCTGATCGAGCAATTGTCCACATTCAGCAAGGCACGCTGAAACCGGAGGCCAGCCTCCAGTTGAAGGCGCTATCGCCCCCGTGCAGTACCGATGAGTAATCACAGGAAAAACCAGATCAATAAGCATGATTAATGCTCAGAAAGGCATAAAACCTGGCGAAGTTCGCATAATTCACCACAAGCCAGAGCGTCCTCACATTCTTGACTAGTCTCGATGCGTGTCCGATCGATGCAGTAAAGGACTAGTGGCGACTGGGTCACAAGCCAAGCCGCCAAACGGAATCTCCATTAAGGATTGGAGGAAGCATGCCTTATCCCATAAACAAACTACGCGTCGCCGTTGGTACTGTCGTTCTGGCTCTGTCCGCCTCGGCGCTCGCCTCTCAGGAAAGTGACCTGTTCAACGAGTTCTGGAGCCCCGCCAGACCCCTGCCCTTCGAGTGTCGGCTCGGCATTCTGAACAGCACCCCACTCGGGCTGCCACGCTGCATGCAGGCGAGCAATGTGATGACTCACCTGCAAATGCTGCATGACATCGCCGCCGCCAACGGCGGCACGCGGGCAGCCGGCCTGCCGGGCTATCAGGCCTCGGTGGACTATGTGAAGTCGACCCTGGAGAGCGCCGGCTATACCGTAACGCTGCAGGCATTCCCCTTCACCGCCTATTACCCTCAAGGCCCCGGAATCCTGCAAGCGACAGCTCCGACCCCAACCCTGTACGAGTGGGAAGTGGACTTCACCTATCTGTCGCAGACCGACGCCGGCGACGTCACGGCTCAAATCGCCACGGTCGATCTCCAGCTCGGCCCCGACAACCTCTCGACCAGCGGCTGTGAGGAGGAAGACTTCGCAAACTTCCCCTCAGGACGCATCGCCCTGATCCAGCGCGGCGCCTGCAGCTTCCAGCAAAAGGCCGAAAACGCCGCTGCGGCGGGTGCGGTGGGGGTCATCATCTTCAACCAGGGCAACAGCGAAGACCGTAAAGGCCTGCTCAACGCGACCTTGGGCGATAGCTACGCAGGTGGTATTCCGGTGATGTTCGCCACCTACGACAACGGCGTGACCTGGGCCAACACCCAGGACCAGCAACTGCGCCTGGTCACGGACGTGGTACGTGAGCGCACCCAGACCTTCAACCTCGTGGCCGAAACCAGACGCGGCAATCCAGACAATGTGGTGATGGTTGGTGCCCACCTCGACTCGGTGTATGAGGGGGCCGGCGTACAGGACAACGGCTCGGGCAGCGCGGCGATCCTGGAGATGGCCCTGCAGATGCGCAAAGCCCACCCGCGCAACAAGGTGCGCTTTGCCTGGTGGGGCGCAGAGGAATCCGGGCTGGTGGGTTCGACCTACTACGTGCAGAACCTCACGCCTGAGGAGAAAGCCAAGATCAAGGTCTACCTGAACTTCGACATGATTGCCTCACCCAACTTCGCCTACTTCATCTACGACGGCGATGGCTCCGAGTTCGGCCTGGAAGGCCCGCCGGGTTCGGCAGCCGTAGAAAAACTGTTCGAGCAGTACTACGGCAAACGTGCACTGCCTTCCGAAGGAGACGAGATCAGCTTCCGCTCCGACTACGCGCAGTTCTTCACCGACGGCATCGCCTTTGGCGGTCTGTTCACTGGTGCCGAGGTGCTCAAGTCCGAGGCGCAAGCGGCCAAGTATGGCGGCCAATTCGGCGAAGCCTTCGACCCCTGCTATCACCAGAGCTGCGACGACATCAGCAACATCGACATGCAGGCCCTGGAGATCAATGGCGATGCGGCGGCTTTTGCCACCAGCTGGTTATCCCTGTCGACCAAGATCGTCGACGACCAGATAGCCGCTGCCAAGGCGGCGCAGAGCCAACCTGGGGTCATGTCCAGGTCCAAGGCCAGCTCGACCTACGACATCACCCATTGGGGCAAGCACTGGATCAAGTAAGCCGTTGTTTCAACCTATCCGCCCACTACAACCGGGGCAGGCCAAAGTGCCTGCCCCGGTTTTTTTTGATTAGTGCCACAACGGACAGTCCTAAGCCTGGTGGACAAGCCTGCTGCCAGGATCCGAGAAAACCGCGTGAATTAGCTGAATTAACTACCCGGATTGCTGGGTTTCGATAATGAACGGCTTCTCGACCTTCTGTTCCGGGTCGAACTGCGAGCGCCCGGTATGGTTCAGGTGCCGCCCGTAAACATGGAACGACAAGGTCGTGTTGGCGGTTTCGTTCAGCACGCTGTGGATCGCCCCCGTGGGCATGGTCAGCACATCGCCCTCGGCGAGCGTCTCTTCCCTGACTTTGCGCAGCTCCGCGTAACCGGCTTGCGTACCGTCATCGACTCGCTGCCAATGGATATTCTTCTCCCGCCCATCGACACCGACCACCACCGCCCAGGTGCCATGATCGTGCGCATTGACGCCGCGCCCGGCCAACCAGCAGTCGGCCACCACGAACAGCGAATGATCGGCTTCGGCATGCAGCAAGGTGGTGCCGAAGCCCAGTTGTGGATCGGCGAGGTAATTAACCTCGGAACGCCAGCCCGACGCTAACGCCGCCCGCCTCGCGAGCGGCGCGACCTGAGCAAGGACGCTTGGCTCATCCAGAGGCTGACTCATGATTCGTCGAACATCACTGACAAAAGCCTCCAGGCCGTATTCGTCTGCTGCCACCGGGTATTCCTCATTGCCACACGGGTTCAGATTGATTTGAGGCCATCAGATTACCAATGCAGCGTCTGCCCTAGGTACCTGACAGCGACACAGCCAGCATCGCTTGCCGACTACATCAGCGGTTAATGACTGCAACGCTGTGGCGACGAAGCATAGGTAGATAGGACAAAAGTCCTGATGTCGAACGGCTGCAATGCTGGCCACCCACGAGTGTCCAGCAAGCCCTACTCCGCCTTCGGGGATGCGACTCGCATTCAGCCGCCCACTGTCGACCGGGCGGCCCATGCAGCGCTAAGGGGTGACGGGTCTGATATCGAATCCGCTCTTGGCTTCGCTGACGATGCGAAAGTGCAGGCGCTCGCCGTTGGCCACGGGCACGGCCAGTTCGCGGCGCAGGCGGCCCTTGCTGCAGAGCGTGTCGTCCTGCTCATCGAGACCGATGCCCAGCACGCGGGTGCCTGGCGGCACATGAAAACTGGCCGATTCGCCGATGCCGATACGAGCGGCCACCTGGCGATCCACCAGGACCGCGACGTAACAGCCGCCACCGAGCATGCCGACATCGCGATTGACCACGATCTCGCCACCGCCCTCGACCGGCTGCTGGTACGCCAGTAGGCGCTCGCTGGGTATCGGGGTCGCTTTACCGGCACCGGCCGGTACCGAGCCGCAGCCAACCAACGCCAGTGGAAGCAATAGTGCACAGATCATTCGCATGGAAAGCCCTCTCTGGCTGGGTGATCGAGTGACCAGGCGCCGGTTCGTTAATGTCGGCGCCACAACCACCCTCAAGCAGACCAGTCTGGCACATGAACCAGCATCCGTTCGACTCAGCCCCGGCTGCGCAGTGCAGGCGCGGTCGGGCGCTCAGGAATCAGTTGCCCTCGGCGAGCCAGCGACGATGGGAGCGGCCGATGCACTCAGGCCTGTTTGATCAAGGCGCTGATACCATCGACCCGCACGCTGAGCTGTTCCTCGATACGTTGAATTTCCAGCTGATGCAGCCGTTGCAGCTCGATCTGCTGCGCGCACAGCTTCAGGGCCGTCAACACCAGCAGCCGGTCGCCAATCAGCGCCGGCGACTGTTGCTTGGTCTCAGCCAGGAGCTTCTTGAGCATTAGCGCCGAAGCGGCCAACGTCTGTTCCTGACCGGCAGGCGCCTTGATGCTGTAGTCATTGCCGAGGATTGAAATAGCAGTGATCGTTGCGCCGTCGAGACTCATGCGTTGGCCTGGCTCACATGTACCTTGCCGCCCGCAGTGGCCAGCTCGACCAGGGCCTGAATACGCGCGAGCGTCGCACCTTGCTGCTCTTCCTGCTCGAGCGCGTTCAACTGCAAGCTCTCGTTCTCATCCTTGACCTGAGCCAGTTCGGCATTCAGAAGCTCATTCGCGCTCTGCAGCGCCTGGTTCTGCCGCGCAAGCTCAGCGACGAGTTGTTCCAATTGAGTTAAAGAATTTTCCAACATTTTGATTACTCGAGCTTTTTGCGGGCGCACACAATAATGAAAAGCCCCTGGAGAAGCTAGGCGCCTGGAGGGCTGAACCCGCCAAGCGGCTGTTGATAATCAGGAGTTGCCCGCCCGCGCGGATGGCATGAAGGGTTTCGGATAACCCGTGGAATACACAAAACTGAATCAGTCCGACCCGGCTAACCGGTGGAGAGTTCCGTTCGTTTGGCCATGCCGCTGCTCAGGTCGAGGTTAAGCCTAGCGCCCACGGAAGCTCTGTCGGTAGCTGCTCGGGGAGACCGCGAAGCTGCGGCCAAAGTGATGGCGCAAGGACACGGGCGAACCGAAGCCGGCCAATTCGGCGATGCGGTCGACGGGCTGGTCGGTACTCTCCAGCAGGCGTTGGCTCAGGGCCAGGCGCTCGGCCAGCAGCCAGTCGCCCACCGTGGTACCGGTGAGCTGACGGAAGTGCCGGGTAAAGCTGCGCCGGCTCATCAGTACCTTGTCCGCCAGGCTGTCCAGGCTGTGCGCTTGATCCAGATTGGCCCGCACCCAGTCGAGCAGATCGCTGAGGCGGTCGTCGCGCGCCGTAGCCGGCAACGGTTGCTCGATGAACTGGGCCTGGCCGCCCTGTCGATGGGGCGGTACCACCAAGCGCCGCGCCACCTTGTTCGCCGCCTTGGCACCGCAGTGCTGGCGCAGCAGGTGCAGGCAGCAATCGATGCCGGCGGCGGTACCGGCCGAAGTCAACAGGTTGCCATCGTCGACATAGAGCACATCGGCATCCAGGCGTACGGCCGGGAAGCGCTCGGCGAACACTCTCGCCCAGGCCCAATGGGTGGTTGCCAGGCGCCCATCGAGCAGGCCGGCTTCGGCCAGCACGAATGCCCCCAGGCACAGCCCCACCAGATGAGCGCCCCGCTCATGGGCGGCGACCAGCGCATCGAGTAGCGCCTGTGGCGGGCGCTGGTCCGGGTTGTGCCAGCTCGGCACGATGATCGTCTGTGCATCGAGCAGCGCCTCCAGCCCCTGCTCGACATGCAGCTCGAAGCCGGCGGTGGTGGTCAGCCGGCCTGGCTCGGCCGCACACACCACCAACTGGTACTTGCACTCACCCGGCAAGGACTCGCCGAACACCAGACAAGGCACGGACAGATGAAACGGGCTGATGCGGTCGAACGCGAGCACGGCGACGCGATGGGGCTGCATGACTTGGCTCCTGGCCAACGACTTGGCCCGATCTTAGCGCAGTTTGACTTTCGGGCCACTCACCCCACGCCCCCTTACAAGAGAACAATCGGCTGCAACACCTACCCGGAGCATCACCATGAATCAACAGCCCAAACGCGCCCTGATCGTCATCGACGTGCAGAACGAATACGTCAGCGGCAACCTGCGCATCGAGTACCCGAACATCGAGCTGTCCCTGGCCAACATCGCCAAGGCCATGGACGCGGCCCACGCCGCCGACATTCCGGTGGTGGTGGTGCAGCACTTCGCCGCGGCCGACTCGCCGCTGTTCGCCCGCGGCAGCCAGGCCGCAGAACTGCACCCGCTGGTAGCCGAACGGCCGCGCGACCATCTGATCCAGAAGGCCATGGCCAGCGCCTTCGTCGGCACCGACCTCGGCCAGTGGCTACGCGAACGCGAGATCGACACCCTCAGCGTGGTCGGCTACATGACCCAACACTGCGACGACTCGACAGTGCGCCAGGCCCGCCACGAAGGCTGGCAGGTCGAGCTGCTGCACGACGCCACGGGTTCGCCGCCCTACCGCAACAGCCTGGGCGCGGCCACTGCCGAGGAAATCCATCGGGTGTTCAGCATCGTCATGCACACCGGTTTCGCCGCCGTGCTCGGCACCGATGAATGGCTAGCCGCCCTGCAAACCGGTGAGGTGCCGCAGGCGGACAACATCTACCTGTCCAATCAACGTGCCGTCCGCGCGCGCTGAGTAGTCAACCAAGGGCCTCACCCAACAGGCGCGGCCCGCCCTCAGCCGCTGATGCGTTTGAGCAAACGCGCCTGCAGCGCCGTCAACTCGGCTGGGTCGGCTTTCTGGCTGGCATGGATGCCCAACCCCTGACCGGCGAGGCGCGGGATGATGTGCATATGCAGATGGAACACCGTCTGCCCGGCTGGGGCACCGTTGAACTGCGCCACCTGTACGCCGTCCGGCTGCAGCTCGTCGACCAGCATCTGGGTCAGTCGCTGGGTCACACGCATGAGTTTGCACAGGGCGTCCGCCTCGATCTCCAGCAGGTTGCGCGCCGCCGCGCGCTTGGGGATTACCAGGGTATGGCCGAAGGCCTGCGGAAACAGGTCGAGGAAGGCCAGCACATCGTCGTCCTCATACAGTTTGTAGCAAGGGGCCTCGCCGCGAATGATCTGGGCGAAGATGTTCTGCGGATCGTATTCGCCATGCAGGCTCATCGGATTGTCCTTTACCGGTGGAAGATGGGCGCACCATACCCGCTTGCGTCCGTGCAGAAAACGCCTGCAGCGCTGCACATGATCGGTCAGCGATCCCTCGGAATGCCCCGCTCACTTTGGATGCGCAACCTGACATGAGCTGTGCGCGGGTGCTGATCACACGTGTTGTCTATATCAGACTCACGCCGAATGCCTATCTCTCGCATCCAACGGCGGTACACGGGCTGAGCATGCCTGAGCGCAATTGAGCCCCGGCTGGGAGCTTGAGGGTGCGCAGCTCCACTGCTGCGAGTATCGTCTGCACACCGCCGTTATCCAGGACCCAGCGACTCCATGCACACTCCCCTGATCCAGGCCGCCCTCCTCTGCGCCGCGGCCCTGTGTTCGGCCACCACGCAGGCCAAGGTCGAGGTCGAAGCCGCCCAACACAAGACCCTCGGCGCGGTACTGGCTGCCAAGATTTCCGAGGACATCGCACCCGGCGACTACGAAGCCCTGCTCAAAGGCCTGCGCGCCAACCCCGGAAAATTCGCCCGCAAGATCGTCCTGCTGGACAACATAGGTGGCAGCGCCCCTGAGGCCATGCGCATGGGCCGCCTGCTGCACGAAACGGGTTTCGACGCCCTGGTGCCGTCTTCCGGCATCTGCCAGGGCAGCTGCATCTACCTGCTGGCCGCCGGCCACAAGAAGACCGTGCGCGGTTATGTCGGCCTGCACCGCCCGCCCTTCCCCAGCGGCGACTCGGCCCGGGCGCAAGCCGCCCACCAGGGCCAGCGCTACAGCCCGACCGCCTACTTGCGCGAAATGAACATCCCCAGCCGCCTGGCCGACGAGATGCAACGCATCGCACCGCACAATATGCGCGTGCTCTCGCCCCAGGAACTGGCCGGCTACGGGCTGAACTAACCCAGCTCGCTTTCAGGCAGTCTGGGCTGCCATGGGTGGACAAGGCGTTGCGGCATGCCATGGGATGGCAGCGGCCTGTTAGGACTGACCGTAACCGACCGATTCTGTTGAAAAAGTCGCTTTGCCCGAACTGCCCCAATAGTGACCGATGAAAAACCCTCTTCTGTGCGTCGCCACGTGAAATCTGAGCCCACAAACCTCTGCCGAATTTAAGATTTCAATCTCAGATGCCAACTTTTACGTCGTGGTACCAAGGCCGATTTTTCAACAGAATCGACCCAAAGAGGACCTCGGCATAGGCGTCTCATCGCATCAAACCACGCCGCGGGAGACTAAACTTGCAGCCATTGTATTAACGTCATCTTGCTAACCATCATCAGCACGATAACGAACATTCCCGTAAACCCGGCCACCCCCAACCAGAACCAGGTACGGTAAATTACTTGAAACTGAACTGTCAGCATCCCTCCCGTTTCAACCGCGTGGGCAGCCAACCGTTCCATGCGCTTCTGCAGCACCAACACTGGGATCCACAGAGCCCCTACACAGGCAAAGATGATCAACGAGGACAGCACCCAATAAGTCATGAAGGACAATCCCGCCAATCTCACCAACCCATATCCAGTAATGATCTGAATGAATCCGGCTGGCGTGGTGATCCATGTGTCGAAGCGCACCACCGCTCTGGCCACATGGGCGATTATCTGGGGGTTGGCACTGCGGCTGGCTGAGATCAGGTAGAGATAGGAACCCATGCCGAATCCAAACAGAAAAATTGCTGAAATGACGTGCGCATATTTCAAGGTCAGATAGAGCAACGTCAGGGTTTCCCATCCGAAAAAAGCACGTCCAATCGAATGTCTGTCGGCTCGTTGATCGCCGACAGATACTCATTCACAGTAATCTCCCCGACGCAGGCTCGTGCACCTAGATCCGGTCGATAGCCTCGAGCCATTTTTGTAGCCAGAGCGACTGCAGCGCAACTCGGAATTTGCGGGCCTTTGTTGTTCAGTGCCGTTAGCAGGGCATGCATTTGCAGTGGCTGGCCGTCGGGGCTCACCCCGCAAACATCAATGTACATTGCGCTTTTGCCATCACCGAACCGCTCGAAACGGGTGCCCCAGCGATGCAGTCGCGCAGCCCAAGGTACCGGATCGCGAATTAACCCGCGCCGAACCGCCTGCGCCAAAAGATAGTTGGCAATACCGCCCAACTTCAGTCCCGAACCAGCTTTGAAACTCAGATTCTGTGCTGCATACCGCGAGGCAAATATATCGATGTCGGGAACGTCGACATTGGCCAGCAGACGGGTGCCCATACCTGGCAGCCGGCGCAGTGTCAGGTCCATCCAGCCAGATGCTTCATGCACCTGCCCCATTCTAAGCTGCTTGATGGGCCGCCCCGCGTAGGCCAGCACGCCAAGCACCGTGGACAGTCCAGGCATCTTGGCTGCGGATGAAATGCCGTGCTCGATCGAGTCGATGGTCAAAAAACGTTGACGATGCTGGTCGATGATGGCTGCCGAGAGGCTCGGCACTGAACTACAGCCACTCAATATGCAGACGCCTGCTTCGTGGGCGCTCACGTCAAGGGTTGTGATGCCCGTGACAAATGTACGGCAGTCTGACAGGTCGCAATAGCTCACCCCTGATTCGATGCAATTGCGAGCCACAGCGTAGGATTGATTTTGGAAGGGGCCACCCGTGTGAATGACCAACTGAATATCCAAGGTGCGAAGTTGGCTACTCATCCCCTTTTGTGTGGCATCCATACAGCAACTTTGGCAGGGCTTGCCGCCGAGCGCCTCCAGTTCAGCGACCTTGTTCGCCAGCTTGCGACTATCTCGGCCCGATATAACCAGTTCGATGTCTGGATTCATCACCAGATGATTGCAAATCAGACTACCAAAGTTGCCGTAACCACCAATGACCAACACCCGGAATGCCATTTATCCATCCTTGAACTACTGAAGGTGAAACCCAGCCTCGAAGCTCAGATGCGGCCACATGTCGAAGTCAGATAATTGGCCATCGCGTTCAACCGTCTCCGGGTTGCGCGTTCGAATAGCCAAGCTGCGAGCCCGTTGAAAAATTGCCCAAACCAGCGAGGTCGAAGACGTAAGTTAAATATGTAAACGAGCTCCGAACGTGACTCGTCAATATCCCGGTGATGCATCGAGGCCGCCCACCACTCGAAGGGGCCGGACGGTTCTACGATTACAGCAGCTGCGAGGGAGTCAGGAATATAATTAACGAATCTTGTGCGCATGGACAGCCACCTCAGCAACCCTCGGCCAGGGTTGTGGCTGATTGCCCCGATAAAGGGGTGACTATGGCCACCCTCTAAGGCCGCATGCTTAAGCAGGGTGTCCCAGCGCTGCCTGACGTCATGGTTATGGAACGCCTCAAACGTCTGGGCGGCAGACCCGGGCATAGTCAGCTGTATACGGCGACGTGCCATGAGCCATCCTTAAGGGTGCGAAGGTTGATTATTGGCGCGTCTCCTCCGGCTACGCAATCACTGCTGCGATCGGATATTGGTACTACAAAGCCAAAAAGATTAAAGGGGGCGAAGCCTGACGTTCCCCCTAAAGATCTCTATAAATTTCAAACGGTTAACACTTGGTTGAGCTTGCATGGGTGGGCACCTTGGTTGTCGCCAAACAAAACAAAGACCCAAGCCCCCATGCAAGCTGTCCGATTTTTACATAAAGCCTTCGCGCGAGCACTGCCGAGTGTTCACGCCAAACGTTTAAATTCGCTGATGTGCGCCATAAGCGCACTGCTCGCAGGCCGGCGCTTAACCTTGACCGCAGTGGGACGTTTTGTGCCTGGCAATGGTCAGCCTCGACACGCGATCAAGCGCGCCGATCGACTCTTGGCAAACCCGCATTTGCACGCGGAAAACCATTGTTCTACCTGATGATGTTGCGTGCCTTGCTGGGTTCTGTGAAGCATCTCTTGGTGCTGGTTGATTGAGTACAGCAAAACCTCAGCCGCCGCCAGGCGCCTTTATCAGCCAAACACACTCACTGTCTGTCGGCTGACCACGGCTACCTTGCCGTTTTTGTCCCACAGGGTGGAATCGATATAGCTATAGCCGTTTGCCGAGCTCTGAATGTCCGCCTGGTATTGCCACCAGTCATTGGCGCTGCAATCTGCCGGCACATCCACAAAGCTGATAGTCCAGGTCAACGAACTGCCCGAGGCGGGTTTCTTCAACATGCTGAAAACGGCCGGCGGCCAAGCGTCCAGCAGGGCCAACAGTTCCGCCACCGAGATGGCGCCCTCTGCGTCTTCGCGCAACCTGATCCAACCGCCCATTGCCGTTTGCTCCGACCCCATGAACGGCATCTTGCCCAAGGTATAGCGGTAATCGAAATAGCGGGTGAAGTCCGGGGTTAATCCGGAAATAAACGGAAAGGCTTGCACCTCATCCGGGGCGTAAAAAACCGGCGCCTTGCCTGGTTCCACCCTCACCACGGATTCCCGATCGCCACCGAAGCTGGCCAGCACAACGGCACAGACCTGGTCGTTTTGATAGGCCGTGGCCTGCACCTGGGTGGCGGCTTTGCCTTCACGCAATACCTTGACGATGACGTCCATTGCACCCGGGGCAACGGGTGCGACAAACGACACCATGACGGAGCGTACCGGTCTGCCTTGTGCCACCTGCGGAGTGATTTTTTCATACATGGCAGCGGCCACCATACCGCCAAAGGTAGCTCGCCCCTGCCCCCATTTTTCGGGAATGGTCACTGTGCGCGAAGCGCTTTCACGTACCGCCGCCATGGCATCGCTGAAACTCATAATTCATCCCTAATTTGCTTATAAACGAACAACCAAAGACCACGAACTCGACTTAGGACGCTAGCTTGCTGGCAACCAACTGCCTATCCAAAAAACCAATGACTTTTTCAGCGTATTCTTTGGGCTGCGCGGCATACGCATGGGTATGCTTGGCCCCTGGCACTTGCCAGAATTCTGTTTGCGTTCTGTGCCTCAGTGCTTGCCATAACAGTTCCCCATCTTTAACCGGGGTGAATTCATCGGCGTCGCCATAAATCATCAACAGCGCGGGGCTGCCCACTAGGTTTTCGGCGGCATGAGTCGGGCGCAAACTGCGCTCGCCGGCGGGATATACAACTTTGGACAGTTGGATACCCAACTTGGGGATGGGGTAGCGGGACCAGAAATGCAGTAGCGTTGGAAACGCCGCCTCCAGTACTGCCGCTTTGAAGGGATGCTCAGGCTGCGCCATGGCACACACACTCATGGCCGCCCCCATGGAGGCGCCCACTACCGCCACGGGCAAGTCGGGGTAGCGGGCCTGTAAGGCTTGCCCTGCGGCCAACACGTCCAATGGATAGTCCATGGTGGTGGACGTACTTTCACCAAAGCCGTTCAAATCGAAAACCATCACATGGTAGCCCGCCTGACGTAGCAGTTCGGCATGCCCATATTTCATCCAGAAGCCTTTGGCCACCACGCCCATGGGGTGGGACATCAATACCGCCCCCTTGGCCCGCGGTGTATGTGCAGGCGCCAACAGTGCAGCGATGATGGCGCCGGATTGACTCTCAACACTCAAGCGCTGCCAGTGATGCTTGTCGACGCTGTCCGGCCAGCGCCATGGCCGTGCAAAGCGGCCGAAGAAGGGTTTCTTGAATAGTCTGTAGGCGGCGTTTTTCATGCGGGCAATCCCTTGATGCGGTTTACTGCTCGGCGCAGAGACGAGCGTCTGCGCCCATAGTGGCCATCGCGCCTAGACGCCACCATCGGCAAAAATGACGAATAGCATGCGATTTATGCCAGCCGCGCACCACGCTGCAGATCGGGAGAAATAAACCATGAACGTCTGCATCTTGATGGCGGATCAATGCTCATCCACCAGTGTTGCCGCGACCCTGGATTTTTTTGAAACCGCTAATGTGTTGCACCACTATGCCGTCCGAAAAAATCAGCGCCAGGAGGGCAATTCGGCTCTATTCAGGGTGACGACGGCCTCTATGGATGGCCAGAGTGTTGCCTGCACGGGCGGCCTCAGGTTGACGCCCGACAACGCCGCAAAAGACCTGCGCAACCCGCAACTGATCATCGTGCCCGGCTTCATGTTCAATATCCTCGGCGTGCTGCCCTCCTTGGCCGAGATGATCCGCTGGCTGCAACAGCAGCATCAGCAAGGCAGTTACATCGCCAGCATGTGCACGGGGGCATTCGTCACCGCCCAGGCGGGCTTGTTGGATGGCCGTAGCGCCACCACCCACTGGGTGTTCAGCGAGCAATTTGCGCAACGCTTCCCCCAAGTGAATTTACAGGCCGAACGCACCGTCACCGACGATGGGCAGATGCTCTGCTCGGGCGGTTCCACCAGCGGCAGTGACTTGTTGTTGCACCTGATCCGCAAGTTCGCCTCCCCCCAGCTAGCGGCCGAATGCGCAAAGAAACTGTTGGTCGATGTCTCCGCACGCAGCCAGACCCCTTACGCCTGTACCACCTTCAAGAAAAACCACACCGATGCCGTGATTCTGAAGATTCAAATCTGGTTGGAAAACCGCATTGCCAACAACATCCACCTGGAACAGGTGGCCACAGAGTTTGGCTTGAGCATGCGCAACTTCATCCGCCGCTTTAAAGAGGCGACCGAGCAGACTCCCATCCAATACCTGCAAAACCTGCGCATTGAAAAAGCCAAACACCTACTGGAAAGCAGCCAGGAAGCCTTCGACCAAATCACCTTGCGGGTGGGGTACGAAGATGGCAATTCCTTCAGACGCCTGTTCAAGCAACGGGTGGGCCTGGCACCCAGTGCTTACCGCAAACGCTTTGAGAACGTGCCAACTGACAGCCCAGGATCAGGGGAACAGGTTCAGGCGTTGCCCCCAACTTCAGGGCAAAGTCTGGGGGCCCGGCAGCAACGCTAAGCCCACCGCGCTAACCGGCCTTAGCCATGGTTTTCGCCAGCGAACAGCCAATGGGCGGCGCTGTGCTCAACCCTCCCTAAGTGGCAGCAGGCATGAGCCTAGGCTGAACCGCCCCTCGCCCCCCGCAGGGGTGAGGGCGCTAAAGCGGAAGCCACCGAAGCGCCTCAGCCCTCGACCTGGCTCCACTGCTTGCTCAGGCGCTTGTCCGACACCGCGATCTTGGTGCCGAGTTGCTGGGCGAATAGCGAGACCCGGTATTCCTCCAGCATCCAGCGATACAGCAGCAGTTGTGGGTCGCGCTTGCCTTCCTGGCCGTGTTTGGCCAGACGCGCCTGGTATTGCTCCCAGTAACCGGCCAGCTCACCACTCCACACCCGATCGCGCTGTAACTGGGCGCCAATTTTCTCGAAACGCTGTTCGATGGCCTTGAGATAACGCGGCAATTCCTTGAGCCACTCGGCCGGGGTTTCGCGGACGAAGCCGGAATAGACCAGGTTGCCCAGCTGCTGCTTGATGTCGTTGAGGGCGATGGCCTGGGCCAGGTCGATCTTGCCCTTGAAGCGCTTCTGCAGGCCATGCCAGAGCTTGAGAATTTCCAGGGTGAGCTTGGCCAGACGCTCGGCATGCGCGGTCCAGTCGCTGCGTTTACTCTCGGCCAAAGTAGCTAGCGCGGCGCCGTCCCGCGGCAACGGCTGTTGCCCTTCGAGGACGCAGCTGTCCAGGCTGGCCAGCAGAATGTCCTCGACCAGCGCCTCGACCCGGCCCATGTCGCGGTACAACAAGCCCAGCTCGGTCAGGCCCGGCAACTTGCCCCGCAGGAACTTGGCCGGCTCGGCCAGTTGCTGCAACAGCAGCCGCTGCAGGGCTCTGCGGTGCTGGTATTCGGCTTCGGCCTGGGTCGAGAAGCGCTCTTCCTTGACCGTGCCCGCCTCCTCTACCAGTGCCGGGTAGACGGTCATCGACAGGCCGGCAATCTTCTGCTGGGTCTTTTCCGCCACCTGGGCGAAGGCCTTGGCCTCCACCGTTTTCGGCGTTTTATCGGTTCGCGGAATCGCCAGCGCAGCCTGACTGGCCTCGGCAAACCGCGCGCACAGCTCGGCCAGGTCACGCCCTTCGCCGAGGAACTTGCCCTGGGCGTCGACCACTTCCAGGTTCATCTTCAAGTGGTTTTCCAGCTGCGCCTCGGCCTCGACCCAGGCCTCGTCGGGCACGCGGGCGCCGGTCATACGCGTCAGCTCGCGGCCCAGGGCCTCGGGCAGGCTGCCCTGGCCCAGGCTGAGTTTGCTCAACGCGGCGCCGACGAAGTCCGGCACCGGTACGAAATTCTTGCGCAGCGCTTTCGGCAGGTTGCGCACCAGGGCCACGCACTTGGCCTCCAGCAAACCCGGTACCAACCATTGCAAACGCTCGCCCGGCAGCTGCGGCAGCAGCGGTGCCGGCACGCGCAGAGTGACGCCGTCACGCGGATGATTGGGCTCGAAGTGGTAGCTCAGCGGCAGGGTCAGCTCGCCCAGGTGCAGGGTATCCGGGTAGTGCGTGGCGGTGACTTCGTGGGCATCGCGGGCCAGTACATCTTCCTCGCGCATGACCAGCAACTGCGGATTCTTCGCGCTCTCGATCTTGTACCAGCTGTCGAAAGTCGCAGCCTGATGGATCTCAGCCGGCAACCGTGCCTCGTAGTAGGCGAACAGGGTCTCTTCGTCGGCGAGGATGTCGCGGCGGCGCGCCTTGGCCTCCAGCTCATCGAGCTGTTCGAGTAGCTGGCGATTGGCACTCAGGCACTTGGCGCGGCTGTTGATCTCGCCGCGCACCAGGCCCTCGCGGATAAACAGCTCGCGCGACACCGGCGGGTCGATGGGGCCGTAATGCACCGGCCGGCGGCCGACCACGATCAGGCCGTAGAGGGTGATCTGTTCAAAGGCCACGACCTGACCGCGCTTCTTCTCCCAGTGCGGTTCGAAGTGGTTTTTCTTGATCAGGTGACCGGCCAGCGGCTCGATCCAGTCCGGCTCGATCTTCGCCACCATGCGAGCGAACAGCTTGGTGGTCTCGACCAGCTCGGCGGTCATGATCCAGTTGGGCTTCTTTCTACCCAGCCCGGAGGACGGATGCACCCAGAAGCGCCGCTGGCGGGCGCCAAGGTAGTCGCCCTCTTCGCTCTTCTGGCCGATCTGGCTGAGCAACCCGGAGAGAATCGCCTTGTGCACCTTGGCGTAGTCGATACTTCTTTGCGTGGCGTCCGTGCCTGCGACGCTCTGCGGCAGGAGACTTTGGCCTTTGTGGGAGCGGCCTTGGCCGCGATCAGCCGTTCGCTGACCAGCCGCATCGCCAGCAGGCTCGCTCTTGCCCTTGGCGCCACTGGCTTGCGACAGGTTCAGCTCACGGGCGATCAACACCAGTTGGCGGTGGGCATCGCGCCACTCGCGCAGGCGCAAGTAATTGAGGAAGTTCTTGCGGCACCAGCTACGCAGCGCACTGGAGCCCAGGGCCTGGCGCTGCTCCTCGAAACCGCGCCAGAGATTGATCAACGCGGCGAAATCGGAGTCCACATCCTTCCACTGCGCATGCGCCTGGTCGGCGGCCTGTTGGCGATCCGAGGGGCGCTCGCGCACGTCCTGCACTGACAGGGCACTGGCGATGATCAGCACTTCCTCCAGGCTGCCCTGCTTGGCGCCTTCCAGCACCATGCGCGCGAGCCGTGGGTCGACCGGCAGACGCGCCAGTTGCCGACCCAGCGGGGTCAGCTGACCTTCGCGGCTGACTGCCGAGAGCTCCTGCAACAGGGTGAAGCCGTCGGTAATGGCCTTGCCGTCTGGCGGCTCGACAAAGGGGAAGTCTTCGATCTCGCCCAGGCGCAGATGGAGCATCTGCAAGATCACCGCCGCCAGGTTGGTACGCAGGATTTCCGGATCGGTGAACTCGGGGCGGCCGAGAAAATCTTCCTCGCTGTACAGGCGCACGCAGATGCCCGGCTCGACCCGGCCGCAGCGGCCCTTGCGCTGGTTGGCGCTGGCCTGGGACACCGCCTCGATGGGCAGGCGCTGGACCTTGGCGCGGTAGCTGTAGCGGCTGATGCGTGCCGTGCCGCTGTCGATCACGTAGCGGATGCCCGGCACGGTCAACGAGGTCTCGGCGACGTTGGTGGCCAGAACGATCTTGCGTCCCGCCATCGGCTGGAAGATTTTCTGCTGCTCGGCCGGGGTCAACCGGGCATACAGCGGCAGTACTTCGGTGAAGCGCAGGTTGGCCCGGCGCAACACTTCGGCGGCGTCGCGAATCTCCCGCTCGCCGGGCAGGAATACCAGCACGTCGCCCGGGCGCTTGCCCTCGCTGCGCTCGAACGCGTCTATTTCATCCAGGGTAGCGAGGATCGCCTGGTCGACGGACAGATCCTCCTCGACCCGGTTACCCTCCTCGTCCTGTTCGGCGGTCAGCGGCCGGTACCAGGTCTCCACCGGATAGGTGCGCCCTGAGACTTCGACTATGGGCGCGTCGCCGAAGTGCTTGGAGAAGCGCTCCAGGTCGATAGTCGCCGAGGTGATGATCAGCTTGAGGTCGGGGCGCCGCGCCAGCAGGGTTTTCAGATAGCCGAGGAGAAAGTCGATGTTCAGGCTGCGCTCATGGGCCTCGTCGATGATCAGCGTGTCGTACTTGTCGAGGAAGCGGTCGTGCTGGGTCTCGGCCAGCAGGATGCCGTCGGTCATCAGCTTGATCAAGCTGCGCTCGTTGCTCTTGTCCTCGAAACGCACCTGATAGCCGACCAGCTCGCCCAGTGGCGTGCCGATCTCCTCGGCGACCCGGGTCGCCACACTGCGCGCGGCCAGCCGCCGCGGCTGGGTGTGGCCGATCAGGCCATGCACGCCGCGACCCAGCTCCAGGCAGATCTTCGGCAACTGCGTGGTCTTGCCCGACCCGGTTTCGCCGGCGATCACCACCACCTGATGCTTGCTGATGGCCGCCTTGATCTCGTCGCGCTTGGCAGCGATCGGCAAGGCGTCGTCGTAACGCATCGGCGGCACACTCAGGCGCCGCGCCTCGACCTTGGCAGCGGAGGCCTGGAAACGCTCCAGCCACTGCGCCAGCTTGGCCTCATCCGGCCGTTTGTGCAGTTCGTGGAGTTGACGGCGCAGGCGATGGCGGTCGGCGTAGAGGGCGTGCTCGAGGTTTTTCTGCAACTGGTCGAAGGCGGGTAACGGATCGGTCATCAGGCAGCCGTGAACATATTCGTGAGGGCCGCGATTGTCGCAGATTTCTCCGCCAGCCCGAAAAAAGCCTCAACCGAGGACGAATACTCCTGCCACTGTGAATAATCCGCGAATGCTCGACAGCTCGTTACAAACCGTTCCACAGAGGCAAAAAAAAACAGGCCCATGTAAAACATGGGCCTGCTTTTATTACCTGGCCTGCCGAGCCAACGCCTTAGTTAACAGGCATTGGTCGAGGCCAGGCTTTATCTAAAGTGGAAAACCCTTACTTAACTTGGGTTTCTACTTCAGCTTCTACACGGCGGTTGATGGCACGGCCCGACTCAGTTGCGTTATCGGCAACTGGCTGAGTTTCGCCATAACCGGCAGCGTTTACACGCTCGCCTTCAACACCGTACTGGTTGACCAGAACTTCACGAACGGCGCTTGCACGCTTCTCGGACAGTTTCTGGTTGTAAGCGTCAGTACCGACGGAGTCGGTGTGACCGGCAACGGTGGTGGTGGTCTGCGGGTACTGTTTCATGAAATCAGCCAGGTTCTTGATATCACCGTAGCTTTCTTCTTTGACGCGAGCCTTGTCGAAGTCGAACTTAACGTCCAACTCAACGCGCACAACCTGGGCCGGTTCTTCAACAGGCATTGGCTCTGGCATCGGCTCTGGAGCCGCTTCTACCACCTGGGCAACCGGCTTGCTGCCACCGCCGAAGTTCATGCCGATACCGACGCTTGGCGCCCACTCGGTGTCGCCTTGGTCGATGTTGTACTGAGCCTCAACACCAGCGCGGGCGTAGAGGTTCTCAGTGATGAAGTACTTGGCGCCGCCGCCCACGTTGGCGAAGGTGGAACCGTTACGACCGTTGCGACCGGATTGACCGATGCTCTGATCGGAGAAACCGGCTGAGACGTAAGGGCGCAGCGCGTCGCCGGCGTTGTTGAAGTGGTACAGAGCATCCAGGGCGGTATTGGCACCCTTGATGTTACGACCGTCTTCGCCACGGGCGTTATGCACTTCGTCGTAGCCCAGACGCAGTTCAACGTCGTCAGTCAGGTAGTAACCGACGCTGCCGCCGAACAGGTTGCCGTTGTTCTTGAAGTCACGAGCGCTGTCGAAGATTTCCTTCTTGGCAAAGCCCTCCACTTCGACCGCGCCTTGGCCCTGCGCCAGCGCGCTGAGAGCAGAGGTAGCGAGCAATGAGCCGATGACAACGCCTAAAGTGTTTTTCAGTTTCATCATTAATCCCTGTTGTGTCTTGGTAGCCAGTAAGTTGTCCGACAAACTCAAGACAACCTTAGCCGGCGAACTGTATCAGAAGTAAGCCTGCACTTCGACATACTGAAAACAATTTAAGTTTCGGCGCTATCGGAAAATTTTTCGCGCAACCGGTCGAGAGCGCGTTTATAGCGCATCTTCGTGGCGCTCAGGCCCATGTGCATGATGTCGGCGATCTCTTGAAACTCCAGCTCTGCGACAAAACGTAGCACCAGAATTTCCCGATCGATTGGATTGACATGAACTAACCAGCGATCCAGGCCGGCAGGACTTTCAATATTGGGCGCCTTTTCTTCCGACGCCTCTTCCAATGGGTCCAGACTTAAAGCGTCCATCAAGCGGCGCTTACGTCGCTCTTTACGGTACTGGGTAATGCACTCGTTGTAGGTAATGCTGTACAGCCAGGTTTTGAACTTGGACTTGCCTTCAAAGTTCTTCAAACCATAGAGAACTTTAAGCATGACCTCCTGACAGACATCATCAGCGTCGCGTTCGTTCCCCAAATAGCGCGCACAGACATTAAATAATGTGCGCTGGTAACGACGCATCAGCTCTTCATAAGCTCGAGTGATGTGAAACAACTCGTCATGCGCACGCGCCACCAGCTCTTCATCCGAGAGCTCGCGGGGGTCATAACGCATCGACAGTGATTGGGCTTTATTCAAAACGAGTCGGGCCGGCAGTCAAAACACAGTCCGCCAGCGCCTGACGAATCAGGCAGCTGGGTCGGCGGCATACATTAGCAGGAATGGCGCGTTAGCGACTGCTTACCCGCTGCTCGAGCAAGGTCCGATTGGCCACAGAGACCAACTCGCCTGCATCGGTCAACAGGGTCGTCTTGACCGTGCCAATCTCCTCGATCTGCCCTTCGACATCGCCAACCTGAACTTGTTGCCCGACTTGATACAGCTCACGTACATAGATACCGGCCAGAATCTGTCCGGCGATTTCCCGGCTGCCCAACCCCAACGCGAGCGCCACAGCCAAACCCACCGAAATCAACACGATGCCGATGACGTTGTTCAACAGATCGGTCTTGACTTCAAGCTGGCCGATGGCCACCGAAATGCTGATGATAATTATCAGGACTTGAGCGATGCGCCCCAGACCGTGGGCGTAGTCGAGCCCGACGCCCTCCGCCGCACCGCGTACTAAGCCGCTGAGCAGATGAGCCAAGAGCACCCCGGCGAGCAACACCAGGGCAGCGCCAAAGACCTTAGGCAGATACAGGGCGAGCACGTCGAGCGTTGCGGAAACCCGCTCCAGACCCAGCGACTCGGCCGCCGACACCAGAAAAACAAGCAGTACGAACCAATAGATGATCTTGCCGATCAGGGTCGATACCGGCACCTGGATACCCGCTCGACTGAGCAGCTTGGTCAGGCCGGTACCGGCCATGAGTCGATCCAGGCCGACCTTGCCAAGCAGCTTGGACAGCAGCGTATCGAGCAGTTTGGCCACGACAAAACCGAGCAGCACCAGGATCAGCGCCACGAACAGGTTTGGAATAAAGCCAGCGACCTTAGTCCAGAGCGCAGTCATCGCGGCAATCAGGCTTTGAGTCCAGGGATCGAGTTCCATTTCAGTCAGCCTTATCAGTAGAGCGTACAGAAGGATGCCGGCGAGAAACCGGCGAAACGTGCGCCGAGCCGTTATTTAGAGCAATCATCAGCGCGCCGAGCCAATGCCCCATCAAACCGAACAGATCGCCGGCACCGACTTGGCGGTTGGCGGTTTTCAATACGCGATGCAAACACGCGTCGTCGTCATGAGTCGACGACGGCGATTTGAGCAAATCGCGCAGGGATTCTTCAAAGGGATCGTGCATAACACTCCTCACAGCATGTGTCGCTAGACGAGATGGATTGCCGAATAGTCACATCAGAGCCAGCGCCAACGGCGGAACAGCCACCACTGACCGAGGCCGATGACGAACATGATCAGGCACGCGAAGAGGAAGCCTAAAGAGCTATCCGCCCCCGGCATGCCGCCGACGTTGATACCCAGCAGGCCGGTGAGGAAACTCATGGGCAGAAACACCATGGTGATGATGCTGAAGCGGTACATGATGCGATTCATCCGCTCGTCCATACGCCGATTCTCGGCATCCAGCACCAGGCTGACCCGCTCGCGGCTGAGTTCCAACTCCTCCAGATAACGGGTCAGGCGGTTGTTCAGTTCGTTCCAGTAATCGCTATCGTCCGCCACGAACCAGGGTTGCTGGTTGCGCGTCAGTTGCGCATAGATATCACGCTGCGGCGCCAGGAAACGGCGCAAGCTGGCCGCACGTCGGCGCATCTGCAGCAACAGATCATGATCCGGCAACAGGCGCTCATCGGCATCTATCTGCTCTTCCTGCTCATCGACCTGATCGGATAGCTCGTTGACCAGGGCATCGACCTTATCGGTCAGGTAATCGGCCAAGCTCAGGATCAGTTCGGAAGAGGTTTTCGGCCCCCGGCCTGCCTGCAGGTCGCGGATCAGATCCTCGCTCGCACGCAGCGGCCGCAAGCGCAAGGAAATGACCCGGCGCGCATCGGCAAAAATGCGCACCGAGACCATGTCCTCGGGCTCGGCCCCTGGATTGAGATTGACGCCGCGCAGGAACAGCAACAACTCATGATTGGGCAGAGGCAACATGCGCGGCCGGGTGTTTTCCTCGAGCAGCAAGTCGCAGGCGAACTCACTCAGGCCGCTCTCATGGCGCAGCCAAGCCTGAGTCTCGAGATGACTTCGATCCCAGTGCAGCCACAGGCTTTCCGACTCGGCCAGCTCAAGGTCGCCCAGCTGCTCTCGGGTGACCGCTCTAGCACCGCCTTGACCATCCAGAACGAAGGCATGCACCAGCCCCTGTTCCGCGTTGCGCTCCTCAACCACGTTCGCCCCCTATCTGAAAAAGTCACCGGCGCGCAGCACCAGCGGAAATAGCACTCAATACTGTGTATCGGCGACATGTCAGCGCCAGCTTGCGCCAGAGCAAAAGCACGGCACCTATAGCGGGCTGCATCGTCAGGAGAGTTGGTACAGAGAAACACCTTGCCGAGGGTGTTCACGCGCTGAGTAGATTGACGTCTGCAGGCAGATCCAGGAGTCCTGGTGGACTGAACGCTGCCCTACTGCGAAAAAAGCCAGAATTACCCATTTATGCTGATCTTTCTCGTTAAATAGCTGGCTATTCGCCGCGAAAGATCAGCAAACGACGCAAACCGGACTTTCCCCCGCTACGGACGGTCAAGTCCGACAGGCTCCTAGCCGTTCTCGACCGACCGCTTCCAGGCGACATCAGGCGTCTTGCTTACTCAGGCATTTTTAGCGCAGTGGGTGAAACGATGATGCCGTTATTGTCGGCATAGACATATTCGCCCGGGCGAAAAGTCACACCAGCGAAGGTCACAGCCACATCAAGGTCACCGATACCGCGCTTGTCGGTCTTCATCGGATGACTGGCCAGTGCCTGCACCCCAAGATCGGTCTGCGCAAGCACGTCGACATCGCGCACACAGCCATAGACCACGATGCCTTCCCAGCCATTCTTTGCCGCCTTTTCGGCGAGCATGTCACCGAGCAGGGCGCAACGCATCGAGGCACCACCATCGACCACCATCACCTTGCCTTTACCAGGCTGCTCGACCTGCTCCTTGACCCGTGAGTTGTCCTCGAAGCACTTGATCGTGACGATCTCGCCACCGAAGGAGTCGCGGCCACCGAAATTGCTGAACATCGGCTCAACGACCTGCACCAGCTCAGGGTAGGCGTCACACAGATCAGGGGTGATGTAGTGCATGGCAAAGCTCCTTTTCTAACGTTGAAAACAAGATTTCACAGGTCGACTCCGACACGATCACCCTCGTAAGCCAAAGGCAGCTGCACGAGGTCGGCACAGCCGGCATTCAACGCACGTCCGGTTATCAGATCGAACTCTACGCCGTGGCGCGCGCAACGCAGCACACCTCCGACGAGCGTGGCATTGTGCAAGGACGCCCCCTGATGTGGACAATGGTTCTCCAGCAGCAGCGTGCGCCCCTCGACCACCATCAACAGCACATCACGCCCCTGCACCTGGAAGACCTGCCGGTAGCCTTCCTCCAGGTTCAGCAACCGCTCCAGAGCAATGAACATCTCACCTCCGCAGCAGCAGGGAATGACTGCAAACCTGCCTTGCGTCACATCTTAACTGGATGACCGCTCTGACGGAATGCCAGGACCCTGTTCGAAGCTGCCTACTTCAGACTCAGCGGCCAGTAGCGGCGCCTTGCGCAGCCACTGCTCCGCCAGTGGCCAGACTTCACGCTGCGCCTCTTTGCTGACCAGCATCTCCACATGCCCGAAATCACTGGAAAAGCCGTTTTTCTTGCCCAGACAGAGGAACTCGCGTGTGGCAGAGCCGAACTGATCGAGCAACTTGCGGCACGCCCAGGCCGGGTCCTGCGTATCGCCCACCGCACTGACCGCCATGACCGGCACCCGCACCTCGGCCAAACCGCGCCACCAATCACGCTCTGCGTCGCCAAAGCGGCCGAACAGACCATGCCAGCGCAGGCTTTCCAGCGCCAGACCGATGGGCTCATCTTCCGGCCCGCGCTTGAGCCGCGAACCGGACAATACGGTGAAACGCTTAAGCAACAAGCGCCCGCCCCACTCCACCGGCGGCACCTTCAGCGGCCAGTACACCCGACTGACCTGACTGCCGAACAGAGTCGCCGACCCCACCCTGCGCTGATCCAGGTAGTGCCCACCAAGCGCACCGGCCAAGGTGATGCCACCCAATGAATGCCCCAGCCAGTGGGCCGGCTGCGGGTTTTGCTCGTGGACGAAATCGGCAATGGCCGGCAAGTCATAGCGCACATAATCGCTGACGCGATTGTGCTTATACGCCTGGTTGCGCGGCGATAAACCATGTCCGCGCATTTCCGCGATCCACACATCGAACCCGGCACGCGCCAGGTATGGCCCGAGACCAATGCCCTTGGGCGAATACCAGAAACGCCGATTGGAAAAGCTGCCGGGCAACAAAATAACCGGCACGCCGCGCTCGTCCGCGTGACCGGCGCGCCCGAGACGGGTCAATGCCAGCTCCACGCTGAAATCTGGGCTATTACCTGGCTTCAGACGATAGACGTCTTCACTCAGATCGCCACGAAACTCCGCGCTGATCAAGGCGACGGGAAAAAGCTCACTGCTGCTTTGCATCTTCTTCGCTCTGGTACAAAAAATTGCCGGGAGCAATTTTTCACGTCGCCTAGCGACGGCCCGAAGGGTGGCTGCCATGGATGGCAAGCCACAAAAAAGGGCGGGATAACCCGCCCTCGATCAATAGGTTAACGGTCGGTCAGGCAGGCTGAGCTTCCGCCAGGAAGAACCAGGTATCGAGCACCGAGTCGGGGTTCAACGACACGCTTTCGATGCCCTGTTCCATCAGCCACTTGGCCAGATCCGGGTGATCCGACGGCCCCTGGCCACAGATACCAATGTACTTACCCGCCTTGTTACACGCCTGAATGGCATTGGCCAGCAGCTTCTTCACCGCCGGATTACGCTCATCGAACAAGTGGGCGACGATACCGGAGTCACGATCCAGTCCCAGGGTGAGCTGAGTCAGGTCGTTGGAGCCGATCGAGAAACCATCGAAGTATTCGAGGAATTCCTCGGCGAGGATCGCGTTGGACGGCAACTCGCACATCATGATGATCTTCAGACCATCCTTACCGCGCGCCAGGCCGTTGTTGGCCAATAACTCGATGACCTGGCTGGCTTCGCCGAGCGTACGCACGAACGGCACCATGATCTCGACATTGGTCAGGCCCATCTCGTTACGCACCTTCTTCAGTGCGCGGCACTCCAGTTCGAAGCAGTCACGGAACGACTCGCTGATGTAGCGCGAAGCCCCGCGGAAGCCGAGCATGGGGTTCTCTTCTTCCGGCTCGTAGAGCTTGCCGCCGATCAGGTTGGCATACTCGTTGGACTTGAAGTCGGACAGGCGCACGATGACTTTCTTCGGCCAGAAGGCCGCCGCCAGGGTACTGATTCCCTCGACCAGCTTCTCGACATAGAAATTGACCGGATCGTCGTAACCGGCAATGCGCTTCTCCACACTGTCCTTGATCTCGGCCGGCAAGCCGGCGAAGTTCAGCAGCGCTTTCGGGTGCACACCGATCATGCGGTTGATGATGAACTCCAGCCGCGCCAGGCCCACCCCAGCATTCGGCAGCTGGGCGAAGTCAAAGGCACGGTCCGGGTTGCCGACGTTCATCATGATCTTGAACGGCAATTCCGGCATGGCATCGACCGAGTTCTTACGTACGTCGAAGCCCAGTTCGCCTTCGAAGATGAAACCGGTGTCGCCTTCGGCGCAGGACACAGTCACGCCCTGGCCATCTTTCAGCATCTGAGTGGCATTGCCGCAACCGACCACCGCCGGAACACCCAGCTCGCGGGCGATGATCGCCGCGTGACAGGTGCGCCCGCCGCGGTTGGTGACGATGGCGCTGGCGCGCTTCATGACCGGCTCCCAGTCCGGGTCAGTCATGTCGGAAACCAGCACGTCGCCGGGCTGGACCTTATCCATTTCGGAGACGTCGTTGATCACCCGCACCTTGCCGGCGCCGATCTTCTGACCAATAGCGCGTCCTTCCACCAGCACGGTGCCGGTTTCCTTGAGCAAGTAACGCTCCATCACCGTGGCGTTCGCGCGGCTCTTCACGGTTTCCGGACGAGCCTGGACGATGTACAGCTTGCCGTCATCGCCGTCTTTAGCCCATTCGATATCCATCGGGCACTTGTAGTGCTTCTCGATGATCATCGCCTGCTTGGCCAACTCGCTGACTTCGGCGTCACTCAGGCAGAAACGCGCGCGCTCGGCGCGCTCAACGTCGACGACCTTGACCGACTTACCGGCCTTGGCTTCGTCACCGTAGATCATCTTGATCGCTTTGCTGCCCAGGTTACGACGCAGGATGGCCGGACGACCGGCTTCCAGCGTGTGCTTGTGGACGTAAAATTCGTCCGGGTTCACCGCACCCTGAACCACGGTCTCACCGAGGCCATAGGCACCGGTAATGAATACCACGTCGCGGAAGCCCGATTCGGTATCGAGGGTGAACATCACCCCGGCGGTACCGGTTTCCGAACGCACCATGCGCTGCACACCGGCAGACAGGGCCACCAGCTTGTGGTCGAAGCCCTGGTGCACGCGGTAGGAAATGGCGCGATCGTTGAACAGCGAGGCGAACACCTCTTTAGCCGCGCGAATGACATTGTCCACGCCACGGATGTTCAGGAAGGTTTCCTGCTGGCCGGCAAAGGACGCGTCCGGCAGGTCTTCGGCAGTGGCCGAAGAGCGCACGGCGACCGCCATGTTGTCGTTGCCATCGGCCATGGCGGCGAAGGCTTCGCGGATTTCCGCGTTCAAACGCTCCGGAAACGGGGCATCCATCACCCACTGACGGATCTGCGCACCTGTTTTGGCCAGCGCATTGACGTCATCGACATCCAGCGCATCGAGCGCTGCATGGATCTGCGCGTTCAGGCCGCTCTGCTCGAGGAAGTCCCGGTAAGCCTGCGCAGTAGTGGCGAAACCGCCAGGAACCGAGACGCCGGCGCCTGCAAGGTTGCTAATCATCTCGCCCAGGGAGGCGTTTTTGCCCCCTACATGCTCAACATCGTGGACGCCGAGCTTATCGAGGGAAACTACGTACTCTACCAAGGTGATCTCTCCACTAAGGTGTTGGAAAAGCTCAAGGGGCTGGGAAGGTTCGGCGGAGCGAATCCGCACGCCTGTGGCCGGGCCCTGGAAAATAAGTAACAATGCCGCCTAGTTAGGGCCTGCAAAATCGGGCCCATGATAGCCAAGAATCGTCCTCAGCTTAAGGCCCATGGCGCAAATGAAACGAACCGCTTTTTTTATCTCCGACGGCACCGGCATCACGGCCGAAACCCTGGGTCAAAGCCTGTTGGCGCAGTTCGAAACTATCAACTTTACCAAACTCACGCGACCCTACATCGATAGCGTGGAAAAAGCGCGCGCAATGGTACAACAAATCAATAGCTCTGCCGAGAAAGACGGCGCGCGACCGATCATCTTCGACACCATCGTCAATCAGGACATTCGTGAGATCCTCGCCGAGTCCGACGGTTTCATGATCGACATATTTTCCTCCTTCCTTTCCCCCCTGGAACAGGAGCTAAGCTCGCACTCGTCCTATTCGGTGGGCAAATCCCACTCTATTGGGCACAACTCCAATTACATGGAGCGAATCGAGGCGGTCAACTTCGCCCTGGACAACGACGACGGCGCGCGCACCCATTACTACGACAAGGCCGACTTGATCCTGGTCGGCGTCTCGCGCTGCGGCAAGACGCCGACCTGCCTGTATATGGCCATGCAATACGGTATCCGCGCGGCCAACTACCCTTTGACCGAAGACGACATGGAGCGCCTGCAACTACCGGCCGCGCTGAAGAAATACAAAGACAAGCTGTTCGGCCTGACCATCGACCCGGATCGCCTGACTGCGATCCGCAACGAGCGCAAACCCAACAGCCGCTACGCCAGCTATGCGCAGTGTGAGTTCGAGGTGCGCGAAGTGGAAAGCCTGTTCCGCCGCGAGAACATCACCTCGATCAATTCCACGCACTTCTCGGTGGAGGAAATCTCCGCGAAGATCCTGGTGGAGAAAGGCGTCGAGCGGCGCTTGAAGTAAGCCTACAGTCCTAAAATAGCAAACCGCTTACAGCGGTTTGCTATTGACCTCAAGCCACCCCGGATGAGGATTGAGAGGCATTTCTCACCTGCGCTCAGATCATCCACATCTCCATGAAACGGTTGACCGGCGTGGCTTCCAGCCGCGCTTGATCCTTGCACAGCGCGAATATCTCGGCACTGCGCTGGCCAGTGAAGCGGGTCGCCAGGTTGGCCTTGAACTTGTCTTCAAGCAGCGGGATGCCCTCGGCGCGACGCCGACGGTGGCCAACCGGGTACTCGACCGCGACCTGCTCGGTACTCGAACCATCCTTGAAGAACACTTGAATGGCGTTGGCAATCGAACGCTTGTCGGCTTCCAGGTACTCGCGGCTGTAACGCGGGTCTTCGACGACCTGCATCTTCGCGCGCAGCTCGTCGATGATCGGGTGGGCGGCGTGGAAGTCGTCTTCGTATTGCTCGGCAACCAGGTTACCGAATGCCAGCGGTACCGCGACCATGTACTGGATGCAGTGATCGCGATCGGCCGGATTGGCCAGCTTACCGAGCTTGGAAATAATACGAATTGCCGACTCCTGGGTGGTGATGACGATCTTGGCGATCTCGTGCAGGCGCCCCTTGACCTGCGGATGCAGGGTCACAGCCGCCTCACAGGCAGTCTGCGCGTGGAATTCGGCCGGAAAGCTGATCTTGAACAGCACGTTCTCCATCACGTAGCTGGCAAAGCCCTGCGGGAAGCTGAACTGGCGCTGGCCGTCCGGTTTCAGCGCCAGATCCTTGTTAGTGTGGCTGAACAACACGTCATAGAAGCCCCACTGCGGCGCGGTCAATACAGCGGGGATGCCCATCTCGCCACGCAGGGCGATGTCGGCCAAACGCACACCACGGCTCGAAGCATCGCCGGCGGCCCAGGACTTACGCGAGCCGGCGTTCGGCGCGTGGCGGTAGGTGCGTAGCGCCTGACCGTCGACGAAGGCATGCGACAGCGCCGACAACAGCTGCTCGCGGTTGGCGCCCATCAGCTTGGCACAGACCGCGGTGGACGCGACCTTCACCAGCATGACGTGATCCAGGCCGACCCGATTGAAGGCGTTTTCCAAGCCGAACACCCCCTGGATCTCGTGAGCCATGATCATCGCCTCGAGCACCGCGCGCATGAGCAACGGCACTTCCCCCTGGGCCAGACGCTTCTGTGACAGGTGGTCGGCTACCGCGAGGATGCCTCCCAGGTTGTCCGACGGATGCCCCCATTCAGCCGCCAACCAGGTGTCGTTGTAGTCCAGCCAACGGACGATGCAACCGATGTCCCAGGCCGCCTTGAGCGGATCGAGACGCCAGGACGTACCGGGCACCCGTGCGCCATGCGGCACGACAGTGCCTTCAACTATGGGTCCCAGGTGCTTGGTGCACTCGGGAAAACGCAGCGCCAACAGGCCACAGCCGAGGCTATCCATCAGGCAGTTGCGGGCAGTGTCCAGGGCCTCGGTGGACTCGACCCGGTAGCCCAGGACGTAGTCGGCGATGTCCTGCAGGACCTGGTCATAGTCTGGTCGGGTGTTCGGGTCGACATTGGCGCTCATGCTTCGATCTCCCTGGATGGCAGGTTGATGGGACTGGTCACGGCATGCTTCTTTCGTGGCCTCGTATCCAGTCTAGGAGTGGGCCATGCCAGCGAATCGCACGCATGCCGTGCTCCTACAGGCTTTCACGACGCCAAGATGGCACTGCCCACTTGCGCGGGCATTGCCCGGTGCGGCGAACAAGCAGTCAGGCTCAGAACGCATCGTCCGGCACGCGCACCCAGCCTTCCATCAGCACCCGCGCGCTGCGGCTCATGATCGCCTTGGTCACCGTCCACTCGCCGTTGACCTGGCTGGCCTCGGCGCCCACGCGCAGGGTGCCGGAGGGGTGACCGAAACGCACCGCATTACGCGCAATGCCGCCAGCGGCAAGATTCACCAGCGTGCCGGGAATCGCGGCAGCTGCGCCGATGGCCACCGCAGCCGTGCCCATCATGGCGTGGTGCAGCTTACCCATGGACAGCGCGCGCACCAGCAAGTCCACTTCGTCGGCGGCGATCGTCTTGCCGCTGGAGGCGACGTAGTCCTTGGCCCCCGTGACGAAGGCGATCTTCGGTGTGTGCTGGCGGGTGGCCGCCTCCTCGGGCGTCTTGATCAAGCCCATGCGCAGGGCGCCAGCGACCCGGATGGCCTCGAAGCGGGCCAGGGCCTCGGGATTGCCGTTGATCTGCTCGCGCAATTCGGTGCCCGCATAACCGATGTCCTCGGCATTGACGAACACGGTCGGGATGCCGGCGCTGATCATGGTCGCCTTGAGGGTGCCGATGCCGGGCACCTCGAGATCGTCGACCAGGTTGCCGGTGGGGAACATCGAACCGCCCTCCTCGCCGTCATCGGACGGATCGAGGAATTCCAGCACGATCTCCGCAGCCGGAAAGGTCACCCCGTCCAGCTCGAAGTCACCGGTTTCCTGCACCTGGCCATTGGTCACCGGCACATGGGCGATGATGGTCTTGTTGATGTTGGCCTGCCAGATGCGCACCACACAGGTGCCATCCTGCGGAATACGCGCCGGATCGACCAGCCCGGCATGGATGGCAAAGGCGCCGGCGGCGGTGGACAGATTGCCGCAGTTGCCGGACCAATCGACGAAGGCCTTGTCGATCGAGACCTGGCCATAGAGGTAGTCCACGTCGTGAGCGGGCTGGCTGCTCTTGGACAGGATCACGCACTTGCTGGTACTGGAGGTGGCCCCGCCCATGCCGTCGATATGCGCCGCATAGGGATCGGGGCTGCCGATCACGCGCATGAACAGCTGGTCACGCGCCTCGCCCGGTAGCTGGCAGCGTTCGGGCAGGTCCTGCAGACGGAAGAACACGCCCTTGCTGGTGCCGCCACGGATATAGGTGGCGGGGATTTTCACTTGGGGCAAATGGGTCATGGATGCTGTCCTGAAAAAAAGTAGCCCGGATGCAATCCGGGGCGAACCGATCAACGTCATCCCCGGATTACATCCGGGCTACAAGTTTTGTCGTAATCCCTAGGGTGGACATGGCAATACCTTGTCCACCGCAGTGCCGCGGCATGCCAACGGCGTAACGGCGGACAAGCCTTCGGCATGTCCACCCTAGGGGTTCAGGCGACGGCGCCTTCGAGGAAGTCCTGAGCGAAGCGCTGCAGCACGCCGCCAGCGTTGTAGACCTTGACTTCGGCGGCGGTATCCAGGCGGCAGATCACCGGCACCCGGGTCACTTCGCCGTTCTTGCGCTGGATGACCAGGGTCAGCTCGCCGCGCGGCGACAACTCGCCCTGGATGTCATAGGTCTCGGTGCCGTCGAGGCCGAGGGTCAGCCTGGTGGTGCCCGGTTTGAACTCGACCGGCAGCACACCCATGCCAACCAGGTTGGTGCGGTGAATGCGCTCGAAGCCTTCCGCCACGATCACTTCCACACCCGCCAGGCGCACGCCCTTGGCTGCCCAGTCACGGGACGAGCCCTGACCGTAATCGGCGCCGGCGACGATGATCAGGTTCTGCTTGCGCTTCATGTAGGTTTCGATCGCTTCCCACATACGCATGACCTTGCCTTCCGGCTCGACGCGGGCCAGCGAACCTTTCTTCACCTGGCCGTCGACCACGGCCATTTCGTTGACCAACTGCGGGTTGGCGAAGGTGGCACGCTGCGCAGTCAAATGGTCACCCCTATGAGTCGCGTAGGAGTTGAAGTCCTCCTCCGGCAAGCCCATCTGGTGCAGGTATTCACCGGCGGCGCTGTCCAGCAGGATGGCGTTGGACGGCGACAGATGGTCGGTGGTGATGTTGTCCGGCAGGATCGCCAGCGGGCGCATGCCCTTGAGGGAGCGCTCGCCGGCCAGGGCGCCTTCCCAGTAAGGTGGACGGCGAATATAGGTGCTCATCGGACGCCAGTCGTACAGCGGGCTTTCGGCTTCCTGAATCGTGCCCAGATCGAACATCGGGATGTAGATCTGCTTGAACTGCTCCGGCTTCACGCTGGCTGCGACAATCGCGTCGATCTCCTCGTCGCTAGGCCACAGGTCCTTCAGGGTAACGGGATTGCCGGCCTTGTCGGCACCCAACACATCCTGCTCGATGTCGAAGCGCACGGTACCGGCGATAGCGTAAGCCACCACCAGCGGCGGCGAGGCCAGGAAGGCCTGCTTGGCGTAGGGATGGATACGCCCGTCGAAGTTGCGATTGCCGGACAGTACCGCGGTGGCGTACAGGTCGCGGTCGATGATTTCCTGCTGGATCACCGGGTCCAGTGCGCCGGACATGCCGTTGCACGTGGTGCAGGCGTAACCGACGATACCGAAGCCGAGCTGCTCCAGCTCCGACAGCAAGCCGGCGTCTTCCAGGTACAGCTTGGCGACCTTGGAGCCCGGGGCAAACGAGGTCTTGACCCACGGCTTGCGCACCAGACCCAGGGCATTGGCCTTTTTCGCCACCAGGCCAGCGGCGACCACGTTGCGCGGGTTGGAGGTGTTGGTGCAGCTGGTGATGGCGGCGATGATCACCGCGCCGTCGGGCATCAAGCCTTCACTTTCTTCAATTTTGCCAGCCGCCAGCTTGCCTTCGTCGGCAATACCGCGCTCATGCAGCGCCGAGGTCGGCAAACGGCGATGCGGGTTGCTCGGGCCCGCCATATTGCGCACCACGGTGGACAAGTCGAATTCGAGCACACGCTCGTACTCGGCGGTGAGCAGAGCATCGGCCCACAGACCGGTGGTCTTGGCGTAGTTTTCCACCAGCGCTACCTGTTCCGGCTCGCGCCCGGTGAGCTTGAGGTAGTCGATGGTCTGCTGGTCGATATAGAACATCGAGGCGGTGGCGCCGTATTCCGGGCACATATTGGAGATGGTCGCGCGGTCGCCGATGGTCAGGCTGTCGGCACCCTCGCCGAAGAACTCGACCCAGGCACCCACCACGCGCTCCTTGCGCAGGAACTCGGTGATGGCCAGCACGATGTCGGTGGCGGTGATGCCGGGCTGGCGCTTGCCGATCAGCCTGACGCCGACAATGTCGGGCAGGCGCATCATCGACGGCAGGCCCAACATCACTGTTTCCGCTTCCAGGCCACCGACGCCGATGGCGATCACGCCCAAGGCATCGACGTGCGGGGTGTGCGAGTCGGTACCCACGCAAGTGTCCGGGAAAGCCACGCCGTCGCGGGCCTGGATCACCGGGCTCATTTTCTCCAGGTTGATCTGGTGCATGATGCCGTTGCCGGCCGGGATCACGTCGACGTTCTTGAACGCGGTCTTGGTCCACTCGATGAAGTGGAAGCGGTCCTCGTTGCGACGGTCTTCGATGGCGCGGTTCTTGGCGAAGGCATCCGGATCGAAGCCCGCCGCTTCCACGGCCAGCGAGTGGTCGACGATCAGCTGGGTCGGCACCACCGGGTTGACCTTGGACGGATCACCGCCCTTCTCGGCGATGGCGTCGCGCAGGCCGGCCAGGTCGACCAGCGCGGTCTGACCGAGGATGTCGTGGCAGACCACGCGAGCCGGGTACCAGGGGAAGTCCAGATCGCGCTTGCGCTCAATCAGCTGCTTGAGCGCATCGGTCAGCGCGTCCGGCTCGCAGCGGCGCACCAGTTGCTCGGCCAGCACGCGGGAGGTATAGGGCAGCTTGGCGTAGGCACCGGGGGCGATGGCATCGACCGCCTCGCGGGTGTCGAAGTAGTCCAGCGAGGTACCGGCCAGGTGCTTGCGGTATTGAGTGTTTATGCTGTTCATGCTCATGGGCGATCCTTGAGCGGCACGAACTTGAGGTCCTCTGGACCGACGTAGTTGGCGCTCGGGCGGATGATCTTGCCGTCGATGCGCTGCTCGATGACGTGGCTCGACCAGCCCGAGGTGCGCGCGATGACGAACAGCGGGGTGAACATGGCGGTGGGCACACCCATCATGTGGTAGCTGACGGCGCTGAACCAGTCGAGATTGGGGAACATCTTCTTGGCATCCCACATCACAGTTTCCAGGCGTTCGGCGATGTCGAACATCTTGCTGCTGCCCTGCTCGGCGCTGAGCTCTCGGGCCACTTCCTTGATCACCTTGTTGCGCGGATCGGCAACGGTGTAGACCGGATGACCGAAGCCAATCACCACTTCCTTCTTCTCGACACGGGCACGGATATCGGCTTCGGCCTCATCCGGGTTGTCATAGCGCTTCTGGATCTCGAAGGCCACCTCGTTGGCGCCGCCATGCTTGGGCCCGCGCAGCGCACCGATGCCTGCGGCAATCGCGGAGTACATGTCGGAACCGGTGCCAGCCACCACGCGCGAAGCAAAGGTGGATGCATTGAATTCGTGCTCGGCATACAGGATCAACGAGCAGTGCATGGCGCGCACCCAGCTGTCGCGCGGCTTCTCGCCGTGCAGCAGGTGGAGGAAGTGGCCGCCGATGGAGTCGTCATCGGTGTCCAGCTCGATGCGCTTGCCGTTGTGACTGAAGTGGTACCAGTACAGCAGCATGGAGCCCAGCGAAGCCATCAGCTTGTCGGCGATGTCGCGGGCACCGGGATGATTGTGGTCGTCCTTCTCGGGCGACAGGCAGCCCAGCACGGACACGCCGGTGCGCATCACGTCCATCGGGTGAGCGGACGGCGGCAGTTGTTCCAATGCGGCCTTCAAGGCGGCGGGCAGGCCGCGCAATGCCTTGAGCTTAGCCTTGTAGCCAGCCAGCTCGGCGACATTGGGCAGCTTGCCATGCACCAACAGGTGAGCGATTTCCTCGAACTCACAGCTGGTGGCGAAGTCGAGGATGTCATAGCCGCGGTAATGCAAATCGTTGCCGGTGCGGCCGACGGTGCACAACGCGGTGTTGCCGGCGGCGGTGCCGCTCAGGGCCACGGATTTCTTTGGCTTGAAGCCGGGGGTGGTCGATTCTGGGGTCGCGCTCATCGGGTCTGTCTCCTCATGCAATCCGGTTCGGTCATACGTGTTGTTTTCGCCGGCTCGACGGCCGGCGTGCCGGTTACTTCTTCGCGGCGAACAGCGCGTCGAGGTGCTGCTCGAAGGCGTGGTAGTTGATGCGTTCGTACAGCTCCATGCGGGTCTGCATGGTGTCGATCACGTTCTTCTGGGTGCCGTCGCGGCGCAGCGCGGTGTAGACATTCTCGGCCGCCTTGTTCATGGCGCGGAAGGCCGACAGCGGATAGAGCACCAGGGATACGTCGACCGCTGCCAGCTCTTCGGTGGTGTACAGCGGCGTGGCGCCGAACTCGGTGATATTGGCCAGGATCGGGGCCTTGATGCGCTCGGCGAAGGTCTTGTACATCGCCAGCTCGGTGATCGCCTCGGGGAAGATCATGTCCGCGCCCGCTTCGATGCAGGCCTCGGCGCGGTCCAGCGCCGAGTTCAGGCCTTCGACCGCCAGCGCGTCGGTGCGCGCCATGATCACGAAGCTGTCGTCGGTGCGCGCATCCACCGCCGCCTTGATCCGGTCAACCATCTCCTGCTGGGTGACGATCTCCTTATTAGGACGATGACCGCAGCGCTTGGCGCCGACCTGATCCTCGATATGAATCGCCGCGGCGCCGAACTTGATCATCGACTTGACCGTGCGCGCCACATTGAACGCCGAGCTGCCGAAGCCGGTGTCGACATCCACCAGCAATGGCAGGTCGCACACATCGGTGATCCGCCGCACATCGGTGAGCACGTCATCCAACCCGGTGATGCCCAGGTCCGGCAGGCCAAGGGAGCCAGCCGCGACACCGCCGCCGGACAGGTAGATGGCCTTGAAACCGGCACGCTGGGCCAGCAACGCATGGTTGGCGTTGATCGCGCCGACCACCTGCAGGGGATGTTCGGCGGCAACCGCATCGCGAAAACGCTGGCCGGGACTGCTCTGTTTGGAAAGCGGACTCATGACTCACCTCTGGGTTTAGCTGTCTTGGTTTTCGCGCCCTGATAATGACGCTCGATATTGCGTTTGGAAGCGCCGATGTGACGGCGCATCAACAACTCGGCCAGTTCGCCATCACGATCGGCGATGGCATCGAGAATGCGGTGGTGCTCGGCAAATGCCTGGCGTGGCCGATTGGGGGTGGCGGAAAACTGCAGGCGGTACATGCGCACCAACTGGTACAGCTCACCGCAGAGCATTTGACTCAGGGTTTTGTTGCCGCTGCCCTGAATGATTCGGTAATGGAAGTCGAAGTCGCCCTCCTGCTGGTAATAGCCGACGCCGGCCTTGAAGGCTGCGTCCTGTTCATGCAGGTCGAGCACCCGGCGCAAGTCGTCGATCTCCATTTGGCTCATGCGCTCGGCTGCCAGGCGGCAGGCCATGCCCTCGAGGGATTCGCGAATTTCGTACAGCTCGATCAGCTCAGCCTGATTGAGCTCCACCACCCGCGCGCCCACATGCGGCACACGCACCAGCAAGCGCTGGCCCTCCAGCCGATGGATCGCCTCACGCAGCGGTCCGCGACTGATGCCGTAGGTACGCGCCAGCTCTGGCTCTGAAATCTTGCTGCCCGGGGCGATTTCCCCTCCAACTATGGCTGCCTGAATACGCCGAAAAACATGTTCGGAGAGTGTCCCCGAGTCATCTGAAGCCGCGTGAGGTACTTCTATCACTTCCGGCATACTGTCGACACTCATCGGATAATTTTCGAAAAAATTACGCCTAAAAGCCTTTCTTGTCAAACGATCACGCAACACTGTCGACAATTATCACAACATGAGATCACTCACCACTTAACGATCCAGCTAATAGAAAGGCCGTAAGTGCCTGTCGCAGCGGAAAAGCGGCATGGTAGAATGCCGCCCGCTTTTACTTGGCCGAGCGTTTCCAGCATGCTTGCTGAACTCCAAGCCAGGTACAGGGATCTGTAGCACCACGCCCGCCGATCTTTTTTGATCCAATTAATGCGACACATCCGATAGGACTTATGAGACTCAAGCCCTTCTCCCCTCTGCTTTGCCTATTGCTTTTGCCCGGCTTAAGCCTCGCTGCGGAGAAGACCGTCTATGGTCTTAATGAATACGCGAATCTGTCCAACCTCAAACTAGAGGTCGCCGCCAAACTCGACACCGGCGCCAAGACGGCTTCCCTGAGTGCCCGAGATATCCAACGTTTTAAACGCGACGGAGAACCCTGGGTGAAGTTCTACCTGGCCATAGACGAAGCCCATGCAAGCCCGATCGAGCGCCCACTGGCGCGAATCAGCAAAATCAAACGTCGCTCCGGTGACTATGATCCGGATGAAGAGAAAACCTACACTGCACGCCCTGTCATCGAACTGGATGTGTGCATGGGGCAGGCTCTACGCACGATCGAAGTGAACTTGACTGACCGCAGTGCATTCCAATACCCGCTGTTGATTGGCTCCGAGGCGCTCAAACGTTTCAGTGCACTGGTCGATCCAAGCCTTAAATACGCAGCAGGGAAACCTGGCTGTGCCACTGACGCAAACCTTGGCGAGTAATGCCCATGCGCTCTCTTAACCTGCATCTGAAAGTCCTGATCACGCTCCTGGTGAGCCTGGGCATTCTGATTACGGCTTATCAAATCTTCATTCTCGGCATCCCCGTAACCGAAGACGAAACGGATGACCTGTGGAATATTGACGCCAAAGTCGAGTTCCAGGCCAACCCACGCGAGCCGGTCAAGCTGCAGATGTTTGTGCCGCCGCTGAACCAGGACTATGTCAGCCTCAACGAGAGCTTTATCTCGAACAACTACGGCGTGAGCATCAACCGCGCCGACGGCAACCGCAGAGTCACCTGGTCAGCGCGGCGCGCCAGCGGTAAGCAAACGCTCTATTACCGCCTGGTCTTGACCAAGCGCTATAGCGGTGAGCAAAGCAAAGCCAAAGGGCCGATTTTCCGCGACAGCATCCCGGTCGAAGGCGCTGAGAAGATTGCCGCCGACGCTTTGCTCGCACCGATCCGCCAACACTCGGCGGACGTTGAAACCTTCATCAGCGAGACCGTCAAACGAATCAACAACAGCAATGACGACAATGTCAAACTGCTGCTCGGCGGCGACGCCACGACCGCCAACAAAGCCAAGGCCATAGAACTGCTGCTGTCCATCGCTCACGTGCCGATGGAGCGTGTGCACACCATTCGTTTGGCGGCCGATGTTCAGCAAAGCCCCGAATTGTGGATGCGCAGCTTCAACGGCGAAAAATGGCTGTATTTCAACCTGGAGAACGGTGAGCAAGGTTTGCCGGCCGACCGTCTGGTCTGGTGGATTGGCGACAACGACCTGGTCAAGCTCGAAGGTGGCAAGCAAGCGCAAGTCAACTTCAGCCTGAGCAACAGCGAGATGAATGCCATCCGCCTGGCCAAGCTGACAGACGAAAACACCGACGCCGGCTTCCTCGAGTACTCCCTGTACGGTCTGCCGCTCTCCACTCAGAAAACCTTCCAGATCATGGTGGTGATCCCGATTGGTGTACTGGTGATTCTGATCCTGCGCAACCTCGGTGGTTTGCAGACCCTCGGCACCTTCACCCCGGTACTGATTGCCCTAGCCTTCCGCGAAACCCAACTGGGCTTCGGCATCATACTGTTCACGGTGATTACCACTCTGGGGCTGTCACTGCGCTCCTACCTCGAGCATTTGAAACTACAGATGCTGCCCAGGCTATCGGTGGTGCTGACCTTTGTAGTGGTGCTGATTGCCGTCATCAGCCTGTTCAGTCACAAGCTTGGCTTGGAACGCGGCCTGTCGGTGGCGCTGTTTCCGATGGTGATTTTGACCATGACCATCGAACGCCTGTCGATCACCTGGGAAGAGCGTGGCGGCGGCCATGCCTTTAAAGTCGCCATCGGTACGCTGGTAGCGGCAACCCTGGCTCACCTGCTGATGAGCATTCCTGAGGTGGTGTATTTCGTCTTCACATTCCCAGCAATACTGATGATCATGGTGGGCTTCATGCTGGCGATGGGGCGCTACCGCGGCTACCGTCTGACCGAACTGTTCCGTTTCAAAGCCTTCCTTAAGGATTGAGCATGCTAGGTCTCTGGAAAACCTGGAAGGCCCTTGAAGCCAAAGGCATCATGGGCATCAATCGGCGAAACGCGGACTATGTGCTGAAGTACAACAAACGGCACCTCTACCCGATTGTCGATGACAAGATCATCACCAAGGAGCGCGCCATCGAAGCCGGCATTCATGTACCGGAAATGTATGGCGTGATCAGCACCGAGAAGGAAATCGACAAGCTCCACGAGATTATCGGTGGACGCACCGATTTCGTCGTCAAACCGGCGCAAGGTGCCGGCGGTGACGGCATTCTGGTGATTGCCGATCGCTTCGAGGATCGCTACAAAACCGTATCCGGCAAGATCATCAGCCATGAAGAAATCGAGCATCAGATTTCCAGTATCCTGACCGGCCTGTACTCCCTCGGCGGGCACCGTGACCGGGCGCTGATCGAGTATCGCGTTACCCCCGATCAGATCTTCAAAAGCATCAGCTACGAAGGGGTGCCGGATATCCGCATCATCGTGCTCAAGGGCTACCCGGTGATGGCCATGCTGCGTTTGCCGACCCGTCAGTCCGGCGGCAAGGCCAACCTGCACCAGGGCGCCATCGGCGTCGGTGTCGACCTGGCCACCGGCGTGACCCTGAGCGGTACCTGGCTGAACAACAAGATCAAGAAGCACCCTGATACCACTAACGCGGTGGATGGCGTGCAACTGCCTAACTGGCACGGCTTCATGAAACTGGCAGCCGGGTGCTATGAGCTCTGCGGCCTCGGCTATATCGGCGTGGACATGGTGCTTGACCAGGAAAAAGGCCCGCTGATTCTCGAACTCAATGCGCGTCCCGGTTTGAACATCCAGATCGCCAACGATTGCGGGCTCACCCATCGGGCTCATGCGGTGGAAGCACGCATAGCCGAACTTGAGGCAAAAGGTGTGCAAGAAGATGCCGAAGCGCGCGTACGCTTCACCCAAGAGCTGTTCGGCCACGCGCATCCGGCTGGATGATGAACAGTTGACCACTGCTAGGCCCGACTTAAGTCGGGCCTAGCAGTGCCACTCATAACGCTCCACACATGAAACTCCATCGTCCCGCCGGCTAACTCGCAGCCAGACATCCACTCAAAGAGCGCGGATGCTCCACGCCATAGCCCTGCACGTAGTCGACACCCAGCTCGGCTAGACGCGCCCGGATACTCGGGGTTTCCACGTACTCGGCGATAGTTTTTCGACCCAGGACATGGGCGATCTCGTTGATCGATTTGACCATGGCCAGATCGCTGGGCGAGCGTTCGATCTCCTTGACGAAACTCCCGTCTATTTTCACGTAGTCCACCGGCAACTGTTTGAGGTATTCGTAGGACGAGAATCCCGTGCCGAAATCATCGATCGAGAAAGTGCAGCCCAGCCTCTGCAGGTAGCGCACCATATCGGCGGTTTTAGTCAGATTGGCAACCGCCGCAGTTTCGGTGAGCTCAAAGCATATTTTCTCCGGGGGAACCACGTGCTGCTCGAACAAGGCCTCAATAAAGTCCAGCAACTTGTCGTCGTTAAGACTACTGCCTGAGAGATTGATCGACACGCCGCTGCAACGCGCCCAAAAGTCTGGATAACGTTCCAGCTCTGTGAACACCCGCTTGAGCACCCAGCGATCGACTTTAACCATGCGGTTATAACGTTCTGCGGCAGTGATAAAGTCCAACAAATTGAGTTCGTTCTGCATCACCAGCAGCACTTCATAATGAGGCAGCTGATCATGCTGTAACTGGGCCGGCGCGATTTGCTGGACGCGCAAACTGAGCTCACCACGTTCCACTATGCCATCCACACGCCCGGCGATGGCCATCAGCCCGGTGCGCGCACCATCGATGGCATCCTGGTAGACATGGATGCGGTTTCGGCCTGACTCCTTTGCGCTGTTGCAGGCCGTTTGTAGATCGCAAAAAACATTGACGACATCGTGCTGCTCACGCTTGAGCACAATGCCAAAACTCATGGTGATGTTGTGCGAATGCCCCTGCCACTCGAAGGCATTCGCGTCGACGGCCGCACGCAAACGCTCAGCCTGCGCATAGGCCTGCAACTCATCTGTGCTGGGTAGCGCCACTGCGAAATCCGCCCCGCCAATCCGGGCCAATGTCGCGGTGCGCGGCAATCGACTCCCCAGCTCCGTGGCGACGTGCTTGAGATAGGCATCACCGGCCAAGGGGCCACTGCTGGAGTTCAATAAACTGAACTGGTCGATATGCCCATAGATAAAGGCAAAACACTCACTGGATGCCAGGCTCTGCGCCACCGTCGTTTCAAAACTGCGCCGGTTGAGCAAGCCAGTCAGCTCGTCATGGCTGCGCACATGAGCAATATCACGGTAAAGCTTGCCGACTATGCCTTCCAGCTTGTCCTGCACCACACCGCTCTCACCTGGGGCTGGCACACCAATCCACCCCCTGGCAAGCTGACTCACCAGCTCTTCTCCTTTGAAGCTGCCGGCTTCACGCCCCTGGCGATCAGCCAAGACATAATGATCGGTAGCTGGGCTCGCCCAAATCAACTGAAGATGCTGACCTTTGTCGGTCATCAGCCAGTCGCCCGCTTGCAATTGCTCGACCCGCTGGCGCCAACGTTGCTGAGCTGGATCGGGATCGAGTGGCGGGATATCGGCTACAAGGTCAGGTAACTCGGTCATCTCAACCAACTGATCGCCGAGAAGTTGCTGCTGCAATTGCTGCAATACCGGCGTGTGCCGATACTGCCCGGGGAGCAGGCTCTCTATACGCGTGCGCAACAGCTCCAATACCGGGCCCACTTCGTAGGCTCGCTCGACGCGGTCGACAAGACCGCCATTACTGCCCGACCTGGTTTGGGCCTGCAACCAAGCGTTGAGCTGACGCAGTAGACCTAACCCTTCTAACCACTCACGCCCCCACTCCCCCTGCCTGATCAGTTCGAGAACCAGCAGTTCACGCCATCCCACATCCAGCCAGTCGAGTAGTACTTTCGGCACATGGGTCCCGAACAACGCCGAAAGCTCGCAACCGACCCGTCCCCGCGCTTGCTCCAACTTATCTCGAGCGCGGTGAAATTGCAGAACACGTTCGGCATTGTTTCGATACGCGCGTTGTTGCACCGCGAGCAACTCCTCCAGCTCTTGGTCGTAGCGGGTAAACACGCTGTGATCACCGCGATAATCGTTGACGATTCCATCGATCAATTGTTGTACGCGGTTTTCCAGAGCACGGTTGGGCGGTTCAGACAAGTCGCAGAGCCGCATCAACTTGTCCAGCGTGGCGCGCACCGGGTGCTCGGGGTCGGCAAATGCCTGCGGATTGAGTGCAGCGGCTTGGGCAATGGGAAACATCAGGCGACGCAATGCTGGCTTGAGACCCTCGGCGATGACAGCTTCTTGATCGACAGACTGGAAGAGTTCGGCGACCAACGCCACGTCATCCCGCTGCCGGCCCGACAAGGTGACGCCGGCAGAGCCCAACCCCCGCAGAAAGGTGTCCGCCGTCCATCCATGGGCCAACGAACTGGATGCCAGCAAGCTGGCCAAGGCTTGGTGCAGCGATGCGGTGTCCGCTGCTACCGACACCATAACTTCATTACTGGCGTTCGCCTTGGCTGCCGACAAATGCCTAATCGCCTGGTACGGCGCGGGCGATGCTATGTTGGCTTTATCCCTGTTTCTCTCTCCTGATAACCGTGTGATCGGGGTACTCCGCGGCTCAATCTGGAATTGGACAAAGATCCGCTCCAGTTGCTTGAAATATTCCTGCAGGGCGCGCTCAAGGGCCTCGACCGCCGCCGAATAGAACACTTCACGCACGATGGCCGCTTGCTGACGTAGCTGCAGCTTTACCTGCAACGTGCGTACTAGAAAATCCAACGAGAGCGGACTTTCCCCACCCTTAGCGTGAGCACCAGTGGCGCTGTTCAATTGAGCGCAAGTCCGCCATTCGAGCGCGCCGCAGACCTCGCGTAACTTTCGCACCAGCCTACGCGCCGCCAGCATCTCCTCGATCTCGGCATCGTCCACCAGATTCCACTCAGACGCATTAGTTGGGCCTGCCACCTGCTCGACGACACCCACTGGCAAGTGCTTACGGATAGCCGCAAGCGTTTCGGCGATGATCTTTTCGCGCGAAGCATTGCACAGACGCGCAAAACCATCGCCAGGCTGTAGCTTTATGCTGCTGTGAGTCTCCTGCTTATGCGTTTGCAATGCCAGAACGGTGACATCGAGCAGATGCTCCAGGCACGGAGTCAAATGTGCGCTGACCGCCTGATGCAAAGCATCCATTATCGGTGCGCGCTGTAGCGTCTTCATCCCCTTCCCCCTAACGCCTCGGATCTCAGCTGTCGCCTCTGAACTATAGACGCGAAGACCATCGGTGGATGGACGAATTTCAAGAGTAAGGGATCGACTCCGGCGACGTCAGCGATTGACGTTGCTGGCACCTACAACAACGTTCGACCGCACTCGAATCTGGGATACCTGCCGTCAACCTGCAATGCGCGAAAATCCTAGCCCAGGAACCTAGCGTGGCGCTTGGACGGCTCGAGCTTGCACATCCAAGGACTGGAACAGCCCCCTCTCAAGTTAAGCGCCATGAGCTCAGGCCTCACTCAACAGCCCTAAGCTTTTCCCCTTAAGCACCGCCTGAGTGCGGCTGCGCACCGCAAACTTGGCGAACAGGTTGTGCAAGTACCATTTGATAGTGGCCTCCGAGAGGTGCAGCGTCCGGGCAATCTCACGGTTGGACAACCCAGCCGCAACGAAACGCAAAATTTCTCTCTCCCGCTGACTTACATCCTGACTGCCATCGAAGGTTTGTGGATCTATAGCCAGGCGGCGGCACTGCTCGCGCAACTGCTCCGCTACGCCCTGCCACGCACTGGCGCGCTCCGGCTCCGCTGCAGCCCAGGCATTCCACAGTGGCAACAGCCACAACGCATCATCCAGAAATACGCGGCGATAACCGCTGCTCCAGGCGCTTTCCAGGGTCGGTTGAAACAACGCAAAGGCTTTTTTACCGTTACCTCGGCGCCAGTAGGCCACGCACAACAATAAAGACAAGCGTAAACGACTATCCCGCTGATGATCGGCCGTCAGCTTGGCCAGACAGCTCTCCAGCGCCGCTTGCGCCTTATCGGCCCGCCGCTCGGACAAAGCCAAGCGGGCTTCGGCAAGCACCAGCGCTGTACTCGCATCGCCGTAACGTCCGTCCGGCAGCATGGCCAGATGGCGCTGCAGCTGTAAGCACATACGCTCGGCGTCATTGGGCCGACGCAGCCACAAGAGAAAGTGCACCTTGCAGCTCAGGCCCAGCGCATAGACTCGCTCATAGCCTGAGCCGTACAAGCCCTGCAGCCACTCATCGAGCTGACCCAGCGCTTGCTCTGCCTCGCCAGCGAAGAACCGCCCCCGCGCCATCACCAACTTGCCACGGCTGATCAACTCGATCGGTGTGGCAACATCGCGCCAGGTTGTGGCCAGCGGCAACTCAGCGAGAATCACGGCGTGACTATCCTGCTCGTAGAGCAAATCGGCATATGCCAGTGCCAGCGGCCCAGCGACACGGCTGCGCGGGCCGAACACTTGATCGACTCGGGTCCGGGCGTTTTCGGCCAGTACGCGGCCGCGCTCCAGCTCGCCCCGACCCTTGCAAATCAACGCTTCGATCAAGGCGACAACGACCTGCAAGTATTCGCTTTCGGTCGCGCGTAATGTGTCGCGCACCCTGGCAAGCGATGCGGACGCGTCGCCAAAATCACCGAGCAAGGCATGCGCAGCAGCCTGCACGCAGGACAGAACGGCCCGCAACACCGGCTGATTTTCCGGCACCAGGCTGAGCCAGTGCCGGGCTACGTCGAGACAGCTCGGCAACTTATCCTGATAGAGCAGGACCAACGCCTTGAGCACTTGCGCCGCGACCAATAGCTCCGCGAATTGCAATTGCAGCGCCTGGCCACGCTCGTGAAGCAAGCGCGTGCTGACATCCTCGATCAGGGCCTCGGCGTCCGCATACTTCTGCTCGAAGGCTAATTGCCACGCATAGAAAATCTGCAACACCGGGTGCTCGCGGATCACCTCGCTCGGCACCTCTTTAACAATTGAGAGAATGCCGTACACGCGATTAGCCGCAATCAACCACGCGCTCTGGCGCTCCAGCAGTTGTGCAGCAAACCCGAAATCGCGGGCACGCAGCGCATACTTGATCGACTTGTCGGCGAGGTCCCGGCTCTCGCACCAGCACGCCGCCGCGTGCAACAAATGCGTCGAATCACCCCGCCTGGCCAAGCGCCCCTGAAGAAACTCGGCGAACAAATGGTGATAACGAAACCACTCACCCTGGGTGTCCAGCGCAGTGATAAACAGCTGTTCGTGTTGCAAGCACTGCAACATCTCGCGGCTATCGCTACGACCGGTCAGGGCGTTGCACAGCTCGCCATTGAGCTCATCGAGCACCGAGGTCTGCTCGAGGAACTGCTGCATCGTCACGGGCAGCCGACCCAGCACATCCTCGGCCAGATAATCGGCGATATTGCGCTCCGTTCCAGACAACCCAGCGAGAAACACCTCGCGGTCCGGGTGGCGAACCAGGGCCAGGGCCGTCAGATGCAACGCCGTAATCCAGCCCTCGGTTCGCGCATGCAGCAGCTCGACTTCAACGCCACATAGTTGCAACTGCTTGATCTCGCTAAAATACTCTGCGGTCTCTGCGCGCGTCAGACGCAAATCCTCGGCTTTGACCCAGAAGACCACCGGGCGCGACCCGAAGCGCCCGTCGACGAAGCGCGGCTGGTGACGGGTACTGCTGACCAGGCGAATATTCGCAGGGATCTGCTCGACCAGATAATCCACCAACGGCCCCAGTGCCGCATGTCGAATCAGATGGAAGTCATCCAGCATCAGGTACAACTCGCCCTTCAGCTGTTTGAGGTCAGCGACGAACGCATCGATCAGCACCTCACCAGGTAGCTTCACATCGCCCTGAAGCAGACGTGTCGTGCTCGTGCCGAAGCCAGGTAGTTGTGCATCGATGGCCGCGATCAGGTACTGCAGCAGACGCAGTGGCTCGCTGTCCGACTCATCACATGAGAGCCAGGCCACTTGCTTGCCGGCCTCCAGCAAGCGCAGGCGAAACCGGCCGAGCAGCGTGCTTTTGCCAAACCCGGCAGGCGCACTGAGGATGATCAAGCGCTGGCCGCAGGCACTCAATAGACGCTCGACCAAGGCATCGCGCGCGAGTAACGGCGCGACGCCCGAATCCGTCGGGAATAACTTGGTACGCAGCAGTGGCAGGCAGTTTTGCCGGGAGGCGAGTTGATCGCTCATGATTCAAGCAGCCTCATCTCGCGAACACGACGGATGGCTTGCGTTCTGTTGCGCACCCTGAGCTTCTCGTAAATGTTGTGCAGATGCCATTTGACGGTGCCCATGGCCAACAACAACTGCTGACCGATCTGATCGTTGGACATACCCTGCGCCGCCAGGCCGATCACTTCGCGCTCGCGCTCAGTCAATCCTTCGTCGCTGAGTTCAAGCGCATGGCGCTCGCCCTGCCCCGGCCAAGTGGCCAGCAGCGCTTGAATAAAGCCTTGTAGCGCCGGTTGCCGTCCTGCTGCCACAAGCTGCTGCAAAAGCAGGCGAATGGCCTGCCCCTCTTCGACGAACAGGCTGCGCACAGCTTCGCGCTCGGCACCAATCAAACACTGCACCAGCAAACTTTGCGCACGCTCCTGGTAGCCCAGACGCTGATAGCTGAGCGCTGCAAGCAGATCCAGACGCAAGCGTTGCAGGCCGTGCCAGTCGTCGAGCAGTAAGCCGCGCAACTGAGTAATCTCATGCAGTGCTTCGCTGTAATGACCACGCGCCTGGTGCAGGCGAATACGGGTCAAACCGTGCACCCAGAGCACCGGATTGCAGCGCATGTACTGGTAGCGGCCGGCCAGTCGGGGCCAGTCCACAGCGTTAGCACGCTGCTCGGCGCGCTTGAGCCGGTCAGCTGACGGCTCCTGCAGGATCAACGCGACCTCATCGGCCACAGCCTGCACATAGAAGCGCCATGACTGCTCACGCGCAGCCAGATCCTGCAGCAGCAGCAAGGTGGCCAAGGCTTCTTTGGGCGCGCCTCGCATCCGTTGAATATGAGCCATGCACAGCATGCCCTGGGCATACAGATCAATCGGATTAATCACATCGACAGTCGCCAGCGCCCAGCGCAGACGTTCTTCCAGCCCCTGCGTGCGACCCTGTTGATAGGCAATCAACGCTTCGCTGATCGTCGGCAGGGCCAAAGCCCGTGATTTTTCCGTGAACCAGGGAATAATTCGTGTGCGTAACTGGCCGAACAACAGCTCGGCCTGCTTGATCCCTCCCTGTTCCAGGCACAGCAGAATCTCGATATTGGCCAACTGCATATCCAGATAACGGCCTTCGAGAAAATGATTGCGTTGCTGAGCCAAAGCCAGCAGCCGCCTGGCCTGCTCAGGCTGGCTCAACATCACGCAAGCCAGGGCGCCGACGATCAATATGGCCACTTCGAGAAATGCCGCGTGCCGCCCGAGCTGCCCCTCGACCCGCTGAGCCAGGCTGACACAGGTCTGCAGATCGTCTTTCTGCAAGGCAATCACCGCCTTGATCGTCAAGGTTGCCAGCAGCTTGTCGCTGTGCGGCCCAGCGGCTTGCGCATCCCCCCAACGCACCAGCAACTCGTCGAGGATGCGGTTGGCCTCGGTCAACCCCAACTCCGCGGCACGCGTCCAGACATCGACAAGCTGCAATATCGGGAAGCGCTCGACGACATCGTCGGGCAGCTGTTGACGCCACCTGTAGATCAAGTGCAACTGCCCCCGATTGATCAGTTCCAGGCCACAGCCATCTACCAGTGCCGCCAGCATTTCCGGGTCTTCGGCCAAGCAGGCATGCTCGATCGCCAGGTTCTGCATGTGATGGTTGGCGAACCACAGACTGGCCTTGAAATGCAGTTGCTTGAAGCGTTCTGGATCGCGCTGTTTCAAGCGCGCGCGGAGAAATTCAGCAAACAGGTTGTGAAAGCGGTACCACTGCCGCTCACGGTCCATCGGCAACAGGAACAACTGCATGGCCTCCAGCTCCTCCAGCAGCCGCTGACCGTCCTTGCAGCCGGCCAAGGTGTGGGCCAGATCACCACTGAGCTGCTGCGCCACGCCCAAGGCAAGCAGCTGTTCCTGCCTGTCCGGCGCTAGTTGCTCGAACACCGAACCGAGCAAATAGGTGCCGACCGCCGACTGATCGCCGCCCATGCTGGCTATTTGCGGACAGGCCTGTGGCTGATGCCGCAACCAGAGACTCGCCAGGTGAACGCCGACCATCCAGCCCTCGGTGTGCCGGTACAAGGCAGCGAATGCGGCTGCATCCAGCTGCAGACCTCTGCGCGTCAAGTAATCGTGGGTTTGCGTCTTACTCAGGCGAAGATCTTGCTCGGTGATTTCCACCAGCATCCCCTTCGCCCGCAAGGTCGCCAGACTCAGAGCGGGCTGCGAGCGGCTACCGATCGCCAGGACGAAACCATTGGGCGCGAATTTGACCAGACGATTGAGCGCCACCAGCACCTCGGCATCCTGCACCAGGTGCAGGTCATCGAGCACCAGGAGTAACGGCTGCTCCAGCGCGGCCAACTCCACCAGCAAGTTTTCCATCAGCGCCGCCACCGGGACGCGCAGGGTGTTCTGCAAATAGGCCAGGGCCTCTTGGCCGAGACCTGGCAGGGCCCGATCCAGGGCTTCGATCAAGTGCTGAAAGAACCGCGAGGGCTCGCTGTCGTCGGGATCAATCGATAACCAGGCAACCGCACAACCCGCCTCAAGGCGTGACTGGGCCAGTGCCACCAGGGCACTGGTCTTGCCGAAACCCGCCGGCGCCGAAAACAGCAGAAGCCGGGCCTGTGGATGGGCAGCCAACACGGCCTCGATCTGTGGGCGAGCCAGGTGGTCAGCAGACGCCAGTGGCGGCCTGAGTTTAGAGCGAAGCAGGCTACCCGCAGCTGGATCCAGCACGTCACCCATGGCCTTGACCCCTGAAAAATTATTGTTTTGGTACTGAAGTTCAACATCCAGAGCGCTTTGCATACTAATCAGCTCGTACCTACCGAGTAAACCAACAAGCGCGAAGCGCTAGGATGAATGCTGCCGGCGTTCTACAATCAGCCTCCGCGCTTCCCTGAAAACCTCGCATGCCTACCTGTTTCGTACACGCCCTGCCGTATCGTGCTGACCCCTCCTTTTACTTCGGCGCCGTCTGCCATGCCCCTGGTGCAGTCTTGCTCGACGCTGGCCGCCCCGCCGCCCAGCGCGGACGCTACGACCTCATCAGCGCCTGGCCGCTGGCAGAACTGTCGGCAACCCCCGACGAATCGGCCAGCGACTTCCTCCAGCGCCTGCGCGATGCCCTTGCGACCCTCGGTGCCGCCGATGCCCCGACCGGATGCCCGTTGCCATTCACCGGCGGGCTGATCGGCTATCTGGCTTATGACTTCGGTCGCCGCCTGGAAACCCTGCCCGCACAAGCCGTCGACGACCTCGGTTTGAGCGATGCGCGCTTGGGGTTGTATGCCTGGGCCATGATCAGCGATCACCAACTGGGCACGAGTCAGTTGGTGTTTCATCCGGCACTGGCCGTAGCCGAACAGGCGCGCTTGCTCGCACTGTTCGACGCCATCGACGCCGAGCCCGCGCAGCCCTTCAAGCTGCTCGAGACCTTCCAGGCCGATCTCGATGAAACCACCTACCGCCAGGCCATCGAGCGCATCCAGGCCTATATCCAGGCCGGTGACTGTTACCAGGTAAACTTCGCGCAACGCTTTCGCGCGCGCTACCTGGGGGATCCCTGGACCGCTTATCAGGCTCTGCGCGCCGCCTGCCCGACACCGTTCGCCGGCTATCAGGCCTTGCCGGACAACGGCGCGATCATCAGCCTGTCGCCAGAGCGCTTCCTGCGGCTTAGCCAAGGCCAGGTCGAGACCCGGCCGATCAAAGGCACTCGGCCACGCGCGGACGACCCAGTGGAAGATGTCGCCCAAGCCGACGCGCTAATGGCCAGCCTGAAGGATCGCGCCGAAAACCTGATGATTGTCGACCTGCTGCGCAACGACCTGGGTCGCAGTTGCCGCATCGGCTCGGTGCGCGTACCGGAGCTGTTTGCCCTGGAGAGCTATCCCAACGTGCACCACCTGGTCAGCGCGGTAACCGGCGAACTGGCCGAGGGCAAGGATGCGCTGGACCTCATCGCCGGCAGCTTCCCCGGCGGCTCGATCACCGGCGCGCCGAAGATCCGCGCCATGCAGATCATCGATGAACTGGAACCGACCCGCCGCGCACTCTACTGCGGTTCACTGCTCTATTTGGACGTACGCGGCGGGATGGACAGCTCGATCGCCATCCGCAGCCTGCTGGCCAAGGATGGCCAGCTCAGTTGCTGGGGTGGTGGCGGAATAGTCGCGGACTCCGACTGGCAGGCTGAATACCAGGAATCCCTGACCAAGGTGAAGGTCCTGCTGGAGACCCTGGAGCGCTTCTGCGGCTAAACCAGAGGCCCCCGCTTGGGGGCCTTTAGGACTGCCGGGAATTACAGACTCAGCTGACGATTGGAAGCCTTGAGAAACTCGCGCTTGAGGTCTTCATAGCTGTGCACCGCAGGGAATTGCGGAAATTCACGAATCACATTATCCGGCGCATGGAACAGGATGCCGGCATGGGCTTCGCTGAGCATGGTGGTGTCGTTGTACGAGTCGCCCGCCGCGATCACCCGATAGTAGAGGCTCTTGAAGGCGAGGACCGACTGGCGCTTGGGGTCTTTCTGACGTAACTGGTAGCTCACCACACGGTCATTTTCGTCGGTGATCAGCTTGTGACAGAGCAGTGTCGGAAAGCCCAGCTGACGCATCAGCGGCTGAGAGAACTCGTAGAAGGTGTCGGAGAGGATCACCACCTGGAAACGCTCGCGCAGCCAGTCGACGAACTCCACCGCGCCTTCCAGCGGCTCGAGGGTGGCGATCACTTCCTGGATGTCGCTCAATTTCAGACCGTGCTCATCGAGGATGCGCAGGCGCTGCTGCATCAGCACGTCGTAGTCCGGAATATCCCGGGTGGTCGCTTTCAGCGATTCGATGCCAGTTTTTTCCGCGAAGGCAATCCAGATTTCCGGAACCAACACACCTTCCAGGTCGAGACAGGCAATTTCCACAGGACACTCCTAGATTGGGCTTGAGAAGAGGCGGCACTCTAGCCCTTCAACCAACGCTGCGCAACGCAGTGCTTATATCCAAAGTACGGGGTTACCCTGCTGTTTGGATATTTAGTCGTATAACTCCTTTTTGCTACCATCCGTCCACAGAGCGCTCAGCGCCAGCCTATACATGAGGACACCAGCCCGATGAGCCACCCCTTCGCTGTAGCCGAACTGGCCGCGACTTACGCCAACAAATCCCCCCAGGACATCCTCAAGCTTGCCTTCGAGCATTTCGGTGACGAGCTGTGGATTTCCTTCAGCGGCGCCGAAGACGTGGTGCTGGTGGACATGGCCTGGAAGCTGAATAAAAACGTCAAGGTTTTCAGCCTGGACACCGGCCGCCTGCACCCGGAAACCTATCGCTTTATCGATCAGGTGCGCGAGCATTACGGTATCGCCATTGAAGTGCTGTCCCCCGATGCGACTGCGCTCCAAGCACTGGTCAAAGACAAGGGCTTATTCAGTTTCTACAAGGATGGCCATGAGGAGTGCTGCGGCATCCGCAAAATCGCGCCGCTGCGCCGCAAGCTGGCGACGGTCAAGGCCTGGGCCACTGGCCAACGGCGCGACCAGAGCCCGGGCACCCGCAGTCAGGTCGCTGCAGTGGAAGTGGATGGCGCCTTCTCCACCGCCGATAAGCCCCTGTACAAATTCAACCCCTTGGCGCAGATGAGCAGTGAGGATGTCTGGGCCTATATCCGCATGCTCGAGCTGCCCTATAACGCCCTGCATGAGCGCGGTTTCATCAGCATCGGCTGCGAGCCCTGCACTCGCCCGGTACTGCCTAACCAGCATGAGCGCGAGGGTCGCTGGTGGTGGGAGGAAGCCACCCAGAAAGAATGTGGGCTACACGCCGGCAATCTGATCGCAAAGAACTGACCGACCGAACCGGCAGTACGAAAAAACCCGGCACGGGCCGTAATGCTGTTCGGTTAAGGAAAAATGCCGCTTATCCCTTATGGGAAAGCGGCATTTTTCATGTTCTTACTGCATGAGCGATAGTAAACACTGTTCGTCTTGTCGTTTAAGTAAACGGCATTACGGCGCTGGCCGGACCTTTTGTGAGTGAAGGGAACTCAATAGGTGGGTAGTTCCACATCGTGAAACAACTCTTCCAGTTCGGACTTGTTGTGACACTGCACCGCCTTGGCCAACACATCACGGGTCAGGTGCGGGGCGAACTTCTCGATGAAGTCGCACATGAATCCGCGCAGAAATGTACCGCGACGAAAGCCGATCTTAGTCACGCTGGCTTCGAACAACTCGCTGGCGTCCAGTACCACCAAGTCCGGGTCCAAAGTCGCATCCACCGCCATCTTGGCCACGATGCCGACCCCCAGCCCCAGACGCACATAGGTTTTGATCACGTCCGCGTCGGCGGCTGTGAACACCACTTTCGGCGTCAGGCCACGATGACTGAAGGCCTCATCCAGCTTGGAGCGGCCAGTGAAGCCGAACACGTAGGTGACGATCGAATGTTCGGCCAAGGCCTCCAGGGTCAGTTTCGGTAGCTTGGCCAAAGGATGGCCCTGCGGCACCACCACACAGCGGTTCCAGCGGTAGCACGGCATCATGATCAGGTCGTTGAACAGCTCCAGACCCTCGGTGGCGATGGCGAAATCCACCGTACCGTCGGCCGCCATTTCGGCGATTTGCATCGGCGTGCCCTGATGCATGTGCAGGGCGACATCCGGATATTGTTTGATAAAACCACTGATCACCGCGGGCAGGGCGTAGCGCGCTTGGGTGTGAGTGGTGGCGATGGTCAGCGTGCCTTTCTTCTCGTTGGAGAACTCTTGAGCGATCTGCTTGATGCTCTCGACCTTGCGCAGAATTTCCCCGGCCGTGGTGATGATTCGCTCACCCGCAGGCGTCACACGGGTCAGGTGTTTGCCGCTGCGGGCGAATACCTCGACCCCCAGTTCGTCCTCCAGTAAACGAATTTGTTTGCTGATCCCCGGCTGTGAGGTGTAGAGGCTTTGTGCGGTGGCCGAAACGTTGAGGTCGTGATGCGCGACTTCCCAGATGTAGCGCAATTGCTGGAGCTTCATAAAAATCCCTCAAAGCAGAAGAACGGCCGCACAGGTGCCGGCAACGTTATATAACCATATTATTGGTTTAACCGTTAAATCTAGACCGTTTAATTAGACTCGCTAGTTTTCATCGGATCAAAGCTCGGTATGGCTGCGATGCTGCAACATAGGCACCAAATACACTGGAACCTCGGACAACTGCACCAGACGTGCCGCCGTACGCCCAAGCGGAATGTCCAGTTCCGTGCCATGACTGTGACTGCCTACGACCAGCAGATCCACCTCAAGTTTCTGTGCCTCTTCGAGGATCACCAAGGGCGGATCACCCTGCACCACCCGCACCGCCCGGATCACTTCGAGTTCATGCTGGGCCTCGCCCACCTCATCCCGAAAGCCTTCTAATACGCGCTGTTCAATGCTCGCCATTACTGTACTCAACCCATTGCTGCGCAGTTCCTTGAGGCGTTCCTCATCCAAATAGGTCTGCAATACCGACTCGGCAAACAACCCCATAGGCTCCACCGCATGCACGACATACAGACTGGCATTGAACGCGCGAGTCAGCGCCAGGGCATGCTGTAAGACATAGGGGGCGTACAGACCAAGATCGGTGGCGTAAAGAATCGAACGAATCATGCGGCCTCCTCGCCTGCCCGCGCGGCGGGTCTAGCTTGAGCTTAGCAGCGCCATCCGCAAGTCAACAAAAGCGCAATCATTTAGGACGAATGGCTATATGCGCGGCAGGGATGAGGGTTACAACTGCGGCTCATTGCTCACACCATGCGGCACGTGCCCGGTCGCCACTACTTCGCGGGTTTTCTCACAGTGCCCGGGCTGGTCGTCGAAGAACACATCGGCGCCAAAGGTTTCGAGAATCGCAGCCTTCTCCAGGCCGCCGAGGAAGTACGACTCATCCAGGCGAATATTCCACTCGCGCAGGGTGCGGATCACGCGCTCGTGTGCCGGCGCCGAACGGGCGGTGACCAGCGCCGTGCGAATCGGGCAGGCTTCCTCGGGAAACGCCTGCTGCAAACGATGCAGAGCAGCCAGAAAAGGCTTGAACGGCCCGCCGCCCAGCAGCTCACGCGCAGACTCGCGCTCGTGGCTCTGGAAGGCCTCCAGACCGCCCTGCTGATAGACCCGCTCGGACTCGTCGGAGAACAACACGGCGTCGCCGTCGAAAGCGATGCGCAACTCGTTGCTCGCCGAGCGCCGCGCCCCACCCGAGAGAATGGTGGCCGCGCCAAAACCTGAGCGCAGTGCGCTGCGCACATCCTCGGCGTGGGTGGAGAGAAACAACTGGCAGCCGAACGCCGCCAGATATGGATCGGGGCTGCGCCCGCCGACAAAGGCCGCCCGCGATATGCCCAGGCCGTAGTGCTGGATCGAGTTGAAGGCACGCAAGCCCGTGTCGGCACTGTTGCGCGACACCAGAATCACCTCGACCTGCGACTGACCCAGTGCGCTGTTCAAGCCCAGCAGCTTTTCGACCAATGGGAAGGCATCGCCGGGCATAAGAATCTCGTCCTCATGCTCGATCTGATACTGGCGATAGGCTTCGACACCTTCGCTTTCATACACCCGGTGGCTCTCACGCAGGTCAAACAGCGCCCGCGAGGAGATTGCCAATACCAACTTGTCCCCCAGCCCCTTGCCCATAACCACCTCAGCCTTGTTGGTTGCGTTGAGCGAGAAAACACAGCGTCTGATACAGCGCCCTAACCCGCGGCATGTCATAGCCAGCCTGCGCAGCAGCAGCCAGGGGCGCGGCGTAAATCGCCTGCAGCTCCAGCGTTCGCTGCAGCGCGAAATCGTGGTACATGCTCGGCCAGTAATCCGGCATGCGATCGGTCGCCGCCAGCAACTTGCCGGGGTAGCCTTCCGGCAATCGATGTCCGCAGGCCATAGCAGCGTCGACCACTTCCTGCATGATCGCCTCAATCAACGCACGACTATTGGCGTCGGCCATCAAGCCCCGGGTGCCTGAGTTGAGCAACACCGAGAGACCGTTGTACGGGACGTTCCATACCAGCTTCTGCCAGCGCGCCTGCCCCAACTCAGACATGGCCGCGGAGTCCAGCCCTGCGGTTTTGAACAATGCAACGCCCGCCTCGACCACCTGCTGACGCTGGGCATCCTCAGCCACAGGCCCTGAGTGATAAGCGAGGTTTACCCCGCCCATTGCCTGATGCTCGACAACCCCTGGCGCCGAGCGGTGCACGCAGATGAAACACAGACCCGCGAGCAAGTGCAGCGAAGCCGGTAACCGCGGTCGTAATTCGTCCTCCACCGCCAAGCCATTTTGCAGCAGCACCACTTTGGCCCCCTCGGCTGCCGCTTGGGTAATAGCCGGCACTAACTCGGTATTGCTGGTGGTCTTGGCCCCGACCAGCAGCCAATCACAAGGCGGCATATCCGCCGCACTGCAATATGCCTGCAGCGGATTGGCGTTGATGGCGCCGTGCACCGCGCTATTCAGCTGCAACCCCTGCTCGGCCACCAAAGCGAACTCGCTGCGTAACAGGAAATGCACGTCAAAACCGGCACGCGCCAGCATCACGCCATAGAAACCACCGATAGCTCCAGTACCGATAATGCCGATACGCGGACGTTGGGTTACAGACATCAAGGGAGCTCCTCAGCTGGGCGGGACAAGGCTGCGCCCAACGCAGCAATTAAATCGGCCGCGCGTAAATGGCTGTGCAACGCGCCATGGAACTGGCCGTCACGCACGACAAACAGTGCCGGCAAATGAAATACCTCATAGCGCTCGACCAGCCCGGCATTATCAGCCGCATCGATCCACGCCAAACGCTCGAGAGGCAGACTCAGCCTTGGCAGTTCGCGCCGCAACCAGCGGCAATTGCCACAGCCTATGCTGGTGAAAATCACCAGGGACGTACCAGGAAAATCGAGCAAACGTCGATCGGCATCGAAATCGGTCAACTCCAGTTCAACCGCTATACTGCCCGGCATAATGTCAATTTGATTGCATTTAAGGTCGATCTGCATGCGTCGTTTTCTACGTCATCCCAGCGATATGCCCGTGGAGCTGGTACTTAGTCGACAGCCCCCGGTGTCCAAGCAACGGCTGAACAATATCAGCCTCGGTGGCGTAGCGTGCAATTCAAACCGTGGCTTTCGCCGCGGCACTGCGGTTGAACTGCGCATCCCATTGTTCGGCGATCGGGCCCGCTATCCAGGCGTGGTTGCCTGGTGCCGCAAACTACCCGACCACTATGTGGTCGGCATCGCCTTTATCGACGAGGACACACTGTTTCGCGCGCGCATGGTCGAACAAGTCTGCCAGATTGAAAATTACCGCCAGCAGCGCGAACAAGAACTAGGCGAACGGCTCTCAGTCGAGGCAGTCGCCCAAGAGTGGATCAAACAACATGCCAGCGAGTTCTCCAATGCCAGCCTGAACTAGCCATTTCGCGCATTCATTGCCGATTTAACAACCCCTGCCCCATTGTCGAGCCAACCAGTAACGCGCTAAGGTTCAGCTTCCCCGCTGTGCTCATAATGCTGTGCTCCGCCACACGGGGATCGCTGGCGGCCGGCACCCGTGACCTGACGACACTGACCTGATGAAAAGCACGATGGCTGATTTACCGATCGATGACCTTAACGTTGCCTCCAACGAAACCCTGATCACCCCCGAGCAACTCAAACGCGAGATTCCGCTGTCCGATGCGGCGCTGCACACCGTCGCCTCCGGGCGTCAGGTGATTCGCGACATCCTCGATGGCAAAGACCATCGTTTATTCGTGGTGGTGGGCCCCTGCTCCATTCACGATATCAAGGCTGCCCACGAGTATGCCGAGCGCCTGAAAGTGCTCGCGGCCGAAGTGTCGGACACCCTGTACCTGGTCATGCGCGTGTACTTCGAGAAGCCGCGCACCACGGTCGGCTGGAAAGGCTTGATCAACGACCCCTATCTGGATGACTCGTTCAAGATCCAGGATGGCCTGCATATCGGTCGTCAACTGTTGCGCGATCTGGCCGAAATGGGCCTGCCGACCGCCACCGAAGCACTCGACCCGATTTCCCCGCAGTACCTGCAGGATCTGATCAGTTGGTCGGCCATCGGCGCACGCACCACCGAATCGCAGACCCACCGCGAAATGGCCTCAGGCCTGTCCTCGGCGGTTGGCTTCAAGAACGGCACCGATGGCGGCCTGACCGTGGCGATCAACGCGCTGCAGTCAGTGTCCAGCCCCCACCGTTTCCTGGGTATCAACCAGGAAGGTGGCGTCTCCATCGTCACCACCAAGGGCAATGCCTACGGTCACGTGGTACTGCGCGGCGGCAACGGCAAACCCAACTATGATTCGGTCAGCGTGGCAGTCTGCGAGCAGGAACTGACCAAAGCTGGCATTCGGCCGAACATCATGGTCGATTGCAGCCACGCCAACTCGAATAAGGACCCGGCCCTGCAACCGCTGGTGATGGACAACGTCGCCAACCAGATCCTCGAAGGCAACCAGTCGATCGTCGGCCTGATGGTAGAAAGCCACCTGGGCTGGGGCAATCAGTCGATCCCCAAGGATCTCGCCCAGATGAAATACGGGGTGTCTATCACCGATGCCTGCATCGACTGGGACAGCACCGAGAAAACCCTGCGCGGCATGCACGCCAAACTCAAGGACGTGCTGCCGCAACGCCATCGCGCTTAGGTGTCGAGGCCAACAAAAAGGCTATGTCTCAGCAATGTGTTGGCCGCAGCTTTTGTAGGGTGGGCAGCGCAGGTCGGGTAGCTGAAATCAACTGCGGCATTGGCGCGCCGCGTAACCCACCAAGTGGCGGTCGGCGTGCTGATCATGGCGGGTTACGGCGCCACTGATCGAGTTACAGCCAATAGCCTTGTGTTTGGCGCCTAACCCACCCTACGGATCGACTTAAAGCAGGAGGAGGTGGGGCGCCATGCCATGCAACACAATATTGGGACATAGCCAATAAAAACGCCGGGCATTGCCCGGCGTTTTTATTCAAGCGATCTCAACCTTTGGCAGTATGCCGCTGCCGCCGCTCCATATAGCGCTCCACATAAGAGCACGAAGGGATCACCGTGTAACCCATGCGCTCGGAGTACTGCAAGGCATGCTCAGTCAAGGCCGCCGCGATTCCACGACCACGCAAGGTGTTCGGAACGAACGTGCGATAAATGTCCAAGGTCTGCTTCCCCAGGTCCATGTAGGCCAGGTAAGCACGATCACCATCTACTGTGGTCTCGAATTGATGACCGGCCAAGTCATGGTGAATGGACAACATCTCGCTCATCTCAACTCCTCTAATGAATCCTAAAACTGCACCCGCGCCTGATTGATCACTTCCAGGCCAAGCGACATGCGTAGTGTTACCACGCTGAAACCCGGTAGAGGCTTTGCCGTTGGCAATTTGGGGCAAAACACCCTGATAGTACAGGCAACTGTAGGTGAGCAAAGGTAAATACTTAGCAACATGATCGACCAAACAGGCCTCGCTGACAAATACCGTCTACCCGCGACTCTGCCTAACCAGGCTGATTATGCCTTGACCGCTCGCCTGCGGCCGGTGTCGACGAGCCGCCCTTCCGGCCAATCCAGGCAACCTACTAGAGGGGCCGCCACCTGTCGATTGCACACCCCAGGTGGTTGCACCATGGCCTGAATACGCGGGGCGCGAACACCTGCACTTCGCCCACGCCGCAGGATAATTCAGATCACGCTCAAGACAGCTATGCAGCACAACACGGCGATAACCGGGATCAACACCGTCACCACGAACATATCCTTGTACGCCTGCCTGTGAGTCAGCCCCATGATCATCAGCATGGCTATCACCGCGCCACAATGCGGCAGCGAGTCCAGCCCGCCCGCGGCGATATTGGCAATCCGGTGCAGCACTTCAGGCTCAACCCCCATGTCCAGGTATTTAGGCGCCAGGGTTTGCATGAATATCTGCAAGCCGCCCGAGGCCGAGCCGACGATCCCCGACACCACGCTGACCGAGACAAAAATCGACAGCAGGGGTGGCAAATCCACCGTCAGTATCCACTGAGAGAATTGGCTGAAGCCTGCAGTCTGCGTCACCACCCCGCCAAACCCGATCACCGCGGCGGTGTTCAGCAACGGCATGATCGCATCGTCGGCGCCCTGCCCCAGCACCATGCCCGTATTGCGCCGCAAACCGGGAAACAGCAACACCGCCACACCTGTGGCCACCACCAATGCCAGGCTCGGCCAGAGAATGGGTTGTTGCTGACTAAAGCCCACCAACTGTCCCACCAGCCCCGGTCCTGAGGGGGTCAGTCCGCTTAACAACAGCAGACGCGGCAGCATGATAGTGCCCAGCACCACCAGAATCGGCACCAGGGCCAGCCCCCAATGCGGGCCAGAGCCCGGCGCACCCGCCATTTGCTCCATGCGCAGGTCCTGCGCATTGGCTTCAAAACCCTCGCCGCGTTGCGTGGCCTGGCGCCACTCGCGCTGCACATAGACCATACCCAGGGCAATCATCAGCGCGCTGGCCAGCAAACCGATCCAGGCTCCGGCGAACAGATCGCTCCCCAGGGCACTGGCGGCGATCACATTGTGAATCGACGGGGTGCCGGGCAGCGCAGTCATGGTGAACGTACCGGCGCCCAAAGCGGTGGCGGCGCAGAACAGGCGTTTGGGCAGGTTGGCCTCGCGCATCAAGGAGATGCCCAGTGGATACATGGTGAAAATCACCACAAACACCACCACGCCACCATAGGTCAGCACGGCACACACCAGCATGGTCACCCACAACGTGCGGCGGGTGCCCAGGCCGCGGGTAATCGCCTGGGCAATGCTGCCGGCCGCCTGGCTGGCCGCCATGACCTTGCCAAATATGGCGCCACAGAGGAACAGGACGAAGAACTTGCCGGCGAAGGTGAAAGCCCCCAACGGGCCGAAAGGGAAATACTCGAGCAGCGCCTGAGGAAGCGATAAACCGTTAGTCAGCGCCACCACCGAGGCGCACACCAAAGCGGCAATAAAGATATTGGCGCCGCGTAAAGCCATGAAAATCAACAAGGCCAAGCCGGCCAACAACCCCACATTCCCTAGCATAGTGATTCCTTAGTTATTGTCGTATGGACTGCTCTATTTCAAGCGCGCCAGCCTAGCGGCATTCTCGGGCTCGTTCACCCTGAAAGCAGAAACCCGGGGAGCGGCAACTCTCCGGGCCATTACCTGATCAGATCCCCGTGCGGCCCGGATTCTCAGAAATCTCCTCTTCAGCGATGTCCTCCAGCGTCAACTCCCCTCCCCAACCAGGCGCGACCGCAGCAGGCTCTGGGGCTGGCCTTGGCGCGGAGCTGACTTGAGCGGCTGGCGCAGGAACAGCCGGGCTGTCCTTGTATAGCTTGAGTTTGAGACGAACATTGTTCGCCGAGTCGGCGTTTTTCACCGCTTCCTCTTCATCGATGGCGCCTTCGTGGACCAAGTCGATAAGCGCCTGGTCGAAGGTCTGCATGCCAAGGTTCTTGGACTTCTCCATGATTTCCTTGATCTCGGAAAACTCGTTGCGTTTGATCAAATCACGGATGGTCGGCGTACCCAATAACACCTCCACTGCGGCGCGACGCTTGCCGTCGGTGGTTTTTACCAGGCGCTGGGAGACAAAGGCCTTGAGGTTGTTGCCCAGGTCGTTGAGCAACTGCGGCCGGCGGTCTTCCGGGAAGAAGTTGATGATGCGGTCCAATGCCTGGTTGGCGTTATTGGCGTGCAACGTGGAGATCGCCAGGTGGCCGGTGTCGGCGAAGGCCAGGGCGTGTTCCATGGTCTCGCGGTCGCGGATTTCGCCGATCAAAATCACGTCCGGCGCCTGACGCAGGGTGTTTTTCAATGCAGCGTGAAAACTGCGGGTGTCCACCCCCACCTCACGCTGATTGATGATCGATTTCTTGTGCCGATGCACGTACTCCACCGGGTCTTCAATGGTGATGATATGGCCACCGCTGTTGCGGTTACGGTAGTCGATCAAGGCAGCCAGAGAGGTGGACTTGCCCGAGCCGGTGCCGCCGACGAACAACACCAGACCGCGTTTTTCCATCACCGTCTTGAGTAGCACTTCGGGCAGTTTCAAATCTTCGAACTTGGGGATATCCAGCTTGATGTTGCGCGCGACAATGGAGACCTCATTGCGTTGCTTGAAGATATTGATACGAAAGCGCCCAACGCCCGCCACGGATATCGCCAGATTCATCTCCAGCTCCCGCTCGAACTCTTCGCGCTGCGCGCTATCCATGATCGCCTCGGCGACGGCTGCCACCTCGCCGGCTTTAAGCGGCTCGGCGCTGAGGGCCTTGAGCACGCCATTGAACTTGGCGCAGGGCGGTGCACCGGTAGACAGGTAAAGATCGGAACCGTCCTGGCTGGCCAGGACTTTCAGCATGGGTTGAATATCCATCGAGCATAATCCCGTAAGACAATGGTGTATGACGTTAGGCCAATCTTACTGTCAGCGTGCAGTAGTTGACCGCAGTAGTCCGCGAGTTTTCAACGAGTGCGCTAATACTGGCACAATGCGCGTCCCGCTCCTGTGAGGAACCGCCCATGGCCAAAGCAATGGCACGCCATATTCTGGTGAAAACCGAAGCCGAAGCCGCTGCCTTGAAGAAACGTATCGCCGCTGGCGAAGCCTTCGACGTGCTGGCGCGCAAGTTTTCCACCTGCCCATCCGTTAAGCGCGGCGGCGACCTGGGCGAGGTGCGGCCTGGGCAGATGGTGGGAGTAATCGACCAGGTAATCTTCAAGAAGCCGCTACGCGAGGTACATGGCCCGGTAAAAAGCAAGTTCGGCTATCACTTGGTGCAGGTGTTCTACCGCGACTGAGCCCATCATTACTGCGCTCGGCCAGCCTGCAGCGCCATCTCCCGCTTTAGTCGGGCGGCTTGCCGATAATAGTCATCCGCGTCTTTATCTGTTTCATCTGGCTCCACTCTTTGGCGTCGGGTGCTCAACTCACGCTTTAAAAGCACCGGTACACGTCCGCCCATCTCGGGAACTGCCCTTGCGCCCGCTAAACCGCTACAATCGCGCCCTTTTGCGCGAAAGCGCCTCTGCGTTCCGGGATATCCGTCTTGATTTCTACCGCTAACATCACCATGCAGTTCGGCGCCAAGCCGCTGTTCGAGAACGTTTCCGTCAAGTTTGGCGCCGGCAACCGTTATGGCCTGATCGGCGCTAACGGCTGCGGCAAGTCGACCTTCATGAAGATCCTCGGCGACGACCTGGAGCCCTCCGGCGGGCAGGTGATGCTGGAGCCGAACGTGCGCCTGGGTAAGTTGCGCCAGGATCAGTTCGCCTACGAAGAATTCAACGTGATCGACACCGTGATCATGGGCCATGAAGAACTGTGGAAGGTTAAAGCCGAGCGCGACCGCATCTACTCGCTGCCGGAGATGACCGAGGAAGACGGCATGGCGGTGGCCGAGCTGGAAACCGAGTTCGCGGAAATGGACGGTTACACGGCCGAATCCCGCGCCGGTGAACTGCTGCTCGGCCTGGGTATTGGTATCGAGCAGCATTTCGGCCCGATGAGCGAAGTCTCCCCCGGCTGGAAACTACGCGTATTGCTGGCCCAGGCGTTGTTCTCCGATCCGGAAGTGCTGCTGCTGGATGAGCCGACCAACCACCTGGACATCAACACCATCCGCTGGCTGGAAAACGTGCTGACTCAGCGCAACAGCCTGATGATCATCATTTCCCACGATAGACACTTCCTCAACAGCGTCTGCACCCACATGGCTGACCTGGATTACGGCGAACTGCGCCTGTTCCCGGGCAACTATGACGAGTACATGACGGTCGCCACCCAGTCACGCGAGCAGCTGCTCTCGGACAACGCCAAGAAGAAGGCGCAGATCAGCGAACTGCAATCGTTCGTCAGCCGCTTCTCGGCCAACGCCTCAAAGGCCAAGCAGGCCACCTCGCGCGCCAAGCAGATCGACAAGATCCAGCTGGCCGAAGTCAAGCCATCCAGCCGGGTCAGCCCGTTTATCCGCTTCGAGCAAACCAAGAAGCTGCACCGTCAGGCCGTTATCGTCGAAGGCATGGCCAAAGGCTTCGACGGCAAGCCGCTGTTCAAGGACTTCAGCTTCAACGTGGAAGCCGGCGAGCGCGTGGCGATCATCGGCCCCAACGGCATCGGCAAGACCACCCTGCTGCGCACCCTGGTCAATGAACTGAGCCCGGACGCAGGTACGGTTAAATGGACCGACGCCGCAGAAATCGGCTACTACGCCCAGGACCACGCGTCGGACTTCGAAGACGAAGCCACCCTGTTCGAATGGATGGGCCGCTGGACCCAAGGCGGCGAGCAGCTGGTACGCGGCACCCTGGGGCGCATGCTGTTTTCCAACGACGAAATCCTCAAGTCGGTCAAGGTGATTTCCGGTGGCGAGCAAGGGCGCATGCTGTTCGGCAAGCTGATCCTGCAGAAGCCCAACGTGCTGATCATGGACGAACCGACCAACCACTTGGACATGGAATCCATCGAGGCGCTCAACCTGGCGTTGGAGAACTATCCGGGCACGCTGATCTTTGTCAGCCATGACCGCGAGTTTGTCTCCTCGCTCGCTACCCGCATCATCGAGCTGTCCGCCAGCGGCGTGATCGACTTCAGCGGCTCTTACGACGACTACCTGCGTAGCCAGGGCGTGGTGGTCTGAAACACCGCTAGCAGTGGCCTGACATAGGGCCAACAGAACGAAAAAGCCGACGCATGCGTCGGCTTTTTTCGTTTCAGTTCACCTGCCTCAGTAGTAGGCATTTTCCTTGTTGGTGTGATCGGTCACGTCGCGCACGCCTTTCAGCTCGGGGATGCGCTCCAGCAAGGTTTTCTCGATGCCTTCCTTGAGGGTCAGGTCGACCTGGCCACAGCCCTGGCAGCCGCCGCCGAACTTGAGTACCGCGATACCGTCATCGACCACGTCGATCAGGCTGACCTCACCGCCGTGGCTGGCCAGCCCGGGATTGATCTCGGTCTGCAGGTAGTAGCTGATACGCTCGTTGAGCGGGCTGTCTTCGTTGACCATCGGCACCTTGGCATTCGGCGCCTTGATAGTCAGCTGACCGCCCATGCGGTCGGTGGCGTAGTCGACTACCGCGTCGTCCAGAAACGGCTCGCTGACCGCGTCGATATAAGCGGTAAAACTGGCCAGGGCCAACGGGGTGTCTTCGGGCTTCTGCTCGCCCGGCTTGCAGTAGGCGATGCAGGTCTCGGCGTACTGGGTGCCCGGCTGGGTGATGAAAACGCGAATGCCGATGCCGCTGGTGTTCTGCTTGCTCAGCAGATCAGCCAGATAGTCGTGGGCAGCGTCGGTAATGGTGATTGTGCTCATGGCAACTCCTCGCAAACATTGGCCAAGTGTACGCCAACCTCACCGCTGCGATAAAGCTTGAGTGTTTCACTCAAGTAAAGCGGCGTGTAACAAGTGTCGGCATAGCGAGTCCACTGCGTAGGTACCTGAGGAGTGGCTGCAGATGAAAGTCATGGTGTCGGCTTGGATCGCAGCGCTGTTGCTTGGCAGCCCGCTAGCCCAGGCGCAGAGCAGCATGAGCGTCAGCAGCAGCGTCACGGCCACCCCGGTGCTCGAGCTCTTCACCTCGCAAGGCTGCAGCTCATGCCCGCCTGCCGAACGCTGGATGTCTGGGCTGAAGAACCACCCCGCGCTGTGGACAGGTCTCATTCCCCTCGCCTTCCATGTCGACTACTGGGACAGCCTGGGCTGGCCGGACCCCTTCGCCAACCCTGGCTACAGTGCACGCCAGCGCGCGTACAACCAGATCGGCGCCAGTCGTGCGGTGTACACCCCTGGATTCATCCTGGCCGGGCGCGAGTGGCGCGGTTGGTTTCAACGAGAGCCGCTCAAGCTGCCGAGCACCCCTGCGGTGGGCAAACTGACCCTGCAACTGGACGGCAACAGCCTGAGCCTGTCTTTCGCAGCCAATCAGCCCCTGCCCGCGGGCATGACTGCCTATGTCGCCCGCCTCGGCTTCGGCCTGCGCAGCGACGTGACCCGTGGCGAAAATGCCGGGCGCATCCTCGAACATGACTTCGTCGTACTAAGCCTGCAGCAAATCGGCACCAGCTCGGCCAATCAGTGGCAGACGCACTTGCAGGCCGACTCGCGCGGTGAGCGCCAGGCACTGGTCGCCTGGCTGAGCAGCCCAGGTCAGCCGCAGCCCTATCAGGCGGTAGGCGGATGGTTGCCAACAGTCGCCGCCGAAGACTGAAGCAGACAACTGGCGGTAATTCCAACCGGTAGCAATAGTCGTTTACGCGGCAAACCTAGTCTTCAGCCAGCTGTCAGCGAAACCCGAGCGCCGCCACAGGTCGCGCGAAGCTCTGCAATACTTTCAGGAGAACCGAGGCTTTAGCCCCGCCGACCATCCGATACAAGGAGGCGTCCTGATGTACCAGCAAATCATGATTCCTGTTGATCTGGCCCATGTCGAGCGCCTGGAAAAGGCCCTGAAAATCGGCGCAGACCTGGCCAAGCTGTATGACATACCGGTCTGCTACATCGGTGTATCGAGCAACACGCCCAGCGAGGTTGCGCATAACCCGAGCGAATTCACCGCAAAATTGCAGCAGTTCGGTATGGCCCAGGCTGACAAGTACGGCCTGAAAAAAGCCAGCACCGCCGCCTATTTCAGCCATGACCCGGCTATAGACCTGGACGATACTCTGCTGAAAGCGGCGAAGGAGCACGCTGCGGACCTGGTGGTGATGGCCTCCCATGTACCCGGTCTGGCCGAACACCTGTTCGCCTCCAATGCCGGGGCTTTCGCCGCCAACTCCGCAGCCTCTGTGCTGGTCGTGCGCTAAACGGACGGGCCTGCTAGACGCCACCACACGACCCAGCCAATGCTGCTGCAAGCAACGTCGACCTCTAGAGGTTCTCGTAGCGGTTCATATCCAGCACACCGGCCTCGCTGGGTTCGGTCTCGCGGATGTAGGCGGACAGGTCGTGGAAGTAGCGCCAAAACTCGGGATGGCTGCGACGGATCCCCCAACGCTCGACGATTTTCTCGAAAGCCTTGGCGTCGCGCGCCCGGCCCAGCCTGTCGACAAACTCGGGCACCTCGGCTGCGGCAAGGCTGAAGATGAAGTTAGGGTAACTGCTCAATACCCCCGGGTAGACCGTCAGGGTGTCCAACTCCGGCTGATAGCGCAGCGCCTCACCGAGCATAAAGGCCACGTTGCTGTGCGCGCGATTACGCAGCAGGCTGTAGACCTCACGCCGGCCATCGGCCAGTTCGACGCGTAGCAGCGTGGCCTCAGGCAACTGCTCGATCACCTTGAGCGCGCCCGCCGGCTTATTGGCCAGGCGACTCAATGCCTGTTCGGCTATTTGCAGCTCGGGGGCCAGGCCATCGCGCTGACACTGAGCGCCGCGGCAACGGTTGATCGGATCGGGCCGTGCATTGAGCGCGGCATAGCGCGCCAGCAACGCCTCGACAAAACTGCGCTTCGGGTCTGGCCCGGCCAGCTTCAGCGCGCTCGGACTGTCGCGGTCGATGCCCTGGTAATCCAGCCACATCTTCAGCTTGCCGCTGTTCTGGTACCAGTCATCGAGTATGGCCTGGCGCGAGTCGGCCGGCATCAGGCGCAGAAAGTTCTGCTCGGCGCCGTTGCGGATCAGGTCGAAATACAGGCGAGTTTGCGCCTGATGGGACACATTGCCGTACACATCGAAATTCACCACCAGTTGGTAGTAGGTACGCTCCAGCAGCGGGTAGTCCATCCACCAGAGGGTCTGCGGGATCTCACCGATCAAGCCTTTGCGTACCGAGGCGCTGTCGTGTTGGCGGAAGATCGACAGCAGCGCATTGTCGTTGCCGGCCCAGATATGCGACCAACTCGGCGCTGGCGCCTCGGCATAGCTGTGCATGCGCAGCGCCTCGTAGTCGTTGCGCTTGTCGCGGTAGCTGAGCCAGAGGCCAAGCAGGTCACCAATATCATCGAACTGCCCCGGCATGGCCAGCAGTGGCGTGGCCTCGGCACGGTACTCGGCATCCTTTAGATAGAGATCATGTTGCGGGTCCTGGAACAGCACCCAGAAGTTGTCGCGAATCACGTCGGTAGCGATCTGCCCACGGCACACTGGCCCACGAATAAAGGTGCGCACGAAGTATTCGGCGTCATCCAACATGAACTGGTAGCGCGCCTGCGGCGGAATCGTGGCAAAGGTCTCGAAGGGGTTGGCACGGCGATGAGCGCCATAGCCCGGCACCGCATCAACTTGCCAATTATCCGCGAAGAACAACTCGTAGACCCGTGCCAGCTTGCGCTCGCTGAGCGGATAGGTGATGTGGGTCTTGTGCACGATGACGCCCTGAACAGGCGCCAGGCGGTAATAGAACTCGGTGCCGGGGTCGTCGTTGGGCCTGCGCGTGGCAATTGGGTCGACCGCCTGGCCACTCGGCGTGCGCGAGCGCTGTAACTGGAAGAAGTGCCCAGGCTCGCCGCCCTTGAAGTAGAAGTGCGCAAGAAACAGGTGCTCGAACAACCAGCGTGAAACCAGCGCCTGACGAGCCCCCGGGGCATTTAACATGTGTTCCCAGGCGGCGACTTGTTGGGCCTCGACCGCACTCGCCTGCAACGCGGGCTGATCCACCGGCGCGCCCTCGGCCAGCCAGCGCTGCAGGGTCTGGTAGGCCTGCTCACTCAGACCGGTGACGGCGAAGGGCATGCCGGCTTGCGGGGTCTTCTTCGCATAAGCGTCGAACTCTTCCGGCAGCGGACATTGGTTACTGCGGCGGATACCGACAGCCAGGTCGTCCGGCAGCTTGGCATTGGCGGCCAGCGGTGTGTCATGGCCCAGTTCGAGCATGCGTGCCATCAACGCCGCCTGGCCGCCCGGCCGATCCAGCACCGAGAAAAAGTCCTTGCGGCGCCAGGCAGCTGCGCCATGGGCATCGAGAAACAGGCGCGTGGTCGCCTGCGCCTCGGTGCGGATGCCGTCGTACACAGGCAGTTTGTTGGCGCCACGCTCGACGCCTTCGCCACTGCCCAGGTTGAGCTGGCAAGGCGAGTCATAGCAGGCATGACAGGCCACGCAATGCTGGGTAAAGATCGGCTGTATCTCGCGACTGTAGGACACCGGCTCGGCCGCCAGCAGCGGGCCGATCAACAACAAGCAAGCGCCAAGCAATGCGCGATGCGGCATGAGCCTTTGTCCTGATAAGTAAGCCTGAAGTCTAACTGGCGAGCATGGACGAAAGCGAACCGCAGCAACATGAGACAAATTCATGTAAACACCCTACCTGCTACAAATCCACGCAGCTTTGTTATCATGGCCCACTCTCTGTTTCAGCTTTGCTCAGGTAGTTCCGTCCATGTCGCTTTCCGATCGCAGTGCCCGCCTCCATGCTCTCCAGCAAGCCCTTCAGGAACGTATTCTGATCCTCGATGGTGGCATGGGCACCATGATCCAGAGCTACCGGCTGGAGGAAGAGGATTACCGCGGCGCGCGCTTCGCCGACTGGCCGAGTGATGTCAAAGGCAACAACGACCTGCTGATTCTCAGCCGCCCGGATGTGATCGGCGCCATCGAGAAGGCCTACCTGGATGCCGGCGCCGACATCCTCGAGACCAACACCTTCAACGCCACCCGCGTATCCCAGGCCGACTACGGCATGGAAGAGCTGGCCTATGAGCTGAACGTCGAAGGCGCACGCCAGGCGCGCCAGGTGGCCGACGCCAAGACCGCCGAGACTCCCGATCGTCCGCGCTTCGTCGCCGGCGTACTGGGCCCGACCAGCCGCACCTGCTCGATCTCCCCGGACGTCAACAACCCCGGCTACCGCAACGTCACCTTCGACGTGCTGGTGGAGAACTACACCGAGGCGACCCGTGGCCTGATCGAGGGCGGCGCGGACCTGATCCTGATCGAGACCATCTTCGATACGCTCAACGCCAAGGCGGCGATCTTCGCCGTGCAGGAAGTCTTCGAGCAGCTCGGCGTCGAATTGCCGATCATGATCTCCGGCACCATCACCGACGCCTCCGGCCGTACCCTGTCCGGGCAGACCACCGAGGCGTTCTGGAACTCGGTGCGCCACGCCAAGCCGATTTCCGTGGGTCTCAACTGCGCCCTCGGCGCCAAGGACCTGCGCCCGTACCTGGAAGAACTGTCGGGCAAGGCCGAGACCCACGTTTCTGCCCACCCCAACGCCGGCCTGCCGAACGCCTTCGGCGAGTACGACGAAACTCCGGCGGAGATGGCCGAGGTGGTCGAAGAGTTCGCCGCCTCGGGCTTCCTCAACATAGTCGGAGGTTGCTGCGGCACCACCCCAGCGCATATCCAGGCGATCGCCGAGGCCGTGGCCAAGTACCCGCCGCGCGCCATTCCGGACATCCCCAAGGCCTGCCGCCTGTCCGGCCTGGAGCCCTTCACCATCGACCGCAACTCGTTGTTCATCAACGTCGGCGAGCGCACCAACATCACCGGTTCGGCCAAGTTCGCCCGGCTGATCCGCGAGGACAACTACACCGAAGCCCTGGAAGTCGCCCTGCAACAGGTCGAAGCCGGTGCCCAGGTGATCGACATCAACATGGACGAGGGCATGCTGGATTCGCAGAAGGCCATGGTCACCTTCTTGAATCTGATCGCCGGCGAGCCGGACATTTCCCGCGTGCCGATCATGATCGACTCCTCCAAGTGGGAGGTGATCGAAGCCGGCCTCAAGTGCATCCAGGGCAAGGGCATCGTCAACTCGATCTCGATGAAGGAAGGGGTCGAGCAGTTCAAGCACCATGCCAAGCTGTGCAAGCGCTACGGCGCCGCCGTGGTGGTGATGGCCTTCGACGAAGCCGGCCAGGCCGACACCGCAGCGCGCAAGCGCGAGATCTGCCAGCGCAGCTACGACATCCTGGTCGACGAAGTCGGTTTCCCGCCGGAAGACATCATCTTCGACCCGAACATCTTCGCCATCGCCACCGGCATCGAGGAACACAACAACTACGCCGTGGACTTCATCGAAGCCTGCGCCTATATCCGCGATAACCTGCCCCACGCCCTGACCTCGGGCGGCGTATCCAACGTGTCGTTCTCCTTCCGCGGCAACAACCCGGTGCGTGAGGCGATCCACTCGGTGTTCCTCTACTACGCGATCCAGAACGGCCTGACCATGGGCATCGTCAACGCCGGCCAACTGGAAATCTACGACGAGATTCCGAAAAAGCTGCGCGACGCGGTCGAGGATGTGGTGCTCAACCGCACCGCCAACGGCACAGACGCACTACTGGCCATCGCCGACGAATTCAAGGGCGACGGCAGCGTCAAGGAAGCCGAAACCGAGGAGTGGCGCGGCTGGGATGTGGTCGAGCGACTCAAGCACGCTCTGGTCAAAGGCATCACCACCAACATCGTCGAAGACACCGAGGAATGCCGTCAGCAGTGTGCGCGGCCCATTGAGGTCATCGAAGGCCCGCTGATGGCTGGAATGAACGTGGTCGGCGACCTGTTCGGCTCGGGCAAGATGTTCCTGCCCCAGGTGGTCAAGTCCGCCCGGGTGATGAAGCAGGCCGTTGCCCACCTGATCCCCTTTATCGAAGCCGAGAAAGGCGACAAGCCGGAGGCCAAGGGCAAAATCCTCATGGCCACGGTCAAGGGCGATGTGCATGACATCGGCAAGAATATCGTCGGCGTGGTGCTGGGCTGTAACGGCTACGACATCGTCGACCTCGGCGTGATGGTGCCGGCCGAGAAGATCCTGCAGACCGCTATCGCCGAGAAGTGCGACATCATCGGCCTGTCCGGCCTGATCACCCCGTCGCTGGATGAAATGGTGCATGTTGCCCGCGAGATGCAGCGCCAGGGTTTCAACCTGCCGTTGATGATCGGCGGCGCCACCACCTCGAAAGCCCACACCGCGGTGAAGATCGAGCCGAAATACCAGAACGATGCGGTGGTCTACGTCACCGACGCCTCGCGCGCGGTCGGCGTGGCCACCCAGCTGCTGTCCAAGGAACTGAAAGCCGGCTTCGTCGAGAAGACCCGCCTGGACTACATCGAAGTGCGTGAGCGCACCGCCAACCGCAGCGCCCGCACCGAGCGTTTGAGCTACGCCGCCTCCGTCGCCAAGAAGCCGAAATTCGACTGGGCCAGTTACCAGCCGCCGGTGCCGACCTTTACCGGGACCAAGGTGCTGGAGGATATCGACCTCAAGGTGTTGGCCGAATTCATCGACTGGACGCCCTTCTTTATCTCCTGGGACCTGGCTGGCAAATACCCGCGCATCCTCACCGACGAAGTGGTCGGCGAAGCGGCGACCTCGCTGTTCAACGATGCCCAGGAAATGCTCGCCAAGCTGATCGATGAAAAACTCATCAGCGCCCGCGCCGTGCTCGGCTTCTGGCCGGCCAACCAGGTGCAGGACGACGACCTGCAGCTGTACGACGCCGACGGCCAGCCGCTGGCCAAGCTGCACCACCTGCGCCAGCAGACCATCAAGCCCGACGGCAAGCCGAACTTCTCCCTGGCCGACTTCGTCGCACCCAAAAGCAGCGGCCTGACCGACTACGTCGGCGGCTTCATCACCACCGCAGGCATCGGCGCCGAGGAAGTGGCCAAGGCCTACCAGAACGCCGGCGACGACTACAACTCGATCATGGTCAAGGCCCTGGCCGACCGCCTCGCCGAGGCCTGCGCCGAATGGCTGCACCAACAGGTGCGTACGAACTACTGGGGTTATGACAAGGACGAAGCCCTGAGCAACGAAGAGCTGATCAAGGAGCAGTACAAAGGCATCCGCCCTGCCCCTGGCTACCCGGCCTGCCCGGATCACACCGAGAAAGGCACCCTGTTCGACCTGCTCGACCCGGCCGCCGAGGAAGGCAAGCCAGGTCGCAGCGGCGTGTTCCTCACCGACCACTACGCCATGTTCCCCGCCGCCTCGGTCAGCGGCTGGTACTTCGCCCACCCACAGGCGCAGTACTTCGCAGTCGGCAAAATCGACAAGGACCAGGTCGACAGCTACACCAAGCGTAAGGGCCAAGACCTGGCGGTCAGCGAACGCTGGCTGGCGCCGAATCTGGGCTACGACAACTGAGTTAAGTCCTGCCAAACGACAAGGCCCGCGCATGCGGGCCTTGTCGTTTCACTATGGGTTGAACGGGCCGCGGCGCAAAGGCATAGTCGTTGACCGCTACTCATCGCCGGCAGCAGGAAAAGGACTTACCGCGCGTGCGGTACAACGCCCTGATGACGTTCCACGCCATTGGTTCTGGCGGCTCATGAATAATGTGAGAGCTCGACCGTATATTAAAAAGATCGTATGCGCCCGTTACTTTAAGCAGAAGAGTTCCCTTGAGTGACAGGAACGGCGGGCAATTGTCATACAACAAGCGGTATATGGACGCTTCGCCCAAGCGCTAAGAAACGCCCTTCCAGCCCTGCTGCCATATGTAAATTAAATATCTTATATAACTAAATTTCGCCAACCGACGCTTCTCGGCAGAGGCTAACGGCAAACGACATAATCAAAGGAGTCATGTTTATGAAAATCCATCGTATCAACCCAACCAAACGCTGGTCTGATATCACCGTATTCAACGGTATCGCGCACTTTGTAGAAATTGCCGACTCCGACACTAAAGCCGATATCAGGGGGCAAGTTGAACAGATTTTTGCTCAAGCCGAGCGGTCCCTGGCAAAAATCAACAGCGACAAGACGCGAATTTTATCGGCGACCATTTACCTCACCGACTTTGCCAACCTGGCGGCGCTGAACGAGCTCTGGGACGCTTGGTTTGAGGAAGGCACAGCGCCCAGTCGTGCATGTGTCAAAGCAGAACTGGCCAATCCCGATTACTTAGTCGAGATGACCTTTGTCGCTGCGGCTGGCGATGGCTTCACAGAGTAATTCATCCTACGAAAACTCTCTGCCCGGAACTAAAGGTGTAGAGGTTATTTAAATCAATCCATTAGCAACCACTAGAAAGAGGACACCCGTATGTTTGCCGTGTACTTATCCGGTGAAATCCATACCGATTGGCGCCAACAGATCATGCGCGGCGCACAGGCGCTGGACTTGCCGATCACTCTCACCTCGGCCGTCACCGACCATGAGACCAGCGATGCAGCCGGCGATGTGCTGGGCAAGGAAAGCCAGCCGTTCTGGCGCGATCACAAGTCCTCGAAGGTAAATGCAATCCGCACCAAGACGCTACTGGAGAAGTGCGATGTGGCCGTCATCCGTTTCGGCGACCAATACAAGCAGTGGAATGCGGCCTTCGATGCCGGCTACTGCGCGGCGTTAGGCAAACCGTATATCACCCTGCATGCCGAGGACATCATCCACCCGCTCAAAGAGGTCGATGGCTCGGCGATGGCTTGGGCGCAAACACCTGAACAGGTGGTCGAGGTACTGAAATACGTTACCAGCCAGCACTGAGCGGATTCCGCGCCCAGGTGAGCCGCACGAGTTGAGCTGCTGAATCGAGCGAGTAGTCCGTAGGATGGTTCGAGCGCAGCAATACCCGTCAGTGGCACTCAGCCATAAATCTGTTGGGTATCGCGGTGCTCACCACCAACCTACGAGAATCATCAACCTGGAGCTAAGGGAACCCGAGCGGCTCAGAACAGAAGACCCGGGGCCCTTTGACGACTGGCCTGCAGCCGGAACAAAGTAACGAACCAGTGGCGCCCGGCGTTTACTTGTCCTCAGGCACGACAACGGTTTCATCAACCACTGGCACCTCGGCGGCAGCAGTTTTCTTCTCTGCTTTTTCTGCCTTCTTTTTCTTTTTCTCCAGATCTCTTTGGCGTTTTTCAAACTGGTAATTCGGTTTCATAACCTGGGTCGCCCATTCAGAAGTTGTTACGCAGATGATAACCAACCCGCCCGTTTCACCATACGAACATTTTCGGAACTTTCGCATTTGCGCAACGCAATGCAGAGATATAGGGGGGGGCGCCCGCTTCACCTTCTGGCGTCAACCATTGAATGGGCTTACCAAGTACGCCCTGCAGCGGAAGGAACCTGGAACCTCTGGCTTCATGCGGTTCGGCCCTGACCTACTGCTCGACCGCCGATCAATTGCGCTACCGTGACGGCTGCGTCTTGGGGCAAGCCAGATTCAACCCGACGCCGTATCGAGGAACATCATCACCGCAAAACCGCCCATCAAGCCCAGGGTCGCGGGGGTTTGATGGCCGTTTCGGTGGGTTTCCGGAATGATTTCGTGCAAGACCACAAACAGCATCGCCCCGGCCGCAAGCCCCAGACTGACCAGGGATCGAGCTCTACACCATGCTCCCAGTCGCCGTCAGAGGCTGGTACTTCGGTCACCTGCAGGCACGCTACTGCGCCGCGCAAGGGCCGTCAGAGTAGCTGAAAGTGCGGATTGGCATCACTCAGGGGACTATGCTCGGGCTCTCCACTTCCTGCAGCCGGGTATGGTGCGGAGCATTACTGAATACCTAAGATTCGTCGCATAGATTGTTCAAGAACGCCAGCACCTCATCGATGTGCGCCGTTTCGTCTGTGGATTCACCCTGATTCCACGTGGCCAATGGCTCACCACTAGTCATGAACCTATTCACTCTGTCCACAGGCAAACCATAGTCGAGCACCTCATCCGTCTGCACCACCAGCACCAGCGCAGCCACCGCCTTATTCGCCAGGAGAGCTGTACAGCGGGCAGAAAGCCCATCCTGCGCCATGGGCACCACACTTCCGCAAGCGTCGATAGTGACGCAGTGACTCGTCAGGTAGCAGGCGACGCCCTGCTCCCGCCAGGTCTGCTGACGCTCTCTCGCCATCTGCAGCGCCTGGCTGGCGCCGACGCAGACTTCGATACTGATGCGCCCCTGGGCTGGCAGCAAGCGCGTCAACACGTGCGGTAGGCTCCGCCTTGAACTGTCACTTTGACCCAGTACGGGCGCCGAATTGACCTCGTTGATAATGGCCCCGTTTTCGTGCCAGGCGCGAGTGATGTCGGGCGAGATAATGTCGACACCCGCGACGTCGAGGCCGAAGACTGCTGCCGCCTGACAGGCAATAGCCGCATTGTCAGGGTGCAGGCTCGCCGAGTAGTCCTCATCCAGCCCACCCCACTGCGTGGACTCGATCCGCCGCAACGCAGCCCAGATACCCGTTGGTGGCACGCTATCCAGACTCCAGCCCGCCTGCTGCAAGCAGGCAAGGGCCAAATCATCGCTTGGATAAAGGGGCGCCCGCGCCCAACTTGGCAAGGCCAGCTGTACGGCGTTGGCGGCTGCAATCAGTTCACTGATCGTACGCTGCCCATCCCCTTGCACGGCGATTGGCAGTCGCTTCACCGCGTATAGAACCTCCCCACGCACCACCAGCAGACGATGGCACACCCCGCTAACCTGGCGCTCGACCAGCACCTGTGAGGACAGCCCACTCGCCTGGCGAAAGGCACTACGAAGTGCCGCTTCGCTGGTGATATCCACCGTCACCCCTTCGCCCCGGTCACGATCCGCCGGTTTTACTACCAGTGGCCAGCCGAACGTTGACTGCGCTGCAACGGCCTCCATTTCATTGCCGACCAACCGGTGCAACGGCGCAGGCAGGCCGGCGCGGCGCATCCACTCGGAGGCCACCCATTTGTTCTGCGCCACAGCGACACCTAATGCTGAATCGGAGTCGACCTTGCTGTGCAGAATCTGCACGCGACGCGCACCCCAGCCCAACTGAAACACGCCGGCCCCAAGGTGACGCCAGGGTATGCCGCGCTCATGGGCGCAGGCCAATAGCGGCAAGGCCGACATCCCTACCTGCATCACAGAACGCAGCGGTTGCAGCACCTTGAGCTCCAGTTGCTGGTAGAGCGGCTCGGCCGTGGCGAAGCTTTCGGGGTCAGCCGCCACTCCCAGGACCAGCAGTACGGCTGCGTCGTAGACCAGACGAGTCGATTGCGCAGGCACATAGTCGATATGGGCGACACTCACTTCACACTGCCAACTGCCCGGCCGCGTCTCATCTGCTTGCAGGGCGAGAATCCGCCCGGGCTCGAAGACCGGGATGCGCGCCGCACGCTGCAACTCCGCCGCCACTTGCAGTATCCGCCAGAGCAAGGCGTCAACCGCGCTGAGCGAACTCTGCCCTACAGCGAAAGGCATAGCCTGCGGCTGCGATTGCAGCGCAAGCCCCAGCTTGTCACGCAACCAGACATCCAACCCTACCCAGTCGATCAGCGCCGGGCAGTGGCTGAGCTGCAACTTCAGAGTTTGTTCAGGCTGGCGCAAGCGGCCACGGAAGCCGGCTGCAGATAAAGTGGTCAGTGTCATGCGCGGCATCTGTTCCGGTTAACAACGATGAGAAAGTGGCTACCCAGCCAGACAGGGGTTGAGCTCGAAAGCCGATTAGTCGCCCCACATGCGTATCAGGTCCTGGATGCACTGGCCTGACTGGGTCGCCAATTCCGTATATTTTTCATCCTGACTCAGGACTCTAGGCACAAGGCTGAGCTTGGCAATGATCTCGCGCTGGTGAGCATCGCGTATGCGGCTCTGCACCCAACCGACTACGGCGTTACGCCCCCCGCTGGTCACGGGCGTTACCCGGTGCAGTTCGCCGGCGGAATAAAGCACCATGCTTCCCGCCGGTAGCTTGAAGGTAAAAGTCTGCGCGGTTGTCGCGATGACCAACTCGCCCCCCTGGTAAGAGTCCGGTTCATCGAGAAACAGGGTGAAGGCCACATCGGTGCGCACGTCATGAATGTAGGCGCCATCGGAATGCAGGCCGTATTCCATGCCCGTCTCATAGCGATTGATGATTGGCCTCCCTATGTGGCGAGGAATGGCGAAGGCCTGCACAACAGGGTGCGAGTAAATCGCCATGCCGATCCTGTCCAGCAGCTGCCCATGGACCTCCGAAGATAACTGCAAGTTACTCTTGGCCGTCCTGGCCATACCCTGCGCCGTATTCTTGCCGCACTCGAAGGGGCCAGCCTGAATGGCCGCGGCAATTGCGCAAAGAAGATCGGCAGGTAGGGCGTTCTCGATGATGACGTAATTCAAAGCAGTGACCTGTAGGTGAACTTGAGCTCCGCCGGAATTCTACCTGCCCATGCACTAATCCAGACTGTCTAAATGCCCCCTCGATCAGGGCCACCCGCACGAATCATCAGGCCTACCACCCCGGCCGACCTCCCCGCCATTCTTCGAGTCGATAAAGTTGGCATGTACAGGGATGTGTAGGCGCTCGCTCAGCAGGCGCACGCAGTCCGTATAGCGGCTGATATAGACCACGCCCTCCTTTTTACGGAATACCGGCGAATTTAACTGCAGCTCGCAGTCATGTTGATTGAGTCCTGCGGCGTGGATATTTGCAGCCTGCGTTGAATCAACTAATGGTGGAGTAGATGGCATATCGATACTATTGCGTACTTTTGTGAAATTTATCGCATTTTCTCCTAAAGGACGCACCTTTTATGTCGAATGGACAGTCGCCTCGCCCGCAATGGAAAGCCACCGCCCTGCACAGCGCCATTGCCGCACTCTGCGCCAATGGGCTGTACATCACTCAGGCTCAGGCGACCCCTTCTTGCGCCCAGATCATCAGCGCCGATCAAGGGCAATGCACCCCGAGCAGCTCAGCAGACACAGTGGTCAACCAGGGCGTGACCATCAGCACCGTCAACGAGGCCGCCGTACTCTACTTCGGCGACCTGGGCTTCTCTGAGGGCGGTCCTGTACAGGGCAGCCTGACCAACAACGGCAGCATCATTTCCAGCGGTCTGGGTGAGGACTATTGGTCGGCTATCACCGGAGTAGACGTTCAGGGCGAACTGCTGGGCAGCCTGACCAACACTGGCATCATCAGCGGCACCTCGGTATCCAACGACTCCAGAGACAGCTTTGCCTATGGCATTGTCGAGCGCGGCTCTCCAGGCATGCAGGGCATTGTGCGCAACAGCGGCGCTATCAGAGCAACTAGCACTTCGACAGCTGCTTACGCGGAAGCAGTCGGCCTCTATATCAATAACGGGGTTGCGGCCGATGCCCTGATTGATAACCAAGCCACCGGCACCATAAGCGCGACTGCGAGCGGACTCAATGGCGTTGCTGTAGGGGTCGCCGCACTGAGCTTCTATGGCACCCTGACTAACCAAGGCCAGATCAACGCCAGCCTGAATGCTCAGGATGGGATAGCAGCCGCGGTATACAGCAATTATTTTTCAGGCAACTTGAACAACCACGGCACCATCAACGCAGCCCTCGCCGATGGCAGCGAAGGCCTGGCGGTTGGCCTATACACCGGCTACATGTTTGGCGGTGGAGTAAACAACTTTGGCACCATCAGTGGCACTGCGGCTAACGGCGGCGAGGGTTATTCAATTCTGAACTATGGCTCTGAAGGTGCGAGCAGCATCAATAACATGGGGAGCGGCGTACTACGCGGCAAGCTCTCCCTCGGCGGCAGCGGCGTGACCGTCACCAACGCCGGCTTGATCGATTTGCCCATGGCAGCGGACGCGGGTTACGTAGCAGGCGACTTCACCCAGACCGCAACCGGTACCCTGCGCATCATGGCCGACGGCAGCGGCGAAGATCATTACAGCCAACTCTATGTCGGCGGCACGGCAAACATCGCCGGTAACGCCTTTGTCGATGTCCAGGAAGTCAACAGCCTGGCGATCGGCCAGACCCTCGACCGAGTGGTCAGCACCAGCTACCTGAACGGCAACTTCACACAGGTCGCCGACAACAGCGCACTGTTCAACTTCCAGAGCCTGTCGAGTCAAGGCGAAGACGGCCATATCGACTTCAAGATCGTCAAGGGCCTGACTGCAGTCGATGCGGTAACTGCCAGCAACAACCCGAGTGGCCTGGGCGCCGCCGGTGCCCTGGACAGTATCATCGATCGCGGCACCGCCAACCCCAACATGCAGACCGTCATCGATGCTCTGGGTCGTCTCGGCACCGAGCAGGAAGTCTCTGACGCCGTGTCCCAGACACTGCCGTTGTTCGCCGGCAGCAGCGCCATCGCTTCAAACTCGGCCCTTGCCGGCATCAATCGGGTGATCCAGTCGCGCATCGAGTCCAACCGCGGCATGTCTTCGGGCGACGAGTTCTACGGCGATCACAAGGTCTGGCTCAAGCCATTCGGCTCGCTGGCCGACCAGAATGATCGCAACGGCGCTTCTGGCTTCGAGGCCAACACCGCCGGCCTGGCGCTCGGCATCGACGGCACTGTGTCCGACGCCACCCGTATCGGTGTTGCCTTCGCCTATGCCAAGGCCGATATCGACGGCAATTCCAAGAAAGCGCCCAACAGCGCCGAGGTGGATGTCTATCAACTGCTCGGTTACGGCAGCCACAGCCTGGATCGGGACATGGAGCTGAGCTTCCAGGCCGGCATTGGCCAGAACAACACCGCCGGCAAGCGCGACATCCTGTTCCTCGGCGAAACCGCCAAGGCCGATTACAGCAGTCTGGTGGCCACCGCCGGGGTTGAACTGGCGCGGACCTACACACTGAGCGAAAGCACTTATTTCACTCCATCCGTGCGCACCGACTACACCTGGATCAAGGACGAGGGCTATACCGAGAAAGGTTCCAGTGCCAACCTCAAGGTCGACTCAAGTAGCACCGACCAGCTGATTTTCGGTGTGGATGGCAAACTCAGCCACGAGTTCATGCCGGGCATGACGGTCAATGCCAACCTGGGCGTGGGTTACGACGCGCTGAACAGTCAGTCCAGCATCACCGCCAGCTTCGCCGGCGAGCCCGGGGCGAGCTTCGTCACCCGAGGGCTGGAGCCGAGCCCATGGTTGCAGCGTGCGGGCCTGGGTTTGACCACCAACACCGATAACGGCATGGAAATCTCGCTGCGCTACGATGCCGAGCACCGTGAGAGCTTCCTGAACCAGACCGCTTCGGTGAAGCTGCGCTGGGATATCTAAACCACCTACGGCACTGCCCTGAATCCCCGCGCTGGCTTGCCAGTGCGGGGATTTTTTGCTTCTAGCCACATGAGAAAGCCCGACCTGCCTGAGCCAGGCTGCTTCCTAGCCCCGGCGCGAGTTGATTGAGTGTACTGAAGCGCTTGAGTCAAGCTGCAGGCCAGCTTAGGAACAACCACGAGCAGACGTCGGTGTAATCGCCAATGCCGTCTCCCTCTGGGTTTGACTATCACCCCTCTTCCCCCTATGGCGAGACGACCTTTCAAAAAGCAGCATCATTACCTCCGACGCCTCACCACGAACGATTAAGTACCACGCTCAGGGCGCTAGCCGCTGGAGCATGTCCGGCCACTGCTCGACCCAGCAACAGTGATGGTCGAATGTCGGCATCACCTGGATGGACAGCGGTGCGCCAGGTGCAAAGCGCTCGGCGTAGGCCCGCACGACAGATGCACCGATAATCCTGTCCCGGCCACCGACAAAATGGGTTTGCGGTACCGATTGCAGCTGCGCCCAGGCATCCGCCGGATTGAGCGAGCCCTGCAGCGGTGATAGATGATGAGCCGTGGTCCAGGAACGGTGGTCGAGGTTCCCGGCGACAGTGACCAAGCGTTCGACATCCCGGCGTTGCGCAGCCACCAGGCTCGCCACCGCAGCACCACCGGAATAGCCGACCAGCACCAGGCGCTGCGCACCGAAACGCTGCTTGAGTTGCTCGACCGCGTTGAGGCTGGCCGCTATCACTTCTGGGGCAAAACGTTGGCTGGTCCAGTATTTGCGTTGGCAGCCACGCTTATCTTGGCCTGAAACAAACTGACAGGGTCGAGCCAGATAGACCGCAGTACCGGAAGGGTCACGCAACGCCAACTTCAATGCCAACGGATTCAAGGGGGTGGGATCGAGGGAAGGAGTGGAGGCGTTAATCCAGGCCAACCCATCACCTTCGATATAAACGGTCAGCGTAGCAGTCTGCCGCAGCCCTGGCGGAGCGAAGGCCGTCAGCACAAAGACTCCGGTGTCGAGATGACTGCGCTGCCAACCCGCCTCGGTGGCCGTCATCGCCGAGGCCGCGCGCCGCGCCTGCAGATCACCACCGATACAGGCGCTCAGCAATATGGCAAAGATGAATACAGTGATGCACCGCCTAAGGCACCTGCAGCCGACAGCCGCTATTGAACGAATCATCCCAGGGCCGTATCGAGGAACATCATCACCGCAAAACCGCCCATCAAGCCCAGGGTCGCGGGGGTTTGATGGCCGTTGCGGTGGGTTTCCGGAATGATTTCGTGCGAGACCACAAACAGCATCGCCCCGGCCGCCAGCCCCAGACTCAGCGGATAGGCAATGGCGAAGCCACTGGAAATACCGACGCCAACCAGCGCACCGACAGGTTCCATCAGGCCAGTGGCGACGGCAATCAGGCCCGCACTCAGGGCTGACAGTCCGCTGGTGCGCAGCGCCAACGCCACAGCCAGACCTTCGGGAATGTCCTGGATGGCAATGGCGCTGGCCAAGGGGATGCCGACACCGAGATCGCCACCGGCAAAGCCGACGCCAATGGCCATGCCTTCCGGCAGGTTGTGCAAGGTAATGGCGAAGACGAACAACCAGACGCGATTGATCCGCTCGCAGTCAGGCCCACAGGGACCGGTGCTTGCGTGCTCATGTGGGGTAAAGCGATCCAGGCCAAGCATCAGCAACACACCCAATCCCAGCCCCACCACCACGGTGCCGGCTCCCAGCAGGCTGCTGCCGGTTATCGACTGGGCAGCGTCTATCCCTGGCAAAATCAGCGAGAAGGAACTGGCGGCGAGCATCATCCCGGCGGCGAAACCGAGCATGCTGTCCTGGGTGCGCGTGGAGATGCGACGTAGCCCGATAGCCAGCAACGCACCGAAGGCCGTGGCGGCGAAGCCTGCACTGCCGCCAAATAGGGCATAGCGAACCGATACTGGATTTTGCCCATCGAAGGCGTTGATTCCGCTGCTGAGCAACAGGCCGAGAATCGCCAGCAGCGCAACACCCAGCCCCAAGGTGACCCATGGGTAGGCCTGAGCCTGGGCAATCCAGGCCGCGCGAAAGGAGGCGTGCGGGTTGTAGGTGGTATCCATGCTGGCACTTCACAGTTAACGGTGAGCCCGACTATCCCCTCACCCAGCGCCGCGAACAAGACCGGCGCCTCTATCAGGTCGATAGGGCCTGGCAGTAATGCGCGAAGCGCTGACGCGCCAAACACTGCACAACCGGGTCAAATCGACGCGATACTACGTTTACTGTCATGCCCGACTCAACCTGAGCCCCCTCTCGCATGGAGCAATGCAATGGCCCAGTACAGCGCTGAAATCCTCTGGCAACGTGGCGATCAGAACTTTCTGGATAACCGCTACAGCCGCGGCCACCGCTGGAGCTTCGATGGCGGCGTGACAGTACCGGCCTCCTCTTCGCCCCATGTAGTGCCACTGCCTTGGTCCGATGAGCAGCCTGTCGATCCGGAGGAAGCCTTCGTCGCCTCGCTGTCCAGCTGCCATATGCTGTGGTTCCTCTCGGTGGCGGCCAAGCAGGGCTTTCAGGTGGATCGCTACCAGGATCAGGCGCTGGGCGTGATGGCCAAAAATGCCGAGGGCCGCGTGGCCATGACCGAAGTGCTGCTGCGTCCACGGGTAAGCTTCGGCGGCGCGCTGCAACCCAGCAGCGAACAGCTGCATGAGCTGCATCACCAGGCCCATGAGGCGTGCTTTATCGCCAACTCGGTGAAGACCGAGGTGCGTTGCGAGCCGGTGTTGGACTGAAGGTGCGCCCACCTCAGCACGCCCTTGGAAACGACCGCTGACATGAAGCTGATGAATAGCGGTTGATCTGCCCATATCTCGCGGTGGCGCAGCGCCCTATATCTATCAAGCCAGCCGCCACCGCCTCCCGCGTAAATAGCCGTCTGGGTTAAGATGCCGACCTCTCCGGTGCTGAGCTGTGCCCGCCGGATTTTTTTTTCGCCAACAGCGAACCCGCATGATCGAGCGTCAACGCCTCAAACAGATCCTCAGCCTCGGCCTGCCGATCATCGGCGGCATGCTCAGTCAGAGCCTGCTCAACCTGGTCGACGCCGCCATGGTCGGTCATCTTGGCGAAACCTCCCTGGCCGGCGTGGGCATCGGTAGCTACGCCAATTTCATGGCCATCGCCCTGGTCATGGGCCTCGGCGCCGGGGTCCAGGCGCTGGTCGCGCGCCGACGTGGCGAGGGCCGTGCGGATGAAATCGCCGCGCCGCTGAATGCCGGGCTATTGATCGCCCTCTGCCTGGCCCTGCCGCTGATGCTGCTGTGTTGGAGCTTCGCCCAGCCGATCATCGCGCTGCTCACCACTGACGCGGCGGTGCGGCAGATCGGCGGTGAGTATTTCGAGTGGCGGGTGCTGGCGGTATTCGCGGTGGGGGTGAACTTCGCCTTTCGCGGCTACTGGAACGGCAGCCATCGCTCCGGGGTGTATATGCGCACCTTGGTGATCATGCATGTGGCCAACGTGTTGATTAGCTACTCGCTGATCCATGGCCTGTTCGGCCTGCCACGCATGGGCGCGCCCGGCTCCGGTCTGGGCACCACCCTGGCGCTGTACCTCGGCTCAGCGATCTATGCCGTACAGACTTGGCGCAGCGCCAACCATCAAGGCTTCCTCAGCCGCTGGCCGAGCCGCGGGCGAAGTCAGCCGCATGCTGCGCCTGTCGCTGCCCAACTCCGTGCAGCAGTTCTTCTTCGCCACCGGGATCACCGCGCTGTTCTGGATCATCGGCCGGGTCGGCACCGCCGAGCTGGCGGTGGCCCACGTGCTGATCAACCTGGCGTTGTTCCTGATTCTGCCGGCCATCGGCCTGGGTATGGCCGCCACCACGCTGGTCAGCCAGAGCCTGGGCGCCGAGGACTTCGACAGCGCCCACCGCTGGGGCTGGGAGGTGGTCAAGGTCGCGGCCATCGGCCTGGCGCTGCTGGGCGCACCGTTCTGGCTGGTTCCCGAACTGATCCTGCGGCTGTTCGTCAGCGACCCGGCGCTGATCGAACTCGGTAGCTGGCCACTGCGCCTGACGGGCCTGGGCATGGTCATAGACGCCACCGCGCTGGTACTGACCCAGGCCCTGCTCGGGGCAGGCGCCAACCGCACGGTAATGGCCGTCAGCCTGGGCAACCAGTGGCTATTCTTCCTGCCCCTGGCCTACCTGCTCGGCCCGGTGCTGGGCTATGGTCTCCTGGCGATCTGGAGCCTGCAGATACTCCAGCGCGGTCTGGCCTCGGCTATCTTTGCCGTGATGTGGCAACGCCGCGACTGGACGCGAATTCAGCTGTAACCGGCTAACCGTAATCTACCAGCGGCGTCATCGCGCGTAGGCTGGTGTTAGCCGCGCAGCGGCGTAACCCAGCAATGGTGCTCATACATTCCACCTGACGGCCGCCGATCAATCACCGATCAGAGCGTAGCCTGGATGAAATCCAGGAGCTCAGTCGGATAGCTGAGAGTGAGCCCCGGATTGCATCCGGGCTACGGATGTCTGTTGTAGGCTGACGTTAGCCGCGTAGCGGCGTAACCCAGCAATGGTGCTCGAACATTTCTCCTGATCGGCCGCTGATCAATCACCGATCAGAGCGTAGCCTCGATGAAATCCAGGGAATCGTCGAACAGTTGGTAGCCGGCCCCGGATTGCATCCAGGCTATGGATAGCTGTTGTAGGCTGGCGTTAGTCGCGCAGCGGCGTAACCCAGCAGCGGTGCTCAAACATACCGCCTGGCGGCCGCCAATCAATCGCCGATCAGGATCAACTTGCCGGTCTGCGGGTCACGGTAGACCTGGCCGACGCTCTCCAGACCCTCGCCGCCCTGCCCTTGCAAGCTGTCCGGCAGGCGCGGCAACTCGCGGCCGCGCTCGACGCTCTGCGGCTGTTTTGGTGTCTGCAATTGCTGCAGCACATCGGTCTCCGCCGCCAGCGCCACCAGCAGGCCGCAGGCGAACACCAGCATCAGGTCGACCAGGTTGGCCAGCGAGCTGAGTGGATCGCTATCCACCTCGTCGAAACGGCTAGATCGCCAACGACTCATCGCCGACCTCCTGCTCGCGCTGCATGCTATCCAACAGCTCGTCGTACCAACGCCGACGCAGGCGCCCGAGGACGAAGCCGCCCATGCCGCCGAGCAGCCCCAGCACCGTGGCATCGAAGGCTACGCGCATGGCCACGCTGAGCACCTGGATGTCGCCGTCGCCCAGTGCCGCCAAGCCCGGCCCGAGCGGGATCAGGGTACCCATCAGGCCGAGAATCGGCCCCAGTCGGGCGATCAGATCGCAACGTTCCAGACGCTTGCGCGCCCGTCGTTCGACCTGCTCCTGTGGCAGGGTCCGCCAGCGACGCAGCCCGCCCAGGCACTCGCCACAGGCCACGCCGATGTCCCACACGGTCACGGCCACCAGCAGCAACAAAGCCAGGGTCACCGGCTGCAGCAGCCAGCCGACCAGTTGGTGGACCCAGGTGAAAATCTCGCTATCCAACATCATCAGGCTCCTTTCGCCAATTGCGCTCCGCGCCCGCGCCACATCCCCAAACCGAGCAACAGGGCCAGTGCGAGCAAGCCCAGCCACAGGTGTTCGGCCACTGCTTGTCCGCCCTGCGCGCTGTGTTCGTCCGCCTGCCCGGCATCCTGCTCAGCGGCTGCGGGCTGCTCGGTGGCCTGAATCTCGCTGACGCTGCTCGGCACGGCGGCGCGCTGTGGCGGCAGTTGCGCGGCCTGCATGCGTTGCGCCAGCCCCGCGCGCAACTCGGCCGGTAACTGGGGCAGCAACCACTGCAGCATCGGGTGGTCGGGGCGGGTGTGCCCGCTGCCTGGCAAGCCATGTTCGATCACCAGGCGGGCGAACTGTTCGCCGAGTTGCTGCACCGTGGCCGCGTCGGCCTGCCAGAAGTCTTTCTGGATCGCCACCAGCATCACCGCGAGCATGTTGCTCTTTACATGCACGTTGTGCCCCTGTTCGAGGAACTGATCCAGTTCCAGCTCATAGCGGTCGTCGATGTACACCGCCTTGACGTCTTCCCAGGCTTGCTCGGTGATGATTTCAGGATTGGTCACCTGCCAGCCCCAGAGGTATTCGAGGAACTCGCTGCCCATGGTGCGTGCGCCGGCATAGTCGTGCTGCATCAGCGCCTTGATCCACGCAGGGTTGAGAAAGCGCCCGCGCAACTCGGCCAGCAACGCCTGCTGCAAAGGCTCAAGGCGCACCTTGGTTGGGTCGTTGTGCCAGCTGACGAAGCTCTCCGGGGTCTTGCCGGACAGCTGCTCCACCGCCAGGCTTAGACCGCCCAGGTAGTCGAAGGCGTCGTTGTTATCCAGCAAGCCATAGAGATTGCTGGAGCGCCCCAGGTAGGTCCGCGTGACCTGTTTGAGGTTGGCGGCGAACACCGCCTGGGCCGCCTCGCCCTGATGCTGCAGGCCATAGGCATGGCCCATACGCCGCACGTAGGCGTCGGCCAGTTCGCCGCGCTGCTGCCAGCTGCCGGAGCGCTCGACCAGGCTATTGATCCCGGCACCGTAGGCCCCCGGCGCCACGCCGAACAACCGCAGCGAGGCCAGTTGCCCGGCCTCGCTGGCGCTCAGGCCAGCCTTCAGTTGCCGCGCGGCATCTTCCACCCAGTGCGCGGCGACCCGGTTGCGCGTCAGCGTTTCATCGCCCGCCGCGGCCTGATCCTGCAGCGGCGCCAGGGCCGCCGCCAGGGCCGGACGCAGGGCCGGGTAGTCACGTCGAATGCGTGCACTGGAGGCATTCAGGCTCAGCAACACCGCCCGTTCCAGCAACGCCAGTTGATCGGCATACAGGTCGCGAAACAGTCCCGAGGTGGTGAAGACCAGGTCGCGGCGTTGCTCGCCCTCGTTCAGTGCGCGCAACTGGATGCCTTCGACTATGCCGCGACTGTTCCACTGCGGTTCGACGCCGAGCAGGTCGAGGCCGAAGGCGATCATCGCGCCCTCGTCGCGCACCGTATCCGAGGCCCAGAGAATCACCGCCTCGCGGCCATCGGCGGGCATCTCACGGGCGCGCGCCTGCTCGGCCATCTGCCGGCCGATGCCATAGCCGATGCGACTGGGCAGCAGGCTGCTGTCCAGGGCATGGAAGTTGCGCCCGGTGGGCAGCGCCTCGGGGGTGCGAATCGGATCGTTACCCTTGCCCGGCGCGACGAAACCACCGTTGAGGGCATTGAGCAGCGCAGTCATCTCGGCGGCGGGCGAATCCACCAGTGCCTGACGAAACGCCGCCTTGTCGCTACCCATGGACTGCATCAGAGTGTCCACCGCCTCGCTCGTCCAGGGCTTGCCGAACACGTGCAGGCCCATGGGCATGAAGCGCTCCTGGATGTTGGTCAGGTAGTGGCCAACCTCGTGTACCAGCAGGTCGTCGTCGGCCTGCTCGAAGTCGATGCCACGCGCCTGCAGCGGCTCGGCCATGGACTCGCGCAGTTCCGCCTCCAGCCCGGAACTGCCGACCAGGCGCTTGATCTCGGCAATGGTGGCGCGCCGCGCCGGACCTTCGCCCTGACCGGCACCGGCCTCGAAACTCTCCACCAGCTGACGCAGCTTGAGCAGGTCGTCGTACAGCGGGGTGGCCACTAGCGGCGGGGTCAGGTGGTCGATCATCACCGCCATGCCGCGCCGCTTGGCCTGGATGCCCTCGCCCACACCGTCGACTATGTAGGGGTAGATACTCGGCAGGTCACCGACTATCTGCATCGAGTAATCCTCGTCGCTCAAGCCGGCACGTCGACGTGGCAGGAACTCGTAGGTGGAATGACGGCCGAGGTGGATCAGCGCATCGGCCTTGAAGTCGTCGCGCAGCCAGTGGTAGAGCGCCAAGTACTGATGCGGCGGTGGGAATACCAGGTTGGCGTGCAGCAGTTCCTGATCGATTTCCCAGCCGCGCGGCGGCTGCGGGCCGACGAACACCTTGCCGAACTGGATGCCCGGCAGCAATAACCGGTCGTTCTGCACCATCACATAACCCGGCGCCTCGCCCCAGCCGCGCAGGCCCTCGATGCCGGTGGCGGCCAGCGCCTGAATCAGTTGTTCGGCCTCGGCCCAGTCGGCTTGCGCCGGTGCCTCGAGCGCGGCGCGGTAGAGGCTTTCGAGCTGGGCCAGCAGGTCCAGCGCACGCTGTCGCGCCGGGTGCACCACGCCATCCAGTACATGGTGCAATTCACCGGAGCCATTCTTGAGAATACCGGCGGCGATCTGCAGCCGGCCGCCCTCAAGCGCGCGACGCAACTGCGCATGCCAGTAGCCCAGCGGGCCCTGCACCATCTCCGCCTGCAACGCCTGCGGCAGGGTCTTGAACCACTGGCGGTAGGCCTCGGCACTCAAGGTCTGCACCTTCTGCGCCATGGCCGCCAAGGCATCGCCCTGCTCCGGCAGGTTGACCCCGCGCGCCTGCAGCAGGTCGAGCAGCGCCGTCGGCGACTCGGGTAACTCGCCGGTGTCGTAGCCCTCGGCCTTGAGCCGCTGGAGTATCTCGAACAGCGACTGCGGCACATCCAGGTTGTCCGCGCCGATGTTGTGCCGGCCCGGCGGGTGGTTGTAATAGATGACGGCCAGGCGCTTGTCGGCATTGGCCTTGCGCTGCAAGGCGTGCCACTTGTCGATGCGCGCGGTGAACCTATCAAGCTGGCCCGCCAGAGGCGTACTCAGGCCGAAGCGAATCCCGGACAGGGGGTCGATCTGCTGATCCTGCCAGGCAGCCAGCACCGTCGCCTGACTGCTGCCCTGCAGCTCGGGCATGGCCAGCTGGTAATGCACCTTGTCGCGCGCCAGTCCATCGCTGGACAGCTGCCAGCCGGTTTCGTCGCGATCATCCAGGCGCAGCCCCTTGAGCACCGGCACATTCAGTTGTTCGAGGTGCGCGGTGACCTGCTCACGCCCCTCTCCGCCACCGATGACGAAATCCTGCAGCGCGACGATGGCCACCAGCGGTGGGTGCTGCGCCTCTTTCAACCAGCGCAGCGCCTCGACCGAACCCGGTCCCCAGTCGGCGAACAGGCTGACACAGGCCAAGCCACGGCTTTGCAGACGCTGGCACAGCTGATCGTTCAACTCGCGATCGCCGGCACGGTCGGCGCGGCCATGGTCGATCAACGCCACCAGGCCAGCGCCGGCCAGTTGCAGCGCCGCGGCGGGACGCACCGCGCCATTCTGGTAGAAGCGCAAGGCCGGACGCGGCTGCACCGATGGTACCTTGACCGAAGCGTCCTGACGCGCCGCCAACCAGCCGAGCAGGCCGCTGATATTGTCGATACCGCCGGCCTGCCAGTAACTGCGCGCGGCGATCCACGGCGCCTGCTGCGGGTAATTCGCCTGCTGTTGGGCGTCCCAGGCGGCCAGCTCACCTTCTGGTTTGGCGCGGCCCAGCTGCTCGGCCTGCTCGCGTGAGCTGAACAACCGACGACCCTGGCTGCGACTGAGCTGCACCAGGCCATGCTCGCTGTGCATCAGCAGCAGTTCCGCCGGAGTGGCTTGAGCCAGCAGCGGCGTCAGGCGTTCGGCCTCGGCGCCGAACAGGCCGACGCCGAGCAGCAGCTGACTTTCATCCAGCCACTGGCGCAGCTCAGGATCGCCGAGGTTGCCGAGTTGCTGCGGAGTGCGCGCACTGACCCGCCACTCGGGATTCAGTTGCTTGAACTGCGCCACGGCGCTGGCGAACTCGGCCGCGCTGTATTGCGAGACTATGGCGTTGATCTGCTTGGCGGCGTTGATCTGCGCGGCGCCCGCCCAGGGAGCGGTGCACCCCAGCAACAGGGCCAGACCGAGACGGCGAATAAGAGGTGTCATGCCCACTCCAATGGATAAAAAACCAGTGGGCATGCAATACGGACGGAGCCCTGACGCCGCAGCATCAGGGCTGGGGGTATCAGGACAGCAAAGCTTCCGACCGGGAAATCGCCCACCGCGACTTGCCTTGAGGAGATTGGGCTGGTGTCGGGCTCGGTCGATGGTTCATCGACCCTACCGTTGCGGGGGCAGCGTCAGCTTGCACTGAACTTCCCATTTACCCCGAATGCTTCGGGCACCTCAGTCTCCATCGACCCGGCCTGCCGGCCGAGTCGGGCGCAACCATACGCGGCGGGTGGGACGAGAGCAAGCATGCGCGCCTGGGCATACGGCTTTTATTCCAGCGCAATCGGAAATAGCACATAGGGCCCGCGCGGCTCCTGATTCGGGGCTACATAGGCCGGCGCCGGCGCCCCTTGTGGACCCAGATGGCGGAGGTAGCGATAGATCGCGGTGAGGTCGGCATTGCTCATGTCGCGCAGGTTGAACCAGGGCATCGGCGGACGCCATTGGTTGCGCGCATGGGTCAGCCACTGCGCCTCATCGAGGCGCTGCACCACCAGCCGGAGGTTGGACGGATAGGTGGTGCCCCACGGCCCGCGCCAACCCAGGTCGCTGCCGGTGAGCCACAACTGTTCATCGACCCTCCCGGCAGCTTCCGGGTAGCCCGGGGTGTGGCAGTCATTGCAAGCACTGGCTTGCACCAGGTAGCGACCCCGCGCGATATCCGTCGTCGCGGCGTCTTCGGCCTGTACTCGCCCCATGCCCAGGCTGCTGGCCAGCAGCAGCGCACCTAGCCCCTTGCCCAACCGTTGGTAATCGAACCGCTGCTTCATCTCCTGCCCTCTTCTTCAGTTCACCGCGCTAGTCGTGCGCGCCCGGCCATGGGTGGCCGTTAGCAGAAAGACGCAACTCCCCGAAAAAGGTGGCAAGCAAAGTGACCTTGCCACCTTTTCCGAACGCCTGCGTCTTATCGAAAAGCGGCCGGCTCGTCGGCCAACCATTGCGTAGGAACTCGCCATGAAACGCGTTCATGTCCACCTGTCCGTACCGAACCTAGAACAAGCCGTGGGCTTCTACAGCGCGCTGTTCGGCAGCCCGCCGAGCCTGCAGCGCAGCGACTACGCCAAATGGTTGCTCGATGATCCAAAGCTGAACTTCGCCCTGTCGCAGCTCGGCCATGGCGCCGGGTTGGATCACCTGGGGCTGCAGACCGAGTCGCGGAAGGAACTCAGGGCCATGACCTATGCCCTCAAACGCGCTAACGTGACGGTATAGGATGAGGCGGTGACAAGCTGTTGCTATGCCCAGTCCGAAAAAGGCTGGTTGCACGATCCGCTGGGCATCGCCTGGGATATCTTTACCAGCCACGGCGAGGCCCCCATTCACGGGGTCAAACGTAGCCCGCGCGAGCTGGCGCTGGGTGCCTGTTGCGCCCCCGCCGATAAGCGCGACATTTAATGGCCATATCGAGGAGCCCCTCGTTGAGCCCAGAAAACCCAGGCATCGCGGCCATCTACCCAGAACTGCGCATAGCCTTGCTGGCCTTCCTGCGGCGGCACACTGGCGACACCCAGACCGCCGAAGACCTGCTGCATGACGTGATTCTCAAGGCCTTGCTCGCAGAACGCGCGCAGGCGCCTGCGCCGAAACATCCGAGTGCCTGGCTGTATGCGGTGGCCCGCAATGCGGCTATCGACCACCACCGGCGCAAACGTCCGACCGAGGCGCTGCCAGAGGATCTGGCCGAAGTCCCTAATGACGAGAGCGAAGCCCTGCGTATCGAGCTGTCTCACTGCCTGCGGCCGCTGGCCGAGCGGCTGCCAGCGCTGTACCGCGAGACCCTGCTGGCCGCCGAGTTCGAGGGCCAACCGCTGCGTGAGGTGGCGCAGGCCCAGGGTCTGTCCCTCGCCGCGGTGAAGACCCGCGCCAGCCGTGGCCGGCGCTTGCTGCAGGAACAGCTCATCGCCTGCTGCCGCGTCGAGCTGTCGCACAGCGGGCAGATTCTCGACTACGACACCCAGGCCGTGGCGCAGTGCGCGCCGAGCTGCGCTGCGGGCACGGCAACCCCGACGGATTGCCGAAGCAGCCGCAGGCAAAACCAGCCAAAGCCACTAAGCTGATGCACAGGAGGTGCCTATGGACGAACGGAAAAACGACGACAAACCACTGACACTCTGGGAAATGCTGCAGAGCGTCCTGGCCGCCGCCTTAGGCGTGCAGAGCGGCAAGAACCGTAGCCGCGACTTCAGCCGCGGCAAGCCCAGCCACTTCATCATCCTCGGCCTGCTGTTTACCCTGGTATTCGTGTTGGTTCTTTTCGCGGTGGTCAAGCTGGTGCTGCACTTCGCCGGTATCTAAGTCACTGCAGCAACGCTGTGATGGAAAAGCGGTAGTCCTTGATTGCCGGCCGGTAAACCGCACTGTACTGACGGAAGTCCAGCCCGTAACCGGGTACTTTCAAGCGCTTCGACAGCCGGCTTGCCTGCTCCGCGTCGATCAGGCGGAACAAGGGCGCCACACGGTCCTTACCGCCCCGTGCGGCGAAATCCTGTCCGGCGTGATAGTCGTGCAACAACACCATGGCCCAACCGCCCAGGGTGAAATGGCCACCGACCAACACGCACAATTGGCCTTCCACCCGAGCGTTGAAAACCTCTTCGGAATTGTTCAGCGCGGAAAAATGCAGATCCTTGCCTGGCTGGCGGCCCAACTCTTGCGCGGCACGCATGGCACCGAACGCCATCTCGTCATTCGCCGACCACACCAGACTGAGATCGGCATAACGCGGCAACAGCACCCGCGCCTGCTCATAGGCACGTTGCCGGCTCCACTCGCCATACATCAGTTGCTGCAACTTGATTTCCGGGTGCTCCGCCAAAGCTCGTTGCATGCCCTGCTCACGCAAAGTCGCCGAAGGTGTATTGCGTACCCCTGAAAACGCCAGCATGGCCCCCGACTGACCATGCAACTTGTCGATCAGCGCCGTGGCCATCAGATAACCGGCCTCCTCATCATTCGGCACCAGGCTACCGATCCAGTTGCGATAGCGCTCGCGGGTACCGCCGACGATGCGCTGCTGCGCCGGCGTCAGGGTGCTGTGCAGGGAGAACAGTTTGATTGGGCTCTCGGCAAACAGGCGCAGCAACTCAGGGGCCGTGTACATTTCATTGACGAATACCAGATAGTCCGGCGGTTCGGGACTCTCCAGCACATCCCGCGCGCGGCTGAGCAGCAATTTCGGATCACGCTCGCCGTAGACCACCCGCAGCCGAATGCCGAGATCGTCGGCGGCGGCTTGCATGAACTCGGTGTAACCGACCCAGAACGGCTCGTTGGAATAGCCGGGATTGAGAAACACCACAGAGGCAGGCTCCTGCACTCCGCCGACCGGACTTGAAACTGCTGCCTGCGCCAGACCTGCCAGCATCGAGAACCACACAGCAAACACACCACTGACAGCAAACCTGAACACGAGCCTCTCCTATAAAAGCGCGCTCAGTATAAAGCGACGGCCCCGTCGCTTGACTGCCGGTGCTCGGCAAACCCACAAAAAAGGCCACCCGAAGGTGGCCTTTTCATCGTCAGCAACGCTTAGGCGTTCTTGACTTCCCAACCGGTCAGCTCGGCCAGGGCCTTGCCGATGTCAGCCAGGGAACGCACGGTTTTAACACCGGCGTCCTGCAGAGCGGCGAACTTCTCGTCTGCAGTACCTTTACCACCGGAGATGATGGCGCCGGCGTGACCCATGCGCTTGCCCGGAGGAGCAGTCACACCAGCGATGTAGGACACCACCGGCTTGGTCACGTTAGCTTTGATGTAGGCAGCAGCTTCTTCTTCAGCGGAACCGCCGATCTCACCGATCATCACGATCGCTTCGGTCTTCGGGTCTTCCTGGAACAGCTTGAGGATGTCGATGAAGTTGGAGCCCGGAATCGGGTCGCCACCGATGCCCACGCAAGTGGACTGGCCGAAGCCGGCGTCGGTGGTCTGCTTCACGGCTTCATAGGTCAGGGTGCCGGAACGCGACACGATGCCGACTTTGCCTGGCAGGTGAATGTGACCTGGCATGATGCCGATCTTGCACTCGCCCGGCGTGATCACTCCTGGGCAGTTCGGGCCGATCAGGACCACGCCCAGTTCGTCGCATTTGACCTTGGCTTCGAGCATGTCGATGGTCGCGATGCCTTCGGTGATGCAGACGATCAGCTTGATGCCGCCCATGGCCGCTTCAAGGATGGAATCCTTGCAGAACGGAGCCGGTACGTAGATCACGCTGGCGGTAGCGCCAGTTTGCTCGACCGCTTCACGCACGGTGTTGAATACCGGCAGGTTCAGGTGAGTGGTGCCACCCTTGCCCGGAGTCACGCCGCCAACCATCTTGGTGCCATAGGCGATGGCTTGTTCGGAGTGGAAGGTACCCTGCGAGCCGGTGAAGCCCTGGCAGATTACTTTGGTGTCTTTATTGATCAGGACGCTCATTACTTGCCCTCCGCAGCTTTGACGACTTGCTGAGCAGCGTCGGTCAGGCTGGTTGCCGCGATGATGTTCAAGCCACTTTCAGCCAGTACTTTGGCGCCCAGTTCGGCGTTGTTGCCTTCCAGACGTACGACTACCGGGATCTTCACGCCGACTTCTTTCACTGCGCCGATGATGCCTTCGGCAATCATGTCGCAACGCACGATGCCACCGAAGATGTTCACCAGTACGGCAGCCACGTTGCTGTCGGACAGGATGATCTTGAAGGCTTCGGTCACGCGCTCTTTGGTCGCGCCGCCACCTACGTCGAGGAAGTTGGCTGGCTTGCCGCCGTGCAGGTTGACGATGTCCATGGTGCCCATGGCCAGGCCAGCACCGTTGACCATGCAGCCGATGTTGCCTTCCAGTGCCACGTAGTTCAGTTCGAACTTGGCAGCATGGGCTTCGCGCGGATCGTCCTGGGACGGATCGTGCATGGCGCGCAGCTTCGGCTGACGGTACATGGCGTTGCTGTCGATGTTGATCTTGGCGTCCAGGCAATGCAGGTTGCCGTCGGCCTTGATCACCAGCGGGTTCACTTCCAGCAGCGCCAGGTCGTAGTCCTGGAACAGTTTGGCCAAGCCAACGAAGATGTGGGTGAACTGCTTGATCTGATCGCCTTGCAGGCCCAACTGGAAGGCCAGTTCGCGCCCCTGGAACGGCTGTGCGCCGACCAGCGGATCGATAGTGGCTTTGAGGATTTTCTCAGGGGTGTCGTGAGCGATCTTCTCGATGTCCACGCCACCTTCGGTGGACGCCATGAACACGATGCGACGGCTCGAGCGATCGACTACTGCACCCAGGTACAGTTCCTTGGCGATGTCGGTGCAGGACTCAACCAGGATCTGGTTAACCGGCTGACCGTTGGCGTCAGTCTGGTAAGTCACCAGACGCTTGCCCAGCCAGTTGGCAGCGAAGGCCTTGGCGTCTTCTTTGCTCTTGACCAGCTTTACGCCGCCCGCTTTACCGCGACCACCGGCGTGTACTTGGGCCTTAACGACCCATTCGGTGCCACCAATCTTGTCGCAGGCTGCTGCGGCTTCTTCCGGGGTGTTTACCGCGAAGCCCTTGGATACGGGCAGGCCGTATTCAGCGAACAGCTGCTTACCCTGATACTCATGGAGATTCATGCTTGTCTACCGTCTTCGTTAGGTATTGCGCATTCGATGCTGCACTTGTGGTGCCGCACCACCTGTGACCGCTCTCGAGAGCAGTCCGACGTACGTTCCGCGCGTATGCCTAAACTCGACGCGGGCAGATCGTCGTGGTTCTTGTTATCCAAAAATCTTCTGCGTCAGCCGCTCACTCAGTCGAGTGAAAGGCCGACACAGCGACTTACAGCCTGTTACTCAGCGCTTCTTGCGGTTGGCGATGTGAATGGCACCGCCATTGACCGCCAAGGCCGCTTCGTGCAGCGCTTCGGACAGGGTCGGATGGGAGAACACCATCATCCCCAGGTCTTCAGCACTGGTGCCGAATTCCATACCGATTGCACCCTGCTGCACCAACTCTGCCGCGCTCGGGCCAATCACATGAACGCCCAGTACGCGGTCGGTCTTGGCATCGGCAATGACCTTGACCATACCGCCGGTGTCGTTGGCCGCCATGGCCCGACCGCTGGCAGCGAATGGGAAGGTACCAACCTTGACTTCGACGCCTTCGCCCTTGAGCTGCTGTTCGGTCTTACCGACCCACGCGATTTCCGGGTGGGTGTAGATCACCGAGGGGATCAGGTCGTAGTTCATCTGCGCTTTGTGGCCGGCGATACGCTCGGCAACCATCACGCCCTCTTCCGAGGCTTTGTGTGCGAGCATCGCGCCGCGCACCACGTCACCGATGGCGTATACGCCCGGCACGCTGGTGGCGCACTGGTCGTTAACGAAGATGAAACCGCGCTCATCCATGTCCACGCCGCTGTCGGCAGCCAGCAGGTCGGTGGTCACCGGACGACGGCCGACCGCAACGATCAGCTTGTCGAAGGTCATCTTCTGCTCGCCTTCGGCGTCGGTGAAGCTGACAACAACCTGCTTCTTCTTCACTTCGGAACCGGTCAGGCGTGCGCCCAGACGGATCTTCAAGCCTTGCTTGGTGAGGGTCTTCAGCGCTTCTTTGGCGATTTGGTCGTCGGCAGCCGGGAGGAACTTGTCCTGGGCTTCGATCACGGTGACTTCAGCGCCCAGACGCGACCAAACCGAACCCAGCTCCAGACCGATGACACCGGCACCGATTACACCGAGGGTCTTGGGTACGCTCTGGAAATCCAGGGCGCCAGTCGAATCGACGATCACATCCTGATCAACCGGAGCCGGCGGAATATCGATTGGCTTGGAGCCGGACGCGATGATCACGTTTTCCGCTTCAATAACCTGAGTGCTGCCGTCCAGGGCAGTCACTTCAACCTGCTTACCCGCCAGCAGTTTGCCATGACCTTCCAACAATGTGACGCCATTGGCCTTGAACAGCGTGCTTACGCCACCGGTCAGGTTCTTCACGATAGTGTCTTTGCGACCGACCATTGCCGGCACATCCATGGTTACGCCTTTGGCGGTAATACCGTGGATCGCAAAGCCTTCCTGGGCTTCGTGATACTTCCAGGAGCTGTCCAGCAATGCCTTGGACGGAATGCAACCGACGTTCAGGCAAGTACCGCCAAGGGCAATCTTGCCCTGCTTGTCCTGGTACTTCTCGATGCACGCGGTCTTAAGACCGAGTTGCGCCGCTTTAATGGCAGCTACATAGCCACCAGGGCCCGCGCCAATCACTACCACGTCGAATTTTTGGGTCATGTGTCATTCCTTCTCGAATCAAACCGGACAGCCTCGTATGGAGGCTGTCGTGGGACGAAGCTGTTGGTTTCGGCGAAAGACCGATCATCGCCGATCGGCCCCACCTACGAAATCAGATATCCAGCAGCAGACGAGCCGGGTCTTCCAGCAGGTTCTTGATGGTAACCAGGAAGGTCACGGCTTCTTTGCCATCGATCAAACGGTGATCGTAGGACAGTGCGAGGTACATCATCGGACGGATAACCACCTGACCGTTGATCGCCATTGGACGCTGCAGGATGTTGTGCATGCCCAGGATGGCCGCCTGTGGCGGGTTGACGATCGGGGTCGACATCATCGAACCGAATGTACCACCGTTGGTGATGGTGAACGTACCGCCAGTCATGTCGTCCATCGACAGCTTGCCGTCGCGGGCTTTCTTACCGAAGGTGGCGATGCCGCCTTCGATTTCAGCCAGACTCATCAGCTCGGCGTTACGCAGAACTGGAACCACCAGACCGCGATCACTGGACACGGCAACACCGATGTCGGCATAGCCGTGGTACACGATGTCGGTGCCGTCAATCGAAGCGTTGACTGCGGGGAATCGCTTCAGCGCCTCGGTAGCGGCCTTGACGAAGAACGACATGAAACCCAGGCGCACGCCGTTGTGGGACTTCTCGAACAGGTCCTTGTACTTCGAACGCAGCGCCATGACTTCAGTCATGTCGACTTCGTTGAAGGTGGTCAGCATCGCCATGTTCGACTGAGCTTCAACCAAACGCTCGGCAACCTTGGCCCGCAGCCGCGTCATCGGCACGCGCTTCTCGACACGGTCGCCAGCGGCGAGCATCGGCGCGGCGGTGGCGCTTGCAGCCGGCTTGGCGACAGGCGCAGCAGCCGGAGCGTTCTTCTTGGCCTCAACGGCGGCGACTACATCTTCCTTGGTCACGCGCCCGCCCTTACCCGAACCGGCGATGCTGTTCGGGTCGATGCCATTTTCTTCCGCCAGCTTGCGCGCAGCGGGCGAAAGGATTTGATCCTCGCCGGCAGCGGCAGGAGCTGCCGATGCGGCTGTCGGAGCGGCCGCCGCGGCAGGTGCAGCGGCTGCACCACCTTCGGTCAACTTGCCCAACAGTTCACCGCTGAGCACGGTATCGCCTTCGTTCTTGACGATCTCAGCGAGCACGCCGTCCGCTTCGGCCAAGACTTCCATCACCACCTTGTCGGTTTCGATGTCGACGATCAGCTCGTCACGCTTAACCGCATCCCCGGGCTTCTTGTGCCAAGTCGCAACGGTGCCGTCGGCAACCGATTCCGGGAAAGTAGGGGCTTTGATCTCGATAGCCATTGTGTGAGGTTCCTTAAATTCGGTTTCTTCTACGAGGCGGCTCAGGCCGCCTCTTGCGCGAAGGCGTTAAACAGTAAAGGCGTCTTGCAGCAGTTTTGCCTGCTGTTCGGCGTGCAACGATGCATAACCACAAGCGGGGGCCGCGGATGCTTCACGACCGGCGTACTCGAGGAACAGAGTCTTCTTGTGCGCAGTAGCGACGCGACGCATGTGGTGCTGGCTGCAGTACCAGGCGCCCTGGTTCATTGGCTCTTCCTGGCACCAGACGATGTGCTTGAGGTTCTTGTAGGTCGCCAAGACTTCGGTCAGATCATCTTCCGGGAACGGATAGAGCTGCTCGATACGCACGATCGCGATGTCTTCACGGCCTTCGTTGCGACGTTTTTCCAGCAAGTCGTAGTAGACCTTGCCACTGCACAGAATCAGCCGATCAACCTTCTTCGCGTCGATAGTGTCGACCTCAGGAATCACGGTCTGGAACGAGCCTTCAGCCAGGTCTTCCAAGGTCGAAGTGGCCATCTTGTGGCGCAGCAACGATTTGGGCGTCAACACCACCAAGGGTTTACGCAGCGGACGAATCACCTGGCGACGCAACAAGTGGTAGATCTGTGCCGGCGTGGTCGGCACGCAGACCTGCATGTTGTGCTCGGCGCACAGTTGCAGGTAACGCTCCAGACGGGCCGAGGAGTGCTCAGGCCCCTGACCTTCATAACCATGCGGCAACAGCATGGTCAGGCCACAGAGCCGGCCCCACTTGTGCTCGCCACTGGAAATGAACTGGTCGAACACCACCTGGGCACCGTTGGCGAAGTCACCAAACTGGGCTTCCCAGATCACCAGGGAGTTGGGCTTGGTGGTGGCATAGCCGTATTCGAAGGCCAACACGGCTTCTTCCGAGAGGAAAGAGTCGTACAAATCGAAACGTGGCTGCCCCTCATACAGGTTCTGCAACGGCAGATAGGTAGCGCCGTCCTTCTGATTGTGCAGCGCCGCATGACGGTGCGAGAAGGTGCCACGACCGACGTCTTGACCTGTGATGCGAATCGGATGGCCTTCGAACAACAAGGTGGCATAGGCCATGGTTTCGGCGTAGCCCCAGTTGATCGGCAGCGCCCCGGCGCTCATCTTCTGGCGGTCTTCGAGAATCTTCGACACCTGGCGCTGCACGACGAAGCCCTCAGGCACTTCCATCAGCTTGTTGGACAGATCCTGCAGGGTCTTGAGATCGAAGCGCGTGTCGTGGCGCGCAGTCCAGGCATGGCCCAGGTACGGACGCCAGTCGACGAACAGTTCCTTGTTCGGCTCTTTGACCAGGCTCTTGACCACGTGCTGACCGTTATCCAGCGCGGTGCGGTATTCGTCGATCTTGAACTGCACATCATCCACGGAGTGGCTGACGGCGTTGGTCAAAACTTCGGCATACAGCTCACGGGTGGTGCGCTGCTTGCTGATCTGCTGGTACATCAGCGGCTGGGTACCACTCGGCTCATCGGCCTCGTTGTGACCGCGGCGGCGGTAGCACACCAGATCGATGACCACGTCGCGCTTGTACTGCATGCGGTAATCGACGGCCAACTGAGTGACAAACAGCACGGCTTCCGGATCATCGCCATTCACATGGAAGATCGGCGCCTGGATCATTTTCGCCACGTCGGTGCAGTACTCGGTGGAACGCGAGTCCTCGGCACGACTGGTGGTGAAGCCCACCTGGTTGTTGATCACGATATGGATGGTGCCGCCCGTCTTGTAACCGCGGGTCTGCGACATCTGGAAGGTTTCCATGACCACGCCCTGACCGGCGAACGCCGCATCGCCGTGGATGGAAATCGGCAATACTTTTTCACCTACCACATCGCTGCGACGGTCCTGACGGGCACGCACTGAGCCCTCGACCACCGGAGAAACAATTTCCAGGTGCGACGGGTTAAACGCCAACGCCAGGTGCACTTCGCCGCCAGCGGTCATGACGTTGGACGAGAAACCCTGGTGATATTTAACGTCACCGGAAGACAAGCCTTCGGTCTTCTTGCCTTCGAACTCGTCGAACAGGTCGCGCGGGTTCTTGCCGAAGGTGTTGACCAGTACGTTGAGACGGCCGCGGTGGGCCATGCCGATGACGATTTCCTTGGTGCCATAGGCGCCAGAGCGCTGGATCACTTCATCGAGCAACGGAATCAGGCTCTCGCCGCCCTCGAGACCGAAACGCTTGGTACCCGGGTACTTGGTGCCCAGGTACTTTTCCAACCCTTCCGCTGCGGTCAGGCGCTCGAGCAGGTGACTCTGCACTTCGGCAGAGAACTGCGGACGACCGCGCACGCTTTCCAAACGCTGCTGAAACCAGCTGCGCTGCTCGGAATCGACGATATGGGTGAATTCAGCACCGATGGTGTGACAGTAGGTCTGTTGCAGCGCTTGATGAATTTCGCGCAGGCTCGCCTCTTCCTTGCCGATGTACAAGCCACCGGTGCGGAACGTGGTATCCAGATCGGCGTCAGTCAACCCATAGTGGTTGATCGACAGATCGGCCGGAGCCGGACGTTGCCAGAGGCCGAGCGGATCGAGCTGGGCAGCCTGGTGGCCGCGCATGCGATAAGCCTGGATCATCCGCAGGACTTCGACCTGCTTCTTTTCGTGCTCACTGCTCACGCTGCCGGCAGATACCGGTTGGGCGCGGCGCTGGTTTTTAGCCAGCAACACGAAATGATCGCGAACCGTGGAGTGCGATACATCAGTAGCGGCGCTGCCGTCAGTCGGCAACTTCTGAAAGTAGGTGCGCCACTCTTCTGGCACAGCGTTGGGATCGTGCAGGTAAAGCTCATAGAGCTCTTCCACATAGGCAGCGTTACCACCGGATAGGTGGGCACTGTCCCACATGCGCTGCATCACGCTTTCTTGCATGCTTGGTCACCCTCGGTAAGGGGACACCACCGGCGTAGAAACCGCGCGGGCTTCCGAAGTCTTGAAGCAGCGACTTCGGTAAAGCCACCACGGATCCCGCAGATAGTCCGGGCACCAGCCCGGATGCCCCTGCTGGTCGTCATATTTTTCAAATAAGAACCACGGCTTTGTGAGCTGCGGTTCGAGCTAAAACTACGGCGCCAAAAGCGATTCCAGCGCCGCAGGTGTCACGGGTACAGCAAATGAATCAGGTACCGCTTTGCAGCAACATATTGCGTACGTGACCGATTGCCTTGGTCGGGTTGAGACCCTTCGGGCAGACATTCACGCAGTTCATGATGCCGCGGCAACGGAACACACTGAACGGATCGTCCAGTGCGGCCAGACGCTCATCGGTCTTGGTGTCGCGACTGTCGGCCAGAAAACGATAGGCTTGCAGCAGTGCCGCTGGACCGAGGAACTTGTCCGGGTTCCACCAGAACGACGGGCAGCTGGTCGAGCAGCAGGCGCACAGAATGCACTCGTACAACCCATCCAGTTTCTCGCGCTCTTCCGGCGTCTGCAGGCGTTCAATCGCCGGCGCCGGGGTATCGTTTTGCAGGAACGGCTGCACCTTCTCGTACTGCTTGTAGAAGATGCTCATATCGACGACCAGGTCACGAATAACTGGCAGACCCGGCAAAGGACGAATAATCAGCTTGTTGTTCTTCACCACCGCCGACAGCGGAGTGATACAGGCCAGACCATTCTTGCCATTGATGTTCATGCCGTCGGAACCACAGACGCCTTCACGGCAGGAACGACGATAGGAGAAACCCTCGTCCTGTTCCTTGATCAGGGCCAGCACGTCGAGGACCATGATGTCCTTGCCGTCGGTATTGACCTGAAACTCCTGCATGAACGGCGCCGCGTCCTGGTCAGGGTTGTAACGATAAACACTGACTTGCAACATATCCGTCACCCTTAGTAAGTCCGAATCTTGGGTTCAAACACTGGTACTGTCTTCGGTGCAAAATTGACGGCACGCTTGGTCACGCGCTTCTCGCCCGGGAAGTACAAGGAGTGGCACAGCCAGTTTTCGTCATCACGCTCTTCGAAATCTTCACGGGCATGCGCACCACGGGATTCGGTACGAGTCTCTGCCGCAATCGCAGTCGCCTCGGCCACTTCGAGCAGGTTTTGCAGCTCAAGCGCTTCGATACGTGCGGTGTTGAACGCCTGGCTCTTGTCGGAAATCTTGACAGTCGCAATACGCTCACGCAGGTCAGCCAACTGCTTGATACCCTTCTGCATGTATTCGCCGGTACGGAATACACCGAAGTAATTCTGCATGCAGCTCTGCAGTTCTTTACGCAACGGCGCTACATCTTCGCCGGTGCTGCGTTCGTTGATACCAGACAGACGATTAAGCGATTGCTCGATGTCGGTCTCGGAGGCACCACGGTGCTCGACACCTTCTTTCAGCGCTTTTTCCAGGTGCAGGCCCGCTGCGCGACCGAATACCACCAGATCGAGCAGCGAGTTGCCGCCCAGACGGTTGGCACCGTGCACCGATACGCAAGCCACTTCACCCACGGCAAACAGACCGTCAATGATCTTGTCGTTACCGTTGGCATCCTGGGTAATCGCCTGACCATGAATATTGGTGGCAACGCCGCCCATCATGTAATGGCAGGTCGGCACGACCGGAACCGGTGCAACGACAGGATCGACATGAGCGAAGGTCTTCGACAGCTCGCAGATGCCTGGCAGGCGGCTATGCAGAACGTCTTCACCGAGGTGATCGAGCTTGAGCATCACGTGATCGCCGTCGGGACCACAGCCGTTACCGGCGATGATCTCTTTGACCATGGAGCGCGCAACCACGTCGCGGCCGGCCAGGTCTTTGGCGTTCGGCGCATAGCGCTCCATGAAACGCTCGCCATGCTTGTTGATCAGGTAACCACCTTCACCGCGGCAACCTTCGGTGACCAGTACACCGGCACCGGCAATACCGGTCGGGTGGAACTGCCACATTTCGATGTCTTGTACCGGCACACCGGCACGCAGGGCCATGCCCACGCCGTCGCCAGTATTGATCAGGGCATTGGTCGTGGACGAATAGATACGGCCAGCGCCGCCGGTCGCCAGCACTGTGGCCTTGGCACGGATATAAACGGTTTCGCCACTCTCGAGGCAGATAGCGATGACACCAACGATAACGCCATCCTGGTTCTTCACCAGATCGACCGCATACCACTCGTTAAGGAACGAGGTATTGGCTTTCAGGTTGGCTTGATACAGGGTGTGCAGCAGCGCGTGGCCGGTACGGTCGGCCGCTGCGCAGGTACGAGCAGCCTGGCCGCCACGACCGAAGTCCTTGGACTGACCACCGAACGGGCGCTGATAGATGCGTCCCTGCTCGGTGCGGGAGAACGGCAGCCCCATGTGCTCCAACTCGAATACCGCTTCCGGGCCAACCGAACACATGTACTCGATAGCGTCCTGGTCACCGATGTAATCGGAACCCTTGACGGTGTCGTACATGTGCCAGCGCCAATCGTCGTTCGGGTCGGCCGAAGCGATGGCGCAGGTGATACCACCTTGCGCTGAAACTGTGTGCGAGCGCGTCGGGAACACTTTGGTGACTACTGCGGTCTTGTGGCCGCCTTGAGCCAGTTGCAGCGCGGCACGCATGCCTGCACCGCCGCCACCTATGATGATGGCGTCATAAGAAAGAGTACGAATGTTAGTCATGAATCAGATACCCCAAAGAATCTGCACACCCCAGGCAAAAAACGCGAACATGGCAATGCCACACGCGGCCTGAAAGAGAAAACGCACGACAGTGGCCCATTTACCCAGCGCCATCGGCGTCAGGTAGTCGGTGGAAATCGTCCACATGCCAACCCAGGCGTGCACGCTAAGCGCTACCAATGTCAGCAGACTGAAGATACGCATTGCGCTATTGGAGAACAGACCATGCCACTCGGCATAACCCATACCTGGGTTAATCACTACGAAACCGAGCAGAAACAGGACATAAGCCGCGAGAACGACTGCTGAAACCCGCTGCGCCATCCAGTCATAGAGGCCCGAACGCGAGAAGTTCGTGACATTAGTTACCATATCCACACCCCCAGTAGCAGGATCACGATCGCCGCGACGACGAGAACGATTTGCGAGCCCAGCTTGCCGCCTTCCAGCGTCTCACCGATGCCCATGTCCATGATCAAGTGGCGCACACCGGCCACCAGGTGGTACAGCAGAGCGGACAGCAATCCCCAAATCACGAATTTGGCCAGCGGGCTGGTCAAACATTCTTTCACCTGAGCGAAGCCTTCCTCGGACGCCAGCGACTTGTCGAGCCCGAACAGCAGCACGGCAATACCAACAAAGAGGATGACACCGGAAATGCGGTGAAGAATGGACGTGTAAGCGGTGACTGGGAGTTTGATAGTCCTAAGGTCTAGGTTTACAGGTCGTTGGCTATTCACGGCTTTTTATCACACTGAGAGCCCCTAACTATCAGGGCAAAGTTGTCGGGAAGTGCACTGGTCAGGTACCCATCACCCAAGGAGTGACAACCGCCAGAATGCGGGCTCAAAGCCCTTAGCGGTCGGGCGCAGAGTATAGACAGTTAGGTTACTAATGACAATGCAAAGGCCTCGACCTAATGGTGGATTGCACACGCCCTATAAATGGCGTAAATAGCGGCCTTTTTCCGCTAAAAACACGCTTAAACCCTTCTGCTGCTTGGGTTTTCGTAAATTGACTTTCGAATTTATCTCACTATAGTGATGCGGGCCCTGCGTGGGGGGCTGTCAGATGATTTCAAGCATAACTAGGAGGCCACACATGGCTGACAAAAAAGCGCAGTTGATCATCGAGGGCGCAGCCCCCGTCGAGCTGCCCGTTTTAACCGGCACCGTTGGTCCCGATGTAATCGACGTACGGGGCCTAACCGCCACGGGCCGTTTCACTTTTGATCCTGGCTTTATGTCCACTGCTTCGTGCGAGTCGAAAATCACCTATATCGACGGCGAGCAGGGCATTCTTCTGCACCGCGGTTACCCCATCGAGCAGTTGGCCGACAAATCGGACTACCTGGAAACCTGCTATTTGCTGCTCAACGGCGAAATGCCCAATGCAGAACAGAAGGCCCAGTTCGTCAGCACCATCAAGAACCACACCATGGTTCATGAGCAACTGAAAACCTTCTTCAACGGTTTCCGCCGCGACGCCCACCCGATGGCCATCATGTGCGGCGTAGTCGGCGCGCTTTCTGCCTTCTACCACGACTCTCTCGACATCAATAACCCGCATCACCGCGAAGTCTCGGCCATGCGCCTGATCGCCAAGATGCCGACCCTCGCTGCCATGACGTACAAGTACTCCATGGGCCAGCCGATGATGTACCCGCGCAACGATCTGAATTACGCGGAAAACTTCCTGCATATGATGTTCAACACCCCGTGCGAGATCAAACCGATCAGCCCGGTGTTGGCTAACGCGATGGACAAGATCTTCATTCTCCACGCCGACCATGAGCAGAACGCGTCGACCTCCACTGTACGCCTCGCCGGCTCCAGTGGCGCCAACCCGTTCGCCTGCATCGCTGCAGGCATCGCTGCCCTGTGGGGGCCTGCACACGGCGGCGCCAACGAAGCCGTATTGAGCATGCTCGACGAGATCGGCGATGTATCGAACATCGATACCTTTATCGCCAAGGCCAAGGACAAGGACGACCCGTTCAAGCTGATGGGCTTCGGCCACCGCGTGTACAAGAACCGTGATCCGCGCGCCACCGTGATGAAGCAGACCTGCGATGAAGTCCTGAAAGAACTGGGCATCACCAACGATCCGCAACTGGAACTGGCCATGCGTCTCGAAGAGATCGCCCTGACCGACCCTTACTTCATCGAGCGCTCGCTGTATCCGAACGTTGACTTCTACTCGGGCATCATTCTCAAGGCGATCGGCATTCCTACCAGCATGTTCACCGTGATCTTTGCCCTGGCACGGACCGTCGGCTGGATTTCGCACTGGAAAGAAATGCTCTCCAGCCCCTACAAGATTGGCCGTCCACGCCAGCTGTATACCGGCTACCCGCAACGCGATCTGGAAAAATAAGCGCCCTGCTACGTCCAGACTGGTCAATGCGATAAAAAAGGCTGCCAAATGGCAGCCTTTTTTACATCCATAAAAACTTCAACGTCACTTCGCGACCAATACCCCAACCACCAGACGCTTAGAGCCGATATGCCAGCTCAGCATCGCAGAAACTCAGCATGCCAACGCGGTACTTTGCTCCAGCCAACCCAGCAATTGGATCGCCTCCTCGCGGCTCGCACCGCAGGTATCCAGTTCGGCCAAAAACGCCGAGCAAACAGCCGGGCGCTCTGGCTTGCCGAACAAAGCACAATGATTCTCGGCAGATAATTGCACGCAACGTTCGCCCGCCAATTTGCCCAACGGCATACCGGGGATAGGGGAGCTGATCGAAGGCGCGATACAACAGGCACCACAACCAGGACGGCAGTTCATGACGATAAAGACCCCACAGCAATCGAAATATCGGATTAACTCGGGAATTTTACCCAATAACGGGGTCTATTAGCAGCCATCCGCACCCGAACTCAGGCCTGCGGCAACCACAGAAGAAACTGCGTACCCTGCCCCAACTGGCTATTCACTTGCAGCTTCGCCCCCAGGATGTCTACTGCCAGCTGATGGGTGATGTGCAATCCGAGCCCCGTCCCCCCCAAACCTCGCCGCGTAGTGAAAAAAGGATCGAAGATTCGTGCCAGTACATCCTCGTTCATGCCACAACCATTATCCTTCACCTCGACCCGACACAGGCGCCGCAGCGAATCGAAGTCGGCACGGACGGTGATGACGCCATGCATACCGACCTGAAAAGCGTGTAATAAGGCATTCTCAATCAAATTCTGCAGGATCTGCCCGACTGGTCCCGGGTAGCTGTCCAGGATCATGCACTCAGGCAGCTCCAGGCAGACGCGATGGGGCACCTGCTTCAGCCTCGGGGCAAAGATCAGCATCACCTCATGCACCAGCTTAACCAGGTCAAACTGACGACGTTCGGTACTCGCCCGGTCGCTGGCCAACTGTTTGAACGCCCGGGTCAGCTGCGCCATACGCGCTAGATTACCCAGAACGATCTCCAGGCCCTCCGCATTACGCTGCATGTAGCGCTCCAGAATCGAACGCTGCAACCCGCCCTGAAGCGCTTGGCGTAACTGCTCATCACTCTTCTGCAAGGTCGAAGCCGCCATGCTCGCCGCACCGATTGGAGTATTCAACTCATGCGCGACACCAGCCACCAGAAGCCCCAAGGATGAGAGTTTCTCCGCCTGAATCAGCGCGCTCTGGGTTCGCCGCAACTGCTCCAGCGTATTCTGTAATTCGTCGTTGCTGAACGCTAACTCCTCACCACGTCGCTCCAACCCGCGCCGCGCACGATCACGCGCACTCTCGGCTTGCGACAGACGCAACACTACGGCGAGACCCGCTGCCAGCATAAGCCCCGCGCATAGCAGAACTCGCCACAACACCTCCCGTTCGGTATCACTCACACTTTCCTGCGGCAATAAGGAGACCAGCATCCAACTGTCAGCAACGCCCTTGGCGCCCTCTTCATTATCGGCACTCAGCGCCGGATCGAAATGTGCGAACGACCAGATACCCGCGTCATCACTGAAATGCCCAGAAGACTCCTCACCCATTCGCTCCCAGCTCAGCGGGTAGCGGCTGGCCAATGTCGCATCGGGCTTACCCAGCATGAACCCCCAAGCCCCCGCGGAGTGGGACGTCAGCATCCAGAACCCCTCATGATCCACCAGACTCAGGCTGTCGCCGTAAGCGTCGGCCACTTGCTGCAGGCGATCTAGCAAGATTTTTCCCAAGTAATTGAGCACCACCACACCACGACGCTTTCCCGCGCTGTCAAAAACCGGCATCGCCGCACGCAGCATGGGTTTGAGTGGTTGTTCAACTCCCCCTCGCTCTTGGTTGAGGTCGAACCGTGACAGGTAGAAGGCCCCAGCAGGCAACTGCATGCTTTCCGTGAAGTAGTAGCGGTCAGCCTTGTTCTGCAGTTCGGCAACTGGTACCTGGTAAACCTTCTGATCCCGCAGGTCCACCCGCACCCGCTCCTGCCCAAGCTCGTCCAGCCAGCGGATCTGATCGTAGTCACGGGTACTGGCCGAGAACTCGGTGAACAATTCAACCAACTGCTGGCGCTGCGCCTCACCACTACGCTCGAGCATCTGCGCCAGTAACGGCTGCTGAGTTAGAAACAACAAGTTGCCGCGCACGCTCGATAAGCGACGATTGAGGGCGCCAAGCCCCTCGGTAATACTGGCTTGCTGATCCCGTAACAGTGGCGCCAACCTACCGTCCAGCAAGCGCTCATAGAGCAAAACACTGAGCAGCAGGATCAGCAATGCCCAAGGCAAGAACATTATCGCCAGGTTGCGCAGCAGCACAGCGGATCTATGCATACGCGATACGGTCATCACGCCCGGTTTTCTGACCAGTTACCTAGCCAGTCGATCAAGGCAGTAATCGGCATGGGTCTGGCAAATAGAAAACCTTGCGCCTCATGGCAGCCCTGATCGAGTATCCAACCCGCCTGCTCCGGGGTTTCCACGCCCTCTGCAATGACCTGCATACCGACTCGTGAGGCGATCTTGATGATCGCGTCGGCGATCAATTGCTGACTCGGCACCTCACCGATCTCCATGATGAAACTGCGATCAATCTTCAAGCGATCGGCTGGCAGGCAACGCAGATAGCTAAGGGACGAGAACCCAGTGCCAAAATCGTCGATGGCGATGGTGACGCCCATCGCGCGTAGGGCACCCAGCTGCTCGCACACAGTCTCGAACGAGCGCATGGCTACCGACTCGGTGATCTCAATCTCCATCTGCGTCGACGCCACGCCTGCTGCAGCCAACAGGCAACTGAAGCGCTTGACGAAATCCGACTGCAACAGCTGCAGGGCGGAGACATTGACCGCAACGCGCAGCTGCGGGTAGCCGGCTGCGGCCAGCTGGCTGGCCGCAGCCATCGACAGGCGCAATAGCAGATCACCCAGCGGCAAGATATAGCCAGTCGTCTCGGCCAGGGGGATGAACTGAGCCGGTGGCACCATTGCTCCATCCTTACGCCGCCAGCGGGCCAAGGCTTCGACACCAATGACCTGCCGACTGCGCAGGTTAATCTGTGGCTGCAGCTCGATGCTGATGTGCCCGACATCGGCGGCATCACGTAACGCGAGCAAGGTACGGTAGGAATCGGCATGGGCGTTCTGTAACTGCGGAGCATAGAAGGCATGCTGGTTATGCCCGCTCTGCTTGGCCTCTTTAAGAGTCAGACGGGCAGCACTTAACGCCTGATTGGCATTACCCGTAAAGTCAGCCAAACGCAGCGTCGCACTGCTCAGACTGTGCACCTGCCCCAGCTCATGGGGTCGGTTGTTGTGGCGGAACAGTGCCACGATGTCCTCGGCACGCACTTGCGCTTCCGGGCCGATAACCGCGAACAGATCATCTTTTACCCGTGCTACAAGCACATTAGCCTCAAACACTTCGCGCAACCGTTTGGCCACCAGGCCGAGGATGAAGTCACCATATCCGGTGCCGAACGCCGTGTTGGCGCCGGAGAAGTCATCTATATCGATCAGCACCAGCACTTGCTGCGCCTTGCTTTCGCTTCTCAAGTGCAAGTCGAGCATGCGGCTCAAGGCATTGCGATTGGGGATTTTCAGCAGATCGTCCTGATAGGCCATCTCCTCCAGGCGACTGAACAGCGAAACGTTGTACAACCCTCGACTAATGCTGGCGCTGAACACCTTGAGCAGTTCCAGCTCGGTGTCGTCCAAGCGCCGCTCGGTCGCGACATAGCACGCGTAATCGGCCCCGGCTTGAAAACGTGGAAAAAACAACACCGTACAACTGTCCAGCATCAACGTTCGCTGCTCCTGCAAGCAGCGTTGCAGAGCGGTCGAGACGTCAAAATCATCCAAACCGTCGAGGCTGCCGTCGATGGCATGAAAAAAGCGGCCACTGGCACTGACAATCCGCGCCGTAGGACTCACGCCGGCATCGCCGTCCTCGGCCCGCACACAGACGATCCCCTCGGCTTGCAGGTCCAGCAACGAGGCAATCTCCGAGAGAATTTTTGCCGACAGTTCGTGGGTATCCTTTGAACTGAACAGTGCATTGCTCGACTCCACGATCATCTGCAAGCCCCGTCGCGCTCGCGCCACGGCCTTTAGCTGGGCATAGCCACGCACACCCACCGTCAGCACCGTGAGCAAACGCTCGGCGGTTAACTCGCTCTTGGTCCAATAATCGTTGATGTCATAGTCGCCCATGACCTCCTGCACCGGCGCCATACCTGGCTCGCCAGTCAACAACACCACTCGAGTCTCGGCATTGCCGATGACCTCACGCAGGGCCTTGACCAGGCGCAGACCGGCATCATCGGTTTCCATCACGACGTCGAGCAGAATCAGCGCGAAGTCATGCTGCTTGGCCAGCAGCATCGAGGCCTCACGGTAACTGAAGGCTTGGTACAATTCGATGCGCCCGCCGAGCACATCCAAGCCATTCAGGGCAAATGCAGTGGCACGCTGAAAGTCGGTATCGTCATCGACTGCCAGCACCCGCCAGACAGGCCGATCAACGGTGGATGATGAGTCATCGTCGAGGAAAATCAGTTGATCGTCCATGAAGTGCGTCCGCCTGTTTCATCGCTGGATGACTGGAGCACAACCAATCCGAGAGGGTTGCAGGCGAAGTATAGGCAGGAAAAATGCGCTGCACGCGATTCAGCAAAAATGCATTCGGACTGTATCGGAGAAACGCAAGACCGCACAGTTAAGGCCTGGATCGTCTCTACCTAATGGCGGTCGCGATGCGCATATCCAGTTGAAAAGACTGCCTGGCCAAGCGCATTGGCGACCCGAACCAGGCTGCCATCAACGGCCCAACGAGCCCGAACGCTCAGGGCTTGTTCGGCGCCTTCAAGCGGGCGATCAGGCTGGAAGTATCCCAGCGGCCTCCTCCCAGGGTCTGCACCTCGGCATAGAACTGGTCGACCAGCGCCGTGACCGGCAGTTGTGCGCCATTGTGCCGCGCCTCTTCGAGCAGAATGGACAAATCCTTGCGCATCCAGTCGACCGCGAAACCGAAGTCGAACTCGCCGGCCAACATGCTCTTGTGGCGATTTTCCAGCTGCCAGGACTGTGCCGCACCCTTGCTGATCACCTCCATCGCCGCCTCGCCGTCGAGCCCGGCGCACTGGGCAAAGTGCAGTGCCTCGGACAGGCCCTGGACCAAACCGCCGATACAAATTTGATTGACCATCTTGGTCAGCTGACCGCTGCCTACCGGCCCCATCAACTTGATCATCCGCGCGTAGGCCTGGATCACCGACTCCGCCCGCGCATAGTCCGCCGGCTCGCCGCCGACCATCACCGTAAGGACGCCATTCTGCGCGCCGGCCTGGCCACCGGACACCGGTGCATCGAGAAAGCCCAGCTGGCGCTCGGCCGCATGGCCCGCCAGCTCCCGCGCGACATTCGCCGAGGCGGTGGTGTGATCGACCAACAGCGCCCCCGATGCCATCCCGGCCAAAGCGCCATCGGCGCCCAGCACCACGCTGCGCAAGTCATCGTCGTTGCCGACGCAGACCATCACCAACTCGGCGCCATCGGCGGCCTCGCGCGGGGTCGCCGCACTGCTCCCGGAAAACTCCGCGACCCATTGCCTGGCCTTGGCCGCCGTGCGGTTGAAGACACACACCTCATGCCCAGCCTGGGCCAAGTGCCCCGCCATCGGGTAACCCATCACGCCCAGCCCGATATAGGCAACCTTCGCCATAGCACACCTCCGTAATCATGGCCGCACAGCCTAACATGGGGTTTGCCGGGCCTGATAAGCCCTTGCATACTGCCCCAGCGCAATGGAGAGCCTATGGGACACTGGTTAGTAATCGACCTGGAGGCCACCACCGAAGAGGGTGGCTGGCCATTGGAGGAGATGGAGATCATCGAGATCGGCGCCAGCCTGGTTCGCGCTGACGGTCACGAAGTGGATCATTTTCAGCGTTTCGTACGCCCGCTACGCCGCCCCTACCTCACCAGTTTCTGCCGCGAACTCACGCATATAAGCCAATCCGATGTCGACAAGGCGGTGCCGCTGACCAGCACCTGGCCACAATTCGAGCGCTGGCTGCTGACCCACAAGCCGCGCCTGGCCGGCTGGGCAAGCTGGGGCGAGTACGATCGACGCCAGTTCGAACAAGACTGGCAGCGATACCAACTGGTCAGTTGCCTGAGTCGGGTGCCGCACCTCAACCTGAAACGTCGCTTCGCCGAGGTGCGCCAATTAGCGCGTCCGGTCGGCCTTAATACGGCCCTGCAACTGGCCGGCTTACCGTTCAGCGGCCAGCAACATCGTGCGCTGGTCGATGCGCGCAATACCGCTCGGCTGCTGCCGCTGGTGCTCACCAGTTAACTCGTTGCAAAGCGGATGACGCACCGAAAAGGCTTGGGCATACTGGCGACCTTTTTCCGCCCCTTGCGAGGAATTACAGATGTTCAAGGTCAATGAATACTTCGACGGCAACGTCAAATCCATCGCCTTCGGTATGCCTGAAGGCCCTGCCTCGATCGGCGTAATGGCCGCCGGCGAGTACGAGTTCGGCACCAACCAACTGGAAGTCATGCATGTCATCAGCGGCGCCTTGACGGTTAAGCTGCCGGGCAGCGACGACTGGCAAACCTTTGCCGCCGGCAGTCAGTTCACCGTGCCGGCCGATAGCAAATTCCAGTTGCAGGTCGCTATTGAGACGGCCTACCTCTGCGAATATCGCTAAGCTCTGCGGCACCACGAAAAACCGGCCCGGGTGGCCGGTTTTTTATTGCTCATTAGATTCTGGCCGGATGCCCCATGCCCCGCTCCTCTCGCGCCTCGTTGGTACTGCTGCCCATCGCCCTACTGCTGGTGGCCATGGCCTCGATTCAGAGCGGTGCATCCCTGGCCAAGGGTCTGTTCCCCCTGGTCGGCGCCGAAGGTACCACGGCGCTTCGCCTCAGTCTGGCCGCGCTGATCCTCTGCCTGTTTATGCGCCCCTGGCGAGCGCGCGTCACCCTGCGCTCGTGCCGCTCGTTGCTGACCTACGGGCTCTCTCTCGGCTGCATGAACCTGCTGTTCTACAAATCGCTGAACAGCATTCCGCTGGGCGTCGCCGTGGCGCTCGAATTCACCGGTCCACTGGCGCTGGCGCTGCTGTCATCGCGACGCCTGCTCGACTTCGTCTGGGTGGCCTTGGCGATATTCGGCCTCTGGTTACTCCTGCCCAGTCCTGACAGCGAGTCGTCCCTGGACCCACTGGGCATGGCCCTGGCTTTGGCGGCGGGGCTGTGCTGGGCGCTGTACATCATTTTCGGCAAGCAAGCCGGCGCCGAGCATGGCTCGCACACCGTGGTCCTCGGCACGCTGATCGCCGCCGTGCTGGTCATGCCGGTAGGGCTGTGGCACGCCGGCAGCAGCCTGTTCTCTGTGCAGCTGCTGCCGTTGGCCCTTGCCGTGGCAGTGCTGTCATCCGCCCTGCCCTACAGCCTGGAGATGGTCGCCCTGACGCGGCTACCCGTGCGCACCTTCAGCACGCTGATGAGCATGGAGCCGGCCATAGCCGCCTTTTCCGCACTGCTGATTCTCAACGAGCAGCTGACCGTGACCCAGTGGCTGGCCGTCGGCGCCATCATCCTCGCCTCGGCGGGGGCAGCGGCCACCATCAAGCCACACGCAAAGCCCATCGAAAACGTGGCCTTGTAAGATCCTCGGCCGACACGCTGACAGCAAGCCGTGAAGGGTTAAGCCGACTCGACACTGTCCTCATTGAACTGCAAGGCCGCCAGCCGTGCATACAACGGATTAGTCGCCACCAGCTCGGCGTGCCGGCCGACGGCTACCAGCTTGCCATGCTCGATCACCGCGATGCGGTCGGCACTCTTCACCGTGGCCAGGCGATGGGCAATCACCAGCGTGGTACGCCCCTGCATCAGGCGCGGCAAGGCCTGCTGAATCAGGTGTTCGCTTTCCGCATCCAGGGCGCTGGTGGCCTCATCGAGCAAGAGGATCGGCGCATCCACCAGCAGCGCGCGGGCAATCGCCAAACGCTGGCGCTGGCCGCCGGACAGCCCCAAACCGGCGTCACCCAGGTGAGTCTGGTAACCCTGCGGCAACCGCATGATGAACTCATGCGCATGCGCGGCCAGCGCCGCCGCCTCGACCTCGGCGTGACTGGCGCCGAGCCTGCCGTAGCGAATATTGTCCTCGACCGTACCGAAGAACAGCGCCGGGTTCTGCGACACCAGGGCGAAGCAGCGGCGCAACTCAAGGGGGTCGAGCCGCTCGATTGCCTGGCCGTCGATCAGGATGCGGCCCTGCTGCGGATCGAAGAAGCGCAGCAGCAAATCGAACAGGGTGGACTTACCCGCACCGGACGGGCCGACCAGGGCCAGGGTTTCACCGGGCTCGACACTCAGGCTGATGCCATCGACGGCATAGCTCGCGGGTCGCGATGGATAGGCGAATCGCACCCCTTGCAGCTCGATCCGCCCCTGTGGCGGTTGCGCCAACACCAGCGGATCGCTCGTCGGCGGAGTGATTTCATTGCGTGCCTGCAGCAACTCGGCGATCCGCTCGGCGGCGCCGGCGGCGCGCTGTAACTCACCGATCACCTCACTAAGGGTGCCGAAGGAGGCGCCGACGATCAGGCTGTAGAACACGAAGGCCGCCAACTCGCCACCGGAGATAGTGCCGGCGATCACGTCCATGCCGCCGACCCAGAGCATCACCCCCACCGCACCGAGCACCAGCACGATCACCACGGTGATCAACCAGGCGCGCTGGGCGATACGCTTGCGTGCGGTGTCGAACGCGGCCTCGGCGGACTGGCCAAACCGGCGCTTGTCCTCGGCCTGATGGTTATAGGCCTGCACCGTCTTGATCTGCCCGAGCACCTCGCCGACATAGCTGCCGACATCGGCCACCCGGTCCTGACTCAAGCGCGACAACTGCCGTACCCGGCGGCCGAAGATCAGGATCGGCGCAACCACCAGCGGCAACGCCAACAGCACGATGCCACTGAGTTTCGGGTTGGTGACGATCAGCAGCACGATGCCGCCGACCAGCATGATCACGTTGCGCAGCGCCATCGACAACGACGAGCCGATCACCGACTGCAACAAGGTGGTATCGGCGGTCAGGCGCGACTGGATCTCCGAACTGCGATTGCTTTCGTAGAAGCCCGGATGCAGACCGATCAGGTGATTGAACACCCGTTTACGGATATCCGCGACGAACCGCTCGCCGATCCACGACACCAGATAGAAGCGGGTGAACGTGCCCAGCGCCAGGGCCAGCACCAACACGAAGAACAACAGGATCGAGTGGTTCAACGCCTGCTGCGACTGGGTCGCCAGACCCTGGTCCACCAGCAGTTTGATGCCTTGGCCCATCGACAGGGTAATAGCGGCAGTGAACATCAGCGCCAGCAAGGCGCCAATCACCCGCCAGCGGTAGGGCGCGACGAAGCGCGCCGCCATGCGTAAGGCATTACGCTGGCGGGAGGACAGAATCGATAGCATGCGGCACTCGCAGATGGGCCGTCAGACCCAGGTTATTCGGGGCTCGTCCTGCCAAGCGTGGCTGAATCAGCCAGCCAGGCCACCAGGCATAATGCCAATGCGGCCAAGTTGGTCGAAACCGGAGTGAAGGCCTGTACCAACAGATGGGGGCTAAACAGCGCCACATCAACCAGCAACAGCAGCAAAAACAGCGCGGCCAACAGCAACGGCCAGCGCCTGCGGACGATCAGCAGCAACACCGCCAATGCAATTTCGCCGACACCGGCCAGCGTGGCCAGCCACTCGACCTCGACGATGCCGTGGGCCTGAATCATCGCGACCTCATCGGCGCTCAGCCAGAGCAGCTTCGGCACCAGACCGTGCCAGAAAAGCACCAGCGCCAGGGCGACACGAGCCAACCAGCCGATTTGCCGCAGCCGGTTGTGCTCAGGCGTCGTCATGCAGGAAGCGTCGTGCGTGGTCGGGCGCCGGCAGCACGCAGCTGGCATAACGGCCGAACAAGCGGTAGCGATTCAGGGCGATGCGGTCATATCCCCAGTCGCGCAGCGGCCTGGGGCAGACGCGCAGCGCCGCGAACACGCGCCACGGCCACGGCAGCAGGGCGAGGATGCGCAGCACCGCGCCGGAGCGCACGAACAGCTCGGCGCCCTCGACATAGGCCATGGTGTCGAACTGCTCGGTGGGCAAACCCAGCCAGCGCAGCACTGCCTGACCCTCGGGCGACTGCACCGAGGCCAACTTGAACAACTGCTGGCGATCGTGACGAATGAGGAACTTCGCCCAACCGTTGCACAGTTTGCACACCCCATCGAACAGCACCAGCCGCTCGCCGGGACGGAGAAATGCGGGGCGATCGCCATCGGTCATACTACACAGCCCTCCAACCATCTCGATCTTCGCTGCCCATGCTCCTGCACCGACTGCTGCCAGGTAGCAGTCCTAGCGGCTCAGCGGATAGAGCAGCTCTTCCTTGTAACCGGCCCACACCCGCACCACGTCGGGGAAGGCATCATCCAGCTCCACGTCACCGCTGTCGACCAGCAGGGGGCGTCCGTGCAGGGTACCGAGCTTGCGCTTGGTCGCCACCACCCTGAGGTGATCGAGGCCCACGGCGCGCAGCACCCGTGGGCTGATCTGCTGATTGCCACGGCCGAGAATATGGCCCTGACCGCCAATGGCGGTGACCAGCAGCCGCGCGGGGTAATCGGCCACCAGTTCGTAGAGCTGCGCCTCGTTGACGTCATGGGCGATCACCTGAGCATTTTCGATCACATCGACCCCGAGCAGGGTGGTCTGTAGTCCCAGGTTCTGCGCCAGGCCATGCAGCGTCGAACCGGGGCCGAAGATATAACGCACATCCGCTTCCCAACTGTCTTCCAGCCAGGCCGCGAGATCGCTCAGCACCAGTTCTTCGGACTCGACCCCGGCCTGTTTCACCTGCTGCACATAACCGCCCTCTTCCGGCACGCACAGCTCGCCATACCAGCGTGCGGCAACCTTGCCCTCGCGCAACGCGGCTTCATCCAGGTCGCGCACCTCGCCACTGGCCAGGCGCACCAGGCCGCCTTCGACCAGGCGCCGGGTCAACTCGCCGGCGGCGCGCGGGCTGATCGCATAGACCCCCGAGTGGATTTTCACCCCGGCCGGAATGCCCAGTACCGGCTGGTCTTCACGCACCGCAGCGCAGACATCGCGGGCGGTACCGTCGCCGCCGGCGAACAGAATCAGCGCCACCCCGGCCTCCTGCAGAGCCTCGACCGCGCCGCGGGTGTCGGCGGCACTGGTCGGGCCATCGCCCAGCTCACCCAGCAGGCGGTAGGCAAAACCCATCTCGCTCAGCAGGTCCGCGCCCATCGGTCCGGGAAAGGTCAGAAACTCCAGGCGCTGCTGCACCGGCCGCAGGCATTCCAAGGCGGTGCGTGTACGCAACGCCGCGCGCGGTTCACTGCCCAGCGCCAGCGCCTGCTCGGCAACTCCATCACTGCCCTTGAGCCCCGCAGGACCGCCCAAACCAGCCAGCGGGTTGATGATCAACCCCAGGTGAAACCTCGACATAACCACCTCATGGGACCCTAGAGGACCTTTTCAACTCGTTGTTTTTTTTTGGCACAGTGATAGCGCCGTCACCGCCCGACCGGATGGATGGCGTCAGGTTGCCACCAATGATTGTCACAGTGCAGTCATCCGGCTCTTCTAGAGTGCAGCCACCCCCTGATGAGGAGACAGCTAATGCACCCGAACCAACAGACTCACGAACAGCATGATACCCGCCTGCAACAAGTGGCTGCCGGCGCGATCATCGACGCTCAGGGCCGCGAGATCCCAATCACCGAGCAGATGATCCAACGTGCCTGCCGTGAGCTGGACGAGCAGATTAAAGCAGCAAACCCGCCGAGCTGACACCTCGCCCGTTGCATCCGCACGCGCCGGGCGTCGTGCGTCTTGCAACGGGCGCTACCCATTGCGGCCTGCCTGCAAGCTTGTCGAATGGATGGATTGCGTGATCCGCTCCGGCACCGTACGGGCCAGCCCGGCGTAAGTTCGCCGCGAGCCAAGCCGAAACCGGGACCGGCCGCGACTGGAGCGCGAACTGGCGACCTTAGACCAGCGTCGCCCCAAGTGCCCGAACCATGTGCGCCAACGCCGGCGCCTCGCCACTCAGGCGCACGCTGAGGCCGTCGATTTCCCGGCGCGCGGGGTAATGTTTGCGCAACAGGTCGAACCGAGTCCGGCGCTCGGCAAGGGTACCGGCCAGGCTGCGGCGAAAATCCGCATCGTCGCGGCGCGGGTCGTACACCGCGCGGCACACCATGGCCAAGGCCCAAGCGGGATCGGCGCTGGCATCCAGGCTCAATTCGCTCAGCCAAGGTGTCGGCATCAGCTCATCCAGGCCGAGGGTCGGCGTCACGCTCAAGCGCTGGCAAGCCGCCTGATAGACCTGTGCCGTGCCGCGCAGCTTGCCGTCCAGGCTGTAGCCGGCGATATGCGGGGTGGCGAGGCGGCACAGCTTGGCCAGCTCGATATCCACCTGCGGCTCACCTTCCCAGACGTCCAGCACCACCTGCAGATCGGCGCGCTGCGCGAGTAAGTCGCGCAGCGCCCTGTTATCCACCACCGCGCCACGGCTGGCATTGATCAGCCAGGTGCCGGGCTTGAGTTGCGCCAGCCGGGCGGCATCGAACAAATGATGGGTCGCGTGTTCACCCTCGCGTTCGAGGGGCGTGTGCAGGCTGAGCACATCACACTCGGCCAGCACCTGCTCCAGACTGACGAAGTCGCCCCCCTCCTCGGCCTGACGCGGCGGATCACAAACCAGCACGCGCCAGCCCAGCCCACGCAGCACCTCGACCAAGCGTCCACCGACCTGGCCGGCGCCGACCACGCCATAAGTGCGCGCAGGCAGTTCAACGCCCTGCTGTTCCGCCAACACCAGCAAGCTGCCGAGTACGTAGTCGACCACCCCGCGGGCATTGCAGCCGGGCGCGTTGGCCCAGCCGATGTCGGCCTGCTGCAAGTAATCGAGATCGAGATGGTCGGTGCCAATGGTGCAGGTGCCGACGAAACGTACCGTGCTGCCTTCCAGCAGCGCCCGATCGACTCGGGTTACCGAGCGCACCAGCAGCACCTGCGCATCGGCCACTGCCGCGCGGTCGATGGCGCGGCCGGGCATGCGCTGAATTTCGCCGAAACCGCTGAAAAACTCATCGAGCAAGGGGATGTTTTCGTCCGCGACTATTCGCATGGCAAGGCTCCGCAAGTCAGACGGCTATTCTAAGCCAGCTGGCGAGCGCAGTCGCCCTTGCACACACTACCGCCTAGGCAGTAACAACAGACTTTCCTGACCAAGGCGTCAAGGCGTAGACTGCGCGGTTTTCCCCGAGCATGACTGGACGTCCTCAATGCCTGCCGAATCCCGCCTGCGGCGTGTGCGCACCGAGCTGCGTAGCCTGCTGATCCTCGCCACGCCAATCATCATCGCCCAGCTGGCGCATACCGCCATGGGCTTTGTCGACACGGTGATGGCCGGCCAGGTCAGCCCGCGCGACCTGGCGGCAGTGGCGCTGGGCAACTCGATCTGGGTGCCGGTATTTCTGTTGATGACCGGCATCCTCCTGGCCACCACGCCGAAAGTCGCACAGCGCTTCGGCGCCGGTGAGCAAGCGGCCATCGGCCCCCTGGTACACCAGGCGCTGTGGCTGGCGCTGGCGGTCGGTTGTTGCGCGGCGGTCATGCTGTGGAACGCCGAATTCATCCTGCGACTAATGGATGTCGAACCGAGCCTGGTCACCCCCTCCATGGGTTACCTGCGCGCCGTGGCCTGCGGCTTTCCGGCGGTGGCGCTGTATCACGTACTGCGCTGTTACAGCGACGGCCTCGGCCATACCCGGGCGAGCATGGTGCTGGGCCTGCTGGGCTTGCTGCTGAACATTCCGGCCAACTACATCTTCATCTACGGCAAGTTCGGCCTGCCAGCCATGGGCGGTGTCGGCTGTGGCTGGGCCACTGCGCTGGTGATGGGCTTCATGATGCTGGGTATGCTCTGGTGGGTGAAGTGGGCGCCCTATTACCGGCCAAGCCAGTTATTCAGCCGCTTCGAGCGTCCACAGTGGCCAGTGATCAAGCGCCTGCTGAATATCGGCCTGCCGATGGGCATCGCGGTGTTCGCCGAGTCGAGCATCTTCGCGGTGATCGCCCTGCTGATCGGTGGTCTCGGCGCCACCGTGGTGGCCGGCCACCAGATCGCCCTGAACTTCAGCTCGATGGTGTTCATGATCCCCTACTCCCTGGGCATGGCGGCCACCGTGCGGGTCGGCCAGGCCTTGGGCCGCGGCGACCCACGCGGCGCGCGCTTCGCCGCGGCGGTGAGCATGGCCACCGCCCTGGGGTACGCCTGCCTGTCCGCCAGCCTGATCCTGCTGCTGCGCGAACAGATCGCGCAGATTTACAGCCCCGATCCGGCGGTGATCGCCATGGCCGCCTCGCTGATCGTGTATTCGGCGCTGTTCCAGCTTTCCGACGCCGTCCAGGTTACCGCCGCCGGCGCGTTGCGCGGCTATCAGGATGCGCGGGTGACCATGCTCTTGACCCTGTTCGCCTACTGGGGCATAGGTTTGCCGGTCGGCTATAGCCTCGGTCTGTCCGACTGGCTCGACGAACCCAGCGGCCCGCGCGGGCTCTGGCAAGGCCTGGTGGTGGGTCTGACCTGCGCGGCGATCATGCTGGCGATGCGCCTGGCCAGCAGCGCTCGGCGGCGTATTCGGGCGGCTAAACTGACGTCATGAGCGTCAAGCCTCTCGCCCTGCTTTTTATTCTGCTCCTGGCCGCGTGCCGCCCGGCCGACGATGGCTTGGCCTTGCAAGCCGATTACCTGCAGCGCCTGAGCAACGCCGCCGAAAGCAGCGACGCCGCTGACTTCGACCGCACGCAACTGCTGCGCTACCGCCTGCCGCCAAGGCGCGAGCGGGTTGGAGAAATTCCCGAGATACGCATTGGCCTGCTCGATCTGCTGATCGATGTACGCCGCTGCCCTGACCTGCAACAACAGATCAGCCTGCGTAACAGCAGCCTCGGCAAACAGCTGGTGCCGAGTAGCCGCCTGGCCTATGAGGGTGACCTGCTACGCGCTATCGACGCCTGTCTGGCCCATCTGCAGGCCGCTGAGGAGCACGCGCTGCTGGCCACACTCAGCAATCTGGCGACGGCCAAGCGTGCCCAGCTGCTGCCGGTGTTCTGGAACGCCCTGAACGCCAGCCCGGAGGTCGAGCGTTATCTGCGCTTTGCCGAGCAGGCATTACCCACTGCCCCCGCCGAGGACCAGGCGGCACTGGATGCCTTGGCGCAACTGAGCGCATTGGGGCATTCGCTACCCGATGCCTTGCCGCCACCGGCGGCGCAACTCGACCCGCTGTTCTTCGCCCTGCACGCCAGCCCCCAAGGCGGCCAGTTGATCACCAGCCTGGCGAGCCTCAGCCATACCCTGAACCAGGCCAGTCGGGTATTGGCAAGCAGGCAGCAACGCCGGCCGGTCTGCCCACTGGGTCAGCCGACAGCGCGCGGGCGCATTCTGCAGAACATCTTCGTCAAGTATTACGCGGGCGGTTTGCAGCCTTATCTGGCCCAGGTGCATCAACGTGGCCAGGTCTGGAGCGACAGCCTGCGCCAACTCAGCACGGTCGCGCAGATTCCACCGCTGACACAGGCGTACCTGCTCAGGCTGGTCGGGCCGGAGCAGTCGTTATGGGCCGAATTTGTCGCGGCGAACGCCGCTCATGTGCGGGCCTGGCAGCAGACCTTGAAAAGCTGCGGTCTGGCGCCGGGTCAATCCGGCTGGAACGGCCAGGCCGCCAACGCCGACCAATAGGCCTCGGAGAGGAACTCGCGGCCGGCCAGCAGATGCGCCAGATAGTCGCGCGCCGGCAGCAGGCCGTCCTGGCGAAACAGCGGATTGGCGATATACACCCAGGCCGGCTGCACACCTTGCGCAGTGAGGATCGGCAAACGTTCGCGGCTGTAGTAGATCGGCGTGCCCTCGAATGGATCGAGCTTGGCGATCTCATCCGGCTCGGCCAGGCGATAGAGCACGCCCTCCACCAGCCCGTCGCGCTGATGGCGAATATTGGCGTAGGCACAACCCGGACGATCGACCGCGCGCTTGTTGAAGCACAAGGCATAACCCGGCAAGCGTCCCGACAGCGCCTCAGCGACCTTCAGCCCGCGCGCCTGCATGCGGGCCGGGTTCATGTTCGAGCCGTAAGCGAAATACCAACCTGTCCAGGCGGTGTGAGAACGTAGCGAGCGAAGGTTGGGCAAGGCAGAAGCAGGCTCAGAAGCGCAGTTTACGTGGGGTAAATGAGCATCTGAGTCTGCTTCTAACGCCGCACAACCGAGCGCAGTAGTTCCCACATTGCCTGGCATTAGTCGGCCTTCTTGCGAATCCAGTACAGGTAAGTGCCGGCCTCTTCGGCTTGTTCCAGCAGCTCATGGCCGAGGAACACGCAGAATTTGGGGATATCGCGGCGGGTCGAGGGGTCGGTGGCGATCACCTTGAGCAGGCCACCGGCCGGCAGGTCGCGCACCTTGTTGTGCAGCATCATCACCGGCTCCGGGCAGTTCAGCCCGCTGGCATCGAGAACGGCATCGTGGGTGACTTCGTGAGTTGTGTTGGGTTGCTGAGACATCGGCAGGCTCCAGGAACAGGCGCCTATTCTCGCGCAAAGCCCCCCTCAGGTCACCTATGCCGGTCGGATAGTCGCCTGCGCATGAGGTTGCTACTCTGGGACTGCGCCTTGCAGCGCCCTCCTACACTCGCCACAGGTCATCGCATGCCCGACCGCTCGCCACCCCCGCCGCGCTGGTGTCTGTTGCGTCTGGACGACAACGGCAACGAATTCGTCGTGCGCGACAACCTGACCCGCGCCGCAGCCGAAGCCCTGCTGCGCGAGTTCGAGGCGCGTGGGCACAAGCAGAGTTACTGGCTCAGACCGCAACCGACCACCAGCCAGGACGCGAGGTGAGCCGCCGATAAACCGGCGCGGTTACTTGCCCAGGCGGCGCAGATGACAGGTGACTTCTTCGCGGTCGTGATACAGCTGCTTGCAGGCGATCGACACCTTGATCTTGCGCTCGGCAAACCCCTCTTCCAGGCGCTGCAGCAGCCGGCGCACCTCGGCGTAGCGCTGTTTCATCGGCAGCTTGAGGTTGACCACCGCCTCGCGGCACAGGCCTTCGCCGATCCAGGTTTCCAGTAACGCGGCGCTGCGCGCGGGTTTTTCGACTATGTCGCAGACCATCCAGTCCACCGGCTGCCTGGGCTTCCAGGTGAAGCCATCGACCATCAGGTGCTGAACCAACCCGGTCTCCATCAGGCTTTCGGCCATGGGACCGTTGTCGATGGCGGTCACCAGCATGCCGCGCCTGACCAGTTGGTAGGTCCAGCCACCCGGCGCGGCGCCGAGGTCGACGCCGGTCATCTCGTCCGACAGCCGCTCGTCCCACTGCTCACGCGGAATAAAGGTGTGCCAGGCCTCTTCGAGCTTGAGGGTCGAACGGCTCGGCGCTTCACGGGGAAACTTCAGACGCGGGATGCCCATTGGCCACTGCGCCGAGTTATTCGTCTCGGCCATGCCGACGAACACCGCGCGACCACTCTTGAAGGTCAGCAACAGGCGCGGTTTGTGCGAGTCTTCGACCAACTTGCCGGCTTTGCTCAGGGCGTTGCGCAGCGGTGCCTCGAACTTCTTGCAGAAGTTCGACAGCTCCTTGCCGTCGTTGGTATCCAGCACTTCCAGCCACAGGCTGCCGAAGGTTGGGGCGTCGGCCAGGTGGGCCAGCAGCACGCTGATGCGATCCAGTTCCGGCAGGTCGATAAACACGCCGCGTGCCCACTGCCGCGGAAAAATAAGCTGACTGAAACGCGCGCCGCGCATCAGGCGTTCGGCCCCCTCCGGCTCGGTGCAGATGAATTCGGCGCAGGCGGTGCTCGGTTTGGCCTTGGCGTAACCGGCCACCTCCAGGCGGGCGGCGTGCTCGGCGATTTCCGCACACACCTCATTCTCGAAACCGGGGCGGCAGTGCAGTAACAATGTATTCATAGGGGGGTATTCATCGGGGCTCTCCACAAGGCGCGCATCATAACGGAGTCGGGAACCCCAAGTGCCTGCACTCTGTCCAGTTACAGGGCAACCCCGGCCAAACAGAGCTAACTTTAAGACTCTGTTGCACGACACCTGGCTTACACCGTGCGAGCCATAAGGAGATACGCAATGCCGTCCCAAGATAGCCTGAACAGCCGTCGCAGCCTCGAAGTCGACGGCCAGACCTACCAGTATTTCAGCTTGCCGGAAGCGGCGAAGACGCTCGGCAACCTCGACACCCTGCCGATGTCGCTCAAGGTGCTGCTGGAGAATCTGCTGCGCTGGGAGGATGGCCAGACCGTCACCGGCGCCGACCTGCAGGCCATGGCTGACTGGTTGAACACGCGCAGCTCGGAACGGGAGATTCAATACCGTCCGGCGCGGGTGTTGATGCAGGACTTCACCGGCGTTCCGGCGATCGTCGACCTGGCCGCCATGCGTGACGCCATGGCCAAGGCCGGCGGCGACCCGCAGAAGATCAACCCACTGTCCCCCGTGGACCTGGTCATCGACCACTCGGTGATGGTCGACAAGTTCGCCACGGCCGCGGCATTCGGGCAAAACGTCAAGATCGAAATGCAGCGCAACGGCGAGCGCTACGCCTTTCTGCGCTGGGGCCAGCATGCCTTCGACAATTTCAGCGTGGTACCGCCGGGCACCGGCATCTGCCACCAGGTCAACCTGGAATACCTCGGCCGCACGGTCTGGACCAAGGAAGAAGACGGCGAGACCTTCGCCTTTCCCGACACCCTGGTCGGCACCGACTCGCACACCACCATGATCAATGGCCTGGGTATTCTCGGCTGGGGCGTCGGCGGTATCGAGGCGGAAGCGGCAATGCTCGGCCAGCCGGTGTCGATGCTGATTCCCGAGGTGATCGGCTTCAAACTCATCGGCAAGCTCAAGGAGGGCATCACCGCCACCGACTTGGTGCTGACCGTCACCCAGATGCTGCGCAGCAAAGGGGTGGTCGGCAAGTTCGTCGAGTTCTACGGCGACGGCCTGGCCGACCTGCCCCTGGCCGACCGCGCGACCATTGCCAACATGGCCCCGGAATACGGCGCTACCTGTGGCTTCTTCCCGGTGGATGAGATCACCCTGGGCTACCTGCGCCTGTCCGGGCGCCCGGAACAAAGCGTCAAGCTGGTCGAGGCCTATTGCAAGGCCCAGGGTCTGTGGCGCCAACAGGGCCAGGAGCCGCTGTTCAGCGACAGCCTGGAGCTGGACTTGGGTAGCGTCGAAGCCTGCCTGGCCGGCCCCAAGCGACCGCAGGACCGAGTAGTCCTATCCAAGGTGAGTAAGGCCTTCGATGAGTTCATGGGCCTGCAGATGAAAGCCAGCCCCAAAGATGAAAACCGCCTGCTCAACGAAGGCGGCGGTGGTGCCGCAGTGGGCAGCGCTGAACTGCACAGTGAGGTCGACTATGAGCACGACGGCCAGACCCATCGCCTCAGGGATGGCGCCGTGGTGATCGCGGCTATCACCTCCTGCACCAACACCTCCAACCCCAGCGTGATGATGGCCGCCGGGCTGCTGGCGAAGAAGGCTGTGGAAAAAGGCCTGAAACGCAAGCCCTGGGTGAAGAGTTCGCTGGCACCGGGCTCCAAGGTGGTGACCGATTACTTCAAGGCCGCGGGGCTGACCCGGTATCTGGACGAACTGGGTTTCGACCTGGTCGGTTACGGCTGCACCACCTGCATCGGCAACTCCGGGCCGCTACTCGAGCCGATCGAGCGCGCCATCCAGCAGAATGACCTGACGGTGGCCTCGGTACTGTCCGGCAACCGCAACTTCGAAGGCCGGGTGCATCCGCTGGTGAAAACCAACTGGCTGGCCTCGCCACCCCTGGTGGTGGCCTACGCCCTGGCCGGCAGCGTGCGCATGCATATCGGCGAAGAGCCCCTGGGCCACGGCAAGGACGGCAAACCGGTGTACCTCAAGGACATCTGGCCGAGTCAGCAGGAAATCGCCGAGGCGATCCAGAAGGTCGACACGGCCATGTTCCACAAGGAATACGCCGAAGTCTTCGCCGGCGATGCGCAATGGCAGGCGATCCAGGTGCCGCAGGCCGATACCTATGCCTGGCAGGCCGACTCGACCTATATCAAGCATCCACCGTTCTTCGAGGACATCGCCGACGCGCCGCCACATATCGGCGACATCCATCAGGCGCGGATTCTCGCCCTGCTCGGCGACTCGGTGACCACCGACCACATCTCCCCGGCCGGCAATATCAAAGCCGACAGCCCCGCCGGGCGCTATCTGAGTGAACAAGGCGTGGCGCCGGCGGACTTCAACTCCTACGGCTCCCGCCGCGGCAACCATGAAGTGATGATGCGCGGCACCTTCGCCAATATCCGTATCCGCAATGAAATGCTCGGCGGCGAGGAAGGCGGCAACACCCTGCACGTGCCGAGTGGCGAGAAACTGTCGATCTATGACGCGGCCATGCGTTACCAGGAACAAGGCACGCCCTTGGTGGTGGTCGCTGGCAAGGAATACGGCACCGGCTCCTCCCGCGACTGGGCCGCCAAGGGCACCAACCTGCTCGGGGTCAAGGCGGTGATCGCCGAGAGCTTCGAGCGTATCCATCGCTCCAACCTGGTCGGCATGGGCGTGCTGCCGTTGCAGTTCAAGGCCGGAGTTAATCGCAAAAGCCTGCAGCTGACCGGCAAGGAAAAACTCGGCATCTGCGGCCTCGATGGCGTGGAGCTGCACCCGCACATGACGCTCATGGTGGAAGTCAGCCGTGAGGATGGCACGCGGGAGAGTTTCGAGGTGCTGTGCCGCATCGATACCCTCAACGAGATCGAGTATTTCAAGGCCGGCGGCATCCTGCATTACGTGCTGCGTCAGCTGCTGCGCAACTGAGCCTGAATGGGCGCCGCTGTCCGTCGGCGCCCATTGCTTAGCAACCCTATCGTCCCCTACGAAACAATATCCACGTGCCGACCCGCGCTCCGCCTGAGCGCTTATGGCGCGGCGTGCACGTTGCGCCCGTAGACATCCTCAAATCGCTCGATATCGTCCTCCCCCAGGTAACTGCCGGATTGCACCTCGATGATCTCCAGGGGGATCTTCCCGGGATTCGCCAACCGATGGACCGAGGCAATCGGAATGTAGGTGGACTGGTTTTCCGTGAGCAGAAAGGTCTTGTCGTCGCAGGTCACCAGCGCCGTGCCGGAGACTACGATCCAGTGCTCCGCGCGGTGGTGATGCCTCTGCAAGGACAGCTGTGCACCGGGTTTCACCGTGAGGTGCTTGACCTGGTGACGGCTGCCCGCAGCGACCGAGTCGTACTCGCCCCAGGGGCGGTATACCTGGCAATGCTTGCGGGTTTCCTGGCGACCGGCGGCGTCCAGGCTGGCCACCAGCTGCTTCACATCCTGTGCGCAATCCTTGCGGGCGATCATCACCGCGTCCTTGGTTTCCACCACGACCACATCATCCATGCCGAGCAGGGTCACCAGTTTAGAATTGCCGTGGACGTAGCAGTTGTGGCTGTTCTCCACCAGCACATCGCCCTTGAGCACGTTGCCGTTCGCATCCCTGGCGCCGACATCCCAGAGCGACGACCAACTGCCGACATCGCTCCAGCCGGCGGAGAGCGGGACCACACAGGCCCGCGATGTTTTCTCCATCACCGCATAGTCGATGGAGTTGTCTGGGCAGCACTCGAAGGTTTTCGCATCGATGTGCGTCACTTGGTGCTCGACCTGGCTGTGCGCCAAGGCCAACGCACAGGTGTCGTAGATATCCGCTTCGTAGGTGCGCAGTTCCTCCAGATAACGGCTGGCGCGGAACAGGAACATGCCACTGTTCCAGTAATAATCGCCGGAGCGGACAAACTCACTGGCACGAGCGATATCCGGCTTCTCGATGAACTGCTCGACCCGATACGCGCCGTGGATCAGCGCAGCAGTGTCCTCGTGACGCGCGGCCTTGATATAGCCGAAACCGGTTTCCGGACGTTCGGCGGGGATGCCGAACAGCACCATTTCGCCCTCTTCCGCCGCCGCACGGCCCACCGCCAGCGCCTGGCGCAGAGCGGCTTCGTCGCTGATCAGATGATCGGCCGGCAGCACCAACAGCAACTCGTCGCGGCCTTCGGCCAACAGCTGCAGTGCAGCAAGGGCCACCGCAGGTGCGGTATTGCGGCCAAACGGCTCCATCAACATGCCCTGTGCGCTGACACCGATGGCATCGAGCTGTTCGTTGATGATGAAACGGTGCTCCTGGTTACAGACGATGATCGGTCGTTCAACACCCTCGCCTCCCAGGCGCTGCAAGGTCTGTTGGAACAGACTGTGCTCCCCGGCCAGGGCCAGAAATTGCTTGGGATAGAGTTTGCGGGACAGCGGCCAGAGCCGGGAGCCGCTGCCGCCAGACAAAATCACCGGAATCATGTGTGTCTCTCCTATGAGCACTTGATCGCTGCCAGATCGAAGCTTCAGCGCTGCAGAGCAGGCTCCGACTAGCGCTGAAGCGTCCTGTCAAATGGGGGTTGGGTAGTGTTCCATACTCCATCGCCGGTTGCTGACAATTAGCCGGATAGCAAGCCGTCCCCAGTCGCCCGAGCAGGACTGCAACAAGGGCTACCTGGCTGTTCGCCAGCGTGCCGAAACTGGTTACACTGCGCCGCAAACATACGGCTCAATTTTGCCGGATAGATGCCGATAGCAGTCGTAGGCCTTACGGAAGAACAGCATGAAAAATAACCAGCCCGTCACTCAACGCGAACGCACCTATCCCTCCGAGCAGCGACTGATCTCGACCACCGACAGCAAGGGTGTGATCAGCTATTGCAACGACGCCTTCATCAAGGTCAGCGGCTTCAGCCCGGACGAGCTGATCGGTTCGGCACACAATCTGGTGCGCCATCCGGATGTGCCCCCCGCCGTCTTCGCGCATATGTGGACCACCCTGAAGCAGGGCCGCCCCTGGATGGGCATCGTCAAGAATCGCTGCAAGAACGGCGACCACTATTGGGTCAATGCCTACGTCACCCCGGTTTTGGAAAACAGCAAGCTGGTGGGCTATGAATCGGTGCGGGTCAAGCCGACCGCCGAACAAGTGCGCCGCGCCGAGGCCCTGTACCGGCGACTCAATGCTGGCAAGTCGGCAGTCCCCAGCCGCGACCAGTGGTTACCCACCCTGCAAAATTGGCTGCCCTTTATCCTGATCAGCCAGATCGGCTTCCTGCTCGGCGCCTGGCTCGACTCCAGCTGGGGCTTCGCCATCGCCGCGATGCTCTCGGTGCCGCTCGGTCTGGTCGCGCTGAACTGGCAACAGCGAGGCCTCAAACGCCTGCTGCAACTGGCCGAGCAATCCACGTCCGATCCGCTGATCGCGCAGATGTATACCGACAGCCGCGGCGACCAAGGGCGTCTGGAAATGGCCATGCTCAGCCAGGACGCGCGCCTGAAGACCTGCCTGACCCGCCTGCAGGACAGTGCCCAGAACCTGACTCAGCAAGCCAAGCAAGCCGACACCCTGGCGCGCAACAGCTCGGCCGGCCTGGATCGCCAGCGCCAGGAAACCGAACAGGTCGCCACCGCGGTCAATGAAATGGCCGCTACCACGCTTGAGGTGGCCAGCAACGTGGCGCGCACCGCCATCGCCACGCAGGAAGCCAACCGCCTGACCAGCCAAGGCCGCGCCATTGCCGCGGAAACCCGCGAAGCGATCCAGCGCCTGTCGCTGTCGGTCGGCGAAACCGGTGAAACCGTCACCCGCCTGGCCAAGGACAGCAACGAGATCGGTGGCGTGGTCGATGTGATCAAGGGCATCGCCGACCAGACCAACCTGCTCGCCCTCAACGCCGCCATCGAAGCGGCGCGTGCCGGCGAAATGGGCCGCGGCTTCGCCGTGGTCGCCGACGAAGTGCGCTCGCTGGCGCAGCGCACCGCCGAATCCACCGGGCAGATCCACCAGCTGATCGCCAAGCTGCAGCGCACCGCCGAAGAAGCGGTAATGACCATGGAGATCGGCCGCAAGCAAGCCGACGACGGCGTCGAGCGCGTCCTGCAAGCTGACAACGCCCTGGCGGGGATCAGCGACTCGGTGGCCAACATCGCCGACATGGCCGATCAGATCGCCGCCGCCGCCGAGGAGCAAAGCGCCGTGGCCGACGAGATCAACCGCAACATCACCAACATCGCCCAGCTGGCCGACCAAACCGCTGGCGAAGCGCAAAGCACCGCCAAACTCAGCGGCGAACTGACTGCCACCGCGCAAGGCCAGTACGCCCTGGTGGAGCGCTTCAACCGCTAAACCCAGAGGGCGCACCGGCCTCGCTCGGTGCGCCCTCTTACGTCCTGCCATCCTCAGGCAGAACCTCTGCACCAGGCAGAACGACAGCGTCGCTCACAACCCAGCTTTGCCCGGCTACACTTCGCCCAAAAGCCGAGCTGTTTGCCTGCATCGGCCGTGGTGTATTACTGCCTTATACGACCACCGCCCCGCCCAAACACCCCGTCCAGACAGGGATAGACGAAAGGACAAGGAATGTTATCCACCAAACCCGCGAAAGCGTTATCACACCAAATGGTGCGTTTAAACACACCATTTGGTGTCTAATTATAGTTAGACGGCAAAGCAAAGCATTCGGAACATGGAAGTTATGCAGTCAAAAAACACAATACGAATTCAGTCTGCGACTTCGCGGCGGCGGTACGAATCCGGCCCGCACCATTTGCTCCAGGACACCCGGGTATTCACAAACGTAAAGGAACGTCCGGTTCGCGCATGCTCGGTCAGCACACGTTCCAACCGCAGCACGGTACGCGCCTGTTTCAAGCCTCCCACTGACACCGCTGAGCACGTGCATTATGCTGCCGGCTCAAGTCCGTGGCGCGGTCTAACAAGTGGTTCAAATCGTTCGCTGCGCTCACTGGGACCGGCTAAAGCCGGCCCCTTAACCATTCGTTAGAGCCAATCAAATGAATTGCCAGGCCTGCTCAAGTATTCCAACCAACCTCGCAGGTGCCATCTTTCTGAATTCCACACTTCAGGCCGCAGAGGAATTTGCAGAACAAATGTTTAGAGCAGGTAAATGGTTGCACCAGCCGGCAGGACCAGGAATTATTTCGGCATTCTTATGTACTGCGTGTGGAGCAAAAGTTACCCTTTTACTACCTGATCCTCCGATTCCCGGGGGCTTTGAACGTACATCTGCAAACCAGCAAAGAGCCAATGCAATCCGGACCAAGCGAGGTAGCTCTAACTAGTGGTTCAAATCGTTCGCTTCGCTCACTGGGACGGGCTAAAGCCCGCCCCTTAACCAAACGTTAGACGGCAAAGCAAAAGCGAGTGGAACAAGGAAGTTATGCAGTCAATAAACCTAGTAAGCAACCAGTCTGCGATTGTGCGGCGGCCATACGAATCCGGTCCGCTCCATCTGCGCCAGGACACCACAGTATTCACATGCGCAAAGGAACGTCCTGCTCGCGCCTACTCGGTCGCTGTAGGGTTGAATCGCAAGGCCGGCACGCGCCTGAATCAAACCCACACCAACATCGTTGAGCACTTGAGTTATGCTGCCGGCACAAGTCCGTGGCACGGTCTAACAAGTGGTTCAAATCGCTCGCTGCGCTCGCTGGGACGGGCTAAAGCCCGCCCCTTAACCAATCGTTAGGCCCACTCCGTAAGTGTTTTTTGTTGGTTTTGTAGCGTTTTCAATATCGCTATCGGGGTTGTAAGTTTTGCGTTAATCAGTTCCACCGCAAGGCGTTTGTACTACTCAATTCAATTCGTGCTTTAAAAGGATTTCAAGCTTGAATAATCGGCAGGCACAAATTAACAATTTATCGCGCTGCGCTCGTGTCACGTTCAGCGCTGGTTTGCAAATTGTCGGATGCTTGGCTTTCGTTTAGCATCGGTTTCAAAAATTGGCGGCTTTCTGCGTTCGCTTGAGGTACAAGGTTTTGCAAACACACAAAATCGCGCACGACCTGAAATGCCTAACAAGTGGTTCAAATCGTTCGCTTCGCTCTCTGGGACTTGCTAAAGCAAGCCCCTTAACCAAACGTTAGGCGGCAAAGAAAAAGCAGACCAAACATGGAAGTTATGCAATCAAATAACAAGTATTGCTCTCAGCAAATCGCTCATCGGCAGCGTTGCCAAAAATCCACTCAGAACGTTTTCGTTCTTACCCGATCGTTTGTGGTGCTTGGACAAATCCAACCCGCAGCATGTGCTTGGCTCTCGCCGTTTCACCGCGTGCACCCACATCCGGCTCGCGGCCGGCACGCGTATTCAAGCTCGCCCCTTTCAATCTGCACGCCCGCACACGTATGCTCCAACCCACAATCTGAAAGCCCACACGCGCATGTTCAAATCCACACATCCAGCGGCATTGAGCAATCACGTTTTGTTGCCGGCGCTACATCGTGGCGCGGCCTAACAAGCGGTTCAAATCGCTCGCTCCGCTCGCTGGGACGGGCTAAAGCCCGCCCCTTAACCCATCGTTATGTTACAGGACCAACCATGATTTTATCCGCCCTAAAGCCAAGCTTCGCAAAACTTGGAGCCACTGCATTAATAATTTTAACCACCATGATTTATGGCGCCCTAAACACCGCACTCACAAAAGAAACCTCGAAACAGATGAGGGAGGCGTTTCTTGGCGAGCCATTAGCCACAAAAATAAAACAAATCAGTGAAACCTTTCCCTGCGAACGCGACAAGAAAATTGCCGATATCGGCACTGAATTAGCAGAAAAAAATTCCGAAGAAATGTTGTCTGTTCGGAATAAATGGCTTGCAGCAAACTTTTTCGTACTCTTCCTCTGCGCTTACTTTTCCGCATGCATAATTCTGTCAAGAAAATCATCGCGCCATGCAACATAACAATGCGCTCAAGTCGTTCGCTTCGCTCACTGGGACAGGCTAAAGCCTGCCCCTTAGCTTAGTCGTTGAGGCTGTAGAAAAACCTGCTGTCAGCCAATCCGCAGGCTGATAATCTCAAGCTCATCCAATCGCAGGGAGGCGCCGGGCGATGCCACGGT
>NZ_VIUH01000009.1 GCF_007993865.1 Pseudomonas sp. SJZ079 | reverse complement strand
GCATGCTTGAGCGCTATCAGCAGCATATTCGGCCGGCTCACTGTATCCAGGAGGCGGTTGGACGCACCATGCAACACGCTATTGGGACATAGCCTTATATTTACCCAAGGAAACGCCGAAAAGCCCCGCCTTCCCGAAATCCAACTCTGCCATCCGCAGGATCACTGGTCTGGATTCTCCGCAGGCTGGCTTTTTCAGGCCATGCCCAATAGGCAACCCCGACCATAGCTTAGGTAGTTCAGGCGATCGACGTGTTGCTGTCGGGTTACCACTTAAGCGGCAAGCCTGCCAATACGCTACGGCGCTAAACTCCGCGCATCCGCTGTAGCGTGTGCGCCATCTTGGCCGCGGGCACCTTCTGCAAGTTACACAATAGATCGTGGGACACCTCGGCGATGCCGTGTCGCTCCCGCAGCAGCGCCGCCATGAAGCAGGTCAGGTTGGCCGCCATTTCCGCATCGGCCAGCGCCCGGTGAGCCTGGCCGGTGTCCGGCAGCTGTGCCCAGCGATTCAAGGTGCCGAGCTTGTGGTTCGGTGCCTGGGGCAGCAGGCGGCGGGCCAGCAACAGCGAACAGGCGAATGGCTGCAGACGCTTGCGCCGGATCAGGCCCAGCTCGGCATCCCAGAACTTCTGATCGAACGAGGCGTTATGCGCCAGCAACGGCGTATCGGCGACGAAATCCGCCACCTCGTGCATCACCTGCGCCGCCGGTGGCGCCTCGCGCAACATGGCATTGCTGATGCCGGTGAGCTGCTCGATAAAGGGCGGCACCCAGGCGCCGCTGTTCATCAGGCTCTGATAGCGCGCGACGATCTGCCCGCCTTCGACGATGACCACGCCGATCTCGGTGGCACGGGCCTGGGCCGGCGAAATACCGGTGGTTTCGAAGTCGATAACCGCTATGGGTCCCACACTCACCTCTTCATGCTTGAGCCGCTGATACTTGGGCAACCAGTGCTGGAGTAATTGGTGTTTGAGTGGCTCAGTGTTTGAGTAACAAAGCGCCTTCGATCGGCACATAGCGGCTGGCCGCGCGGACCAGCGATTGCGCGGTCAGCCCCGGTACGCCGTAGGCCACCGCCTCGACGCCGTAGCTGCCCTTGATCTTGTCCAGCAGCAGGTCGAAGTCGCCGTCGCCCGAGGCCAGCACCACCTGGTCGACCCGTGGCGCGGCGTCCATGATGTCGATGGTGATACCGACGTCCCAGTCGCCCTTGGCCGAGCCATCGCTGCGCTGAATATAGGGTTTGAGCTTCACGGTGAAACCGAGGTTGCGCAGGATCTGCTGGAACTGCTGCTGCTTGGCGTCACCGCGATCGATGGCATAGGCGTAGGCCTCGACTATCTGCCCGCCCCGGCTGATCTCGGCCCACAGCGCGGCATAGTCGAAGTGGCAGCCATAGGCCTGGCGCACTGTGTAATAGAGATTCTGTACATCGGCGAATACGGCGATTTTCTTCACCGGAAATCCTCGGCAAGCGGCTGACGGACTACAGGCGCAAAGGTTAAAGTCGGCGCCCAGTATGCCAGCCTCGGACACAGGACAGTCGAAATGCCGCCGGAACAGCTCACCCGTTCAGCGCCAGCGGCGCTGCTGATCATCGATATGCAGCAGGGCATTCAACGCCTGGACCGCCCCCGCAACAACCCCGACGCGGAAGCCCATATCGCCGCCCTGCAGGCGCAATGGCGTGCGCATGCCTGGCCGCTGGTGCATATCCGCCACCTCTCACTGGACCCGGCATCGGTGTTCGCCCCAGGGCAGAGCGGCGTCTTGTTCCAGGCCGCATTGGCGCCGCTGGAGCGTGAGCAGGTGTTCGACAAGCACGTCACCGATGCCTTCACCCATACGGGCCTGGAGCGCTGGCTGCATGCCCGTGGCCTACGCCGGGTGGTGATAGTCGGGGTGGCCAGCGAGAATTCGGTGGAAGCCACCGCGCGCAGTGCCAGCAACCTGGGCTTTACCACTCAGGTGGTGGCCGATGCCTGCTACACCTTCGCCAAACCCGACTATGCCGGTCGACCGCGTAGCGCCGATGAGGTGCATGACATGGCCATGGCCAATTTGCGCGACGAGTACGCTCAGGTCCTGGAAGCGCAGGAGCTGTTGACTGGCCCGACGGGCTGACCGTTCAGCTACCCGGCGAGCGCCCTAAGCCAGTTGTTATTTGGAGCCGCCGCGCCTATCGGCTAGAGTGGCGGCCTGCTCACCTGACCGCGACCCGTGCCCATGAATCCGCTCCACGTCCTACGCGACGCCTGGTTTTTCTTCAGCGGCAACCTGCTGTCGATTGCCCGTCTGTGCCTGCCCTTGCTGGTACTCGAAGCCCTGACGCAACAACAGGTCATCGTGCTGTTCGGAATCGAGGCGGCAGCGGCCTACGGCATTCTGGTCGGTTTGCTGTTCTACCCGCTGTACACCGGTGCGCTGATTCTGTTTCTCGATGCGCGCAGCAACGGCCAATCGCCGCGCCTGCGCGACCTGCTCGCCGCCAGCCTGAACCTGTGGCCGCGCTTCGCCCTGCTGGCCGGGATCAGCACAGTGGCGATCATGCTCGGCGCCTCGCTGTTCGTCCTGCCGGGGTTGTGGATGATGATCAAGCTGGCCTTCGCCGAGTACCTGCTGGTGCTGCGCGGCATGACGCCCGTGAAAGCCCTGCATGAGAGCTTCGAGCTGACCAGCGGTTACTTCTGGCCGATTCTGTTCTGCGTGCTGGCGGTGATGGTGCCGCTGTGGCTGCTCGACTGGTGGGCCCAGCCGGCCGCAGGCGCGCGGCCTGACGTGCTCCTGCAACTGGTGCTCGACACGGGCAACGGCTTCCTGCAGTTGTTCGTCACCGTGGTGCTGTTTCGCCTGTTCATGCTGCGCGGCAGCCAACCTGCCGTGGAGTGAAAACCGGCTAGGCTGTTAGGGTCCATTTCCATGGAGGATTGCCCTATGGCCGACATCAACCCCAGCATCCTGTCGCACGTATCCCTCGGCACCAACCAGTTCGAGCGGGCCGTCGCCTTTTACGATCGAGTCCTGCCGCACCTCGGCTGCCACCGCATTCTCGCCCACCCCGGCGCAGTGGCCTATGGCCGCGAATACCCGGAGTTCTGGGTACAAACCCCGATCGATGGGCAGCCGGCGAGCGTCGGCAACGGCAGTCACTGCGGCTTTTTCGCGGCGGATAAGGCCGCGGTGGACGCCTTCTACCAGGCTGCATTGGCCGCGGGCGCGAGCGACGCAGGCGCACCTGGGCCGCGCAGCGAATACGGCGAGGCCTACTACGGCTGCTTTCTGCGTGACCTGGACGGCCACAAGATCGAAGCGATGTGTTGGGATACCGCCCTGGCCTACGAACTGTATGACGAGCCGCGCGACGCCGAGCTGGGCAATAGCGTGACCGAGTGACCGCCTGCCGGCCTCAACCGTGGCCGGCGCCCTGCGGTTTCATGCCCGACAAGCGCGGCAACAGCACGCGCTCGAACAGCCGCGGAAAGAAGCGCGCCAGCAGTCGCGCCCGCCACCCGACATTCGACAGCACCAGCAAGCGACGGCGCTTCAGCGCCGCCAGGTAGATGGCATCGGCGACGTCCTGTGGCGAGGCGACCTTGCCCATCGCCAACGGCGGTTGTGCCGCCACCGAACCGTCGCCGACCAGGGCGTTCTTGCGCAAATCAGTCGCAGTAAAGCCGGGGCAGACCAGCATCACATTGACCCCGGAGCCTTTCAGCTCGTAACGCAAGGTCTCGAACAGGCCATGCAGGGCGTGTTTGCTGGCGTTGTAGGCGCTGCGGTAGAGCAACGGGGCGAAGCCGGACAGCGAACTGAGCACGATGATCTGCCCGCTGCGCTCGATCAGGCTGGGCAGCGCCGCCTGGGTACAGTGCAAGGCGCCGAAGTAGTTGACCGCCATGACCCGCCGAAACACCGCCAGTTCGGTATCGACGAAGCTGCTGCGGTGGGTGATGCCGGCGTTGTTGACCAGCACATCGATACCGCCGAAGCGTTCGATCGCCAGGGCGATGGCGCGCTGCACCGCCTCGGCGTCCGCGACATCGCAGCACAGGCCCAGGGCCTCGGCGTTGTGATGATCGGCCAGGTGCTGCACCAGGCTGTCCAGCGCCGCCTGCTGCAAGTCGAGAATCACCAGGCGCGCGCCGGCCTGAGCCAGGCGCACGGCCAGGGCGCGGCCGATGCCGGCACAACCACCGCTGATCAACACCACCTTACGGTCGAACACTTTGTTGGCGAACACCTTGCGGTACATGCTTCCCCCCGGTTATCTGGCTTTGCCCCTACTACAGCTTGTTATGGCTGCCGTCGCAACAGGGCGGCGTATGGCTGTGCTTGCAGCCACAAAAGTACAGGGTGTCGGTTTGTTCGGCATGATATTTCAGCGGGGTGATACCCGTGCCCTTATGGCTGCCGTCGCAGAATGGCTGACTGGCGCTGCGCCCACAGCGGCACCAGAAGTAGTCCTCCCCCGCCTGCACCGCGACCGGATAAGGCCCGCGCTGGGCAATCAACGGCTCAGTCATGTCGACATCCTCACTCGCGAGCGCAATGCCCACGCCAGCCAGGCAAGGCAGTCGCCAGGGCGCTTCTCGGGTATGCTCACGTCCCTCCAGCATAGCCAAGCCTTAGTGGCCCCGCCCTCAATGACCTTGCCTCGCCCGTTGTATATCGCCGTGTTTGGCCTGTTGTTCGCCCTCTGCTGCCTGCTCGCGCTGGCCTACAGCCTGGCCTGGCGACCCGCCGAGCGCGAGGCCGCCCCGGTCAGCTGCGCGGCCAAGGCACCGATACTGCAACCGGGCCAGGCCTTGAAGGTGATGACCTGGAACGTGCAGTACCTGGCCGGCAAAGGCTATGTGTTCTGGTACGACCTGGCCGACGGCAGCGGCCCCGACCGACGCCCGAGCAGCGCCGACCTGACCAAGACCCTCGATGCCGTGGCACGACTCATCCGCGACGAGCAGCCCGACCTGGTGCTGCTGCAAGAGCTGCACGACGGCGCCAAGGCCAGCGACTACCAGGATCAGCTGGCGCTGCTGCAAGCGCGCCTGAGCGACCTCTACCCCTGCAACAGCCAGGCCTTCTACTGGAAAGCCGCATTCGTCCCGCACCCGAAGATTCTCGGCAGCGTCGGCATGAAACTTGGCACCCTCAGCCGCTACCGCATCGCGCGCGCCAAACGCCTGCAACTGCCACGGATGCCGGCCGACCCACTCAGCCGCCTGTTCAACCTGCAGCGCGCGCTGCTGGTCAGCTACCTGCCCGTGCGCGGCGGCGCTCAACTGGCGGCGATCAACACCCACCTGGACGCCTTCGCCCAGGGCGATGACACCATGCACCAGCAGGTGGCGATGACCGCCAAGCTGCTCGACCAGCTGCAGGCCGCAGGCACGCCCTGGCTCCTCGGCGGCGACTTCAATCTGCTGCCGCCCGGCCAGTATCGGCGCCTGCCAGCGGCCCAGCGCAGCTGGTATGCCGCCGACAGCGAGCTGCAAGTGCTGGCCGAGCACTACCCGATGATCCCCAGCCTGGCCGAAGCCGGTGGCGCGCAGCAGGCCGCCTGGTACACCCACTTCCCCAACGACCCCAGCGTGCAGGGGGCCGACCGCACCCTCGACTACCTGTTTCACAGCCCGCAACTGACCCGCCTGGACGCCCAGGTCCGCCGGCACGACAGCTTGAGCATTTCCGATCATTTGCCGCTGCTCGCCCGGCTATTGCTGCCGACGCTCGATTGAGTTTTGGGAGACGCCGGCACAGGCGGCGCTGGACAAAGCCCGTGGCGCTTCGCCATGCTCTGCCTGGTGCCACTTTTATAACGACAAGACGGCCAAGAGCCGCGGCCCTGATCGATGCCCATACGTCTCTGCCTAGCGCTGGTTGCCGCTCTTTGCTGCGCGACAAGCCATGCTCAACCCGTCGCCAACGGATCACTCCCGCTGATCCAGGTCGGCTTTTATGAATTCCCCCCCTATTCCTACAGCGACCGCCAAGGCCGGCCACAGGGCGCGATCCTGCAGTTGAGCAAACGCCTGCTGGAGCACGCCGGCTACCGGACCCAGTTCCGCTCCTACCCGGGGGCCCGGCTGTACAGCGGCCTGCGAGATGGCAGCGTGCAGATCTGGCCCGGCGCACCCGGCAAGCCGGAACTGGCCGCGCATACCCTGGAAACCCGCACCCAAGTCGGCGAGATCGTCCTCAACCTGTACTTCCGGCGCGACACCCTGCTCCCGCGCATTCCCGAGGACCTGCAGGGGCGCGGGCTGATCCTGATCAGCGGCTACACTTACTGGCAACCAACCAACGCACTGCTCAACGACCCCGCCCTGGCGATCCAGCAGCACCGCACCGGCAGCCATACTGCCGCGCTGGAGATGCTCCAGCGCCGTCGCGGCGACTACCTGCTCGACTACCAGGCCCCGGTGGAGCAGGCACGTCGGCGTTTGGGCATGGCCGAGCTGCCCTTCGTGGTCCTGCAGCGGGTGCCGTTGAAACTGATAGTCTCGCGCCACACGCCTGGCGCCGAAGCCCTGCGCGATGCCCTGGATCGCGCCTATCAGGAACTTGCTGCGGCCGGCGAGGATTTGCGCCTGCCCTGAGCACCGCGGCGGCGGCGACGCGAGACAAACAGGCGGCAACATTCGACCTACGGCGAGGGACCGCAGCATGGCTCAGGCGCTTGGCATGTTAGATAGGGCGGTCCATTGGCTCTCGACACTCATCCTCTCTGCCGCGCTTGCGGCCCAGGCCGAAGAGCCCATCACCCTGCACTACAACGAAAGAGCGCCCTACCTGCAAACCCTGGACAACGGCGACATAGTGGGCCTCACGGCAACGCCGGTGACACAAGCCTTGCGCCGCGCCGGGATTGCCTTCAAATGGGAAAAAACGCCGTCCAACCGCCAGATCCAGATTCTCGAGAAGAACACCGGCGTCGACTGCATGGTCGGCTGGTTCAAGAACCCGCAGCGCGAACTGATCGGCAACTTTTCCCTGCCCCTGTACCGGGACAGACCGACCATCGGCCTGGCTCGGTTCGGCAATAGCAGGCTCGACAGCGGCCGCAGCCTGGAACAGGTTCTGCAAGACCAGCAACTGCGCCTACTGATCAAGGACGGCTATTCCTACGGTGAGCTCATCGACGGTCTTATCCAGAGATTCAATCCGCGGCGGATCATAACCACAGCGGAAAACAGCACTATGCTGCGCATGCTCGCCCTCGACCGGGTGGATTATTTCTTTATCGCCGAGGAAGAGGCCAGCGAACTGATCAACCGCTCCAAATTCGAACCGGGCGACTTCAAGCTCATCAGATTCAGCAACAGTCCCGCGGGCAACCTGCGCCATCTCTGGTGCAGCAAACAGGTATCCAGGCACCGCCTGGAGAAGATCAATCGGGCGCTGCTTGAACTGAGCCACGCGAATCCGTCGCCGCGCCAACCCTGAAGCAACCCGAACGGCCTGGAGTGCCATCTATTTACGCGGTTTGGCCCGCGCCGTGGGCTCGGCGATCAGCGGGTCGTCCGGCCAGTAGTGCTTGGGGTAGCGGCCCTTCAGGTCCTTCTTCACCTCGGCGTAGGTACTGCGCCAGAAGTTGCCCAAATCCTGGGTCACCTGCACCGGGCGCCGCGCCGGTGACAACAGGTGCAGCTTGACCACTTGCCGGCCGCCGGCGATGCGCGGCGTCTCGGCCAGGCCGAACAGCTCCTGCAAACGCACTGCCAGCACCGGCGGCTGCTCGCTGTAGTCCAGGCCGATGCGCGAACCGGACGGCACTGCGAGGGTGCGCGGCGCCAGTTCGTCCAGGCGCTGCGGCAGCGGCCAGGGCAGCAGGTTCTGCAGCAGGCTGGACAGGTCCAGGTTGGCGAAGTGACTGAGGCGGGTGACCGGCGCCAGATAGGGTTGCAGCCACGCCTCCAGACTGGCCAGCAAGGCCGTATCGCTGACATCCGGCCATTCACTCTGGCCTTTCTCGGTCAGTTCCAGGTGCCGCAGCAGCAGCACCCGCGCCTGCCACTGGCGCCGCTCTGGAGTCCAGGGCAGCAGCTCCAGGCCCTTGCGCCGGACCAGGCCGAGCAAGGCGCGGCTGCGCTGCGCCTCATCCAGCCTGGCCAGTGGCTCGCGGCTCAACACCAGCTCACCGACCTTGCGCTGGCGCTCGGCACGCAGCACGCCTTCGCGCTCGTCCCAGTCGAGCAGCTGCAGTTCGCTGACCTGCTCACTCAGCACCGACTCGAACAACTGCGGCTCCAGCTCGGCGGCCAGGTAGATGCGCTCCTCGCGCTGGCCCTGACGGCTGCCCAGATCGGCGACCACCAGCCACTCGTGCTTCATCAGCCCGTCGACTTCGCCGAACATCGCCGCGCGGCCGTTGGCCAGACGGTATTCGGCGCCGCCGGCGCGGCGCTGCAGGGCCACCCGATCCGGGTAGGCGAACGCCAGCAAGGCGCCGAGCCAGCGCGGATGCTCGGGGTCGGCCACCGCCGTGCTCGGTGCGCGGCGCCCGAGCAGCCCCTGAAACTGCCGGGCCAACTGGCGCGCCCGCTGCACCCCGCCCTGAGCGCCGCGCGCGGCCTTGCTGGCGCCGCTGAGCAAGGTCAGGCGGCTGTGCAGATCGGCGCCGGCGCCGCGCAGGATGTCGCGCTCGCCAAGCAGTGCGGCCAGGTCGCAGGCCAGGGCGGACAGGCCCAGGGCCTGTCCGCGCAGCAGCAGATGGGCGATCCGTGGATGGGCCGGCAATTCGGCCATGGCCTGGCCGTGGGCGGTCAGTACGCCGCGCGCATCCAGCGCGCCGAGGCGCGTCAGCAGATCCACGGCCTGGGCATAGGCCGCGGCCGGCGGCGGATCGAGCCAGGCCAGCTCATCCGGCGCCACGCCCCAGCGCGCCAGCTGCAAGGCCAGCCCCGCCAGGTCGGCCTGGAGAATTTCCGCCGTGGCATAGGCCGCCAGTTGCTCATGCTGCCCCTGCGACCACAGCCGGTAACAGGCCCCGGGTTCGAGCCGCCCGGCACGCCCGGCACGCTGAGTGGCGCTGGCGCGAGAAATGCGCTGGGTATCCAGACGGGTCATGCCACTGCCTGGGTCGAAGCGCGGCACCCGCGCCAGGCCGGCGTCCACCACCACGCGCACGCCGTCGATGGTCAGGCTGGTCTCGGCGATATTGGTCGCCAGCACCACCTTGCGCGTGCCCGCCGGCGCCGGTTCGATGGCCGCGCGCTGGGCATTCAGGTCCAACTCGCCATGCAGCGGGCACAGCAAAATGTCGCGACGGCCGTCCAGGGCCTCGGCCAGCTGCTCGTTGACCCGGCGAATCTCCGCCTGCCCCGGCAGAAACACCAGCAGGCTGCCCGGCTCATCGGCCAGGGCCTGCAAGACCGTCTGCACCACCTTGGGCTCGAGCCACTCACCGCTCTGCCACGGCGCGCCCCAGCGCATGTCCACCGCAAACATGCGGCCCTCGCTGCGCAGCACCGGCGCGTCGCCGAGCAACGCCGCCAGCTTCTCGCCTTCCAGGGTCGCCGACATCAGCAGCACTTTCAGCGTCGGCTCGCCGCTGTCCGCACCGCGCCCCGCTCCTTGACGAAATAGCGCGCGGCCATTCAGGCACAGCGCCAGGGCCAGGTCGGCATCCAGGCTGCGTTCGTGGAACTCGTCGAAGATCACCAGGCCGACCCCCTCGAGCGCCGGGTCGTCCTGCAAGCGCCGCGTGAGAATGCCCTCGGTGACCACCTCGATGCGGGTGTTGGGGCCGACCTTGCTGTCCAAACGGATGCGGTAGCCGACGGTTTCCCCGACCTTTTCGCCCAGCTCGCTGGCCAGGTGCTCGGCCGCGGCGCGGGCGGCCAACCGGCGTGGTTCGAGCATGATGATGCGCTGCCCGGCCAACCAGGGCTGGTCGAGCAAGGCCAAGGGCACGCGGGTGGTCTTGCCGGCACCGGGCGGCGCTTCCAGCACGGCTTCGTGGCGGCTGGCCAGGGCCTGACGCAGTGCGGGTAACAGGGCATCTATAGGCAGGGAATTCATGGGCACTCCAATCCGGCAGGCGATTATAACGGCGAACGGCTAGCCTGCTTTGTGGGTCTTAGTCATGCTAACCAGCGCAGCCATTTGGAGGTACGCAAAACGCCACAGTTTTGCCCCAGGAGCCTTGCTATAGTTGCGCCACTTTTCACTAGGAGGTGTTCAATGCGCATGCAGTCCCGCGTTATCGGCGGTGTTCTCACCGTCACCCTGTTCACCCAGCTGACCGCGTGCGGCACGCTGTTCTTCCCCGACCGTCGCGGCCAGATCGAAGGCCGGGTCGACCCGGTGGTGGTGGCGCTGGACGCCATCGGCATCCTGTTCTACGTCATCCCCGGCCTGATTGCCTTCGGCGTCGACTTCGCCACCGGTGCCATCTACCTGCCTAACGGCTCCAACGCCCAGGTCGACCCAGACACGCTGAAAAACGCGGTGGGTGCCGATGGCCAGGTCGACAACGCCAAGTTGAAGGCGCTGATCGAGCAACACACCGGCCACAGCCTGCCACTGGACGACCCGCGGCTGATCCAGCACCGCGGCAGCGCCGAACAACTGGCCGCCTACGGCCTGCGGCCGGCGGCCTAGATGCAACGCCTGCTCGCCAGTCACCTGGAGCGCCTGCTGAGCTACCACGGCTGGGCGTACCAACGTCTGCTGCAAGGCCTTCAGGCCCTGGATGAGGCCCAGTACCGCGCGCCCTGCGGGCTGTTCTTCGGCAGCATCCACGGCACCCTCAACCACCTGGCCGTCGCCGACCGCATCTGGCTCGCGCGCCTGCGCGTGCAGCCGCAGCCCTTCGCCAGCCTGGATGCCGAGGCGGCCACCGAGCGCAGCGCGCTGGCCGACTACCTGCAGCACGGCGTGCAGGCCTGGCTCGAGCAGCTGCGCGCCTATGACGACGCCGGGCTGCTGCAGCCGCTGGCCTACCGCAACATGCGCGGCGAGTCGCAGGCAAAACCCATCGCCGACCTGGTGCTGCACCTGGTCAACCACGGCAGCCACCATCGCGGCCAGGTCAGTGCCGCACTGACCGCAATGGGCCAACCCGCGCCGGCGCTGGACTACCTGTACTTCCTGCCGGACGCCACATGACCGTCCCCGCGCACCATGCCCGCCTGATGCGCCAGGCCACGGTCGCCGCGCTGGCGGTGGCCTTGAGCCTGTCGCTGGCCAAAGCCATCGCCTGGTGGCTGAGCGGTTCGGTCAGCCTGCTCGCCGGCCTCACCGATTCGCTGCTGGACGGCGCCGCGTCGTTGCTCAACCTGATCGCCGTGCACTATGCCCTGCGCCCGGCGGACGAGGATCACCGCTACGGCCATGGCAAGGCCGAAGCACTCGCCGGCCTCGGCCAGGCGCTGTTTATCGGTGCCAGCGCGGTACTGGTCGGCAGCCATGGGGTCGAGCGTCTGCTGCATCCCCAGCCACTCGGTTCGCCTGACCTAGGCATCGCGGTGATGCTGCTGTCGCTGGCGCTGACCGTCGCCTTGTTGCTGTTTCAGCGCCACGTGGTGCGCCTGACCGGCTCCACCGCGATCCGCGCCGACTCGCTGCACTACCGCTCGGACTTGCTGCTCAACGGCAGCATTCTGCTGGCCCTGCTGCTGGCCAGCTTCGGCTGGCCGCAACTGGATGCGCTGTTCGGCATAGGGATCGCCTTCTATATCCTCTGGAGCGCCATCAGCATCGTCCGCGAAGCGGTGGCGGTGCTGATGGACCAGGAGCTGTCGCCGCAGGTCAGCGCGCAGATGCTTGAGCTGGTCTGCGCCGTGCCGGGCGTGCTGGGCGCCCATGACCTGCGCACACGACTTTCCGGCACCCGCTGGTTCGTCCAGCTGCATATCGAGTTGCCAGGCGAGCTGAGCCTGTTCCAGGCCCACGCCCTGTGCGATCAGGTGGAAACGACGATTAGAGCCGAGTTCCCGCGCGCCGAAGTACTGGTCCACGCCGACCCGATCACTGCCAGCAAAGCCTGACGGGCTGCGCGCTGGCGCTTGCGCTTGCAATCCTGTGTTAACCGCAGACAGCAAAAGGGGAGGCTTGGCGGCCTCCCCTTTTGCTAAGTGTCCTGCGCTGGCAATGCTGTCGCCGCTTTCCTCGCCTGCCTGGTTGGGCAGTGCGGACCCGGGTGCCGTGACGATCCGGTGGGATCGGCGGCTTCCGCTCACCTGATTGGGCGAGCCGGTTGGACATGTCGTCCGGGCCGTGAAACTGAGGTAAAGCTTAGGTGATCGGGCGCGACAGAAGATTGCGAACATTGCTGAAAAATCTATCTCTTGCGCAATTTTTAACCCATCAAGCATCATTAGAAGCAAGCCAAGCACGAAGGCAGCGCAAAGATGAACAAAATTGACCGCTACGACCTGAACATTCTCGCCGAATTGCAGCGCGACGCCACCCTGTCCAACCAGGACCTGGCCGAGCGCATCGGCCTGTCGCCCTCGCCCTGCTCGCGCCGGGTCAAGCAATTGCAGGACGACGGCTATATCCTCAGCCAGGTGGCCCTGCTGGACCGCAAGAAGCTCGGCCTGAGCCTTACCGCCTACGTACTGATCGGCATGGACCGGCACACCCCGGAACGCTTCGAGCACTTCCAGGAAACCATCCGCCAATGCCCCGAGGTGCTCGAATGCAGCCTGGTCACCGGCATGGACGCGGACTACCAGCTCAAGGTGGTGGTGCCGGATATGGATCACTACCAGAAGCTGCTGCTCGGCACCCTGACCCGCATCGACGGGGTCTCCAGCGTGCGTTCGAGCTTCGTCCTGCAACAAATCCTCTCCAGCACCCAGCTGCCGCTGCAGCACCTGCGCAGCTGAGCGGTCACTGACAACGCCGGAGGCTGACGTATAATCGCCGGCGTTTTTGCGCCGCCCGCGGCGCTGAGTCCCTAGCGCTGAGTCAAGCGCCTGGCACAGAACGGTGCAGCCAGCAGTCAATCGATGAGGTGGAGATGGAACCGGAAGTGTTCGAAGAGTTGATGATGACCACGCTGGTCGGCGCCCTGGTGCTGTTCATGGCGTTTATCGTCTGGGACCTGGCGAAGAAATCCAAAGCCGGGCGCTTCGGCACCATGATCCTGTTTCTCGCCCTGGGCCTGGGCGTACTCGGCTTTATCATCAAGACCGTGGTGATTGCCGGGATGGAAGGCATTTAACAGGCTGTTGAAAATCTACTGCGCTCGACTATGCAGCGTTGAAATCAGCCTCACAAAAACGCAGCGCGGCCCCGAAGGGGCCAGCCTCTGGCTGTTACTCCGTTCCACTGCGTTGCGGCTATTCGCCTTGTGACCCACATGGATGTGGGAAATGCCGTTACCCGTAGGGAACGGGTACGGCCCTGCCATCGCTCGCTACATTTTTCAACGGCCTGTTAGCAGTCGCCTGAGGCTGGAGCCGCGCCGGCTTACAAGCGCGCCTCGACCTCTTTCCACTCGCCGGGCTGCAAGCCTTCCAGGCTCCAGGGCCCGATGCGCACCCGTACCAGGCGCAGGGTCGGCAAGCCGACCGCCGCGGTCATGCGCCGCACCTGGCGATTGCGCCCCTCGCGAATCACCAGTTCCAGCCAGGCGGTCGGCACGCTCTTGCGAAAGCGCACCGGCGGGTTGCGCGGCCACAGCGTCGGTTCATCCAGCAACCGGGCCTCGGCCGGCAGGGTCGGCCCGTCGTTCAACTGCACGCCCTCGCGCAGCTGTTGCAGCTGCTCCGGGGTCGGTTCGCCCTCGACCTGCACCCAGTAGGTTTTCGCCAGCTTGTGCTTGGGGTCGGCGATGCGCGCCTGCAGCCGGCCATCGTTGGTCAGCAGAAGCAAGCCCTCGCTGTCGCGATCCAGGCGTCCGGCCGGATAGACGCCGGGCACCGCGACAAAATCCTTGAGCGTGGCGCGGCCCTGCTCGTCGTTGAACTGGGTCAGCACATCGAAGGGCTTGTTCAGCAACAACAAGCGCGGTTCGCTCGGAGGGGCCTTGGCCACCCGGCGCACTGCGGGCTTGTCGGCAGTACGGCGCGGGGCGACTGAACGGGGCGGGCGTGACATGCGGCGTCCGGGAGCAGAAAACGGGAGCGGCAGTGTAACCGAGACCACGCCCCGGCTATCACCCCACCTTATGGGACTGCCCACACAGCCAGCGGGGCGACTATGCTGCAGGGGTTATTTCGCGCGCACCGAGGACACCCGCATGAGCACCTCCGAATCCGTACTCGAGACCTTCACCGGCTGGGCCGCCAAGGCGGCCGGCGCCGCACTGGAGCCTTTTCAATTCAACCCCGGTCCGCTGGGCGCGGAAGAGGTCGAAGTCGCCGTGGAATACTGCGGCATCTGTCATTCCGACCAGTCGATGATCGACAACGAGTGGGGCAATGCCCGCTACCCCTTCATTCCCGGCCATGAGGTGGTCGGCACCGTCGTGCGCCTCGGTGAACAGGCGCGCGGGCTCAAGCTCGGTCAGCGAGTCGGCATCGGCTGGTACAAGGGCAGCTGCATGCACTGCAACTCGTGCATGCAGGGCTCGCACCAGCTGTGCGGCACGGTGAAACCGACCATAGTCGGCAGCAACGGTGGTTTCGCCGACCGCCTGCGCGCGCATTGGGCCTGGGCCATCCCGCTGCCGGACAACCTCGAGCCGAGTCTGGTCGGGCCTTTGTTCTGCGCCGGCTCAACGGTGTTCAGCCCGTTGCTGGAGTTCGACGTGAAGCCCACCGACAAGGTCGGCGTGGTCGGCATCGGCGGCCTCGGCCACCTGGCCCTGCGCTTCCTCAACGCCTGGGGCTGCGAGGTCACCGCCTTCACCTCCTCCTTGAACAAGCAGGAAGAAGCCAAGCGCCTCGGTGCGCACAAGGTGGTGGCCTCCACCGACAGTGCGGCACTCAAGGCGCTGGCCGGCAGCCTGGATTTTCTGTTGGTCACCGCCAGCGCCGACCTCGACTGGAACGCGCTGATCGCTACCCTGGGCGGCAAGGGTCGCCTGCATTTCGTTGGCATCGTGCCCAGTGCCATCCCGGTGCATGTATTCAACTTGATTCCGCGCCAGCGCAGCCTGTCCGGCTCGCCGGTCGGCTCACCGGCGAGCATGAGCAAGATGCTCGAGTTCTGCGCCCGCCATCAGATCCTGCCGCAGGTCGAACACTTCCCCATGAGCCGGGTCAACGACGCCATCCAGCATCTGCGCGATGGCAAGGCGCGCTACCGGGTGGTACTCGACGCCAGCCGCTGAGCCGCAACCGACGCTTGCAGCACACCCGCCAAACGGCTTCTAGACTGAGGTTTGGCGGAGTGCCTGCAAGCAACGCGCGGCATGCTCTCCGGGATCGAGTCGCCACGACAGGGACTCGTCTTTCGAGGCGTCGGTCACTTGCGAGAGTTTATGTACGACCTGAGCAGCACCCTGATCGCCGGCATTCTCTTCGCGTCCATGGCGCTGGCCATCGAACTGGGCCATCGCGTCGGCCGCCGCTACCAGCGCAGCAGCGACGAACCGTCGAAGTCCCATATCATCACCATCCAGGGCTCATTGATCGGCATCCTCGCCTTGCTGCTCGGCTTCACCTTCTCCCTGTCGCTGCAGCGCTTCGACAGCCGCAGCGAGGCCGTGGTGAGCGAAGCCAATGCCATAGGCACCGCCTACCTGCGCGCCCAGCTACTACCGGAGTCGGTACGCGCACCGACGCTCAAGGCGCTGGCCAGCTACCTGAGCCTGCGGGTACGGGCCGGCAGCCTCAGCCTGGACCACGCCTATCAACGCCAGGCCATGCTCGACCAGGCCACTCAACAGCAGGCCCTGCTCTGGAACTACGCCCTGCAGGCCGCCGAAGAGGTGCCCAACCCGGTCACCAGCGGGCTGTTCCTGCAGGCCCTGAACGAGATGATCGACGCCTACGGCACGCGGGATGCCACGCTCAATCGCCATGTCCCGGAAATCGTTCTGAACCTGCTCTACACCACCTTCCTGATGGCCGGCGTCATCCTCGGCTACTCCTCCGGCGTCGCCGGCCACCGCGCGTCCTTCGCCACCTACATCATGGTCGGGCTGATCGTCCTGCTGGTGTTCCTCATCATCGACCTCGATCGGCCGCGGCGCGGCCTGATCCAGGTCAGCCACAAGAGCTTGACCGACCTGGAAAGCGCCATGGCCCGGCCCAGGCAAGTCACCCCCTTCCAGGAGTTCATGCCGGGCAGTGCGGCTCCCCGCTGAACCGTCCGCTCAACGAAACGGCGGTTCGTCGAAGCTGCGCAGCTTGCGCGAATGCAGCGAGTCGAGCTGGCCACGCAACAGATCGAGGGCGGCGATGCCGATATGCAGGTGCTGAGTCACCGCCCGCTCGTAGAAGGCCCCGGCCGCGCCCGGCAGCTTGATCTCGCTGTGCAGCGGCTTGTCCGATACACACAGCAAGGTGCCGTAAGGCACGCGCAGGCGGTAGCCCTGGGCGGCGACCGTGCCGCTTTCCATGTCCACCGCCACCGCACGCGCCAGGTTGATCAAGGGCCGTTCCTGGGCCCAGCGCAGCTCCCAGTTACGGTCGTCGTAGGTCAATACGGTGCCGGTGCGCAAACGCCGCTTCAGCGCATCGCCACGTTCGCCGGTGACTTGCGCGGCGGCCTCCTGCAGCGCCATCTGCACTTCGGCCAGGGCTGGTAGCGGAATATTCGGCGGCAGCACCCGGTCGAGAATGCCGTCGCGGCGCATATAGGCGTGAGCCAGCACGTAGTCGCCGATGGTCTGCGATTGGCGCAGGCCGCCGCAGTGGCCGATCATCAGCCAGCAGTGCGGACGCAGCACGGCCAGGTGATCGGTGATGTTTTTCGCGTTGGACGGTCCGACGCCGATATTGACCAGGGTGATGCCATCGCCGTCGCTGGCGAACAGGTGATACGCAGGCATCTGGTAGCGGTGCCAGACCACACCCTCGATGATCGCCTGCATCTCGCCTTCGGCCATGCCACGCTCGATCACCACGTTGCCCGGCAGCACCATGCGCACGAAGCGCGAGTCGCCGACCAGCATGTCCAGGCCATGGCGAATGAACTGGTCGACATAGCGGTGGTAGTTGGTCAGCAGAATCCACGGCTGTACATGCCGCCAGTCGCTGCCGGTGTAATGCACCAGACGGCGCAGGGAGAAGTCCACCCGCGCCGCATCGAACAACGCCAGCGGCAGCGGATCGGTGTTGGCCCAGTCATACAGACCGTCGGCGATGCCGTCGGTGGCGGCCGACAAGTCGGTGCTGGGGAACACCCGCGCCAGTTCGGCGGCGGTGACCCCGGAACCGGCCAGTTCATCGCCCTGCTCGACCACATAGGGGTAGGGAATGTTCTGCTGACTGATGCCGACTTCCACCTGCACGGTGAAGTCGCTCATCAACGGCCGCAATTGCTCCAGCAGGTATTTGCGAAAGGCCGCCGGGTGGGTCACGGTGACACTGTAGGTGCCTGGCACCTGCACCTTGGCGTAGGCGCGCACGCTGGTCGCCACCTCGCCCTGGCCCGGATAGATCAGGCGCAACTCCGGGTAACGGAACTGCGCGCGCTGCGCGGCGTCAGGCTTGATCCGTTCCTTGAGGTAGTGCCTGAGCGCCTGACTCAGGGCACTGGTGGCTTGCTGATGGAGGACGGCCAAACGATCCACGGCCTCCTCGGCACTGCGGGCGACGATAAAGTCTTCGGAGTAAGGGGTCATGGTGCGTCTCCCTGGCTGAGCACAGGCCTCTATCTTGCCTGCATCGCCGCGCTCCGGCATAGCGCGGCGTGCCTCTCCCCGCGACTACCTGAGCGTTTCTGTCAGAAGCGCCTTGAGCCGTCGTCCAGACCAACGGCGCGATCATTCAGGCCGCTCGCCAGCCGCGCGGAACGCGCGCTACGGCTGCGGGCAAGCACTCGCCACCGCGCTCATGCGCTCACAGCAGATGGGGTGTACTGCGCGCCACCAGCGCCTCGGCCGCCACACCCCGCGGCAAGGTGCCGTAAACCCGCCCGCCCTCGCCCAGCCGGCTGGCGATAAAGGCATCGGAGACCATCGCGTTACCCGCCTCCAACAGCAGCTTGGCTTGCAACGCCAGCGCCACGTCTTCGGTCAACTGGCGGGCGCGGTACTGGATATCGCCGGTGTCGCGAAACGCCGCCTGCAGGCGCTGGATATGTGCCTTGAGCCGCGCATCGCCATGACCGTCACCCAGCTCGCCGAACAACGCATCGAGCACCCCGGGTTCCTTGGACAGGGCGCGCAGCACGTCCAGGCACTGCACATTGCCGGAGCCTTCCCAAGTCGAGTTGACCGGCGCCTCGCGGTACAGCCGCGGCAGGATGCTGTCCTCGACGTAGCCGGCGCCGCCCATGCACTCGGCGGCTTCGTTGATCATCGCCGGGGCGCGTTTGCAGATCCAGTACTTGCCCACCGCGGTGACCAGGCGGGCGAACTTGTTCTCCCGCTCGTCGGTCGGGTTGTCCAGTGCCTTGCCCATGCGCAGGGTCAGGGCCAGGGCGGCCTCGCTTTCCAGGGCCAGATCGGCCAGGACGTTCTGCATCAGCGGCTGTTGATTGAGCACGCGGCCGCCGACCTGGCGGTAGGCACAGTGATGGGCGGCCTGGGTCAGGGCCTGACGCATCAGGGCGCTGGAGCCGATCATGCAGTCGAAGCGGGTCAGCGCCACCATCTCGATGATGGTCGGCACGCCACGGCCTTCCTCGCCGATCATCCAGGCCAGGGCGCCACGGTATTCCACCTCGCTGGAGGCGTTCGACCAGTTGCCCAGCTTGTTCTTCAGGCGCTGGATATACAGCTCGTTGCGGCTGCCGTCCGGCCTGTGGCGCGGCAGCAAGAAGCAGCTCAGGCCCTTGTCGGTGTTGGCCAGGGTGAGGAAGGCGTCGCACATCGGCGCCGAGCAGAACCACTTGTGGCCGACCAGTTCATAGGCCTGTCCTGGTCCCGCAGCGCCGACCGGATAGGCGCGCGTGGTATTGGCGCGCACGTCGGTGCCGCCCTGCTTCTCGGTCATCGCCATGCCGATGGTCGCCCCGCTTTTCTGCTCGAGCGGCAGGTTGCGCGGGTCGTACTGGGTCGACAGAATCTTCGGCAGCCACTGCTCGGCGACATCCGGCTGCAGCTTGAGCGCCGGTACGCTGGCGAAGGTCATGGTCAAGGGACAACCGCTGCCGGCCTCGGCCTGGCTGTGCAGGTAGCTCATGGCGGCGCGGGCCACCTGCGCGCCGGCGCGCGGCTCGGTCCAGGGCATGGAGGGGATGCCATGCTCGATGGCCGCGCTCATCAGCTGGTGGTAGGCCGGATGGAACTCGATCAGGTCAATGCGATGGCCATAGCGATCATGGCTGTGAAACACCGGCTTGTTCTCGTTGGCGAGAAAGCCCGCGGCCATCAGCTCGCCACCGGCCAGGGCACCGTAGGCGTCGATCCGCGCCTCGGCCCAGCCGCCCTGGTAGCGCCGCGTCCACTCCTGCAACGGCAGGTCGACGCGATAGAGGTTGGCGCCGTCCAGCGGCGGCACCTGATTGAACACTTCATGGGTTTCGGCGAGCAAATGCGCTTTCATGACTTGGGCTCCTCGGCGCCAACGGCGCGCAGACAAAAGGTGATCAGGCTCTGGCTGACTTCCGCCAGGTCCAGGCTCTGGCGTCCCGCTTCACGCGCCGCTCGGGCGGGCGGCGACAGCGGGCCGACCAGGGATTCGGCAATAGCGCCGACCAGGCAGGCGGCGATCAGGCTGAAGTGCTGTACGCGGAAGACCCCGAGGGCGGCGCCCTCCTCCAGCAGCTCGACGAACAGATCGGCATAGGCCTCGCGGTACAGCAGGCGCTGTTCGTCGACTTCCGGGTCGACCGGTTCGGCGATCAAGGCAAAGGCCAGCCGCCGACTGTGCCAGGCCCGCGCGGCGAACTGCTGCAGCCCGGCGGCCAGGCGTGCGGCCGGATTGCCGGGTGCACGCAGGATCTGGGCCAAGGCATCCACTTCGCCCTGGCTGGCGGCGGCGAACACCTCGGCGGCCAGTTCGCCCTTGCTGCGAAAGTGCCGGTACAGGCTGCCGGTGGCGATACCGGCAGCCTCGGCCAGCGCCTGCATGGTCAAGGCGGCGAAGCCACCCTCGCTGACGCGGCTCAAGGCGCAGGCGAGGATGCGCTCGCGCAGCGCCAGATCACGGTCGAGGCGTAACACGCTGGTACGGTAAGCCATAGTCTGAATCCTGATTCACTGTGCTTTAAGTGAATCAGGATTCAGAACTTGATAACAGGGGGATTCACGGCAGATCAGCCGCTAAAAACGCCAAGAGCCGACAAACTCATGCTGCCAGTCACGCCGCAGCGGATCGCATCCGCGCCAGGAGCCTGTCGGACTTGATCGTCCGTAACGAGGGAAAGTCCGGTTTGAGTCGGTTTTGCCGATCTGTCGAGGCGAATAGCGCGCTATTTAACGAGGAAGAACGGCTAAATGGCCAAATCCGGCTTTTCCGCAGTAGGGCAGCGTTAAGTCCGACAGGCTCCTAGGCCCTCTGGCTCAACAACCAGTCGTGCAAGAGCAGGCGCAGCTCCTCGAACTTCACCGGCTTGGCCAGGTAGTCGCTCATGCCGGCCGCCAGACAACGCTCGCGATCGCCACTGTGGCTATGGGCCGTGATCGCCAGCACCGGCAAATCGACATACTCGGGTAGCGCACGCAGCGCTCGACAGGTGGCAAAGCCATCCATCACCGGCATCTGACAATCCAGAAGGATGGCGTCGACCGCCTCGCCACGCAGCAGTTCCAGCGCTTCGGCGCCGTTGTCGGCGGTGCGCACCCGATAGCCGAGTTTGAGCAGCATGCCGCGGGTCACCAGCTGGTTGATCGCATTGTCCTCGACCACCAGCACCGTGCATTGCGCCGGCTCGCGCAGGGCCTGCATACCCGGGCGACGTACCGGCACAGGTGCGGACTCGGCCTGCGCCGGCAGCGCCAGCGGCACATCCAACTGGAAACGACTGCCCTGACCGGGCTGCGACTCATGACTGAGGTTGCCGCCGAGCAAGTCGACCAACTGTCGACAGATCGCCAAGCCGATGCCCAGACCGCCGTATTCACGGGTCATGGAGCCGTCCAACTGGTGAAACTGCTGATACAGCGCAGCGTCCTGCGGCGCATTGAAGCCGACGCCGGTGTCGATCACCTCGATACTCAGCGGCAGGTTAGCGCTCACGCCGCCGACGCGCCTGACCCGCAGCCGCACCTCACCCTGCGCGGTGAACTTGATGGCGTTGTCCAGCAGGCAAGCGAGGCTCTGTGCCAGCTTGCCGGCATCGCCCTCGAGGGTATCCGGCAGGCTCTGGTCCAGCTCCAGGACGAAGCTCAGGCCTTTTTCTTCGGCGCGCGGGGCATACTGCACGCGCAGGCTGTCGAACAACCCGCGCAGGCTGAAAGGCTCGCGGCGCGGATAGAGCTTGCCGGCCTGCAACTCGGTCAACGCGAGGATGTCGTTGACCATGCGCATCATGTCCCGCGCCGAGCCGGCGGCGGTCTTCTGATACTGCGCCTGCTCGCCCTGCAGTTCGAGGGTCTCCATCAACTCCAACGAGCCGATCACCCCGTTCATCGGCGTGCGCAACTCGTGGGTGACGGTGGCCAGGAACTCATCCTTGAGACGGTTGCTGTTGGCCAGTTCCTGGTTCAGCGTCTCCAGCTTGCGCCCAGTTTCCTGGAGGATCCGCGTACGCTCCTCTTTCATCGCATTGATGCGGTCGGCCAGTGCCAGGGACAACAGGCCGACCTCGAGGGCTGAGCCGATCTGACTGGCGTACATGGTGAGGAAGATGTTCGGCAGGTAACCGAGCACCATCAGGCTGTTGATCAGCCCGCCGAGGAGAAAGGCGCTCCAGGCGAAAATGAAGTAGCGCGCCACGCGCATGCCGCGCAGCCAGGCAATGATCCCCGCGGCGAAGATCACCACGGTAAACAGCAAGGCCAAGTAAGTGGCCAGGCGCAGGGATAGCGCATAGCTGACCGTCAACGCCAGGAGCATCACCCCGGCGCCGCAGGCCATCAGCAGCAACAGGGTGCGATCGATCCAGGGGCTGTGTTCGCCGGTGTGCAGAAAAGTCCGGGCGAACTGACACCCGAACAGCGCCGCCGAGCCGATCATGAACGGCGTGGCGGCATTCGCCCACCAAGGGCTGTCGGGCCACAAGTACTCGATGCCGGCGCCGTTCACCGAGATCTGGTAGAGGCCGAACGAGGCGATATAGAGGATGTAATAGAGGTAGCTGGTGTCGCGCACGCTCAAGAAGATAAACAGGTTGTAGATCAGCATCACCAGCAACACGCCGTAGATGATGCCGAGCACATAGATGCGCGCCGGTTGTTCCTCCAGATAGGCGGTGGGCGACCAGAGGGTCAGCGGCGCCTGGATCGAGCCCTGGCTCTGCAGGCGCAAATAGACGCGCTGAAGCTGATTCGGCTGCAGCTTGAGCTCGAACAGGTAGTTGTTTTGTTTGATCTCCCGGCTGGCGAACGGCAGCGCATCGCCGGTGCGCCGAACCAACTGGAAATCGCCCTGACCATCATCCAGGTACAGTTCCAGGTGATCCAAGGGCGGGTAGGCCAGCTCCAACAGCCAGGGCTGCTGACCCCCGAGACGCTGCGGGCGGTACTGCAGATCCAGGCGCAGCCAGAACACCGAACGCGAATAGCCGGCGTTCAATACGTCTTTGTCGTGCTGGCGAAAACTGCCCTGCAGGGCCGGTGAGGTGACCTCGTCGATGGTCGTAGTACCGCGCACGTCTTCAAATACCGACATCGATCGGCCAAGCGGCAGGGCACGAGTGTGCTCATCGAACACTACGGCAGCGGCGAATGCCGGCCAGGCGGCCAGCAGAAAGATCAGGATGTGACGCATGCGGCCCCACAGAGACGATGTCGGGATGCGCCGGAGAGTCCCTCCTCCCCTGAATGACACCGCCCCGCATGGCCTGGTTAGTCGAATACCCCACACTCTAGCACAGCCTTGGGACGGAAAAGCCTAGTCGACAGAAACCCGGCAGATTCGCCGAAACGGCTCTGGAATGCGCCTTAGCGAGCAAGTCCGAGCAACCGTCAAGCGCCCCCGAGAACGTTACTGCGCCGATCAGGTTACCCACCCATGGCGAGCCCCGCCGCGACGCTCAAGCGTCGCCTGGACAGGTCAAAACAAGCCGTTTAATGGTAAGCTCGCGCACCATGAAAACGCCGAATTCACGCCCTGTAGTGCTTTGCCTGTCCGGTCACGACCCTTGTGGTGGTGCCGGCCTGCAAGCCGATATCGAAGCCCTGCTCGCCCAAGGCTGCCACGCCGCCCCGACTGTGACCGCACTGACCGTGCAGGACAGCGTCAACGTCCAGGACTTTCGCGTGCTCGATCGCGCCTGGGTACTGGCTCAGGCGCGAGCGGTCATCGCCGATCTGCCGGTGGCGGCCGTCAAGCTGGGCATGCTCGGCTCGGTGGAGATGGTCGACACCGTGCTGGAGATCATGCAACAGCTACCCGGTGTGCCCCTGGTCTGCGACCCCGTACTGAGGGCCGGCGGCGGCGGCGCCCTGGGCCAGGACGACGTCGGCTACGCCATGCGCGAGCGGCTGTTCGCGCTGTCCAGCATCGCCACGCCCAACCTGCCGGAAGCGCGCATCCTCGCCGAGCTGCCAGACGGCACGGCGGATCAGTGCGCCGAGAAACTGCTGCCTTATATCCGTCACCTGCTGATCACCGGTGGCCACGGCGACGAACGCGAAGTGCACAACCGCCTGTACAGCCGCGACGGAAGCCAGCACACCTTCGTCTGCCAGCGCCTGCCCGGCAGCTACCACGGCTCCGGCTGCACCCTGGCCAGCGCCCTGGCTGGGCGCCTGGCCCTCGGCCAGGAACTGGTCAGCGCGGTGCAATTCGCCCTCGACTACACCTGGCGCACCTTGCGCGACGCCGAGCAACCCGGCCACGGCCAGTACCTGCCGCGGCGCCTGCCCTTGGATTTCTGTTGATGGAGAACTGCCAATGAAACTGCAAGGCCTGTACGCCATCACCGATAGCCAATTGTTGGCCGACGGCAAGCTGCTGCCCTACACCGAAGCCGCACTGAAGGGCGGTGCCAGGCTGCTGCAGTACCGCGACAAGTCGAGCGAGAACGCGCGCCGCCTGCGCGAAGCCGAAGCCCTGCGCGAGCTGTGCGAGCGCTATGGCGCCGCGCTGATCATCAATGACGACGCCGAACTGGCGGCGCGACTCGGCGTCGGCCTGCACCTGGGCCAGAGCGACGGTTCGCTGGCCGCCGCCCGCGCCCTGCTCGGACGCCAGGCAATCATCGGCGGCACCTGTCACGCACAACTGGAGCTGGCCGACATGGCCGCCAGCGAAGGCGCCAGCTACATCGCTTTCGGGCGCTTCTTCAACTCCGCCACCAAACCCGGCGCGCCCGCGGCCACGCTCGATCTGCTGCAAGCCGCGCACGAGCGCTTCAGCTTACCGATAGTCGCCATTGGCGGCGTCACCCTGGCCACCGCCCCCCAGCTGATTGCCCGCGGCGCCAGCATGGTCGCGGTGATCCATGCGCTGTTTGCCGCAGACTCGGCAGCGCAGGTCGAGCAGCGCGCGCGTGCCTTCAGCGCCCTGTTCGCCGACACCTAATTGCTTACCCGGGCGACTGAGCTCGCCCCGACTCGAATATCAAGAGGTTCGCCATGTCACGCTCGCAAGTCCTGTTCGCCAATGCCCAGAAGCACATCCCCGGTGGCGTCAACTCGCCGGTACGCGCGTTCAAGAGCGTCGGCGGCACCCCGCTGTTTTTCAAGCACGCCGCCGGCGCCTACCTGGTCGACGAAGACGACCAGCGCTACGTGGACTACGTCGGTTCCTGGGGGCCGATGATTCTCGGCCACAGCCATCCGCAGGTACTGGATGCGGTGCGCCAGCAACTGGAGCACGGCCTGTCGTTCGGCGCACCGACCGCCATGGAAACCGAGATGGCCGACCTGGTCTGCAGCCTGGTGCCATCCATGGACATGGTGCGCATGGTCAGCTCCGGCACCGAAGCGACCATGAGCGCGATTCGCCTGGCCCGCGGCTTCACCGGTCGCGACAGCATCCTCAAATTCGAAGGCTGCTACCACGGCCACTCCGACAGCCTGCTGGTCAAAGCCGGCTCCGGCGCCCTGACCCAGGGCGTCCCGAGCTCCGCCGGGGTGCCGGCGGACTTCGCCAAACACACCCTGACCCTGCCCTTCAACGACCTCCAGGCGGTCGAGCGGATGCTCGGCGAAGTCGGCCAGCAGGTGGCGTGCATCATCGTCGAACCGGTAGCCGGCAACATGAACTGCGTGCCACCGGCACCGGGCTTCCTGCAGGGTTTGCGCGAGCAATGCGACAAGCACGGCGTGGTGCTGATCTTCGACGAGGTGATGACTGGCTTTCGCGTCGCCCTCGGCGGCGCCCAGGCGCATTACGGCGTCACCCCGGACCTGACCACCTTCGGCAAGATCATCGGCGGTGGCATGCCGGTCGGCTGCTTCGGCGGCAAGCGCGAGATCATGGCGTGCATCGCCCCGCTTGGCCCGGTCTACCAGGCCGGCACCTTGTCCGGTAACCCACTGGCCATGGCCGCCGGCCTGACCACCCTCAAGCTGATCAGCCGTCCCGGCTTCCACGCCGAACTGAGCGACTACACCACCCGCCTGCTCGACGGCCTGCAGCAACGCGCCGATGCCGCCGGCATCCCCTTCGTCACCACCCAGGCGGGCGGCATGTTCGGCCTGTACTTCAGCGAGCGCGAGGCCATCGTCACCTTCGACGACGTGATGACCAGCGACAGCGAACGCTTCAAGCGCTTCTTCCACCTGATGCTGGAGGGCGGCATCTACCTGGCACCCAGTGCCTTCGAGGCCGGCTTCACCTCCATCGCCCATGGCGACACAGAACTCAAGCTGACCCTGGACGCCGCCGAACACGCCTTCGCCGAGCTGAAAAAAGCCTGATGCAGTACAGCACCGCCGCCTCCGACGGGCTCTTGGCGCTGGCCTGCCTGGCCTGCGTCATAGCCCTCGGCAAGGCCCGCGGGCGTTACCCCGAGGCCGATCAACCGGCGCTGTTCTGCGCCCTGCTCGGCTTTCTCCTGCCGGCTGCCGCCGCCACGAGCGGCGCACTGCGCTACGGCCTGGATCCCAGCTGGCAGGCCGCCCACCTGTGGCTGAGCCAGGCCAGCAGCTTTCTTGGCCTGCCCCTGCTGAGTCTGGCGGCGTTGAGCCTGGGACGAGGTTGGGCCTGGAGCCGACCGAACTGGGGCCGGGCGCTATTAGGGCTATGTGCCTTCTTCGAGCTGTTCCGACAGATGAACCTGCTTGAGGACTACCGCCTGCTATTGGGCCTGGCGAGCATGCTGCTGATCCTCTATGCCGGCGCCAGGCAATGGCCACGACGCGCTCCGGCTCTGGCCGCCGCTGGCGCAGTGGGCCTGTTTCTGCTGGTGGGGTTGGCCGTCGGCACCCTAGGCATTATCGGCCCCCTGCGCCGCGTCGACCTGTTCCACGCCCTACTGACACCCGCCTACCCGTTAATCGCCTGGCTAATACTGGATCTGCCTGGCTGCCGACGGAAAAAACCCGCTCAAGACCCTGTAAGATCGAACCGTCTTATTTCATAATGCGACGGCTGGCGCGCTGCGTCGGCCGGGCTATTCACCCGCCCCGCTTGCTGAGGTCCCGTTATCCAGATGATCCGCACCGGCCGCACCCTGTCTCTGGGCTGCCTGTTGCTTGTACTGCCGTTACTTGCCTGCGCAGGCGGCAACTCCCTGCTGATTCCGGCCACCAGCAGTTGCTCGCTGAACAGCCCACCCGAGGACTTGCCGGACGCCCTGGCTGCGTGCCAGGAAGCTGCGCACAACGGCAGCCTGCAAGCGAAATACGAACTCGGCGAATTTTTTTACGACGGCAAGCGCACGCCGCGCGACCTGCAGCAAGCGCTGAACTGGTTCGAACAGGCCTCACTGCAAGGCCACGCCCAAGCGCAGTACCGCCTGGGCATGATGTTCTTTCGCGGCGAAGGCGTGCCGGCGAACAATGTTCAGGCCTATATCGTGCTGAAAATGGCGGCGGTCAATGGCTCAGACGAGGCCATGGACAGCGCCGACCTGGTCTCGGCGCAGATGCCGCGCGACGAACTGGAAATAGCCAGCCAGGTGCTCGGGCAGATTTTCCGCAACTACCTGCTGGAATTGCAGACCGCCGACGAGCGCTCCCCGTTCGCCCCCCTGCCGTAACCCTTGCAGCCTAGGCGCGGTGGCGCGAGCGCAGGGGTTTGACCTCAGGCGCCGCACGCACCCCGCAGCCACTTCATTTGTCCGGCATGGGCATGGGAAACGGCATGACATTACCGCCACCCTTGGCCTCGCTGATCTTCGGCGTGCCCAAACGCTCGACCTCGTCGATGCGGATGATCGCGTGCATCGGCAGGAAACTGCGCACTACGCCGTCGAACTGGGCCTTGAGCTTTTCTTCGCTGGGGTCGACCACCACCTGGGTGCGTTCGCCGAAGACAAACTCCTCCACCTCAAGAAAGCCCCACAGATCGCTTTGAAAAATCTGCTTGGCGTACATTTCGTACACCTGGCCCTGATTGAGGAAAATGACCTTATAGATAGGCTCGCGCTTGCTCATGGATAGCAGTTCAGACTGGAGAAAATGAAGGGCGCAGATAATAGCACAGCCACCGGGCAGCCAACCCTAGGAAGCCAGCCGTCGGACCACTATAATGCGCGGTTCTTCGAATCACCCTTTGAGCCCGCATGACCAAGAAGCTTTATATTGAAACCCACGGCTGCCAGATGAACGAGTACGACAGCTCGCGCATGGTCGACCTGTTGGGCGAACATCAAGCCCTGGAAGTCACCGAACGCGCGGAAGATGCCGACATCATCCTGCTCAACACCTGCTCGATCCGCGAGAGGGCTCAGGACAAGGTGTTCTCCCAGCTGGGTCGCTGGCGCGAATTGAAACTGGAAAAACCTGATCTGGTGATCGGTGTCGGCGGCTGCGTGGCCAGCCAGGAAGGCGCCGCCATCCGCGATCGCGCGCCCTACGTCGACGTGGTCTTCGGCCCGCAGACCCTGCACCGTTTGCCGGAAATGATCGATGCCGTGCGCACTACCAAGCAGCCGCAGGTCGATATCTCCTTCCCCGAAATCGAAAAATTCGATCGCCTACCCGAACCACGTGTCGACGGTCCTAGCGCCTTCGTCTCGGTGATGGAAGGCTGTAGCAAGTACTGCACCTTCTGCGTGGTGCCCTACACCCGAGGTGAGGAAGTCAGCCGCCCGCTGGTGGATGTGCTCGGTGAAGTCATCCACCTGGCCGACAACGGCGTGCGCGAAGTGACCCTGCTCGGGCAAAACGTCAACGGCTACCGTGGTGAGACCCGCGAAGGTGGGATCGCCGACTTCGCCGAACTGTTGTATGCCGTGGCGGCCATCGACGGTATCGACCGCATCCGCTACACCACCAGCCATCCGCTGGAGTTCTCCGACGCACTTATCCAGGCCCACGCGGAGATCCCCGAGCTGGTCAAATACCTGCACCTGCCGGTGCAATCGGGCTCGGATCGCATCCTCGCCGCGATGAAGCGCAACCACACCGCCCTGGAATACAAGTCGCGTATCCGCAAATTGAAGGCCGCGGTCCCCGGTATTCTGATCAGCTCAGACTTCATCATCGGCTTCCCCGGCGAGACCGAGAAAGACTTCGAGCAGACCATGAAGCTGGTCGAAGAGATTGGCTTCGATTTCTCCTACTCTTTCGTCTACAGCGCACGCCCCGGTACCCCGGCGGCGGACCTGCCCGACGAGACCCCGGAAGAACTGAAGAAGCAGCGCCTGAAAATTCTCCAGGAACGCATCAATCAACTGGGCTTCGAGAATAGCCGGCGCATGGTCGGTAGCGTGCAGCGCATTCTGGTCAGCGACTACTCGAAGAAGGACCCCGGCATGCTCCAGGGCCGCACCGAGAATAATCGGGTGGTCAACTTCCGCAGCGACAATCCGCGCCTGATCGGCCAGTTCGCCATGGTGCGGATCGACGACGCCATGCCGCACTCGCTACGCGGCACCTTGTTGACGGCACTCACCCCGGCCTGAGTCGGCCGCTGAGAGGGTCCCGCGAGCCGTGCTCGCGGGCTCTCCGGTGAGCTGCTAAAGTCGCAGTTAGCCAAGCTTCCCCCCTCGCACGGCTAGCGTTATTCTTCGCTTCACTACCCTGCCGACTGGCGGCCACCACACGACCTTGAACATACCCATAGAACCCCGTCGTTTTACCCTCGAACCCTTCGATGCTCGCCGCTTCGCTGACCTGTGCGGGCAACTCGATGAACACCTGCACCTGATCGAGCAACGCCTGGGCATTGAGATCCGCAACCGCGGCAATCAGTTCGAGCTGCTCGGCCCGCCAGAGCGCACCCAGTCCGCCGAACAGCTGCTGCGTCGCCTGTACCGCGAGGCCAAGAACAGCGAGCTGTCTCCGGATACCGTGCACCTGGCGCTGCATGAGTCCGGCATCGAAGAGCTGGCCAATCCGGGCGCAGAAGCCAGCGTGACGCTGCGCACGCGCAAGGGCATGATTCGCCCGCGCGGCGCCAATCAGCAGCGCTACGTCAAGGCCATCCTCGAACACGATATCAATTTCGGCATCGGCCCCGCCGGCACCGGCAAGACTTACCTGGCCGTCGCCTGCGCAGTGGACGCCCTGGAGCGCGAGCAGGTTCGGCGCATCCTGCTGGTGCGCCCGGCGGTCGAGGCCGGCGAGAAACTCGGCTTCCTGCCCGGCGACCTGGCGCAGAAGATCGACCCCTATCTGCGCCCGCTGTACGACGCACTGTATGAAATGCTCGGCTTCGAGCATGTCGCCCGACTGATCGAGAAGCAGGTGATCGAGGTCGCGCCCCTGGCCTACATGCGCGGTCGCACGCTGAGCAACAGCTTCATCATCCTCGACGAAAGCCAGAACACCACCATGGAACAGATGAAGATGTTCCTCACCCGCATCGGCTTCGGCTCCACCGCGGTGATTACCGGCGACATCACCCAGGTCGACCTGCCGCGCGGTACGCGCTCGGGCCTGACCCACGTGATCGACGTGCTGCATGAAGTGCCCGGCATCAGCTTCACCCACTTCAAGCCCAAGGACGTGGTGCGCCACCCGCTGGTGCAGCGCATCGTCGAGGCCTACGAGCATCACGACAACCGCCTGCACGGCAAGCTGGACGACGACCAGGACAACGGCAATGCTTGAACTGGATCTGCAACTCGCCAGCCAGGCCAGCCCACTGCCCGACGAAGCCCAGTTTCGCGCCTGGTGCGCCCTGGCCCTGCGCCAGCGCACAGCAGACTCCGAGCTGACCATTCGCCTGGTCGATGAAGCCGAAGGCCGCGAGCTGAATCATCGCTACCGACAGCGCGACTACGCCACCAATGTCCTGACCTTCCCTGCCGACGTGCCCGACGAGCTGCTCGACATCCCGCTGCTCGGCGACTTGGTGATTTGCGTGCCCGTGGTCGAGCGCGAGGCCATCGAACAGGGCAAGCGCCCGGAGGCGCACTGGGCGCACCTGGTGATTCACGGCTGCCTGCACCTACTCGGTTACGACCATATCGAGGATGCCGAAGCCGAGGAAATGGAAGCACTGGAACGCACATTACTCGCCGAACTGGGTCATCCCGACCCCTACGCCGGCGACGAATAACCCCCCACGAGTAAGGATTCCGAGTCCCCCCATGAGCGAAGACCGATCGAGCAACGAGCAGAAGTCCTGGTTGAACAAACTGACCCAGGCTTTTGCTCATGAGCCGAAAAACCGTCAAGAACTGCTGGAAGTGCTACGAGAAGCGCACCAGAACAAGCTACTCGACAGCGAAGCCCTGGCGATTGTCGAAGGCGCCATTCAGGTGGCCGACCTGCAAGTTCGCGACATCATGGTTCCCCGCTCGCAGATGATCAGCATCAAAGCCAATCAGATGCCCAAGGAATTTCTGCCGTCGATCATCGAAGCCGCCCACTCACGCTATCCCGTGGTCGGCGAAAGCCTCGACGACGTGGTCGGCATCCTCCTGGCCAAGGACCTGCTGCCGCTGGTCATGCTCGATGAGCAACCGAGCTTCAACATCAAGGACCTGCTGCGCCCGGCGACCTTCGTGCCCGAATCCAAGCGCCTCAACGTGCTGCTGCGCGAATTCCGCGCCAATCACAACCACATGGCCGTGGTCATCGATGAATACGGCGGCGTCGCCGGCCTGGTGACCATCGAGGACGTGCTCGAGCAGATAGTCGGCGACATCGAGGACGAGCACGACGTCGAGGAGGACAGCTACGTCAAGCCGCTGCCCAGCGGCGACTTCCTGGTCAAGGCCCTGACCCCGATCGACAACTTCAACGAAGCCTTCGCCTGCGAGTTCTCCGACAACGAGTTCGACACCGTCGGCGGCTTGGTGATGAGCGCCTTCGGCCACCTGCCCAAGCGCAACGAAGTGACCGAGATCGGCGACTTCCGCTTCCGCGTACTCAACGCCGACAGTCGGCGCATCCATCTGCTACGCCTGACGCCACTCGAGCGTTGAGGCCCTGGCGCCTTGCAAGGTGGGCAAGCTTGCTTGACCCACCGCACGCGGCCAGCGCAGTCAACTGCCGATAAAATCGCGCTATTTGCGCCATTCCGGCGGCGAAGTTTCAGCCTTTTCCCACCATACGGCTTGCCCGCGGCCGCCAGTTCCCTATAGCCTCCTGCGGTCTTTCATTGCCAAGGATTTACGATGCGCTGGATCACCCGCCCCGGCTGGCCGGGCAACCTCCTCGTGGCGGCTGCCGGCGCCGTCACCACCCTGGCGCTCGCCCCATTCGACCTGTGGCCGCTGGCCATCCTGTCTATCGCCCTGTTCTACCTCGCCCTGCGCGACCTGAGCCCGCGCCAGGCGGCATGGCGCGGGTGGTGGTACGGCTTTGGCCTGTTCGCCGCCGGCACCAGCTGGGTGTATGTCAGCATCCACGATTACGGCGCCGCCTCACCGGCGCTGGCGGCCGTGCTGACCCTGGGCTTCGTCGCCGGACTGGGGCTGTTCTTTGCCTTCGCCGCCTGGTTATGGGCGCGCTGGCTGCGGCGTGCCGAAGCGCCCCTGGCCGACGCCCTGGCATTCGCCGCACTGTGGCTGGCGCAGGAGGCCTTTCGCGGCTGGTTCCTCACCGGCTTCCCCTGGCTCTACGCCGGCTACAGCCAGCTCGACGGGCCCCTGGCCGGATTGGCCCCCCTGGGCGGCGTGTGGCTGATTTCTTTTGCCCTGGCGCTGACCGCGGCGCTGCTGGTCAATCTGGCGCAGTTGCGTAGCCGCACGGTGTTTCTCGCCGCCGGCATTGCCCTGCTGCTCGCTCCCTGGATAGTCGGCATGGCCCTGAAGGATCACGCCTGGACCCAGCCGGCTGGCGCCCCGCTGAAGGTCGCGGCAATGCAGGGCAACGTGGAACAGAACCTCAAGTGGGACCCGGCGCAGCTCAACGCACAACTGGCGCTGTACCGTGACATGAGCTTGAGCGCCAAGCCGACCGACCTGATCGTCTGGCCGGAAACCGCAGTGCCGGTACTCAAGGAACACGCCGCCGGCTACCTGAGCGTGATGGATCGCTTCGCCCGCGAACGACAGGCGGCGCTGATCACCGGCGTACCGATCCGCCAGGCTAACGAGCGCGGCGAGCCGCGCTACTACAACGCGGTCAGCGTGATCGGCGACGGCAGCGGCGACTACCTGAAACAGAAACTGGTGCCCTTCGGCGAATACGTGCCCTTGCAAGAGGTGCTGCGCGGGCTGATCGCCTTCTTCAACCTACCTATGTCAGACTTCGCCCGCGGCTCGGCCACGCAACCGCTGCTGCAGGCCAAGGGCTACAAGATTGCCACCTATATCTGCTATGAAGTGGTCTACCCCGAGTTTGCCGCCGGACTGGCCGCCCAGAGCGAGCTGTTGCTGACCGTCAGCAACGATGCCTGGTTCGGCAGTTCGATCGGCCCGCTGCAACACCTGCAGATGGCGCAGATGCGCGCCCTGGAGGCGGGCCGCTGGATGATTCGCGCGACCAACAACGGCATGACCGTACTGATCGACCCCCATGGCCGGATCACCACGCAACTGCCGCAGTTCGAGCGCGGTGTGTTGTATGGCGAGGTCCAGCCGATGCAGCAGTTGACCCCCTATTTGCGCTGGCGCGCCTGGCCGCTGATCATCCTCTGCGCCCTGCTGTTCGCCTGGGCGCTACTGGCCAGCCGCATGGCCAAGACTCTGTAGCGCGGCCAGAGGCAAACACCTAGGGTCTGTTGCCGTTTCATTCGCGGCCGCGCCGTAGCTTGTTTTTGCGCGAGGCAAGACACGAGGAGCGCGGTTTGGTTGTTCCAAATGAGCGACGAGAAACGCCGCATCGCGCAAAAACAAGCCCGGCCCTTCGGGTTGCGCGGGAAATGGCCCCCGCTGTTGTTGCAGGACTTGGCAAGGGAATGACCATTACCTGCGTCCTACGCCTAATCGGGGGCCATTTCTCGCGGCAACGCGGCTCGCAATGAAACGGCAACAGACCCTAGGGATAGGCCAGCGGATAGGTCAACAATCCAATGGCCTCATTGAGCAACAAGCCGCTCTGCCACAGCGCCTTGCTTTCCGGCAGCCAGCCGCCAGCAGGGCGACCGTTCGACACACCGAGAAAGCCTACCGGGGCGGCTAGCACCTGAAAGCCGACTTGCTCGAAGCACCAGCGTGCCCTGGGCATGTGCCACGCCTGAGTCACCAACAGCACACGCTTGACGCCCTCTTGGCGCAGCAACTCGGCGCTGTAGGCCGCGTTTTCCCAGGTCGTCCGACTCGCCTCCTCCTGCCAACGCACAACCACGCCATAATCGCGGGCCAGCACCTGAGCCATCAAGGCCGCCTCGCTGGGTGGCTCGCCGTAGTGCAGGCCGCCACTGACCAACAGCGGCACCCCCGAAGCCTTGGCCAGACGCGCCGCATAGCGCAGCCGCTCCAGGGCAAAAGGACTCGGCTGATCAGCGCCCCAGGCAGGGTCGTTCTGCTCACGCCCGCCGCCCAGCACGACGATCGCATCGACCTCCTGCGCCAGATCGCCCCACTGCGCCTGCTGCAGCGCCGAGTCGGACTCCAGCAGTCGCGCGGACCACTCCACGGTAATCGGCAGACTCATCAGCCACAGCCCACCCACTGCCACAGCGAAGCAGGCAGCCGCCAGGCGCGCAAAGCGCCCACGCAACCACCAGGCCGCGAGCAGCAACAGCAGCAACAGGCCTGGCGGCAACAACAGCTGTTTGAGGGCACAGCAAATGGGCATCAAGCGCCTCCACGAATGCGTGAAGCCTACCAGAGCCCTGCACCGCATTAGGCTTGCTTACCCGGAACAAGGGCCTATCGCCGCACACCTGCCACGACAAAGAGAGAGGCTCCACAGTCGCAGACAGCCGTACTATCCGAGGAGACGACTAACTCGCCGAGCGCATCGGCAGCGACGCCTCAGACTCTCGCCGTCACTAACGGCGTGATAGCCACCGCCCATTACCTGCTATTGCTGGGCGTTACCCGCCCGGAATAGCTGTGAGCCACAGACAGAGCAGGCCTTGGTCCCCTTACCCGACTGCCAATCGGCAGCGACACCGCACAGGGCGCAACACAGCTGCACCCGCTGCTTCAGCGGCGGCCTCAGCTTGCCATGCCCCTTACTGGTTGCCTTTTGGGTCGAGCGCCAAGGTTTCAGCGGCTGCGCCGGCCATCGTTCCAGCTGCGCGAGCTCTTCTGCCGCGGCATGCCAGCCGCGCAGCCAGTTGAGATCCCGATCCAGGTAGGCGCGAATCAATTCGAGCTCGGCAGAGGTCAGGCCGTGCAACTCCAGATCACGCGGCGGGTCGGCAGATACACGGCTCAGGCTGTCTGCCTCATCCAGGGCCAAGGCGAGCCGTTGCAACAGCCGTTCATACAAACCGCCGCCTATCTCTGTTCGCCGCAATTCACCCATCCACCCACCTCGCGCCGGGCTCAAAACATGCGGCCCCTATATCCAGCTTAGCGGCAGCCCCTTAACCGGCAGGACGTAGCGACCAACGGCGCGCAACCAAGAGCAGACGCCAACGTGCGGCTGTAATCAGGGTTTCCCTCAGTCAAGGGGGGTCATGTATGCTACGGCGTTTACCGAACAGGCGGCACGAAAGCGAAGCGAGCAAAGGCGAAACGCAACGTGCGGAGTACCGGCCCAAGGCTGTTCCGCAGGTCGAGCGTAGCGAGTACAGCAGGCAAAAACGCCATTTACACTTAGGTAGATGAGCATTCGAGCCTGCTCCCAACGCCGTATAGCCGAGCGCAACTGCTTTCACCCCACCTGTATAAGCCTCCATTCCCCAGCGCCAGTAGCCATGTACGAACAGTATCAGCCACGCGAAATCGAAGCCGCCGCGCAGTCCCATTGGGACGCGCAAAAATCCTTTGTAGTGAATGAACAGCCGGGCAAGGACACCTTCTATTGCCTGTCGATGTTCCCCTACCCGAGCGGCAAGTTGCACATGGGTCACGTGCGCAACTACACCATCGGCGACGTGATCGCCCGCTACCAGCGCATGCAGGGCAAGAACGTGCTGCAGCCGATGGGCTGGGACGCCTTCGGCATGCCGGCGGAAAACGCCGCGATGAAGAACCAGGTCGCACCCGCCAAGTGGACCTACGAAAACATCGACTACATGAAGACCCAGCTCAAGAGCCTGGGCCTGGCCATCGACTGGACGCGCGAAGTCACCACCTGCAAGCCGGACTACTACCGCTGGGAACAATGGCTGTTCACCCGCCTGTACCAGAAGGGCGTGATCTATCGCAAGAACGGCACCGTCAACTGGGACCCGGTGGACCAGACCGTACTGGCCAACGAGCAGGTCATCGACGGCCGCGGCTGGCGCAGTGGCGCACTGATCGAAAAGCGCGAAATCCCCATGTACTACTTCAAGATCACCGCTTATGCGGATGAACTGTTGAGCAGTCTGGACGACCTGGATGGCTGGCCGGAACAAGTCAAGACCATGCAGCGCAACTGGATCGGCAAATCGCGCGGCATGGAAGTGAGCTTCCCCTACGACGTCGCCAGCGTCGGCGAAGCCGGCAGCATGAAAGTCTTCACCACCCGCCCGGACACCCTGCTGGGCGCCACCTACGTGGCGGTCGCGGCCGAACACCACCTGGCGTCCGTCGCCCTCGCACGCCTGCCAAGCGACCAGGCGGCCGAGCTGCAGGCCTTCATCGACGAATGCAAACGCGGCGGCGTGGCCGAAGCGGACATCGCCACCCAGGAGAAGAAAGGCCTGCCCACCGGGCTGTTCGTCGAGCACCCGCTGACCGGCGAGAAACTGCCGGTGTGGGTCGCCAACTACGTGCTGATCCATTATGGCGACGGCGCGGTAATGGCCGTACCGGCCCACGACGAGCGCGACTTCGAGTTCGCCCACAAATACCAACTGCCGATCAAAGCCGTCGTGCGCACTGCAGCCGGCGATGAAACCCCGGCGCCCTGGCAGGACGCCTACGGCGAGCATGGCCAGCTGATCAACTCCGGCGAGTTCGACGGCCTCGACTTCGAAGGCGCCTTCGACGCCATCGAAGTGGCCCTGCAGAAAAAATCCCTCGGCCAGGCACGCACCCAGTTCCGCCTGCGCGACTGGGGCATCAGCCGCCAGCGCTATTGGGGCTGCCCAATCCCGATTATCCACTGCGCCAGCTGCGGCGATGTACCGGTGCCTGAAGACCAGCTGCCGGTAGTGCTGCCTGAGGACGTAGTGCCGGACGGCGCGGGCTCACCGCTGGCCAGGATGCCCGCGTTCTATGACTGCAGCTGCCCAACCTGCGGCAGCCCGGCCAAGCGCGAAACCGACACCATGGACACCTTCGTGGAAAGCTCCTGGTATTTCGCCCGCTACGCCTCGCCTCAGTACACCGGTGGCATGGTTGACCCGGCCGCCGCCAACCACTGGCTGCCGGTGGATCAATACATCGGCGGTATCGAACACGCCATCCTGCACCTGCTGTACGCGCGCTTCTTCCACAAGCTGATGCGCGACGAAGGCCTGCTCGACTCCAATGAGCCGTTCAAGAACCTGCTAACCCAGGGCATGGTGGTCGCCGACACGTATTTCCGTGTACTGGAAAACGGTGGCAAGGACTGGTTCAACCCGGCCGATGTGGAAAACGAACGCGACGCCAAGGGCAAGGTCATCGCCGCCAAACTGAAGAGCGACGGCCAGCCGGTGGAAATCGGCGGCACCGAGAAGATGTCCAAATCGAAAAACAACGGCGTCGACCCGCAAGCGATGATCGATGCTTACGGTGCCGACACCTGCCGCCTGTTCATGATGTTTGCCTCGCCGCCGGACATGAGCCTGGAATGGTCCGACTCCGGCGTCGAGGGCGGCAGCCGCTTCCTGCGTCGCGTCTGGCGCCTGGCCCAGGCCCACGTCAACGCCGGCCTGCCATCCGCACTGGACAAGAGCACACTCAACGACGCGCAGAAAGAGGTACGTCGCGCCATCCACCAGGCCATCAAGCAAGCCACCCAGGACATTGGCCAGCATCACAAATTCAACACCGCCATCGCCGCCGTGATGACCCTGATGAACGTGTTGGAAAAGGCCGCACAAGGGACCGAGCAAGACCGTGCCCTGCTGCATGAGGGCCTGGAAAGCGTGGCCCTGCTGCTCGCGCCGATTACCCCGCACATCAGCCATCAACTGTGGTCGGAGCTGGGCCATCAAGGCGCGATAATCGATGCCCGCTGGCCACCGCTGGACGAGTCGGCCCTGGTGCAAGACAGCCTGACCCTGGTGATTCAGGTCAACGGCAAACTGCGCGGACAGCTCGAAATGCCGGCCAGCGCCAGCCGCGAGGAGGTCGAGGCGGCAGCGCGGGGCAACGAGAACGTACTGCGTTTTACCGAAGGCTTGGCCATTCGCAAGGTGATTGTGGTGCCGGGCAAACTGGTCAATATCGTCGCCAACTGATTACACTCGGCGCGCCCAGACAGCGGTGCGCCGGGATGCTCGACTTAGGGGAAAACAAAGATGATGAAACGGAATCTGTTGGTAATCGGTCTGGCTGTACTGCTTAGTGCCTGTGGCTTCCAGCTACGCGGTACCGGTGATGTGCAGTTTGCCCTCAAGGAGCTCGACGTCAGCGCCCGCAATGCTTACGGCGAGACGCTCAAGCAAGTCCGCGAGGTGCTGCAGAACAACGATGTACGCGTGTACCCCGGCGCGCCCTACAGCCTGATCCTGAGCAACGAGCAGGAAGACCAGCGCGCCGCCAGCTACACCAGCTCGGCGCGTACTGCCGAATACGAACTGACCATGACCCTCGACTACGAGATTCGTGGCGCGAAAAATCTGCTGTTGATGCGCAACCAACTGGAAGTGCAGAACTTCTACGTGCAGGACAGCAACAACCTGATTGGCTCGGGCCAGGAAGGCGCGCAGCTGCGCCAGGAAATGCGCCGCGATCTGGTACAACAGCTGGTACAACGCCTGCGCCAGGTGACCCCTGCGCAGCTCGACCAGCTGCAACAGACCGCCGAAGCCAAGGCCAAAGCCGAAGCCGAGGCACTGGAGGCCGCTCGCCGGTTCGAGGCCTCGCAGCCGCAGCAATCCCCGCTGCAACTGCCGACGCAACTGCAGTAAGCCCGCGCGGGCCGCCTAGGCGGTCCGACGCCCGATCAGCCGATGAAACTCAACCCCGCACAACTCAGCAAACACCTCCAGGGCAACCTGGCTTCGGTGTATGCGGTCAGTGGCGACGAACCGCTGCTGTGCCAGGAAGCCTGCGACACCATTCGTGCGGCCACCCGCCAACTGGGTTTCAGCGAGCGCCAGGTGTTCAACGCCGAAGCCAATTTCGACTGGGGCAACTTGCTGCAAGCCGGCGCCAGTCTTTCCCTGTTCGCCGATAAACGCCTGCTGGAACTGCGCCTACCCTCCGGCAAGCCCGGCGATAAAGGCAGTGCGGCATTGCTCGAATACCTGGCCCGACCACCGGAAGACACGGTCTTGCTGATCAGCCTGCCCAAGCTCGATGGCAGCACCCAGAAAAGCAAATGGGCCAAGGCGCTGATCGACGGGCAGCACACGCAGTTCCTGCAGATCTGGCCGATCGACGCGCATCAGTTACCGCAATGGATTCGCCAACGCCTGGCCCAGGCTGGCCTCAGCGCCAGCCAGGAAGCCATGGAGATGATTGCCGTGCGGGTCGAGGGCAACCTGCTCGCCGCCGCCCAGGAAATCGAAAAACTCAAGCTACTCGCCAGCGACGGTCAGGTCGACGCCAGCACCGTACACGCAGCGGTCGCCGACAGTGCGCGCTTCGACGTCTTCGGCCTGATCGATGCCGCACTCAACGGTGAGGCCGCGCACGCCTTGCGCATGCTCGAAGGGCTGCGTGGCGAAGGCGTCGAGCCCCCCGTAGTGCTCTGGGCGCTGGCTCGCGAGCTGCGTTTGCTGGCCACTATCGCCCAGCAATACGGCCAAGGCATGCCGCTGGACAAAGCCTTCAGCTCGGCACGCCCGCCGGTATGGGATAAACGCCGACCACTGGTCAGCAAAGCCCTGCAACGCCACTCGGCCGCGCGCTGGGCGCAGCTGCTGCTCGACGCGCAACGCATCGACGCGCAGATCAAAGGTCAAGCGCCTGGCGACCCCTGGAGTGGCTTGAGCCTGCTGGCCCTGAGCATATGCGGGCAACGCCTGGGCCTCGCCAGCGACGCTTACCCATAGCCTGGACATTTTCTCAGCTGCAGAGCATCCTGCGCTCGCCCGCAGATCGCAGGCGCAAATGAGAAAACTCATGGCCAAGAAAACCAAGCATGGCCCGAATAAGGCCAAGTCCCTGATCGCCCAGCCACTGTTCCGTTGTCGCCAGGAAAAACCGCATAAAGGCGAAGGCAGCTATCGCCGCGAAGCCTCCCAGCAAAACTGGGAGGCTTCATGCTTTGTGGCAGCCTGAAAACCGCGCCGTAACCCGCATAGGGCCTCATTCGTGCTAAGGTAACGGCCTGCAAAACCTGCTGAGACCACCATGCCAAACCTGCTTCTTCGCAGCCTGAGCCACACGGCCTCGGCCTGCATCTTCCTGTTGTTGAGCGCTTGCAGCGAAGCACCTGCACAATCGCTGGCAACCGCGGCAAACACCCCAGGCGAAAGCCACACCAACCTGCCGGCGACAATTATCCCCGCCGCCAGCGAGCAGCTCAGCTTCGCCGATTGGCGCGCTCTGCTGCGCAGCGATGCCATCGCCGCGGGCATCGAACCCGAACTGTTCGACCGGGCCTTTGCCGGGGTCAGCCCAAACCCCGAGGTATTGGCCGCTGACAGCAGTCAACCGGAGTTCACCCGTCCCGTCTGGGAATATCTCGACGGCGCCGTATCGCCCGCCCGAATCGCACGCGGTCGCAGCCTGCTCGCCCAACAGCGCGACAACCTCACGCGCATCGAACGGCGTTATGGCGTGGATGGCGAGATCCTGGTGGCGATCTGGGGCCTGGAAAGCAACTTCGGCAGCAATATCGGCAATCACAACGTAATCCGCTCGCTCGCCACCCTGGCCTACCAAGGCCGCCGTCAGGTGTTCTGGCGCAGCCAATTGCTCGCTGTACTGCAGATACTTCAGCATGGCGACATCACCCCGGAACGCCTGATCGGCTCCTGGGCGGGCGCCATGGGCCAGACCCAGTTCATGCCGACCACCTACAACCAGCATGCGGTGGATTTCGACGGCGACGGCCGTCGCGACCTGTGGAACTCCTCGACCGACGCGCTGGCCTCGGCCGCTCACTACCTGCAAGCCTCGGGCTGGCAACAAGGCCAGCCCTGGGGCTTCGAAGTCCTCCTACCGGGCGATTTCGACTATAGCCTGGCCGACCCAGAGAACCGTCGCAGCCTGGCCGAATGGACGAGACTTGGCGTCAAGCCCGTGAATACGTCGATGTCCATGGCCAGCGCCAGCCCCGCGACCCTGTTGCTGCCTGCCGGCCATCGCGGCCCGGCCTTTGTGCTGCTGAGTAATTTCCGCAGCATCCTCAAGTACAACAACTCGACCTCCTACGCTTTGGCCATTGGCCTGCTGGCCGACGGCCTGCGCGGCGGTGCAGGCGTGCACGGCAGCTGGCCACGCAGCGATCGCCAGTTGGGCCGCAGCGAACGTATCGAACTGCAAACGCTGCTGGCGCAGAACGGCCTCGAGCCAGGGCCTGCCGACGGCATTATCGGCGCCAACACCCGCAAGGCGGTGCGCGCCTTTCAACAAAGGCGCGGTCAACCGGCCGACGGCTACCCGAGCTACGAGCTGCTCGAACAGCTGCGTAACTACTGAAACGCAACGAATGAAAAGGAGACCCGAGGGTCGTCTTTTTTATTCAGCCAAGCATTTATTCAGCCGGCTAAGTGATTCTTGGCCTCGTGCGCCTGCTGATCCGCGTGGTAGGACGAACGCACCAGCGGACCGGCAGCGACGTTCTTGAAGCCCATCTTGCTGCCTTCCTCGGCGAACCAGGCGAAGGCGTCCGGATGCACGAAGCGCTGCACCAGCAAGTAGCTACGCGAGGGCTGCAGATACTGGCCGGTGGGCAGCTACCCCAGCGAGGAGCTGTTGAAGCAACTGCGCGGCCACTGAAACCGTTTGCCCCTCAGGCCGGCTCGGGGTGACACTTGGCACTCGCCGACCGTACCGCTACACGGCAGACAGCCGCCAGCTTGTGAGAACAGCTTCTGTGATAGACTTCGCGGCGGCCACAAGCCTCTCGCCAATGGAGCCTCTAACGGAGCCCAGATTTCCGATGTCAGACACGTCCTCGACTAAACCCGTTGCCAGCGGCGAAAAATTCCGCACTATTCAGGGCACCACTGCGATCAAGGATGGCCAGAAGCGCCGTACCTCAGCCGAACCCCAGGTGTATGAACCCAAGCCCAAATGGCTGCGGGTCAAAGCGCCCGGCGGCAGCCGCTTCGAAGCGGTCAAGCGCAATGTCAGCGAGCACCGCCTGAGCACCGTTTGCCAGGAGTCGCACTGCCCGAACATGGGCGAGTGCTGGTCCAACGGTACCGCCACAATCATGCTGATGGGCTCGGTGTGCACCCGTGCCTGCCGTTTCTGCGCGGTGGATACCGGCAACCCGAACGGTTGGCTGGACCAGGAAGAGCCACAGAACACGGCCAAGTCGGTCGAACTGATGGCGCTGCGCTATATCGTGCTGACCTCGGTGGATCGCGACGACCTGCAAGATGGTGGCGCCAGCCACTACGCCGCCTGCGTGCGCGCCATCAAGGAGCGCACGCCACAGGTGGTCGTGGAAGCCCTGACCCCCGATTTCAACGGCGACCTGCAGGCCATCGAACGGGTGGTGGATTCCGGCCTGCAGGTGTTCGCGCAGAACGTCGAAACGGTCAAGCGCCTGACCCATGTGGTGCGCGACCCGCGTGCCGGCTACGAGAAGACCTTGCACGTGCTGGCGCATGCCAAGCGCCACCGCCCGGATGTGCTGGCCAAGACCAGCCTGATGCTGGGCCTGGGTGAAACCGACGAAGAAGTCATCGAAACCATGGATGACCTGCGCGCCATTGGCGTGGACATCCTCACCCTCGGCCAGTATCTGCAGCCCACCCGCAATCACCTGCCGGTCAAGCGCTGGGTCAGCCCCGAAGAGTTCAATCGGTTCCGCGATATAGGCCTGGAAAAGGGCTTCATGGAAGTGGCTGCCGGTCCGCTGGTGCGCTCCAGCTACCGGGCCGACAAGGTATTCGAGAAGAACAATCTGGGTCTGGCCGCACCGGTTTCGGTACCGGGTCAGGACATCGCCCCGAGCATCATTCCGGCACTCAACCTGAATTGACGATCCCCGGATTACGCCTTCGGCTAATCCCGACTACGGCTGTGGTGATGACCTAGGTCGGATTAGCGGAGCGTAATCCGACGGTCACACCACGCCCTGGGATTCATAACCCAGCCGCTGGCGCAGCGCTTGCTCGAGGCGCTGCGCCACCTCGTCGAACGCGGGCGGCGCGTCGAGCAGATCCCTCAGCTGCACCATTTTCAGCCCCGCATAGCCGCAGGGATTGATCCGCCAGAATGGCGACATGTCCATGTCCACATTGAGCGCCAGGCCGTGGAACGAGCAGCCCCGGCTAACCCGCAGCCCCAACGAGGCGATCTTCTCGCCGTTGACGTACACGCCAGGCGCATCGGCCTTTGGTGCCGCCGCCACGCAATAGCTGGCCAGCACATCCACCAGGCTCTGCTCCATAGCCGTCACCAAATCGCGCACCCCCAGATCCAGGCGGCGCAGATCCAGCAGCAGATAGGCCACCAGCTGACCCGGGCCGTGGTAGGTGACCTGCCCGCCGCGCTCCACCTGAATTACCGGGATGTCGCCCGGCGCCAACAGATGCTCGGGCTTGCCGGCCTGACCCTGGGTGAACACCCGGGGATGCTGCAGCAGCCAGATTTCGTCGGGCGTCAGTTCGTCGCGCTCGGCGGTCAGCCGACGCATCGCTTCCAGGGTCGGCAGATAGTCCACGACGCCAAGGTGGCGTACGACGAGTTCGGATGCCACTAGGGTCTGCTCCCGTTACAACACCATTTGCACGCGACCGGTGGCGCGCAGGTCGACGTGGATGGCCTGCAACTGCTCCACTCCGGTGGCGGTGATCAGCACCTGCACCGAGAGGAAACGGCCATTGCGGCTGTCGCGCAGCACCAGGGTGCTGGCGTCGAGATCCGGCGCATGCCGCTGGATCACCTCGATCACCAGATCGGCAAAACCGTCGCCGGCCTCGCCGATCACCTTGATCGGGTAGCGCTCACAGGGAAACTCGATTTTTGGAGCTTGAACATCGGTATCAGTCATGGCGATGGCGGACTCGTGATCCGCGAAGACGGCCGCCGGCCACACCCAACTGAGGCATGCTGGCGGCGGTCGACACAGTTAGTTGAACAAAGCGTAGAAGAACAGACGAATGCTATCCCACAGGCGACGGAAGACGCCACCCTCCTCGACGGCATCCAAGGCAACCAGGTCGGCGCTGTGCACCACCTCGTCAGCCAGCTTCACCTCGACCTTACCGATGACATCGCCCTGCTGGATCGGCGCGATCAACTGCGGGTTGAGGGTCATACCGGCTTGCAGTTTATCCAGCTGGCCCTTCGGCAGGGTCAAGGTCAGGTCATTGGCCAAGCCGGCTTTGAGCTGACGGGCGCTACCTTTCCAGACTTGCGCCTGAGCCAGTTCGGTGCCCTTCTGATAGAAGGTACGGGTCTCGAAGAAGCGGAAACCATAGGTCAGCAGTTTCTGCGTCTCGGCGGCGCGAGCCTGCTCGCTGTTGGTGCCGAACACTACCGAGACCAGACGCATACCGTCGCGCACGGCAGACGAGACCAGGCAGTAACCGGCTTCATCGGTGTGCCCGGTTTTCAGGCCGTCGACGGTTTTATCGCGCCACAACAGCAGGTTGCGATTCGGTTGTTTGATGCCGTTCCAGAAGAACTCCTTCTGCGCATAGATGGCGTAATGCGCAGGGTCTTCATAGATGATCGCCCGCGCCAGCTTGGCCATGTCGTGGGCCGAGGAGTAGTGCTCGGGGTCCGGCCAGCCGGTGGCGTTGCGGAATTGGCTGTTGCTCATGCCCAGGCGCTCGGCACTGGCGTTCATCAGGTCGGCGAAGGCGTCTTCGCTGCCGGCGATGTGCTCGGCCAGCGCCACACTGGCGTCGTTGCCGGACTGAATGATGATGCCGTGCAGCAGGTCATCGACCGAGACCTCCTTGCCCACCTCGATGAACATCTTCGAGCCGCCCATGCGCCAGGCCTTCTCGCTGATGCGCACCATGTCGGTTTCTTTGATCTGGCCACGGTTGATGTCCAGCGTCGCCAGGTAGGCGGTCATCAACTTGGTCAGGCTGGCGGGCGGTAGACGCTCGTCGGCATTGTGCTCGACCAGGACGTTGCCGCTCGCGGCATCCATCAGCACATAGGATTTGGCTGCCAGCTGCGGCGGTGCAGGAATCACCATTTGCGCGGCCCAGGTGACCGGCGCAGTGAGCAGCAGAAGGGACAAGGAAACGCGTTGGGCAAAACTGGTGATATTCATCCGTCTCTCAAAGTTGCTAAGGGTCAAACAGGCCCGCGAGGGCAAATTAGGGGGCGCCGCACAGGGTAAACGACCCGACCGCGGCTCGGTGCTTAGTCTGACGAGCGACCAATAAGTGCCATGTCAATCGGCCTTCACCAGCCTTGACGGACCAAGATTGGCCAGGCGCACACTGTCTTGCAGTTGCTCAGCCTCGCCCTGACTGTTGATCGGGCCCAGTCGCACGCGGTGCAGAATCTGCTGGTTGTGCACCACTGAGCTGATGAACACCGGTGCAGCGACCGTCTCGCTCAACTTGTCCTTGAGCAGCTGGGCAGCGTCCGGATTGGCGAAGGCGCCCACTTGGAGATACAGGCCAGAGGCTGCGACTGAAGCGTTTTTTTTTGCGTCGATTTGCACCGGCAGCATCGCGGCTGCGTGCTGCTCCAGGGGCGGCGCGTACTGCTCGAGGGGTGCAGCCACCGGCTGCGCGATAGTCTCCACCTGGGCAACCTGCTGCGGCTGAGCCAGCACCATCGGCACCGGCTGGCCGCGCTGAGCCCACCACTCCTGCGGGTCGATACCCTCGACCTTGACGCGTGCCGTGCCGTTCTCGGCATAACCGAGTTTCTTCGCCGCGGCAAAGGACAGGTCGATGATCCGGTCGGAATAGAACGGCCCGCGGTCGTTGACCCGCAGGATTGCCGTCTTGCCGTTTTCCAGGTTGGTCACCCGAACATAGCTGGGCAGCGGTAGCGTCTTGTGCGCTGCCGTCATACCGTACAGGTCATAGGTTTCGCCGTTGGCGGTGGCCTGACCGTGGAACTTGGTACCGTACCAGGACGCCGGCCCGGTCGCCTGATAGCGCCGCGCATCGGGGATCGGGTAGTAGGTCTTGCCCAGCACGGTATAGGGGTTGGCCTTATAAGCACCATGGTGCGGCATCGGCACCGCATCGTGAATGCGCGAGACGTCGACATCCCACCAGGGCGCGCCATCCTTGTGCGGGCGGTTGTAATCGCCCGGACCGGAAATCCCCCCGCCCGCCTGTGTCGGCGCAACAGGCTGCGGCGCCCGGCTGGAGGAGCAGCTGGCCAACAGCAGCGCGAGTGCGCCACAGGCGGCGAGCTTAAGCGGCATGCTGGCCATCAGTGAGCACCTCGCGCGTCGACCAGCAACTCGGCCAATTGATTCACCGCCATGGCGTACATCACGCTACGGTTATAGCGGGTAATCACGAAGAAATTCGGCAGCCCCAACCAGTATTCGTCGCCTTCGGCGCCTTCCAGACGGAAGGCGGTGACGGGCAGTTCGTCGGTCAGAGGAGCAGCGCTGGCCCAGCCTAGCTGGCGCAGTTCGCCGACCGTCTTCACCGGATCGAGTCCCTGAGTCAGGCCTTGTTCGGCCTGCTCGCCCTGGATGCTGGCGGCGCTGACCACCGGCTCACCCGGCTGCCAGCCGTGCCGTTTGAAATAGCTGGCGACGCTGCCGATGGCATCGTCCGGGTTGGTCCAGATGTTGATATGGCCGTCGCCATCGAAGTCCACCGCATAGGCGCGGAAGCTGCTCGGCATGAACTGCGGCAGGCCCATGGCGCCGGCATAGGAACCTTTCAGGCTGAGCGGATCGACCTGTTCCTCGCGGGCCAGCATGAGAAACTCACGCAGCTCCTTGCGAAAGAACGGCGCCCGCGGCGGATAATCGAACGCCAGGGTCGACAACGCATCGACCACCCGGTAGTTGCCGGTATTGCCACCGTAAAAGGTTTCCACGCCGATGATCGCCACGATCACCTGAGCCGGTACGCCGTACTCCTGCTCCGCGCGCGCCAGGACCTGCTCGTGTTCGCGCCAGAAATCCACGCCACGGGCGATACGCGAGTCGGTGATAAAGATCGGCCGGTAATCTTTCCAGGGCTTGACCTTCTCCGCCGGGCGCGAGATGGCATCCAGAATCGACTGCTTGCGCTCGGCTTCGGCAAACAGGCTGAGCAGTTGCTCGCTGGCGAAGCCGTAATCCCGGGTCATCTCGGCGACAAACTCGGCGACCTGCGGTGAGTGCTCGTACTCGGCGGCGGCAGCCTGCTGAGTCAGGCCGAACAGACCCGCCAGGCCAAGCCAAGGTGCATGCCGAGTAGCCCAGCGACGCAGTATTTGCATTGAATTCATAAGCCCAATTAAACCTGAGTAATCCATTTACGGTGGGTGTGGATCGACATCAAAATCCCGAACCCCGAGAGCAGGGTAATCAGTGAGGTTCCGCCGTAACTAATGAACGGCAGCGGCACGCCCACCACCGGCAACAGTCCACTGACCATGCCGATATTGACGAAGACATAGACGAAGAACGTCATGGTCAAGGCTCCGGCAAGGAGCTTACCGAACAGCGTCTGCGCTTGCACGGTAATCACCAATCCGCGAGAGATCAGCAGTACGTACATCAACAGCAACAGACACACGCCGACCAGGCCGAACTCCTCGGCGAGCACGGCAATGATAAAGTCCGTGTGGCTTTCCGGCAAAAAATCCAGGTGCGACTGGGTACCCAGTAACCAGCCCTTGCCCAACACCCCGCCCGAGCCAATCGCCGCCTTCGACTGGATGATGTTCCAGCCACTGCCCAGGGGGTCGCTCTCTGGATTGAGAAAGGTCAGCACCCGCTGCTTCTGGTATTCGCGCAAGACGAAGAACCACATGCCCACCGCGAGCGGCACCACGGCCGTCAGCGCGCCGAGGATCCAGCGCCATTGCAGGCCGGCCATAAACAACACGAAGGCCCCGGAAGCGATCACCAACAGCGAGGTGCCCAGATCCGGCTGCAGCAGAATCAGCACGAAGGGCACGATAATCAGCGCCAGGCTGATACAGATGTGCTTCAAGCGCGGCGGCAGACTGCGACCCGACAAATACCAGGCGATGGTCGCCGGCATGATGATTTTCATGAATTCGGAAGGCTGGAAACGGATCACCCCGGGGATGTTGATCCAGCGGGTGGCACCCATGGCGTTATGCCCCATGACATCCACCGCGACCAGCAGGCCGACCCCCGCCACATAGGCCAGCGGCACCCAGCGCGCCATGAACCGCGGTTCGAACTGGGCGATGATGAACATGCCCACCAGGCCGATGCCAAATGAACTGGCCTGTTTGATCAGCAGCGCGACGCTCTTGCCGCTGGCCGAATAGAGGATAAACAGGCTGCCGGCCGCCAGTATCAATAACAGCAGCAACAAGATGCCATCGATGTGCAGACGCTGCAGCAGGCTGGCGCGCCGGCGCAATACGTCGTCTTCGCTGGACAGGGTGCGATCGAAGTTACTGTTCATCGGTGGCTAATCTCCGCGCTCAAGGGTGGCGCGTACTCGGCCTTCAATTGACCGCTGTCATCCAGCAACCAGGCGTCCATCACCTGCTTGACCACCGGCGCCGCCACGCCCGAGCCCGACTCGCCATTCTCCACCATTACGGCCACAACGATCTGCGGGTTCTCCACCGGCGCGAAGGCGACGAACAGGGCATGGTCGCGATGGCGCTCCTGGACCTTGCTGCGGTCGTATTTCTCACCTTGCTTGATCGCCACCACCTGCGCCGTACCGCTCTTGCCGGCGATGCGGTACACCGCAGTGTCGCCGACCTTACGCGCGGTGCCGCGCGGACCGTGCATGACCTGTTCCATGCCGAAGCGGGCGTAATCCCAGTACTTGGCATCGTGCAGCTGGATGTCCGGCAGCGGCTCAGAATCAACTGGCGGCCGGCCTTCGATGCTCTTGGCCAGGTGCGGACGAATCCACTTGCCGCGACTGGCCATCAGCGTCGCGGCCTGCGCCAACTGCAGCGGCGTGGTTTGCATGTAGCCCTGACCGATGCCGAGAATCAACGTCTCCCCCGGATACCAGGGCTGGCGATAGCGCGCACGCTTCCAGTCGCGTGAAGGCATCAAGCCGGAAGTCTCCTCGAACATGTCCAGGGACACCCGCTGACCGAGACCAAAACGGGTCATGTAGTCGTGCATCCGGTCGATGCCCATCTTATGCGCGAGGTCATAGAAGTAGGTGTCATTGGAGCGCATGATCGCCATTTCCAGATTCACCCAACCGTCACCGCTGCGGTTCCAGTTACGGTACTTATGCTGCACGTTGGGCAACTGATAGAAGCCGGGATCGAACACCCGCGTAGAGGGGGTGATCACCCCGGCATCCAGGCCCGCCACCGCCATCATCGGTTTGATGGTCGAGCCCGGCGGGTACAGCCCACGCAATACCCGGTTGAACAGCGGCCGATCGATCGAGTCGCGCAACTCGGCATAGGCCTTGAAACTGATGCCGGTGACGAAGGGGTTGGGGTCGAAACTCGGTTGACTGACCATGGCCAGCACCTCGCCGGTCGCCGGCTGGATCGCCACGATGGCACCGCGGCGACCGCCCAACGCGGCCTCGGCAGCCTCTTGCAGGTGCACATCGAGGGTCAGCCGGATATCCTTGCCGGGCAGCGGGTCGGTGCGTTTGAGCACCCGCAACACGCGGCCGCGGGCATTGGTCTCGACCTCTTCGTAGCCCACTTCGCCGTGCAGCTCCGCCTCGTAGAAGCGCTCGATCCCGGTTTTACCGATGTGGTGAGTGCCGCTATAGGCCACTGGATCGAGACCTTTCAACTCCGCCTCGTTGATCCGCCCGACATAGCCCACCGAATGGGCGAAGTGCTCGCCCTGCGGGTAATGCCGGACCAGCTGCGCGGACACCTCGACCCCCGGCAAGCGGAACTGATTGACCGCGATACGGGCGATCTGCTCTTCGCTCAACTCGAACAACACCGGCACCGGCTCGAATGGCCGCCGGCCCTGGCGCACGCGCTTCTCGAACAGCGTGCGCTCATCCTCACTGAGTTCCAGCACCTCGACTATGACATCCAGCACCTGCTGCCAATCACCCGCCCGCTCGCGGCTCAGGGTCAGGCTGAAGCTGGGTCGATTGTCGGCGATGATCACCCCATTGCGGTCGAAGATCAGCCCACGGGTCGGCGGAATCGGCTGCACATGCACCCGATTGTTTTCCGACAGGGTCGAGTGATACTCGTACTGCACCACCTGCAGGTAATACAGACGGGCAACCAACAGGCCGATCAGCAAAAAAACCACAGCCGCACCGACCAGCGCGCGCCTGCGGATCAAGCGCGCGTCTTTGTCATGGTCGTTGAGGCGGATCGGTTGAGGCATCGGCGACTGCTGGTTATTTGTGATACGGGTGGCCGGACAACACCGTCCAGGCCCGATAGATTTGTTCGCCGATGAGGATGCGCACCAGCGGGTGTGGCAAGGTCAACGGCGACAGCGACCAACGCTGCTCGCTGCGCGCCTGCACCTCCGCCGCCAAGCCTTCCGGACCACCGACCATGAGGTTGACGGTGCGCGCATCCAGGCGCCACTTGTCCAGCTCGACGGCCAACTGCTCGGTGCTCCACGGCCGCCCTTCGACCTCCAGGGTGACGATACGCTCCCCCGCTTGCACCTTGGCCAGCATGGCTTCGCCTTCCTGGCGGATCATCCGCGCCACATCGGCGTTTTTGCCGCGCGTGGTCAACGGAATTTCCACCAGCTCAAGCGCCAGTTCGGCGGGCATGCGCTTGGCATACTCCTGCCAGCCGTCCTCCACCCAGCGTGGCATCCGCGAGCCGACGGCGATCAGCTTGATACGCACAACGGCCGACCCTTACTCGTGATCCGGGTGCAGGTCCTGGCTGTGCTGTGCACGGCTCTGCTCGGCGCCCTGCCAGAGACGCTCGAGGTCGTAGAATTGACGGGCAGTCGGCAGCATCACGTGGACCACGATGTCGCCCAGGTCGAGCAGCGCCCACTCACCGGTATCCAGGCCTTCGCTGCCAATCGGGCGCACGCCCTTTTCCTTGACCTTCTCCAGCACGTTGTCGACCAGCGACTTGACGTGACGGCTGGAGGTGCCGCTGGCGATCACCATGAAATCGGTGATGCTGGTCTTCTCGCGCACATCGATGGTGGTGATGTCTTGCGCCTTGATGTCTTCCAGGGCAGCGATGGCCAGTTTGACCAGGTCTTCGCTGAGCATTTCTTGCTTCTTCATAAGTAACTCGTTTGTCTCGTGTTCAGTTAACGGCACGGTACAGCCCGTGCGCGTGGATATAAGCCAGTACCGCATCGGGCACCAGAAAACGTATCGACTTTCCGTCCGCCAATAGCCCGCGGATCTGCGTGGCGGACACCGCAAGCGGGGTCTGCCAGACAAAAGAAATCTGCCCGCCAGGCCCACTCAGGCTCAGCGGATCATTGACGCTGCGCGCTGCCAGCAGGTTGCGCAGGGCTTCCGGAGCGTCGCTGTCGGCATCCGGCCGTTGCAGCACCAGAATGTGACAGTGCTCCAATAACTCGGTCCAACGGTGCCAGCTGGGCAGCCCACAAAAGGCATCCCAGCCCAGCAACAGAAACAATTGATCGTCGGCGTCCAGTTCGGCGCGCAACGACTCCAGGGTATCGATGCTGTACGACGGCCTGTCGCGTTTCAGCTCGCGATCATCCACGCACAGCGGCGGCAAACCCGCCACGGCCAGTTCGACCATGGCCAAACGGTCGCTGGCCGACACCTGCGGCGCACTGCGATGCGGCGGACGCGCGCTGGGGATCAGACGCAACTCATCGAGCGCCATGAACTCCGCCACTTCCAGCGCGCTGCGCAGGTGACCTATATGTAGCGGATCGAAAGTACCGCCAAACATGCCAATACGTTTAGGCATTCTGCCCGCGCAGTTGACCGTCGCCGATCACCACATACTTCTCACAGGTCAAACCTTCCAGGCCGACCGGACCGCGGGCATGCAGCTTGTCGGTGGAGATGCCGATCTCCGCACCGAGGCCGTACTCGAAGCCATCGGCAAAGCAGGTCGGGGCGTTGAGCATTACCGAACTGGAATCGACCTCGGCGAGAAAGCGCCGGGCATGGCCCTGATGCTCGGTGACTATGGCATCGGTGTGGTGCGAACCATAGTGATTGATGTGTTCGATGGCCTGTTCCAGGCCGTCGACCACGCGAATCGACAGGATCGGCGCCAGGTACTCGGTGTGCCAATCCTCTTCGCTGGCCGGCAGTACCTGAATCAGCGCCTGGGTACGCGCGCAGCCGCGCAACTCGACGCCCTTCTCGGCGAACAGCTGCGCCATGGCCGGCAGAAACGCGGCCGCTATTGCCTGGTCGACCAACAGGGTTTCCATCGCCCCGCAGATGCCATAGCGGTAGGTCTTGGCGTTGAAGGCGATCTGCTGCGCCTTGGCCAGCTCGGCCAGGGCATCGACATAGACGTGACAGATACCATCCAGGTGCTTGATCACCGGCACCCGCGCGTCACGGCTGATGCGTTCGATCAGGCTCTTGCCGCCACGCGGCACTATCACGTCGACGAACTCGGGCATCGAAATCAGCGCACCGACGGCGGCACGGTCGGTGGTTTCCACCACCTGGACCACGGCAGCCGGCAGATCGGCGGCAGCCAGGCCGCGCTGAATACAGGCGGCGATGGCGCGGTTGGAATGAATGGCCTCGGAACCGCCGCGCAGGATGGTGGCGTTACCGGACTTCAAACACAGGCTGGCGGCGTCGATGGTCACATTGGGCCGCGACTCGTAAATGATCCCGATCACCCCCAGCGGCACGCGCATCTTGCCGACCTGAATACCGGACGGACGGTAGCTCATGTCGCGAATCGCGCCGACCGGATCGGGTAAGCCGGCGACCTGGCGCAGGCCTTCGATCATCCCGTCGATACGCGCCGGGGTCAGCGCCAGGCGGTCGAGCAGCGCCGGTTCCAGGCCATTGGCACGGCCGGCGGCGAGGTCTTTTTCATTGGCCTCGGTCAATTCGGCGCGCGCGGCATCCAGGGCCTCGGCGGCGGCCTGCAGGGCGCGGTTCTTCTGTGCGCTGCTGGCACGGGCGACTATCCGCGAGGCTTCGCGGGCCGCGCGGCCCAGACGGGTCATATAGTCGAGCACGGACTCTGTCATGGTCTCAGGGGCCTGGCAGTAGGGAAAGCGGCTGATTATAGCCGCGCCGCCGCCTCGCGCACAGCGGTGCCCGGCAGATGGTCGGCAGGCCGCCCGCCAGGAGCCCGAACTGACCACGCGCGGCACCAGCCGGTAACGGCCGCAGCACCCCGCTCATGCGCCAGGGCCCGGACGGCGCAAACCGCCACGCTGCAGTTTGCTATGATCGCGCCCAGCTCAGCTCAGCCCAGTCCATGCCTGCCGACACCCCGTGACCGCACATGCCACACGTCCCCTGCCCTAGCCTGCCCTGGCCACAGGCCCGCCCCCTGGCGGACAGCTTCTTCGACCGTGACGCACGCCAGCTCGCTCGCGAGCTGCTCGGCAAGGTGATTCGCCATCGCCAGGGCGAACGCTGGCTGGCCGCACGAATCATCGAAACCGAGGCCTATTATCTGGACGAGAAAGGCAGCCATGCCTCGCTCGGCTACACCGAGAAACGCAAAGCCTTGTTTCTCGACGGCGGGCACATCTATATGTATTACGCACGCGGCAATGACTCGCTGAACTTCAGTGCACAGGGCCCAGGTAACGCGGTGCTGATCAAGTCCGCCCATCCCTGGCTCGACCCGCACTCGGACGCCGCCAGCCTGGCGCAAATGCAGGCCAACAATCCGGATAGCCAAGACCAGCCGCGCGCCCTGGCAAGGCTCTGTGCCGGGCAGACCCTGCTGTGCAAAGCACTCGGTTTGAAAGTCGCAGACTGGGACGCGCAGCGCTTCGATCCGCAACGGCTGTTCGTCGAGGATGTCGGCGAGCGTCCGGCGCAGATCGTGCAAACCACTCGCCTGGGCATTCCCCATGGACGCGACGAGCAGCTGCCCTACCGTTTCGTCGACGCGGCCTTCGCCCGTTGCTGCACGCGCAACCCGCTGCGTCGCGGCCAAGTCGAGGGACGCGACTACCATCTACTCGGCCCACAGGATGCCCACCGATGAGCCAATGGCTCGACAGCTTGACCGCCTGGCTCGGCAGCAATCCGCAATGGCTGGGCCTGGCGATTTTCCTGATCGCCTGCACCGAATGCCTGGCGATCGTCGGGATCATCGTACCGGGCACCTTGTTACTGTTCGCCGTCGCCGTGCTGGCCGGCAACGGCGCGCTGACGCTCGGCGAAACCCTGGCCCTGGCCTACTGCGGTGGCCTGCTCGGCGACGCCCTGTCCTACGCCAGCGGGCGTTACTTTCATCAGGACATTCGTCGCCTGCCCGGCCTGCGCCATCACCCGCAATGGCTGGCCGGTGCCGAAATCTATTTCCAGCGCTACGGCGTCGCCAGCCTGCTGGTCGGGCGTTTCATCGGCCCCTTGCGGCCCATGCTGCCGATGGTCGCCGGCATGCTCAACATGCCAGTCGGGCGCTTCATCGCGGTCAGTCTGCTGGCGGCGGCGGGCTGGGTCATCGCCTACCTGCTGCCGGGCTGGGCCACCGGCGCAGCGTTGCGCCTGCCGTTGCCGACAGGCTTCTGGCAACAGGCCGCACTGCTCGCCGCTGGCCTGGCGCTGGTGCTGATTGTCAGCGTGCACAGCAGCCTGCGCGAACAGCGTCGCGCCAGCCTGCTCGCCGCGGGATTGAGCCTGCTGTTGCTGTTCGGTCTGTTTATTGGCTGGCCAAGACTGACGCCGCTGGACCAAGGCCTGCTGGCGCTGCTCCAGGAGCAGCGTAGCGCCAGCCTCGACCCGCTGATGGTGCTGATCACCCGGCTCGGCGACTTCAACAGTCAACTGGCCGCAGGCAGCCTGCTGTGTCTGATGCTGTTGCTGGCCCGGCAGTGGCGCGCCGCGCTGTTTGCCGGCAGCACCCTGCTCGGCACCGCACTGGCCAACGGCGCATTGAAAGCCTGGTTCGCCCGCAACCGACCCGAGGTACTGCTCGAACCGTTGGGCAGCTTCAGCTTCCCCAGCGGCCACAGCTCCGCGGCGGTGGCGTTCTTTCTGGTACTCGGGGTTCTGGCCGGACGCGGTCAGCCGGCCCGCCTGCGCCTGGCCTGGCTGCTGCTCGCCAGTCTGCCTGCGCTGAGCATCGCCGTGTCACGGGTGTACCTGGGGGTGCATTGGCCGAGCGACATAGTCGCCGGTGCCTTATTGGCTGGCAGCCTGTGCGCCCTGAGCCTGAATCTGACGCAACGGAGCATGCCGCTGGCGCCGCTGCCGGCCAAGGTGTGGTGGCTGGTCCTGCCCGCCTGCCTGGCGTTGCTGGGGATCATCGCCACCTGGCACCTGTCGGCCGGGCAATTGCTCTACCGCTATTGAGTTGCCCGCCAGACCCTAGCCAGTGACTTCGCCCTGCAGCTGATCGAGCACGCTTTGCAGCAGACTCAGGCGCGCCTGCGGCTCGTCAAGCGCCAGCAGTTGCACCTTCTGTTCCGATGCCAAGGGCAACAGGTACGCCAGGTGATTGGCCAAAGCCGCCTGATCGCCGACGGCTCCGCCCATGCCCAGCGCCGCGACCATCGGGTGGGCGGCCAGGGCATGGAGCAACGCCGTCAGATCGGCATGCTCGTCGAGCAAGGGCAGCTCCGGGCCCTCCTCCAGCCAATCGACCTCGGCCATGGTCAATTGATCGGGCAGCACCTGGGCGCGACGCACCTTGAAACGCCGCCCCCCTTCGACACGAATCCCCAGCAGGCCGTTGGGTCGCTGCTGAAAGTCGCGGATCAACGCCTCGCAACCAATCGCCGCGAAGCGCTCGGCCGCCTCGCCAACCTCCTCGCCCTCGACGATACACACCACGCCGAAGCCTTCGCCGCGCTTCATGCAGCGGCCGAGCATGTCCAGGTAACGCGCCTCGAATACCTGTAGGTCGAGCAAGCAGCCGGGAAACAGCACGGTGTTCAAGGTAAAGAGCGGCAAATTCATCGGCCAGTCCTCAGGTCAACAGGACAATCGCCAGCGGCAGCAACACCGCCGTGACCATGCCCATCAGGCTCATCGCCAACGCGGCGAAGGCGCCGCACTCCTCACTTTCCTGCATCGCCCGTGCGGTGCCCACCGCATGGGCGGTCATGCCCAAGGCCATGCCCATCGCGGCATGGTGATGCACCCCGCAACGGCGTAGCAAGGATGGACCGAGAATAGCCCCGACCACCCCGGTGATCATCACGAACACTGCCGCCAGGGCAGCGATGCCGCCTATCTGGCTGGCCACCAGCATGGCTATCGGCGAGGTCACCGACTTGGGCGCCATGCTCATCAGCATGATCCGCTCGGCGCCGAAGCTCCAGGCGAAGGCCACGCCCAGCACAGTGGCCACCACCCCGGCGAGCAACAGCGTCAGTAGGGTCGGCCAGAACAGCTGACGAATCCTGCGCAGATTGAGAAACAGCGGCACCGCCAAGGCCACAGTGGCCGGTCCGAGCAACAGGGTGAGGATTTCGGCACTGACCTTGTAATCGGCAAAGCTCAGGCCACACAGCAGCAGCACGCCAATCACCAGTAACATCGACAGCAGCACCGGCTGCAAGAATACCCAGCGGGTTTTCTCATAGGCGGCAATTCCCAGCTGATAGGCGCCCAGGGTGACCCCGGCGCCAAACAGCGGGTGGTGGGTCACGGCGTGCCAGGCGCCAAACCAGTCGAGGCTCATGCCTCCTCCTGCCGACGCTGTTGCCGCTCGATGAGTTTCTGCATCAGCCAGCCGGCGAAAATCACCGACAGCACCAGCGATAACACCAGCGCCCCGACCACCGCCCAGAAGTCCGCGACGATTGCCTCGGCGTAGACCATCACACCCACGGCCGGCGGCACCAACAGCAACGGCAGATATTTGAGCAGGCTGCTGGCAGCCACATGCAGCGGTTCACCGACCTCGCCACGCAGCAGCAGAAAAGCGAACAACAGCAGCATGCCAATGATGGGACCCGGCAGCATCGGCAGCAGCAACACATTGAGCGCGGTGCCGAGCAATTGGCACAGCACCAGCCAGGACAGCCCACGAAGCAGCATAGAAATCTCCGAATCAGGTAACGACGAGCATTACGGCGACCGCTCAAGCCCGGCCCCAGACGCCTCGGCGAGGCAGCGCCATTATAAGCAGGCCAGCCGCACGCTGACTAAACCGTGGGTAACAGCAGCCGCAACCGACAGCAGCGCATGACCGAGCGCGCGCCCCACAGCAGTGCCCTATAACCCATCATTCAGCCGGGTGCTGCAGGCTTGACCGGACGCGCAGCCCGTGGTGATCTACGGCCAGAGCGGTTTGCCACAACACACAACAAACCCCCGCCTCCTCAAGGAGTAATTATGCCGTCAGTACCCGTCACACAACTCAAAGACTATGTAGGCAAGGAGCTCGGACGCTCCGACTGGTTGACCATCGACCAGCAGCGGATCAACCAATTCGCCGAATGCACCGGCGACCACCAGTTCATCCACGTCGATCCGGAAAAAGCCAAGCAGACTCCATTCGGCAGCACCATCGCCCATGGCTTTCTTTCACTGTCGCTGTTGCCGATGCTGATGGAAGACATCATGGTCACCCCGCAAGGCCTGAAAATGGCGATCAACTACGGCCTCGACAGCGTGCGCTTCATTCAGCCGGTCAAGGTCGACTCCAAGGTTCGCCTGGTCGTCACCCTGACCGACGCCAGCGAGAAGAACCCCGGTCAATGGCTGCTGAAAGCCAAGGCGGTACTGGAGATCGAAGGCCAGGAAAAACCTGCCTATGTCGCCGAGCCGCTGACCCTCTGCTTCGTCTGAGACCTCAGCGCGCAACCGGGCGCCCGATCCACTGATCGGCGCCCGGTTTTTCATCGATGCTGTGCTTCACCGCATCGCGCGCAAGCCACTTTGCGGCATACTCGCAGGCATGTCTCGACTCGGATGTCTGCCATGCGCCGCCTCGTCTATTTGGCTCCACTGAGCCTCGCCCTGCTAGTTGCCGCCTGCGGCGACGGCGAACCGCTGTCGCCTGCCAACGCCACCCTGCCGGATGGCGGCCGCTACCGCGGCGAGGTGGTCGACGGCTTGCTGCAAGGCAACGGTCGTGTGGATTACCGCAACGGCAGCTGGTTCGTCGGCACCTTCAAGGATGGCCAGTTGCAAGGTGCGGGCGAATGGCATGGTGCGAACGGCGAACACTACCTCGGCGAGTTCCAGCAAGGCGCCTTTGATGGCCAGGGCCGCCTGCGCGACGGCAATGGCGGGACCTATGAAGGCGAATTCGAACTCGGTCGATTCAGCGGTGAAGGCCGCTTCAGCCACGACGGCCTGGTCTATCGCGGCACATTCCAGAACAATCTGTTCGAGGGCCTGGGCACACTCGAATGGGCCGATGGCAGTAGCTTCAAGGGCCAGTTCAGCAAGGGCCAGCCCCAGGGACAGGGCGTGCGCAGCGACGAGTACGGCAACCAGTTCAGCGGCCAGTTCGACCAGGGTCAATTGAACGGCCCCGGCAGTTTCAAGAGCCCCGACGGCGATCTCTACAGCGGCGGCTTCCGTGACAACCAGTTTCATGGTCAGGGCCGCTATCAAAGCGCAGACGGCGATGTCTGGAGTGGCGCCTTCGTCGATGGCGCGTTTAGCGGAGACGGCACCTACGACGGCGCTGACGGCAGCCACTACCTCGGTCAATTCAGCGACTGGCGCTACCACGGCCAAGGCCGCCTGACCCAGGCCGATGGCAGCGTCTATCAAGGCCAGTTCGCCGCCGGTGACTACAGCGGCAAAGGCACCCTGAGCCTGGCCGACGGCAGCCAGCAGAGCGGCATTTGGCAACGCGGCCAACGCGTACGCGACGAGCAGGGCCACGCCTTGCCCGACCCCTTGGAGCTCGGCTTGCTGACCCAGGGCCGACTGCTCGATACGGCGCTCGCCGCCCTGCCCGCCTCGACCCCCGCGATCGAGCTCTACAGCCTGAGCCTGGCTGGCGACGGCAAGCAGAGCGTGTTCATGCGCGAAGCCGACTACGTCACCGATTTGCTCGGTGAGCGCTTCGCCGCACGCGGCCAGATCACCCTGATCAATCACCGCGATCACCTCGCCGACCGCCCGCTGGCCACCCGCGAAAACCTGGGGCGCGCGTTCCAGGCGCTGGCCGAGCGTAGCGGCCCGGAGGACCTGATCTTCATCTACCTGACCAGCCACGGCTCGCGCAGCCATGAGCTGAGCCTCGATCAGCCGCGCCTGCAGCTGGCCGATCTGCCGGCCAGCGAATTGGCCACCCTGCTGCGCCCCCTGCACGCGCGCGACAAGGTGCTGGTGATCTCGGCCTGCTACGCCGGCGGCTTCATTCCCAAGCTGAAAGATGACAAGACCCTGGTGATCGCTGCCGCGCGCGCCGACCGGGTGTCCTTCGGCTGCTCGGAAGAAAACGACTTCACCTATTTCGGCCGGGCCCTGTTCGCCGACGCCTTGCAGCAGACTGACGACCTGCAACGCGCCTTCGAACTGGCCAAGGCAGCAGTTGCCAAACGCGAACAGGCCGAAGGCTTCGAGGCCTCGGAACCCCAGATATGGGCGCCCAAGCCGGTCCTCGTGCACTGGCGCAAACTGCGCGAGCAACAGGCCAACGCCGCATTGAGCACCGCCCCCACCGACAAAACCACGGCCAACCACTAAGCTGATCGATATCAGCGGAGAACCCACCACTATGTATTTGACGCCCCAGCACATCCTTCTTGCAGGTGCCACCGGTCTGACCGGCGAACACTTGCTGGATCGCTTGCTCAATGAACCCACGGTCGCGCGCGTGCTGGCGCCGAGCCGCCGGGCGCTGGCGGAACACGCGCACCTGGACAACCCGGTCGGCGAGCTTCTCGAGCTGCTACCGAAGCTGAGTGGCCCGGTCGATACCGCGTTCTGTTGCCTCGGCAGCACCCTCAAGCGGGCCGGCTCGCAGGACGCCTTCCGCGCCGTCGATCATGATCTGGTGCTGGCCTTCGCCCAACGCGCCCGCGAGCTCGGTGCCCGTCACCTGCTGGTGATCAGCGCACTGGGCGCCGACGCCAAATCCGCGGTGTTCTACAACCGCGTCAAAGGCGAGATGGAAGAGGCACTCAAGGCCCAGGGCTGGCCGCAACTGACTCTGGTGCGGCCGTCTCTGCTGCTCGGCCCACGCGCCGAACTGCGCATCGGCGAGCGCCTGGCGGCCCCGGTGATGCGCTGGCTGCCGGGCAAATACCGCGGCATCGACGCGACCGTACTGGCCCGCGCCCTCTGGCGCCTGGCCCTGGAAGAACAGGACGGTGTGCGCATCGTCGAATCCGATCGGCTGCGCCGCCTCGGCCGCTAACCCTCTGCACTGAGTAAGCCCTATGAGCACATCCCATAACGACTTGATCGAAGCCCTGGAAGGCGCCGACATGCTGGAGATAGATGGCCTGCACGCCTGGCAGTTCAGTCTGGATAACGAATTGCTGGCCCAGGTCAGCGCCGGTTCCGCCGGCGCCGACAGCAACGACCAGACCGTGCTCACCATCGAATGCATCGATGGCCGCGAGCAGCGCAAGTGGCAATTCTCCCTCACCACGGTAATGGCGGCGCGCTTCGACTCGCAGAGCGACAGCTGGCATCTGGCGGACGGCGAACAGCAGCACCGCATCCGTTGTTTCGACGCTATCAGCGGCAGCAACGATGAAGCCGAAGCAGACGCCAGTAACGATGCCTGAGCCTGCATCGGGAACCTGCCATGCGCCTGTATGAGCGCTATATCCTGCCGCACCTGATCGACTTCGCCTGCGGCATGGGCGAGGTAATGAAGGCGCGCGCGACAGTGGTCCCGCAGGCGCGCGGCAAAGTGCTGGAGATTGGCATCGGCAGCGGGCTGAATCTGGAGTTTTACGCCCCCGCGCACGTCAGCCTGATAGTCGGCGTCGACCCTTGCACCGAGATGCAACGACTGGGGCACGAACGCGCCACACGGATCGCCATCCCCGTCGAGATGATCGCCCTGGAGCTGAATCAAATTCAGGCCGCCGACGCCAGTTTCGACAGCATCGTCTGTACCTTCACCCTGTGCACCATCCCCGACGCGCTGGCCGCGCTCAAAGACATGCGCCGGGTGCTGAAACCCGGCGGGCGCCTGCTGTTCTGCGAGCACGGTCTGGCCCCGGATGCCTCGATCGTGCGCTGGCAGCACCGCCTGACGCCGTACTGGAAGCCGCTGGCCGGCGGTTGCCACCTCAACCGCGACATTCCGGCACTGATCGAGAGCGGCGGCTTTACCCTGGGCGCGCTCAGCCGCCGTTACCTGAAAGGGCCAAAGCCCATGACCTATGTGTATTCCGGCTGGGCCGATTAGCCGCGCCCCGCGGTAGGGTCTGTTGCCGTTTCATTCGCGGCCGCGCCGTAGCCTGTTTTTGCGCGAGGCAAGGCACGAGGAGCGCGGTTTGGTTGTTCCAAATGAGCGACGAGAAACGCCGCATCGCGCAAAAACAGGCCCGGCCCTTCGGGTTGCGCGGGAAATGGCCCCCGCTGTTGTTGCAGGACTTGGCAAGGGAATGACCATTACCTGTGTCCTGCGCCTAAACGGGGGCCATTTCTCGCGGCAACGCGGCTCGCAATGAAACGGCAACAGACCCTAGGCGCAGGCTCCAGAGCACTATTGCGGCTATCGTTGCTACATCTAGACTCCTATTGAAGCCAGCGCATGCGACCACCCTCACCGCAGCTTCTTGCCCGCCCCAGCCTCCGCCTGATCGGCGCCCTGTTGCTGTGCGTCTGCCTCTGTGCACCGGCCTGGGCACAACCGCGCGAAGTCCGCGTGGGGGTCTACGCCAACGCGCCAAAGATTTTACTGGGCCCGGACGGCCGCATCTCCGGCATCCTCGGCGAGCTGCTGGAAGAAATCGCGCGGCAGGAACAATGGCGCCTGCGCCCGGTCAGCTGCGAGTGGCAACAGTGCATGCAGCTGGTGCAGAGCGGCGAGCTCGACCTGATGCCCGATGTGGCACTGATCGGAACCAGGGCGCAGACCCTGGACTTCCACCGGGTGCCGGCGCTGTTCAGCTGGTCGCAACTCTACAGCCGCGACGCGACGCGCCTCGAATCGGTACTGGATCTGCAAGGCCGGCGCATCGCGGTGCTGGCCGGCTCGATTCAGCAGGACTACCTCAAGACGCTGCTCGACAGCTTCGGCATCAAGGCCGAATTGCTCGCAGTACAGAGTCTGGAACAAGGCTTCGAGCGGGTCGCCAACCAGCAGGCCGAGGCCGTGGTGGCCAACCAGCGTTTCGGCGATTATCACGCACCACGCTACGGCCTGCACTACACACCGATCATGTTCCTGCCCGCCCGGCTGTTCTATGCCACCCGCAAAGGTCGCAACGCCGACCTGCTGAGCGCCATCGACGCCCATCTGCAGGACTGGCAGGGCGAGTCGTCCTCGTTCTACTACCAGACGCTGCAGCGCTGGGGTGGCGAGCGCCCCAAACTGCGGATTCCCGCCGGTGTCTGGTGGGGCCTGGCGAGTCTGCTCATCCTGTTGCTGATGGCGCTCGGCGGCACCCTGCTGCTGCGCCGCCAGGTGGCCGAGAAAACGCGCCACCTCAAGGCCAGCGAGCAGCGTCTGAACACCATTCTCGACAGCGTCGAGGCCTATATCTATATCAAGGACCCCGAGCTGCGTTACCAGTACGCCAACCGCAAGGTCTGCGAACTGTTCGGCCAACCGCTGGAGCGGGTGGTGGGGCAGACCGACGAAAGTTTCTTCGATGCCGCCACCGCGGCCAACCTGCACGACAACGACCGTCGCGTGCTACAGCTCGGTGAACGGGTGGAGAAAGAAGAGACCAACCGCAGCCTGGACGGCCGCAGCGAACACACCTTTCTCTCGGTCAAGCTGCCGCTGCGTAACCCGCAAGGCGGTATCTACGCCTTATGCGGCATCTCCACCGACATCACCGAGAACAAGCGGAACCTCGAACAGATCAATCGCCTGGCGTTCTACGACCCCCTCACCGGCCTGCCCAACCGCCGCCTGCTGTTTGACCGTTTGCAACACGCCCTGGCCCAGAGCTCGCGCCACCAGCAGGAAGGCGCGCTGTTATTTATCGACCTGGATAACTTCAAGGACCTCAACGACACCCTCGGCCACGACATGGGCGACCAGTTGCTGATCCAGGTGGCCCGACGCCTGAGCAGTCATGTGCGCGCCGAGGACACCCTCGCCCGTCTCGGCGGCGACGAGTTCGTGCTGATGCTCGAAGGGCTGCACCCGGAGCATGAGGGTTGCATACAGCAGATCGAAACGGTGGCCAACAAGATCCTCCAGGCCCTCGCCGCGCCCTACCTGCTACCGGAGCACAGCTACGCCAGCACCGCCAGCATCGGTGTCGCGCTATTCTCAGAAGCCCACAGCACGGTCGATGAAGTGCTCAAGCGCGCCGACCTGGCCATGTACCAAGCCAAGTCGGCCGGGCGCAACACCTTGAAATTCTTCGACCCAATGATGCAGGCGGAGGTCAGTGCACGCGCCAGCCTGGAAAGCGACCTGCGACAGAGCATCAGTGCGCGCCACTTCATCCTGCATTACCAGCCACAGGTGAACCACGAGGGCCAACTGCTTGGCGTCGAGGCGCTGATCCGCTGGCAGCACCCAAGTCGCGGCCTGGTGGCGCCGGCCGAGTTCATCCCCTTGGCAGAAAGCACGGGGCTGATCCTGCCGCTGGGCCGCTGGGTCCTGTACAGCGCCTGCCAGCAACTGGCCGCCTGGGCTGAACAACCCACGCTGGCCGGACTGACCCTGGCGATCAACGTCAGTGCCCGGCAGTTCCACCACCGCGACTTCGTCGATGACGTGCTCGCCGCCCTGGAAGAAGCCGGGGCCAACCCGACCCGACTGGAGCTGGAACTGACCGAAAGCCAACTGGTGGAGGATGTCGAGGCGATGATCGTCAAGATGACCCAGCTCAGAAGCCGCGGGGTGCGCTTCTCGCTGGATGACTTCGGCACCGGCTACTCGTCCCTCAGCTACCTCAAGCGCCTACCCCTGGATCACCTGAAGATCGACCGATCCTTCGTCCGCGACCTGCTCAGCGACCCTAACGATGCGGCCATCGTGCGCGCCATCGTGGCCCTGGGCGGCAGCCTGGATCTGGCGGTGATCGCCGAAGGGGTGGAAAGCCCGGAGCAGCACGCGGCCCTGCTGCAGCTGGGTTGCCACAAGTTCCAGGGCTATCTGTTCGGTGCGCCGGGCCCCGTGGCAGCCCTGGAACAGTGGCCGCATGCGGCGAGCTTGGCGGGTGAACTGTTGCCTACCGCGCACAGCGCCGACTGATTTCGCCCCTTCATCGCGGCACGGTTCTGAGCCCAGGATTAAACGCCAAACAGGCGATTCTGTGCCAAGCTCTGAACACCAGCCTGAACGCCTAGCGGCGGAACACCATGAGTCAGCTCAGAGTCTTCTACAACGGCGCCTGCCCGGTGTGTAACGCCGGCATCGAAAGCCAGCGTCGGCGCATGCAGGTGGAGGGCAGTTGCCCGGTCGAGTGGATCGACGTGCAGCAGAACCCCGCGGCGGTCGAAGAGCTGGGGGCGGACCTGGAGCAGGTGCGCGAGCGCCTGTACCTCAAGGATGAGCAGGGCCAGATCAATGTCGGCGTGGACGCCTTTAGCGCGTTGTTCCAGCGCACCCGGGGCCAGCACTGGCTGGGCCGCCTGCTGCGCCTGCCCGGCCTGCATGGGCTGGCGCGCGTGAGCTACAACCTGTTCGCCCACGCGCTGTACCGCTGGAACCGCCGCCAGCGGCATTGGTGACGCCGCGGGCCTGGCCCTTACAAGCCACCGCTGACGCCGAGGTGCAGGCCCAGTTCGGCGGCAATGGAAAACGGCAGCAACAAGGTGTCCAGCAGCGCACTGGCCGGCAGATCGAGCGCCGCATACCTGGGCGGCTCGGCGCCGAAACGATCCAGCGGGCAGCAGCCGCCATTCAGCGCATACCAGTCCAGCCGCGTACCGGAATAGAGGAGCGGCGCACCGGGCTTGGCCGCATCCAGGGTGCGCACGCTGGCGCAGCCGCCAAGCAGACCCAGCGCCAGCAGCAGCGTCAGCCCCTTGCAGACCTGACGCCGCAGCCGGCCCCGATCAATCATCGACGCTCACCTGATGGTGCTCGCCCCAGCGCGGCAGCATGTCCTGCGGCACGTCCAGGCAGTTGAGAATCCGTGCAACGACGAAGTCGATCAGGTCGTCGATGGTCTGCGGCTGGTGGTAGAAGCCCGGGGACGCCGGCAGAATGGTGGCGCCGAGGTTGGACAGCTTGAGCATGTTCTCCAGGTGGATGCTAGAGAACGGCGCCTCGCGCGGCACCAGAATCAGTTGCCGGCGCTCCTTCAGTGCCACGTCCGCGGCGCGCTCGATCAGGTTGTTGCAGGCGCCCGTGGCGATCGCCGACAGGGTGCCGGTCGAACAGGGCACTACCACCATGGCGCTCGGCGCACCGGAGCCGGAGGCCACCGGGGCCATCCAGTCTTCCTTGCCGTACACCCGAATCTGTCCCGGCGCGGCGCCGGTGTACTCGCTGAGAAACGCCTGCATGGCCTGAGGCTTGGCCGGCAGGGTCACATCGGTCTCGGTGGCCAGCACCAGCTGGGCCGCCTTGGAGATCAGGAAGTGCACCTCGCGCTCTTCCTGCACCAGGCAGTCGAGCAGGCGCAGGCCATATTGCGCGCCGGAGGCGCCGGTCATGGCCAGGGTGATGCGTTCGGGACCATTCATTTAATCACCTTTACCCCATGGACCAGGAACCACGTTGCCAGTGTCCAAGCTACGGGGCACCTCTTGGGTCGGAGGCACACCAGTTTCTTGCCCCCCTAGCGCCGCAGCCAGCTTGCCGTGCAGGCCGCCGAAACCGCCGTTGCTCATGATCACCACCTGGGTGCCCGCCGTCGCCTGGGCTTTGACCCCTTCGATGATCGCCTCCAGCGAATCGCAGACCTGGGTCGGCACGCTCGACGAGGCCACCGTGGCGGCCAGGTCCCAGCCGAGGTTGGCCGGCGCGTACCAGTAAACCGCATCGGCCTGCTGCACCGACTCCGGCAAGCCGTCGCGGTGGGCGCCGAGCTTCATCGAGTTGGAGCGCGGCTCAACGATAGCGATCAACTGCGCACTGCCGATACGCTTACGCAGTCCGTCGAGGGTGGTGGCGATGGCAGTCGGGTGGTGAGCGAAGTCGTCGTAAATCGTCACGCCGTTGACCTCGGCCACCTTCTCCATGCGCCGCTTGGCGTTCTTGAACTCGCCCAAGGCGACGATGCCCTGGGCCGGCACCACGCCGACATGCCGCGCCGCCGCGAGTACGCCCAGGGCATTGGCGACGTTGTGCTGGCCGGTCAGTTGCCAGTCGACCACGCCTTCGACCTTGCCGGCGAAACTCACCTCGAAGCGCGAGCCGTCCTCGCTGAGCAGCCGCGCCTGCCACTGACCGCCGGCGCCGGTGGTTTGCACCGGGGTCCAGCAGCCCATCTCGATGACTCGCTGCAATGCGCTTTCGCTGGCCGGATGAATGATCAGGCCGTCGCCGGGAATGGTCCGTACCAGGTGATGGAACTGCCGCTCGATGGCCGCGAGATCCGGGAAGATGTCCGCGTGATCGAACTCCAGATTATTGAGAATGGCCGTGCGCGGGCGGTAATGGACGAACTTCGAACGCTTGTCGAAGAAGGCGCTGTCGTACTCGTCGGCCTCGACCACGAAGAACGGCGTGCCGCCCAGGCGTGCAGAGATGCCGAAGTTCTGCGGCACCCCGCCGATCAGAAAGCCTGGGGCCATGCCGGCGTGCTCCAGCACCCAGGCCAGCATGCTGCTGCTGCTGGTCTTGCCGTGGGTACCGGCCACCGCCAGCACCCAGCGCCCCTGCAGCACATGGTCGGCCAGCCACTGCGGGCCGCTGACATAGGCCAGGCCTGTATTCAGCACATGCTCCACCGCCGGATTGCCGCGCGACAGGGCATTGCCGATCACCACCAGGTCCGGCGCCGGATCGAGTTGCGCAGGATCATAGCCCTGGGTCAGTTCGATGCCCTGGGCCTGCAACTGAGTACTCATGGGCGGGTAGACATTGGCGTCGGAACCGGTCACCCGGTGACCCAATTCCTTGGCGAGTACGGCCAGCGAGCCCATGAAGGTGCCGCAGATACCGAGAATATGGATGTGCATGAATAACCTCTGAAACGGGCAGCCGAGGCCCGAAAAACCTGGCGGCAGATTAGCACAGCGACTCGCGCGCGGGAGCCGCGGAGCCTCACGCGGCGGGGGAAATGATTGCCTCCGGCGCGCCGCCTGTTCAGACCACCCTGGGCGGATAAATTCCCTTTATCAGGCCCCTTCAAGCCAGCGCAGCAACCAACCGGGGCAGGCCCAGAGGGGAAGCAGCGAGCATTCACGGTGCGCTCGACAATTAACTCAATCAAACGCTTGCTTGGATTGCGTATTCAAAAAGCTTTAGGCAGCATCGAGTCTTCGCAGGCATGACCCCTGCGCCGCCAATCCAGCCAATAGAAGCCGAGGCCCGCCATGCGCATAGTCCAAGCCACCCTGGAACACCTGGACCTGCTGACTCCGCTGTTCGTCAAATACCGTGAGTTCTATGACGAGCTGCCCTACCCCGACTCCTCGCGCAAGTTTCTGGAAACCCGCCTGCGCCGCAAAGAGTCGGTGATCTACCTGGCGCTGGCCGATGACGAAGACAAGCTGCTCGGCTTCTGTCAGCTCTACCCGAGCTTCTCTTCGCTGTCGCTCAAGCGCGTGTGGATTCTCAACGACATCTACGTCGCCGAAGACGCGCGCCGGCAACTGGTCGCCGACCGCCTGCTGCAAACCGCCAAGAAGATGGCCAAAGAGACCAACGCCGTGCGCATGCGCGTCGCCACCAGCCGCGATAACGACGTGGCGCAGAAAGTCTACGAGTCCATCGGCTTCGTCGAAGACGAGCAGTTCAAGAACTACGTGCTGCCGATCAACGGCGACTGAGGCGCACCACTGCTGCACATGGCTGCGTCGCCAAGCGCCCAGCCATGTGCAGCAGTGGTCCCGTCGCTTAGCCGCTCAGGCTGAGCCACAAGCCCAGCAACAGCTGCGCCGTCAGCGTGGCCAACAGCGCCAGCTGCCAGCGCCGCCGGCGCCAGCCGTGCGCACGCGCCACCCCCACGGGATGCTGCAGCGGGTGCTGCAGGGCCTGGCGAAACTCCGACAAGGCCTCGAAGCGCGCGCCCGGTTGCGGCGCCAGGGCCCGCGCCAACACGCCATCCCAGCCCGCTGGCAGGTAACCGCTGAACGAGGCCAAAGGCACATAGCGACTCTGCGCGCCGCCCTCCGGACAGGCGACTTCCGGCCAGCGGCCGCAGAGCAGCCAATAGGTCAGCGCCGCCACGGCGAACTGATCGGCGCGGCCATCCACCCGCCCCTCGCCGCGCAACTCCGGCGCCAGCGGAATCGCCTCATCGGGTAAACCTTGCCGGGGCACGCCCGGTAACAGCGCGGCATGCTCTGGCAACAACAGCAGACGGCCGCCGTCGCCAACCAATATATGTTGCGGGCTCAACCACAGCCCTTGCATGCCCCGACGCTGCAACGCCCGCACCGCCGCGATCAGTTGATCGAGCAAGGCCAGCAGGCTTTGTCCATCCAATGGCGCATGCGCCGCCACCCAGTCGTTGAGGCTGCGCATCCCCGGCGCCGGCAACTCGAACAGCAGAAACGCATGCTGACGCGGCTGACGGGACGACACCACCTGCGGCAAGCTGGCCAGCGGACTGCGACGCAAGGCCCATTCGCGCTGCCAGAAGGCCTCATCGGCCGCCTTCTCGGCCAGCCACAACAACGCCTCGCAACCCGCCCCATCACGGGCCTTGAATACGCGCCCGGGCGGACCGAAGGCACAGCTGCTGAGCAAGGTCCAACCATCCAACTGCATACCGGCCACCGCCTCGGACAGCGCCGGCCACTGCTCCCGCGCGGTGACGGGTGGCGGGCTGTCGGCCGCGCCCGGCAAGAGCAATACCGCGGCGCCCGGCGCGCTCAGCAGCGGCTTCAACAATGTCGGCAGGCGGTCCACGCAGAGCGTCTCGCACTGGGTGCGGAAGGCCTGCAAATCGGCGACGCCGAGCAATGGCTGGGGCGCCAGCAACAACGCCTCACCCGGCTGCAACGGCAGCCGCTGTTGCACCAACGCCAGCTCGGCCTGCATCCCCAGCTGCATGCCGTCACGCCCGACCAGACTGTGCAAACCGCTGGCCTGGTAGCGCAGCAGGCCAATCGCGCCGGCCTGGAGAAATTGCACCTCGTCACCCTGCACCAGCAACAGCCCGGCGTTCAACTGTGGAATGCTGCGGCCTGTTTGCTGGCGAAAAAATAGCCGCTGGTTGAGCGCCGCCAGAACCTGACGAGCGGCCTGCACTTCGCTCCAGCCCTGCGGCGTACAGCGATAATCGTCGAACACTTCATCCAGGTAGCGTTCCAGCCGCTGCACCACATCGGGGCAGTCGCGCGCCCACAAAAGCGCCACCAGCAGTACCGGCGCGCGGCCCTGACGGCCAGCCAGCCACCTCGCCCGAGTCCGCGCCGCCTGGGCCGGCAGGTCGATTCCATGGCCCTGTACCAGGCTGACGGCGGGATGATCCATGCGTTCTATCGACATCGCGAGCACTCCCTAGGACGTGACCTCCCAGAGCGTTGCAGCCTTTATGCCGATATACCGACTTGCCGCCGCTTGTCGCCCACACAAACGACGCTTTAAGGTGAGTAACCCTACAACCTGAGTCGAATAGCCATGTGGTCGCTCCGCGCCTGGCGCCGTCAGCGCATCCTTGCCCGCCACCCCATCAGCCCCGCGACCTGGGCCACGGTGCGTCGTAGCTTGCCGATACTCGACGGCCTGAGCGAGGCCGAAGACCAGCGCTTGCGCGAGCGTGCGCAGTTATTCCTGCATCACAAACACCTCACCGCCCTGCCCGGCGTCGAGCTCGATGAGCTGGCGCGCCTGACGCTCGCGGCGCAAGCCGAACTGCCATTGCTGCAGTTGCCTGAGCGGGACTGGTACCGCGGTTTTCATGAAATCGTCCTTTACCCGGACGATTTCGTCAGCCCGCAACGCCACCGCGACGCCAGTGGCGTGGTGCATGAGTGGGACGCCGCACACAGCGGCGAAGCCTGGCAGCAAGGTCCGGTGATCCTGGCCTGGCCTGGCGTGCAGGCCAGCGGTGACTGGGACGCCTACAACCTGGTGATCCACGAACTGGCGCACAAGCTGGATATGCTCGGCGGCGACGCCAACGGCTTGCCGCCGCTGCACCGCGACATGCGCGTCAAAGACTGGGCGAGTGCCATGCAGAGCGCCTATGACCGGCTCAACGCGCAACTGGATGCCAACCCCGCGGCAGTCACCGCCATCGACCCTTACGCCGCCGAAGACCCGGCGGAGTTCTTCGCGGTGACCAGCGAGTACTTCTTCAGCGCTCCGGATCTACTGACCGCTGCCTTCCCGGCGGTGTACGCGCAGCTCAGGCTGTTCTACCGGCAAGACCCACTGGCGCGCCTGCAACTCCTACTGGCCACCCACCCCGACTATCGCACTAGAGCCAAAGAACACCACTGCGCGACCAATGGCTAAGCAGCCCGGCATAGCAACGACCGGGGAATGTGCCTATAATCGCGCCACTTTTTTGGCCCATCCCTGGGAGTCACCCTATGAGCTACAGCAAGATTCCAGCTGGTAAAGACGTGCCGAACGACATCTACGTCGCCATCGAAATTCCGGCCAACCACGCGCCGATCAAATATGAAATCGACAAGGACAGCGACTGCCTGTTCGTCGACCGTTTCATGGCCACCCCGATGTTCTACCCGGCCAACTACGGCTACATCCCCAACACCCTGGCCGACGACGGCGACGCCCTCGACGTGCTGGTCGTAACCCCCTACCCGGTTGCGCCGGGCGCGGTGATCCGTGCGCGTCCGGTTGGCGTGCTGCACATGACCGACGAAGCCGGCGGCGACGCCAAGCTAATCGCCGTACCGCACGACAAGCTCAGCCAGCTGTACGTGGACGTCAAGGAATACACCGACCTGCCGGCCCTGCTGCTTGAGCAGATCAAGCACTTCTTCGAGAACTACAAGGATCTCGAGAAAGGCAAGTGGGTCAAGGTCGAAGGCTGGGGTAACGCCGACGCGGCCCGCGCCGAAATTATCAAGGCGGTTGCGGCTTACCAAAAATAAGCCCTGACCTCCCCCTTAAGCCGGCCACAAGCCGGCTTTTTAATGCCCGCAGATCATGCACAATGGCGAAACCGATGCTCAGCCCGCCACCTTGGTCGACTTGGCCGTTTTCGGTGCGCCGCGTAAGCTGCCCTCTTTTTGCACGGATCGCAGCATGAGCCTGTTCGATATGTTGTTGCTGGTGCTTGCCGGCTTCGCCGCTGGCGGCATGAACGCCCTGGCGGGCGGCGGCACCTTCTTTTCCTTCCCGGCGTTGCTCGCCGCCGGTCTGCCGCCGGTCACGGCCAATGCCACCAATGCCGTGGCATTGTGGCCCGCCAGCCTGGCCGGAGCCTGGGCCGCACGCGCCTCGCTGCGTCCGCTCGGCCGCTATCTGATACCGCTGCTGCTCGCCGGCCTCTGTGGTGGCCTGCTCGGCGGCCTGTTGCTGTTGGCCGGCGGCGATGAGCTCTTTCGCGGGCTGATCCCCTGGCTGCTACTGGCGGCCACCGCCTTGTTCGCCGCCAGCCCCTGGCTCAGTCGCGCGCTGGCGGCACGCCGCGCACCCGCGGCGCAACCGCCGCACAGCCGCTGGTCGCTCGGCGCCCACATCGGGGTCTCGATCTACGGCGGTTATTTCGGTGCCGGCATGGGCATCCTGCAGCTGGCGGCCTTCGCCATCGAAGGTCATCCACTGGCCCGCGCCAACGCCCTGAAGAACCTGATCTCGGCAGTGATCTACAGCGTCGCCACCCTGACCTTCGTGGTCGCCGGGCGAGTCAGCTGGTACGAGCTGGCGATCCTGCTGGGCGGCGCCACCCTCGGCGGCTATGCCGGCGGTGCCCTCGGCCAACGTCTGCCGCCCAAGCTGTTGCGCGCCCTGGTGATTGCGGTAGGCAGCGGTATGACCGGCTATTATTTCTGGGCGACTTATTTCGCCGCCTGAGCCCAGCACCAAGGCGCTGACAGCCTCACGCCAGCCGCTGTATACAGTGGCTTGATTTGCCCGAGCTGCGCGGCTCTGCTAGTGTCGCGCCGGTTGCAAGCCCGCCGATACCCCGCTGAGAACGCCCGCCATGGCCCGTAAAAAAGCTGCGCTCGATTTCGAGCAGTCCCTCACCGATCTGCAGAACCTGGTCGAACGCCTGGAAACCGGCGAGCTGACCCTGGAAGATTCGCTGGCGGCCTTCGAACAAGGTATTCGCCTGACCCGCGACTGCCAGGCGGCTCTGGCCCAGGCCGAGCAAAAGGTGCAGATCCTCCTGGAGCGCGATGGCGAGCTGGAGGAAGCCCCCTTCGACGCGGACCGACAGGCATGATCGCGGCCTATCAGGCGCGTAGCCAAAGCCGCGTCGATGCGGCCTTGGACCGGTTGTTTGCGGCCCCGCCCACGGAACTGGCCCGGCTTTACCAGGCCATGCGCTACAGCGTGATCAACGGTGGCAAGCGGGTACGCCCGCTACTGGTTTACGCCGCCTGCGAAGCCCTCGGCGGCGAGCCGGAGCAGGCCGATGGTGCGGCCTGTGCGGTCGAACTGATCCACGCCTACTCCCTGGTGCACGATGACTTGCCGGCCATGGACGACGACGACCTGCGTCGCGGCCAGCCCACTACCCATAAAGCCTTCGATGAGGCCTTGGCGATTCTCGCCGGCGATGGCCTGCAGAGCCTGGCCTTCGAGGTGCTCGCCGACGCCCACTGCAACCCGCACTCCGCCGAGCTGCGTCTGAGCATGATCAGCTGCCTGGCGCATGCCGCCGGCCCCGCCGGAATGGTCGGCGGCCAGGCCATCGACCTCGGCTCGGTCGGCCAAACACTCGACCAGTCGGCGCTGGAAACCATGCACCGACACAAGACCGGGGCGCTGATCGAAGCCAGTGTGCGTCTCGGTGCGCTGTGCAGTGGCCGCGTCGACGAGCGCAGCGTGCGGGCCCTGCACACCTATGCCCAGGCCATTGGCCTGGCGTTCCAGGTGCAGGATGACATCCTCGATGTGGAGAGCGACACCGCCACCCTGGGCAAGACCCAAGGCAAGGATCAGGCCCATGACAAGCCGACCTACCCGGCGCTGCTCGGCCTCGATGCCGCCAAGGCCTACGCCCTGGAACTGCGCGATCAGGCGCTGCATGCCCTGCGCCTGTTCGACAGCGCCGCCGAGCCGTTGCGCGAACTGGCCCGCTACATAGTTGAACGCCGCAGCTAGCCTCGGGTAATCCAGGTCACGCCCGGATGGCGGTGGTAATACATCCGGGCTGCCCAACCAATGACCTCCACCATCACCCAGACTAATAGCCCAACCGCTGGCCGCTGAGGCTTCATTTACCCTGTCCGTAGAGCGCCTAAGATGGCTCGCAGACTAAACGCCTGTGGAGTGGCCATGCCTTTTTCTGCCCTGCTGATCGCCAACCGTGGCGAGATCGCCATCCGTATCGCCCGCGCCGCCGCCGAGCTGGGCATCCGCTCAGTCGCCGTTTTCGCCGAGGACGACGCCGCTTCGCTGCACGTGCGCAAGGCCGACCGCGCCGTCGCGCTCAAGGGGCGTGGCGTAGCGGCCTACCTGGATATGGACCAACTGATCGCCATCGCCCAGGCCGAAGGCTGCGAGGCGATTCATCCGGGCTACGGCTTTCTCGCGGAACATGCCGAGTTCGCTCGCCGTTGTCAGGCCGCCGGCATCCGCTTCGTCGGCCCCAGCGCCGAGGTGCTCGAACTGTTTGGCGACAAGGCCCAGGCCAGAGCCCTGGCCGAGCGCTGTAACGTGCCCTTGGTCAGCGGCATCAGTCGCGCGGTCAGCCTGGACGAGGCTCGCGAGTATTTGCGCAGCCTCGGCAGCGGCGGCGCGGTGATGCTCAAGGCGCTGGCCGGCGGTGGCGGCCGCGGCATGCGCGCGGTGTTCGACGAGGCGGCGCTGGATCAGGCCTATGCCCGCTGCCAATCGGAAGCCCGCGCGGCCTTTGGCCTCGACGCGCTCTACGTCGAGCAACTGCTGAGCAACGCCCGGCATATCGAGATCCAGGTCCTGGGCGACGGCACGGGCGCGGCCAGCCATCTGTGGGAGCGCGATTGCAGCCTGCAGCGCTGCCAGCAAAAGCTGGTGGAAATCGCCCCCAGCCCGCACCTGCCGCACGCCACCCGCGAGCGGATGATCGCCGCCGCGCTGACCCTGGCCGCCGAGGTCAAGTACCAGGGGCTCGGCACCTTCGAGTTCTTGCTCGATGGCGATCGGCCCGAACTGTTCTACTTCATGGAAGCCAACCCGCGCATTCAGGTGGAACACACCGTCACCGAGCAGGTCACCGGCGTCGACCTGCTGCACAGTCAATTGCGCCTGGCCGCCGGTGCCAGCCTGGCCGAGCTCGGCCTGGAGCAGGCACCCGCGCTGCAAGGCTGTGCCCTGCAGCTGCGGATCAATCTGGAAACCCTGCACGCCGACGGCAGTACTCGCCCGGCCGTGGGCACCCTGAGTGCCTATGAGCCGCCCAGCGGACTGGGCCTGCGGGTCGACGGCTATGGTTACGCCGGCTACCCGGTCAACCCCAGCTACGACTCGCTGCTGGCCAAGCTGATCGCTCACGCGGCGGATTACCCCAGCGCCCTGCGCCGCGCCTACCGCGCGCTGTGCGAGTTCCGCCTGGAGGGCGTGGCCAGCAATCTGCACCTGCTGCAGAACCTGCTGCGCCTGCCGCAGATCGCCGCCTACCAGGTCAACACCCGCTTCGTGGAAGGCCAGCTGGAGTCGTTGCTGACGCCGCAGCAGCAGGCCCATGCGCACCTGTATTTCGCCCAATCGCCGGCTAGCGCCAGCGTTCCGCCGAGCAGTGTCGATGCCCCGCCTGGCACGCTGCCGCTGACCAGCCCCAGTACCGGCGTACTGGTCAACCTGGAGGTGGCCGAGGGCGATGCCATTGCCGTCGGCCAAAGCATCGCGGTGCTCGAGGCGATGAAGATGGAGTTCGTGGTCAAGGCCAGCCACAGCGGCATCGTCCGCGCCCTGGCCGTGCAGCCGGGCAGTCCGGTCGGCGAAGGCCAGGCCTTGTTGTTCATCGAGCCGGCCGAGGTCAGCGGCGCCCAGCTGCACAGCGAGGAGAGCCTGGATCTGGAGCATATCCGCGCCGACCTCGCCGAAGTACTGGAGCGGCATGCCATTACCCGCGACGAGCGCCGCCCACTGGCCGTGGCCAAACGGCGCAAGACCGGCCAGCGCACCACCCGGGAGAACCTCGCGGAACTGCTCGATGACGGCAGCTTCATCGAATACGGCGCCCTGGCCCTGGCCGCCCAGCGCCGCCGGCGCACGCCAGAGGAGCTGCTCGAACTGAGCCCGGCCGATGGTCTGGTGACGGGTATCGGCACGGTCAACGCCGCCGCGTTTGGCGATCAGGCCGCGCGCTGCATGGCCATCGCCTACGACTACACGGTGTTCGCCGGCACCCAGGGAATCATGAATCACAAGAAGACCGACCGCATGCTCAACCTGGCCGCACAGTGGCGCCTGCCGCTGGTGCTGTTCGCCGAGGGTGGCGGCGGTCGCCCCGGCGACACCGATTTCGTCGGCGTGGCCGGGCTCGACTGCCACACCTTCGTCGGCATGGCCAAACTGTCCGGGCTGGTGCCGCTGGTCGGCGTGGTCTCCGGGCGTTGTTTCGCCGGCAATGCCGCCCTGCTGGGCTGTTGCGATGTGATTATCGCCACCGAAAACGCGAGCATCGGCATGGCCGGCCCGGCGATGATCGAAGGCGGTGGCCTCGGCCGCTTCACCCCGGAGCAGGTCGGCCCGGTCAGCGTGCAGGCACCGAACGGAGTCATCGACGTAGTGGTGCGCGATGAAGCCGACGCCGTGCGCGTAGCCCAGCAGTACCTGAGCTATTTTCAGGGGCCTCTGAATGACTGGCAGTGCGCCGACCAACGCCAATTGCGCCAGCTGATTCCGCAGAACCGCCTGCGCGTCTACGACATCCGCCAGCTGATCGACACTCTGGCCGACAGCGACAGCGTGCTGGAGCTGCGCCGCCAGTTCGCGCCCGGGCTGATCACCGCCTTCATTCGCATCGAGGGCCGGCCCTTCGGCCTGCTGGCGAATAACCCCGCGCACCTCGGCGGCGCCATCGACGCCCAGGCCGGCGACAAGGCCGCGCGCTTTATGCAGCTGTGCGACGCCTTCGCTGTCCCCATGCTGTCGCTGTGCGATACCCCCGGATTCATGGTCGGCCCGCAGGCCGAGCAACAGGCCACGGTGCGCCACGTGTCACGCATGTTCGTCGCCGCCGCCAGCCTCAGCGTGCCGTTTTTCACCGTAGTGCTGCGCAAGGGCTACGGCCTGGGTGCGCAGGCGATGGCCGCCGGCAGCTTCCATTCGCCGCTGTTTACCATCGCCTGGCCCAGCGGTGAGTTTGGCGCCATGGGCCTGGAGGGCGCGGTGCGTCTGGGCTTCGCCAAGGAACTGGCGGCCCAGCAAGACCCCGATGCGCAAAAGGCGCTGTTCGACAAACTGCTGGCCAAGGCCTACCAGAGCGGCAAGGCCATCAACATGGCCAGCTACCTGGAGATCGATGCGGTGATCGACCCGCAGGAGACCCGCAGCTGGCTGTTGCGCGGTTTGAGCGCGACGCCTGCCCCGGCGGTGCGCGAGGGTAGGAAGCGCAGTTTCGTCGACACCTGGTAAGGCCCTCACCGTAGCCCGGATACAATCCGGGCTACGCGCAGCACAGCTTGTTTGGGCAGTTCCCGGCGCTTCGGGTAAACTGCGCCTCTTTTGCGCCGATAACGATCCGCCCGATGCCGACGACCTTCCACGAGATTCCCCGCGAGCGCCCACTGACGCCCCTGCTCGACCGCGCGAACACGCCGGATGAGCTGCGCCGCCTGGGCGAAGCCGAACTGGAGACCCTGGCCGACGAACTGCGCCAGTACCTGCTCTACACGGTCGGCCAGACCGGCGGGCATTTCGGCGCGGGCCTCGGGGTGATCGAACTGACCGTCGCCCTGCATTACGTCTTCGACACCCCGGACGACCGCCTGGTGTGGGACGTCGGCCATCAGGCCTACCCGCACAAGATCCTCACCGGCCGCCGCGAACAGATGGCCAGCCTGCGTCAGAAGGACGGCATCGCCGCCTTCCCGCGACGCAGCGAGAGCGAGTACGACACCTTCGGTGTCGGCCACTCCAGTACCTCGATCAGCGCCGCCCTGGGCATGGCCATCGCCGCGCGCCTGCAGAACAGCAACCGCAAAAGCGTGGCGGTAATAGGCGACGGCGCATTGACCGCCGGCATGGCCTTCGAGGCGCTGAATCACGCCTCGGACGTCGCCGCCAACATGCTGGTGATCCTCAACGACAACGACATGTCGATCTCGCGCAACGTCGGTGGCCTGTCCAACTACCTGGCCAAACTGCTCTCCAGCCGCACCTACGCAAGCATGCGCGAAGGCAGCAAGAAGGTGCTGTCGCGCCTGCCCGGCGCCTGGGAAATCGCCCGCAAGACCGAGGAACACGCCAAGGGCATGCTGGTGCCCGGCACGCTGTTCGAGGAACTCGGCTGGAACTACATCGGCCCCATCGATGGCCACGACCTGCCGACCCTGCTGGCCACCCTGCGCAACATGCGCGACCTGGAAGGCCCGCAGTTCCTCCACGTGATCACCAAGAAAGGCAAAGGCTTCGCCCCCGCCGAAGTCGACCCGATCGGCTACCACGCGATCACCAAGCTGGAGCCGATCAACGCCCCCGCGGCGGCACCGAAGAAGCCAGCCGGGCCCAAGTATTCCAGCGTGTTCGGCCAATGGCTGTGCGACATGGCTGCCCAGGACCCGCGACTGGTCGGTATCACCCCGGCGATGAAGGAAGGCTCCGACCTGGTGGCCTTCAGCGAACGCTTCCCCGACCGCTATTTCGACGTAGCGATTGCCGAACAGCACGCCGTGACCCTGGCCGCCGGCATGGCCTGCGACGGCGCCAAGCCGGTGGTGGCGATCTACTCGACCTTCCTCCAGCGCGCCTACGACCAGCTGATCCACGACGTCGCGGTGCAGCACCTCGACGTGCTGTTCGCCATCGACCGTGCAGGTCTGGTCGGCGAAGACGGCCCGACCCATGCCGGCAGCTTCGACCTGTCCTACCTGCGCTGCATCCCCGGCATGCTGGTGATGACCCCGAGCGACGAGAACGAACTGCGCCGCATGCTGACCACCGGCCACCTGTTCGACGGCCCGGCAGCGGTGCGTTACCCGCGTGGCAGCGGACCTAATGCAGCGATAGAGGCTGGCCTGGAACCCCTGGAAATCGGCAAGGGGCTGATCCGCCGCCAGGGCCAAAAAGTCGCGCTGCTGGTATTCGGCGTGCAACTGGCCGAGGCACTGAAGGTCGGCGAAAGCCTGGACGCCACGGTGGTCGACATGCGCTTCGTCAAGCCGCTGGACGAGGCCCTGGTGCGCCAGTTGGCGGCCAGCCACGAGCTGCTGGTGAGCATCGAGGAAAACAGCATCATGGGCGGCGCCGGCAGCGCCGTGAGCGAATTCCTGGCCCGCGAAAACCTGCTCAAGCCAGTGTTGCACCTGGGCCTGCCGGACTACTACGTCGAGCACGCCAAGCCGGCGCAGATGCTCGCCGAATGCGGCTTGAACGAAGCCGGGATCGAAGCCGCGGTGCGCCAGCGCCTGAGTCTGCTCAACAACTGACTGTTGCCGGGCTGACATGGCCCGCCGAATTGCTTTACCCGCCGTGTGCCCTTATGGTGCGCGGCGTTTTGTTTGTCCGAGGTCGCGGCCACACCAGCCGCGTGAAAAGGGAAGCAGGTGCGCCGCTGTCACTACAGGCAACGGCAAGGCCCGCGCTGCCCCCGCAACGGTAACCGACGGCGTTTGTGCACCAACCGCACAGATGCAGAATTTCCCGACACACCACTGGGCTCGCCTGGGAAGGTGGGAAATCCACAGTCGGCAGCCCGGAGACCTGCCTCGGCGCAATGTGACTGGTGTTGCGGAGGGCATCACCGTCAAGCGCTGGCTGCCCGCCGCTTGCCCGTGCTTGTCCCTGCCCTCCTCAAAAGACGTTTACCTTTTGAGGATTGATCAATGAAGCTGCCCCCTATTGCCCTGGCTGTTGCCATGGCGCCCAGCCTGACCCTAGCCGCCCAAACCAGCGAACCCTACCAGGCCCCGCCATTGGTGGTGACCCGCGGCACGCCGCTGCAACAGCCCGCGCCGGCCAGTGTCGCAGTGATAACCCGCGAGCAGATCGAAACCAGCGCCGCCAGCAATCTGGTCGAGGTATTGCGCACCCAGGCCGGCCTGCAGATCAGAGACACTCTCGGCGATGGTAACCGGGTCGCCATCAGTCTGCGCGGCTTCGGCGAGAACGCGGCAAACAACACCCTGGTGTTGGTGGACGGGCGCCGCCTGAACAATCCCAGCCAACAAGCGGCAGACCTCAACAGCGTGCCGCTGGGCAATATCCAGCGCATCGAGGTCATCCGTGGCGCCGGCACAGTGCTGTATGGCGATCAAGCGGTGGGCGGTGTCATCAATATCATCACCCGCACCCCGCGGGAGAACGAGGCCTACGTGGAAACCAGCCGCGGCAGCCATGACCTGGAAGCCTATCGCGGCCATGCCTATCGCCAGTTAGGCGCCGGCTTCTCGCTCTACGCCAATGGCGAGGCACGACACGCCGATGGCTACCGCGACAACAATAACGCCAGCTATAGCAACGCTTTCGCCCGTCTGCGACACGATCACGACGGCGGCTGGCTGCTCGCCGAATACCAGACTATCGATGACGAGCTGCGTCTACCCGGCGCCCTGACCGAGGCGCAGCAGCGCACTGATCGCAAGGCCAGCTTCAAGCCGCGCGACTTCAGCGATAGCAAGACCCAGGTCAACCGTTTCGCCGCCCGCCAGACCCTGGCAGAAAACTGGGCGGCCGACTTCGACTACAGCTATCGCGACAGCGATGCCAAAGGCTTCCTCTCGGGCGCCTTCACCCAGGGCACTCGCGTAGAAACCTTCAGCCCACGCCTGACCGCACACTGGGATAGCGCACTTGGGCGCAGCGAATGGCTGCTCGGCCACGACCACATCAGCAGCGACTACGAGCTCGCCTCGGCCTTCGGCACGACCCGCTTCCGTCAGACTATGCGCGACTGGTACAGCCAGCTGAGCCAGCCACTGAGCCAAGACCTGACCCTGACCCTGGGCTATCGCGCCAGCGAAGTAGAGGACCGCAACCAGGGCCTGGGCCTGCGCCACACCGATCACGAGGACAGCAGCAGCCTGGGTCTCAGCTGGCAAGCCAGCACCCAGACGCGCCTGTTCCTCAAGCGCGAAGATGTACTGCGCTTCGCCAACGTTGACGACAATGGTTTTACCGCGCCTGGCACCACCTTCCTCAAACCGCAGACCGGGGTATCGTGGGAAGGCGGAATCGAATGGCAGGATGCCATCCAGCGCTACCAGCTGAGCCTCTATCGCCTCGACCTGCATGACGAGATCGCCTTCGACAGTGCAGCCCCTGGCCCCTTCGGCCCCGGCGCCAACGTCAATCTGGATGACACTCGTCGCGACGGCCTGCTGCTGGAAGGCCGGCGTCAGCTCAGCGAGCGTCTATCCCTGAACGGGCAGTACAGCTTCACCGATGCGAGCTATCGCGGCGGCAACTTCAAGGGTAACGACGTGCCCTGGGTCGCGCGACATACCGCCAGTCTCAGCCTGAGCTACCTGCTGCTGCCAGGGCTTAGCAGTTATCTCGAAGCCAACTACACCGGCCCCCGCTATCTCTCCAGCGACGATGCCCACACCCTGCCACGCACAGGCGGTTACAGCCTGTTTAACGCAGGCCTGAGCTACGACTACCGACAGTTCAGCAGCCGGCTGCGACTCAACAACCTGACCGGCAAACGCTACAACAGCTTTGCCGGGCAAAGTGACTTCGTTGCAGGCAACAAGGCGCTCTATTCAGCACCCGAAGAGGAAATACAGCTGAGCGTCGGCTACCGCTTCTAAACTGAGCCCCTGTAGCCCGGAGAGAATCCCGGGATTCATACACTGGATCGACCGCTGTTCCCGGATTTCATCCGGGCCGCGGTGGGACATCCGGCGTTGGGCGCCAACGCAAGCCCCGCATCGTGCGGGGCTTCTTAGTGGGCTTTAGCCAGCTGTTCGCAGAGCTTCTCGGTCGCCGCCAGCATCTGGAAGCTCGGCCGTTCCAGGCCCTTGTCAGGCACCTGCCAGAGTTGCTTGCGCGCCACCGCGCTGAGCTGCGGCCAGATGCGCCAGCGTTCCAGTTGCGCACCGCTGCCGGCGAGTATCACCTCGGGGTCGCGCTGCAGCACCGCCTCCACGCTGACCTGTGGCGCCGGCAGGCTGAGGTCGGCGAACACGTTCTCGGCGCCGCACAGGCGCAAGGCATCGCTGATGATCTGCCGGCCGCCGATGGTGTACAGCGGCACGTCCCAGATCTGGTAGAACACCCGCAGCGGACGTTCGCGCCGGTAGCGAACGCGCAATTGCCTGAGCCGCTCGCTGAAGCGACTGCGCAAACGCTGCCCCTGCTCGGCGCGGCCAATGCCCGCGCCGATCTCGGCGAACTGCTCGGCCAGATTGTCCAGGCTGTGCGGTTCGGCGATCAACAGGGGGATGCCGAAGCTCTGCAGCTGCTCGAGCTGTGCACGGCCGATGCTGTCCGGCCAGAGCAGCAGCAGATCGGGCTGCAACTTGAGCAGACTTTCCATTTCCAGCTGGCCGTAGCGCCCCACCGAGGGCAGATGCGCCAGGCCGGGCGGGCGCTCGCCACCATCCAGCACGCCGACCAGCAGGTCGGCGGCGCCCAATTCCAGGACGATTTCACTCAAGGAAGGCGCCAGGCTGACCACCCGCTCGACCGCCAGCGCCGGCCAGGCCAGTAACGCGAGCAGGCAGAGACCGAGGCGGTTCATCAGCCGAGTTGGCGAGGGATACGGTAGAGGTAGAGCAGAACCAGGCTGGACAGCCCCAGGAGCAGCAGCGGAATCGCTTCCAGCCCGACGAATACCGCGACAGCGGCAATCCAGGCGGGCAACCCGGCGCCGAGAAAGGCCAGGCGACGCTGCTTGGCCAACGCCTGCCAGGTCTCTGCCTCTTGCGGCGTATCCAGGGCCTGCTCGGTGGCCACCAGCGCCCGCTTGTAGGCACTGAACAGCGGCAGGCTGACGAACATCGATGCCAGCCCCACGACGAACAGCGGCATGACCAGCATGCCGGGCTGCCGATCGGCGCCAAACAGCAGATTGAGCAGTACCAGCGGCGCCAGGGTCAGCACCAGCTGCCCCCACCAGGCCAGCGCCAGACGACGCCGTACCTGGTTGCGGGTCACAGGCTTTCCTCGGTCTCACCCTGGTGCAGGCTGCCGAGCAGGTGGCCCAGCTTGCCCGCCTTGGTGGCCAGGTACTTCTTGTTGTGCGGGTTATGGTCGATCTGCAGCGGCACGCGGCTCGCCACGGCAATGCCCATATCGCCCAGGGCTTTGACCTTGCGCGGATTGTTGGTCATCAGCTTGAGCGAGCTGATGCCCAGGTGCTCGAGCATCGGCAGGCAGATCGCATAATCGCGCTGATCGGCGCCAAAGCCCAGGCGCTCGTTGGCTTCGACGGTATCGGCGCCGCCATCTTGCAATTCGTAGGCGCGGATCTTGTTCAGCAAGCCAATGCCACGGCCTTCCTGGCGCAGGTAGAGCAGCACGCCGCGACCCTCGGCGGCAATCGCGCGCAGCGCGGCCTCGAGCTGGAAGCCGCAGTCACAGCGCAGGCTGAACAGGGCATCGCCGGTCAGGCACTCGGAGTGCATACGGCCCAGCACCGGCTGACCATCGGCAACATCGCCGAAGGTCAGCGCGACGTGTTCCTTGCCAGTGGCCTGCTCTAGAAAGCCATGCATGGTGAACACGCCAAAGGGTGTAGGCAGCTGGGAGGCGGCGACGAATACGACAGGCACCGGATGCTCCTAAATAGATAAGGACAGGGGAAAAACACAAGGGCGGCATTGTAACAGCAGCCCCCATCGGCAGGTCAGCCTGAATTACCGATGATAAGGATCGAAACCGTCGGCTGCGCGGCCCGTCAGTGCTTGGACTCCAGCATCAGCACATCCTGCTCGACGCGCCAGCCGATGCGGCTGAGGAAGCTCATGCCCAGTAGCGCCTCGGTCGGCGAGCCGCCTTCCAGCACCACGGCCTCGACGCCCAACACTTCCAGGGTGCCGACCTTGACGCTATTGAGATCGACCTTCCAGCCGCGCACCGTGCCACTGGCCGTGCTGACCTGCATGGGTCGACCCACCACGCGATAGTCGATACCCAGGCGTCTGGCATGGCCGTCGTTGAGCGCAATCGAGGTCGCGCCGGTATCGACCAGGAACTGCATCGGCTGACTGTTCACCGAGCCGGCGACCCAGTAGTGCCCGCCGACGCCTTTGGCCACGCTCAATTGTTGCTTGTTCGGCTCGGCATAGCCGCCACTGTATTCACGACTGAGACCATAGGCGCGCTCCACCCCGTCGACGCGAAGCACCGCACCGCGGCTGTCGGCGCTGACCACCAGCACGCCACCCGGACCGGTCTGACCGACCTTCACCAGCTTGCGCTGACCACCGACATTGAGCACCGCCGCACCGGGGAACAGGCCGACTACCCGCACCTGAGGCGCTGCCCAGGCCTGTGCCATGGCCACCAGCAACAGGCTGGCGCAGAGTAATTTCAGTCCATGCATAGGGCTTCTCGTCGTCCTTAATCGAAGGGATAGGGTTGCTGCCAATGGGCGAACAGCGGTCGCAGGCTGCCGTTTTTGACCAGTACGTCCATGCGCTGGTCGTAGAGCAGCGCCAGTGCGCGACCACGCGGGTTATCGGCAAACCCCAGGTACATAGGCAAGTTGGTCAGTTTGGTCATGCGGTAACGCGTCGGATCCGCGGCAGCGTGGTACACCGCCTCCAGCTCGGGGAGCGCATCGATATAAAAATCCGCGCGTCCCTGCCTGAGCATGTCGAGAATCCCACTGCGTCGTTGAATTTCTCGATAGCGCCGAGCGCTGGGCAGGTAACGCTGGTATTTGTAGCCGTGCATCCACACCAGACGATAATCACCGAGTGTTTTCAGGCTCGGCAGCGGTTGCTCAGCCATGCCCAAGGCATACACCTCATCGAGCGCATAATGCCAGCGTGGGTAAACCACCCCGTGCTCGACCTCATCGAGATAGGACCCCACCCAGGCATCGGCATCGCCGCGCTGAACCAAGCCTATCGAGCGCGTATAGGGCACGCTCAGGCTCACCAACTGAATGCCTTCGGGGTCGAACACCTGATGCAAAAGATCCCAGGCCAGGCCTGTACCGTCCGCCTGGCTGTGCCCTTCCCAATCCTCGGCCGCCACTCGAATCTCTTGCGCGGTACCGGGTTCAGCCTGCACGCAAAGGCCGAATGCACACAACAGTACGAGCAAGCCCCAGCGGACCATCGCCCACCTCCGCAATACTAGAAGCCCGACACCGTTGCCAAGCCGTTGGCCCAGCCCCATACCAACAGCTGCATGGCCAACCAGGCGAACACCCCGGCCAGCACGTCATCGAGCATGATGCCGACCCCGCCATGCACATGGCGGTCGATCCAGCGGATCGGCCAGGGCTTGAGTATGTCGAAGAAACGGAACATCAAAAAGCCTAGCAGTAGCCAAATCCAACCTTCCGGCACCAGCCAGAGGGTGATCCACATGCCAACCATTTCGTCCCAGACGATACCCTCGTGGTCATGCACGCGCAGGTCATCGGCGACCTTGCCGCACAACCAGAAGCCAAACAGCATGGTGATGCCGAGCATCAGCCAGTAACCCCAGTCCGGCAGCATCTGCCACAGCGGAATGAACGGCAGCGCCACCAGCGAGCCCCAGGTACCCGGCGCTTTCGGCAGGGTGCCCGAGCCGAAACCAAAAGCCAGGAAGTGCCAGGGGTTGCGCCATACCGACGGCGGCACGAACTCGGCGGGAACTTGCTCGGGGTGATCAGTCACTGGAGTTTCCAAAATGTTGATAGCCCCGCGCCGGCGGCGTGATGCATTGACCGAACTGATCCAGCAACTGCACGCCCTGACCGGCCTCGACCCGACCGATCACCTGCACCGGCCAACCGGCTGCCTGCAACTCGGCGAGGTGCTCGGCGGGCAAGGTAAAGGCCAAGCGGTAATCGTCGCCACCGCTCAGCGCACAGTGGCGCGCGGCGTCTTCCCCGAGCAGCGCCAGCAGGGCTGCCGACAGCGGCAAGCGCGCCTGCTCGACCACCAGCGCCACGCCCGAGGCCGCCGCTATATGCCCGCAGTCGGCCAGCAATCCATCGGAGATATCCAGCGCCGCCGTGGCCTTGCCACGCAATGCCTGACCCAGCGCCAGCTGCGGCTGCGGCGACCAGTAGCGCGCGAGCAGGGGCTCGGCGATCTCGGCCGCCGCCTGGCGCTGCCCCAGCACCAGCGGCAACGCGCCCGCGGCAGCGCCTAGATCGCCGCCGACACACAGCAGATCGCCGACCTGCGCGCCGGCCCGGGTCAGCGCCAGGCCACGCGGCACCCGACCGAACACGCTAAGGGTCAGACTTAGCGGCCCGCGCGTGGTATCGCCGCCGATCAGGCGCAGCGCACACTGGCGCGCCATCCGATCGAGGCCCGCGGCAAAGGCTTGCAGCCAGGCAGGTTCGGCAGCGGGCAGGGTCAGGGCCAGGGTGAAACCTATGGGCGTCGCGCCCATGGCGGCCAGATCGCTGACCGACACGCCCAGCGCACGCTGGCCCAGCAAAAAAGGATCGGCGGAGTCGGGGAAGTGCACCCCGTTGACCAGGGTATCGGTGGACACGGCCAGCTGCTCGCCAGCGGGCAGGTCGAGCAGGGCACAGTCATCGCCAATGCCCAGCGCCACGCCTTCGCCAGCCTGCGCACAAGACGCAGCGGCGAAGTAATGACGGATCAGCTCGAACTCACCCAAGGGAGGCACCGCAAAAGTTAACAGTCCGTTGAAAAGCGTCGCGAGCGACTGCTAGGTAAGGCGAAGTCAGGCGAGGACGCGGAGTGTACGAGTTGTACATGAGCAGTCCGAGCCTGATTTCAACGCCACATAGCCGAGCGCAGTAGCTTCTCAAGGAGCTGTCAACGCTTGTTGGCGCGGACTTCATCCGCTCGCAAGCGCGGCGCCAGTTTGTCCAGCACGCCGTTGACGAACTTGTGTCCGTCGGTAGCGCCGAACACCTTGGCCAGTTCGATGCCTTCGTTGATCACCACACGATAGGGAATATCGATGCGGTTTTTCAGCTCGTAGGTGGACAGGCGCAGGATCGACAACTCGACCGGGTCGATCTCCGCAAGCGGGCGATCCAACAACGACTCGAAGGCACCGTCGATCTCGGTTTTCTGCCGCGGCACGCCGTGCAGAATCTCGTGAAAGTAGGCACCGTCGACCGCGGCAAAATCGTTGTCGACACGAAACTGCGCTTCGATCTCGTTCAACGACTGACCGGCCATGTGCCAGGAGTACAGCGCCTGCATGGCCAGGGTACGCGCCTGACGGCGCGCCAGGGTTTTACCACTGGGGGCTTTCTTACCCGGTTGCGGCTTTTGCCCGGTGCCGTCGTTCTGGCTCACTTGGCCTCCAACTGCGCCAGCAGGCTGACCATTTCCAGGGCGGACAGTGCGGCTTCCGCGCCTTTGTTGCCGGCCTTGGTGCCGGAACGCTCGATGGCCTGTTCGATGGAGTCGACGGTCAAGACGCCGAAGGCCACCGGTACGCCGAATTCCATGGAGACCTGAGCCAGGCCCTTGGTGCATTCGCCGGCCACATATTCGAAGTGCGGGGTACCGCCACGGATCACTGCGCCGAGGGCGATGATCGCGTCGAAGTCGTCACGCTGAGCGACTTTCTGTGCCACCAGCGGAATCTCGAAGGCACCCGGGGCGCGGATGATGGTGATGTCGTTCTCGCTCACACCGTGGCGAACCAGGGCATCAACGGCGCCACTTACCAGGCTTTCGACAACGAAGCTGTTGAAGCGGCCGACCACCAGGGCAAAGCGGCCCTTGGGGGCAATAAAAGTACCTTCGATGGTCTTCAGGGTCATAGCGAATCTCGTCAATTAAAGAGCCGGGGCGCAGTGTGGCGCCCCAAGGGGTTATTCAGAGGGCAGGTATTCTACAACTTCCAGGTCGAAACCGGATATCGCATTGAACTTCATCGGCGAACTCATCAGGCGCATCTTGCGCACACCGAGGTCACGCAGAATCTGCGAGCCGGCACCGACGGTGCTGTAGGTGGTCGGGTTGACGACCTTGCTCTCGTCGCCCAGCTGCCGATCCAGGTGCGCCAGCAGGTCCTGACCGGTCAGCGGATTGCCCAGCAACAGCACCACGCCGCTGCCGGCCTCGGCCACCTTGGCCATGGCCGCACGCAGGCTCCAACGGCCGGCCTGGTTGACCATGAACAGATCACGCAGCGGGTCCATGTTATGCACCCGCACCAGCGTCGGCTGGTCCGCGCTGATGCTGCCCAGGGTCAGGGCCATGTGCACGTCGCCTTCCACCGAATCGCGGTAGGTCACCAGGTGAAACTGACCCAGTTCGCTGTCGACCACTTGCTCGCCAATCCGCTCGACGGTGCGCTCGTGAATCAGCCGGTAGTGGATCAGGTCGGCGATGGTACCGATCTTGATCCCGTGTTGCGCGGCGAACTCCTCCAGCTCGGGACGGCGGGCCATGGTGCCGTCGTCGTTCATGATCTCGCAGATCACCCCGCTCGCCTCGAAGCCGCCCATGCGCGCCAGGTCGCAGGCCGCCTCGGTGTGACCGGCACGCGCCAGCACGCCGCCCGGCTGGGCCATCAACGGGAAGATGTGCCCAGGGCTGACGATGTCGTCGGCCTTGGCGCCCTTGGCTGCGGCCGCCTGCACGGTACGCGCCCGATCGGCCGCGGAGATGCCGGTGGTGACCCCTTCGGCGGCCTCGATGGAGACGGTGAACTTGGTGCCGAAGCCGGAGCCATTGCGCGGCGCCATCAACGGCAGCTTGAGCAGTTCGCAGCGCTCGCGGGTCATCGGCATGCAGATCAGGCCGCGGGCGAAGCGCGCCATGAAGTTGATGTGTTCGGCCGTGACCGCCTCGGAGGCGATGATCAGGTCGCCTTCGTTCTCGCGATCCTCGTCATCCATGAGGATGACCATCTTGCCCTGGCGGATGTCTTCGATCAGTTCGTCAATGCTGTTAAGTGCCATGCGGGTGTTTCCTTAATTCTTCAGGTAGCCGTTTTCGGCCAGAAAACTTTCTGTCAGGCCCGAGGCCTTCGGCTCGGCGGCCTTATCACCGAGCAGTAAACGCTCCAGGTAACGCGCCAGCAGATCGACCTCCAGATTGACCAGCCGCCCCGGGCGGTAGTCGATCATGATGGTCTCGGCCAGGGTGTGCGGCACTATGGTCAGCTCGAATTCGGCGCCATTCACCGCGTTGACCGTCAGGCTGGTGCCGTCGACGGTGATCGAGCCCTTGTGCGCGATGTACTTGGCCAGCTCGCGTGGCGCGCGAATCTTGAATTGCACGGCGCGGGCGTTGTCGGCGCGCTCGATGACTTCGCCGACCCCGTCGATATGCCCGCTGACCAGGTGTCCGCCAAGCCGGCTGGTCGGGGTCAGGGCCTTCTCCAGGTTGACCTTGCTGCCGGCCTTGAGGTCGACGAACGCGGTGCAGGCCAGGGTCTCGCGGCTGACATCGGCCCAGAAGCCGTCGCCGGGCAATTCCACCGCGGTCAGGCAGACGCCATTCACCGCGATGCTGTCGCCCAGTTTGACGTCAGACAGGTCGAGCTTGGCGGTCTCGACATAGACCCGCACATCGCCGCCTTTCGGGCTCAGCGCACGGATACTGCCAATGGCTTCGATTATGCCGGTAAACATAGCGTCTCCCTGGACTCGGGCACAGCGCTGCGCCAACTGCCGGGGCAGCACGCAGGGGCCGGGTGATAAACCTGTGACATTTAACTGAACTCCTGTTTTAGACAAAACAGGGCATGACTGATCGAAAGGGATCTACCGGCGCGCTACCGCGCACCCATGCAGACTATCCCGCTCTCTCTTTATCCGGACTCTAACCGTCGGCCCCGGAATCACACCGGGTCTGCTGACCTTGCTGCCGACCCGATCGAGGACAGTAGCAAGCGCTCGCGGGCTAGACGCCTTGCGCGCCATTACCGCCGGTGGGGAATTACACCCCGCCCTGAGAACGTTGCGGCCACCACGGTGGCCACGCGTGGCTTTTTACCATATTTGCCGCCGCGACGCATGACCGGCGCTAGGCGTCTATCGGACTTGGCCGTCCGCAGCAGGGCAGCATTAAGTCCGGCAGGCGCCAGAGCCTTAGGCCGGCACCGCGATGATCCGCCAGTCATCGCCGACGGCACGCATCTCGACGATCTTCAGCTGCGGCGCTTCAGCCATCTGTGCCAGCGGCCAGTCGAGCAAGGGCCGTGCGCTGGAGCCAAGCAGCTTGGGCGCAACGAACAGCTGATACTCATCGACCAGGCCCTGCTGGGCGAAGGCACCGGCCAGGCGCGGTCCGGCCTCGACCAGCACTTCATTGGCGCCACGCGCCGCCAGTTCGACCAGCAGCTTGCGCAAGTCGACGTGCCCGTCGGCGCCCGGCACCTCGAGCAACTCGTGCCCCTCATGCCGATAACGCGCAGCCTCGCTGGCCGCCACAGAGGTCGCCACCAGAGCTGGCCCGGCCTGGAAGAACGGCACGTCGAGCGGCACGCGCAGGCGGCCATCGATCAGTACCCGCAGCGGCGGGCGGTTGGCCGCCAGGGCGGTGAGCTCGGCGCCCAGGCCCAGCTCATCCGGACGTACGGTCAGACGCGCGCCATCGGCCAGCACCGTATCGGCACCGCTCAACACCACACTGGAACGCGCGCGCAGGCGCTGCACCGCGGCCCGCGCCGCCGGCCCGGTGATCCACTGGCTTTCACCGCTGGCCATGGCGGTGCGGCCGTCCAGGCTCATCGCCAACTTGACCCGCACGAAAGGCAGGCCCTGTTCCATGCGCTTGATAAAGCCGAGGTTGAGCGCCCGCGCCTCGGCTTCCAGCACGCCGCACTGCACCTGAATGCCGGCCTGCTCGAGACGCCGCAAGCCGTTGCCGGCGACCTGGGGGTTGGGGTCCTGCATGGCCGCGACCACCCGCGCCACGCCGGCATTGACCAAAGCATCGGCACAGGGCGGGGTACGCCCGTGGTGGCTGCAGGGTTCCAGGGTGACATAGGCGGTAGCGCCACGGGCCCGCTCGCCGGCCTGGCGCAACGCATGCACTTCGGCGTGCGGCTCGCCGGCGCGGGCGTGCCAGCCTTCGCCGACGACCTGCCCAGCGCGGACGATGACGCAGCCAACGCGCGGATTCGGATGGGTGGAGTACAGGCCCTTACGGGCCAGTTCCAGGGCACGCGCCATAAAGGCCTGATCGCAGTTGCCCATCAGTCTTTCGAGGGCTCGCGGGACAGCCGGTCGATCTCTTCGCGAAACTCGTTGAGGTCCTGGAAGCGCCGGTACACCGAGGCGAAACGGATATAGGCGACCTCATCGAGTTTTTGCAGTTCGCCCATCACCAGTTCGCCGAGCACCAGCGACTTGATTTCGCGCTCGCCGGTGGCGCGCAGTTTGTGCTTGATATGGGCTATCGCCGCCTCCAGCCGCTCGATGCCCACCGGACGCTTTTCCAGCGCGCGCTGCATGCCGGCACGCAGCTTGTCTTCATCGAAGGGTTGGCGGCTGCCGTCCTGCTTGATCAGCCGTGGCATCACCAGCTCGGCAGTCTCGAAGGTGGTGAAACGCTCTTCGCAGGCCAGGCATTCGCGGCGACGACGCACCTGCCCACCCTCGGCGACCAGACGCGAGTCGATGACTTTGGTGTCGTTGGCACCGCAGAAGGGACAGTGCATAGGAGGGCAACAGCCTTAATCGGAAAGGCGCCATGGTAGCGCATCCCGCAGGCAAGACAAGTCGAGACGGTTACGGTATATAGGCGCGCGCAGCCAGCTACTCTTCTGCTCATACCTTTTCGTCACTCCGCCCCGATGGACACCCATGCCGCTGCGACTGTTTGCTCTTCTTAGCCTCCTTGGCTTGCTCGCCGCCTGCGCCGCCAAGCCGCCGCTTGCGCCTCAGTTGCCAGCCGAGCCCCCACCGGCAGCTACCGACGAGACCGCCGCACCCCTGCCCGCCTATTTGCGCGAGCTCAGCGGCAGCCTGCTCGGCGTGCCGCCGGGCGCCGAGGCCGAGTTGGCCTTGCTGGTGCTCGATCAGCGCGGCCTGCCACAGGGTCTGCTGGGCAACATCCAGGTGCGCGGCGATGGTGCGCCACTGCTTTTTCGCCTGCCATTCAATCCACAGGCATTTGCCCCCGGGGCGCGGATCGAACTGCGCGGCCGTGTGCATTTCTCCGGCCGGCTGATCCTGCGCCTGCTGCCGCTGCCGATTCGCCACGCCCAGAGCCAGTCCCTCGGCGAGTTGCGCCTGGTGCCAGCGCCATGAAGCCACCTGCCGCGCTACAGGCGGCGCTGAGCGAGTTGCTCGGCGATGCTCAATTGGTTGCCGCCACCCTGCCCGGCACCGCGCTGAAGCTCTGGCTGATCGATGCGGCGAATATGGATCGTGCCTTCAGCCCGGAGGAAACCCGGCGGATACTCGAAGACCCGCCTTACTGGTGCTTCTGCTGGGCCAGCGGCCTGGTGCTGGCGCGCTGGCTGGCGGAACGGCCCGAGTGGGTGCGCGGCAAGCGCGTGCTGGACTTCGGTGCCGGTTCGGGCGTGGCGGCGATTGCCGCGGCGAGCGCCGGCGCCCTCGAGGTGGTGGCCTGCGACCTCGACCCGCTGGCCCTCGAAGCCTGCAGAGCGAATGCCGCGCTGAACGACGTGGCACTGAGCTACTCGACGGACTTCTTCCAGGAGACCGACCGTTTCGACCTGATCATCGTCGCCGACGTGCTCTACGACCGCGCCAACCTGCCGCTGCTCGACCAGTTCCTCAGTCGCGGTCGGCAGGCGCTGGTCGCCGACTCACGCATGCGCGACTTCCAGCACCCGCTGTATCGCCGCCTCGGCCAGATGCAAGCCTGCACCTGGCCTGATTTGGCCGAGCCGGCGGAGTTTCGCCGGGTCAGCCTGTACCACGCGCAACGCGAACACTGAGCGGCCGCCACGACGCATAGCCGCTCAATACTGCGCCGGCTTGCATCGCCCTTGCTTTCCGCGCCCGGCGTCGCCATTTACTATGCATGCCACTTTTCATCCGCCGCCCGCCTTTGCGAGAATCCCGATGAGCGAAACTCCCTACATTTTCGACGCCAGCACCAGCAACTTCGACCAACTGGTGATCGAGAACTCCTTCCACAAGCCCGTGCTGGTGGACTTCTGGGCAGAGTGGTGTGCCCCCTGCAAGGCCCTGATGCCTGTGCTGGCGCAGATCGCCGAGAGCTACCAGGGCGAGCTGCTGCTGGCCAAGGTCGACTGCGATGCCGAGCCCGACGTGGTGGCCCGTTTCGGCATTCGCAGCCTGCCGACCGTGGTGCTGTTCAAGGACGGCCAACCGGTCGACGGTTTCACCGGCGCCCAGCCGGAGTCGGCGATTCGCACCCTGCTCCAGCCGCATGTCGCCGAGCCCGCCGCACCAACCGCCAAGCCACTGGAAACGGCCCAGGCGCTGTTCACCGAAGGGCGCTTCGCCGAGGCGGAAAACCTGCTCAAGCAATTGCTCGGCGAGGACAGTGAAAAACCCGCCGCGCTGATTCTCTACGCCCGCTGCCTGCTCGAGCGCGGCGAGCTGAGCGAGGCCGAAACCGTGCTCAATGCGGTCAGCGGCGATGAGCACAAGCAGGCGCTGGCGGGCGCGCGGGCGCAACTGACCTTCCTGCGCCAGGCCGCCGACCTACCGGATGTGGCCAGCCTGAAAAGCCGCCTGGCGCAGAATGCCGAGGACGACGAGGCGGCCTACCAGCTGACCATCCAGCAACTGGCGCGGCAGCAGTACGAGCCGGCGCTGGACGGTTTGCTCAAGCTGTTCGTGCGTAATCGCGGCTACGCCGACGGCCTGCCACACAGCACCCTGCTGCAGATGTTCGACCTGCTCGGCAGCGACCATCCGCTGGTCACGGCCTACCGCCGCAAGCTGTACCAGGCGATTTATTGACTAGTTTGTAAGACCGGCGTAGCCAGCGAGCTTTGCTGGGTTTCGCTACGCTCTACGCCAGCCTACTGTCACCGTCCGCAGGCTGGCGTAGAGCGCAGCGAAACCCAGCGTGCAGGCCAGCGTCGGCGCAAGGGCTGATTCAACAGGGGCGCAACCGCGCCCCGATGCCCGGCGCGCTAGCCGGCGTCCACCCAACAATAAATCGGCGCATCTTCCCCGCTTTCCATGCGCACCTGCGCGCAATGGCGCAGCCGCACCAGCAGGCGCTTGCCGGCTGCCTCACCGCCCGCCAGCGCGGCTAACTGCTCGAGCAACTGCGGCCCCTCGATCCGCCCGGCCTTGCGCAACAGCTCCAGGGTGGTCTGCCACAGCGCATCGGTTGGCATCGGCGCGCTCACCGGCGCCGCCGCTGCCTCTGCCACCGCCGGCAATTGCCCGGCCAATTGCGCCCAGTCCTGCGGGTCCAACTCCAGGGTCAGGTCCACCGGCCAATCGCCGATCCGCCCACGAATACGCACCATCTTGTCGCCCTCGGGTTAACTGCGGCCATGCTCCCACGCCGGCAGGCCTCAGCCAAGCGAGGCTAGCCAGATCAAATAGATATTGTTATAACGTATCAATAACTATCAGGCTTACCCGGAGATCATCATGCGTCGCTTGCTGTTTACCCTGCCCTTCGCCCTGCTGCCGCTGAGCATCAGCCACGCCCAGCAACATGAGCACAGCGAACATACCAGCCTCGCTGCCCACGCTCATGGCATGGCACAACTGAACGTGGCGCTGGACGGCTCGGTTCTGGAACTGGAGCTGGAAAGCCCGGCCATCAACCTGCTGGGCTTCGAACATGCCGCCAACAGCCCGGCCGATCGGGCCAAGATCGCCAGCGCGCGTCGCCAACTGGAACAACCGCAGGCGCTGTTCGGCCTGGCCACTGGCGGCTGCAGCCTGAGTACACAAGAACTGCAAAGCCCCCTGTTCGGCCCTGAAGATCATGAGAAGCATGAGGAGCACGAAGATGCCGGCGAACACAGCGAGATCCACGCCCACTACCGCTTCGCCTGCGCTCAAGCAGACGCCGTGCAGCAGCTGGACCTGAGCGAGCTGTTCAAACGCTTCCCCGCCACCCTGAAAATCCAGGTGCAACTGCTCGGCCCGAATGGCCAGCAGGGCGCAGAGCTGACGCCGGACAACCCGCGCCTGACCTTTTGAGGGTCTGCCTATCCTGTTCGACTTGAAACTCCCTCGGAGCCTGGCATCCTCAGCCTCCCCAAGATTGCCGTTCGCCTGAGCCTTTGCATGATCAAGCCGCTATGACCACTCCCCTGCTCGCACTCAGCAACCTCGGCTTCGCCTGGCCCGGCCAGGCGCCGCTGCTGGACATCGCCAGTTTCACCTTGCAGCGCGGCGAGAGCCTGTTCCTCAAGGGCCCCAGCGGCAGCGGCAAGACCACCCTGCTCGGCCTGCTCGGCGGCGTGCAGCAGGCCGATCGCGGCAGCGTGCGGCTGCTCGATCAGGAGCTGAGCGCTCTCGGCTCCGCTGCCCGTGACCGCTTCCGCGTCGACCACAGCGGCTACATCTTCCAACAGTTCAACCTGCTGCCGTTTCTCTCGGTGCGCGAGAACGTCGAGCTGCCCTGCCACTTCTCCCGCCTGCGCGCTCAGCGCGCGCGGCAGCGCCACGGCAGTATCGATCAGGCCGCCGCCAGCCTGCTGGCCCATCTCGGCCTCAAGGCCGAGCTGTTGCAGCGCCGCGCCGACAGCCTGTCGATCGGCCAGCAACAACGGGTCGCCGCCGCCCGCGCGCTGATCGGCCAGCCGGAGCTGGTGATCGCCGACGAGCCGACCTCGGCACTGGATGCCGATGCCCGCGAGGCGTTCCTGCAGCTGTTGTTCAGCGAATGCCGCGACGCCGGCGCCAGCCTGCTGTTCGTCAGCCACGACCAGAGCCTGGCGCACCTGTTCGATCGCAGCCTGTCACTGGCCGAACTCAACCGCGCCGCCGCGCCCCAGGAGGTCTGAGGTGTACCTACTCCGTCTAGCCCTGGCCAGCCTGGGCAACCGCCGCTTCACCGCCCTGCTCACGGCATTCGCCATCGCCCTGTCGGTGTGCCTGTTGCTGGCCGTCGAACGGGTGCGCAGCGAGGCGCGCGCCAGCTTCGCCAATACCATCAGCGGCACCGACCTGATCGTCGGCGCCCGCTCCGGCTCGGTCAACCTGCTGTTGTATTCGGTGTTCCGCATCGGCAACGCCACCAACAACATCCGCTGGGACAGCTTCGAGCACTTCGCCAGGCATCGCCAGGTGAAGTGGGCGATCCCCATCTCCCTCGGCGACTCGCATCGCGGCTACCGGGTGATGGGCACCAACCCGGACTATTTCAGCCACTATCGCTATGGCCGCAGCCAGCCCTTGAGCCTGAGCCAGGGCCGCGCCTTCGCCGACGACCCGTTCGAGGTGGTGCTCGGCGCCGAAGTGGCCGAGGCGCTGCACTATCGGCTCGGCGACCAGCTGGTACTGGCCCACGGCGTGGCGACCATCAGCCTGCTCAAGCACGACGACAAACCCTTTCGCGTGGTCGGCATCCTGGCGCGCAGCGGCACCCCGGTGGACCGCACCCTGCACATCTCCCTGGCCGGCATGCAGGCGCTGCACATCGACTGGCAGAACGGCATGCCCACGCGCGGCGCCGGCAAGGTCTCGGCCGAACAGGCGCGCACCTTGCAGCTGCAACCCGAGGCAATCACCGCAGTACTGCTGGGGCTCAACAGCAAGATCGCCACCTTCAGCCTGCAGCGCGAGATCAACGAGTTTCGCGGCGAACCGCTGCTGGCGATCCTCCCAGGCGTTGCCCTGCAGGAACTGTGGAGCCTGATGAGCACGGCGGAGCAGGCGCTGTTCGTAGTCTCGCTGTTCGTCGTGTTGACTGGGCTGATCGGCATGCTCACCGCCATTCTCACCAGCCTCAACGAACGCCGCCGCGAGATGGCGATTCTGCGTTCGGTCGGCGCCCGCCCCTGGCATATCGCCAGCCTGCTGATACTCGAAGCCTTCAGCCTGGCGCTGGCCGGTGTGTTGCTCGGGATACTGCTGCTGTATCTCGGCATCGCCGGCGCGCAGGGCTATGTGCAGGCCCACTACGGCCTGTATCTGCCGCTGAATACACCCTCGCCCTATGAGTGGTCGCTGCTCGGCGCTATTCTCGCTGCCGCCCTGTTGATGGGCTGCATCCCGGCCTGGCGCGCCTATCGGCAATCGCTGAGCGACGGCCTGTCGATTCGTTTATGAGGCAACCGCACATGCCCCGCCCGCTACTCGCTATCCTGTTGCTCGCCCTCGCCACCTCGGTGAGCGCCGGCGAGGTACGTGAACTGACCTGGTCCGAACTGATCCCCGCCGATGCGCCCGTGCAAGTAATGCAAAGCGCCCCCCTACACGACCTGTCGCAACTGGCCGACGCGCTGGCGGCCGAAGCCGCGCCCGCGGCCACGCAAGAGTCACCCCGCGCACCGGTGGTCGAGGCCCTGGATGGCCAGACGATCAAACTGCCGGGCTACATCGTGCCGCTGGATGTCACCGACGAAGGCCGCGTGACCGAGTTCTTGCTGGTGCCCTACTTCGGCGCCTGCATCCATGTACCGCCGCCGCCGTCGAACCAGATCGTCCACGTCACAGCCGAGCTGGGTGTGTTGCTCGATGCGTTGTACCAGCCGTTCTGGGTCGAGGGCCCGCTGCGGGTCGAGCAGAGCAGCAGCGAACTGGCCGAGGCCGGTTACCAGATGCAGGCGGACAAGATCTACGCCTACGAGTTGCCGGACAGCTAGCAGACAACGCCTCGGCCGCCGATCGCCGGCAAGCTGGCGCCTACAACGGCGGGGTACGAAAAAGCCAGACCCTTGAGTCTTAATGCTGTTCACTTAAGCATTTGAGGCTCTGCCGGGCTTCCCCGAGAATCCGATGCCAGACTTCTGGCATCGGATTTTTTATGTCTCTCCAACAGCAACTGCTCGACTTAGGCGAACTGTTTAACTTCTCCGATCTGAGCACCTTCACCCAAAACATCCCGATCGAGTGGGTGTCATCCGCGCTGGACCTTTGCGCCCAGGCCACCATACGGCGGCGGCGCCTGCCCAGCGATCAGGTGCTTTGGCTGGTGCTTGGCATGGCCTTGTTCCGCGACGAGCCGGTCCATGAGGTAGCCCGGCGCCTGAACATCTGTGCCCAAGGCTTGGCATCTCACGATCTGCTGGCCAGAAGCGGTGTCACCGAGGCGCGCAAACGGCTGGGTGCCGATCCGGTTGAATGGCTGTTCCGCCAGACGGGTAACCAGTGGGGCTGCGAGCGCTATGAGGGCGATACCTGGCAGGGCCTGCAGGTATTGGCCGTGGATGGTGCACTCCTGCGCACCCCAGACACCCCTGAACTCCGAGAACATTTCGGCTCCGGCAATACCTCCACCGACCGCCAGACGCCGTTTCCCATGCTACGACTGGTAGCCCTGATGAACGTGCGCTCGCATCTGATTCTGGATGCCCAGCTGAGCCCCTACCGACGCAGTGAAATGCGCTTGGCCGATGAGTTTTTGCAGCAGATTCCCAGCCATTCGGTGACGCTGTTCGATAAGGGCTTCTGGAGTGCCGATTTACTGCTGAGCCTGGCCGCAGCAGGGGAAAACCGGCACTGGTTGATTCCAACCCGCAAAGGCTTGGTCAGCGAGGAAGTCGCTCGCTACGGCAAGGGGGATCGCTTGCTGCGCATGAAGGTGTCGCCTCAGGCCAGAAAGCGCAACCCCAGCCTGCCAACGCACTGGGACGTGCGCGAAGTCAGCTACGACGTAAAGGGCAAGATCAAAACAGTACTCACCTCGCTGCCAGTGGATACTTACAGCGCCAAAACCATCGCCAAGCTGTATCAGGAACGCTGGGAGATCGAACTGGGCTTCCGGGATATCAAGAGCTCTCTGCAACAGAATGCAATGACCCTGCGTAGCAAGGTAAAGGAACTGGTCTACCAAGAAGTCTGGGGATTGTTGCTGGCCTACAACATCATCCGCCGTGAAGCCAGCCAGGCAGCCGTCGCCTTTGGCCGCTCTCCGTGCGATATCCGCTTCAAGCCAGTGGCCCAATACATCGCCGTGCAATTGATCGTAATGGCGGCGGCCAACCCAATTTCAGCAACAGGAAGACGATTGTCGGAGTTGAGGGCAGGAATCGGCGGGCTGTTTCTGGATCACCGTCCAAGGCCATCAAGACCAAGGACGGTGAAGATTTCGAAGACCCGCTACCCAGTGAATCGGAAGGCCGCTCCGCTTAAGTGAACAGCATTAAGACCCTTGAGTCTGGCTTTTTCGTATGAGTCACTTGTTGTCAGCCGGCACTGGCCACGCGCTTTTCCCGCTCGAAACTCAGCTCGCTGCGCGCCCAGTCGCGCCAGGCCCGCACGGTGCGGCGCGCGGCGCCGGCGCGTTCGGCTTTGACCAGTGCATCCAGCCCCGCCTGCCAGCGGGCTTGCTCCAGCTCCAGCTGGGCCAGGTTCAGCCAGTGCGTGGCGCTACCGGAACGCGCGGCCAGCTGGCGAAACAGACGCGCTGCCGCAGCGCGCTCGCGCGCCTGCCACCAGAGCAGGCCGAGGCGTTCCTCGCGGGCCACGCTGCGCGCCAGCAAGCCCTGCTCGAGCATGCCCGCCAGCAGCTTGGCACCCTGCCAGGGTTGCTCCGCCGCACCGGCCAGCAACACCAGGTTGTCCAGCTCGCCTTCGCTGAAACGCAGGCCCTTGCTGTGCGCGGCGCGCAGAGTGGCCAGGGCCCTGTCGTGGTGCCCGCTCAGTTGCTGCAAGGCTGCCAGCTGCCGCCAGTGCTGGGCACTATTGGGCTGACGCGCGAGCAATTGGCGCTGCCAACGCTCGGCTGCCGGGTAGCGCTTGAGATCGGCATTCACCGCCACGAGAAACTGCAACCAGCTGTCGGCGGCCTGCGGATTGGCCTGCACATAACGCTCGGCCAAGGGCAGCGCCTTGGCTGGCTGGCCCAGACCCTGATAAGCCTGCACCAGCATTTGCAGCTGCTCTTCATCCGCCTGGGCCTGATACGGCGTCAGCAAGGCGACAACCTGGGCATAGCGGCGTTCGAGCAGGTTGAGCCTGACCAGGTTCAGCCGTTCATTGGCCAACAACTCGGCGTCCAGCTTGCCGCTGCTGAGCGCCTTGTCGAGCAGTTCGATGGCCTTGGCGTTCTGCCCTTCGGCCCAGGCCAGGTAACCCCGGCTGCGCCACAGCAGGGCCTGTTCCAGACTGCCCGGTTTGGCCTTGGCGGCATCCAGGGCGCGCCTGGCAGCGGCGTAGTCGCCCTGCTGCTGGGCACTCTGCGCGCTATTCAGGGCGCGGAACACGCCGGGTTCGACGCTTTGCCCGGCGGCCTGGACCGCGCCAGCCGTGCAGAGCATCCATAACAGCAACAGACGCTGCATCTCAGCGACCTCCCTCAAGACGGAAGTACAGGGTTTTCACCGCTTCGCGGGCCACCGCCAGACCGCTCTCGGTGCGCGGGGCGAAGCGCCAGCGCACCGCGGCACGCCGCGCCTCACGCTCGAAGACGTTGTGCGGACTGGCCTCGAGCACGCGAATATTCTCCACCGCGCCGGCGCGGTTGATGGTGAAGGCCAGTTTGACGTGGCCCTCGATGCCGCGCTGCAGGGCGTGGCGTGGATATTCCGGGCTGACATCATTGAGCGGCATCACTTCACTCTCCGGGCCACCACTTTGCCCGCCGGACTCAGCCGGGCTCGGCGCACTCGATGGCGCAGCGCCAGCAGTCAAACCACTCAGGCTGGGTGTCGGCGCGCTGCTGACGCTGATGCCACTGCTCAGGCTCGGCAGTTGCAGATCCAGTGCCGGCAGCGTGGCACTCGGCGCGACCGCCTGCGGGGTGGGCGGCGTCGGCGCTTGCGCCGTTTGCGGCTGCGGAGGCTGCGGAGGCTGCGGCGCCTGCTGGCGGGTACGGGTCGCGGTGTTGCTCGACTCGCCATTCAGGCGCACAAAGTTGGCCACCGTCACTGGCTCATCCGCCGGCTGGCTGCGCGGTGGTGCGACCATGTAGAGCATCAGCGCGAACAGCGCCACGGCCATCAGGCAGGCAGCGGTAAAAGCCAACGACAGGCGCATCAAAGCGCTCCCGAGGTGGCCGCCAGGGCAACGTCCTGCGCCCCGGCCAGACGCGCCTGATCCATCACCTGCACCACCAGGCCGGTGCGCGCATCCTGATCGGCCTGCACCACCACGGCGCCTTCCGGCTGATCGACACGCATGCGTTCGACATGGGCGCGCACGCTGCGTACGTCGACGACTTTCTTGTCCATCCACACCTGGCCGTCGGCGGTGATGGCGATGAGGATGTTGCCCTCGTCTTGCGGGCTGGCGGTTTGCGCCTGGGGGCGCTGCACTTCGACCCCGGACTCCTTGATAAAGGAGCTGGTGACGATAAAGAAGATCAGCATGATAAAGACCACGTCGAGCATCGGCGTCAGATCGATACCGGTGTCTTCGTCTTGCTGGTGGTGACGGCGCATTCTCATGTTTTGCAGTCTCAGTCGTGACGCAGCTGGTCGGCCAGCCGCTCGAGGGCCTGACGGGCGTCGCGCTCGAGGCGCGCCAGGCTGAATAATCCGCTGATCGCCAGAACCATGCCGGCCATGGTCGGCAGGGTCGCCTGCCAGACGCCAGCGGCCATACCGCGCGGGTTGCCGGTGCCATTGAGCGCCAGCACATCGAACACCGCGACCATGCCGCTGACGGTGCCGAGCAAGCCCAGCAGCGGGTACATAGCCACCAAGGTCTTGCTCAGGCGCAGCGGGCCCATCAGGTGCTGACGGGCCTGGGCCAGCCAGGCGCTGCGCACCGCGCGCTGCCAGCTGCCGTCATCCTCTTGCAGCAGCTGCTGCCAGGCCTGACGGCGCTCGCCGACCCATTCGGGAAAGACCCGGCGCATGTACCAGAAGCGCTCGAACACCAGGGTCCAGAACAGCACGCAGAGCCCCGCCAACGCCCACATCACCACGCCACCGGCGCCCATGAAGTCGAGCAGCGCATAGCCGCTGTCGAGCAGCCGTAGCCAGAAGCCGAGCCAATCAGTCACGACGCGGCGCCCCGGACAGGTGCAGGGCGATCAAGCCGGCGCTTTGCTGTTCCAGCAGCTGGATCAACCCCTTGCTGCGGCTGGCCAGCAGGCTGTGCAGGAACAGCAGCGGGATCGCCACCACCAGACCCAGTACGGTGGTGACCAGGGCCTGGGAGATGCCATCGGCCATCAAGCGCGAGTCGCCGCCCCCGCCCTGGGTGATGGCCTGGAAGGTGACGATCATGCCGGTCACGGTGCCGAGCAAGCCGAGCAGCGGCGCCACCGCGCAGAGCAGCTTGAGCAGGCTCTGGCCTTTCTCCAGCGGCGGGGTTTCCTGGAGGATGGCCTCGTCGAGCTTCAACTCCAGGGTCTCCAGGTCGGACAGCTGCGGCTTCGGCCCCAGCACGCCGATCACCCGGCCCAGCGGATTATCGTCGCGCGGCTCACTCAGCGCGTGGATTTGCGCCCTCACCCCTTGCCCCACGCGGAGCAGATAGACCATGCGCCAGAGCGCCAGCAACAGACCGAACAGGCCCATGGCGACGATCAGCCAGCCGACCAGCCCGCCTTGCTGCACGCGATCCCACAGACTCGGCTGGCGTTGCAACTGGGCTAACCAGGTGCCGCGACTCGGGTCGATGGGCAGACTGGCGAGCGCCTCGGCACTCTCCAGGTAGTCCTCGACCTGACCCAGCCCGGACGGCTGGCGCGGCGGCGCCAGCAACTCACCGGCATCGGCGTCGTAACGCAGGAAGGCGTCGGCGCTGAAGGCGGAAAATGCACCGACGCGCAACACCGACTGCACCTCGCGGCGGCCATCGGCGGCCACCACCGGCAGCGCCACGCGCGCGACCCGGCCACTGGCGGCGAGGTCTTCGAGCAGCAGCATCCAGTAACCGTCGAGGTCTTCCGCCGAGGGCAAGGTGCGGCTTTCCGCCAGGGCCTTGAGGCGTTGCAGGCGCGCGGGGTACTGCGCGTTGAGCAGGCTGTCCTGCCACTGCCCGGCGACATCGCCGGCGCTCTGGCGGACTACGCCGAACAGCTCGCCGAGATGCCCGACACGCTGGGCCAGGCGCTTTTCCTGCTCGGCCAATTCGGCCTCCTGGCGGTCGAACTCAGCCTGCAAACGCTCGGCTTCGGCTTTCTGTACCTGCAGGGCGGCCTTGGCACTGGCCAGCCGCTGCGCGCGCTCGCCCCGTTCAGTGATAAAGGCCTGCTCGCGCGAATGCATGGCGGCAACTTCGGCGGCACGCTCGCCACGGATACGCTGCAGCAGTTGATCGGGGCTGAGCGTTTCAGCGGCCTGGACGATAATCGGTAGCAGACTCAAGGCGGCTATCGCGAGAAAACGACGGCTCATGGCTTGGCCTCCTGGGCCAGGGTTTTCACCGGCAGATCGAGCAGCACCGGTGCCTGCTCCTGGCGGGCGATGGCAATGGCCTGCTGCAGCGGGCGCCGCGCGCTGCTGTCCAACGCCTGCCACTTGCGACTTTGCGGGTCCCACCAGCCGCTTTGGTGGCCGTCGAGGGTCTGGAAATACAGCATCACCCGGCCCAGGCGCAGAAACTCGACGCTACGCGAACCACCGTCACCCGGCAGCTCACCGCGCCAGGTTTCCAGGGTGCGGCCGTAGTCACTCTCGACCTGATAGGCCTCGAGGATTCGTCGGTACTTTTCCGCCAGGCTGACATCGGCGCGCGGCAGCATATCCTGCAGTTGCGCCAGGCGATCGCTGCGCTCATCGGGCAGGAACGGCAGGTCGGCGGCAATGAACTCACCGAGCACTTCGACCATGCGGCGCATCTGCGGGGTGACCGCCTCCTGGGTGCGTTCGATGCCGTCCAGTTGCGCCTGGTAACCGGCCAGCTCCTTGCGTTGGGCGGCGACCAGCTCGCGCAGTTGGGCGTTATAGCCTTGCAAGGCCTCAGCGTGCTGCAGCGCATCGCGGTACTCATTGAGCATCTCGCGGCTGCTGTCATCGAGCTGCTCGATGCGCGCCTGCGAGGCCTTGGCTTCGGCGGCCAGGCGCTGGCTTTCATCCAGCGCGGCGTCCAATGGCGCGGCCAGCAGCGGCGCGCTGAGCAACGTCAGGGCAGCGGCCAACGCACGGAGGGGGTAAGGGTTCATGCAGGAAGAGTCCTCGACCGACGAGCTTACTTAAAAAAGAGAAGCATTATCATCTATGCCCTTGAGCGAAGGCAACGGGTAAAAAGCCACAGCCCAATGAAGGGTTTTATTGCGCCATGTCAAAAGCGGATTCGCTTAGCTCCCTAACATTGTCATCAACCCACCTTACCGACGACTCGACTGGAGCCACAATGCGCACACCCCTGCTCTCCGCTTCCCTGCTGGCCATGGCACTGACCACCCCCTTCGCCCAGGCCCACCAGGCCGGCGACATCATCCTGCGTGCCGGCGCCATCACCGTCGCCCCCCAGGAACAAAGCAGCGCTATCTGGGTTGGCGCGCTGAACAGCGACGTGGCCGGCACTAAAGCCTCGCTGAACAGTGACACCCAGCTGGGCTTGAACTTCGCCTACATGCTGACCAACCACGTCGGCATCGAATTGCTGGCCGCGACCCCGTTCAGCCACGACGTAGGCGTGAAAGGCATGCCAGGCGCGTTTGCCGGCCTCAACGGCCAGCTCGGCGAGCTCAAGCAGTTGCCGCCAACCTTGAGCCTGCTGTACTACCCGATGGACAGCGGCTCGGCCTTCCAGCCTTATGCGGGCGCGGGCATCAACTACACCTGGTTCTTCGACGACAAGCTCACCAGCGAGGCGCAAAACAAGGGCTTCAGCGGCCTGGACATGCAAGACTCCTGGGGCCTCGCCGCCCAGCTGGGCATGGACTACCTGCTCGGCGACAAGCTGATGCTCAACGGCCAGGTGCGCTATATCGACATCGACACCAGCGGCAGCACCTCCTTCGGCGGGCAGAAGGTCAAGGTCGAGGTGGAAGTCGATCCCTGGGTCTACATGGTCGGCCTCGGCTACACATTCTAGGCGCCAGCAGCGGTCAGAAAAAAACCGGCGAGTGCGCCGGTTTTTTATGCGCAGCAATGGCCGCGGCTCAGCTCAGCCCCAGCAGCTGCTGCAGGCCGACGCGGATCGAGGTCGGCGGCGGCAACCGATAGTGTTCCAGCAGACGCTGGTTGTTCGCCCGCGAATGGCGGATGTCGCCGGGGCGTGGCGGCAGGTAGCTGACCGCCGGCAATCCGCCGAACAGGCTGCCGATTTCGGCCAGCAGCCGATTCAGGCTGATGCTCTGATTCCAGCCGACGTTCACCGCACCGACTACCGCCTGCGGCGCGGTCAGGGCTTGTAGCAGCAGGTCGACCAGATCGGCGATGTAGAGGAAATCGCGGGTCTGCTCGCCATCGCCAAACACGCTGATCGGCAGCCCTTGCTGCGCGCGCGCGGTGAAGATGCTGATCACCCCGGAGTAAGGCGAAGAGGGGTCCTGACGCGGCCCGAAGATATTGAAGAAGCGAAAAATCGCCGGTTCCAGGCCATGCTGGCGGCGATAGAAGTCCAGATACTGCTCGCTGGCCAGTTTGTCCACCGCATAAGGGGTCAGCGGCGCCTTGGCGATTTCTTCGTCGATCGCCTGGCCTTCGCCGTTGTTGCCGTAGACCGCCGCACTGGAGGCGAACAGCACGCGCCTGACACCATGCTGACGCATCGCCTCGCAGACGTTCAGGGTGCCGACGAAGTTGCTCTGATGGGTGCTCACCGGGTCGTGCACCGAGGCCTGTACCGAGGCCACGGCGGCCAGGTGCACCACAGCGCTGCAGCCGGCCACCGCCTCCAACACCAGGGCGGCATCGGCCACATCGCCCTCGATCAGTTGCAGGCGCGGATGCTCCAGCGGCAGGTTGCCGCGCCTGCCCATCGACAGGTTATCCAGCACCCGCACCGCATGGCCCTGCGCCAGCAGCGCGTCGACCAGATGCGAACCGATGAAGCCGGCGCCGCCGGTGACCAGAACAGGGGATAGCGGCTCAGACATGACGGTAGTAGCGGTCCAGTAAGCTCGGCAGCCCGGCGCGCCAGGCGCGCGGTTTGATGCCGAAGGTGTGGAGGATTTTTTTGCAGGCCAGCACCGCATGCTGCGGCTCATTGCCGGCATCCGGACGCGCGGCATGCGCTTGCGCGGCGACCTCCTCGACCAGGCTGCTGCGGAAGTTACGCGCCTCGCTCAGCAGCGCCTGACCCAGGCCCAGCGAGGTGGTCGCCTCATGCCCGCCGTAGTGGTAGGTGCCCCATAACGGCGACTGGCAGTCGAGCTGTTTGAGTACTGCGAGGATCACCCGCGCCGCGTCATCGACCGGGGTCGGATTGCCGCGCCGATCATCGGCGAGCAGCACGGTCTCATCACGCTCGGCGCGAGCCAGGAAGCGCCCGAGGCGCCCCTCGGGACTCTCATCCAGCAACCAACCGAAGCGCAGCAGTACATGCCGCGGGCAGGTCGCGCGTACGCTTTGCTCGAGTCGCCACAAGGCCTGGCCCTGGATGCCCAAGGGCTGCGGTTCTTCCTTTTCGCTATAGGCGGTGACCCGCGAACCATCGAATACCCGGTAGCTGGACGGCTGCAGCAAACGGATCTCGTGGTGTTTGCACAGCTCGGCCAAGCGCTCGACGGCCCGCTCCTGCAGGGTCAGACGCGTCTCGCAGACCTCGTCTGCCTGGAACCAGTCGAAGTAATAGGCCAGATTGACCAGCGCATCGGGGCGGGTCTCATCCAGTAGATGGGTCAGGCTGGCGGCGTCCCAGCCACTTTCTGGCGGGCGTGGCGCCAGGAAGCCGATGTCCTCCTCGGCACCGAGGCGGATCAGCGCCTGTCCCAGGGCATTGCCGCCGCCCAGTAGCATCAAGCGCATATGCATGGTTGTTCGCTGCGATCAATCGCGTCAGGCGCACTCATGGGGCAATACCGCGAAGCACTGGCCTCGCGCCCTTGCTCACCGCTCCTGACTCGACCACCGCCTCTCTCCCGGCTTGGCATTATCGTAGTTAGACGCTGGCGCAGCGCCGAAGTGTCGCATTTTGCGGGTTTAAGCGCGCGCCGTCACTAGTCGCGCACCACGCCGGGTGCACGCGTCAGTCCGAACCAGCCACAGCACCAAGCCAACCGGCCCGCATCCGCGCGCCAGGCGCTTGCCCTCAACTCCTCAGCAAGCCCCCATCGACCGCGATCGATGCGCCCGTCAGGTAGCCGGCCAGCGGACTGGCGAGGAACGCCGCGAGCGCACCGAATTCCTCGGCCGTGCCATAACGGCCGAGCGGTATCTCGGCCTGCTCCTGAGCCATCAACACCTCGAGCGGGGTGCCGCTGCGCTCGGCCGCGCCGTGCAGCAGGCTCTGCGTGCGCTCGGTATAGAACATGCCCGGCAGCAAGCTGTTAACCGTGATGCCGGTGGCGCCCAGCTCGGTCGCCAGGGTCTTGCCCCAGTTCGCCAGGGCCGCGCGCAGGGCGCTGGACAGCACCAGGCCTAGAATGGGCTCGATCACGCTGGTCGAAGAGATCATCAGGATGCGGCCGAAGCGACGCCGACGCATGGCCGGCAACAGGCCGTTGGTCAGGGTCATGGCCGACACCAGCATGGCATCGAGCTGCGCATGCCAGAGCTGCGGGTTGCACTCAGCCGCAGGGCTTGGGGGTGGCCCGGCATTATTGCAGACGAGGATATCGGGATCACCGATAAGCGCCCGCACCTGCTGGATCGCCGCATCCAGATTGGCGATGTCATTGAGATCGGCCATCACCGCCTGGGCATCGCCACCGGCCTGGCGGATCTGCGCGACCGCGCGCTCCAGCTTGGTCGGGTCGCGTGCCAGCAGACAGACCCGCGTGCCCTCCTGTGCCAGGGCCTGGGCCACGCCGAAACCAAGCCCGGCGCTACCGCCACAGACCAGTGCACTACGATTTTCCAGAGCCAGGTTCATCCATCCTCCTCAGCAGCGCTGCAGCAACGCGCGAGTTTGCCGGCAGTCAGCGGCAAACCCGCGCCGATTCAGGCGGTCAGTACGCGACAGGCTTCGGCCGGGATGGTCACCGACACCGGGTTGCCGATGCTCAGGCCAATGCTCTGGCAAGGGGTACTCAGGGCGGTCAGCGATACCCCGGAACAGTCGATGGTGGTTTCGATGGTCGCGCCGCTGTCGCGCACGAAGGTCACGGTGCCCGGCAGGCAGTTGCCGGCAGTGGCTTGGGGCAGCGACAACTGCAGGTCTTCCGGGCGCACCAGCATCTTGATGCTGGCGCCGGCTTGAATGCTCTCGCAGATCGGCACCTGCAGCGCCGCACCGCCCGGCAGGCCCACGCGGCCGCCGCCCAGCGCGGTCGCCGGGAAGATGTTGCCGCTGCCGATGAAGTCGGCGACGAAGGCGTTGGACGGGTTGCGGTAGATCTCGATTGGCGTGCCGACCTGCTGCACCCGGTGCTCGCCGAGCACCACCACGATATCGGCCATGGTCATGGCTTCGCGCTGGTCATGGGTGACCAGGATGGTGGTGATGTTCAGACGCTGCTGCAGCTGGCGGATCTCGATCTGCATGGATTCGCGCAACTTGGCATCCAGCGCCGACAAGGGTTCGTCCAGCAGCAGCAGCTTGGGGTGCGAGGCAATCGCCCGGGCAATCGCCACGCGCTGGCGTTGGCCGCCAGACAGCTTGGCCACCGGACGGTCGACCATCTCCTGCAACTGGATCAGTTGCAGCAATTCAATCACCCGCGCCTGTTGATCGGCCTTGCTCACGCCGCGCAGGCGCAGCGGATAGGCGATGTTCTCGCCGACGGTCATGTGCGGGAACAGCGCCAGCGACTGGAACACCATGCCGAAGTTGCGCTGATGCGCCGGGGTGTGGCCGATGTCTTCGCCGTCCAGGCGGATTTCGCCGTCGCTGAGGGTTTCCAGCCCGGCGATCATGCGCAGCAGGGTGGTCTTGCCGCAGCCCGAGGGGCCGAGAAAGCACACCAACTTGCCCTCCGGCAGGTGCAGGTTGACGTCCGTCACGGCGCAGGCCGAGCCGTAGTGTTTTTCGACGTTTTCTAGAACTAATCCGCTCATGCGGCACCTCAAATAAGCTGTTGCCGGCAAGCCCAGGGCCTGCCCGGCTGAATTAAAAGGACACGCCACCTTCGCCGACCAGCTTCTCCAGCGCCCAGATCAGGGCGAAGTCGATCAGCACGATCAGCACGGCGAAGGAGAAAACCGTCGGGTCGAGGGACGACACGGTGCGGCTGTACATCCAGATCGGCACGGTCATCACGTCGATGTTGTAGAGGAAATAGGTCACGGTGAATTCGTTGAAGGAGATGATGAACGCCAGCAGCATCCCGGCCAGAATCCCCGAGCGCATCAGCGGCACCACCACATCGACGATCGCGCGCAACGGCGAGGCGCCGAGCATCTGCGCGGCCTCCTCGACCTCACTGCCGATCGACAGCATGGCCGCGGTGCAGTTCTTCACCACGAACGGCAGGGCGAGGATCACGTGGGCGATCACCAGCCGCGAGGTGTTCAGCTGAAACGGCAAGCTGTCGAACACCAGCAGCAGGGCCAGGCCCAGCACCACCATGGGGAACACCAGCGGCAGCGACATCAGCTGCATCGCCGCCGCCTTGCCGCGGAACTCGCAGCGCACCAGCGCATAGGCCGCCGGCACCGCGATCAGGGTGGCGAACAGCATGCTCAGGGTGGACACCAGCAGGCTGGTGGTGAGCGCCTGGCCGAGACTCAGCACGTCGCTCGAGTCCGGCGAGACGAAGGTGTGCCAGGCGGCCTTGTACCACTGCAGGCTGTAGCTGGCCGGCGGAAAGTCGAGGTTCGAGGCGCCGCTGAACGACATCACGATCATGGTCAGGATCGGCAGCACCGCCAGCAACAGGATGGCCCCGGACAGGAACATGGCGAAACGTCCGGTTTCGCCCGGCAAGGGGGCGGCGCGGCGCAAGCCGCCCTTGAGTAGACTGCTCATTGCGAAGCCTCCAGGATGCGCCGACGACGGCCGGTGACGAATTCGGAGAAGGTCATGATCGCCAGCGTGGTGACGATCAGCACCACCCCGGCGGCCGACGCGGCGGGCCAGTTCATCAGCGGGGCGATCTGGTCATGCACCATCACCGCGAGCATCGGCACCCGGCGGCCACCGAGGAGCAAGGGCACCACGAAGCTGCTGGCGTTGTAGGCGAACACCAGGGTGGCGCCGGTGATGATGCCCGGCAGGCTCATCGGCAACACCACCTGACGGAACACCTGCAGGCGACTGGCGCCCAGGGTCGCGGCGGCCTCCTCATAGCTGCGTGCAACGCCGCGCATGGCGCTGGCGATCGGCAGCACCGCCAACGGGAAGGCGGTCTGCACCAGGCCCATCAGCACGCCGGTCTGGTTGTACAGCAGCATCACCGGGCGGTCGATCAGGCCCAGGCCGAGCAGCGCCTGGTTGAGCATCCCCCCCGGGCCGAGGATCACCAGCCAGCCGTAGCTTTGCAGCAGCAGGTTGACCAGCAAGGGTAGCAGCACCGCGGCGAGGAACACCCGACGCAACAGCGGCGACTGCAGGCGCGACATGCAGTAGCCCACCGGAATCGCCAGCAGCACCGCGATCAGTGCACTGACCAGGGCCAGACGCAAGGTCAGCAGCAGCGACTTGAGGTAATAGGGTTCGAGCAACTGGGCGTAGCTGGCCAGGCTGAAACCGCTCCATTCCGCGCCCTTGGTGCCGACGCTCATGCGCAACACCAGCAGGCTGGCGGCAATCAGCACGCCGAGGAACAGCATCGACGGCGTCAGGAACAGCCAGGCTCGCGCGGTGGGGGAAATCGTCTTGGCCGGGCGCAGGGGCGCCACGCCGACCGGACGGGTCAGAGTTGAATGTGCCATTTCGGTGATCTCATCAGTACAGAAGGTTGCCGCGCACCGCGCAGAGGCTCGGGGCCAGCTGCGCGGTGCCGTTCACGGCAGGTACCGTAGCTACATCAGGAGGAGAAGATTTCCGTGTAGCGGCGAATCCACTGGTCGTGCACGGTGGCCAGGAAGGCGTTGTCGTGCATGATCGCCTTCTCCGAGATCTGCTCGGGCGTGAGGATGTACGGGCTCTTGCGCGCCTCGGCGGAGATGATCGCCTTGGCGTTGACCGGGCCGTTGAAGATGTCTTCGGCCATCTTGCCCTGCACCAGCGGGTCGAGCGAGTGGTCGATGAAGGCATAGGCCAGGTCGGTATCGCCGGGACGGTGCTTGGGCATGACCGAGAGCATCAGGTCGGTGTAGAAACCTTCTTTCATGCCGAAGGTGGCACCCAGGCCGTAGGCCGGATCGCGGATCTGCTTGGGGAAGAAGGCCGGCGCATAGAGGCCGCCCATGTCCAGCGAACCGGTGCGGAACAGTTCGGCGATCTGGTTGGGGTTCTCGCCCAGGGTAATCACCCGATCCTTGAGCTTCTCGAGCATTTTGAAACCCGGCTCGACATTGTGCTCGTCACCGCCGGCCAGCTTGGCGGCGATGATGATCAGGTCCATGGCCTCGGTCCAGTTCGGTGGCGGCAGGAAAATGTTCGGCGCCATGTCCTTGTCCCACAGGGCGGCGTAGCTGTCCGGCGCCTCTTTCACGGTGCGGGTGCTGTAGATCAGGCTGTTGCACCACAGCAGATAGCCGATGCCATGGCCGCCGGCGCCGGTCTGGTACTGCGCCGGCACGTCGCGCAGATTGGGGATGCGGTTGAGGTCGGGCTTTTCCAACAGCCCGGCGCTGGCCAGGCCCTCGGCGCCGACGCCGGCCAGGGTGATGATGTCGTATTGTGGGCGATCGCCAGCGGCCTTGAGCTTGGCGACCATCTCCGAGGTGCTGCCGGTGCGGTCGGCGATCACCTTGGCGCCGGTCTTGGCCTCGAAGGTCGCGGCGATATTGCGCAGCGCGGCCAGGCCGGTGTCGTCCGACCAGGTGAGCAGACGCAGGGTCTTGCCCTGGAACTTCATATCGCTGGCGCTGGCCTTGATGAAGGGAAAGGACAAGGCCGCGGCAGCCACCGACGCGGCGCCCACCGTCTTGATGAATTTTCTTCTGCTGAAATCGTGTTCGCTCATCGCTATTTCCTCTTGTTTTTATCTTTCATCGGGAGCTTGCGGCCCGGCGCCGGGCTCCCCGCAATAAACCGTTCAACCTGGCCTGACGGCTCAATTCGCGCCGGCGCGGCCTGAGCCGGTCAAGCCATCCTGCGGCGCACTCGACAGGCCAACAATCGATAAATAGTCATCGAAGCCATGCGTGAAACGCATGCCTTACAAGCAGGCATGCGTGCGCCACAAACGCCCGATTAAAGGGCGCGAATAACGTGTTTGATTTCCTGGAATGCCTGCAGCCCCCAGGGCCCCAACTCACGCCCGATGCTGCTCTGCTTGAAGCCGCCCCAGGCCGCCTGCGGGAAGATCACCTGCGGCGCATTGATCCACACCAGGCCCGCTTGCAGGGCATTGGCGACCCGTTCGGCGCGACTGGCGTCGCCGCTGACCACGCTGGCCACCAGGCCGAACTCGCTGTCGTTGGCCAGCTCGATGGCCTCTTCCTCACTGCTGAAACTGCGCACACAGAGCACCGGCCCGAAGATCTCCTCGCGCCACAGGGCACTGTCCAACGGCACCTCGGTAAATACCGTGGGCCGCAGGAAGTAGCCACGCGACAGGCCCGCCGGCCGCTCGCCGCCGGTCAGCAAGCGCGCGCCGACATCCAGGCCGTCGGCGATATGCCGGCAGACCCGCTGGTACTGGGCCTGATTGACCAGGGCGCCCATTTCCACATCCGACTCCAGTGGGTCACCGACGCGGATCGCCTCGGCCCGCGTCTGCAGGCGCGCGAGAAATTCATCGAGCAGCTCATCGGCGACCAGCACCCGACTGGTGGCCGAACACATCTGCCCGGCATTGAAGAAGCCGCCGCCACAGGCCAGCTCGACCGCCAGATCCAGATCGGCATCGGCGAACACCAGCAGCGAGGACTTGCCGCCCAGCTCCAGGCTCACGCCCTTGACGGTCTCGGCCGCGCGCTGCATGACCTGTACGCCCACCGCATTGCTGCCGGTGAACGACAACTTGGCCACCCCCGGATGCGCCGCCAGTGGCGCCCCGACCGCCAGGCCGGTGCCGCAGACCAGGTTGAACACCCCGGCCGGCAGGCCGCTCTCGGCGATGATGTCGGCCAGCTCCAGTTCCGCCAGCGGGGTGACCTCCGAGGGCTTCAACACCACGGTGCAACCCGCCGCCAAAGCGGGGGCCAGTTTCCAGGCGGTGGTCACCATGGGGAAATTCCACGGCACGATCAGCCCCACCACGCCACAGGGCTCACGACGCAGACGGGCGGCGAAGTCCGTGCTCGGCAGCGCCACCGCGGTGTCCTGCTGAGCATCCAGCGCCTCCGCCAGTTCGGCGTAATAGGTGAAGGTGGCGATCACATCGTCGACATCGATCGCCGCTTCCGTCAGCGGCTTGCCGTTGTTGCGGGCCTGCAGCTGGATCAGACGCTCGCGGCGCGCGTCGACCCCGGCGGCGATCCGGCGCAGACAGGCGCCCCGCTCGGCCCCGCTGCTGCGCCCCCAGAGCGGAAACGCCGCGTTCGCCGCGCGCACCGCCTGCTCCACCGCCGCGGCGGCGCCGCCAGCCACATTCACCAACTGCTCTTCGGTGGCAGGGTTGATCACCCGCAAGCTGTCGTCACCGCTCAACCATTGCCCATCGATATACAGGCCGGCCAGCGCGCCGTTGTGCGTCGGACGGCTGTTCAACATGCGGCCACCCCACTCATCCAGGCCTGCTGATCGATCTCGATCAACGTCGGCACCTGGGCTTCGCGCGCCTGGCGCAAGGCCGCGCGCAACGCCTCGGCGTCATTCGCCCGCCCCGCCGCGCAGCCCAAGGCCGTGGCCGCGGCGACAAAGTCCGGGGTGAAGATGTCCACACCCACCGGCTCGATGTCGCGGTTGACCATGTACTTCTTGATCTCCTCGTAACCCTGGTTATTCCACAGCAGCACGATGATCGGCGCACGCGCCTCCACCGCGCTGGCCAGCTCGGCCAGGGTGAACTGCAATCCGCCGTCGCCGATCAGGCACACCACCGGACGCCGCGCCTTGCCCTCGCGGCTGTCGCCGAGCAAGGCACCGATGGCCGCCGGCAAGGCATAGCCGAGAGTGCCGTAGCCGGTCGAGGAATTGAACCAACGGCGTGGCTGTTCCAGGTTCAGGGTCAGGTTGCCGCTGTATACCGGCTGAGTCGAATCGCCGACCAATACGGCGTCCGGCAGCTCCTCCAGCACCGTCTGCAGAAAGCTCGTCTGCCCCCGCATAGGGAGATCCCAGGACGCCTCGAGGTCTGCACGCAGTCGCGCGGCGCGGGCGCTGCCCCAGTCGTCACGACGCGCGGCCAATCCCTGCTCGGCCAGCGCCGCATGCAAGGCCTCCAGCGCCAGCGCGGAGTCGGCGACCAGTGCCATGGCGGGCGGGTAATTGCGCACCGCCTGATCCGGGTCGATGTCGATGCGCAACAGCGCCCCGGGAATCTCGAAGCCACCGGCGAAAGTCACGTCATAGTCGGTTTCACCCAGCTCGGTACCGACCGCCAGCACCACATCCGCCTCGGCCACCAGCTCGCGGGTGGCCAGGGTCGACTGGGTCGAGCCGATCAACAGCGGATGGGCCGAAGGCAACAGGCCCTTGGCATTGATGGTCAGGGCCACCGGGGCTTGCAACTGCTCGGCCAGGCGGGTCAGCGCCGGCGCCGCGTCGATGGCGCCGCCACCGGCGAGAATCAGTGGCCGCTTGGCGGCAGCCAGGCGGCTGGCCATCTGCGCGACGGCGGCCGGGCTGGCGCCGGGCCTGGCCAAGCTGATTGGCTGACTGGCCCGCAGCTGATCGGCCTCCTCGACCAGTACGTCCAGCGGAATCTCGATATGCACCGGGCGCGGACGCGCCGCCTGAAACACCGCGAAGGCACGCGCCAGCACCGCCGGCAGCTCGGTGGCCGACAGCAGAGTATGGGAGAAGGCGGAGAAGCCGGCGACCAGATTGCTCTGCGACGGCAGCTCGTGCAGCTTGCCACGCCCACCGCCGAGCTGACTGCGCGCCTGCACACTGGAGATCACCAGCATCGGAATCGAATCGGCATAGGCCTGGGCCATGGCCGTGGCGATATTGGTCATGCCAGGACCGGTGATGATGAAACACACCCCCGGCTTGCCGCTGGTACGCGCATAGCCATCGGCCATGAACCCAGCGCCCTGCTCGTGGCGCGGCGTGACATGTTCGATAGGCGAACGGGCCAGGCCGCGATAGAGCTCGACGGTATGCACGCCGGGAATACCGAATACCCGCTCAACGCCGTAGCCTTCGAGTAATTGCACCAATACTTCGCCACATGTCGCCATCTTCTTTGTCCTGTTCTAGCTACTTTGGGTTCTGCACTAGTCGCCCGCCGGCCGCCCCAAAAAACCAGAGGGCATTGAATTGACCGCGGGCGCGAGAAAGTGCGCAGACGAGACCTAATTTGACCGCTGCCAAGGCGACCTGACAACGCAAAATTTGTCATACTAGACATGTCCTCACCGCATAGCTGAGCACCGATGAAACGTCTCCCGCCCTTGCCCGCGCTGCATACCTTCGTGATCACCGCGCAATGCTGCAACTTCACCCGCGCGGCCGAACTGCTGCACATCACCCAGGGCGCGGTGAGTCGGCAGATCGCCGGACTGGAAAGCCACCTGGGCTACCCACTGTTTCAGCGCCAGGCCCGCGGGCTGAGCCTGACCGCCCAGGGTCGCGAACTGTTCCCGCAGATCCAGCAGGCCTTCGGCCTGATCGACGAGGCGGTCGAGCGGGTCGGTGCGCGCCGCGAGGCGCTGCGACTGAAGGCACCCACCTGCGTGATGCGCTGGCTGCTGCCACGCCTGATGCACTGGCAAGTCGAGCGGCCGGACGTGCCGGTGGAACTGACCACCACGGTGCAGCACTCGGTCGATTTTCGCAGTGAGGAATTCGACGCCGCCGTGGTCTTCGGCGCCCAACCCGGCCAGACAGTGGTGGCGCACCACCTGTTCGATGAGTTGCTGACCCCGGTCTGCTCCCAGCAATTGCTGACGGGCCCGCTGCCACTCAAGCACCCGGCCGACCTGGAACGCCACACCCTGCTGCACCCCACCCGCGACCAACGCGACTGGGAAGCCTGGCTGAAGGCCGCCGACACCAAGGTCGCCAGCATCGGCAAGGGCCAGCACTTCGATACCCTCGACCTGGCCATGTCGGTCGCCTCGCAGGGCCTGGGCGTGGCCATCGGCGACTGGTCGCTGATTGGCGAGGACTTGACCGCCGGGCGCCTGGCCACACCCTTCGAGTTGAAAGTCCGTACCGGCGACGCCTATTTCCTGATTTACCCCGAACGCCCACAACCCTCGACGCAGCTAACCGAACTGGTCGACTGGCTGCGCCAGCAAGCAGCGGCGCGCACCGTGCAGCTGCCGCGCTGAACGTCTAACAACCCCTCGCGCAACGCGAACGGGTCGGCATGAGGGGCGAGCCCTACGGGACAATCGCCGCGCAAAGAAAAACCCCTGTGGCCGAGTGAGCCACAGGGGTTCTGATCTGAAACGTTACTAGCTTGGTCTAAGGTATACCCTAGAACGGAATATCGTCATCGAAACTGTCGAAATCGGGTGCAGGCTGAGCGGCCTGTTGCGGGGCCGGACGCGCTTCACGTGGGGCCTGCTGTTGCGGCGCTTGCTGCGGACGCTGTTGGGCAGGACGCTGCTGGCGCGAATCACCGCCGGCATTGTCTGGGCGGCCGCCGAGCAGCTGCATGGTGCCCTGCATGTCGACGACGATTTCCGTGGTGTAGCGCTTGATGCCGTCCTTTTCCCACTCGCGGGTCTGCAGCTTGCCCTCGATGTACACCTGCGAACCCTTGCGCAGGTACTCGCCGGCGATTTCGGCGACCTTGCCGAACAGCGACACACGGTGCCACTCGGTTTTCTCGACTTTCTGCCCGGTCTGCTTGTCGGTCCACTGCTCGCTGGTGGCCAGGCTCAGATTGGTGACTGCGTTACCGCTAGGCAGGTAGCGGGTTTCCGGGTCCTGACCGCAGGTACCGACCAGAATGACTTTGTTAACCCCACGGGCCATAACGTTCTCCTAGGCTTTCAGCACGTCACCGGCGCCGGCTCGATCAGGCGCTCAAGGGACATGCGATCCAATTGTTGGGTATCCACTTTGATATAGATGGCGGCCTCGTCGACCACCACCACGGCATCCGCCACTCCAGGCGCTGCCAGCAAACGCTCGGCCAACCCCACATCTTGCAATGCCGCGGCTGAAAGCGGCAGGCGCAGGCTGGTCACATAAGGCGGTTCACGCATAGTAACAGCAAAGCCCAGCCAAAGAAGCGCCAAGGCGGCACAACCGAGGAACACCCCCGACAAGCTGTAATGCTGGTACAGCCAGCCCCCCAGAATGCCGCCCAGCGCCGCGCCGAGGAACTGGCTGGTGGAGTACACGCCCATCGCCGTGCCTTTGCCGCCCGCCGGTGCGACCTTGCTGATCAACGAGGGCAACGAGGCCTCCAGCAGGTTGAACGCAGTGAAGAACACCACGGTGCCCAGCACCAATGCACGCAGGCTGGTGCCGAAGGCCCAGAAATACAGTTCGCAGGCCAGCAGCACGGCCACCGCGCCGAGCAACACGCGCTTCATCCGGCGCTTCTTCTCGCCATAGATGATGAACGGCAGCATGCCGAAGAAGCCCACCAGCAAGGCGGTCAGATAGACCCACCAGTGCTCCTCCTTGGGCAGACCGCCTTGCGCTACCAAGGCCAGCGGCAAGGCTATAAAGCTGGCCATGAGGATGGCGTGCAGGACAAAGATGCCCAGATCCAGACGCAGCAGATCGGCATGTCTCAAGGTCGGCAGCAATGCCTGTTTGGCCACGCCCGACTCACGGTGGCGCAACGTCCTCGACGCGCGCGGCACCATCAGCAGCACGATAAAAATACCCAGCAGGGCCATGCCCGCGGTGACCCAGAACAACCCGGACAGGCCGTAGGCACGGGTCAGTAGCGGCCCCACCACCATGGCCACGGCGAAGGACAGGCCGATGCTCATGCCGATCATCGCCATGGCCTTGGTCCGATGCTGTTCACGGGTGAGGTCGGAGAGCAGGGCCATCACCGCGGCGGAAATAGCCCCGGCGCCCTGCAGCACACGTCCGGCGATGACCCCCCAGATCGAGTCCGCGTTGGCCGCCAACGCGGCACCGGCGGCAAAGATCAACAGCCCGACATAGATCACCGGCAAACGGCCGATGCGGTCGGATAGTACGCCGAAAGGTATCTGCAGCACGGCCTGAGTCAGGCCGTAGGCGCCGATCGCCAGACCAATAAGCGCTGGCGTGGCGCCTGCCAGGTCCATGCCATAGGTGGCCAACACCGGCAGCACCATAAACATGCCGAGCATGCGGAACGCGAATACCAGCGCCAGCCCACTGGCTGCACGGGTTTCGCTGCCACTCATGCGCTCGCTGTGCGGATCGTGCATGGATAATGCCCTGTGGAAATAGGCGGCGATTCTAACAGCCTCGCCCGGCGCGGCACAGCCGTGACGCTTTGCCGCGCAACACCCCTGGGCCGTATACTCGCGGGTTTCCGCCCGCCATGCGAGGCCGCTGTTTGTGGACAAGATTCTGATTCGTGGGGCACGCACCCATAACCTGAAAAACATCGACCTGACCCTGCCGCGCGACAAGTTGATCGTGATCACCGGCCTATCGGGCTCCGGCAAGTCATCGCTGGCCTTCGACACCCTGTACGCCGAGGGCCAGCGCCGCTACGTCGAATCGCTATCGGCCTACGCCCGGCAATTTCTGTCGATGATGGAAAAGCCCGACGTCGACACCATCGAGGGCCTGTCGCCAGCCATCTCCATCGAGCAGAAATCCACCTCGCACAACCCGCGCTCCACCGTCGGCACCATCACCGAGATCTACGACTACCTGCGCCTGCTCTATGCCCGCGTGGGTATTCCGCGCTGCCCGGATCACGATGTTCCGCTGGAAGCACAGACTGTCAGCCAGATGGTCGACCTGGTCATGGCCTTACCGGAAGGCCGCAAGCTGATGCTGTTGGCGCCGGTGATCCGTGAGCGCAAGGGCGAGCACCTCTCGGTATTCGAGGAACTACGCGCCCAGGGCTTCGTCCGCGCAAGGGTCAACGGCAAGCTCTACGAGCTGGATGAACTGCCCAAGCTGGACAAGCAGAAGAAACACTCGATCGACGTGGTGGTCGACCGTTTCAAGGTCCGCGAGGACCTGCAGCAACGCCTGGCGGAATCCTTCGAGACTGCACTCAATCTGGCCGACGGCATCGCTTTGGTCGCGCCACTGGATGACGAACCGGGTGTCGCGGGCGAGGAAATCATCTTCTCCGCGCGCTTCGCCTGCCCGCATTGCGGCCACGCCATCAGCGAGCTGGAACCCAAGCTGTTCTCCTTCAACAACCCGGCTGGCGCCTGCCCCACCTGCGACGGCTTGGGCGTGAAGCAGTTCTTCGACACCAAACGCCTGGTCAACGGCGAGATGACCCTGGCCGAAGGGGCGATTCGCGGCTGGGATCGACGTAACGTCTACTACTTCCAGATGCTCGGCTCGTTGGCTGCGCATTACGGCTTCAACCTGGAGATCCCCTTCGACGACCTGGCCGCCGAGCACCAGAAGACCATCCTGTTCGGCAGCGGAAGCCATAGCGTCGACTTCCGCTACCTCAACGACCGTGGCGACATCGTCAAGCGCGCCCACCCCTTCGAGGGCATAGTGCCCAACCTGGAGCGCCGCTACCGCGAGACCGAGTCGACCAGTGTGCGCGAGGAGCTGTCCAAGCTCCTCAGCACCCAGCACTGCCCGGATTGCCGTGGCACCCGCCTGCGTCGCGAGGCGCGGCATGTGTGGGTCGGTGAGCGCACGCTGCCAGCCGTGACCGGTCTACCGATCGGCGAGGCCGCCGAATATTTCGGCGGCCTCGCCTTGACCGGACGGCGCGGCGAGATCGCCGAGAAGATTCTCAAGGAAATCCGCGAGCGCCTGCAGTTCCTGGTCAATGTCGGCCTGGATTATCTGACCCTGGACCGCAGCGCCGACACCCTGTCCGGCGGCGAAGCCCAGCGCATTCGCCTGGCCAGCCAGATCGGCGCCGGCCTGGTCGGGGTGATGTACATCCTCGACGAACCGTCCATCGGCCTGCACCAGCGCGACAACGAGCGCCTGCTCGGCACCCTGCGCCACCTGCGCGATATCGGTAACACGGTGATCGTGGTGGAACACGACGAGGACGCCATTCGCATGGCCGACTACGTGGTCGACATCGGCCCCGGTGCCGGCGTGCATGGCGGCCAGATTGTCGCCCAGGGCACGGCGGCCGAGGTGATGGCACACCCGGATTCGCTGACCGGCAAGTACCTCTCCGGTCGGGTCAAGATTGAAGTACCAAGCCAGCGCACGCCGCGTGACCACAAGCTCTCGCTGAAGATCAAAGGCGCACGCGGCAACAACCTGCGCAACGTCAATCTAGAAGTCCCGATTGGCCTGCTGACCTGCGTCACCGGGGTCTCGGGCTCCGGCAAGTCAACCCTGATCAACAACACCCTGTACCCGCTCAGCGCCACTGCCCTGAATGGTGCCACCACCCTGGAAGCTTCGCCGCACGACAGCTGCGACGGCCTGCAGCACCTGGACAAGGTGGTGGATATCGACCAGAGCCCGATCGGTCGTACCCCGCGCTCCAACCCGGCGACCTACACCGGCCTGTTCACGCCGATCCGCGAACTGTTTGCCGGCGTACCGGAATCGCGCTCACGCGGTTATGGCCCGGGCCGCTTTTCCTTCAACGTCAAAGGCGGACGCTGCGAGGCCTGCCAGGGCGATGGCCTGATCAAGGTGGAGATGCACTTTCTGCCGGACATCTATGTGCCCTGCGACGTATGCAAGAGCAAGCGCTACAACCGTGAAACCCTGGAAGTGAAGTACAAGGGTAAGAACATCACCGAGGTGCTCGACATGACCATCGAGGAAGCGCGCAGCTTCTTCGATGCCGTGCCGGCCCTGGCGCGTAAACTGCAGACCCTGATGGACGTGGGCCTGTCCTACATCAAGCTGGGACAGAGCGCGACCACCCTGTCCGGCGGTGAAGCGCAACGGGTCAAGCTGTCGCGTGAGCTGTCCAAGCGCGATACCGGCAAGACCCTGTACATCCTAGATGAGCCGACTACCGGCCTGCACTTCGCCGACATCCAACAACTGCTCGACGTGCTGCATCGCCTGCGCGACCACGGCAACACGGTGGTGGTGATCGAGCACAACCTGGACGTGATCAAGACCGCCGACTGGATGATAGATCTAGGCCCGGAAGGCGGCTCCAAAGGCGGCCAAATCATCGCCTGCGGCACGCCGGAAGAAGTCGCCGAGATGCCGCAATCCTATACCGGACACTTCCTTAAACCGTTGCTGGAGAGGGATCGCGCGTAACTGACTGAGGGACAGTCCACATGCACAAGAAAGCCCCGTTACCGGGGCTTTCTTGTGCGCGCGCAACGATCTACATCTGCGCTTGCAGGTAGTTTTCCAGGCCTAGCGTATCGATCAGCTGCAACTGAGTCTCTAGCCAGTAGGCATGATCCTCTTCGGTATCCTTCAACTGCACCAGAAGAATATCGCGGCTCGGGTAGTCCTGGTGGCGCTCGCACAACTCAATCCCCTTGCACAACGCCGCGCGCACCTCGTACTCCAGGGCGAGGTCAAGCTTGAGCATGTCAGGCACCGTCTGACCAAAGCTGAACGGGTTTGGCGTCATATCCGGCAGCCCCTCGAGAAACAGGATGCGCTTGAGCAAGGCATCGGCGTGCTGAGTCTCCTCCTCCATCTCGTGGTTGATTCGCAGGTAAAGCTTGCCGAAGCCCCAGTCCTCGTAGAGGCGCGAGTGCACAAAGTACTGATCGCGTGCGGCCAGCTCGCCTTTGAGCAGGCGCTTTAAACAGTCGACAACTTCCGCGTGACCTTTCATCAGGCAAATCCTTGGGCAGACAACCAAACAGCCACGCATCCTCGTCGCCACAACGCACAAGGTCAAGCACCCAGTACAGCGCTTCCGCACGGCAGTTCGTGCACATGCATGGCACCAGCAGAATCCTACGCACCAATAGCGCGATCAGCTCGCCAAAACTGTCACCAACTAAAAACAGCCAACCGTTGGTTTGGCCCTGCATCAGCTTGAGCGAATTCGCGGCGAAACCGGCCATGCAGCACCGAGCACCAGGGGCAAAATCGGGCGACGAAACAGCGTTGCGGGAAGGAGAACAACAACGGGAGAGATGACACTAGGAGTACTAGGCTCAGACAGGATGGGCAATTGTTCTTATAGAGCCTTCGAGCCTGCAGGATCGGAGACTGACAAATCTTACCCAGACAAGCTGCGCATACAACAGCAAACGCAACGGTGTGTATTTCTGTCACTCCAAACACAAAAAAACCGGGCCAAGGCCCGGTTTTCTCTACAACCTACAACTTACTCAGCAGCTTCTACTGCGCCACCGACCGGACGGTCGACCAGCTCAACATAAGCCATCGGAGCGTTGTCGCCAGTGCGGAAACCGCACTTGAGGATGCGCAGGTAACCGCCCTGACGGGTGGCATAACGCTTGCCCAGGTCGTTAAACAGCTTACCGACGATGGCTTTCGAACGAGTACGGTCGAAGGCCAGACGACGATTTGCAACGCTATCTTCTTTAGCCAGAGTGATCAGCGGCTCAGCAACGCGACGCAGTTCTTTGGCTTTCGGCAGAGTAGTTTTGATCAGCTCGTGCTCGAACAGCGATACCGCCATGTTTTGGAACATGGCCTTGCGGTGTGCGCTGGTGCGGCTGAGGTGACGGCCACTTTTACGATGACGCATGGTTCAATTCCTTACCAAACTGACGTTCGGTGATGATGACGATCAGGCTGTCGCCTTATCGTCTTTCTTCAGACTTGCCGGCGGCCAATTGTCGAGGCGCATACCGAGGGACAGACCGCGAGAAGCCAGAACATCCTTGATTTCAGTCAGGGATTTCTTGCCCAGGTTCGGCGTTTTCAACAGTTCTACTTCGGTGCGCTGAATCAGATCGCCGATATAGTAAATGTTTTCTGCCTTGAGGCAGTTTGCCGAACGTACGGTCAGTTCCAGATCATCTACCGGACGCAGCAGGATCGGATCGATCTCGTCTTCCTGCTCGATCACTACAGGCTCACTGTCACCTTTGAGGTCGACGAACGCGGCCAACTGCTGCTGCAGAATGGTCGCGGCACGACGGATAGCTTCCTCAGGATCAAGAGTCCCGTTGGTTTCTAGGTCGATAACCAGTTTGTCCAAGTTGGTACGCTGCTCGACGCGAGCATTTTCCACCACGTAAGCAATACGGCGTACAGGGCTGAACGAAGCGTCAAGCTGCAAGCGACCGATGCTGCGGCTTTCATCTTCATCACTCTGGCGCGCGTCTGCCGGCTCATAGCCGCGACCACGAGCTACGGTGAGCTTCATGTTCAGCGCGCCATTAGCAGCCAGGTTAGCGATTACGTGGTCGCCATTGACGATTTCGACATCGTGATCCAGCTGAATATCGGCAGCGGTAACTACACCCGAGCCCTTCTTCGCCAGAGTCAGCGTCACTTCGTCGCGACCGTGCAGCTTGATAGCCAGACCTTTAAGGTTGAGCAGGATCTCAATCACATCTTCCTGAACACCTTCGATGGCGCTGTACTCATGGAGTACACCGTCAATCTCGGCCTCGACTACTGCACAGCCAGGCATGGAGGACAACAGGATGCGACGCAGCGCGTTGCCCAGGGTGTGGCCAAAACCACGCTCGAGAGGCTCGAGAGTGATCTTAGCGCGGGTCGGACTGACCACCTGCACATCGATGTGACGGGGGGTCAGGAACTCATTTACCGAAATCTGCATGGATGCACCTATTTTCTAGCCCTTACTTGGAGTAGAGCTCGACAATCAGGCTTTCGTTGATGTCGGCGGAGAGATCACCACGAGCAGGCACGTTTTTAAACACGCCGGACTTCTTCTCGGTGTCTACTTCTACCCATTCAACGCGGCCACGCTGAGCACAGAGTTCAAGGGCTTGAACGATGCGCAGCTGATTCTTCGCCTTCTCACGAACTGCAACAACGTCACCAGCTTTAACCTGGTAGGACGGCACGTTTACAGTTTTACCGTTGATGCTGATCGACTTGTGCGAAACCAACTGACGGGATTCAGCACGGGTCGAACCAAAGCCCATACGGTAAACAACGTTATCCAGACGGCACTCGAGCAGTTGCAGCAGGTTCTCACCAGTAGCGCCTTTCTTACCGGCAGCTTCTTTGTAGTAACCACTGAACTGACGCTCGAGCACGCCATAGATACGGCGAACTTTTTGCTTCTCACGCAGCTGAGTACCGTAGTCGGACTGACGGCTACGGCGCTGACCGTGAATACCTGGGGCTGCTTCGATGTTGCACTTCGATTCCAGAGCGCGTACGCCACTTTTCAGGAAAAGATCTGTGCCTTCACGACGAGACAGTTTGCATTTGGGACCAATGTAACGAGCCATTTCTCACTGTCTCCTGATTACACGCGACGCTTCTTCGAAGGACGGCATCCGTTATGCGGAATGGGCGTCACATCGGTGATGCTGGCGATCTTGTAACCGCAGCCGTTCAAAGCACGGACAGCGGACTCACGACCCGGACCGGGACCCTTGACGTTCACATCAAGGTTCTTCAGGCCGTATTCCAGCGCAGCTTGACCAGCACGCTCAGCAGCCACCTGGGCAGCGAACGGGGTGCTTTTACGCGAGCCGCGGAAACCTGAACCACCAGAGGTAGCCCAAGACAGAGCATTGCCCTGACGGTCAGTAATGGTCACGATTGTGTTGTTGAAAGACGCGTGGATATGGGCGATGCCATCCACCACTGTCTTTTTGACTTTCTTACGAGTACGAGCAGCAGGCTTAGCCATGACTTATTTCCTGTCGATTCGCGGGCGCAATTACTTGCGGATCGGCTTACGCGGGCCCTTACGGGTGCGCGCGTTGGTCTTGGTACGCTGACCGCGGACCGGAAGGCCACGGCGATGACGCAGACCGCGGTAGCAGCCCAGGTCCATCAAGCGCTTGATTTTCATGTTCACTTCACGACGCAGATCACCCTCGGTATTAACCTTGGCTACTTCGCCACGCAGCTGCTCGATCTGCTCGTCAGAGAGATCTTTGATCTTTACTGCCGGATTAACACCAGCAGCAACACAGATTTTCTGTGCTGTAGTGCGACCGACACCGAAGATGTAGGTCAGCGAGATAACAGTGTGTTTGTTATCCGGAATGTTTACGCCTGCAATACGGGCCATTCAGTGTAACTCCAATTGACAGCTACCTACGCCCCGGAAGCCAAGAAATAGGGCGCGAGATACTAACGCTGTAAAAACAAATAATCAACCCGGCAGCGCACTAGCTGCCGGGCTTGTAACGCTTCAATCACATCAGCCTTGGCGCTGTTTGTGACGCGGTTCCGCGCTGCAAATCACTCGCACAACACCTTCGCGACGAATAATTTTGCAGTTACGGCACAGCTTTTTCACCGATGCACGAACTTTCATTACCCACTCCTCGAACCTTATGGACACTTCAGCGAAGCATGCCGCTGCCGTAGCCCTTCAGGTTGGCTTTCTTCATCAGGGATTCGTACTGGTGCGAAACGAGGTGCGATTGTACTTGCGACATGAAGTCCATCACAACCACCACCACGATCAGCAACGAGGTCCCGCCAAGGTAGAACGGTACGTTGGCCGCCACCACCAGAAACTGGGGCAACAAGCATACGGCCGTCATGTACAGAGCACCGAACATGGTCAAACGAGTCAGCACGCCATCGATATAGCGCGCAGACTGCTCACCCGGACGGATACCCGGAATAAAGGCACCGGACTTCTTCAGGTTTTCCGCTACGTCTTTCGGATTGAACATCAAGGCTGTATAGAAGAAGCAGAAGAAAACAATCCCCGCACTAAACAGCAAAATATTCAACGGCTGACCAGGAGCGATAGCCTGTGAAATATCCTGCAGCCAGCCCATACCTTCAGACTGACCAAACCAGGCACCCAGCGAAGCCGGGAACAACAGAAGGCTGCTGGCGAAAATCGCAGGAATAACACCTGCCATATTCACCTTCAAAGGCAAGTGACTGGTCTGCGCGGCAAAAACCTTACGGCCCTGCTGACGCTTGGCGTAGTGCACCGCGATGCGACGCTGACCACGCTCAATGAACACCACAAAACCAATGATCGCTACTGCCAGCAAACCGATGGCGATGAGCGCGAAAATATTGATATCGCCCTGACGAGCAGACTCGAAAGACTGCCCAATCGCCGACGGCAGACCGGCTACGATGCCTGCAAAAATCAGCATCGAAATACCGTTGCCAACACCGCGCTCGGTGATCTGCTCGCCCAACCACATCATAAACATCGCACCCGCCACAAATGTGGTGACTGCTACGAAGTGGAAGCCGAAATCGACCGAAAACGCTACACCCTGACTCGCCAGACCAACGGACATGCCGATAGCCTGGACGAACGCCAAGAGCAAAGTGCCGTAGCGGGTGTATTGGCTGATCTTGCGACGACCAGCCTCACCTTCCTTCTTCAACTGCTCCAACTGCGGGCTGACAGCGGTCATCAGCTGCATGATGATCGATGCCGAAATATACGGCATGATCCCCAGTGCAAAGATACTCATCCGCTCCAGCGCGCCGCCGGAAAACATGTTGAACAAGCTAAGAATGGTCCCCTCATTCTGTCGAAACAGATCTGCCAGCCGGTCTGGATTGATCCCCGGCACTGGAATGTGTGCACCGATCCGATAGACGATAATCGCCATTAACAGGAAGCGCAGTCGAGCCCAGAGCTCGGATAACCCGCCATTGCTGAGCGCTGAGAGAGCACCTTGCTTAGCCATTTATTCCTCGAACTTACCGCCAGCTGCTTCGATAGCCGCACGCGCACCTTTGGTGGCAGCGATACCTTTAAGGGTGACAGCACGAGTAACCTCGCCGGACAGCATGACTTTCACACGCTGTACGTTTTGGTTAATCAGGTTGGCATCCTTTAGCGCTTGCAGAGTAACAACATCGCCTTCGACCTTGTTCAGCTCGGAAGTGCGCACTTCTGCGCGATCCATAGCCTTCAGGGAAACGAAGCCGAACTTAGGCAAACGACGGTGCAGAGGTTGCTGACCGCCTTCAAAACCCGGAGCAATGGTGCCACCGGAACGGGAGGACTGACCCTTGTGGCCACGGCCACCGGTCTTACCCAAACCGCTACCGATACCACGGCCCGGACGGTGCTTCTCGCGGCGGGAACCCGGCGCAGGACTCAGATCGTTCAGGTACATGTATTAACCCTCGACTCGCAGCATGTAGTAAGCCTTGTTGATCATCCCGCGATTCTCGGGAGTATCCAGGACTTCTACAGTGTGACCAATCCGACGCAGACCCAGACCCTTCACACACAACTTGTGATTCGGGATACGGCCGCTAACGCTTTTGATCAGCGTAACTTTGACGGTGTTAGCCATGATTAGAAAATCTCCTTAACAGTCTTGCCGCGCTTGGCAGCAATAGAATCAGGAGACTGCATAGCCTTCAGCCCTTTGAAAGTGGCATGCACCACGTTCACCGGATTGGTCGAGCCATAGCACTTGGCCAGAACGTTCTGCACGCCGGCCACTTCCAACACGGCGCGCATAGCACCACCAGCGATAATGCCAGTACCTTCGGAAGCCGGCTGCATGTACACCTTGGAGGCGCCATGGGCAGATTTCATCGCGTACTGCAACGTGGTGCCGTTCAGATCCACCTGGATCATATTGCGGCGCGCTGCTTCCATAGCCTTCTGGATTGCAGCAGGCACTTCACGGGACTTGCCGCGACCGAAACCAACGCGACCTTTACCATCACCCACCACGGTCAACGCGGTAAATGTGAAAATTCGGCCACCTTTAACGGTCTTAGCAACGCGATTAACCTGTACCAGCTTCTCGATATAGCCTTCGTCGCGCTTTTGGTCGTTATATGACATAACTTAGAACTCCAGCCCGCCTTCACGAGCAGCATCAGCCAGCGCCTTGACGCGGCCGTGGTACTTGAAGCCAGAACGGTCGAATGCAACCTGAGTCACACCAGCGGCTTTCGCACGCTCAGCAACCAGCTGACCAACTTTCTTGGCCGCGTCGACGTTGCCAGTGGCGCCATCACGCAGTGCTTTGTCCAAAGTCGAGGCGCTGGCCACAACTTTGCTGCCGTCGGCCGAAATGACCTGGGCATAAATGTGCTGCGAAGAGCGATACACGCAGAGACGCACGACTTCTAGTTCGTGCATTTTCAGGCGTGCTTTGCGAGCGCGACGCAGTCTTGTTACTTTCTTGGCGGTCATTTGCTAGGCCCTACTTCTTCTTGGCTTCTTTACGGCGGACGACTTCGTCGGCGTAACGAACACCTTTGCCCTTGTAAGGTTCAGGACGACGGAAGTCACGAATTTCCGCAGCAACCTGACCAACCAACTGCTTATCGACACCCTTGATCAGGATGTCGGTCTGGCTAGGGGTCTCGGCGGTAACGCCTTGCGGCAGTTCGTAATCGATCGGGTGCGAATAGCCCAACGCCAGAGACAGAACCTGCCCCTTGGCTTGCGCCTTGTAACCAACACCGACCAACTGGAGCTTACGCTCGAAGCCTTCGCTGACGCCGATTACCATATTGTTAACCAACGCACGAGTGGTACCGGCCATTGCGCGGGTTTGCTGGTCGCCGTTACGAGCAGCGAAACGCAGCTCACCGGATTCCTCAAGCACCTCAATGGACGAATGAATATTCAGTTCCAAAGCGCCCTTGGCGCCTTTGACCGATAGCTGCTGACCGGCGAGCTTAATCTCTACACCAGCAGGCAGCTTGACGGGGTTTTTAGCAACGCGAGACATGCCTATACCCCCCTTAGAACACTGTACACAGCACTTCACCACCGACACCGGCAGCGCGCGCAGCACGATCCGTCATCACACCTTTGTTGGTGGAGACGATGGATACGCCGAGACCGCCACGAACCTTTGGCAGATCTTCAACGGACTTGTACTGGCGAAGGCCTGGGCGGCTGACGCGCTTAACTTCTTCAATGACCGGGCGGCCTTCGAAGTACTTCAGCTCGATGGACAGCTGCGGCTTAACTTCACCGCTGATCTGATAACCCGCAATATAACCTTCGTCCTTGAGAACTTGGGCTACAGCCACCTTCAACGTGGAAGACGGCATGCTTACGACGGACTTTTCAGCCATCTGGGCATTACGGATACGAGTTAGCATGTCCGCTAACGGGTCCTGCATACTCATGGGCTAGACGCTCCTGATACAAAAAGAATTAGCCTTGCGGCTAGAGTCGCCAAAACGCCGGACAAGATAAAGCCCAGGCTCAGGCGAGCCGAACATTCTAGAGACTGATCAAAAATGAATCAAGCCCCAAAAGGGGCTTGATTCATTTTCTTGCACTGGATCGACGATGCCAACGGCACCGCCGGCCCAGACTCACACAGCCGCTTACCAGCTGGCCTTGCGCAGACCCGGTACATCGCCACGCATAGCCGCTTCACGCAGCTTGATACGCGACAGGCCGAACTTACGGAAAACACCGTGCGGACGACCAGTAATGCGGCAGCGATTACGCAGGCGAGAAGAGCTGGCATCACGCGGTTGCTTTTGCAACGCGATCTGGGCTTCCCAGCGTGCTTCCGGACTGGCTTCCAGATCGGAGATGACTGCCTTTAGCTCGGCACGCTTTTTGGCGTACTTGGCTACCGTTTGCTGACGCTTCAGCTCACGGTTTTTCATGCTCATTTTGGCCATGATCCAACTCCAATCAGTTGCGGAACGGAAACTTGAAGGCGCGCAGCAATGCACGACCCTCGTCATCCGTACGAGCAGTGGTGGTCAGGGTAATATCCAGACCACGCAGGACATCGATCTTGTCGTAGTCGATTTCCGGGAAGATGATCTGCTCTTTAACGCCCATGCTGTAGTTACCACGACCATCGAAGGACTTGGCATTCAGCCCGCGGAAGTCACGCACCCGCGGCAGGGAGATCGACAGCAGACGATCCAGGAATTCGTACATACGATCGCTGCGCAAGGTGACCTTGACGCCGATCGGCCAACCCTCACGAACCTTGAAACCTGCAATCGACTTACGGGCATGAGTCACAACGACTTTCTGACCGCAAATCTTTTCCAGATCGGAAACAGCATGGTCGATAATCTTCTTATCGCCAATCGCTTCGCCAAGACCCATGTTCAGGGTGATTTTGGTAATACGCGGAACTTCCATCACGTTCGAAAGCTTCAGGTCTTCCTTCAGCTTCGGCGCGATTTCTTTCCGATAAATCTCTTTTAGTCGTGCCATGGTCTTCTACCTAGCAGTGTTCAAGCATCAACCGCTTTTTGGGTCGACTTGAAGACACGAATTTTTTTACCGTCTTCAACCTTAAAACCAACACGATCTGCCTTGCTGGTTTCACCGTTGAAAATGGCTACGTTAGAAGCGTGCAATGGCGCTTCTTTTTCGACGATACCGCCTTGAACGCCCGACGCAGGGTTCGGCTTGGTATGGCGCTTGACCAGGTTGACCCCACCAACGACCAGACGGTCATCAGCGAGCACCCTCAGCACCTTGCCACGCTTACCTTTGTCTTTGCCGGCGATCACGATGATCTCGTCGTCACGACGAATCTTTTGCATGTCGGATCTCCTTACAGCACTTCAGGGGCGAGCGAGACGATCTTCATGAACTTCTCGTTGCGAAGCTCACGGGTCACGGGCCCAAAGATACGGGTACCGATCGGCTCTTGCTTGTTGTTCAACAGAACAGCAGCGTTGCCATCAAAGCGAATAATCGAGCCATCAGGGCGACGAACGCCGTGACGAGTGCGGACTACTACTGCAGTCATCACTTGGCCTTTCTTCACTTTACCGCGCGGAATTGCTTCCTTAACGGTCACCTTGATGATGTCGCCGATACCGGCGTAACGGCGGTGCGAACCGCCCAGCACCTTGATGCACATAACGCGACGAGCACCGCTGTTGTCAGCGACGTCGAGCATGGATTGAGTCTGAATCATATAATTTCTCCGACCCTTAGCCCTTAGACTTCCACTGCGCGTTCGAGAACTTCAACCAGCGCCCAAGACTTGGTCTTGGCTACAGGACGGGTTTCACGGATGGAAACCTTGTCACCGATGTGGCACTGATTGCTTTCGTCGTGAGCGTGCAGCTTGGTCGAACGCTTGACATATTTGCCGTAGATCGGGTGCTTAACGCGACGCTCGATCAATACGGTGATGGTCTTGTCCATCTTGTCGCTGACGACACGGCCGGTCAGCGTACGGACTGTTTTTTCGGCTTCAGCCATGATCACTTACCTGCCTGCTGGTTGAGCACAGTTTTCACACGAGCGATGTCGCGCTTAACTTGCGAGAGCAGGTGAGACTGCCCCAACTGGCCAGTTGCTTTCTGCATACGCAGATTGAACTGGTCGCGCAGCAGGCCGAGCAGTTGCTCGTTCAGCTGCTGTGCTGATTTTTCACGAAGTTCATTCGCCTTCATCACATCACCGTCCGCTTAACAAAAGTGGTGGCGAGCGGCAGCTTTGCAGCAGCCAGGGCGAAAGCCTCACGCGCCAACTCTTCGGAAACGCCTTCGATCTCATACAGGACTTTGCCTGGCTGGATCTGGGCTACCCAATATTCAACGCCACCCTTACCTTTACCCATCCGCACTTCGAGAGGCTTCTTGGTAACCGGTTTATCAGGGAACACGCGAATCCAGATTTTCCCGCCACGCTTAACGTGACGAGTCAGAGCACGACGAGCGGACTCGATCTGACGGGCGGTGAGACGACCGCGGGCAACAGACTTCAGCGCGAACTCGCCGAAGCTGACTTTGCTACCGCGCTGAGCCAGACCACGGTTGTGGCCGGTCATCTGCTTGCGGAACTTCGTACGCTTTGGTTGCAACATTTGGCGTACCCCTTACTTAGCAGCTTTTTTACGAGGCGCAGGTGCTTGCGGCTTGAGTTCTTCCTGGCGACCACCAATCACTTCGCCCTTGAAGATCCAAACCTTGACACCGATCACACCGTAAGTGGTGTGCGCTTCGTACGTGGCATAGTCGATATCGGCACGCAGGGTGTGCAACGGCACACGACCTTCGCGATACCATTCGGTGCGTGCAATTTCAGCACCACCAAGACGACCGCTCACTTGGATTTTGATGCCCTTGGCACCAATGCGCATCGAGTTCTGAACAGCGCGCTTCATAGCGCGACGGAACATCACACGACGCTCCAGCTGCTGAGCTACGCTCTGCGCAACCAGCATACCGTCGAGCTCCGGCTTGCGGATCTCTTCGATATTGATGTGCACAGGCACACCCATTTGCTTGGTCAGGTCCTGACGCAGCTTCTCAACATCTTCACCTTTCTTGCCGATCACGATACCGGGACGGGCGGTGTGGATGGTGATGCGTGCGGTTTGAGCCGGGCGAGCAATGTCGATACGGCTCACGGACGCGCTTTTTAATTTGTCTTGGAGATACTCGCGCACCTTCAGATCAGCGAACAAATAGTCCGCATAAGTCCGACCGTCTGCGTACCAGACGGAGGTGTGCTCCTTGACGATTCCCAGGCGAATGCCAATGGGATGTACTTTCTGACCCATCTGATCGACTCCGTTACTTGTCCGCAACCTTGACAGTGATATGGCAAGACCGCTTGACGATGCGATCAGCGCGGCCTTTGGCACGCGGCATGATTCGCTTCAGCGAACGCCCTTCGTTGACGAAAACGGTGCTGACCTTGAGGTCATCAACATCTGCGCCTTCGTTATGCTCGGCGTTGGCCACAGCCGACTCCAGCACTTTCTTGATGATCTCGGCGGCTTTCTTACTGCTGAAAGCCAATACATTGAGCGCTTCGCCCACCTTCTTCCCGCGGATCTGGTCTGCGACCAAGCGGGCTTTCTGGGCGGAGATTCGAGCGCCCGACAACTTAGCGGCTACTTCCATTTCCTAACCCCTTAACGCTTGGCTTTCTTGTCTGCTACGTGCCCACGATAAGTGCGGGTACCAGCAAACTCGCCGAGTTTGTGACCGACCATGTCTTCGTTCACCAGAACTGGGACATGTTGACGGCCGTTATGCACAGCGATGGTCAGACCGACCATTTGCGGCAGAATCATTGAACGGCGCGACCAGGTTTTAACTGGTTTGCGATCGTTCTTTTCCGCCGCCACTTCGATCTTCTTCAGTAGGTGAAGATCAATAAAAGGACCTTTTTTCAGAGAACGTGGCACTGTCGTATCCCTCTATTTACTTGCGACGACGGACGATCATGTTATCGGTGCGTTTGTTACCACGAGTCTTCGCGCCCTTAGTCGGGAAGCCCCATGGAGACACCGGATGACGACCACCAGAGGTACGACCTTCACCACCACCGTGTGGGTGGTCGACCGGGTTCATGGCAACACCACGAACGGTCGGGCGAACGCCACGCCAGCGTTTGGCACCAGCTTTACCCAGCGAACGCAGGCTGTGCTCGGAGTTCGAGACTTCGCCCAGGGTCGCACGGCACTCGGCCAGCACTTTACGCATTTCACCGGAACGCAGACGCAGGGTCACATAGACACCTTCACGCGCAATCAGCTGAGCCGAAGCACCAGCGGAACGTGCGATCTGAGCGCCTTTACCCGGCTTCAGTTCGATACCGTGAACAGTGCTACCAACTGGAATGTTGCGCAGTTGCAGGCTGTTACCGGCCTTGATCGGAGCCATCAGACCCGCGACCAGCTGATCGCCAGCAGATACGCCTTTAGGGGCGATAATGTAGCGACGCTCGCCATCGGCATACTTCAGCAGGGCCAAATGCGCAGTACGGTTTGGATCGTATTCGATGCGCTCGACAGTGGCTGGAATGCCATCTTTGTCATTGCGACGGAAATCGACCAAGCGGTAATGCTGCTTGTGACCACCACCGATATGACGGGTAGTGATGCGACCATTGTTGTTACGACCGCCAGTCTTCGACTTCTTCTCAAGCAGCGGAGCGTAAGGAGCGCCTTTATGCAGCTCCTGATTGACCACCTTGACCACAAAACGGCGGCCAGCGGAAGTCGGTTTGCATTTAACGATTGCCATGATGCACCCCTCCCTTACTCAGCACTGCTGGCGAAATCGAGATCTTGGCCCGGCTGAAGGGAGATAACTGCCTTCTTCCAGTCGTTACGCTTGCCCAGACCGCGAGCGGTGCGCTTGCTCTTACCCAGAACGTTCTGAGTAGTCACACGCTCAACCTTCACGCTGAACAGGCTTTCGACGGCCTTCTTGATTTCCAGCTTGGTTGCATCGGTTGCAACCTTGAAAACGAATTGGCTTTTCTTGTCAGCCAGAACAGTAGCCTTCTCGGAGACGTGCGGGCCAAGTAGCACTTTAAATACGCGTTCCTGGTTCATCCCAGCAGCTCCTCGAATTTCTTCACGGCAGAAACGGTAACCAGTACCTTTTCGTACGCGATCAGACTGACCGGATCGGAACCTTGCACGTCACGAACATCAACATGCGGCAGGTTACGAGCAGCCAGGTACAGATTCTCATCAATAGCATCGGACACGATCAACACATCGGTCAGACCCATGCCATTCAGCTTGCCCAGCAGGTCTTTAGTTTTCGGCGCCTCGACGCTGAAGTCCTCAACCACAACCAGGCGATCAGTACGAACCAGCTCAGCAAGAATCGAACGCAATGCAGCGCGATACATCTTCTTGTTCAGCTTTTGATCGTGATTTTGCGGACGAGCAGCAAAGGTCACACCACCGCCACGCCAGATCGGACCGCGCGTGGTACCAGCACGAGCACGACCAGTGCCCTTCTGACGCCACGGACGCTTGCCACCACCGGATACATCGGAGCGGGTTTTCTGCTGCTTGCTGCCTTGACGGCCGCCGGCCATGTAGGCCACAACTGCTTGGTGAACCAGGGTCTCGTTGTAATCGCCACCGAAAGTCGCTTCGGAAACTTCGATCGCTTGAGCGCCATTTACATTTAATTGCATGTCAGCTTCCCCTTAACCGCGAGCCTTGGCTGCCGGACGCACAACCAAGTTGCCGCCAGTAGCACCAGGAACGGCACCCTTGACCAACAGCAGGTTGCGTTCAGCATCGACGCGCACTACTTCCAGGGACTGCACAGTCACGCGCTCAGCACCCATGTGACCGGACATTTTCTTGCCCTTGAAGACGCGACCCGGAGTTTGGCACTGGCCAATCGAACCCGGAACACGGTGGGACACGGAGTTACCGTGAGTGTTGTCTTGGCCGCGGAAGTTCCAACGCTTGATGGTACCGGCAAAGCCTTTACCCTTGGACTGACCGGTGACATCCACCATTTGCCCAGCTTGGAAAATTTCAGCGTTGATCAGATCGCCGGCCTGGTAATCGCCTTCTGCAAGACGGAACTCCCAAACACCACGACCTGCCGCGACGTTCGCCTTAGCGAAGTGACCGGCCTGAGCCTTGCTGACACGCGAAGCACGACGCTCACCGACAGTAACCTGCACTGCACGATAGCCATCGGTTTCTTCAGTTTTGAACTGGGTGACGCGATTCGGCTCGATCTCAATGACCGTAACCGGAATGGAGACACCTTCTTCGGTGAAAATACGGGTCATCCCGCATTTACGACCGACTACACCAATAGTCATGTTGTAACCTCATGAGTGTACGGGGCTTTCACCCGCTATGGCCGCCCATTTCAGAGCGTTACACGACTAAAACCCCAAGGTTTTAGCCGAGGCTGATCTGCACTTCCACGCCAGCCGCAAGATCGAGCTTCATCAGCGCATCAACGGTTTTATCCGTTGGCTGGACAATGTCCAGAACACGCTTGTGGGTACGAATTTCGAACTGATCCCGCGCGTCTTTGTTGACGTGCGGAGAAGTCAGTACGGTGTACCGCTCCTTGCGGGTAGGCAGAGGAATCGGACCACGCACCTGAGCACCAGTACGTTTCGCGGTTTCCACGATTTCCTGGGTAGATTGATCGATCAGGCGATGATCAAAAGCCTTCAACCGAATACGGATTTGTTGATTTTGCATTTTGACCTCAGATTCCAAGCTGCTATTCCCAACAGGCGCAATACGCCCGTTAAAAGGAGGCGCAATTCTATAGACGGCCCCTATGGGTGTCAACCCAATAAAAAAGCCCCCGCAAGCGGGGGCTCCCCTGCAGATCAATCGATTACTCGATGATCTTGGCAACCACGCCGGCACCAACGGTACGGCCGCCTTCGCGAATCGCGAAACGCAGACCGTCTTCCATGGCGATCGACTTGATCAGGGTAACAACCATTTTCACGTTATCGCCCGGCATTACCATTTCAACGCCTTCCGGCAGTTCGCAGTTACCAGTCACGTCCGTAGTACGGAAGTAGAACTGCGGACGGTAGCCTTTGAAGAACGGAGTGTGGCGGCCGCCTTCTTCTTTGCTCAGCACGTACACTTCAGCTTCGAACTTGGTGTGCGGCTTAACACTACCCGGCTTAGCCAGGATCTGGCCACGCTCTACGTCGTCACGCTTGGTGCCGCGCAGCAGGATACCGCAGTTCTCGCCAGCACGACCTTCGTCGAGCAGCTTGCGGAACATCTCAACACCAGTACAGATGGTCTTGACGGTGTCACGCAGACCCACGATCTCAACTTCTTCCTGAATCTTGATGATGCCGCGCTCGATACGACCGGTTACCACGGTGCCGCGACCGGAAATCGAGAACACGTCCTCAACTGGCATCAGGAACGGCTTGTCGATAACGCGAACCGGATCCGGAATATAGGAGTCCAGGGTCTCGACCAGCTTACGAACGGCACTGGTGCCCATTTCGTTGTCGTCTTGACCGTTCAGCGCCATCAGCGCGGAGCCGATGATGATCGGAGTGTCGTCACCCGGGAAGTCGTAAGCCGACAGCAGGTCACGCACTTCCATCTCAACCAGTTCCAGCAGCTCAGCGTCGTCCACCATGTCAGCCTTGTTCAGGAAGACAACGATGTAAGGAACGCCAACCTGACGGGACAGCAGGATGTGCTCGCGAGTCTGCGGCATCGGGCCGTCAGCAGCGGAGCAAACCAGGATAGCGCCATCCATCTGCGCAGCACCGGTGATCATGTTCTTCACATAATCCGCGTGACCCGGGCAATCAACGTGCGCGTAGTGACGGATGGTGGAGTCATATTCAACGTGGGAAGTGTTGATCGTGATACCACGAGCCTTCTCTTCCGGAGCGCTGTCAATTTGAGCGAAGTCACGAATAGCACCACCGAAAGCCTCAGCGCAGACCTTGGTCAGCGCTGCAGTCAGAGTGGTTTTACCATGGTCAACGTGACCGATAGTGCCAACGTTAACGTGCGGTTTGTTACGTTCAAACTTTTCTTTAGCCACGACAGTGAACCTCTTGCCTAAAGGGCTGAATCAGCCTTGTCTTTTAACGATGGCTTCGACGACATTCGACGGAGCCTCGGAGTATTTGCAGAATTCCATGGAGTAGCTCGCGCGACCCTGAGACATGGAGCGAACGTCGGTCGCATAACCGAACATCTCACCCAACGGAACTTCGGCGCGGATCACCTTGCCGGAAACCGTATCTTCCATGCCCTGGATCAGACCACGACGACGATTCAGGTCACCCATCACGTCACCCATGTAGTCCTCAGGTGTCACCACTTCCACTTTCATGATCGGCTCAAGCACTACTGCGCCGCCCTTCTGGGACAGCTGCTTAGTCGCCATGGAGGCAGCAACCTTGAACGCCATCTCGTTAGAGTCGACGTCATGGTAGGAACCATCGAACACTGTAGCCTTCAGGCCGATGAGCGGATAACCGGCAACAACGCCGTTTTTCATCTGCTCTTCGATGCCCTTCTGAATGGCCGGAATGTATTCCTTCGGAATCACACCACCAACCACTTCATTGACGAACTGCAAGCCTTCCTGACCTTCGTCAGCAGGCGAGAAGCGCACCCAGCAATGACCGAACTGACCACGACCACCGGACTGACGAACGAACTTGCCTTCGATCTCACAGGTCTTCGTGATCTTCTCACGATAGGAAACCTGCGGCTTACCGATGTTGGCTTCGACGTTGAACTCGCGACGCATGCGATCGACCAGGATATCCAGGTGCAACTCGCCCATGCCGGAGATGATTGTCTGGCCAGTTTCTTCATCGGTCTTGACGCGGAAAGACGGATCTTCTTGAGCCAACTTGCCCAAGGCGATGCCCATCTTCTCCTGGTCATCCTTGGTCTTCGGCTCTACAGCTACCGAAATAACCGGCTCCGGGAAGTCCATACGCACGAGGATAATCGGCTTATCAAGCGAACACAGGGTGTCACCAGTAGTGACGTCCTTCATGCCAATCAGGGCCGCGATGTCGCCAGCGCGCACTTCCTTGATCTCTTCACGGGTATTCGCATGCATTTGCACCATACGACCCACGCGCTCTTTCTTGCCCTTGACCGAGTTGATCACGGCATCACCCGAGCTCAATACGCCCGAGTAAACACGCGCAAAGGTCAGGGTGCCCACGAACGGGTCGGTAGCGATTTTAAACGCCAGAGAGGAGAACGGTTCGCTATCGTCGGCGTGACGCTCCATCGCGACGGTTTCGTCATCCGGGTCAGTACCCTTGATCGCAGGGATATCCACTGGCGCCGGCAAGTAATCGATAACCGCATCGAGAACCAGGGGCACACCCTTGTTCTTGAAGGAGGAGCCGCAAACTGCCAGAACGATTTCACCGGCAATAGTGCGCTGACGCAGCGCTGCCTTGATCTCGGCATTGCTCAGCTCTTCGCCTTCGAGATACTTGTTCATCAGCTCTTCGTTGGCTTCGGCCGCAGCCTCAACCATGTTGGAGCGCCACTCCTGAGCGAGCTCCAGCATATCCGCTGGAATTTCTTCCTCGCGCAGAGCCATGCCCTTGTCTTCATCGTTCCAGTAGATAGCCTTCATCTTGATCAGATCGATCTGACCCTGGAAGTTATCTTCTGCTCCGATAGCAAGCTGAATAGGCACCGGAGTATGACCCAGGCGCTGCTTGATCTGCCCGATCACGCGCAGGAAGTTAGCACCGGCGCGGTCCATCTTGTTGACGTAAACAAGACGCGGAACACCGTACTTGTTGGCTTGACGCCATACGGTTTCCGACTGCGGCTCAACACCCGAAGTACCACAGAACACAACCACAGCACCATCGAGCACGCGCAGCGAGCGCTCTACTTCAATGGTGAAGTCAACGTGCCCCGGGGTGTCGATGATGTTGAAGCGGTGCTTTTCAAACTGCTTCTCGGAACCCTGCCAGAAGGCAGTGGTAGCCGCGGAGGTGATAGTGATACCACGCTCCTGCTCCTGCGCCATCCAGTCCATGGTCGCGGCGCCATCATGCACCTCGCCCATCTTGTGGTTGACGCCCGTGTAAAACAAAACCCGCTCCGTGGTCGTGGTCTTGCCGGCATCCACGTGCGCGACAATACCAATGTTACGGTAGCGGTTAATCGGTGTAGTACGAGCCATAAAGCCCTCGCAAATTTAGAAGCGCGTAATTTAGAAGCGGTAGTGCGAGAAGGCCTTGTTGGCTTCTGCCATGCGGTGCACGTCTTCACGCTTCTTAACTGCAGCACCTTTGCCTTCAGCGGCATCCAGCAACTCACCAGCCAAGCGCAGAGCCATGGACTTCTCGCCACGCTTACGGGCGAAATCTACCAGCCAACGCATGGCAAGAGCATTACGACGGGAAGGACGAACTTCGACAGGGACCTGGTAAGTAGCACCACCAACGCGGCGCGACTTCACTTCGACCAGCGGAGCGATGGCGTCGAGAGCTTTCTCGAAGATTTCCAGGGGGTCACTGTTCTTGCGTTCTTTAACTTTATCCAGCGCGCCATAAACAATACGCTCGGCCACGGCTTTTTTGCCGCTTTCCATTACGTGGTTCATGAACTTGGCGAGAATCTGGCTTCCGTATTTCGGATCGTCCAGAATCTCACGTTTGGCTGCTACGCGACGTCTTGGCATTGATAAGCCCTCAAACGGTCTTCAGGTTAGCCCGGGACCCCACCAGAGGTGTCGCCCGACCTTACTCTTATCGACTCAAATAAATAGATAACTGCAACTCAGAGCAAACGACCGATCACTTCGGACGCTTGGTACCGTACTTCGAACGACCCTGGTTACGACCCTTAACACCGGAAGTATCCAAAGAACCGCGTACGGTGTGGTAGCGCACACCCGGAAGGTCTTTTACACGACCGCCACGGATCAGCACCACACTGTGCTCTTGCAGGTTGTGGCCTTCACCGCCGATGTACGAGGAAACCTCGAAACCGTTGGTCAGACGCACACGGCATACTTTACGCAGTGCCGAGTTAGGTTTTTTCGGCGTAGTGGTATACACGCGAGTGCACACACCACGACGCTGCGGGCAGTTCTGCAGCGCAGGCACGTCGGATTTCTCGACGATACGCTTGCGCGGCTGACGTACCAGCTGGTTAATAGTTGCCATCTATAAGCTCCACTGTTGTCTTTCGACGCTATTGCCCTACTAAGGAAAGCAAAATGGCAGGGCGGATGCCCTGCCAAATTTAGGGGTGCATGAGTCTAATGACACTCACAGCCCCAGTCAAGGCCAAGCCCCGCCACCCAAGCAGCGAGGCCGTCCACTCAATTACCGCTGGAGTTCAGCGCTTCGGTCAGTGCGGCTTCGACCTCACTGGCGCTGACACGTACAGGCTGGGCGGCTTCACGCTTGCGCTTGCGCTCGCGGTGATAGGCCAGACCGGTACCGGCCGGGATCAGACGACCCACGACCACGTTCTCCTTCAGACCACGCAGGAAGTCGCGCTTACCGGTAACCGCAGCCTCAGTGAGCACACGAGTGGTCTCCTGGAACGAGGCCGCCGAGATGAACGACTCGGTGGACAACGAGGCCTTGGTGATACCCAGCAGCACGCGAGTGTACTTGGCGATGAACTTGTCATCTGCAGCCAGACGCTCGTTCTCACCCAGCACACCCGTCAACTCCATCTGGTCACCCTTGATGAAGGTGGAGTCTCCCGACTCAGCGATCTCAACCTTGCGCAACATCTGACGCAGGATGGTTTCGATGTGCTTGTCGTTGATCTTCACACCTTGCAGGCGGTAGACGTCCTGAATTTCATTGACGATGTACTTGGCCAGCGCGCTGACACCCAGCAGACGCAGGATATCGTGCGGATCGCTTGGGCCGTCGGAGATAACTTCACCCTTGTTGACCTGCTCACCTTCAAACACGTTCAGGTGGCGCCACTTCGGAATCAGCTCTTCGTACGGATCGCTGCCGTCGGTCGGAGTAATGACCAGACGACGCTTGCCCTTGGTCTCCTTACCGAAGGAAATCGTGCCGCTGATCTCGGCCAGGATCGATGCTTCTTTCGGACGACGCGCTTCGAACAAGTCGGCAACGCGCGGCAGACCACCGGTGATGTCACGGGTCTTTGAGGTTTCCTGCGGGATACGGGCAATAACATCACCCACGCCCACCTGGACACCATCCGCCACACCCACCAAGGCGTTAGCCGGCAGGAAGTACTGCGCCGGTACATCAGTACCCGGCAACAACAAGTCCTTACCATTGGCGTCGACCATCTTCACCGCCGGACGGATGTCCTTGCCAGCCGCTGGACGATCCTTAGGATCCAACACCTCAATGTTGGTCAAACCGGTCAATTCATCGGTCTGACGCTTGATGGTGATGTTCTCCTCCATGCCGACGAAGGTCACGGTACCCTTCATTTCGGTGACGATGGGGTGAGTGTGCGGATCCCACTTGGCCACGATGGCGCCAGCGTCGACCTTGTCGCCTTCCTTCACGGAAATGACCGCACCATACGGCAGCTTGTAGCGCTCACGCTCACGACCGAACTCATCGGCAATCGCCAGTTCACCGGAGCGCGATACCGCGACCAGTGCGCCATCGAGACGCTCGACGTGCTTGAGGTTGTGCAGACGCACCGTGCCACCGTTCTTCACCTGAACGCTGTCTGCAGCGGAAGTCCGGCTAGCCGCACCGCCGATGTGGAACGTACGCATGGTCAGCTGGGTACCCGGCTCACCAATCGACTGGGCAGCAATAACACCGACCGCCTCACCGATATTGATCTGGTGACCACGGGCCAGGTCACGACCGTAGCACTTGGCGCAGATGCCATAACGGGTTTCACAGCTGATCGGCGAGCGCACGATCACTTCGTCGATGCTGTTCAGCTCGATGAACTCAACCCACTGCTCGTCGACCAGCGTACCGGCTGGAACCAGCACCTCGTCTCCGCCTGGCTTGACCACGTCACGGGCGATGACTCGGCCCAGTACGCGCTCACCCAACGGCTCGACCACATCACCGCCTTCGATGTGCGGCGTCATTAGCAGACCGTGCTCGGTACCGCAATCGATCGCGGTAACCACCAGATCCTGGGCCACGTCGACCAAACGACGGGTCAGGTAACCGGAGTTCGCAGTCTTCAGTGCAGTATCCGCCAAACCTTTACGAGCACCGTGAGTCGAGATGAAGTACTGCAGTACCGACAGACCTTCACGGAAGTTCGCGGTGATCGGCGTTTCGATGATCGAGCCGTCCGGCTTGGCCATCAGACCACGCATACCGGCGAGCTGACGGATCTGCGCAGCAGAACCCCGCGCACCGGAGTCGGCCATCATGTACATGGAGTTGAAGGACTCTTGATCGACAGTCTTGCCTTCGCGATCGACTACCTTCTCTTTCGAGAGGTTGGCCATCATCGCCTTGGATACTTCGTCGTTGGCCTTCGACCACAGGTCGATTACTTTGTTGTACTTCTCGCCCTGGGTTACCAGGCCGGAAGCGTACTGGCTTTCGATCTCTTTAACTTCTTCGGTGGCGGATTCGATGATGCGCGCCTTCTCATCCGGGATGACGAAGTCGTTCACGCCGATCGATACACCAGAGATGGTCGAATAAGCGAAACCGGTATACATCAACTGGTCCGCGAAGATCACCGTGTCTTTCAAGCCAACGGTGCGGTAGCACTGGTTGATCAGCTTGGAGATCGCCTTCTTCTTCATCGACTGGTTGACCACGTCATAGGACAGGCCATCCGGCACGATCTGGAACAGCAGCGCACGGCCGACAGTGGTGTCGACGATACGGGTGTTCTTGGTGATGCTGCCGTCGCGGTCCTTGATCACTTCGTTGATGCGCACTTTAACGCGCGCATGCAGCGAGGCTTCGCCACCACGGAACACCCGGTCGACTTCCTGCAGGTCGGCGAATACGCGACCTTCGCCCTTGGCGTTGATCGCTTCGCGGGTCATGTAGTACAGACCCAGCACCACGTCCTGGGACGGTACGATGATCGGCTCACCGTTGGCAGGCGAGAGGATGTTGTTGGTCGACATCATCAACGCGCGCGCTTCCAGCTGGGCTTCCAGCGTCAGCGGCACGTGCACGGCCATCTGGTCACCGTCGAAGTCGGCGTTGTACGCGGCGCAGACCAGCGGGTGCAGCTGAATCGCCTTACCTTCGATCAGAACCGGTTCAAACGCCTGGATACCCAGACGGTGCAGGGTCGGCGCACGGTTGAGTAGTACCGGGTGTTCGCGAATCACTTCGGCGAGAACGTCCCACACCTCAGGCAGTTCGCGCTCGACCATCTTCTTCGCGGCCTTGATGGTGGTCGCCAGACCACGCATTTCCAGCTTGCCGAAGATGAACGGCTTGAACAGCTCGAGGGCCATCTTCTTCGGCAGACCGCACTGGTGCAGACGCAGGGTCGGACCCACGGTAATTACCGAACGACCGGAGTAGTCCACGCGCTTACCGAGCAGGTTCTGCCGGAAGCGACCTTGCTTACCCTTGATCATGTCAGCCAGCGACTTCAGCGGACGCTTGTTCGAGCCAGTGATGGCGCGACCACGACGGCCGTTGTCGAGCAGGGCGTCAACCGACTCCTGCAGCATGCGCTTTTCGTTGCGCACGATGATGTCCGGCGCAGACAGGTCGAGCAGACGCTTCAGACGATTGTTACGGTTGATCACCCGACGGTACAGGTCGTTCAGGTCGGAGGTCGCAAAACGACCGCCATCCAGCGGAACCAACGGACGCAGATCCGGCGGCAGAACCGGCAGCACGGTCAGCACCATCCACTCAGGCAGGTTGCCCGAGCCGAGGAAGGCTTCCATCAGTTTCAAGCGCTTGGACAGCTTCTTGATCTTGGTTTCCGAGTTGGTCTGCGGAATTTCTTCGCGCAGGCGGCCAATCTCGTGCTCCAGATCGATGGCGTGCAGCAGCTCGCGCACAGCTTCGGCGCCCATACGGGCATCGAAGTCATCGCCAAACTCTTCGAGAGCCTCGAAGTACTGCTCGTCGTTCAGCAGCTGACCTTTTTCCAGCGTGGTCATGCCCGGATCGATTACCACGTAGCTCTCAAAATAGAGCACGCGCTCGATATCACGCAGGGTCATATCCATCAGCAGGCCGATACGGCTCGGCAGCGACTTGAGGAACCAGATGTGCGCGACTGGCGAAGCCAGTTCGATGTGCGCCATGCGCTCGCGACGGACCTTGGCCAGCGCGACTTCAACGCCGCACTTCTCGCAGATCACACCACGGTGCTTCAAGCGCTTGTACTTACCGCACAGGCACTCGTAATCTTTTACCGGGCCAAAGATTTTGGCGCAGAACAGGCCGTCACGCTCAGGCTTGAACGTACGGTAGTTGATGGTTTCCGGCTTTTTAACTTCGCCGAACGACCACGAACGGATCATCTCAGGCGAGGCCAACCCAATACGGATGGCGTCGAACTCTTCGACTTGACCCTGGTTTTTCAGCAAATTCAGTAGGTCTTTCAAGGCCTTTCCTCCTGGCGGAGCTGGCAGTGGAGCAAAGCGCTCCACTGCCGATTCGCGTCACGTGTTATTCGGTTTCCAGATCGATATCGATACCGAGCGAACGGATCTCTTTGATCAGTACGTTGAAGGACTCAGGCATGCCTGGCTCCATACGGTGATCACCGTCCACGATGTTTTTGTACATCTTGGTACGTCCATTCACATCGTCCGACTTCACGGTCAGCATTTCCTGCAGGGTGTAGGCGGCGCCGTAGGCTTCCAGAGCCCACACCTCCATCTCACCGAAGCGCTGACCACCGAACTGCGCCTTACCACCCAGCGGCTGCTGAGTAACCAGGCTGTAGGAACCCGTTGAACGCGCGTGCATCTTGTCGTCCACCAGGTGGTTCAATTTCAGCATGTACATGTAGCCAACGGTAGTCGGCCGCTCGAACAGGTTGCCAGTACGACCGTCGACCAACTGCATCTGGCCGCTCTCAGGCAGATCAGCCAGCTTGAGCATGGCCTTGATCTCGCTTTCCTTGGCACCATCGAATACCGGAGTGGCCATCGGCACACCGCCACGCAGGTTTTTCGCCAAGTCGAGGATTTCCTGATCGCTCAGCTCATCCAGACTCTCTTGACGACCGCCGATCTCGTTGTAGATCTGCTGCATGAACTTGCGCAGCTCGGCGACCTTGCGCTGCTCTTCGAGCATGCGGTTGATCTTCTCGCCCAGGCCCTTGGCTGCAAGGCCCAGGTGGGTTTCGAGGATCTGCCCGACGTTCATCCGCGACGGTACGCCCAGCGGGTTGAGGACGATATCGACCGGTGTGCCATTGGCATCGTGCGGCATGTCTTCAACCGGCATGATCACCGAGACCACACCCTTGTTACCGTGACGACCGGCCATCTTGTCACCCGGCTGGATGCGACGACGAATAGCCAGGTAGACCTTGACGATTTTCAGCACGCCCGGCGCCAGATCGTCGCCCTGCTGCAGCTTGCGTTTCTTGTCTTCGAACTTGTCGTCGAGCAACTGACGGCGATCGGAAATATAGGCCTGCGCCTTTTCCAACTGCTCGTTCAACGCGTCATCCGCCATGCGCAGCTTGAACCACTGACCGCGCTCGAAGCCGTCGAGGAACTCATCGGTGATCTCTGCGCCTTTTTTCAGGCCAGCACCACCTTCGACCTTCTTGCCGACCAGAGCTGCACGCAGACGCTCGAAGGTTGCACCTTCGACAATGCGGAACTCTTCGTTCAGATCCTTGCGAATCTCGTCGAGCTGCATCTTTTCGATGGCCAGTGCACGAGCATCACGCTCGACACCATCACGGGTGAAGACCTGGACGTCGATGACCGTACCCTTGGTGCCAGTTGGCACGCGCAGGGAGGTGTCCTTAACGTCGCTGGCCTTCTCACCGAAGATCGCACGCAACAGCTTCTCTTCCGGCGTCAGCTGGGTCTCGCCTTTCGGGGTGACCTTACCAACCAGAATGTCGCCCGGGCCGACTTCGGCGCCGACATACACGATGCCCGCTTCGTCCAGCTTATTCAGCGCAGCTTCACCGACGTTCGGGATATCCGCAGTAATCTCTTCGGAGCCGAGCTTAGTGTCACGCGACACGCAAGTCAGTTCCTGGATGTGGATAGTGGTGAAGCGATCTTCTTGAACCACGCGCTCAGACAGGCAGATGGAGTCTTCGAAGTTGAAACCGTTCCACGGCATGAACGCCACGCGCATGTTCTGACCCAATGCCAGCTCACCCATATCGGTGGACGGGCCGTCAGCCAGAATATCGGTACGCGCAACCTTGTCACCCTTGCGCACCAGCGGACGCTGGTTGATGCAGGTGTTCTGGTTGGAGCGGGTGTACTTGGTCAGGTTATAGATGTCGACACCGGCTTCACCGGTTTCAACTTCGTCATCATTAACCCGAACCACGACACGACTGGCATCGACCGAATCGATCACGCCACCGCGACGAGCAACCACACAAACGCCGGAGTCGCGTGCCACGTTGCGCTCCATGCCAGTACCCACCAGCGGCTTATCGGCGCGCAGGGTTGGCACAGCCTGACGCTGCATGTTCGAGCCCATCAACGCCCGGTTGGCGTCGTCGTGCTCAAGGAACGGGATCAGCGAAGCCGCAACGGAAACCACCTGCTTGGGCGATACGTCCATCAGGGTGACGTCTTCCGGCGCCTTCACGGTAAATTCGTTCTGGTGACGTACAGCCACCAACTCATCCACCAGATGACCTTGTTCGTTCATCATCGCCGATGCCTGGGCGATGACGTGGTCGGCCTCTTCAATCGCAGAGAGGAACACGATCTCGTCGGTCACCAGGGTGTCTTTCACCACGCGGTACGGGCTCTCGAGGAAGCCGTACTTGTTGGTGCGCGCATAGGCGGCCAAGGAGTTGATCAGACCAATGTTCGGACCTTCAGGCGTTTCAATCGGGCACACGCGGCCGTAATGGGTCGGGTGTACGTCACGCACTTCGAAGCCGGCACGCTCACGAGTCAGACCGCCCGGGCCGAGTGCGGAGACACGGCGCTTGTGGGTGATCTCGGAGAGCGGGTTGTTCTGGTCCATGAACTGCGACAGCTGGCTGGAACCGAAGAACTCCTTCACCGCCGCGGCCACTGGCTTGGCGTTGATCAGGTCCTGCGGCATCAAGCCTTCGCTTTCAGCCATCGACAGACGCTCTTTGACCGCGCGCTCAACACGCACCAGGCCCACACGGAACTGGTTCTCAGCCATTTCGCCAACGCAACGTACGCGACGGTTACCCAAATGGTCGATGTCGTCGACGATGCCTTTACCGTTGCGAATATCGACCAGAGTCTTCAACACCTCGACGATATCTTCTTTGCTCAACACGCCCGAACCTTCGATCTCGGTGCGACCGATACGACGGTTGAACTTCATCCGGCCTACGGCAGACAGGTCGTAGCGCTCGGCACTGAAGAACAGGTTGTTGAACAGCGTCTCGGCAGCATCCTTGGTCGGCGGCTCGCCGGGACGCATCATGCGGTAGATCTCGACCAACGCTTCCAGCTGATTGGTGGTGGAGTCAATCTTCAGGGTATCGGAGATGAACGGACCACAATCGATATCGTTGGTGTACAAGGTTTCCAGTCGCACAACCTGAGCCTTGGCAACCTGCACCAGGATCTCAGCGGTCAACTCGGTGTTGCATTCGGCAATGATCTCGCCGGTAGCCGGGTGCACGATTGCCTTGGCCGTGGTGCGGCCAATCAGGTAATCGAGCGGCACTTCCAGCTCTTTGATGCCAGCCTTGTCCAGCTGATTTACGTGACGCGCAGTGATACGGCGACCCTGCTCAACGATGACCTTGCCGTTTTCATCCTTAATATCCAGGACGGCAACTTCACCACGCAGACGCTGCGGCACCAACTCCAGGTTCAGGCTCTCGCCCTTCACGTGGAAGATGTTGGTGGAATAGAACGCGTCGAGCACTTCCTCAGTGCTGTAACCCAGCGCACGCAGCAGCACCGAGGCCGGCAGCTTGCGACGGCGGTCGATACGCACGAACACGGCGTCCTTCGGATCGAACTCGAAGTCCAGCCAAGAGCCGCGGTACGGAATCACCCGAGCGGAATACAGCAACTTACCGGAGCTGTGGGTCTTGCCACGGTCGTGGTCGAAGAACACGCCCGGCGAACGGTGCAACTGGGAAACGATGACGCGCTCGGTACCGTTGATTACGAAAGTACCGTTCTCAGTCATCAGGGGGATTTCCCCCATGTACACTTCTTGCTCTTTAATGTCTTTGATCGCTTTGTTCGACGATTCTTTGTCGAAAATGATCAAACGGACTTTTACCCGCAGCGGCACGGCAAAAGTCACGCCGCGTAGCACGCATTCCTTGACGTCAAATGCCGGCTCGCCCAGGCGATAACCGACATATTCCAGAGCAGCGTTGCCGGAATAGCTGATAATCGGGAAAACGGATTTGAAGGCCGCATGCAGGCCGATGTCACGAAACTGATCCTTGGTCGCTCCCGCCTGCAGGAATTCGCGATACGAATCCAGCTGGATGGCCAGGAGATAAGGCACATCCATGACATCCGGCAACTTGCTAAAGTCCTTACGGATACGTTTTTTCTCAGTATATGAGTAAGCCATCAGCGTTCCCCAGCTTGGTCACCTGCTTATTTGGCCTCTCCGACGGGAGCAGCCAGAAACTCTTGCAAACCCTTTGGTTTGCGCCACCACACAGGGTGGGTTTATTCCCGATCAAGGCCAGCCAACGATTAGCCGACCTAGAACGGAAAAAGGCCGGTGGCAAAAGCCACCAGCCATCAGCCTTATGCGAGTCGCTTAGGCTGTTGACGCAAGGTCGTCGCTTACTTGAGCTCGACTTTAGCGCCAGCTTCTTCCAGAGCCTTTTTAGCGGCTTCGGCTTCGTCCTTCGAAACGCCTTCCTTAACAACGCCAGGAGCGCTGTCAACGACTGCCTTGGCTTCTTTCAAGCCCAGACCAGTCAGCTCACGAACAGCCTTGATGACGTTTACTTTCTTCTCGCCAGCTTCCAGCAGCATGACGTTGAACTCGGTCTGCTCTTCAGCAACAGCGGCAACGGCAGCAGCCGGGCCAGCAGCAGCAGCGGCAGTCACACCGAACTTCTCTTCCATTGCCTTGATCAGTTCAACAACCTGCATCACGGACATGTCGGAAACGGCGTTGATGATGTCTTCGTTAGTCAGAGCCATGACTCTAATTTCCTGTATTGGGGGACAGCCTTCACGGCCATCAAATTAAACAAATAAGATTGAAAGACTCTGCGCACCCTTAGGCTGCGACAGCTTCCTTCTGGTCGCGAACAGCTGCCAATGTACGAACGAACTTGCTGGTAGCGCCTTGCATCACGCTCATCAGCTGAGAAATAGCTTCGTTGTAGGTCGGCAGAGTTGCCAGTACGTCGATCTGATTGGCTGCGAGGAACTGCCCCTCGAACGCAGCTGCCTTGATCTCGAACTTGTCCTGACCCTTGGAGAACTCCTTGAAAATACGGGCAGCAGCGCCCGGATGTTCATTGGAGAACGCAATCAGGGTCGGGCCTTTGAACACGTCGTTGAGAACTTCAAAGGAAGTACCCTCAACGGCGCGGCGCAGCAGGGTGTTACGCACGACTTTCACGTACACACCAGATGCGCGGGCCTCTTTACGGAGTCCGGTCATTGCAGACACGGTCACGCCGCGGGCATCAGCCACGACAGCGGACAGGGCAGCTTTGGCAGCCTCGTTGACTTCAGCGACGATGGCCTTCTTGTCTTCGAGTTTAATTGCCACGGGTTTACTCCTGGATGTTACCGTTTCGTCCCACCGAAGTAGGACGGCGTTTTGGTGTCTGATTCGGTAAGAATCGGGAGCACCATCTGCGTAGGCTTGCGGTTTAAGGCTTGCGCCCCCTACGGTCTTGGATAGCCCCCGCCAGGCAGGGACCCCAATTTTTCAGGCTGACGGCGTTGCTTCCGTCAGCCAAATGTTATGCGTCTAGCGAAGCCTGATCGATAATCAGACCAGGGCCCATAGTGGTGCTCAGGGTCACACGCTTGACGTAAATGCCTTTCGAAGTCGACGGCTTCAAACGCTTCAGATCGGCGATCAGCGCTTCGACGTTTTGCTTCAGCTTGTCAGCGTCGAAGCCAACCTTGCCCACGGAACCGTGAATGATACCGTTCTTGTCAGTACGGAAGCGTACTTGACCGGCCTTGGCGTTCTTAACCGCAGTCGCAACGTCAGGCGTCACAGTACCTACTTTCGGGTTCGGCATCAGACCACGAGGACCCAGGATCTGGCCCAACTGACCGACAACACGCATCGCATCTGGAGAAGCGATCACTACGTCATAGTTCAGATCGCCGCCTTTCATTTCGGCAGCCAGGTCATCCATACCAACGCGATCCGCGCCGGCAGCCAAGGCAGCTTCAGCAGCAGGACCCTGAGTGAACACAGCAACGCGAACGCTTTTACCGGAGCCATTCGGCAGCACGGTGGCGCCACGCACGACCTGATCGGATTTACGCGGGTCAACGCCCAGGTTCACGGCAACATCAACAGATTCCGAGAACTTGACAACCGACAACTCAGCCAGCAGAGCGGCGGCTTCTGCGAAGTTGTAAGCCTTACCAGCTTCAACTTTTTCCGCGATTGCCTTTTGACGCTTAGTCAACTTAGCCATTACACACCCTCCACGTTCAGGCCCATGCTACGAGCGGAGCCGGCGATCGTACGCACGGCAGCGTCCATATCAGCGGCAGTCAGATCAGCCTGCTTGGTCTTGGCGATTTCTTCCAACTGAGCGCGAGTCACAGTGCCAACCTTGACGGTGTTCGGACGCGCGGAACCACTGGTCAAGCCAGCAGCCTTCTTCAGAAGCACGGAGGCCGGGGTGCTTTTGGTTTCAAACGTGAAGCTGCGGTCACTGTAAACAGTGATGATCACGGGAGTCGGCAGACCAGGTTCCATGCCCTGCGTCTTGGCGTTGAACGCCTTGCAGAATTCCATGATATTCACACCGTGCTGACCCAGAGCCGGACCAACGGGTGGTGACGGATTGGCCTGCGCAGCCTTTACTTGCAGCTTGATATAAGCCGTTATCTTCTTAGCCATGAGCTACTCCAGTTACGGGTTTTAACGCCTTTCGGCTCCCCGGTTATTCACGCGTTTATCCCAGTGACGACAAAACCCCACAGCCTACGGCTGCGGGGTATGGGATGCTTGTGTCAGTTACGCCTTCTCGACCTGACTAAACTCCAGCTCGACCGGTGTCGAACGACCAAAAATGGTCACCGCCACCTGAATCCGGCTCTTCTCGTAATTCACTTCTTCAACAACACCACTGAAGTCCGCAAACGGGCCATCAGTCACTCGAACCATCTCGCCCGGCTCAAACAGCGTCTTCGGTTTCGGCTTGTCGCCACTATCAGCAACACGACGCAGAATCGCCTCAGCTTCCTTATCGGTAATAGGCGCTGGCTTAGCGGCCGTACCACCAATAAAGCCCATGACGCGAGGAGTATCCTTGACCAAATGCCAAGTACCCTCGTTCATATCCATCTGCACCAGGACATAACCGGGAAAGAATTTGCGCTCGCTTTTGCGCTTCTGACCGTTCCGCATTTCTACCACTTCTTCGGTAGGAACCAGAATCTCGCCAAACCCATCTTCCATACCTGCGAACTTCACACGCTCGATCAACGAGCGCATAACATGCTTCTCGTAACCCGAGTAAGCATGCACAACGTACCAACGCTTAGCCACGGGACACCTTCAACCGACAATCAACGAAACAAGCCAACCAAGCAGGGAATCTAGCCCCCACAACAACAACGCCATAACCAGAACAACAGCCACTACAATCAACGTGGTCTGAGTGGTTTCTTGGCGAGTCGGCCAAACGACCTTACGAATTTCAACGCGCGCCTCTTTTGCCAGCACGAAAAAGGCCTGCCCCCTCGTCGTCTGCAGGGCGACAAGCCCAGCCACAACGGCGATCACCAGCAACGCCAATACGCGGTACAGAATCGGCTCGGCAGAAAAGTACTGATTACCGACCACACCCACGACCACCAAAGCAGCACTGAGCAGCCACTTAATCAGGTCAAAGCGAGAGTCTTTGACTTCAGCCTTAGCATTCATTTACGAGGATCCTGTGAAAGACACGCCAAATTCGTTAAGAAAATGGCAGGTCAGGAGGGAATCGAACCCCCAACCTGCGGTTTTGGAGACCGCCGCTCTGCCAATTGAGCTACTGACCTAAAACAAAATCAGGCCGACCATTATGCCGGCCTGACAGGGACAGATCAACCGATTACTCGACGATCTTAGCAACCACACCCGCACCAACGGTACGACCACCTTCGCGAATTGCGAAACGCAGACCATCTTCCATGGCGATAGGAGCGATCAGGGTGACAACCATCTTGACGTTGTCTCCCGGCATTACCATTTCAACGCCTTCCGGCAGCTCGCAGTTACCAGTCACATCCGTAGTACGGAAGTAGAACTGCGGGCGATAGCCCTTGAAGAAAGGAGTGTGACGACCACCCTCATCTTTCGACAGAACGTACACTTCGCCCTCGAACTTAGTGTGCGGCTTGATCGTGCCCGGCTTAGCCAGCACCTGACCGCGCTCTACGTCGTCGCGCTTGGTGCCACGCAACAGCACACCAACGTTCTCACCCGCACGCCCCTCGTCGAGCAACTTACGAAACATCTCCACACCAGTACAAATGGTCTTAGTGGTATCACGAATACCAACAATTTCCACTTCCTCCTGGATGCGCACAATGCCGCGCTCCACCCGACCAGTTACCACGGTACCCCGACCGGAAATCGAGAACACGTCCTCAATCGGCATCAGGAATGGCTTATCGATAGCACGCTCAGGCTCAGGAATGTAAGCATCCAGAGTCTCAACCAACTTACGAACGGCACTAGTACCCATCTCATTGTCATCTTGACCGTTCAGCGCCATCAGCGCAGAACCGATAATGATCGGCGTATCGTCACCCGGGAAGTCGTAGGTCGACAGCAGATCACGCACCTCCATCTCAACCAGCTCCAGCAGCTCAGCGTCATCCACCATGTCAGCCTTGTTCAGGAAGACAACGATGTAAGGAACGCCAACCTGGCGGGACAGCAGGATGTGCTCGCGAGTCTGCGGCATCGGGCCATCAGCAGCAGAGCAAACCAGGATAGCGCCATCCATCTGCGCAGCACCGGTAATCATATTTTTCACATAATCCGCATGACCCGGGCAGTCAACGTGTGCGTAGTGACGAACAGAGGAGTCATACTCAACATGAGAGGTATTAATGGTAATACCACGTGCTTTTTCTTCTGGAGCATTGTCGATCTGAGAGAAATCGCGAGCAGCACCACCCCATGTATCAGCACAAACTCTGGTTAGCGCCGCAGTCAGAGTAGTCTTGCCATGGTCAACGTGACCGATTGTGCCAACATTGAGGTGCGGCTTCTTACGTTCAAATTTCTCTTTAGCCATCTCGACCATCTCCCAGCAAAGAATTGAGCAAGTCGTACCGCCATTAAAATAAAGGCAGATACTCGCATATCTGCCTTTATTAAATGGAGCTCATGAGCGGATTTGAACCGCTGACCTCACCCTTACCAAGGGTGTGCTCTACCAGCTGAGCTACATGAGCGAAACACATTGCGCAAACAACAAACCTGGAGCGGGTAGCGGGAATCGAACCCGCATCATCAGCTTGGAAGGCTGAGGTTCTACCACTGAACTATACCCGCAGAGCCTGTTGTTCACGTCGAATTTGGTGGAGGGAGAAGGATTCGAACCTTCGAAGTCGATGACGTCAGATTTACAGTCTGATCCCTTTGGCCGCTCGGGAATCCCTCCAAAAGGAGGCGGCATTCTCTTTAGAAGCCACCCTACTGTCAAGCATTTTCTCATTAAAAACCTGAGGTTAGCTGCATTGACAGCCGCTTAACAGATTCACCAGTTGGCGCCACCCTGCGAAGCGGGCGCCATTCTATTCAATCTAACGCGGCGTTGCAATGCTTTCACACGGCATTAATTGATGCTGTAAGCCCTTGAAGTCCAAGACCAAACGTTGCAGGAGGGCATCGCCAGCCAAATGGCGGCTCCCTGGAGCAATACGCACCCAATAACTACGGTGTGCACGCGACAACCCCCTCAGCAAAGGGTCATAGCCAGCATCCCGCAGGCGCTGCATGACACTTTCCGCCGAATCATGGCGAGGAAATATCCCGAGCGATATTCCGTTGGCTAAATCGCCTTGAGTAATGATGTAACTATCGATCTTGCGAGCCTGTAATTCTTTCAACTGCCGCAATGAGGCCTGCCGCGAAGCCAAGGGCGCCAAATACACCCAATAATCGCTTCCAGCGGCCACATCGACCGGCTGCACATGCGAACGAATATCCAAACTAATAAGCCGCTGTTCAACTTCGGCTGCCGATGCCTCCTGCTCAAAACTCCCCAGGAAAAGACAAACCGCTTCAGGCTTACTCTCTACCGGAGCCTCACGCGACACCGGCTCCTCAGACTCACTCACCAAGCGAATAGCGTGCTTGCCCTCCCGAAGCATTGAAAGAGGCGCTACCTCTTTGACTTGCAACGGAGCCTGCTGCTGATGCCAAACGTAATAGAACAAATTCAGCACAACCAACAACAAAAACAACCAACGCATGCATAACCTCAATCAAGCGGGCAGGCCATAGCCAAGCCAATGAACACCAAATCCGGCATGACTCGAGCACCGGGGATCATGCCGACTACCAGGGAAGCATCTCCTCCTGTGAGAAAAATCTCAAAAGACTCCCCCAGACATTCGCGCGCCAAATCCAGCTGAGTATGAACAAACCCCTGCAACATCAAGGAGCAGCCACGCTCAACCGCCTCGGCCGTTGATCGCCCGGGCGACAAACTCTGCAGCGCGCGCTCCGCAACAACATCGTCGTAACGAATTCGCCGCGTATGAGTACGTAGCTGGTTGCGCATCAGTGGCACTCCAGGGCAAATGAACCCGCCAAGGTGGTTCGCATCAGCGTCAACAAAATCGGAGGTCACCGCCGTACCAAGATCGAGCACTAAGCACGCGTGACGCGCCTGGTGGTACGCACCCACAAGCGCCAACCAACGATCCAAGCCAAGACGCTCATATTCCTCATATCCGTTTCGCACCCCAGCCAGCTCAGCCGCTGGTTGCGCACAGACGCATCGAATAGAAAACGCCTGCTCCAGCGCATCAACCAGGCGCGACGTTTCTTGATCAGTTCGCACACTCACTAAACGACAAGCGCGCACCGCAACGGACTGTCGCCGGACCGCCTGCACAAGCTCCTCATCGGAGCCAACAACGCCTCCGCCGCAAACTTTTGAGTCGCGCCCCAAAACCAGCCGCCACTTAATAAAGCTGTTCCCGCAATCCAGCTCAAGAATCATCATGCAACCTTAAACTGAGTTCTCCGCCACTAAAGCTTCGCTCATTGCCATCCACTTCCAGGCGAATAGCACCTGTGCGGTCAACGCCTAACACTACACCTGTTATGGACTGAGAACCTGCCGTCAACACAACCGCTCGACCTTGCCAAACATGGTGCTCTTGCCACTCCGCCAGCAACGCACTGAACCCCAGCCTCTGATGAATTTCCAGATACCTACACAATTGCCGATTCAGCTCACAAACCAATTCATTTCGATCAACCAAACCACCCAACCCTTCACACATAGACGTCCACGGCTGATCGATCACAATATTGTCGGCAGCCCGCATATTCACATTGACGCCAATACCTATCACCACGTGGCAAATATCTTCTGGGTCGCCCGACAACTCCGAGAGTATCCCAGCTATCTTGCGACCATTGACCAGTAAATCATTGGGCCACTTCAACCCGACGCCAGTCACACCAGCAGCACGTATTGCATTCAGCAGAGCCAACCCCACCACCAAGCTCAGCCCCTCGACCTGGCGCATTCCACCGTCGATTCGGAGCATCAAGCTGTAATACAGATTTTCCGCGAACGGGCTAACCCAATTACGCCCACGACGACCACGCCCCGCAGTTTGACGCTCCGCTAGCACAACAAAAGGCGGCTCCTGCCGAGTACCTAAACGCCGCAGGGCCTCCGCATTGGTCGAGTCAACGGATTGCAAAATACTTATAGGCCAAGCAGAAGAGGCCGAGCAGCTACTCAATACACCCTCATCCAGCAAACAGAGCGGACCCGCCAAACGGTAGCCGCGACCACGCACCTTATGGATAGGCAACGCTAACTCAGTCTCCAGGTGGCGCAACTGCTTCCATATTGCGGACCTACTAATGCCCAAGGCAGCACCAAGCGCTTCACCTGAATGAAAACGGCCATCTTGCAGAAGCTTTAATAAGGGCAGCATGCTGTTCCTATCGAGCAATGAGGCACGCATGATAGCGACGCCCTACTCACTTGCCTACCGAGGCTCTGCGAGTATTTTCGCGCACAAAGACAAACCCCCAACCGGTGCAAGCCGATTGGGGGTTTGGTGTTAGGCGCTTGACGATGACCTACTCTCACATGGGGAAACCCCACACTACCATCGGCGATGCATCGTTTCACT
>NZ_VIUH01000008.1 GCF_007993865.1 Pseudomonas sp. SJZ079 | reverse complement strand
GCCCACAGGCCGAAGTGGTATACGACCTGTTCCATGTCGTGGCGCGTTATGGCCGCGACGTGATTGACCGCATCCGGGTCGATCAGGCCAACGCGTTGAGCCATGACAAGCCCACCCGCAAAGTGGTCAAGCAGAGTCGTTGGCTGCTCCTGCGCAACCGGGACAACCTCAAAGATGAGCAGGCGGTGCAATTGCAGGAGCTACTGGTCGCCAATCAGCCACTGGCCACCGTTTACGTGCTCAAAGACGCCCTGAAAGAGATCTGGTATGCCCCCAGCGTGCGTGAAGGCTGGCAACGCTGGAGGGCCTGGTTACGCCATGCGCGGGATAGCGATCTGGCACCGCTACAGCGCTTTGCTCGAAACCTCAGGCGCTACGCCCGAGGCATCCTCGCCAGCGCTCGCTTCCACATGCATACCAGCCTGCTGGAAGGGGTGAACAACCGCATCAAGGTGATCAAGCGTATGGCCTATGGCTTCAGAGACTCGGACTACTTCTTCCTGAAAATCAAGGCCGCCTTCCCCGGGAAAGCGCGATGAACCAAATAAATGGGGCTAGTGCTGCAGCAACGCACCACTGACCCTGGCACGTTCGTGACACAACAGCAGCACCTGACGGCGCTCGGCGTTGTCCATGCGGCTCCAGCGAGTAATCTCAGCGACACTGCGCTGACAGCCTATGCAGATATCATCCTCGTCCAGCGCACAGACCTGTACACAAGGCGAGGCGAGCGGGCGTTCGACGTCCATCAAGCGTCCTGCTCGACCAGGTCGCGCGCGTAACGCTGGGCGTTATGCAGGTAATGCGCGGCGCTGGCTTCGAGCATCTGCTTCTGCGCATCGGTCAGCTCACGCACCACCTTGCCCGGTGAGCCCACTACCAGTGAGCCATCGGGAATTTCCTTGCCTTCGGCGATCAGGGTATTGGCGCCGATGATGCAATATTTGCCGATTTTGGCCCCATTGAGCACCACGGCATTGATCCCGATCAGACTGTAGTCGCCCACCGAACAGCCGTGCAGCATGGCGTTATGACCAATGGTCACGCCCTTGCCAACGGACAGCGGGAAGCCCATATCGGTGTGCATCACCGTGCCATCCTGCACGTTACTCTGCTCGCCGATGTGAATCAGCTCGTTATCGCCGCGCAGTACGGCGTTGAACCAGACACTGGCACCCGACTCCAGCCTGACCTTGCCGACCAGCGTGGCATTCGGAGCCACCCAGCTCTGCGGGTGGGCTTCGACGTGCGATTGTCCCAGGCGATACTTCATGGCTGCGTCCCCATCCTAAGCGTCAATTCAGGTTGATGAAATGTTCCGGTGGCTGATGCAAAGCGATGCCGGCGTCGTACACCAGGTTGACCAGCTCTACCAGCATGATGGCCGTCAGCCCCCAGATCTTGTATTCGCCATAGCGGTAACTCGGCACGTACCAGCTGCGCCCGAGGTAGTCGATGCGATGGGTCATTTCCCGGGGGTCGCTGCGGAAAAATGCCAGCGGTACCGAGAACACCGCCGCGATCTCGTTATCGTTGGCCTGGTACTCGACGTAGTCCGGCACCAACCCGACATAAGGCGTGACCTGAATACCGTGGCGCGATACCAGGGAGCTCAGGGGCCCGATCACCTCGACCAACCCAGGGGGCAGGCCGATTTCCTCTTCCGCCTCACGCAGTGCAGTGCGAATCAAATCGGCATCTTCCGGGTCGCGACGCCCACCGGGGAACGCCACTTCACCGCCATGGGTAGACAGGCCGCTGGCACGCAAAGTCAGCACCACTTCCGGCTCATCGTTGCGGGTGATCGGAACCAGCACCGCCGCCTCGGGGAAGCTGTGGTCGGTCTCCAGTAAACGCGGGCTGTAGCCACGCACGCGTTGGAGTAACTCGTCGAGCATGGGTACTCTCGGTGTTTTTTATGTTCCGGATGATGGCACGAAAGCGCCGACAGGCCCAAGCCCTGCACCGCCAACGGGCAATATTCAGACGACCTATCCAAGCCCCCATTGCACTTGCCGCTAAGCCCCGCCGCGCGCCAAGATATGCCGTGCACCAAGAGGATTCGGCATGAAGTTCTGCAGCCATTGCGGCAGCCCAGTCACCCAGCGCATTCCCGAAGGCGATAATCGTCTGCGCTTCGTGTGCGAGCAATGTCACACCATTCATTACCAGAACCCACGCATCGTCGCCGGCTGTCTGCCGGTATGGAATGGACAGGTTCTATTGTGTCGGCGCGCGATCGAGCCGCGCAGAGGCTACTGGACCCTGCCAGCCGGTTTTATGGAAAACGGCGAAACACTGGAACAAGCCGCCGCCCGGGAAACCCAAGAGGAGGCCTGCGCACGCGTTCGCGACCTGACCCTGTACACCCTGTTCGACCTGCCACACATCAATCAGGTGTATATGTTCTTCCGTGCCGAGCTGGTCGACCTGGATTTCGCCGTAGGCGAGGAAAGCCTGGAGGTCCAGCTGTTTCACGAGCGCGACATCCCTTGGTCAGAGCTGGCTTTCCCGACTATTGGACGTACTTTAGAATGCTATTTCACCGACCGGCAACGGCAGGTCTACCCAGTACGTAACGAGCCGCTCGATGCATTGCGCGCGCACTACAGAAAAACAGTTTGATCCTTGGGATATCGCTCCGATGCGCTGGTTACTCGCCCTACTCTGCTTGCCCATGGCGCTCGCGGCCTATGCCAATGCCACGCCCACAACCGAGGCGCTAAACGTCGACAAGGTGCTGGTGGTCAAATCCGAACGCAAGCTGCATCTGATCAGCCGTGGCCAACCCTTCAAGTCCTACCGCATTTCCCTCGGCAAACAACCAACCGGCGCTAAACAACGCGAAGGCGATCGCCGCACCCCCGAAGGCCTTTACTGGATCGACTGGCGCAAAACCAGCGAAAATTACCAGTTGTCCCTGCACATCTCCTACCCGAACGCCCGCGACCAGGCCAAAGCGCACGACAACGGGGTATCGCCGGGCGGCATGATCATGATTCACGGCACGCCAGTGGATGAGGAGTACCCGGAGTGGTTCTTCCACACCCTGGACTGGACCGAGGGCTGTATCGCCATGCAAAACAGCGACATGCGCGAAGTCTGGAAGCTGGTCAAGGACGGCACCCTGATCGAGATTCGTCCGTAGGCTGGGTGCACCCCAGCAAGCGCCACCCCGTCGCCCAGCAAAAAGGCGCCCCTCGGCGCCTTTCCATATGCCGTGACAGCTAGAACTGGATGTCGGACAAACGCCATACATCGAAGGCCGGGGTTTCATAGGGGTGAGTGCTCTTCAACGCCTTGACCGCCGCATGAATCAGCTCATCGGCGACCACCAGCTCAACCTTCCACTCCGCCACCCGCTCGATCGTGCCAACCTGCCCGAGAAACGGCTGACTGCCCTGCAACGGCCGAAACTGGCCCTGCCCCAAGACTTGCCAGCAGCAACTGTCATAGCCACCGACCCGGCCAGCACCGACGGCAAACACGGCCGTTTTAACCGCCTCTAGGTGACTTTCCGGAACATAGAAACACAGCTTGTACATCGAGGTCTCCGCAAGCAGGCCAGTTTGAAAACAGCAAAATAATGACGCCAACAAATAATGGCACTTAGCCACAATCACAGACAGCGACATCCATCACAGGTCTAAACTTCGACTGGCCAGTCGTCTGAGCGTTCAATCGGTGCATCACTCACGCGCGCCAATAATCGTCAACGACACGACCAGAAACGCTACCCCTTGGCTTTCAAAGAGCACGCCGCAGCGGCATGACTGCCATCGCAATAGGGCAGCCGTACCGAGCCCGCGCAGCGGCAGAGCAGCAACCACTGCTCACGCACTGGCTGCAGGTACAGACATGATTGGCATTCGGCAGGGCAATCGGGAAGCGTGGGCGAGCGCCCACAGCGGCACAACGACAAGTAGTCGCCGGGCTTGACCCAGCGAACCTCGGGGAGAATCGGCGCGCCCTCATCCGGCATGAGGGCGCGCCACCAGGATCAATCCACCCAAACGCGAGCGTTACGGAACATGCGCAGCCAGCCGGCATCTTCCTGCCACTCCTCGGGCCGCCAGGAGTTCTGCACGGCGCGGAACACCCGCTCCGGGTGCGGCATCATGATGGTCACCCGGCCATCGCGACTGGTCAGGCCGGTAATCCCGCGCGGCGAACCGTTCGGGTTCGCCGGGTAAGTCTCGGTGACCTTGCCGTGGTTATCGGTGAAGCGCATGGCCACACAGCCAGACAAGTCGGCCTCAAGCAAAGCCTCCTCGCTCTCGAACTCGGCATGCCCCTCGCCGTGGGCGATGGCGATCGGCATACGCGACCCGGCCATGCCCTGCAGGAAGATCGACGCCGACTCCTGCACCTGAACCATGGCCACGCGCGCCTCGAATTGCTCCGAGCGGTTACGCACGAAATGCGGCCAGAACTCGCTGCCAGGAATCAGTTCGTGCAGGTTGGAGAGCATCTGGCAACCGTTGCACACGCCCAGACTGAAGCTGTCATTGCGTTCGAAGAAGGCACTGAAGGCATCCCGCGCACGGTTATTGAACAGGATCGACTTGGCCCAACCCTCACCAGCACCGAGCACGTCGCCATAGGAGAAGCCGCCACAGGCGACCAAACCTTTGAAGCTGTCCAGATCGACGCGTCCGGCGAGGATATCGCTCATGTGCACGTCGACCGCGTTGAAACCGGCGCGATCGAAGGCCGCAGCCATTTCCACCTGACCGTTGACCCCCTGCTCGCGCAGTACGGCGATTTGCGGGCGCAGGCCTTTCTTGATGTACGGCGCTGCGATGTCATCGTTGACGTCGAAGCCAAGCTTGATATTCAAGCCAGGATTATCCTCCTCCAGCAGGGCGTCGAACTCCTGATCGGCACACTGGACGTTATCGCGCAGGCGCTGGATCTGGTAGCTGGTTTCCGCCCACTGCCGCTGCAACAGACGGCGCTGGCCGGCGAATACCGGCTGACCGTTGAAGCTGATTGCCACCTCATCGTTGTTCACCGGTTGCCCGATCACCGCCACACAGTCACCCAGGCCGGCGGCACTGAACTGCGCCAGCACCTCGGGCGTAGCATCCTGATGCACCTGAATCACCGCACCCAGCTCTTCGTTGAACAACACGGCGGCCAGCTCCTCGCTGTTGTCGGCCAGCGAGTCAAGGTACAGATTCAGACCACAGTGCCCGGCGAAGGCCATTTCCAGCGCACTGACCAGCATGCCGCCGTCGGAACGGTCGTGGTAGGCCAATAGGTAACCGTCGGCATTCAGCCCCTGGATCACCGCGAAAAACGCCTTGAGGTCTTCGGCATCATCGACATCCGGCGCCTGCCGGCCGAGCTTGCCGTGCACCTGAGCGAGAATCGAGGCACCCATGCGGTTCTGCCCTCGGCCCAGGTCGATCAGGATCAGGTCGGTTACTCCCTTATCCATGCGCAGTTGCGGAGTCAGGGTCTTGCGCACATCGCTGACTGGGGCAAAGCCGGTAACGATCAGCGACAGCGGCGAGGTGACGCTCTTTTCCGCGCCCTCGTCCTGCCAGCGGGTCTGCATCGACATCGAGTCCTTGCCCACCGGAATGGTGATGCCCAGCTCGGGACACAACTGCATGCCGACGGCCTTGACCGTGTCATACAGGCGCGCGTCTTCACCTGGATGACCGGCCGCGGCCATCCAGTTGGCGGACAGTTTGATGTCGGAGATAGCGTCGATGCGCGAGGCCGCGATGTTGGTCAGGGTTTCGCCGATGGCCATGCGTCCGGATGCCGGAGCATCGAGCAGGGCCAACGGGGTACGCTCGCCCATCGCCATGGCTTCGCCGGTGTAGACATCGAAACTGGTAGAGGTGACCGCACAATCGGCCACTGGCACCTGCCACGGACCGACCATCTGGTCGCGGGCGACCAGGCCGGTGATGCTGCGATCGCCGATGGTGATCAGGAAGTTCTTGCTGGCCACGGCCGGGTGGCGCAGTACGCGGGTAACCGCCTCGTCCATGTCCAGACCGCGGGCATCGAAATCATCGCCCAGCTCGGCCTCACGGTCGGCGCTGCGGTGCATGCGCGGCGCCTTGCCGAGCAGCACGTTGAGCGGCATGTCCACCGCGTTATTAGCGAAATGGCTGTCGGCAACGGTCAGGTGCGCCTCCTCGGTGGCCTCGCCGACTACCGCGAACGGGCAGCGTTCACGCTCGCAGATCGCCTTGAAGCGCTCGAAGTCGGCCGCACCGACCGCCATGACGTAACGTTCCTGGGACTCGTTGCTCCAGATTTCATGGGGCGCCATGCCCGGTTCGTCGTTCGGCACGTTGCGCAATTCGAAACGTCCGCCACGCCCGCCATCGTTGACCAGCTCGGGGAAGGCATTGGACAAGCCGCCGGCACCGACATCATGAATGAAGCTGATCGGATTGTGCTCGCCGAGCTGCCAGCAGCGGTCGATCACTTCCTGGCAACGGCGCTCCATTTCCGGGTTCTCGCGCTGCACCGAGGCGAAATCCAGGTCGGCCGAACTGGTGCCGGTGGCCATCGACGAAGCGGCGCCGCCGCCCAAGCCGATCAGCATGGCCGGGCCGCCGAGCACGATCAGCTTGGAGCCGATGGTGATCTCAGCCTTCTGCACGTGCTCGGCGCGGATGTTGCCCATGCCACCAGCCAGCATGATCGGCTTGTGGTAGCCGCGTACTTCTTCACCGCGCGGCGTCTGGATCGCCTGTTCGAAGGTGCGGAAGTAGCCGGTCAGCGCCGGCCGACCGAATTCGTTGTTGAACGCGGCGCCGCCCAGCGGCCCCTCGATCATGATGTCCAGGGCGGTAACGATGCGCTCGGGCTTGCCGTACGGCACTTCCCAGGGCTGTTCGAAACCGGGAATTTGCAGGTTGGAGACGGTGAAGCCAGTCAGGCCGGCCTTGGGCTTGGCACCGCGGCCGGTAGCGCCCTCATCGCGAATCTCGCCGCCGGAGCCGGTGGCAGCGCCGGGAAACGGCGCGATGGCGGTCGGATGATTGTGGGTTTCCACCTTCATCAGGATGTGCACCGGCTCCTGGGTCGCACCGTACTGACGGGTCTCGGCATTCGGGTAGAAGCGTCCGGCGGTATGCCCGACGATCACCGCGGCGTTGTCCTTGTATGCGGACAACACGCCTTCGCTGTGCATCTGATAGGTGTTCTTGATCATGCCGAACAGCGACTTTTCCTGGCTCTCACCATCAATGTCCCAGCTGGCATTGAAGATCTTGTGCCGACAATGCTCGGAGTTGGCCTGCGCAAACATCATCAATTCGATGTCATGGGGGTTGCGCCCCAGCTCGGTGAAGCTGCTGACCAGATAGTCGATCTCGTCCTCGGCCAGAGCCAGGCCCAACTCGACGTTGGCCCGCTCCAGGGCGGCGCGACCACCAGCCAACACATCGACCACGGTCAGCGGCTTGGGCTGAGCGTGACTGAACAGTGCCGCAGCATCTTCCAGTGCACTCAGTACCAACTGCGTCATGCGGTCATGCAGCACGTCGGCAACCTGCCCGGCCTGGGCAGCGCTGAGCTCGCCAGAGACGTAGTAGGCGATGCCGCGCTCGATGCGCTGAATCTTGGCCAGCCCACAGTTGTGGGCGATATCGCTGGCCTTGCTTGACCACGGCGAGATGGTGCCGAAACGCGGCACCGTGAGGAACAGGCGCCCTTGTGGCTCCTGCACCGCCACACTCGGACCGTATTTCAGCAGACGAGCCAGCACCTGCTCTTCATCGGCGGCGAGCACACCGCTGACCTCGGCAAAATGCGCGAACTCGGCGTACAGCCCAGTCACAGCGGGTACTTTGCTGGTCAGTTGCTCAAGCAATTTACCGTGGCGAAAAGCAGAAAGGGCGGGAGCGCCGCGCAGGATCAACATCGGGGACAGCCTCTGGGAAGGGGTGTACTTTGAGGCCGTGCATTCTAGCCTAAAGCGCTCGCCACGGCACCCGTGGCAGAGCATCCACAGCTGCAAAAACGACTAACAGAGATGCCTGACGCTGTCGATATATGGCGAGCCGAAGGCTTTGCGTATACTGCGCCAATGTTTGCCCAATCTGCGTTCCGTGCACGCTGCATGTGCTGGCTGTCAGCAATCGGAATCCTCCTGCTGTTCGGTGGCTGTGCTGAAGAGCCCAGCACACTCGAACGCATTCAGGCGGAGGGTGTGCTGCGCGTGATCACCCGCAACAGCCCGGCCACCTATTTTCAGGACCGCAATGGCGAAACCGGCTTCGAGTACGAGCTGGTAAAACGCTTTGCCAACGACCTGGGTCTGGAACTAAAAATCGAGACCGCCGACAACCTCGACGAACTATTTGCCAGCCTGAACAAGGCCGACGGACCCGCGCTAGCCGCCGCCGGCCTGGTAGACAGCGTTGGGCGACGAGCGCAGGCGCGCTTCTCCCGTCCTTATTTAGAAGTCACCCCGCAAATCATTTACCGCAATGGCGAGCGCCGCCCCACCCGCCCACAGGACCTGATCGGCAAACGCATCCTGGTCCTCAAGGGCAGCAGCCACGCCGAGCAACTGGCGGCCCTGAAAGTTGAACTGCCCGAACTGAACTACGAAGAGTCCGCCGCGGTGGAAGTGGTCGATCTGCTGCGCATGGTCGACGAAGGACAGATCGACCTGACCCTGGTCGACTCCAACGAGCTGGCAATGAATCAGGTGTATTTCCCCAACGTGCGCACCGCCTTCGACCTGGGCGATTCACTTGGGCTGGGCTGGGCCGTCGCACCTGGCGAGGACAACAGCCTGCTCGACGAGATCAACGCCTTTCTGCTCCGCGCCGAGGCGAACGGCAGCCTGAAACGCTTGAAGCAACGCTATTACGGCCACGTCGATGTACTGGGCTACGTCGGCGCCTACACCTTCGCCAAACACCTGCAACAACGCCTGCCGCGCTATGAAAAGCACTTCCGCCAGGCGGCGCAGAGCAACACCCTGGACTGGCGTCTACTGGCTGCCATGGGCTATCAGGAATCGCTCTGGCAGCCGACCGCCACCTCGAAAACCGGGGTGCGCGGCCTGATGATGCTGACCCTGCGCACCGCCCAGGCCATGGGCGTGTCCAACCGCCTCGACCCCAAGCAGAGCATCGAAGGTGGCGCCAAATACATCGTGCGGGTGAAGGAGCGGCTGCCCGACAGCATCGAGGAGCCGGATCGCACCTGGTTTGCCCTGGCCGCCTACAACGTCGGCGGTGGCCATCTGGAAGATGCGCGCAAGCTCACCGAGGCCGAGGGACTGAACCCGAACAAGTGGCTCGACGTGCAGAAGATCCTGCCACGCCTGGCGGAGAAACAGTGGTACAGCAAGACGCGCTATGGTTACGCCCGTGGCGGCGAACCGGTGCACTTCGTGCGCAACATCCGCCGCTATTACGACATCCTCACCTGGGTCACTCAGCCGCAGCTGGAGGGCAGCCAAGTGGCGGCGAGCGGTACCCACCTGCCCGGGATCAATAAAACCCAGCTACTGGAAGACACGCCGCCGCTGTAACGCTCCGCCCTTCCGCGCCCCTAACGGCCGCGCCGAGCCTTGAAGAACTCGCTCAACACCGCGCCGCACTCCTCGGCCAGCACCCCCCCCTCGATCAATACCCGGTGATTGAGAAAGCTCTGACTGAAAAACTCGCCGCGACTGAGCACCACGCCCGCCTTGGGTTCGGTGGCGCCATACACCACCCGCTGAATTCGCGCGTGCACGATCAAACCCGCACACATGCTGCATGGCTCCAGCGTCACATACAGGGTGCTACCGGGCAGGCGGTAATTGGCCAGGCCCTGCGCCGCGGCACGAATCGCCACCATCTCGGCGTGGGCACTGGGATCATGGCTGGAGATCGGACAGTTGAAGCCGCGCCCGACGATCTCGCCATCGCTCACCAGCACCGCCCCCACCGGCACCTCACCCAATACAGCGCCCTCGGCAGCCAAGGCCAGCGCCTCACGCATGAAGCGCTGATCCTGACTTCTGTCGATAATCTTCGGTTGACGCATTACTCGAGCCCCAGAAGCAAGCGTCGCGAGCGAGCCGAGAGCAAGGCGGACGGAACGCAGCGACGAGACATATCAGCTAGATAGGCGAGAAGCGAGTACCGCCCAACGCGGCTATCGGCTTGCGCAGTAGCTTTCCTCATGGGCTGACCTGAATCGCGGCCATCAGGCCGGTTTCCATATGATCGATGACATGGCAGTGAAACATCCACACCCCCGGATTGTCGGCCACCAGGGCGATCCGCGCGGTCTCATTTTTGCCCAGCAGGTAGGTATCGGTGTAATACGGGGTGATTTTGCGCCGATCCGAATCCAGCACCTTGAAGGTCATGCCATGCAGATGGATGGGGTGCAGGTACTGGGCCATGTTACGCAACACGAAGATATAGTGACCGCCCTGCTTGAGGGTCGCAATCGGCCGATCCGCGCAGGTCTTGTCGTTGATATTCCAGGCCTGGCCGTTGATCTGCCAGTAACGATAACCCGCGTTTTCGACGTTCTCCGAGAGCGCCGCGGTCCACTCGAAGTTGAAGCGCAGGGTCTCGGCTTTAGCCAGGTCCGGCTCGGCTATCGGGTTGGCCGGCAGTGCGGCTGGCCAGTCACCAAGCGGCTCACTACTGACTTCGCTGACCAGCGTCGCCAGGCGCAGCGGGCCGTTGCGCAGGGATAACTCGGTGCCCGCAGCCGGCACCTTGAGTGCCAGATCCAGGCGCATACCCGGCCCCAGCCAGTACTCCTTGCCCAATGGCCGCGGCGCAACCGGGTTGCCATCCAGGGCATAGATGCGCGCCTCGGCACCCGGCAGATTAAGTCGGTAGGTGACTGTGCTGTCGACATTGATCAAGCGCAGTCGTACCACCTGGCCGGCCGGCAGTGACAAGTTCGGCACATGCACGCCATTGATGGTGGCAAGCCTGCCGCGCGTACCCTCACGCGCGGCCTCTCGCGGCAGGCTGAACGCGGTGAACGCGCCCTGCTCATCCACGTGCCAACTCTTCAGGCTCAGCGTACGCTCATGGCTAAAGCCGCTCGGCTCACGCTCCTCGATCACCAGCGGGCCGACCAGGCCGCGGCCGAGCTGCTCGGAGCTGGTGGTGTGCGGGTGATACCAGAAGCTGCCGGCATCGGGCGTGACGAACTGATAGTCGAAGTACTCGCCCGGCAGCACCGGCAGCTGCGAGACATAGGGTACGCCGTCCATTTCCAGCGGCAGACGGATGCCGTGCCAGTGAATGGTGGTGGGCTGCTCGAGCTTGTTGATGAAGCGCACGCGCAACAGATCGCCCTGTCGACCCCGAATCTCCGCACCCGGCGCCAGCCCACCATAGCCCCACGCCGGGGTCATATGACCGGGCACCAGCTCGAGGTCGAGCGGCGCGGCGATCAGTTCATAGTCGTGGGTCGCCGCATTCTGCGGGCGACCCAGCCAGTAACGTACGCCGCCGGCACCCAGCCCTACGGCGGTCAAACCAAGCAGGCCACCGAGAAGTTTTCGACGTGTAAATGACATGGGTACAGACACCTCTAGATAGGGGGACTTTCTAGAACAAAACGCTGAGCCCATCGGGGAAATCAAGGTAGGCATGTAATAGCCGGTCTCTGACGGATCGGCTTTTTAGAAGCTTTAAAATCGAACAGGCAACGCAAGAAAGGGTTACTGGGCTAAGGCCAGGCAAGGCGCCCCGGAGCTTTTAAGCGCAGCGTACTGCAGTACGTGAGCATTAAAAGCGAGGACGCAACGCTGCATGGCCGACGACCAGGAAGCCGTCCTGCTAACGCATCATTCCCACTCGATGGTAGCTGGCGGCTTGCTCGACACGTCGTAGGTGACGCGCGAGATACCTTCGATCTCGTTGATGATCCGATTGCTGACCTTTTCCAGCAGCTCGTAAGGCAGGTGCGCCCAACGCGCGGTCATGAAGTCGATGGTTTCCACCGCGCGCAGGGCCACGACCCAGGCGTAACGACGGCCATCACCGACCACGCCAACCGACTTGACCGGCTGGAACACCACGAAGGCCTGGCTGGTCTTGTGGTACCAGTCGAAATTGCGCAGCTCTTCGATGAAGATATGGTCGGCGCGGCGTAGCAGGTCCGCGTACTCCTTCTTCACTTCGCCGAGGATGCGCACCCCCAGGCCCGGTCCCGGGAACGGGTGACGGTAGACCATGTCATAAGGCAGGCCCAGCTCCAGGCCGATCCGGCGCACTTCGTCCTTGAACAGCTCGCGCAGGGGCTCGACCAGCTTGAGGTTCATCTCCTCTGGCAGGCCGCCGACGTTGTGGTGGCTCTTGATCACGTGAGCCTTGCCAGTCTTGGCGCCCGCCGACTCGATCACGTCCGGGTAGATGGTGCCCTGAGCCAGGAACCTGATGTCGTGCAGCTTGGACGCTTCGGCATCGAACACATCGATAAAGGTGCGACCGATGATCTTGCGCTTCTTCTCCGGGTCAGCCTCACCGGCCAGATTACCGAGAAACTGTTCTGCGGCGTTGGCGCGGATCACCTTGACCCCCATGTTCTCGGCGAACATGGCCATCACCTGTTCACCCTCATGCAGACGCAGCAGGCCGTTGTCGACGAACACGCAGGTCAGCTGATCGCCGATGGCCTTGTGCAGCAGCGCGGCAACCACCGAGGAATCGACGCCGCCGGACAGACCGAGCAACACGTTGGAGCTGCCGACCTGGGCGCGCACCTGGGCGATGGCGTCATCGACGATATGCGATGGGGTCCACAGGGCCTCGCAGCCACTGATCTCCAGGACGAAGCGCGAGAGAATGCGCCCGCCCTGCTTGGTGTGGGTCACTTCCGGGTGGAACTGCACGCCGTAATAGCCACGGCGGTCGTCCGACATCGCGGCGATCGGGCAGCTCGGGGTGCTGGCGAGGATATGGAAACCCTCCGGCAGCGCGGTGACCTTGTCGCCATGGCTCATCCACACGTCCAGACCGAACACGCCGTCATCGTCGACATGGTCTTCGATGCCTTGCAACAGGCGACCCTTGCCGACGACATCGACGCGGGCGTAACCGAACTCGCGCACATCCGAGCCCTGCACCTTGCCGCCCAGCTGTTCGGCCATGGTCTGCATGCCGTAGCAAATACCCAGCACCGGCACCCCGAGGTCGAACACCGCATGCGGCGCACGCGGGCTGTCGGCCTGGTGCACCGACTCGGGACCACCGGCGAGGATGATGCCGCGCGGCGCGAAGGCGCGGATGTCCTCGTCACTCATGTCGAACGGGTGCAGTTCGCAGTACACGCCGATCTCGCGCACGCGACGGGCGATCAACTGGGTGTACTGGGAACCGAAATCAAGGATCAGGATGCGATGGGCGTGAATATCAGGGGCCATGGCCGTTTCTCTCAGCGGAATTCACAAATGACAAGGGGCTGCCCCGTTTTTCTCAACAGCAACAGCCCCATGTTTTCTCAACTCTTTAAAAATGGATTTGCCGTGTCGCGAGCGCAGGACCGGCCAGGCGGAGTGAGGCGAGAAAGCGGAGTTTGCTGTAGCAAATGAGCATCTCGAGCTTCTCTCCAACACCGCCGGTGCAAGCGCAGCAGCGGCACATCCATTTTTAGCCGACGCGGTAGTTCGGCGCCTCTTTGGTGATCTGCACATCGTGCACGTGCGATTCGGCCATGCCGGCACCGGTGATACGGACGAACTCCGGCTTGGTGCGCATCTCTTCGATGGTGGCACTGCCGGTGTAGCCCATGGAGGCACGCAGGCCACCGGTCAGCTGATGGACGATGCCCGACATCGCGCCCTTATAGGGCACGCGACCTTCGATGCCTTCCGGCACCAGCTTCTCGGCACCGGCGGAAGAGTCCTGGAAGTAACGATCCGAGGAGCCCTGAGCCTGGGACATGGCGCCCAGCGAACCCATGCCGCGATAGGCCTTGTAGGAGCGGCCCTGGAACAATTCGACTTCGCCCGGCGCCTCTTCGGTACCGGCCAGCATCGAGCCGATCATCACGCAGGAAGCACCGGCAACTATGGCCTTGGACAGATCGCCGGAGAAGCGAATACCACCGTCGGCGATCAGTGGCACACCGGTGCCTTCCAATGCTGCCGCGACGTTGGCCACCGCGGAAATTTGCGGCACACCGACGCCTGCGACGATCCGCGTGGTGCAGATCGAGCCTGGGCCGATACCGACCTTGACCCCGTCGGCACCCGCTTCTACCAACGCCTTGGCCGCATCGCCGGTGGCGATGTTGCCGCCGATGACCTGGACCTCGGGGAAGGTTTGCTTGACCCACCGCACGCGATCGATCACGCCCTTGGAGTGGCCATGGGCGGTATCGACGATGATCACATCGACGCCAGCAGCCACCAGCGCGGCGACCCGGTCGGCGGTATCGGCGCCGGTACCGACGGCGGCACCGACGCGCAGGCGACCCTGGTCGTCCTTGCTGGCCAGCGGGTAAGCCTTGGCTTTCTCGATATCGTTGACGGTCATCATGCCCTTGAGACGGAACTGATCATCGACGATCAGCACGCGCTCGATGCGGTGCTTGTGCAGCAGCTTGCGCACCACCTGGGTGTCTTCGCCTTCCTTGACCGTGACCAGGCGCTCTTTCGGCGTCATCACTTCACGCACTCGGGCATCCAGGCGGTTTTCGAAACGCACGTCGCGCGAGGTGACTATGCCGACCAGGTCGCCATCGGACAGCACTGGCACGCCGGAAATATTGTTCTGCCGGGTCAGGTCGAACAGATCACCGACAGTGGCATCGGCGTCGATGGTGATCGGGTCCTTGACCACGCCAGACTCGTAACGCTTGACCTTGCGCACTTCGGCAGCTTGCTGCTCGACAGTCATGTTTTTGTGGACGATGCCAATGCCACCTTCCTGCGCCATGGCAATCGCCAGGCGGGCTTCAGTGACGGTGTCCATGGCGGCTGACAGCAGCGGAATATTCAGCTCGATGCCACGGGTCAGGCGAGTCTTGAGGCTGACATCCTTCGGCAGAACTTCGGAATAACCAGGAATAAGTAGAACGTCGTCGAAGGTAAGAGCTTCTTGACTGATACGCAGCATGGCGGGGGCTCCCGGACGGGAAATTGGAAGCGCGCCATTATACCCAGCGGAGCCATCCCACTCAATGCAAAGAATACTTTAGCTGCACAGACATCTCGCTGCGCTATCCATGAAAGGAACAAAACCTATAAGATAATAATTCTCAATAACATTAGCATTATGGAAACCAATGCCCTCTTCCCGCTCGACCCACGCCTCACTCCGTGGCAAGTCCACCCTGATCGCCTTCGCACTGCTACCGACAGGCCAGGCCCTGGCAGAGCAAGCCCGCACAGAGTTGCAGTTGCCCAGCCAGGAAGTGATCGCACCCCGCGCAGCCGAGGAAGGCTACCGGGCTCAGACCGGCAGTACGGCCAGCAAATCGGACATCCCACTCAAGGAAGAGGCACAGTCAGTACAGGTGGTAACGCCACAAACGATCGAGGACTACCAGGTCAAGTCGCTGGACGATGCGATGAAATTCGTCAGCGGCATGACCCAGAGCAATACCCTGGCCGGCACTCAGGATGGCTTCGTCAAACGCGGCTTTGGTACTAACACCGACGGCTCGATCCTGCGGGATGGCGTACGCACCAACCTGTCGCGTAACTTCGACGCCACCAGCGAGCGCGTGGAAGTGCTCAAAGGCCCGGCCTCGCTGCTATATGGCGCACTGGAGCCGGGCGGGCTGATCAATGTAATCAGCAAAAAGCCGCACTACCTGGCCCACACTCGAATAGCTGGCGAGTACGCCAGCGTCGGCGGCGGCAACCTGTCGATCGACACCACAGGCCCGCTTGGCGACAGTGGTTTTGCCTACCGACTGATCACCGAGCGCCAACATGAAGATTACTGGCGTAACTACGGCAGCGACGCGCACAGCCTGCTCGCCCCCTCCCTGAGCTGGAGCGGCGATGACCTGCGCATCGACCTGGCTTATCAGTACAAGGAATTTTCCACCCCGGTGGATCGAGGCACGGTGCTGCTCAACAACCGCATTGCCGATAGCCAATACAACCGCCAGTTCGGCGAGACCTGGGCGAAAAGCGCAGGGATCGACCAAATCTTCAACGCCCGCCTGGAATACCGACTCAACCCGCAGTGGACAACCCGCCTGAGCTATAGCTGGAATCAGGAAAAGTTCGACTTTGCCGAGGCCATCCCCACGGCCGGTCAGCCCAACCTGAGCAACAACGGAAACCTGCGCCGCCGCGCCAACGGTGCCGCATACGATAATGACGTGCGGTACTTGGCCTGGGACTGGATCGGCAACAGCGATCTATTCGGGCAAGAACATGACCTGCTGCTAGGCGTCGATAACGAACGAGTCGACAACTTCCGCGGCGAGACCTATCGCGGCACCCTCAACAACGACAGCCTGAATATCTACAACCCGGTCTATGGCAGCCTTGCCGAACCCAAGCAACTGAGCACCACCCAGAGCGACCGCAACGACGAAGTCCACTCCACCTCGCTCTATGCAAAAGACAATTGGCACCTGAACGAGCAGTGGATTCTGGTACTCGGCGGACGCTATCAGCACTACGAGCAATTCCTCGATCAAGGTCGTGGCAGCGACTACAGTCGGGTGCTGGACGACAACGGCGAGAAATTCCTGCTCTTTGCCGGCCTGGTCTATGCCCTCAACGACCAGGTCTCCCTGTACGCCAACTACAGTGAATCCTTCAAGCCCAACCAGTCGGACAGCCTGGCCAATGCCGCCGCGTTTAAGCCGGAAGAAGGTGTCAGCCGCGAAATCGGCGCAAAAATCGACCTCACGCCCAACCTGAGCAGCAACATTGCCTTCTTCGCTATCGAGAAAGAGAACGTGGTGGTGACGCTCAACGGTGAAGACCAGGCCGCCGGCAAGGTCGGTTCACGCGGTGTCGAGATCGATCTCAACGGCCGTATTGCCGAACGCTGGAATATGATCGCCACCTACGCCTACACCGATACGGAAATCCTCGACGACCCGGACAACCAGGGCAACTCGCTGGTCAACGCCGCCAAACATATGGGCAGCCTCTACCTGACCCACGACCTTGCGCTACCGACACAATATGGCGCCTGGCGTGCCGGTGCCGGCGCCCGTCATGTGGGCAAACGTGCGGTCGACAATAGCAATGCGGCCTGGCTGGACAGCTACACCCTAGCGGATGCCTTCGTGTCCTGGGAGACCACCCAACTGCTGGGTGAGAAGACCAAGCTGCAACTCAACGCCAACAACCTGTTCAACAAAGAGTACTACCCGTCCAGCGGCGGCAGCCTGCGTATCGCCGTGGGCGAACCACGGGAACTGCGCCTGTCGGCCAGCGTCGATTTCTGATCAGACGCCAGCGTGACGAAACGCCGACAGCTCCGGCTCAGGGATGAGTCCTTCCTCTTCGCCCCCCCCCTAGTCCGCGACCTCGACCAGCGAAACTGCATAGCCCAAGCGCTCGGCAAACTCATCCAGAAAGCTCTGCCTGAAGCGCGCCGCGCCCCAGTTATTGAAAATAAACCCCAGGTTGGAAAAGCCGCAGGGCTGCAGGAATAGAAAGCCATTGATGTCGTCTTCATGCCCGCATTCCGGGCAGATGAAGTTATCCGTATGGCCGGGCATCCACTCCTCCAGGCTGTCGAACAACGCCTCGCCGATTTCTTGGCGACACTGGGGACAACCCGCCTCCGCCAGAAACCCCTGCTGCGGGGTAAAGATGCAGCGTTTGTAGACGATTTCCAGGCCATGCACGGGCTGACCGAACGGCAGCAACTGCGGATGACTCACGACCCGACGGGCTCCCGGGGCAATGCCATAGGCCATCTTGTTGAAGCTGCGCCCGCAGGTGCTCAGCTGCTGCTCGACGATATTCTGCTGCACCAGCCACCGCACGATGGCCCGCGACCTGGCTTCATGCCCGGGAAAACTGGAGATTTGCGGGACGATGATGGCTTGTTGCTCGCTCATGAAAAGCTCGAGGTCGGTATTAAAAGGCGCGCAGCTTAACAGGCCGCTGAAAACTACTGCGCTCGGCTATGCGGCGTTGAAGTCAGCCTCAAAATGCTCATTTACCACTCGTAAACTGCGCTTTTTCGGCTGACTTCGCCTTGCCTAGCCATCGCTCGCTACATTTTTCAACGGCCTGTTAATGCTCTGGCACTCAGGGTCAAGGTCAACGGCCTATGGCGGGCCTGGCAAAGCCTTTATCATGCCGGCCATGATCAAAGACCCTTTCCAACGCCTGAACCTCGACCGCGAGGTGCTCAGCGTCAGCCAGCTCAACAACCGTGCCCGCCTGCTGCTGGAGGATGTGTTTTCCGGCATCTGGGTCGAGGGGGAAATCTCCAACCTGGCCAAGCCGGCCTCCGGGCACATCTATTTCACCCTCAAGGATAGTCAGGCGCAAGTGCGCTGCGCGCTGTTCCGCCAGAACGCGGCCCGCGTCCGCCAAGCGTTGCGCGACGGCTTGGCGGTCAAGGTGCGCGGCAAGGTCTCACTGTTCGAAGGCCGTGGCGACTACCAACTGATTCTCGACACGGTCGAACCGGCCGGCGACGGCGCCCTGCGCCTGGCCTTCGAGGCCCTGAAGGAGAAGCTCAGTGGCGAAGGATTGTTCGCCGTCGAAAACAAGCGTGCCCTGCCCACTCATCCCAAGCGCATCGGCATCGTCAGCTCACCGACCGGCGCGGTCATTCGCGACATCATCAGCGTGTTCCGCCGCCGCGCACCGCAGGTCGAACTGACCCTGATTCCCACTGCCGTCCAGGGCCGCGAAGCCAGCGGGCAGATTGTCCGCGCCCTGCACTTGGCCGACCGCAAAGGTTTCGATGCGCTGATACTGGCCCGTGGTGGCGGCTCCCTGGAAGACCTCTGGTGCTTCAACGAAGAGGCCGTGGCGCGCGCGATTGCCGCCTGTAGCACGCCCATCGTCAGCGCCGTGGGCCACGAAACCGACGTCTCGATCAGCGATTTCGTCGCCGACGTCCGCGCACCGACGCCCTCTGCCGCCGCCGAGCTGCTGGCACCGGACAGCAGCGAACTGGTGCAACGCCTGCACAACCTGCGGCGCCGCCTGCACCTGCGCATGCAAAGCCGCCTGGAGCGTGAGCGCATGCGCCTGGACGGCCTGACTCGCCGCCTGCGCCACCCCGGCGAACGCCTGCGCCAACAGGCGCAACAACTAGATGATCTGGAGATGCGCATGCAGCGCGCCCTCGAGCGCCAGTTGAACAACCGCCGCGAGCGCCTGGCCCGCCTGGAAACCCGCCTCGCCGGCCAGCATCCCGGACGCAACCTGAAGCTCTTGCGCCAGCGCCTCGACAGCCTCGCCGAGCGCCTGCCACGCGCCATTCGCGAAGGCTTGAAGGAGCGCCGACTGCAGCTGCAAAGCCAGGTGCAGACGCTGAATGCGGTCAGCCCATTGGCAACCCTAGGCCGCGGCTACAGCATCCTCCTCGACGAGCGCAGTCGTGCGATTCGCAGCGCCGCCGACGCCCATCCCGGCCAGCGTCTCAAGGCCCGCCTGGCCGAGGGCGAACTGGATGTACGGGTCGAGGACAACCACCTGGAACCCGTGACACTGTCGCTGCTGGATTGACCATTCGCCGGTGGCTGAACCTGCCTCGCCCACCCGCCCAGAGGAAACCTGATGCGCCTGCTGCTCCTGATACTCGCTTGCTGCCTCGCTCTACCGGCCCATGCCCAAGGCTTTATCAGCCGCCTGCTGAACCAGCCGGTACCCGGCGGCGTCGCGGTGATCGACCTCGGCCCGGCTGCCGGCGCGCCACGCGCCCGCTACCAAGACAAGCCGGTGCTGGTGATCCACGAGGATGGCCAACGCTGGATTGCCATCGTCGGCCTGCCGCTCAGCACAAAACCCGGCACCCAGCAGATTGCGGTACAAAAAAACCGGGGCAAGCAAACGCTGAGCTTCGAGGTCAGCAACAAGCACTACCAAGAGCAACGCATCACGATCAAGAATCAGCAACAGGTCAACCCGAACCCCGCCAACCTCAAGCGCATCGACCGCGAGCTGGCCGAACAGACCCGGGCCTACCGGCAATTCAGCCCGCGTCAGCCGAGCAATCTGCTGCTCGACAAGCCGGTCAACGGCCCGCTGTCCAGCCCCTTTGGTCTGCGCCGCTTCTTCAATGGCGAGGAACGCAACCCGCATTCCGGCCTGGACTTCGCGGCGAGCCGCGGCACCCCGATCAAGGCCCCGGCGGCCGGCAAGGTGATTCTGCTCGGCGATTACTTCTTCAACGGCAAGACGGTATTCGTCGACCACGGCCAGGGCTTGATCAGCATGTTCTGCCACCTCTCGGAAATCGACGTGAAGCTCGGCGACGAACTGCCGCGTGGCGGCGTCCTCGGCAAGGTCGGTGCCACCGGTCGGGCGACCGGGCCGCACCTGCACTGGAATGTCAGCCTGAACGACGCACGCATCGACCCGGCAATCTTTATCGGCGCGTTCGTGCCCTGAGACACCTGCACTTACAGATCCGCCCTGGGTCAACTGCATCGGCTTTCTCGACCAGGAAACTATCGCCCGCCTGCATGGGTTCAAGCTGCTCAAGCAGTACCTGAAGAGCAAGCAAAACGAGTTACTCAGCTGGAACAGCGAACTGGCCGATGACAACCAGGAACCCGCCAACACGCGGCGCATCACCAATATCGGCACCTTGCGCGCCTACGTGGAGCACCATCTGCGCCAGCACCCCGCCATTCATCAGGAGATGACCCAGTTGGTACGCCAGCTCAGCCCTAGCGCAGATGGCTTGCCACTGGAGCTGTACTGCTTCACCAACACCACGTCCCGGGGACGTTACGAGCGCATTCAGTCGGACATATTCGACCACCTGCTGGCGATCCTCCCCGAGTTCAACATGCGGGTGTTTCAGCATCCCAGCGCGGCGGACATGCGCGAACTGGGACGCAGCCAGGCGCTGCCAACCCTACCCTGACGGCGCTCGCCAACCCTGACCGCCCGACTCGGGCGAGCAGGGAAATGCGCCGCACAATCGCTACGCATTGCGCCCGACATCCACGCAATAAAATTGCGTAAAAACCATCCACGCGATCGATATCACCAAATTTACATGAGTGCTTGCCAGCTTTGATCGCCATGGATAGGGTTGACGCCATGAACGCTAATCACACCCTTATCCTGCTGCGCCAACACGCCAACCTCTGCCTGGTCAGCCAGCGACTGCGTAGCTAATCCCTCACGCCAGCGCCTCGCCCCCTTTCTAGATTCAGCACGGCCCGCCGACTGCGACCGTCGCTAAAAGGACATTCAGATGAGCATGCTTAAAGATCCGTCCAGCAAATACCGCGCATTCCCGGCCATTGACTTGCCGGATCGCACCTGGCCCGCGAAGACCATCACCGAGGTGCCGATCTGGTGCAGCTCTGACCTGCGCGACGGCAATCAATCGCTGATCGAACCAATGGATGCGCAGAAGAAGATGCGCTTCTTCAAGACCCTGGTGCAGGTCGGCATCAAGCAGATCGAAGTAGGCTTCCCCTCCGCCTCGCAAACCGATTTCGACTTCGTGCGCAGCCTGATCGAAGACGGCCACATCCCTGATGACACCACCATCCAGGTGCTGACCCAGGCCCGTGAAGACCTGATCACCCGCACCTTCGAGTCACTCAAGGGGGCCAAGCGCGCCATCGTCCACGTCTATAACGCTACGGCACCGTCGTTCCGGCGCATCGTCTTCAACCAGGACAAAGCCGGGGTAATCGGCATCGCAGTGAATGCCGCGCGCATCATCAAGGACCTGGCTGCACAGCAACCCAGCACCGAATGGACCTTTCAATACTCGCCGGAGATCTTCACCTCCACCGAACTGGAGTTTGCCGTTGAGGTCTGCGATGCGGTGCTCGACGTATGGCAACCGACGCCGGCCAACAAGGCCATCCTCAACCTGCCGGCAACCGTGGAAGTGGCCACGCCGAACGTCTATGCAGACCAGATCGAGTGGTTCGGCCGGCATATCAGCCGCCGCGACAGCGTATTGATCAGCCTGCACACCCACAACGACCGCGGCACCGGCGTAGCTGCCAGCGAGCTGGGCCTGATGGCCGGCGCCGATCGTGTCGAGGGCTGCCTGTTCGGCAACGGCGAACGCACCGGCAACGTCGACCTGGTCAACCTGGCCCTCAACCTCTATACCCAGGGCATTCACCCGGGCCTGGATTTCTCCGATATCGACAACGTGCGCAAGGTGGTCGAGGAGTGCAACCAGATTCCGGTGCACCCGCGTCACCCCTATGTCGGCGACCTGGTGCACACCGCGTTCTCCGGCTCGCACCAGGATGCGATTCGCAAGGGCTTCAGCCAGCAGGACGCCAACGGCATCTGGGAAGTCCCCTACCTGCCGATCGACCCGGCCGATATCGGCCGTAGCTACGAGGCAGTGATCCGCGTCAACAGCCAGTCCGGCAAGGGCGGCATCACCTACCTGCTCGAACAGGAATACGGCATCTGCCTGCCGCGACGCATGCAGATCGAGTTCAGTCAGGTAGTACAGAAGGAAACCGATCGCCTGGGTCTGGAAATGAGCGCCGAGCAGATCCACCGCTTGCTCGACAGCGAATACCTGCAAGCCACTGCGCCTTATGCGCTGAAGGGCCATCGCCTGCAGGAGGAGAACGGCACCAGCGCGGTGGACGTGGAAGTCATCAGCGAAGGTGACACTCAGCACTGGCGCGGTATCGGCAAGGGCCCACTGGAAGCCCTGGTCGCCGGCTTGCCGGTGAAAGTGGAAATCATGGACTACGCCGAGCACGCCATCGGCGCTGGCACCCATGCCAAGGCGGCGGCGTACATCGAGCTGCGCGTCGACGGCGGTCGCTCGCTGTATGGCGTCGGCATCGACGAGAACCTCACCACCGCGAGTTTCCGCGCCCTGTTCAGCGCCCTCAACCGTTCGCTGAAGCAAGCCGAGGCGCAAGCCGCCTGAGCGGCGGCATAGCCACAGACAACAACGCCGGGCACTGCCCGGCGTTTGTTTGTCCCTAGGGTGAGGTGAGCGCAGCCGGGTTAGACGCTCAGCCGGAAGTCGTCCGCATCCAGATAAGCCGGAAAACGTTCCCGGTAAGCCGCCAAAGCAGCGCCAGACAGCCTGACCCGGAACACTCCGGCAGTCGCTTCGGCGTTCAGCAGCGAGTCGCCCTGAAAATCCAGTACCTGAGAGTCACCGCTATAGGGGTGGCCATTACCGTCTGCGCCGACACGGTTCACCGCCGCAACGTAACAGAGGTTTTCGATGGCCCGCGCCGGCAACAGCCGGTTCCAGTGCTGACGTCGCGCGGCAGGCCAGTTGGCCGTGTACAGCAGCAAATCGGTGTTATGCGAATCACGGCTCCATACGGGGAAGCGCAGGTCATAGCAGATCAGTGGACGCACCTGCCAGCCCTTGAGTTCCAGTAGCACCTGCTCCTCGCCCGCGCTGAAATGCTTGTGCTCGCCGGCCATGCGAAACAGATGGCGCTTGTCGTAATGCGCCAGCGAACCATCGGGACGTGCCCACAGCAGACGATTGCGGTAGCTACCGTCGGCGGCCTGGATGATCAGGCTGCCGCTGATCACCGCCTGCAACTGCACCGCCTGCGCCAGCAGCCACTGACTGGTTGGACCATCCTCCGGCTCGGCCAGGCCGGCAGAGTCCATGGAGAAGCCGGTGCTGAACATCTCTGGCAGCACCACCAGGTCGGCGCCACGCGCCTGCTCGAACAAGGCCTGAAAGTGCGCACGATTGGCCGCCGGATCATGCCAGGCCAGCTCGCTCTGAATCAGCGCCAGCTCGAGATCGGGCAAACCGGTTAAATCGCGCATAGCTTCTCCGCCGCCTGACGCAAAGTCTCTTCACGCTTGGCAAAACAGAAACGCACCAGACGCAGGTCCTTGGGCGCCTGCTGGTAGAACACCGAGACCGGGATGGTCGCCACGCCATGCTCGCGGGTCAGCCATTCGGACATGGCAACGTCCTCCAGGTCATCGCGAATCGCCGAATAATCGGCCAACTGAAAAAAGGTGCCGGCGGCGCGGGTGAAGCAGAAGCGCGAGTCGCCCAGCAGGTCGCAGAACAGGTCACGTTTGGCCTGGTAGAAGGCTGGCAATTGTTCGACATGTTCGGGGTGCTCGGCCATGAAATCGGCCAGCGCCCACTGCAAGGGTGTGACGCCGCAGAAGCTGACGTACTGATGCACCTTGCGCAGCTCGGCACTGAGGGCCGCAGGCGCGACCACATAACCGGTCTTCCAGCCGGTGACGTGGTAGGTCTTGCCGAACGAACTGACCACGAAGGCACGCTGATACAGCTCCTCGTGGGCCACGACACTGGCATGCTGCGCGCCGTCGAACACCAGGTGTTCGTAGACCTCGTCGCTGACCAGATAGATGTCCCGATCACGAATCAGGGTGGCCAGGCGATCCAGTTCGGTCCGCGAGATCAACGCGCCGCTGGGGTTATGCGGACTATTGAGGATAATCAGGCGGGTTTTCGGGCTCAGGGCATCGTTCAAACGCTGCCAGTCGATGGCGAAGTCCGGCTGCCCCAGCGGGACATGCACACAGCGACCACCAGCCAGTTCCACCGCAGGCTCATAACTGTCGTAACAGGGATCGAAAACGATGACCTCATCGCCGGCTCGAATCAGCGCCTGAATCGCGCAAAAGATCGCCTGAGTCGCGCCGGGGGTAATGGTGATTTCGCTGTCCGCACTGACCGCACGGCCGTAGCAGCGTTGGATTTTCGTCGCCACCTGCTCACGTAAGGCCGGCAGCCCGGTCATCGGCGAGTACTGGTTATGCCCGGCTGCGATATGTCGGCCCACCGCGTCACGCAACGCTTGCGGCCCATCGAAATCCGGGAAGCCCTGAGACAGATTGAGCGCCCCGGTTTCCATCGCCAGCTGCGACATGCGGGTGAAAATCGTGGTGCCTACATTGGGTAATTTGCTGGTGATCATGGGCGCTTCCAGGTTCCGTGACAGTGCGGGCTTGCTCGCAGCCAGCCCTGCCTACAACCGTCATAAGTCTGTACCTGGATTGTGGATCCAGGCGAGGACTGTGGTCGATGCGGCAGGATAGCCGATCGACCAGATGCGCAAAAGGCACCCGAAGGTGCCTCTGCGGGCCGAGCAAGCCCGACTCCGTAATGCCACTGCCGGCGGGTGGGCAAAGTCGGGCGAACCTGTCGCTCACCCCGCAGCGTTGACTCTTCTAGCGGGCTAAAAGCGTAGCAAGATCACTTCTTGTCTTTACGCTTCTTCTCGGCCTTCTTGTGGTGGCTCATCAAGCGGCGCTTCTTGTTCACCTGGCGGTCAGTGAGGGTGTTCTTGTTGCCCTCGTAGGGGTTCTCCCCGCCCTTGAACTCGATTCGAATCGGCGTACCGACCAGCTTGAGTACCCGCCGGTAGGTGTTTTCCAGGTAGCGGACATAGGCCTTGGGCACCTTATCCACCTGATTGCCGTGGATCACGATCAACGGCGGGTTGGCGCCGCCGAGGTGGGCATAACGCAGTTTGATCCGGCGATTGTTGACCATGGGCGGCGCGTGATCGCCGACCGCATCTTCGAGGATCTGCGTCAGGCGGTTGGTTGGCCAGCGGGTGATCGCCGACTTGAACGAGGCCTGCACCGACTTGTACAGGTGACCGACACCGGTGCCATGCAGGGCCGAGATGAAGTGGATGTCGGCGAACTCGACGAAGAACAACCGCCGCTGTAGCTCGGTCTTCACGTAATCGCGCTCGCCGGGCTCCATGCCATCCCATTTGTTCAGCGCGATGACCAGGGCGCGACCGCTTTCCAGCACGAAGCCGAGCAAGTTGAGGTCGTGGTCGACCACCCCTTCGCGGGCATCCATGACGAACACCACGACGTTGGAGTCCTGGATCGCCTGCAGGGTTTTCACTACCGAAAACTTTTCCACCGCTTCGAAAATCTTGCCGCGGCGGCGTACCCCAGCGGTGTCGATCAGGGTGTATTTCTCATCGTCGCGCTCAAACGGGATGTAGATGCTGTCCCGCGTGGTGCCGGGCTGGTCATAAACAATCACCCGGTCTTCACCGAGCATACGGTTGACCAGGGTCGACTTGCCGACGTTGGGCCGGCCGATGATTGCCAGCTTGATCCCGTCCTTTTCACTCGGCCCCGGAATCCGCTTGGCCTCCTCGCCTTCGGCGACTTCCTCATCCTCGATCGACTCGGCTTCACCGGCATCCTTGGGGAAACCGCCCAATACCGCTTCGAGCATCTGGGTGATACCCCGGCCATGCGCACCGGCGACGGCCAATGCCTCGCCCATACCCAACGGGCTGAACTCGGCACGCGCCAGATCGGGGTCGATGTTATCGACCTTGTTCACCACCAGAAAGGTGTGTTTGTTGCGTTTGCGCAGGTGCTCGCCGATCATCTGGTCGGCCGCCGACAACCCGGCCCGGGCATCCACCATGAACAGAACCGCATCGGCCTCTTCGATCGCCTGCAGCGACTGCTCGGCCATCTTCTCGTCGATGCCCTCCTCATCCCCGGAGATACCACCGGTGTCGATAAGGATGTAGGTCCGTCCCTGCCACTTCGCCTCACCGTATTGACGATCACGGGTTAAGCCCGACAGGTCGCCGACAATTGCGTCGCGGCTCCTGGTCAAGCGGTTAAAGAGGGTGGACTTGCCGACGTTAGGGCGGCCCACCAGGGCAATTACGGGAACCATTCGGCTCTCCACTTCGTTATTTCAAAAAATACAAAAGCCGCTGCATAGGCAGCGGCCGGAAATTATCGCGGCATCACGATGGCTGCAATGCGCTATCGAGTGCATTGCAGCTTAGCCAAACCTGCTAGCGAATGGTCAGGGCAACCAGCTTGCCGCCATTGCCGTAAGCATACAACCAGCCGCCCACCACCAGCGGACGGGCACGCAGGCCATCGCTGTCAACGCGAACACGGCCGACAAAGCGACCATCGACCTGACTGATCAGGTGCAGGTAACCTTCCAGATCACCGAAGGCCACATAGCTGGAGAACACCTCGGGTGCCGACAACTGACGACGGGCCAAGGCATCGTTGTTCCACAAGGCCGAGGCAGAGCGTTCATCAATGCCCTCCACGGTCCCGTTGGCCAAGCTGACGTAGACGTTACCGAAACCCTGGGCCACGCCTACCGAACTGGAAGCTTCGCGCTGCCACAGTATGCGACCGCTTTCCAGCTCCAGTGCGGCAACCCGGCCCTGATAACTGACCACATACAGGGTACCGCCGGAGAGCAGTAGGCCACCGTCGATATCGACCACTCGATCCAGTTCGGAACGGCCTTGCGGGATCGCCACGCGTTGCTCCCACACTGGCAAGCCGCGCTGGGCGTCAAGGGCGATGACCTTGCCGCTGGACAGACCGGCAATCGCCAGACGGTTGGTCAACACCGGGCTACCAGTGCCGCGCAGAGTCAGTACCGCCGGGGTGCTTTCGTAAATCCAGCGCTGGCTGCCGGTATCGGCATCGAGTGCAATCAGGCGGTCATCCTGGGTCTGTACCAGCACCACGTCGCCGTTGATCGCCGGCGCCGCCAGGACTTCACTGGTCACCCGCGCCCGCCACTTTTCCTCGCCAGTGCTGGAATCCAGGGCAATCACTTCACCCTTGAGGGTACCGAGCAACACCAGGCCATAACCGGCGCCCACCGCGCCGGACACCGGCGCCTCGAGATCCTCTTTCCAGATCACCTCTCCGGTCATGCGGTCGAGCGCCATGACCAGCCCCTCGACGTCGGCGGCATAGATACGTTCGCCATCGACAGCCGGTACCAGCATGTTGAAGGTTTCGCCCTGGCCTTCGCCAATCGAACGGCTCCACTCCTTCTGCAGCTGCACTTCTTCTGTGAAGTCAGGCAAGTCAGCCGGTGGCAATTCCTTTTTACTGTTGCTGCTGCAACCCACGACCAGAACGGCCAGGGCCAGCAGTGCGGCATTCTTCCAGCGCATCACGTCACGCATCCCCTTTCGCCAGGTCGTCGAGCTTCATTTGCAAACCGCCCACGGCGGCATCGTCAGACAGTGCTGCCTTGGCTTTCACATAGGCGGCATGCGCTTCATCGCTACGGCCCAGTTTTACCAACAAGTCACCCTTGAGTTCTTCGCGGCCGGCCAGATACGCCTGATCGACATCGCCTTCGAGCAGCTTGAGCGCCTCCTCGGCCTTGTCTTGCGCGGCCAACACGCGGGCAAGCCGCTGGCGAGCCAGTTCGGCCAAGGTCGCATCCGCCGGCGCATCGACAATCGCTTGCAGCGCAGCGGCGGCATCGTCCAGCTGGTCGGCCTCGACCGCCACCTTGGCGGCAAACAGGCTGGCGTACTGGGCGTAATGAGTGCCCGCGAAATCGCTGTTAAGCTTACCCGTCAGCTCGGCGACCTTGGCCACATCGGGCTGACCGCTCGGGTTCAGTACGGCTTCCAGCAACTGCTGGTAGAGCAGCGAAGCACTCTGCTGCTGGTTGGCCTGGTATCTTTCCCAGCCCTGCCAGCCGAATACGATCACCAGCGCCAACACACTGCCGGTGAGCAGCGGCTTGCCATTGCGTGACCACCACTCCTTGACTACCGCCAGCTCTTCTTCATCGGTACGCGAAACCACCCCAATACTCCTATTCGCTAAATCGGCGTGTGCCTTAAGCCTGCTCGAGGCAGGTTGTCAGGTGCTCGGCTAGAGCGCCCCAGGCGATACTCTGCTGCTCGCCCTGATCGCGCAGCGGCTTGCAACCTACCACTTGCTGGGCCAGTTCGTCTTCACCCAAGATCAGGGCATACAGCGCACCGCTCTTGTCGGCCTTTTTAAATTGGCTCTTGAAACTACCCGCACCGGCATTCACCTGCAGACGCACGCCGGGTAACTGGTCACGCAGGCGCTCGGCCAGGCTCAGCGCGGCCAACTCCGCCGGCTCGCCAAAAGCGCACACATAGAGATCAACCTGACGGGCGATTTCCGCCGGCACTTTACCCAGGGTTTCAACCAACAGCACCAGGCGCTCGATCCCCATGGCAAATCCCACACCCGGGGTCGGCTTGCCGCCCATCTGCTCGACCAGACCATCGTAACGGCCACCGGCGCATACGGTGCCCTGCGCACCGAGTTGGTCGGTGACCCACTCGAACACGGTCTTGCTGTAATAATCCAGACCGCGAACCAGCTTCGGGTTGATCACATAAGGAATACCCGCCGCATCCAATCGCGCCTTCAGCCCTTCGAAATGCACGCGGGACTCGTCATCCAGGTAATCCGCCAGCTTGGGCGCATCGATCAGCAGGGCCTGAGTCTCAGGCGACTTGCTGTCGAGAATCCGCAGCGGGTTGCTACTCAGACGACGGCGACTGTCCTCGTCGAGCCGATCGGCACGTGCCGCCAGGTATTCGACCAGCGCCTCACGGTAAGTGGCGCGCGATTCGCTGGTGCCCAGACTGTTCAGCTCCAGGGTCACCGCGTCACGAATCCCCAGCAAGCCCCAGAGACGCCAGGTCAGCACGATCAACTCGGCGTCGATGTCCGGGCCGTCGAGGTTGAACACCTCCACGCCGATCTGGTGGAACTGACGGTAACGGCCTTTCTGTGGTCGCTCATGGCGGAACATAGGGCCTATGTACCAGAGCTTTTGAGTTTGCCCAGCCCCCGCCAGGCCGTGCTCGAGCACCGCGCGTACGCAGGCGGCAGTGCCTTCGGGGCGCAGGGTCAACGAATCGCCATTGCGGTCGGCAAAGGTGTACATCTCTTTTTCGACGATGTCGGTGACTTCGCCGATCGAGCGCTTGAACAGCTCGGTGAACTCGACGATCGGCATGCGTATCTGCCGATAGCCATAGCCATCCAGCAGACGCGCCACGCTGTCCTCGAAGTAACGCCAAAGCGGGGTCTGTTCAGGCAGGATGTCATTCATGCCACGAATGGCTTGCAGGGACTTGCTCAATTCAATTCCTTAGACGCTCGTGGGTCCGAGAGGCTCAACCGCGTACGATCAGGGCCGCATCGGCAGCCACCTTCTCGGCCGCTTTCTGCCGAATCAGCCTTTCCAGCTCATCCACCAGGTTATCGTTATTCAGTTTTCGCGCCGGTTTGCCGTCGATGTAGATCAGGTTGCTCGGCGAACCGCCAGTCAGACCGACATGCGCCTCCTTGGCTTCGCCCGGGCCATTGACCACACAGCCGATCACCGCCACATCGAGCGGCACCAACAGGTCCTCCAGACGCCCCTCGAGATCGTTCATGGTTTTCACCACGTCGAAATTCTGCCGCGAGCAGCTCGGGCAGGCGATGAAATTGATGCCACGGGAACGCAGACGCAGTGACTTGAGAATGTCGTAGCCGACCTTGATCTCTTCTACCGGATCGGCCGCCAACGAGATACGGATGGTATCGCCAATCCCCTCGGCCAGCAGCATGCCCAGGCCGACGGCCGACTTCACCGTACCGGAACGCAGGCCACCAGCTTCGGTGATGCCCAGATGCAGCGGCTGCTCGATTTGCTTGGCCAACAGACGATAGGCCGCGACCGCCATGAATACGTCCGAAGCTTTGACGCTGACCTTGAAGTCGGGAAAGTTCAGGCGATCCAGGTGCTCGACATGACGCAAGGCCGACTCGACCAAGGCTTCTGGGGTCGGTTCGCCGTATTTCTTCTGCAGGTCTTTTTCCAGAGAACCGGCGTTGACGCCGATGCGAATCGGAATGCCCTTGTCACGCGCGGCTTCAACCACAGCGCGAACCCGATCTTCGCGACCGATATTACCTGGATTGATGCGCAGGCAATCGACGCCCAGTTCGGCCACGCGCAGCGCGATCTGATAATCGAAATGAATGTCGGCGACCAGCGGCAAGTTGACCAGCTTCTTGATTTTGCCGAACGCCTCGGCGGCGTCCATGTCCGGCACCGAGACCCGCACGATATCCGCGCCGGCCTCTTCCAGGCGGCGGATTTGCGCCACGGTCGCGGCCACGTCGTTGGTGTCGGTGTTGGTCATGCTTTGCACCGAAATAGGCGCATCGCCGCCCACAGGCACCTGACCAACCCAGATTTTGCGCGACTGGCGACGCTTGATCGGTGATTCGCAGTGCATGGCTTACAACCCCAACTTCAGGCGTGCAGTTTCGCCAGTTATGAAGGGCGAAACATCGACGGCTTGGCCGTTGTAACTCACCTGAGCGCCCCGGGCGAAGCCCAGTCGCAGCTCCAAGGGCGCCTTACCCACGATTTTCAAGCTTTCGCCACCGCGCTTGAGGGCACTGAACAGAATCTTGCCATTGGCGTCGGTCAGTTGAGTCCAGCAGTCGGCGGTGAAGGTCACATTCACCTGGCCTTGTCCTGCGGCCAACACGGGTTCCGCAGCGGGCGCGGGGCTGTCGACGGCGGCGCTCTCGACTGCGGAGTCCGGCTCGTCCGCCAGCGCATCGTTCGCTGCCGCACCGGCACTGGTTTGCGGCTGCACCGGGGCGTCGGCTAGCGCCTGCTCCTGCGCAACCTCCGTTTCAGATTCTGCGGTCGGCTCGGCGGAAATGCTCGGCAAGCTCAACTCGATGCCGCCTTGGGCGGCCATGACGGCCTGATCCTCAGGCTCATCCAGCGGATGAATTTGCGTGGTGCCATCCGCACCTTCGACTTCGACATGTTCAATGCTGGTCGCAGTCGACTCATCCGTTTGTCGCTCAGTGTGTTCCTGCCACCAATACAAACCCGCGCCGACCAGCCCCAACAGCAAGGTAAAGCTGATGAAGCGCAAGATACGCTGCGAGTAACTCGCCGGCTGCTCGATGCGCCCCAGGCTGTGCACACTGCTGCCTGCCGCATCGGTGCCGGTGAACTGGTCGAACTCCAGCACCAGACGATTTTGATCCAGTTCCAGCAACTTGGCGTAAGCGCGAATATAACCGCGAGCAAAGGTGCTACCGGGCAATTTGTCGAAATCACCGTCTTCAATCTGGCTCAGGCGTTGAGACGTCAGATTCAAGCGCTCAGCCGCTTCGGCAACCGTCCAGTTTTTACTCTCGCGGGCCTCGCGCAGGGACTCACCGGGATTGACGCGCTGAACTGTTACAACTTCAGGATGAGCCGCTTTCATCTTTGCTCCGACAGGTATTGCTGATATTCCGACGTACCGGGATAGAGACGCTTCAATTGCAGACCGAGGCTAGCGGCTTTATCACGGTCCTCAAAAATTGTCGCCAGACGCGTACCCAGCAACAGGCTGCGAGCGTCCTGCTCGACCAAGGCGCTATAGCTGTCGTAATAGCCGCGGGCTGGGACGTAGGCTTTGTCTTCATAGGACATCTGCGCCATTTCCATCAGGGCCTTAGGCTGACGACTGTTGAGCCGCAGCGAGCGCTGAAAGTACAGTTTTGCCTGTTCACGCTGTTTTAGCTCCAGGGCGGTCAAGCCGAGGTTCTCGAACACCCGTGAACGCTCGGGATAAAGAGTGTCCTGGGCCGCTTGCTGATAGCGTTCAAGAGCTTCCTCGTAACGCTTCTGCTCGAACAGAAAGCTGCCGTAGTTGTTCAACAAGCGGGCATCGTCACCGCGCTGCGACAGCGCCTTACGGTAATGCTCATCGGCCAACTTGGGCTCCATTTCGACCTGAAACACCAACGCCAGCGCAGCATGCGCATCGGCACTGGACGGGTCGAGATCGAGGGCTTTTTTCAGCGGGACCTTGGCGCGACCACTGGCGCCCTGCTGCAAATAGCCAATCCCCAGCTGGATATAGGCATCACGGGCCTCATCGCGCCCCTTGTCGGTTCTCATTGGATCTACATCGCCGGTCGAGACGCAACCGACCAACAGGCTGGCGACTAACAAGAACAGCGCTGGGCGCAATAGCATTAATTTCCCCTTAGGTTTTCTGATCGGCGGAACGCTGCGCATCGGTTTCGTGGCTCAACTGACGCACGGCAATATAGCGTTCGCTACGGCGAGTACGGTCCATTACCTGGCCGACCAACTGTCCACAGGCGGCATCAATGTCCTCGCCACGCGTCGTGCGCACGGTGACGCTGTGTCCGGCTTTGTGCAGCAGGTCCTGAAAGCGGCGAATGGCATTGTTACTCGGCCGCTCGTACCCGGAGTGGGGGAAAGGATTAAACGGAATCAGGTTGATCTTGCAAGGTACTTCTTTGAGAAGTGCGATCATCTCCTCAGCATGTTCGGGCTTATCGTTGACATCCTTGAGCAGGGTGTACTCGATGGTCAGCACACGTTTTTCGCCAAGACCGGAGATATAACGCTTGCACGCGGCCAGCAGCATCTCCAGCGGGTACTTCTTGTTGATCGGCACCAACTGGTTACGCAGCGCATCGTTGGGTGCATGCAGCGACAGCGCCAGAGAGACGTCGATGACCTCGCCCAGCTTGTCGATCATAGGCACCACACCCGAGGTGGACAGCGTCACCTTGCGTTTGGAGATGCCATAACCGAGGTCGTCCATCATGATTTTCATGGCGGCGACCACGTTGTCAAAATTCAGTAACGGCTCGCCCATGCCCATCATCACCACGTTGGTGATGGCGCGATCGATTTTCGCTGGCACGGAGCCAAAAGACTTATTGGCGATCCATACCTGACCGATCACTTCGGCGGCACTCAGATCGCTATTGAAACCTTGTTTACCGGTGGAGCAGAAGCTGCAATCCAACGCACAGCCAGCCTGCGACGACACACAGAGCGTGCCTCGCGAGCCTTGCGGGATATACACAGTCTCGACACAGCTGCCGGAAGCTACACGCACCACCCACTTACGGGTGCCGTCAGTCGAGATATCCTCACTGACCACTTCGGGCCCACGAATCTCAGCACAGATCTTGAGCTTTTCGCGCAAGACCTTGCTGACATTGCTCATGGCATCGAAATCATCGACACCAAAATGGTGAATCCACTTCATCAGCTGACCGGCACGGAAACGTTTTTCTCCGATGCTATCGAAGAACTGTTCCATTTCTGCCTGGGTCAGACCCAGCAGGTTAATTTTACCGGTAGCTTCAGTCATGGCTTCACCCTCGCACCATTCGCCTTAGCGAATGCGCGCGCAGACCTCGGTGGCCGCAAAGAAGTAGGCGATTTCACGAGCGGCGGACGCCTCGGAATCGGAACCGTGTACGGCGTTTTCGTCGATGGAAACCGCGAAATCGGCACGGATGGTGCCAGCGGCGGCTTCTTTAGGGTTGGTAGCGCCCATCAGCTCACGATTCTTGGCGATGGCACCCTCACCTTCCAGCACCTGGACGATAACCGGACCGGAAACCATGAAAGCCACCAGATCTTTGAAGAAGCCACGCTCGCTGTGCTCGGCGTAGAAACCGCCCGCTTCGCGCTCGGACAGCTGAACCATCTTGGAGGCAACGACACGCAGACCCGCTTTTTCAAAACGAGTAACGATCTCGCCAACCACGTTCTTGGCAACAGCGTCCGGTTTGATGATGGAAAAAGTACGTTCAACAGCCATGAAAAACTCCAGAAACAAGGATTAAAGCGAAAAATTAAACCCGCGGATTATACGCGGGTTACGGTTAAATGCGTAGGGCGGCGCCAGTACGGCGCACAGCTCAGCCGGCCTCTTCGATCCAGGCGGCCTGAATCGCCTCCAGAACCTTCTCCCCACCTCGCTGCGCATCATCGGCGAACTCCGGCAAATCCATCACCCAGCGGTGCAGATCGACGAAATTGACGAAACGCGGATCGACATCGGGCTTGCTCTCCGCCAACTGGATGGCGATTTCCAGTACATCAGTCCACTGCAGACTCATGACCTGCTCCTATGACGAAATGATCAGTGACCTTCGGACACCTGGTTGATGGTGTACTTGGGAATCTCTACCACCAGATCCTGCTCAGCGACTACCGCCTGGCAGGACAACCGCGAGGTAGGTTCCAGCCCCCAGGCCTTATCGAGCATGTCGTCTTCCAGCTCGTCGGAAGGCTCCATGGAATTGAACCCCTCACGAATCACCACATGACAGGTGGTACAGGCACAGGACTTTTCGCAGGCATGCTCGATATCGATACCATTGCGCAATGCAGCGTTGAGCACAGTTTCGCCTGCCTGCACTTCGAACACCGCCCCCTCAGGACAATGCTCGGCGTGGGGCAGAAAAATGACCTGCGGCATGCTTACTCCTCAATCTCATTAAGACTACGGCCCGCCAGCGCGGACTTTACCGTTGCATCCAGGCGACGCGCGGCGAAGGCGTCGGTCACCTGGGTCAGACGCTTGGTCTGTCGCTCGATGGCCAAGCCATCGCTACTCGCCATCAACTCACGCAACTGTTGCATCTGCGCGTCGATTGCCAGGCGCTCATCGGCTTCCAGCAAGCGTTCGCCATCCACTTCCAGGGCAGCCTCAACCGCCTCAAGCAGACGCTGCGCATCCACCTGTTGCTCACGCAACACACGCGCCACCTTGTCATCGCCGGCATGCTGGAAGGAGTCCTGCAGCATTCTGGCAATTTCGCCATCGGTCAGACCGTAGGATGGCTTGACCTGGATGCTCGCCTCAACGCCCGAGGCCAACTCACGTGCCGAGACACTGAGCAAGCCATCTGCATCGACCTGGAAGGTCACGCGAATCTTCGCCGAGCCGGCAACCATGGGCGGAATACCGCGCAACTCGAAGCGTGCCAGGGAACGACAATCACTGATCAATTCGCGCTCGCCCTGCAGCACATGAATCATCATGGCCGTCTGACCATCTTTGTAGGTGGTGAACTCCTGAGCACGCGCCACCGGGATAGTGGTGTTGCGCGGAATAACCTTTTCCATCAAGCCGCCCATGGTCTCCAGACCGAGCGACAATGGAATCACATCCAGCAGCAATAGCTCTTCACCGTCGCCACGCTTATTACCGGCCAGCGTATCGGCCTGGATCGCCGCGCCAATGGCGACCACCTGATCCGGATCAATATCGCTCAACGGCTCGCGCGCGAACAACTCGGCGACCGCCTGACGCACACGCGGTACCCGTGTGGACCCGCCGACCAGCACTACCGCCTCGACCTCTTCGATCTCGATGCCGGCATCGCGCACCGCACGCCGGCAAGCCTTGAGGCTGCGCGCAACCATCGGCTCGATCAGCTCAGCAAACGCCTCTCGGGTCAGCAAACCAGACCAAACGCCATGACTCACCTCAACCGAGGTATCAGTGGTCAACGCCTCTTTCGCCGCACAGGCCTCGCTCAACAGTGTGCGCTGCGCGCCCGGATCGAGATCGGCAGACAAGCCAGCCTGCTCGACTATCCAGCCGGCGATGGCATGATCGAAATCATCGCCACCCAGCGCGCTGTCGCCGCCGGTAGCCAGTACTTCGAACACGCCAGCGGTCAGACGCAGAATCGAAATATCGAAGGTACCGCCACCCAGGTCATAGATCGCCACCAGGCCCTCGGCCTGCTGATCCAAGCCATAGGCCACGGCAGCAGCGGTCGGCTCATTGAGCAGACGCAGCACGCTCAGACCGGCCAAACGCGCGGCATCCTTGGTTGCCTGACGCTGCGCATCATCGAAATAGGCTGGCACGGTAATCACCGCACCGACCAACTCGCCGCCCAACACGGCCTCCGCTCTATGGCGCAGTGCCTTGAGGATGTCGGCAGACACTTCCACCGGGCTTTTCGGCCCCTGCACGGTGTCGATGAACGGCATATGCGACTCGCCATCGACAAAGCGATAGGGCAACTGCTCACCCAACTGCTTAACATCGGCCAGGCCGCGCCCCATCAGGCGCTTGACCGACAACACGGTGTTCAGCGGGTCGCCGGGAGCAGCCAATTTGGCGGCTTCGCCCACTTCGACGCGATCAGCGTGGTAGCGCACCGCCGACGGCAGGATCAGCGCGCCTGCGGCATCGGCCAGCGGCTCGGACAGTCCACTGCGCACCGCAGCGACCAGCGAATTGGTAGTACCCAGATCAATCCCCACGGCCAGCCGACGCTGGTGTGGCTGGGGGCTCTGTCCGGGCTCAGCGATCTGCAGTAGGGCCATGATTAATAAATGCTTATCTGAATATCAGGCGCGCCAGACTGGCCGCGCGAGTGTTAATCGTCGAGGCGCTCTTCCAATTGGCGCACCTCGTGGGAAAGTTTGTCGAGAAACTGCATGCGACGCATTAGGCGCTCGGCCTCTTCGCGGCGCAGGGGATCATCCCAACAAACGGCAAAGCTCTCGTTCAGCTCATCCTGAGCAACTTTCAGGCGCCGCTTGAACGTCGCCACGCCACTCAGGTCGGCGCTGTCTTGCAGATCTTCGAGCTCTTCGCGCCAATGCATCTGCTGCATCAGGAAGCCAGGGTCTTGCACCGTGACTTCAAGCGGCAACTCCGGCCCACTCAGCGCAAGCAGATAGCGCGCGCGCTGCGGTGCGTTCTTCAACACCCGGTAAGCCTCATTGAGGCTCGCAGACTGCTCCAGCGCCAAGCGTTGATCTCGCTCGGAGGCATCGGCAAAACGATCCGGATGCACCTGCCGCGCCAGCTCGCGATAACGCACGGCCAACCGCTCAAGGTCCAAACGAAAGCTGGGTTGCAGCTCAAACAAGGCGAAATGACAAGGACTACCCACAACGCGCCTCAGATATTGAAGCTCTCGCCGCAGCCACATTCGCCACGCACGTTAGGGTTATTGAACTTGAACCCTTCGTTCAAGCCCTCCTTGACGAAATCCAGCTCGGTACCATCGAGGTACACCAGGCTCTTGGGATCAATGATCACCTTGACCCCGTGACTCTCGAACACCTGATCCTCACTGGCGGTTTCGTCGACGAACTCCAGCACATACGCCAGGCCAGAGCAACCGGTCGTGCGAACGGCCAGGCGGATACCCTCACCCTTGCCTCGCCCATCGAGAGAGCGACGCACATGCTGAGCGGCAGCTTCGGTCATGCTGATAGCCATCGACAACCTCCTTTAGAGCAAGCCTTTCTTCTGCTTGTAATCGCGTACGGCCGCCTTGATGGCGTCCTCGGCGAGCACCGAACAGTGGATCTTCACCGGTGGCAACGCCAATTCTTCGGCGAGCTGGGTGTTCTTGATGGTTTCCGCCTCATCCAGCGTCTTGCCCTTCATCCACTCGGTAGCGAGGGAGCTGGAGGCAATCGCGGAACCGCAGCCGTAAGTCTTGAACTTGGCGTCTTCGATCACACCCAGCTCGTTAACCTTGATCTGCAGGCGCATCACGTCGCCGCAGGCCGGCGCGCCGACCATGCCAGTGCCGACACTGGGATCTTCCGCGTCCATCTTGCCGACGTTGCGCGGGTTCTCGTAGTGGTCAATGACCTTTTCACTGTAAGCCATGCTGTTATTCCTCTCTCATCAGGCGCCGCTCATCGGCAGCTTTAGTGTGCCGCCCATTCGACCTTGGACAGATCGACACCTTCTTTGAACATATCCCACAGCGGCGACAACTCGCGCAGCTTGGTGACCGCCTCGCGAACTTTCTGCGCGGCATAATCGATATCTGCTTCAGTGGTAAAACGACCGAAGCTGAAACGAATTGAACTGTGCGCTAACTCGTCGTTACGACCCAAGGCACGCAGAACGTAAGACGGCTCCAGCGACGCAGAAGTACAGGCCGAACCCGAAGACACGGCGAGGTCTTTCAGCGCCATGATCAGCGACTCACCTTCTACATAGTTGAAGCTCAGGTTGAGGTTATGCGGTACGCGGGCAGCCATGCTGCCATTGACGTAGACCTCTTCCATCCCCTCAAACTGCTGATAAAAACGATCACGCAAAGCCAAAATCCGCTGATTCTCCTGCGCCATCTCTTCCTTGGCGATACGGAAGGCCTCGCCCATGCCGACGCACTGGTGCGTGGCCAGGGTGCCAGAACGCATACCGCGCTCATGGCCACCACCATGGGTCTGAGCCTCAAGGCGGACACGCGGCTTACGCCGCACATACAAGGCACCAACGCCCTTGGGGCCGTAGGTTTTGTGTGCCGAAAACGACATCAGATCGACATTGAGTTTTTCCAGGTCGATCGCAACCTTGCCGGTGGACTGCGCCGCATCCACATGGAAGAACACGCCACGCGAACGGGTCAGCTCGCCAATCGTAGCGATATCGTTGATCGTGCCGATTTCATTGTTCACGTGCATGATCGACACCAGAATGGTGTCCTCACGCAACACCGCCTCAACCATCGCCGGCGTGATCAAGCCATCTTCGCCCGGCTCGATGTAAGTCACTTCAAAACCTTCACGCTCCAGTTGGCGCGTGGTATCCAGCACGGCTTTGTGCTCGATCTTCGAGGTGATGATGTGCTTGCCTTTGCTGCTGTAGAAGTGAGCAATACCCTTGATTGCCAGGTTGTCGGACTCGGTGGCGCCGGAGGTCCAGACAATCTCGCGCGGATCGGCGTTGACCAGCTCGGCGACCTGGCGGCGAGCGTTCTCTACCGCTTCTTCGGCCTTCCAGCCGAACACGTGGGAACGCGACGCCGGGTTACCGAAGTTGCCATCCACCAACAGGCACTCACTCATCTTCTGCGCAACACGCGGATCGACCGGTGTCGTCGCGGAATAATCGAGGTAAATCGGCAATTTCATTGATTCTCTCCTATCAGTCGTCAGGCCTTGCAGGCCGACGCCCTATATTTCATTCGACGGTGGACGCTTCAATTTTATCCAGGCGCGGCATCCCGCCATGACAATGGCGCTGATCCTGGCGCTGGGCGACTTCTTGCACCTCACGGCGAGTAACCAAATCAGCCAGACTGATACCGCTGAGGAATTCGTGAATTTGGTGGCTGAGGTCGCACCACAGATGGTGGGTCAGACAGGTGTCGCCGGCATGGCAATCACCCTGGCCTTGGCAGCGCGTGGCATCGACCGACTCATTAACCGCATCGATCACCTCTGCCACCTGTATCCCCTGCATATCGCGGGAAAGCTGATAGCCACCACCCGGACCGCGCACGCTGGAAACCAGATTTCCGCGGCGCAGTTTGGCGAACAGCTGTTCCAGGTAGGACAGAGAAATGCCCTGCCGTTCAGAGATATCGGCGAGGGACACCGGCCCATGCTGTGCATGCAGCGCCAAGTCGAGCATGGCGGTGACGGCATAACGGCCTTTGGTGGTCAGTCGCATGAAGGGTTACCACGGGAATTTCAGTGTGCGCGAGTATGCAATTCCCGAGCATTTAAGTCAACTATAAGACCTAGCGTTTTACTCGGGATTAGCAGCAGCGAAGGGTGGGCAGCATAGCAAAACGCCCACCCCGCCGCATCACCCTGCGGGCTTGCCGTCTGGCTCCTTGACGACACACGCAAAGTCCTCATCGCGCAACGCCGGTAGATCCTTGCCGCAATAGTCGCTACCCAGCTCCTTGAGCGCACCACACATACCCTCCAGCCGCCCATCCACTGCATGCAAGTGATCGAGCAACTGGCCGATGGCTCGCGCGACCGGATCCGGCATGTCCTGACTGACGCCATAAGCATCGAAGCCCAACTTCTCGGCGATCGCCTGCCGCTTGGCTTCCTGCTCATCATCTACCTTGACGATAATCCGCCCCGGTATACCGACTGCCGTAGCGCCTGCTGGCACCGCCTTGGTCACCACCGCATTCGAGCCAATCTTGGCGCCCGCACCCACGGTGAACGGCCCCAACACCTTGGCCCCCGCCCCAACCACCACACCATCCTCCAGAGTCGGATGGCGCTTACCCTTATTCCAGCTGGTACCGCCCAGCGTCACCCCCTGATACAGGGTGACATCATTACCAATCTCGGCCGTCTCGCCGATGACGATCCCCATACCATGATCGATAAAGAAACGCCGGCCTATCTTCGCACCCGGATGGATCTCGATCCCGGTCAGCCAACGCCCAAAATTCGACACCACCCGCGCCAGCCACTTCCAGCCGGACACCCACAACGCATGCGCCACACGATGCAACCACACGGCGTGCAAACCCGGGTAGCAGGTGACCACCTCCAGCGTATTGCGCGCAGCCGGATCTCGATGAAACACGCTCTGGATATCTTCTTGCATACGCTCAAACATCAGACTTCCCCCGCCCTCGGTGCTCACCGCGCGCAGCCTTGACGGTTTCCGTCAAAATGCCACGCAAGATATTCATTTCCAGCTTGCTGACGCCGCTGCGCCCATACAAACGCCGCAAGCGACTCATCAAGTGCCGCGGTTTGGCCGGATCGAGAAAATCAATTTCGATCAAGGCGCGCTCAAGGTGCACATAAAAGGACTCCATTTCATCCGCCGTCACCGGCTGCGAACTCTGTATCGCCGTGGTTTCCAGCTTGGCCATCTTGGTCGGCATATTCTGCACCGCCAGCCAGGCCATGCGCACCTCATAAGCCAGCACTTGCACAGCCGCCGCCAGATTCAACGAGCTGAAGTCGGGATCCGTCGGGATGTGCACATGAAACTGACAGCGCTGCAGCTCTTCATTGGTCAGGCCAGCGTATTCTCGGCCGAACACCAAAGCCACCTCACCGCCTAGCAGCGCCTGCTCACAGACAGCCGCCGCACACTCCCGAGGATCGAGCAACGGCCAAGGAATCCGCCGATCACGTGCACTGGTTCCAAGCACCAGGCTGCAACCGACCAGCGCCTCCTCAAGCGTGCCGACCACCCGTGCCGCATCGAGAATATCAGTAGCCCCCGAGGCACGCGCCACCGCATCGCCACTGGGAAAATCCATCGGATCAACCAGCACCAGTTGCGACAGACCCATATTTTTCATGGCGCGCGCAGCCCCACCGATATTGCCGGGATGACTGGTATTGACCAGAACCACTCGTATATTTTGCAGCAACGGCAACACTCACACGGACAGCAAAGGGGGAACAAATCTTACAGAACCCCTTCCACTAATGCCATGCAAGACACAGGCAACTCTTCATCCGCCAGGCTTTTCTGCTAGAATGGCCGGCTTTCTTTAACGACCCAGGTGAAACATCCATGCAGCCCATGCTGAATATCGCGCTGCGCGCAGCCCGTAGCGCCGGTGAAATGATCTTCCGCTCTACCGAACGCTTGGACGTCATCTCGGTCGACGAGAAAGATGCCAAAGATTACGTGACCGAGATTGACCGCTCTGCCGAGAATCTGATCATTCAGGCCCTGCGCAAGGCTTACCCGACTCACGGCTTTCTCGGCGAAGAAAGCGGCCTGACCGAAGGCAGTGGTGATGGCGCAGATTACCTGTGGATCATCGACCCACTGGATGGCACCACCAACTTCGTCCGCGGCATCCCACACTACGCCGTCAGCCTGGCCTGCAAATACCGCGGCCGCCTCGAGCATGCCGTGATCATCGACCCGGTCCGCCAGGAAGAGTTCACCGCCAGCCGCGGTCGTGGCGCAGCCCTCAACGGCCGCCGCCTGCGCGTCAGCACCCGCAAGAGCCTAGACGGCGCACTGCTCGGCACCGGCTTCCCGTTCCGCGACAGCCAACTCGACAACCTGGAAAACTACCTGGGCATGTTCCGCAGCCTGGTTGGCCAGACTGCCGGGGTACGCCGCGCTGGCGCCGCCAGCCTGGACCTGGCCTATGTCGCCGCAGGGCGCTTCGATGCCTTCTGGGAATTCGGTCTATCCGAATGGGACATGGCCGCCGGCGCCCTGCTGATCCAAGAGGCAGGCGGCCTGGTCAGCGACTTTAGCGGCAGCCACGAATTCCTTGAGAAGGGTCAAATCGTCGCTGGCAACACCAAGTGCTTCAAGGCTGTACTGACGGCGATTCAGCCACACCTGTCTGCGTCACTGAAACGATAAAAAGCGCTGCACAAAAAAAACCGGCCAAGTGTCGGTTTTTTATACCCATAAAAAAGCGCCCCGCAGGGCGCTTTTTTATTATTTGGTTTTACTGAGCTGTTTCGACCAGCACCAACTGACCATCTTTGACTGGGATCCGAGCGCCCGGATCACGCTGCATGCGCACCTGAGCGACCTTGCCGTCCAATTGATACTTCACGTCGTAACCAACCAACTTGTCACTGGTGTCGGTGACGGTGTTGCAGCGGGTTTCCGTAGTGGTGTAGGTATCATTGGCCTGCATACTGCCCTGCACCTTGTTGCCGGCATAACCGCCGCCGACCGCGCCAGCCACCGTGGCGATCTTTTTACCGGTGCCACCACCTACCTGATTGCCAAGCAACCCACCAACCACCGCACCGATCGCCGTACCGGCAATTTTATGCTGATCCTTGACCGGTCTCTGTCGGGTCACAGCGACGTCCTTGCACACTTCTCGCGGAGTCTTGATGGTTTCCTTGACCGGCTGCACAGCAAGAACTTCCGCATACTCAGGGCCACTTACCAGGTTGTAAGTTGCAACAGCACCACCTGCAGTGACACCCACCGCACCCAGCACCGCACCAACGAGCATTGATTTGTTCATGACAATCTCCTGACCTTCACGCTAAGTGGCGAATTACGCCTTTTGTTCCAGCCTTCGACTCTCGTGACTCACAGCAAGTTCCACCCCCATGAGCCGCACAGCACTCACTGCGAGAGAAGCTGAAACCTCAAGGACGCTCATCGACCTCTTCGGCCACCACCGGTGGAATCAGATCCTCGACAGTCAGGCTGAGCCACACCAGTACCACGTTGGCGATGTAGACCGACGAATAGGTACCGGCAAATACACCAATAAACAGCGCAATGGAGAAACCAAACAGGTTATCGCCCGCAAACACCAACAAGGCCGCGATCGCCAACAGCGTGGAAATCGAGGTGGCCAAGGTGCGCAACAGGGTCTGCGTGGTGGAAATATTGATGTTTTCGATCAAGCTAGCCTTGCGCAGCACACGGAAATTCTCGCGCACGCGGTCAAACACCACGATGGTGTCGTTCAACGAGTAGCCGATAATTGCCAGTATCGCCGCCAGCACAGTCAGATCGAAGGTAACCTGGAAGAACGACAGGATACCCAGCGTCACCACAACGTCATGCACCAAAGACACGATGGCGCCCACGGCAAATTTCCACTGAAAGCGGAAGGCCAAGTAGAGCATGATTCCGCCGAGCGCCAAGAGCATGCCGATACCGCCCTGATCGCGTAGCTCCTCACCAACCTGAGGGCCGACAAACTCGACCTTGCGCACCTCAAGGTGATCACCCGACTGCCGCAACGCTGCAGCGACCTTATTGCCCAGATCGGGATCATCGCCCTGCATGCGCACCACCACATCGGTGGTCGCCCCAAAGCTCTGCACCACGGCATCGGCAAAACCGGCACCAGCAAGCTGTTGACGAATATTGCCGAGGTCGGCCGGCTGCTCGTAACCCAACTCGATCTGAGTGCCGCCGGTAAAGTCCAGGCCGTAATTCAAACCATTGAAAAACCAGCTACCCAACGCCAGCAGGGTCAGGAACAGCGTGAAGGCGAACGCAATATTGCGCGCCCCCATGAAGTTGATCGTACGATTCATCTCAGCCCCTTAAACCCACAACTTCTTGAAGTCACGCCCGCCGCAGGTCAGGTTGACCATGGCACGCGTCACCAGAATGGCGGTGAACATCGAGGTGAGAATGCCCAGGGACAAAGTCACCGCGAAGCCCTTGACCGGCCCCGTACCCATCGCGAAGAGAATGCCGCCGACCAACAAGGTGGTCAGGTTGGCGTCGATAATCGCCGAATAGGCCCGATCGAACCCCTCATGAATGGCGCGCTGCACCGACATGCCATTGGCGATTTCCTCACGAATGCGCGAGAAGATCAGCACGTTGGCATCCACCGCCATCCCCATGGTCAGGACGATACCGGCGATCCCGGGCAGGGTCAGGGTCGCACTCAACAGCGACATCAGCGCCAGCAGCAACACCATGTTGAAGCCCAGGGCGATGGTCGCCAGCACCCCGAAGAAGCGGTAGATGGCGATGATGAACAGCGAGACGAACAACATGCCCCACAAGGACGCCTCAACACCTTTGGCGATGTTGTCAGCGCCCAGGCTCGGGCCGATAGTGCGCTCTTCGGCGAAATACATCGGCGCCGCCAGACCACCGGCACGCAACAGCAGGGCCAACTCCGACGATTCACCCTGCCCATCCAGACCGGTAATGCGGAACTGACTGCCAAGCGGCGACTGGATGGTCGCCAGACTGATGATCTTCTTCTCTTCGACGAAGCTCGGGATTCCGACTTCTTTCTCGACCCCATCAACCACCTGACGAACATAGCGGGTCATCGGCTTCTGCTCGATGAAGATAACCGCCATGCTGCGCCCAACATTATTGCGCGTCGCCCGGTTCATCAGGTCGCCACCATGGCCGTCCAGACGAATATTGACCTGGGGCCGACCATTTTCGTCGAAGCTCGCCTGGGCATCGGTGACCTGGTCACCGGTGATGATCAGCTCGCGCTGCAACTGTACCGGCGGCCGACCTTCCGTACGAAACTCAAAGGTTTCGGTAGAGGCTCTCGAAGCGTCTAGCTCAGCTTCCAGACGGAATTCGAGGTTGGCCGTCTTGCCAAGAATACGCTTGGCTTCGGCGGTATCTTGCACACCCGGCAGTTCCACCACGATGCGGTTAGCACCCTGACGCTGAACCAGCGGCTCAGCCACACCCAGCTCGTTGACCCGGTTACGCACCGTGGTCAGGTTCTGCTTGATCGAGTATTCGCGAATCTCCACGAGCTTGGCTTGAGTCAGCGTCAAACGCAGGACCTGCAAACCACTGCGCTCAGCCGAGGTCAGCTCGAAATCGTTGAAATCCTTGCGGATCAAGCGCTGCGCCTTTTCCAGCGTCGCCTCATCGGTGAAACCCAACTGAATCGCACCGTTGAGCTCAGGCAAACTGCGGTAGCGCACGCGCTCTTTGCGCAGCAGGCTCTTCACTTCGCCTTCATACACCTTGCGCCGCGCATCGAGCGCCTTATCCATGTCCACTTCCATAAGGAAGTGCACACCACCCGACAAGTCCAGACCCATTTTCATCGGACTGGCGCCGAGGTTACGCAACCAATCGGGTGTGGTCTGCGCCAGGTTCAGCGCGACCACGAAATCCTCGCCCAGCGCCTTGCGCACAACATCCTTGGCCGGCAGCTGGTCTTCTTGCTTTACCAGACGCAGCAAGCCGCCCTTGCCCTGCTTCGCCAGGCTCGTCGCCTTGACCGCGATACCCGCCTCGCTCAGCGCGTGACTGGCACGTTCAAGATCAGCTTGCTCGACCCGCATGGCCGTGCTGTTGCCGCTGATTTGGATTGCCGGATCATCTGGATAAAGATTTGGCGCGGAATAAAGAAAGCCAATCGCCAGCACGGCCGCGATAAGCAGGTACTTCCAGAGGGGAAATTTATTGAGCATGACGCCGCCCGTTATGACGCGGGGCGCATGAAGCGCCCCGTCGAATGGTAAAGGTGTGAAACTTAGATGGCTTTCAGCGTGCCCTTCGGCAGGGTGGCAGCGATGGCCACTTTCTGAATTTTCAACTCAACGGTATCGGATACTTCGATCACCACGAAGTCATCGGAAACCTTGATCACTTTGCCGGCGATACCACCCGTGGTCACCACCTCTTCACCCTTCTGCAGGTTGCCGATCAGGTTCTTGTGCTCTTTGGCACGCTTGGCCTGCGGGCGCCAGATCATCAGGTAGAAAATGACCAGAAAGCCAACCAGAAACACCCACTCGAAGCCACTACCGACAGGGCCAGCGGCGGGAGCGGTTTCGGCGTAAGCGGCGGGAATCAAAAAGCTCATTTAACACTCCAGTTAGACAGGTCTTAAAACGTTGATTTATCAGTCGAGCGGCGGTGTTGGCAAACCTCGCCGAGCATAGAAGGCATCGATAAAGGCGGCCAATGTACCTTGTTGAATAGCCTCGCGCAAACCAGCCATCAGCCGCTGATAATGACGCAAGTTGTGGATTGTATTGAGCATGCTACCCAGCATTTCCCCACATTTATCCAAGTGATGCAGGTAGGCACGGGAGAAATTTTTACAGGCGTAACAATCGCACGCGGGGTCGAGTACCGAGTCATCGTGTTTGTGTACCGAGTTACGGATTTTCAGCACGCCAGTCTCGACGAACAGGTGGCCGTTGCGCGCATTACGCGTCGGCATCACGCAGTCGAACATGTCCACCCCACGCCGCACGCCTTCGACCAAATCTTCCGGCTTACCCACGCCCATCAAATACCGTGGCTTGTCCGCCGGCATCTGCCCTGGCAGGTAGTCCAGCACGCGCAGCATTTCCTCTTTCGGCTCGCCGACGGACAAGCCGCCAATTGCCAAGCCATCGAAGCCGATTTCGTTCAAGCCCTCCAGTGAACGCCTGCGCAACTCTTCATGCATGCCGCCTTGAACGATGCCGAACAACGCCGCCGTGTTCTCGGCATGCGCATCTTTCGAACGCTGGGCCCAGCGCAGCGACAACTCCATCGAGCGCTTGGCCACATCGAACTCGGCCGGATAAGGCGTGCACTCGTCAAATATCATCACGATATCGGAACCCAGGTCGCGCTGGACCTGCATCGACTCCTCCGGCCCCATAAAGACTTTCGAACCATCCACCGGCGAGGCGAAGGTCACCCCTTCCTCCTTGATCTTGCGCATGGCACCGAGGCTGAACACTTGGAAACCACCGGAATCGGTGAGAATCGGCCCCTGCCACTGCATGAAATCATGCAGGTCGCCGTGACGCTTGATCACCTCGGTGCCCGGACGCAACCACAGGTGAAAGGTATTGCCGAGAATCATCTGCGCGCCAATGGCTTCAATGTCGCGCGGCAACATGCCTTTGACCGTGCCATAGGTGCCCACCGGCATAAACGCCGGCGTCTCGACCACACCACGCGGAAAGGTCAGACGGCCACGACGCGCCTTGCCGTCAGTCGCCAACAATTCGAAAGACATGCGACAGGTGCGCGTCATACTTGATCCTCTGGCCCGCGAGGCGCGGGGTTGCGGGTAATAAACATGGCGTCGCCATAACTGAAGAAGCGATACCCTTCGGCGATGGCACTGTTATACGCCGCCATGGTTTCCGGGTAACCGGCGAATGCCGAGACCAGCATCAGCAAAGTCGATTCCGGCAGATGAAAATTGGTGACCAGAGCATCGACCACATGCAGCGGCCGTCCCGGGTAGATAAAGATGTCGGTATCGCCACTGAATGGCTTGAGCACACCATCACGCGCCGCACTTTCCAGCGAGCGCACGCTGGTGGTACCCACTGCGATGACCCGGCCGCCACGCGCACGGCAGGCCGACACGGCATCCACTACCGCCTGACCGACCTCCAACCACTCGCTGTGCATGTGGTGATCCTCGATGCGCTCTACCCGCACCGGCTGGAACGTACCCGCACCAACATGCAGGGTGACGAAAGCAGTTTCCACGCCTTTCGCCGCAATGGCTGAGAGCAAGTTCTTGTCGAAATGCAGACCAGCGGTTGGCGCCGCGACCGCTCCGGCACGCTCGGCATACACGGTCTGATAACGTTCGCGGTCTGCGGCATCGTCAGCCCGGTCAATATAAGGTGGCAACGGCATATGCCCCACGCGTTCGAGTAACGGCAGCACTTCCTCGGTGAAGCGCAATTCGAATAGTGCGTCATGCCGGGCCAGCATCCGAGCCTCACCGCCACCATCGATCAGGATCGTCGAACCCGGCTTGGGCGATTTGCTCGCACGCACATGCGCCAACACCCTGTGACTGTCCAATACGCGCTCGACCAGCACTTCCAGCTTGCCGCCAGAAGCCTTCTGCCCAAACAGTCGCGCCGGAATCACCCGGGTATTGTTGAACACCATCAAATCGCCGGGACGCAGATACTCCAGCAGATCGGGGAATTGACGATGAGCGAGAGCACCCGTTGGACCATCCAGCACCAGCAAGCGGCTGGCATGGCGCTCAGCCAGCGGGTATCGGGCGATCAGAGACTCGGGTAGCTCGAAATGAAAGTCGGCAACACGCATGGGATGAGGGAGGTCATATAGCAGGGCGCAAAAGCTTACCGGAAATAGCTGATTTTGACCACGAAAGTGGATTGACCAAGGACAAAGGCCTCCCTATACTTCGCCGCCATTGTGCCCCGGTGGCGGAACCGGTAGACGCGGCGGATTCAAAATCCGTTTTCGAAAGAAGTGGGAGTTCGAGTCTCCCCCGGGGCACCATAATCCTTTCAGTTGTTTGGCTCACACCAAGCAACGCGCAATACCCGCTTAAGCTGCAGCTACTGCACGATCAAGCACAGATTCAAACCTGCACTACAGCCCATTAAACAGCCGGTATCAGGCGCTTCACTAGCGCGGTACGGGGGTTGGCATTTGCCTGGGAGTTAGCGTAGAGTAATTGAACTGTGTTTGCATGGGTCGCTTTGAATCGTGACCTGGTGCAGTAGATCCTTCAGATCCGCTACATCCCGCTCGACTTCTATTACTCTTTGCAACCAGTCTCAGTCCTCTACTTTTTAGAGGCTGTCATTAACTATAGTTTCAAGGAAATAAGACATGTCGAATCGTCAGAACGGTACCGTCAAGTGGTTTAACGACGAGAAAGGTTTTGGTTTTATCACTCCCGAAAGCGGTCCGGATCTGTTCGTGCACTTCCGCGCAATCGAAGGCAACGGCTTCAAGAGCCTGAAAGAAGGCCAGAAAGTCAGCTTCGTAGCTGTGCAAGGTCAAAAAGGCATGCAGGCTGACCAGGTTCAAGTCCAGGAATAAGCCGCTTCCCTGAAAAACCCCTGATGGCGACATCAGGGGTTTTTTTATGCCTATGATTGCCGCTACTCGCAGCCACAAGCCTTATGAGCCTTACCGCTATCGAGCCCGCCATGCCGAAACATCTACTGCGTCCCCAGGGTGACTTTCCTGCAGCAGGCCTGCCCCGCCGGCTTGCCGCCATGTTCTACGATTTATTACTCTGCCTGGCCCTGCTCATTGTCGTGACCTTCAGCTATAAGCTGGCCCTCATGGGTTTTTACGGCGAAGCGCAGCTCAAGCAACTGTCGGATTCCGGCGCACTGGATGGCGACCCCCTCCTATCCAGCCTGTTGCTGCTCAGCCTATTCGGCTTCTTCAGCAAATTCTGGACGCATAACGGCCAGACGCTAGGCATGCAGGTCTGGGGCGTACGCATCCAGAATACCGATGGCACCGCCATCAGCCTATGGCAAGCACTCCTGCGCTTCGTAGTTGCCATGGCTTCCTGGCTGCTGCTAGGCCTGGGCTTTCTCTGGGTGCTTTGGGATAAGGAAAGCCGCAGCTGGCACGACATTTATTCCGACAGCCGCACCGTGCAGCTACCCAAGCACACTCACAAAAAATAACCCGCAAACGAAAGAGCCGGCAGTTAGCCGGCCCCCTCAAACACCTTCCCGCTTACCCCGCGCGACGTAACAACCCTACGCCCGCTAACGCACAAATAGCCGCAGGAATCAGCACGGCGAGCAGCGGCGAGAAGCCGAACACCAGGCTGGATGGCCCGAGCAGATCCTGGGCAATACTGAACACGAAGCCCACCAACACCCCAGTGAACACACGCTGCCCAAGCGTCACCGAACGCAGCGGCCCGAAGATAAAGGAAATCGCCATCAGCACCAGCGCCGCAGTCACCACGGGCTGCAGCACCTTGGTCCAGAATGCCAGCCAATACTGACCGTTATTCAAGCCCTGCTCCGCCAGATAGTGGATATAGCGCCAAAGCCCGGTGACCGACAACGCATCCGGCTCCAACACCACGGTGCCGAGCAGTTGCGGGTTCAACTCGACCTCCCAACGCTCACTGACTGCCTTGACTACCTCAGTACTGCGACCCAGGAAGTTAGTGGTTGCAACATTTTCCAGCTGCCAGTGATCACCCTGATACAAGGCGCGCCGCGCGAAGCTGGAAGACTGCAGGCGGCGCTGATCATCGAAGCGATAACGCGTCACACCGTACAGCACACCGTTAGGTTGCACTGCGTTGATATGTACGAACTCATCCCCCTGACGATGCCACAACCCGCGCTTGGCGCTCTGCGCCTCACCACCGCCTTGCGCCATGGCACGGTTGGACTGGGCTAGATTTTCGCTCCAGGGCGCCAGGTATTCACCAATCAGGATGCCAGCCAACACCAGCACCAGCATTGGCTTCATCACCGCCCAAACGATCCGCCCGATCGACACACCAGCGGCGCGCATGACCGTCAGCTCGCTACTGCTGGCCAAGCCACCCAAACCGATCAAACAGCCGATCAAGGCCGCCATCGGCAACATCTCGTAGACCCGTCGCGGCAAGGTCAAAAGCACGTACCAGGCAGCCTGCTGCAAGCCGTAATTGCCCTCGACATCCGCCAGCTCATCGATAAAAGCAAACAGCAGGGCCAAGCCGACGATAACCCCCAACACCCCGAGAATCGCAACAATCACCTGGGCTCCGATGTAACGGTCCAACCTAACCACGAGCCACCTCCTGTGCAGCACGACGCCCTGCCCACTTCAGTCGTAGCGGCTCCCAATAGAGCAAGCCAAGACCGATCAACGCGAACAACCCGTGCACCCACCACAACCCCAACTGCAGGGGAATTTTTCCTTTATCCAGCGCACCACGCGCGGCAATCAGCAGCGACAGGTAGACCATGTACAAGAGAATCGCCGGCAACAGCTTGAGAAAACGTCCTTGTCGTGGGTTGACCCGTGACAGGGGTACCGCCATCAGGGTCACGACGAACACCAGCAACGGCAGCGACAACCGCCACTGCAGCTCTGACTGGAAACGCGGATTGTCGCTGCCGACCAACTCACGAGTCGGCACGGCTTCACGCTCGCTGATCTCGTCACTGACCGTCGGTTTGGGCAGCAACACGCCATAGGTGTCGTATTTAATCGCACGGTAATCCGCCTGCCCCGGATTGCCGTCGTAGCGATAGCCATTCTGCAGAATCAGGTAACGACTGCCATCGGCCTGGATTTCCTGACGCCCGCTGTCCGCTACCAGCACGGTGATACCGCGCTCCTTGCCACCTTGGCGGGAAAATCGCTTCTCGGAGATAAAGACCCCAGTCAGCTCGTCACGCTCTTTCGACAGCTGCTGGGTATAGGTCACCCGCGAACCATCTTTCATGGACTGGAAACGCCCTGGCACCAGGGTATCGAGTTCGGTCAGCGCATCCTGTTCATTGAGGATGCGCATCTGTTCGGTGACCCCCTGCGGCGCCAGACTCAGACTCAACCAAGCCACCAACAGGGCCACCAGGGTCGCTGGCGCCAGGGTATAGACCAGCAAGCGCTGCGGGCTCACGCCCGTGGCCGACAGCACGGTCATCTCGCTGTCGAGGTAGAGCCGTCCGTATGCCAGCAGAATGCCGAGGAACAACCCCAAGGGCAGAATTAGCTGCAGGAAGCCTGGCAGACGAACGCCCATGATCATGAACAATACACCCGGGTCCAACAGCCCTTGCGCTGCCTGCGCCAGGTACTTGATGAACCGGCCACTCATAATGATCACCAAGAGCACGGCGCTTACCGCACTCATGGTCACCAATACTTCACGAGACATATAACGGAAGACGATCAAACCAGACACTCCAGGGTTGTCAGGCTCAGGCGGCTACGATCAAACTAGCCACACTGCTTGCCGGTTCGCGTAACAACGAACCAATGAACAAATAACCGGCATTATCCTGCAATACCGACTCGTTGTCTTGGGGACTCCACGCTATGGAATTTATTGTCAAAAGCGCTCGCCCAGAAACACTGAAAACCGCCACCCTGGTCATTGCCGTAGGCGAAGGCTGCACGCTCGGTGAAACGGCGAAAGCAATTGATAGCGCCAGCGCAGGCGCGATCAGCACACTGCTCAAGCGCGGCGACCTGAGCGGCAAACTCGGCCAGACCCTGTTAGCCCACAGCCTGCCCAACCTCAAGGCCGAACGTGTACTGCTGGTCGGGACGGGCAAGGACGCAGAACTGTCCGACCGTCAACTGCGCAAATTACTCGGCGCAGTGTACGCGGTACTCAAGGGGTTAGGCGGCAATGATGCCGTGCTAGCGCTCGGCGAAGTCCCCGTGAAGAACCGCAACAGCTACGGCAAGACGCGCCTGATGGTGGAAACCCTGGCCGACAGCGGCTACCAGTTCGACCGCTTCAAGAGCCAGAAGGCCGAAAGCATCGCGCTGAAGAAACTGACGCTGCTCAGCACAAAAGCCACCCAGGCCGAAGTCGAGCGTGGCGCCAAGCATGCCCAAGCCATCGCCGCGGGCATGGCCTTCACCAAGGACCTCGGCAACCTGCCGCCGAACCTCTGCCACCCGAGCTTCCTCGCCGAGGAAGCCAAGACCCTGGCCAAGGGGCACAAGAACCTCAAGGTCGAGATCCTCGACGAGAAGAAGCTCAAAGAGCTCGGCGCCGGCGCCTTCCTCGCGGTTTCCCAAGGTAGCGAGCAACCGCCACGGATGATCGTCCTCAACTATCAGGGCGGCAAGAAAACCGAGAAACCCTTCGCCCTGGTCGGCAAAGGCGTGACCTTCGACACCGGCGGCATCAGCATCAAGCCGGCCGCCGGCATGGATGAAATGAAGTACGACATGTGCGGCGCCGCCAGCGTGCTCGGCACCCTGCGCGCCGTACTGGAGCTGCAGCTGCCGATCAATCTGGTGTGCCTGCTGGCCTGCGCCGAGAACATGCCCAGCGGCCGCGCCACTCGCCCTGGCGACATTGTCACCAGCATGAGCGGGCAGACCGTGGAGATACTCAACACCGACGCCGAAGGCCGTCTGGTGCTGTGCGATACCCTGACCTACGCCGAACGTTTCAAGCCGCAGGCAGTGATCGATATAGCCACCCTCACCGGCGCCTGCATCGTTGCTCTGGGCGCCAATACCTCGGGGCTGATGGGCAATGACGACAAGTTGCTGGAGCAACTGCTTGCCGCCGGCCGCAGCGCCGACGATCGCGCCTGGCAATTGCCGCTGTTCGACGAGTACCAGGAGCAGCTGGACAGCCCATTCGCCGACATCGCCAACATCGGTGGCCCCAAGGCCGGCACCATCACCGCCGGTTGCTTCCTCTCGCGCTTCACCAAGAACTATCACTGGGCGCACCTGGATATCGCCGGCACGGCCTGGGTCAGTGGCGGCAAGGACAAGGGCGCCACTGGCCGTCCGGTGCCACTGCTGACCCAATACCTGCTGGATCGCAGCGAGGCCTGAGCCCGACACTGCGGGGACGCAGCCTGGTCGCGATTCGCGCGCACCAGGCCATTCCCACACAGAGAAACCCGATGAAACCGCCATGCCCAGAATAGAGTTTTACGTTTTATCATCCGCCACGCCGACCGACCGCCTGCGCGCGGCCTGTCAGCTGGCGATGAAAGCCTGGCGCCATGGTCTGCCGGTGTTTCTGCGCGGCAGCGATGCCGAACAATGTCGCACACTGGACGAGCAGCTCTGGCGCTTCAAGGCCGAGAGTTTCATACCGCACAATCTGCACCAGGATGATCCGCAGGCCCCTGTGGTGATTGGCCTGGATGATGAGCCAAGCGCCCAGCAAGGCGTGCTGATCAACCTCAACACGACGATCTCGCCCTTTGTCGAACGCTTCAGCCGAGTGATCGAGATCGTCAATCAACAACCCGAGCTGTTGACCGCCTGCCGAGAGAATTTTCGTAACTACCGCCAGCGCGGCTATGATCCGCAACGAGTCGAACTTTAGCGGCCCGTGTGGCTAGTTCAATTAGTCAACTTCGGCGTTTGAGGCCCCGATACTGCCTTGCCACTCCTCGCCATAGCCCGCTATGACTCGTCGCAGCGCCTGATCTCGGAACCTCAACCATCCGAACTTGAGTTAACCAACTAGCCGTACAGGCCACTGGCAACCACCATGAACAACCCTATACCGCCGAAAAAACCTGCCCACCTACTGGACGACCTCGAGTCGATCCGCGAGCTGCTGGGCGATGAAAACCTGGAACCGCCGCTGCTGACCGACTCGCTCGATCCGGACACCATCCCTCTGTTATCCGATGTTGTCAGCCCAGCGCCTGACTTCACGGCCCAGGTCGAAAACGCAGGCACATCCACTGCACCGCAACCCATGCCCCAGCCAGCGCCCAGCGAGGCACTGCGCAGCACCTTGGCGCAAGCCGTGAGCCGTAACAGCAGCGCCGAGCTGAATCGCCTGGACAATGAGCTGCGCGCCGCCGCCGCGCTTATCCTCCAAGACGTGATCGATGACTTCGTGCCGCAGATCGAAGCCGAACTGAAACGCCGCCTCGAGGCCCGCCTGCTGCGCCTATTGCCGCCGCGTCGCTCCTGAACCGCGACGCGAACTTGGCCACTCTTGTGCTGCGCAGCCCTAGCGCGGCCATGGCCACAGCCAGATAAACGACCTTACGTCCCGCGCACCTTCGCCGTTATACTTGTCGGCTTTTCTAATTAGCCGTCAAAAGGGTCCCGCCGCGCATGGACAAGACCTACCAGCCGCACGCCATTGAAACCGCCCTGTACGAGAACTGGGAGGCGAACAACTATTTCGCCCCGCAGGGTTCGGGCCAGCCCTACACCATCATGATCCCGCCGCCGAACGTCACCGGCAGCCTGCACATGGGTCACGGCTTCAACAACTCGATCATGGACGCGCTGATCCGCTTCCGCCGCATGCAGGGTCGCAACACCCTGTGGCAGCCGGGCACCGACCATGCGGGCATCGCCACGCAGATGGTGGTCGAACGGCAACTGGCCGCCGACGGCATCAGCCGCCACGATCTGGGCCGCGAGAAATTCCTGGAGAAAGTCTGGGAGTGGAAGGAACAGTCGGGCGGCACCATCACCCGGCAGATTCGCCGCCTCGGCAGCTCGGTGGACTGGTCGCGCGAGCGCTTCACCATGGACGACGGCCTCTCCGAAGCGGTTAAAGAAGCCTTCGTGCGCCTGCATGCCGACGGCCTGATCTATCGCGGCAAGCGCCTGGTCAACTGGGACACCAAGCTGCACACGGCGATTTCCGACCTCGAAGTGGAAAACCACGACGAGAAGGGCAAGCTGTGGAACCTGCGCTACCCGCTGGCCGACGGCCACACCACCGCAGACGGCAAGAACTACCTGATCGTCGCCACCACCCGCCCGGAAACCATGCTCGGTGACAGCGCCGTGGCCGTGCACCCGGAAGACGAACGCTACCAGGCGCTGATCGGCACCTTTGTCGAACTGCCGCTAGTCGGTCGACGCATCCCCATCGTCGCCGATGACTACTGCGACCCCGAATTCGGCACCGGCTGCGTGAAGATCACCCCGGCCCACGACTTCAACGACTACGAAGTCGGCAAACGTCACAACCTGCCGTTGATCAACATCTTCGACAAGAACGCCGCGATCCTGGCCAGCGCTCAGGTGTTCAATGTCGATGGCAGCCTCAACGATGTGGTCGATGGCAGCCTGCCGGCCGACTACGCCGGCCTCGACCGCTTCGAGGCGCGCAAGCGCATCGTCGACGCCTTCGATGCCGCCGGCCTGCTGGAAAAGATCGACGATCACGCCCTGAAAGTGCCGAAAGGCGACCGCTCCGGCACCATCATCGAGCCCTGGCTGACCGATCAGTGGTACGTCTCGACCAAACCACTGGCCGAGCCGGCGATCAAGGCCGTGGAAGACGGCGCGATTCAGTTCGTGCCCAAGCAGTACGAGAACATGTACTTCAGCTGGATGCGCGACATCCAGGACTGGTGCATCAGCCGTCAGCTTTGGTGGGGCCACCGCATCCCGGCCTGGTACGATGAGGCAGGTCAGGTCTACGTCGGCCGTGACGAAGCCGAAGTGCGCGCCAAGCACAACCTCGGTGCCGATGTTGCGCTGCGCCAGGACGAAGATGTCCTCGACACCTGGTTCAGTTCCGGCCTGTGGACCTTCTCCACCCTCGGCTGGCCGCAGCAGACCGAAGCGCTGAAGACCTTCCACCCGACCGACGTACTGGTTACCGGCTTCGACATCATCTTCTTCTGGGTCGCGCGGATGATCATGCTCACCCTGCACCTGGTGAAGAACGAGGACGGCACTCCGCAAGTCCCGTTCAAGACCGTCTACGTGCATGGCCTGGTACGCGACGGCCAGGGCCAGAAGATGTCCAAGTCGAAGGGTAACGTGCTCGACCCGCTGGACATCATCGACGGCATCGACCTCGACAGCCTGCTGGCCAAACGCACCAGCGGCATGATGCAGCCCAAGCTGGCCGAGAAGATCGCCAAGCAGACCCGCGCCGAGTTCCCCGAGGGCATTGCCTCCTACGGCACCGACGCCCTGCGCTTCACCAACTGCTCGCTGGCCTCCACCGGCCGCGACATCAAGTTCGACATGGGCCGGGTCGAGGGCTACCGCAACTTCTGCAACAAGCTGTGGAACGCCGCCAACTTCGTCATCGAAAACACCGATGGCCAGGACACCGGGATCAACGGCGAGGCGGTCGAACTGTCCTCGGTGGACCGCTGGATCATCTCCCAGCTGCAGCGCACCGAAGCCGAAGTGACTCGCCAACTCGATAACTTCCGCTTCGACCTCGCCGCCCAGGCGCTCTACGAGTTCATCTGGGACCAGTACTGCGCCTGGTACCTGGAGCTGGTCAAGCCGGTGTTGTGGGACGAGAACGCGCCGCTGGAGCGCCAACGTGGCACCCGCCGCACGCTGATTCGCGTGCTGGAAACCACCCTGCGCCTGGCGCACCCGTTCATGCCCTTCATCACCGAAGAGATCTGGCAGCGCATCAAGGCCCAGGCCGGCTGCCTTCAAGGTGCAGAGCGTGGCGACACCCTGATGCTGCAAGCCTGGCCGGTGGCCAATCAGGAGCGCATCGACAGCGCCGCCGAAGGCGATATCGAGTGGGTCAAGGCGTTGATGCTCGGTTTGCGGCAGATCCGTGGCGAGATGAACATCTCCATGGCCAAGCGCATCGACATCATCCTGCAGAACGCCAGCGAACTGGATCAACGGCGCCTGGCCGACAACCTGCCACTGCTGAACAAGCTGGCCAAGCTGGAATCGGTCCAGGTGCTGGAAGCCGGTGCCGAGGCGCCGATGTCCGCCACCGCCCTGGTCGGCGACATGCAGGTATTGGTGCCGATGGCCGGGCTGATCGACAAGGCGGCCGAACTGGCGCGTCTGGACAAGGAAATCCAGCGCCTGGACGGCGAGGTCAAGCGCGTCGGCGGCAAGCTCGGCAACCAGGGCTTCGTCGCCAAGGCGCCGCCCGAGGTGATCGACAAGGAACGGGCCAAGCTGGCCGAGGCCGAACAGGCCCTGGGCAAACTGGCCGAGCAGCGAGCGCGCATCGCCAGCCTTTAACCTTCAAGCAGCTCTACACGGGGCCCGCGACTTGTTCAGTCGCGGGCCCCGTTGTTTTTACGGACAGATCAAATGACCGCAACACGCTCCCCTTCCCTGCTCGATGCCTTGCTGCCGATTGGCGTGCTGGTACTGCTGCTGAGTCTCTCGGTTTACCTGTATGGCGACAGTTCCTCCAGCGGACCGAACCAGATCGCACTGATGAGCGCCGCCTTCGTCGCCGGCCTGGTGGGCCTGAAGAATGGCCTGCGCTGGGCGCAGATAGAAGAAGGCATACTCGCCGGCATTCATATGGCGATGAAGGCCAACCTGATTCTGCTCGCGGTCGGCGCGCTGATCGGTACCTGGATTCTCGCCGGCACCGTACCGACCATGATCTGGTTCGGCCTCAAGCTGATCTCCACCGAGTACTTCTATGTCACCAGCTGCCTGATCTGCGCCCTCACCGCGCTGTCGATCGGCAGTTCCTGGACGGTCGCCGGCACCCTCGGTATCGGCCTGATGGGCGTGGCCTCCGGGCTGGGCCTGGACCCGGCGATCACCGCCGGGGCGATCATTTCCGGCGCCTACTTCGGCGACAAGCTCTCGCCGCTGTCGGACACCACCAACCTGGCGCCGGTCGCGGCTGGGGCCGATCTGTTCGAGCACATCCGCCTGATGCTGCGCACCACTGTGCCGGCGCTGCTGATCGCCCTGCTGCTGTTCTTCCTGCTGGGTCAGCAAGCCAGTGGCAACCACGACACCGACCGCATCGCCGTGGTGCTGCACGCATTGGAAAGCCAGTTCAGGCTGGGCTGGCACCTGTTGTTGCCGGTGGCCTTCCTGCTGTTTCTGGCCATCCGCCAGTGGGCGGCGTTTCCTGCGGTATTTCTCGGCGCCCTGCTCGGCGCGCTGTTCGCGGTGATCTTCCAACCCGAGGTGATGAGCCGTCTGGCCGACCCCAGCGCGGGCCTGCTGGCGCCGTTGAAGACCGTGTGGACTGCGCTGTTCGCCGGCTACCAGTCGAACAGCGGCAACCCGGCGCTGGACGACCTGCTGTCCAAGGGCGGCATGAGCAGCATGCTGACCACCGTGTGGTTGATCATCTGCGCCATGTGTTTTGGCGGCGTGCTGGAAAAGCTCGGTCTGCTGCAACGCCTGCTGCAGAGCGCCCTGCACCTGGTCAAAAGCACCAGCAGCCTGATCGCCAGCACCATTGCCACCACCATCGGCACCAATATCATCACCGCCGACCAGTACATCGCCCTGGTGCTGCCGGGCCGCATGTATCGCGCCGAGTATGAGAAACGCGGCCTGGCGCCGGTCAACCTGTCGCGCGCCCTGGAGGATGGCGGCACCCTGACCTCGGTGCTGATTCCCTGGAACACCTGCGGCGCCTATATGGCGGCGACGCTGGGGGTGGCGACCTGGAGCTACCTGCCCTACTGTTTCTTCAACCTGATCATGCCGCTGCTGGCGATCAGCCTGGCCTTTATCAGCCCACCACAGCCCACGCTCGCCGGCACCGCCGCGCACAACCCGCTGCAACATCCGAGCTAAGCCTGACTGGCTCCAGGCGCCTTGAATAACGCGCTTGGGGCCTGGCCAAATAGCCAAACCCCGCTGATTTCACCCAGTTGAAATCACATCCAAGCATAAAGCCCCTCCCAATTTCCGCCTAAATCAGGCATCTTCTCGGGCGCATCAAGAGCCTCCGGCACTTTTTTACCCATAAAAAGTACATCCATAAAAAAAGCCCTGAACTGGAATTCTGATCATGTATGCGTTGATGGCGTTGATATTCGTCCTTGGTTACCTGTCCATTGCCTTCGAGCACCCGCTGAAGATCGACAAGGCCGCCTCGGCCATCCTCACCGCCGTGATCTGCTGGACCTTGCTGGTGTTGGGCGCCGATACCATTTTGCCGCTGATCGGCACAGGCACCGCCGGTGGCGCGAATAACGTCCATCATGTCACCGAGGAGCTGCGCCACCACCTCGGTGAGATCTCCGAGATTCTGTTCTTCCTGATGGGCGCCATGACCATCGTCGAACTGATCGACGCCCATGAAGGCTTCAAGGTCATCACCGACCGTATCCGCACCAACAAGCGTGTCACCCTGCTGTGGCTGGTGGCGCTGATAACCTTCTTCCTCTCCGCCGCACTGGACAACCTGACCACCACCATCGTCATGGTCTCGGTACTGCGCAAACTGGTCGCCGAGCAGAAAGAGCGCTGGTTCTATGCCGGCATCGTGGTGATCGCCGCCAACGCCGGCGGTGCCTGGTCACCGATCGGCGACGTCACCACCACCATGCTGTGGATTGGCAGCCAGATCAGTACCAGCGGTATTGTCACCAGCCTGTTTTTCCCCAGTCTGGTGTGTCTGCTGGTGCCGTTGCTGATCCTCAGCGTCACCTTGAAGGGTGCAATCCAGCGTCCGCAGCTGAATGTCCTCGACGAAGAACGCCGCGACCCGACCACCCCGTTCGAGCGCAACCTGGTGTTCGTCCTCGGCCTCGGCGCCCTGGTGTTCGTACCGGTGTTCAAGACCGTCACCCACCTGCCGCCGTACATGGGTATCCTCCTCGGCCTCGGCGTGCTCTGGGTGGTCACCGAGGTGATCCACCGTGGCAAGAACGACGAAGACAAGCACCCGCTTTCGGTGGTCGGCGTACTGCGCCGAATCGACACCACCAGCGTGCTGTTCTTCCTTGGCATCCTGCTGGCTGTCTCCAGCCTGGCCACCGCCGGCCACCTGATCCAGGTCGCCACCCTGCTGCGTGAAGGCCTCGGCGACATCTACGCAATCAATATCGCCATTGGTCTGCTGTCCTCGGTGGTCGACAACGTACCGCTGGTGGCCGGTGCCATGAAAATGTACCCGTTGATCAGCCCCGCGGCGCTGGAAGTCGCCGGTAGCAGCGAAGCCGGTTGGCTGAGTAACTTCCTGGTCGACGGCACGTTCTGGGAGATGCTCGCCTACTGCGCCGGTACCGGCGGCAGCTGCCTGATCATCGGTTCGGCGGCCGGCGTGGCGGCCATGGGCATGGAAAAGATCGACTTCATCTGGTACCTGAAAAAGATCAGCTGGCTGGCCTTTATCGGCTATATGGCCGGCGCGGCGACCTATATTGGTATCGCCACCCTGGGCTGAATGGGCGAATCTTAAGTCTACTGAGGTGCTTAGGCCCTATGCCCATCGAGCTGCGTTTCGAGTCGATCCTCTCCGTCAGTCCAAGCGTAGCTTGGCGCTGGATCACCGACACCAGGTGCCTCCGCGCTGAGATGCGTCCGCTACTGTGGATGAGCATCCCCAAGGGAATTCGCAACCTGGAGGATATGAAGGTGCAGCCCGGCCAGCCACTGTTCACCAGCTGGCTCTGGCTGTTTGGCTGGCTACCCATGGGTAAGTCGCGCCTTACGCTGCTCTCGCTGACGCCGGGTGTTGGCTTCATCGAAGAGTCACCCATGACCGGCATGCGTCTGTGGCGCCACCAACGCCGTATTGAAGTGCAGGGTTCAGGCTCCAGGGTGATTGACGAACTGAGCGTCGACCCACTGCTCCCGGCGCTGCTGGTGAAAGCCTTTCTCCAGCTGTTCTTCGCCAGTCGCCATCGTGTCCTGCGCCGACGTGATGCCAGCCAAGTCTGTTGATTCGAGGTACTAGAAATGGACGTCAGCAAGACCAAAACCAGCTTCTATCGGCGCCTGTACGTGGCCTGGCTGATCGACAGCGGCGGCGCCTGCAGTGTGCCGGCGCTGATGGAGGCCACCGGCATGCCGCGACGCACCGCCCAGGACACCCTCGCCGCCCTGGCTGAGCTGGATATCGACTGCGTGTTCGAGCAACAGACCGGCGAGCGCAATAACGCCGGGCACTACAGCATCCGCGACTGGGGCGCGATCGATCCACAATGGATCGCCGCGCACCTGCCACAGATCAAGGCCATACTCGGCTACCCCTGAACAGCGAGGCCCGTCATGCGCAGCTCTCACCGTCTGTTGCTGGTCATCCTGTTTCTACTGGGCTTGTTCGTCCTGTTCGAAGCCCTGGGTATCCGCGCCCAATTCAGCCTGGCATCCTTGCAAGAGCTGATCCTGATGCACAAGGTCGCAGGGCTGCTGCTGTTCATCGGGCTGTTCGCCCTGGGCAACCTGATCCAGATTCCCGGCTGGATCTTCCTCGCCGCCGCCGTACTGGCGTTGGGCAAAGTCTACGGTGGTATCGCCACCTACCTGGCCGCCAGTGCCTCGTGCATCTTCACCTTCTTCACCATCCGCATGCTCGGTGGCAATGCCCTGCGCGAGCTGGACAACCGCTTGGCCAAGCGCTTGCTGGCCGGCCTGGATCGTCGCCCGCTGACCAGCATCATCGCCCTGCGCATGCTGTTCCAGACAGTGCCGGCGCTGAATTATGCCCTCGCCTTGTCTGGCGTACCCTTTCGCCACTACCTGCTCGGCACCCTGCTCGGCCTGCCGCTGCCGATAGCCTTGTACTGCCTGTTCTTCGATTATCTGGCGATGTGGCTGCATATCGCCTGACTAGCTGCACTGCAACAAAGCCCGCAATGACTCGTCGCAACGCCCTGCCGCAACACCCCAGCCATCCGAGCTTGAGTTAACCAACCAGCCGTACAGGTTCTTGGCGACGACTTTCCCTGCACGCCATGCCGAGCTGTGGGAAAATCCGCAGCCCCGAGCCTGCGATCCACCCGCCATGTCCCTGCCGCCGAAACACCCCCGCCATAAATCCGCTGCGCCCCGCGCTGCGCAGCCCAAACCCGCTGCCGACAAGGGCCAGTTGCACCCGCGCAACCGTCACCAGGGCCGTTACGATTTCCCGGCGTTGATCGCCAGCAGTCCGGAGCTGGCGGCCTTTGTGATCATCAACCCCTACGGCAAGCAGAGCATCGACTTCGCCAACCCGGCCGCGGTCAAGGTGTTCAATCGCGCCCTGCTCAAGCAGTTCTACGGCATCGCGCATTGGGACATTCCGGCGGATTACCTGTGCCCGCCGATTCCCGGGCGCGCCGACTATCTGCACTATCTGGCGGACCTGCTGGCCTCCTGCAATGGCGGCGAGATTCCGCGCGGCGCGCGGGTGCGGGTGCTGGATATCGGCGTCGGCGCCAATTGCATCTATCCGCTGCTGGGTCACCGGGAGTACGCCTGGCAGTTCCTCGGCTCGGACATCGCGGCCAGCGCCATCGCCTCGGCCAAGGCCATAGTGCAGTCCAACCCCGGTCTCGGTGCGGCCATCGAGTTGCGTCAGCAGCTGGACGCCCAGCACATATTCCAGGGTTTGCTACAGGCCGATGAACGCTTCGACCTGAGCCTGTGCAACCCGCCCTTCCACGCCTCGGCGGCAGAAGCCAGCAGTGGCAGCAAGCGCAAATGGCGCAACCTCGGCAAGCTCGACCCCAAGCGCAAACTGCCCGTGCTGAATTTCGGCGGTCAGGCCGCAGAACTCTGGTGTCAGGGCGGCGAGGCCGCATTCGTCAACCGCTTGATCCAAGAAAGCGCACAGGTACCGCAGCAGGTGCAGTGGTTCAGCAGCCTGATCTCCAAGGCCAGCAACCTACCCGGTGTGTATAGCGCGCTGAAACAGGCCGGCGCCCGCGAGGTGCGTACCGTCGAGATGGCTCAGGGGCAGAAGCAGAGCCGCTTCGTCGCCTGGACCTTTCTGACCGCAGAACAACAGCAGAGCTGGCGTCAGGCACGCTGGCAGTAGTGTCGGCCTCTGACACGTCTGGCCGCACCCGTGCGTGCAGCCAGGCGTGCGGGCGTTACTCGAGCAGTTCGAACAGCACCACGTTGCCGCTCTTCTCCAGGCCGCTGACCAGGAAGTGCCGCCCGGCCTGCTCGACATGCGCCAAGCCTTCCGGCGCCAGCTCGCCCTGCCCCGCGCCCTGATCCGCAGCAATCACCTGCAACACCTTGGGCGTTTGTGGTTGATCCAGATCGATCAGGGCCAAAGCATCGGCGCGCTCCAGAGTCGCCACAGCCAGGCGCTTGCCGAACGCATCAAAACTCACCACGCCTTCCGGCTCGCTGCCTTTGTTCGGGCTGCGCTGGTCCGGGTAGACCCCCGCCTCGGCGGCCTTATCGTCGAGTTGACTGCCGGTATCGCCGAGCAACTGGCCGCTCATGGCGTCGAACACGCTGACCGTGCGTCCGCCACCGCTTGGCAAGCCGGCCTTGGTTTTGCCGGCTTTCGGATCGCTGTCGCCTTCATCGGCGGTCACCACATACAAGCCATCGGCGCTGACGGCCAGTGCGTCCGGCTCGCGCAGGGCGAACAACTCGGCGTTCGGCGCATAGTGGCCGTCATCGCTGAGATCCGCGGCATGCCGCACCGCGCCCAGGCCGAACACCTTATCCAGCGTGCCTTTCAGTACATCGACCACGGCGATGGCGTTGTTCTCCTGCAAGCTGACATAGGCGCGCGAACCGTCAGGACTGAAAACCACGTATTCCGGCTCGAGGTGCGCGGGGCTGGTACCGAAGGGGATTTTCAGTTCTTCGCCATCGATTTCCCGCTCCAGCAAGCGTTTATCCTCGGCCTGGGTCGCACCCGCGACACCGGCCAGGTCCGGCAACCCGATCAGGCGGTGTGAGGCCTGGGCCACGCCCTGGCGCAGATCGATCAGGCTGATCGAGCCCTCGCCACTGCGAAAGTCTGCGCCGTCGCGCACATAGCCTTCGCCCTCGTTGGCCACCACTAGGAAGTCGCCATTCGGCGAGAAGGCCAGGCTGTCCGGCCATACGCCGACAGTCAGGCTGTTCAACAGCTTGCCGTCGCTGGCCGCACGCAACTCGACGCGACCATTTTTCAGGCCATCGCGGTCGCGCACACACACGGCAAACAGATCCAGCGTGGGGTGAAACGCCACCGAGGTGATCTCCCCTTCAGCCTTTTTCAGCAATTGGTGTCGTGCGATACGCTGCAGCCCGGCGCCAGGGTCGAGCTTGAGCAGGTCCACCAGCCCCTGTTCGCTGTTGGACACCGCCACCCGCATGCTCGAGCCCTGCACGCTGACGATTTCGGTGCCCGCCGGGAAACCACTGTGATAGATCGCCAGGGGCTTCAATTCGAGGGCCGAGGCCAACGGGGCCAACGGGGCCAGCGCAAAAAGCGCACAGAGAGCGGGAATACGCAGCATGGCAAACATCCTTATGCAGAGACTGGGGAGGAGCAAACCCGCAGCAGTCTCCGCAGAGCGGATGACACCTTGATGACGCCGGCATGTCGATCAAGCCTGCCCCGCAGGCCAGGGTTGATCGACTGGCACGTTATGTCTGGCCAACCCGCTAAGCGGGACCGATCAGCGCCTTGAGGCGCCGACGCTGCATCAAGCGGTAGGCCGCCGGCAACACGAACAGCGACAGCAGCGGCGCACTGAGCATGCCGCCGACCATGGGCGCGGCGATGCGGCTCATCACCTCGCTGCCGCTGCCGCTGCCCAGCAGGATCGGCAGCAGACCGGCGATGATCACCGCCACGGTCATGGCCTTGGGCCGCACCCGTTGCACCGCGCCTTCGCGAATCGCCTCGAGCAGCGCCTGCTCGCTGCTGTCGCCGGCGTCCTCGCGTTCGGCCCAGGCGTTCTTCAGGTACAGCAGCATGATCACGCCGAACTCGGCCGCCACCCCGGCCAGGGCGATGAAGCCGACCCCGGTGGCCACCGAGAGGTGATAGCCGAGCAGGTAGAGGAACCACACCCCACCGGTCAGGGCGAACGGCAGCGTGGCCATGATCAGCAAGGCCTCGCTGAAGCGGGCGAAACACAGGTAGAGCAGCACGAAGATGATCAGCAGGGTGGCCGGCACCACCAGTTTGAGCCGTGCGTTGGCCCGCTCGAGGAACTCGAACTGCCCCGAATAGCTCAGGCTGAGGCCCGGCTGCAACTGCACCTGTTGCTCGATGGCCTGGCGCAGATCGGCCACCACCGAGGCCAGGTCGCGACCGCGCACATCCACGTAGACCCAGCCCGAGAGCCGCGCATTCTCGCTCTTGAGCATCGGCGGGCCATCGCTGATCTTGATCCGCGCCACCGTACCCAGGGTGATCTGACTACCCTGCGGGGTGTAGATCGGCAGCTGTTCGAGGCCGCTGAGTGAGTCGCGCCATTCCCGTGGGTAACGCACGCTGATCGGGAAGCGCGCCAGGCCTTCGATGGTCTCGCCGACGTTTTCGCCACCGATGGCGCTGGCGACTATCGATTGCACATCGGCGATATTCAGGCCGTAGCGCGCCGCCGCCACCCGGTCGATGTCGACGTCGATATAGCGCCCGCCGCTCAGGCGTTCGGCCAGAGCGGAAGTCACCCCCGGCACACCTTTGGCCACCTTCTCGATGGCCTGGGTGGCTTCGTCGATCAGCGCCAGGTTGCTGCCGGCTACCTTGACCCCGATCGGGCTCTTGATCCCGGTGGCGAGCATGTCGATGCGGTTGCGGATCGGCGGAATCCAGATATTGGTCAGCCCCGGCACCCGCACCACCCGGTCCAGTTCCTCCACCAGCAACTCCGGGGTCATGCCGGCACGCCACTGCTCCTGCGGCTTGAACTGGATGGTGGTCTCGAACATCTCCAGCGGCGCCGGGTCGGTGGCGGTCTCGGCGCGCCCGGCCTTGCCGAACACATGGGCGACTTCCGGCACTGTCTTGATCAGCCGGTCGGTCTGCTGCAACAGCTGCGCGGCCTTCTGCGCGGACAATCCGGGCAGCGCCGAGGGCATGTACAGCAGGTCGCCCTCATCCAGCGGCGGCAGGAACTCACCGCCCAGTTGCGACAATGGCCACAGCGCGCTGAGAAACACCAACAGCGCGGCCAACATGGTGACCTTGGGCCAACGCAGCACCGCGTCGAGGGCCGGCTGGTAGAGCCCGATCAACCAGCGGTTCAGCGGATTCTGTGCTTCGCTGGGAATCCGCCCGCGAATCCAGTAGCCCATCAGCACCGGCACCAGGGTCACCGAGAGGCCGGCGGCCGCGGCCATGGCATAGGTCTTGGTGAAGGCCAAGGGTCCGAACAGGCGGCCCTCCTGGGCCTGCAGGGTGAACACCGGAATAAACGACAGGGTGATGATCAGCAGGCAGAAGAACAGCGCCGGTCCGACCTCCACCGCCGCGTCGGTGATCACCTGCCAATGATGCACGCCTTCGAGCCGCTCGCCCGGATGCTCCTCACGCCAGGCCTCAATCTTCTTGTGGGCGTTCTCGATCATCACCACCGCCGCGTCGACCATGGCGCCGATGGCGATGGCGATGCCGCCGAGCGACATGATGTTGGCGTTGATGCCCTGCTGCTGCATGACGGCGAAGGCGATCAACACCCCGACCGGCAAGGAAACAATGGCCACCAGGGAGGAGCGCAGGTGCCAGAGAAACAGCGCGCACACCAGCGCCACCACGATAAATTCCTCGATCAGCTTGTGGCTGAGGTTCTCCACCGCACGGTCGATCAGCTGGCTGCGGTCGTAGGTGGTGACTATCTCCACCCCTTCCGGCAGGCTGCTCTTGAGCTTCTCCAGCTTGACCTTGACCGCGGCAATGGTGCTGCGCGCGTTCTTGCCACTGCGCAGGATCACTACACCGCCGACCACTTCGCCCTCGCCGTCCAACTCGGCGATACCCCGGCGCATCTCCGGGCCGAGCTGGATGTGCGCCACCTCGCCGAGGGTCACCGGCACGCCGCCACGGCCCAGGCGCAGGGGAATCGCGCGAAAATCCTCCAGCGTCTGCAGGTAGCCGGAGGCGCGCACCATGAACTCGGTCTCCGCCAACTCCAGCACCGCTCCACCGGTTTCCTGGTTGGCCCGGCCGATAGCCGTCGTCACCTCAGCCTGGGTGATGCCCCGGCTGGCCAGCTTGATCGGGTCGAGTTGCACCTGGTACTGCTTGACCATGCCGCCGATGGTCGCCACCTCGGCGACGTTGGCCAGGGTCTTCAGTTCGAACTTGAGGAACCAGTCCTGCAGCGCGCGCAACTGGGCCAGGTCATGCCGACCGCTGCGATCCACCAGGGCGTACTGGTAGATCCAGCCGACCCCGGTGGCGTCCGGGCCGAGTGCCGGTTTGGCGCTGGCGGGCAGGCGATTCTGCACCTGGCTGAGGTATTCCAGCACCCGCGAACGCGCCCAGTACAGGTCGGTGCCGTCCTCGAACAACACATAGACGAAGCTGTCGCCGAAGAACGAGTAACCGCGCACGGTCTTCGCCCCCGGCACCGAGAGCATGGTGGTGGCCAAGGGGTAGGTCACCTGGTTCTCGACTATCTGCGGCGCCTGGCCGGCATAGGGGGTGCGGATGATTACCTGCACGTCGGACAGGTCCGGCAGCGCATCGATCGGTGTGTTCTGCAGCGACCAGAGGCCCCAGCCCACGGCGAACAGGGTAGCCAGCAGGACCAGGAAACGGTTGGCCACCGACCAGCGAATCAGCCGGGCGATCATGGCTGTACCTCCAGCTTGTCCAGGCGCTCGACCAGCAGGCCGCTGTCGGTCTCGCGCACGCCGATGCGCACCTGCTCACCGACCTGGATACCCGTTGCCAAGGCCGGATCGGCCAGCGGAAAACGCATGGTCATGCCGGGCATGCCCAGGGTCTTGAACGGGCCGTGCGCCAGGGTCACCGAGCTGTTGTCGATATCCATGACCTGGCCTTCGGCCTCGTGCAAGGCGGGTTGCACCGCGGGCGTCGAGGTCGCCTCGATACCCTGGGCGAGGATGCCGCGCAGGCTGGCTTCGGAGTCGAGCAGGAACTGCCCGGAGGCCACCACCTGCTGGCCCTCCTCCAGCCCCTGGAGGATCTGGGTCTTGCCCCCGGCCTCGGCGCCCAGGCGGACTTCCAGCGGACGGTAGCGCCCCTTTCCGTCAGCGAGCATCACCAGGGCGCGGCGGCCGCTGCGAATCACCGCCTCGCTCGGCACGAACAACGCATTCTGCTCGGTCGCACGGGTCAGCCGCACCTGGGCGGTCAGGCCGGGACGCAGGCGGCCCTCGGGATTAGCCAGTTCGACCCGTACCCGCAGCGTGCGGCTGTCCAGATTGGCCTCGGGCAAAATAGCGTCGATCGAGCCCTGCAGTACCTCGCCAGGGAAGGCCGGCAAGCGCGCCTCCACCATCTGACCAGGTTGCAGGCCGAGGGCTTCGGCCTCGGGTACCGCTACATCCAGCCAGACGCTGCGCAGGCCGTTGATGGTGGCCAGGGTTTGCCCGGCGGCCAGGGTCATGCCCTCGCGCACACTGAGCTCTTGCAGCACGCCGGTGATGGGGCTGGTCACCGTCCACAGGCTTTGCACCTTGGCGCTGCGTTCGAGGCGAGCGATCAGCTCCGCCGGCATGCCGGCCAGACGCAGGCGTTGGCGCGCCGCCGCCAGCAACTCGGGAGCGCCGGCGTCGCGCAGCGCCAGGTAATCCTCCTGAACACTGACCCACTCGGGCACCAGCAGGTCGGCCAACGGCGCGCCAGCGGCGAGCAGATCCTCCGGGGCGCGGGCATACACCCGCTCGACGAAGCCGCCGCTACGCGCCTGGACCACGGCGATATCGCGGCTATTGAAGGTCAGGTTGCCGACCGCTTCGAGGCTATTGCTCAGCGTCCCGCGGGTCACTGGCGCCAGACGCATGCCGAGATTCTGGGTGATGCTCGAATCGATGGTGACCGCCGCACTGTCGCCACCTTCGTCGGCATAGCGCGGCACCAGTTGCATGTCCATGAACGGCGACTTGCCCGGCTGGTCGAATTTCTGCTGCGGGTACATCGGGTCGTACCAGTACAGCACCTCGCCCTTGTCTGGCGTAACCGCAGCCCGAGTGTTGACCGAGCTAGGACCGGCATTCCTATCCGATAGCGCGAACCAGTAGCCGCCTGCCGCGCCAATGGCGATCGCCAAGCCGGTCAGCAACGCGCCCTTTAAAATTCGAGCAGTCATTGCCCAGCTCCTTCGTAAGCGAAATACAAACGGGCACTGGTCAGTGCGCGCTGTTGTGCAAAGTCGATCTGCTTGAGCCGCGCCTCAATCAGTTCACGCCGGGCGTCGATCACACTGGCCAAATCACTGGCGCCGGCGCGATAGCCGGCCAGGCTCAGCTTGACCTTCTCTTCGGCCAGCGGCACCAGAGTCTGCCGACTGCGTTCCAGGGCGCGGTCAAGCCGCCGGTACTCGGCCAGGTCATCTTCCAGCTGTTGCGCATGCTCGCGCTCGCTGGTCTCACGCTCGGCCTCCAGCTGATTCAGCTGCGCCTGTTTGGCGGCGATCCTGGGGTTCTGCCGGGAACCGGGGAACAGCGGCAGATCGAAGCTGAACTGCACGCTCAGCATGTCGCCGAACGCGGCGCCGCGTTTCTGGTAGGCCAGTTCCCAGCTCCAGTCGGATTTCTTCTCCGCCATGGCCTGACGCACTTCGGCTTGCGCCTCATCGGTCATGGGCGCGAAGACCGCCAGCTCGGGGTGTTGTTTGAGGTTGTGTTGATAGTGCTGGGCGTCGACCGGCCAGTCCGGCAGGCGACCCGAGAGGGGCTCGTCTGCGCGCGGGCCGATCCAGCGGCGCAGAGCGGCGCGTTGTTGGCTGCGACTCTGTTGCAGCGCATCTTCCTGCTCGGCCAACAGCGCGGCTTCCTGCTTGGGGCCGACGCTGTCTGCCGCCTGCCCACCGCCCCCGGCGATGCGCGCGCGCACGGTTTTGCTCAACAGCTCATTTTCGGCATAGAGGGTTTGGAACAACGCCAGTTTCTGCTCGACTGCGAGCGCCGAAATCCAGGCCAGCGCGGTTTCCCGGCGCACCTTCAGGCGCTCGACCCGTTGCGCCGCCGTCGCGCGTTCGACCCCGGCCTGGGCCACCTCGACCCGAGCGCGGCGCTTGTCGCGGTTGGGCACTTCCTGCATGACCCCGACCATCTGCATGGTCATGAAGTCCGCATTGAGCTTGCCGCGATTGTCGCCCCCGACCGGGAAATTCTGCACACCCAGCAGCAACTTGGGGTCGGGTAGTTCACCTGCGGGGATGGCGTTGCTGCGCGCCGCCTCGACTTGCGCGGTTTGCGCGGCCAGCGAGGGCGCCTCGTGCTCGGCTTGGCGCAGGGCTTCGGCGAGGGTCAAGGCGCTGGCCAGGCCTGACCAACTCAGCATGTAGACGGTCAGCAGCATGAGCAGCGGCAGGCCGTTGCAATAGCATCGGAAATTCATGGTGAAGATTCCAGTCATGTTGATTTCCCGACGCGCACCCAAGCAGGCACACGCCGGCCATCCCGCGCATGGTTCGGCGCGGGATGGAATTCAGGACTTAACGGGAATCAGACGCGAGGGGGTCGCCACACACCGCTGGGTGCTGGAGTGGGGATGAATGCGTTGAGGCTATGCAGCGCCGGTGGATGGCCGACCAGTAAGGGGGCCTTGACGCTGACGACCTGCAGCAGGCTGCTGGTTTTACACTCCTCGCCGCTTTTGCACACCTTGCTGCCGGCGTGGGCGCTTTTCTGTTCGTCACAACAGTCGCTATTCATCTCACCGACCTGCGACACGCCTTCGTACTGCATGGGGCAAGGTGCCACCTGCAGCTCAACGGCACTCACCACCCCACTGAGGGGCAGCGCGAGGCTGAGAAACAGGGCGAGATAAAGCCACAGGCGTCGGTTCATGTGCGCCAGTCTAGCCGCAGATGCAGCGCCCAACAATGGCATGAATCAATAGCGAAACCACGCTGGCGTACGCGGTTGAGCAATACCTGAGCCTGCAGCCTGGCCAAGATTTTTTGCCTGGCACTAACAGCGCAGTCACCCGCTGATGCTGGTCGGCATGAGCCTTTACGCAGCACGGCTGCGCGGGCGCCTACTCTGCTATGGTTTCAACATATTGGAACTTTAGTACTCACATAGCAGCTATGGTCACTTTTCATCCCCACGCCGCCCTCGCTAAATTTTCGCTCGCGACTAGGCTAAGCAAACACAGGCACCATTACCGGGCAGCTGGAGACGCTCGCGAGAGCAGATCGAGCCATATATTCAGTGTCGGCAACTCGATAAATACAACACACGGTAGCAGCAGGGACTGGCCAGGCCTATGACGAGTAAGCCGAGCAGAACAATTCTGAGGGCATCCAGCAAGTGGTGCATGAACGGATGGGGTAAATACGCCATTCCTGCCGGTTTCATGCTGCTGTGGATTATCGGCACGCTGGCTATCTACCGTGACGCCCAGCAGATAACCGCCAACACCCAACAAAAGATCCGCAACGAGATGCGGCTTGAAGCACAAAACATGGCCGAAAAACTGGCCGGGGTGCTGGAGAGAACCTACGTCACGATCAAAACCATCTCGTTACTGCCGGCAGTGCGTAGCGCGGCCCCGCGCAATCGCCGCAGCGTCGAGGACGACGTCGTCAAACTGGGGCACTTCAGCGAGGGGGACGCTGACACTATCCAGCAGCTGTACAACCACGTTTCCAGCGATGTCGCGGTCTCTGAAATCTATCTGGTGTATGGCGGCTTCGCCCCCGAACGGGGTGAAGTGCCTTTCCTGATGTTTGACCAGGTGTTGCTTGAGCGTATCGCCAAAGCGCAGGAGGCAGACGAGACTCACGAACAAGATGAGCCCGAAGAGTACGAAGCCGCCGAGTACGCTGAGTATGTAAGGCAGCTCAGATTTTTGCAGCACCATCACCCCCGACTACCTGCCGAGGCCCCCGAGGGCATCGCGGCGGTGACTTCAACCCTGCTGCGCACCTGCGATAACTCCCAATACACCTCGATCGCTAACGGCGACGAGCGCAATACCTTGGGCATTTTGCTGTCCGTGCCTATCTACGATCAGGCCAACAAAGAGTTCAAAGGGCTGGTGACTGCCGTGTTGCGGGCCAACGCACTGGAGGCGGTCTTGAACGGCTGGCCCAGATTGCCTATCACCGCAGCGGACAAAGCACTCCTGACCCAGCAGCAGATTGACCTCGACTCGCCACCCAGCGAATACCTGCTGGAAAACCGCCAGACCGGCGTGCGCATCATGGACAGACGCAACCTCGACCTGCCGGATCTCCTCACGGATAAGCAGCAAGCGGCCATTCATCTTGAGCAAACCATCCAGCTGCCCTTCTCCCAGGCGTGGCAGTTGCATCGCTATAAATCGGCGGCCGACCTCAACGTAATACTCGATCCCATCCGCAGGGACATGTGGCAACGCCTGGCGCTGTTAAGCCTGCTGATTGCCGGGTTCGCGCTGGCGGTGGAACGGGTATTCGCCGTGCAACGCAAGTCCACGCTGAAGCTGACCCAGATGGCCAATTACGATGCACTGACCGGCTTACCCAACCGGCGTCTGGTGGCCGAACACCTGACCAATTCGTTGAACCGACAAGAGGCCAAAACCAGTCAGTACGCCGTACTGATGATTGATCTCGATGACTTCAAGGAAATTAACGACACGCTCGGCCACCAGATTGGCGATAACCTGCTGATCGAGGTCTCACGACGCTTCGTGCACAGCCTGCGCGCCTCGGACAAATTGTTGCAGTTGCACAACAACAGTGCCCTGGACAGCCCAGACAGCAGTCTCCTGGATGAAAATGAGTCGATGGTCGGCCGTCTGGGTGGCGACGAGTTCCTGGTGTTGCTGCCCAGCCTGCCCGACCTCGGCCAGGCACTGCTCGTTGCCAATCGCCTGCACGCGAGCCTGGGCGAGCCCATCGCCTTGGGTCCGGACAAGATTTACATGCATGCCAGTATCGGTATAGCCGTCTACCCAGACCATGGCAGCAGTGGCACCTTGTTGTTACGCAGTGCCGATACAGCGATGTACTTGGCCAAGCGCCAGGGGCGCGGGCAGACTGTGGTGTTCCAGCGCGACTTCGACGAGAAGTCGCGGCAGCGCCTGCAGTTGCTGACCGATTTGCACTCGGCCCTGATGGAACAACAATTCGTCCTGCACTACCAACCAGAGCTGAACCTGGCCACCGGCGCTATCGACTCGGTAGAGGCCTTGATACGCTGGCAACACCCCTCCCTGGGTCTGGTTCACCCAGCTGACTTTATCCCGCTGCTGGAACAGTCAGGCCTGATCACAGACGCCGGGCAGTGGGTGCTGGAAACGGCTTGCCGGCAACTGAAAGAATGGCAGGACCAGGGCTCGCCGATTAAACACATGTGCGTCAACGTATCGATCAAGCAACTGGCGCATCCGGCATTTGCCGACTCGCTGCTGAACACCTTGAACCAAGCAGGCATAGCCCCTGGTGCACTCTGCCTGGAGCTGACCGAATCGATGCTGATGCAACAGCCGGAAGCCAACATTCAACTTCTGCGCAGCATACGCATGACCGGGGTGAAGATTGCCCTGGATGACTTCGGCACCGGCTATTCATCACTCAGTTACCTGCGCCAACTGCCATTGGACGTGCTGAAAATCGACCGCAGTTTCGTCATCGATATGCAAACCGACGAAGGCCTTGCCATCTGCGAAACGCTGATTGCCCTGGCCAAACGCTTGGGGCTCAAAGTGATTGCCGAAGGCATAGAGACGGCCGAGCAGTTCTGCATTATGAATAGAGTCGGCAGTGATTGGATGCAGGGCTACTTGATTGCCCGACCGATGCCGGCGGAGCACGCCGATCAGTTCGCGCAGACCTTCGACTGGAAAAATTTCAAGACCGATAATGGCCTGCTGGGGCAGCCCCTTAGATGGACGCCGTTCCGGGGCTACTCCCCCGAGATGCCTTAACAGCTCGGGCACACCGAGGCCCTTTTTCGGGCACGCCTAGCCGAGGCTGCGCGCTGTAACCGCAAAGCGCTTATCCAGCCCGCTATAACCCATGCCCACGCTCTTGTGCACTTTCAGCTGCACCGGAATGCGCTCCTTCAACGCTTCCACATGGCTGATCACCCCGATCATCTTGCCGTTGGCATTCAGGTTGTCGAGCGCATCCAGGGCAACTTCCAGGGTTTCGCCGTCGAGGGTGCCAAAGCCTTCGTCGAGGAACAGCGAATCGATGCTGGTCTTGTGACTGACCAGATCGGACAGCGCCAGCGCCAGCGCCAGACTGACCAGAAAGCTCTCGCCGCCGGAGAGGGTCTTGGTATCGCGGGCGACGTCGGCCTGCCAGGTGTCGATCACTTCCAGCTCCAATTCGCCACTGCTGCGCCGGCCCAGCTGGTAGCGCCCGTGCAGGCGCTGCAGCTGCTGGTTGGCCAGGTAGACCAGGTGATCGAGGGTCAGGCCCTGGGCGAACTTGCGGTATTTCGCCCCATCGGCCGAGCCGATCAGGCTGTTGAGTTGCTGCCACAGGTCGTACTCGACCTGTTTGGCGGCGATCTCGGCGAACAGACTTTGCTGGCCCAGACGGCGGGCATCGTCCCCTTGCAGTTGCGCGCGCAGTTCGCCCTGGCGCTGGCTCAGGCTTTTCAACTGAGCGTTCAGCGCCAGCAGATTTTCCTCCAGCTGTTCGTGGCTGAGTTCGCTGGCCGGGTTGGCCTGCAAGACGGCCAGTTGCTGCGCGGCCGCCGCTTTCAGTGTCCGGGCCTCGACCAGGGCTTGATCCAGACGCTGCTTGAGTTGGTGCAACGCGCTGCGCTGCTGCTCGTCGAGCATGGCGGCCTGGAACGCCGCCTCATCCATAAATGGGCTGGCGGTCAAGGCAGCGGTCCACTGCTCAGCTTGAGCCTCGAGCTGGTGCTGTTCCTGCAGCAGCCGTTCTGCTTGCGTCTGCTGGGTGCCCTGCAACTGCGCCTGGCGGCTGTGTGCCTCACTTAACTGCACTTCGCATTGCTGTAAGGCCTGCTGCGGATCGGCTACCGCAGCCAAGATCGGTAACTCGGCCTGCGCCAGGGCAGACCAGCGCTGCAGCCAGCAACCCTGTGCCGCGCGTGCAAGCGCTAGCGCATGTTCCTGATCGCGGGCCTGGTTCTCCAGCTGCAGTCGCTGTTGTTGCGCCTGCTGCCAGCCCTGCCACTCAGCAGAGCGTTCGCTTAGCCACTGCTCGGCATCGCTGGGCAGGTCGTAGCCGAAAATCGCCAACTCCTCGTGCAACACCTGCTCGCGCTCGCGCTGCTGCTGTCGCAGCTGCTGCAGCCGCGCGTCGAACTCGGCGAGCTGGCCGTTGCCGGTCTGCAGCTGCTGATTGCCCAGCGCCAGCTGCTGCTGCGTGGTGGTGCAAGCCTGTTCGAGTTGCAGACGCGCCGTGCGTGCGTTTTCCGCAGCAGTCTTCAGGCCGTCGAGTTGTTCGAGGCTGCGCTGCAGCGCGTCCAGCTCGGCAACCAGCTGTCGTTCGTGATCGGCTACCGCGTCGGCATCAAGCAGAGGCGTACCGAGCTGCTCGATCAGCTGTTGCCAGCGCTCCACCTGCTGAGCCTGTTCCTGCTGGCTGCGTTGCACCTGCTGCTGTTGTTGCTCCAAGTGCGCAGCCAAGGCGGCCAGCTCGCTGGCCAGGCGCTGACCACTGCTGGCCAGGGCGTCCAGTTCGGACTTTTTCGCCTGCAGAGTCAGCTGGGTGGCCGAGACGTCCAACGCCTGGTAGGCGGCAATCGCCGGGTGCTGATGGGAGCCACACAGCGGGCAGGCCTGGCCTTCCTGCAGCTGGGCGCGGTAGGTTTCCAGCGCCTGGATACGCTGTTCCTGCTCCAGCAGTTTTTCCTGGTCGCGCACCTGCTGCTGCAGGTCTTTATAGTGCGTGCGCAGCGCGCCGACCTCAGTGTCCTTGGCGGTGTGCTGCACACGTAGGTCGCGCAGTCGGCCGTGCAGTTGCGCCTGTTGTTCGCCCAGCTGCTGGCCGCTCGCCGCGAGCTGCTTGAGCTGGCTCAGCAATCCGCCGTGCCGATGCAACAGTTGCCAGCGCTCGCGCAGGGCGGCCTCGTTGCGCCCGGCCAGCAAGGTCGCGAGTTGCTGCTGGTGCTCGCCCTCGACCCACTGCGCCTCGCTCAGACGCCTTTGCTCGTCGCCGAGTTGCGCGCCGTGCTGTGCCAGCTGCGCCTTGAGCGCTTGTGCCGCCTGCTCGCTCTGCTGCTGACGACTGCCCAGCTGGACTAGTTCTGTGGCCAACTGCTGCCGCGCATCGAGCTGGTTACGCCAGACACCCAGCTGTTCGCCAAGCCGAGCGTGCTGAGCATGCGCCGCCAGATCCTGGTCCAATGCCTCACGTTGCCGGGCAAGCCGATCCCATGTCTGCTGACGCTGGTCAAGCAGTTGCTGGCTGAACTGCCGGGCCTGCCACAGGCACTCGCCGATGCGTTGCGCAGCCTGCTGATGCTCGGCCTGGGTCCGCTGCACAGCCTGTTCGGTCTGGCGCACGGCCTGCTGCGCCTGCTGCCAGTCGCGATACAGCGGCTGTAGCGCTGCCGCCGGCTCGCTGGCCGCCAATTGCGCCAACTGCGCCTGTGACGCCTGCAACTCGTCCAGGGCGCGCTGCTCAGCCTGAGCTGCAGCTTGCTGCTGGCTCTGCGCCTTGGCCAGTTCTTCACGCCATTGGCGCTGGCGTTGCAGTTCGAGCTGCTCGGCGCTCAGCCGGGCCTCCTCGACGCCCAGTTGCTCGGCCTCGACTTGCAAGGCAGCACGTTGCTCAGTGCTCAACAGCTCCACGCCTTCGGCGCGGGCACGCAGCTGATCGAGGGCCACCTTCACCTCGCGGGTCTGCTCGAACACCCGCTGGGATATCTGCCCGTAAATCTCGCTGCCGGTCAGCTCTTCCAGCAGCTCGGCGCGCTGGTTGGCATTGGCTTCGAGGAAGGCGGCGAAACCGCCCTGCGCCAGCAGCATGGACTTGGTGAAACGCTCGAAATCCAGGCCGGTAAGGCGCTCGGTTTCACGCAGTTTCTCGTTGATCTTGTCGGTGAGTATCTGTCCGCTGGCGCCCGCCAGCTCGACCTTGGGCGCCTGCAACGCACCGTCGACCTTGTCGCGGGCGCGGCGCTGGCTCCAGAAGGCGCGGTACGCGTTGCCCTTGACCTCGAACTCGACCTCGGCCAGGCAGTCGGCCGTGTGCCGGGTCATCAGCTCGTTGCTGCTGGCAGACAGCGTGCTCATACGCGGCGTACGGTGGTACAGCGCCAGGCAGATGGCATCGAGCAAGGTGGTCTTGCCGGCACCGGTCGGCCCGGTAATGGCGAACAGACCGTTGTCCTTGAACGGCTCGGCGGTGAAGTCGATCTTCCACTCGCCCTTCAGCGAGTTGAGGTTCTTCAGGCGCAGGCTGAGGATTTTCATGCAGGCTCCTCAGTCAGCTGGCTGACCACCTGCTGGTACAAGCCACGCAAACGCCCCTGCTCGGCTTCGTCCAGGGTTTCGCTGAGCAAACGCTGGTCGAACACCTGATCGGCGCTCAACTCATCCAGGGTTTCCTTGGCCTGGCTGTGCAGGCCGGCACTGGCAGCGCCGCGCTCACGGCGAATGCGCAGCACCTCGACCGGCAGGCCCTCGCACAGGGCGGCGATGCGCACCTGCAAATCGCTGAGGTAATCGTCGGTGCAGACCAGCACTTCCAGCCATACCGGTCGCTCCTCGCTACCCTGTGCGGCAGCCTCGGCAATCGCACCGGCCAACTCCTTGAGCGAGCCGCGCACGCAGAGCAACGGCTGAAAGCACGGTACCGGCAGCGCGCGGATGCCGCGCAAGCCCGTTGCATCAAGTTCCACCAGCAGCACCTCTTTCTGCTGTTTGGCCTCATCGAAACTCAAGGGAATCGGCGAGCCGCAATAGCGGATGTACTCCAGCCCGCCAACCTTCTGTGGCCGGTGAATATGCCCCAGGGCGATATAGGCGGCCGGCGGAAAGGCGTTGGTCGGGAAGGCTTCCAGCGCGCCGACGTATATCTCGCGCACCGACTCGCTGGCGCTGGCGCCGACCGTGGTCAGGTGGCCGCTGGCGATGATTGGCAACTGACCGCCGAGCGCCTCGCGCTTGGCTTCGGCCAGGGCATAGAGGTCGCCATAGTGCTGCTGGATCGCCTGCTGCAAAGACTGCTGTTTGTCCTGGGCACTCTGCCCGGCCTGGCTCAGCAGCACATCACGCGGGCGGATAAAGGGGATGCCGCAGAGAATCGCGCCGGGCTGGCCGTCACGCCGCTTGAGCAGCAGCAGTTGCTCGTTGAGGTCCTCGCCCACGCTGGGAATCACCCGGGTATCGAGCTGCGCCAGCAGGGTCTTGCTCTCGCCGAGCATGGCCACCGAGTCGTGATTGCCGCCCAGCACCACCAGCTCGCAGCCACTGCCGCGCAGCTCGACGATAAAGCGGTTGTACTGCTCACGGGCATAGCTGGGCGGCGCGCCGGTATCGAAGATGTCGCCGGCGATCAGCAGCGCATCGGCCTCATGCTCACGCACCTGTTCGATCAGCCAGGCGCAGAACGCCTGGTGCTCAGCCTGACGGGTCTTGCCCATGAAGTGCTGGCCGAGGTGCCAGTCGGAAGTGTGGAGAATGCGCATGCTCAAGCAACGCCTTTAGATGGGTGATCGGAAAAAACGCCAACCATGTCATTTCTCTCTGGGCAAGCGCAAATCGCTCACAACGTGCGCATAGACAAAGACTCAAGTTGCGGTTTTATAACAGGTGTTTGCCAGGACCACAGACTCCCACAACGCGTTATCACACTGCTCGCAGTGATATCACCTTGCCATTGCACATAACCAAAGCACTCCCTAAAATCGCCTCGCCCGCTCAAGGGCAAAGGATCTATTCAGCAACTTAAGGGAAGTAATACCTACCATGCGCAAGTTCAACGTTCGATTCGCTTTGCTCCCAATCGCTCTCTCAGTTCTCATGAGTGGCTGCGCCAGCATCGTCAGTGACTCGCAGTACCCCGTCAGCATTTCTAGCAGTCCAGAAGGGGCCAACTTCGAGGTTCGCAACCGTGCGGGTGTGGTGATTCATTCTGGCTCCACTCCAAGTAGCGTCAGCCTCAAGTCGGGTGCTGGTTACTTCAAAGGTGAGGAGTACACCATCACCTTTCGTAAGGAAGGCTTCGCGGACAAACAAACCACGCTGCGCTCCAGCCTGGATGGCTGGTATTGGGGCAACATCATCTTTGGTGGTTTGATCGGCATGCTGGCAGTCGACCCAGCAACAGGCGCCATGTACAAATTGCCGGAAGATACAGCCGCAACCCTCGCACCGGTAACCGCTGATACCAAAGCTGCCGATAGCCTTACCCTGATAACACTGGATCAGGTTCCCGAGCACCTGCGCGATCAACTGATCCCACTCGACTGAAGCAGCGGGCCGGAGCAATGCTCCGGCCGCACTCCCCGTTTTTTTCAGTTACAGCCCTTTATTGCAGATCGACCAATGCTCTATCGCCTGGGCATCATTCACCACGCCCTCCGATTTGCAGCCCCTGAGTCCGGCAGTGCTCAAAGCCGGCTCACATTGCCCACTCCTGCACCACCATATGGGTCTTGACCTTCTGCATGCCGGGGAAGTTTTCGATCTGCCCCCGGATCTCGCTGAGCCTGGCCATCGATGCGGCCTCGACATACACCAGCATGTCGGTTTCGCCGCTGATGCCGCAGCAGCGGCGGATTTCGGTGAAGCTGCGCATGCGTTCCACGTAATTCTCGCAGCGCCCCTCTTTGTAGAACAGCTCGAGAAACGCCTTCACCGCACTGTCCGCAGGCTCGGCAATCCGCGCGTGATAGCCCTGGATGGTGCCGACCTGCTCCAGCTGACGGATGCGCTCGCTTACCGCGGAGCGCGACAGGTTGATTTCACGGGCGATCTGGCTCACGGCCAGGCGGGCATCGGCGCGCAACAGGGCGATGATCTGGCGATCAAATTTGTCCACTTGGGTGTTCTCATGCAACAGGCAGATTGACGGGTAATTCCGCCATTTCGCCGGTCAAGGGCGACGCTTAGCAGGCATCGCAAGACCAGCGGGCGGCTTAAGATGGCGGGACCATCCTCGAATCGCACGAGCATACAGCATGAGCCGACTGAACCAAGAGCTGGGGCTGCTGCAAGGCATCGGCCTGTTGAGCACCTCGTTGCTCGGCACCGGTATCTTCGTGGTGCCGGCCCTCGCCGCCACGGTCGCCGGTCAGGCTTCGCTGTGGGCTTGGCTGATCCTGATCCTGCTGGTGCTGCCGGTGGCCTTCACCTTTGCCCAACTGGGGCGGCATTTCCCCCACGCAGGCGGCGCGCCGCACCTGATCGGCCGCGCCTTCGGCCCGCGCATGGAGCGCCTGAGCGCCTGGCTGTTCCTCGCCGTGTTACCGGTTGGCCTGCCGGCCGCGCTGCAGATCGCCACCGGCTTCTGGCAAGCCCTGTTCGAGCTGGGCTCGGGTCAGAGTCTGACCATCCAGCTGGCCACCCTCGGCGCCATCCTGCTGCTCGGCCAGCGCCCGGCCAAAGCCTCCGGAGTTATTCAGGGCGCCATCGCCCTGGCCATCGTGCTGACCATCGGGGTGATCTGGTGGGCCGGCGACCTGCCCCATGCCAGCCAACCGCTGCTGCCCGCCATGAGGGGTTCCTGGAACTTGCTGCCGGCGGCGCTGGGGGTGATGTTCTGGTGCTTCGTCGGCATCGAGGCGTTTACCCATATGGGTGAAGAGTTCAAGCGCCCCGAGCGCGACTTTCCCCTGGCGCTGCTGCTGGGCGTGCTCCTGGCCGGCCTGGTGTACTGGGCCTGCTCGGTCGCGGTGCTGAGTTTCCAGACCTATGGCGACCCACGCAGCGACGCCAGCTCACTGCCGCAGTTGCTCGACCTGCTGCTGGGCGAACGGGCGCGTTGGCTGGCCGCCATCGTCGGCTACCTGGCCTGCTTCGCCTCGATGAACGTGTACATCCAGGGTTTCGCCCGCCTGCTCTGGAGCCTGGCCGACGAAGGCAAGCTGCCGGGCGCGCTGGCCCGGCGCAACCGCCATGGTGTGCCCGGCCCCGCGCTGTTGCTGGTGGTGCTGAGCTGCGCGCTGTGCGCCACCCTGGCCTGGAGCCAGGCGCTCTCGGTGGATCAACTGATCCGCTACGCCAACGGCAACTTCGTGCTGATCTATCTGCTCAGCATGGCGGCTGGCTGGGTCCTGCTGAAAGGCCTATGGCGCTGGCTGGCCGGCCTTAGCGCGGCGCTCTGCGGCTTGGTACTGATCATGCTGGGCAGCGATGGCTGGTATGCCCTGGGTCTACTCGCGGCCCTGGCGTTGCTCGATCAGTGGCAAGTGCTCAGGGCACGCAAGGCGTTACGCCCGACACTGCCCTTGCGCTAGGAGCCTGTCGGACTTAACGCTGTCCTACTGCAGAAAAGCCGGACTTGCCCATTTTTGCCGCTCTTTCTCGTTAAATAGCGCGCTATTCGCCTCGGCAGATCGGCAAAACCGACTCAAACCGGACTTCCCCTCGTTATGGACGGTCAAGTCCGGCAGGCTCCTAGCAGAATGCGTACGGGCCGGCTCTGCGATTTCGCGGTATTGGCGCATGCGCTGAAGTGAGCCACGACCCGCAACGGCCTGTGCCGGGTGACCTCGGGGGGCGCATGGCTCTATCCTTGGGGCGAATTCGCCGAAAGGAAGCACCATGCGCCGCGTTCTCAAAGACCTGAAGATCATACTCCTGGCCAATCTGTGGATAGTGCCGGTGGTAGCGGCCCTGGTCGGGGCGCTGTTCTACTTCGTCGCGCCGCCGCCGCCCATGAGCGCGAGCATGGCCACCGGCCCGGAAGGCGGCGGTTATCGGATCTTCGCCGAAAGGCTGAAGGAGCAGCTGGCCAAGGAAGGTTTCCAACTGACCCTGGTGCCCAGCGCCGGCTCGCGAGAAAACCTCGAACGCCTGCTGGCGGATGAGCCCGAGGTGCAGATCGCCCTGGTGCAAAGTGGCCTGGAGCAGCAGCTGAAACGGCTCGACAGAGCCCGCCTGCAAAGCCTCGGTGCGGTCTATCAGGAACCGCTCTGGCTGTTCCACCGCACGGGCATCCGCATCGAGCACTTGTCCGACTTGCTGCCCCTGCGTCTGGGCCTGGGCAATCCCGGCAGCGGCACCCAGGCGGCGACCGAGGCGATCCTCGCTGCCAACGCCATCACTGCGCAACAATACCCAGCCAGCTGGATCAACCTGGGTGGCAGTAAAGCCGCAGCCGCCTTGACCTCCGGCGCCCTGGATGCGGCCTTCTTCGTCGGCCCGGCAGAGAATGCGCGGATTCAGCAACTGGCCGTGCACCCCGAGCTGAGCCTGGCCACGCTGCGCCGGGCCGCCGCCTATGAGGCGCGCCTGCCCTTCCTCAAGCGGGTCACAGTAAGTGAAGGCCTGCTCGACCTGACCCACAACGTACCGCCGCAGGACATCATCACCCTCTCGCCAGTGGCCACCCTGGTGATCAACCAGGCATTTCATCCCGGCCTGGCGCCGCTGATCCTCGAAGCCACCCGCGAGGTGACCAAGAATGGCACCCTGCTGGACCACGCCGGCGCCTACCCGAGTGACCAGCCGCGGACCTTCCAGTTGTCCAGCGATGCCGAGCATTACTACAAGAATGGCTTGCCGCTGCTGCAACGCTACCTGCCGTTTCGCATTGCCGCCCTGGCCGATCGCTACATCATCCTGCTGATCCCCCTGCTGATGGTCTTGATTCCGCTGTTCAAGGCGGTCGGCCCGCTGTATCGCTGGCGCATCCGCGCGCGCATCTACCACTGGTACAAATACCTGCGCGAGATCGACCGGCAACTGGACGCCGGAACCCTGCCGGAACGCCTGGACGCCGAAGTCGAGCGCCTGGAGCGCCTGCAGGACAAGCTGGCCAAGGTCGAGGTGCCACTGTCCTACTCCAACGAGCTGTACGATCTGCACATGCACCTGCGCTATGTGATCGAACGATTGCAAACCTTGCAGCGGCGACGGGCGACCCAGGACGAGCGGGTCGGGTAAACTGCGCGCCATCCACTGCTTAACCGATTTTACAGAGAGCGCCCATGCCGATCCGCCATTGCATCGTCCACCTGATCGACAAGAAACCCGATGGCACGCCTGCCGTGCTGCATGCCCGCGACACCGAGCTGGGCGCCTCGCAGGCCATCGAAAACATGCTCGCCGACCTCAACGAGAGCTACAACGCCAAGCAGGGCAAGGCCTGGGGCTTCTTTCACGAAGAATCCGCGGTCTACCCGTTCAGCGGCTGGTTGCAGAACTACCTCGACGCCAACCAGGACTTCGCCGCCTTCAGCCGCCAGGCCGTCGAACAGCTGCAAAAACTGATGGAAGAGTCCAACCTCTCGACCGGTGGCCATGTACTGTTCGCCCACTACCAGCAAGGCATGACCGATTACCTGGCCATCGCCCTGCTGCACCACAGCGAGGGCGTGGCGGTGAACGACACCTTGGACGTGACTGCGGCCAAGCACCTGGACCTCGGTCAGTTGCACCTGGCCGCGCGGATCAACATTTCCGAGTGGCGCAACAACGCCAAGTCCAAGCAATACATCTCCTTTCTCAAGGGCAAAAACGGCAAGAAGGTCTCGGAGTACTTCCGCGACTTCATCGGCTGCCAGGAAGGCGTCGACGGGCCCGGCGAGACCCGCACCCTGCTCAAGGCGTTCAGCGACTTCGTGGAAAGCGAGGACCTGCCGGAAGAGTCGGCACGGGAGAAGACCAAAACCCTGGTCGACTATGCCAGCAGCCAGGCCAAGCAAGGTGAGCCAGTGGGCCTGCAGGAGCTGTCCGGGCTGATCGACGAAGAGCGCCCGCAGGCGTTCTACAACCATATCCGCAACAAAGATTACGGCCTGTCGCCGGAAATCCCCGCCGACAAGCGCACGCTCAACCAGTTCCGCCGCTTCACCGGCCGCGCCGAAGGCCTGTCGATCAGCTTCGAGTCGCACCTGCTCGGCTCGAAGATCGAGTACGACGAAGCCCAGGACACCCTGATCATCCGCAACCTGCCGACTCAGCTGACCGATCAGCTCAAGCGCCGCAAGGACTGAAGTCGGGGCTGACATCACCCAGCGCACCGGCCAGTGACGACGCCGCCGGGGATTCGGTACCTCTGCACGAGGTGCCGCAACGGCTCACTGAGCTAGAGTTAGTGGATCGACCGCCACGCTCCACAAGGAGCCGGCATGAGACTGTCCTGCCTCCTCCCGTGCCTCCTCGGCGCCACGGTCATCCCGCGAGTGGCCGGGTTGACTGTCCTGTGTCTGGCCCTGCAGGCGGGGGCTGCCGAGGAGCCTCCGCTGGCGGCGCTGCGCAACGACAGCGCCCGTTTCGTTGCCGCCAATGCCGAATTCACCTTGCTGCACGAGACCGGGCACCTGCTGATCGCGGAACTCGACCTGCCCGTGCTCGGCCGCGAGGAGGATGCCGCCGACCAGCTCGGTTTCATCAGTTTATTTCTCGCCTATGCACGGCAGAACGACGATGGCATCTACGCCAAGCTGCTGGATGTCGCCGACTACTGGCGTCTGGAATGGCAACGGCCGAAACCGGAGAACGAGGAGGTGCACGCCTGGGACAGTCATGGCCTGGACGCGCAGCGCTTCTATAACCTGGCCTGTCTGATCTATGGCAGCGATCCAGATGGGCTGGAGTGGGTGCCGCAGATCACCGGCCTGCCGGTGGAACGTGCGCTGTACTGCGACCAGGAGTACAACCAGGTACGCAAGGCCCTGGCCTGGGTTGAGCAGCAATATGGGCGAGCGCCGGGTTCAGCGCAGCGACATCGCTTACGGGTGATCTACGACCCACCGAGCACGCGCCTGAGCGACGGTCCGCGCCTGCTCGAGCAGCTCCGCGGTTCCGGTGTGGTGGAGGCCATCGCCGCGCGGGTCAGCGAAACCTATCGACTGCCGCGCGAACTGACCCTGCGCCTGAGCAACTGCGGCGCAGCGGACGCCTGGTACAGTCGCACGGCGGGCGAGGTGGTGCTGTGCTACGAGAGCCTGGCGCACTTCGAGAGCCTGGCCCGACAACTGCCGAGGTTGCGCCTGGCGACCCCGGACTAACGTGCCTCGATACGGAACCCCAGACGCGGGAAATGCACATGCACGGTGCCGGCGCGCGGATCCTCGCGACGCAGGATCAACTCTTCGCTGCCACTGAACAACAGTTCGCCCTCGATCGGATCGACGCCATAATCGATGGCCGAGATCGCCACCTGCTGACCGGCCTGGAAGCCGTTGGGGTCGACGAACTGCTCCTCCGGCAAGGCCGCGGGCGTGGCATCACGTGCCACCGCGACGGCCTCTTCGCTACTCATCTCACTATGCGAACCGTGGCCGAAACCGAGTACCCGGTCCAACCATGCGGCGACGGCCGGGTAGTCATCGACCAGCGGCGCGGTCACCGGAGTGCCGCGCAGGAACCACAATGGATGGGCCATGGCGAAGTCGGCCAGTGAGGGTTCGCCAAACAGGAAATCGCCCTCTTCACGATCCAGCTGCTGCTGCAGACGCGTCATGAGCGCCGGCCACTGGTGCTTGGCCTGTTCGGCCGGCAAACGCGTGGCCAAACCGCCGCTGAATAGGGTCGAACGATCGGCAATAAAGGTCTTGAGGAACTCCGGCGGCAGCTTGCCGAAGCGCGCGGCGACCGACTCTGGCTGGAACACCAGGCTCACCGCATGCAGAAAAATCACCGAGTCGGCCCACTGGGCGAAACTGGCGACATTGAACTCTTGGCCCTCGGAGAACAGCGCCGGGATGGCTTTTTCCGCCTCCAGACGCCGGGCGATCAGGGCAGTGTCACAGTAGATGTCGGCGCCGACTTGCAACACCGGGGTCTTGCGATAACCGCCGGTCAGTGCAGTCAGGTCTGGCTTGGGCATGATTGCCGGGATCAGCACCGAACGCCAGGACAGTTGCTTGAACCCCAGCAGCAGGCGGGTCTTCTCGGCAAACGGCGAGGTTGGGTAGTGGTGCAGGATCAACTCGTGCATGACAGGCTCCGCAGCGATAGGGCTAAACCACCAGCTTACTCGCGAGGACCACAGCGGCCTACCCGATCAGCATGATAGCTCACCATCAAGCGCATCGATAAGACTGCCGCTCGATACCAGCGCCTCCTTGGCCGGCTTGCCCAGACGCTTGATTGCCCGCTCGCGGCGTAGCGCCTCGCCTTTGCTCTCACAGGCTTCGGTATAGACCAGGGCCACCGCAGGGCTGGAAAAAAAGAAGCGCGCGCCCTTGCCGCTGCGATGTTGCGTGAAACGCCGTTGCGGATCGTCGCTGATGCCGCAATACAAGGCCCCGTTAGCCGCACGCACGAGGTAGACGAACCAGGCTTTGTCCGGTTTGGCGGCTGGAGTGCAGGCTTCGTCTGGGCGCGGATCGATCACGGGACTGGGCATTGCTGAAACTAACCGAGTGGCGGCTATGGGGTCGGCGAGCTTAGCAGAGATAGGCGCCATGGCGCCCCAGATCCTACGCCGGTTAGCGGCCTGCCTGAAAGGCGGCCAAGCCCTTGGCCGCCTGCTGGCGTATGGCCCGCTGCACCGGAGGCGCCCAACCCAACAGCACACCTTTCATACCCAAGGCCTGCCTGGCCCAGCGCCACAAGTCGAAATGATCGCGATGCTCGACGATCTTGCCATCGCGAAAGACGAAGCGCGCCTCGATCCGATTGACCACTGTGTTGCCGGTTTGACTGAACAGGTAGGTCGCCACCCAGCGCGCACTGCCGCGCTGCTCATTCGCCTCGACCGCGTCGAAGGTCAGGGAAAAGTCCTGGGCGCGCGCCGCCAGCATGCGCCACATATCCGCCGCATCGCTGCCGCGCAAATCCACGAACACCGGGTCGCTGAAGCGCACGTCGTCGCTGTAGCAGGCCGCCATGCTCTCGGCGTCCAGTTGCTGGAAGGCCTGGTAGAAGCGTCGGATCAGATCGGCATTGGCATGACTCATGGGGGCAACACTCCGCAGGAAAGACTGCATGCAGTATTGCCGCAACCGGGATAAAGCGCGATTGGCGTATTAGCCAACTTTGTGTCATTAATCGCCAAATCATTCATCCACTCGAGTCGCCATGCTCAGCATCGTTTTTTACGTCTGCCCACAAACCGTTTGCTCCAGCCTGAGTATGGCCTGCGATGCCTTTGCCCTGGCCAATCAGCTGGCCGAACAACCGCTGTTCAAGCTGCAGCGCTGCAGCCTGGATGCGCGGCCGGTCGACTTGGACTTTGCCCGTGTTCAGGTGGATGGCGGCCTGGAACTCGCAGCAAACGCCGACCTGCTGATCCTGCCGGCCACCGGCAGCGCCATCGACGCCAGCCTGCGCGCCAATAACGCGCTGATCGCCTGGCTGGCACAGCGCCCCGCCAGGCAACAGATTGCCAGCCTGTGCAGCAGCGCCTTCCTGGTCGCCGCCGCGGGCTTGCTCGATGGTCTCCGGGCGACCACTCACTGGGCGCTAGCCGAGCAATTTCGCCAGCGCTTTCCTCAAGTACGTCTGGAGATCGCCGAGTTGCTGTGCCACGACGGCAACCTGCTCAGCTCAGGCGGCGCCCAGGCCGGGCTGGACCTGTGCCTGTACCTGATCGCCTGGCATGCCGGCGCCGGGCTCGCACAACAAGTCGCCAATGCCCTGGTATTCGACACGCCGCGTGGCCAGCAGTCGCGTTTCGCGCCACTGCTGCCGCCCGCCAACCCCGGCGATAGTCAGCTTCGCCCGCTGTTGCAGTGGATGCATCAGCATCATGCCGAGCCGATCGACCTCAGTCGCCTGGCCGCCCAGGCCAAATGCTCGCCACGCACTTTGCTCCGGCGCTTCAAGGCCAGCACCGGATTGACGCCCAATGACTACCTGCAACGCCTGCGCATCAGCGCCGCACAGACGGCGCTGCGCAATCCGGCGCGCTCGCTGGAACAAGTCGCCGAACAGGTCGGTTATGCCGACCGTGCGACCTTTGCCAAGCTGTTCAAGCAGCTCTGCGGGGAAGCCCCAGGCGCTTTTCGGCGGCGCATGCGCACCTCAATCTGAAACACTGCCTTACTAAAACAGGCTGGCTCATTACCGCCGTCTCATTGCCTGAGCAACGTACACAAGATCCACCTCTAGCAATCCACAGCCCATGAAAAAGGGAACCCGCAGGCTCCCTTTTTCAGTGCAGTCGGTTCTCAGTGCAGAATCTGGCTGAGGAACAACTGGGTACGCTCGTTCTTCGGGTTAGTGAAGAAGGTGTCCGGATCGGATTCTTCGACGATTTCACCCTTGTCGAGGAAGATCACCCGGTTCGCCACGGTACGGGCAAAGCCCATCTCGTGGGTCACGCAGAGCATGGTCATGCCGTCTTCGGCCAGGCTGACCATGGTATCCAGCACCTCTTTGACCATTTCCGGATCGAGGGCCGAAGTCGGCTCATCGAACAGCATGATCTTCGGCTTCATGCACAACGCGCGAGCAATCGCCACACGCTGCTGCTGACCGCCGGAGAGCTGTCCCGGATACTTGAGTGCCTGCTCGGGAATGCGCACGCGCTCGAGATAGTGCATGGCAATCTCTTCGGCCTGACGCTTGGGCATCTTGCGCACCCACATCGGTGCCAGGGTGCAGTTCTGCAGTACGGTGAGATGCGGGAACAGGTTGAAGTGCTGGAACACCATGCCCACCTCGCGCCGCACCGCTTCGATGTGCTTGAGGTCGTGGGTCAGCTCGGTGCCGTCGATGACGATGCGACCCTGCTGGTGTTCCTCCAGGCGATTAAGGCAGCGAATGGCGGTGGACTTACCCGAGCCGGACGGGCCGCAGAGAACGATACGCTCGCCTTGCTGCACATTCAGGTTGATGTCCTTGAGCACGTGGAACTGGCCGTACCACTTGTGCACGCCATCCATCTGGATAATTCCCGGCGCGTCGCTGATCGACTGTTTGATAGCTTCTCTCATGACAAAACTCCTAACGCTTGTGGCCAGTGTCCAGCTTGCGCTCCAAATGCATGGAGTAGCGGGACATGCCGAAACAGAAGATCCAGAAAACCAGGGCGGCGAACACATAACCTTCGGTGGCCATACCTAGCCAGACCGGGTCAGTGGTGGCTTGCTTGATGCTGTTGAGCAAGTCGAACAGGCCAATGATGATCACCAGGCTGGTGTCCTTGAACAGTGCGATAAAGGTGTTGACGATGCCGGGAATCACCAGCTTCAGGGCTTGCGGCAGAATCACCAGGCCCATCATCCGCCAGTAGCCCAGGCCCATGGCCGCGGCCGCTTCATACTGCCCCTTGGGGATGGCCTGCAGGCCGCCGCGCACCACCTCGGCGATGTAGGCCGACTGGAACAGGATCACCCCGATCAGCGCGCGCATCAGCTTGTCGAAGCTCAGCCCTTCCGGCAGGAACAGCGGCAACATCACCGAAGACATGAACAGCACGGTGATCAGGGGTACGCCGCGCCAGAACTCGATGAAGGTCACGCACAGCACACGGATCGCCGGCATGTCCGAACGCCGCCCGAGCGCCAGGAGAATGCCCAGCGGCAAGGCGCCGACGATGCCCACCGAGGCAATCACCAGGGTCAGCATCAGGCCGCCCCAGCGGGTGGTGGGTACGTTGGTCAGCCCCAAGTAGCCACCGTGCAGCAACCAGTAGGCCAACAGTGGGTACACCACCAAAAAGCACAGTCCGTAGAGCGCCTTGCGAGGCATCTGTGCGACGAACAACGGCGCGGCACCAATGACCGCCATCCACACGGTTAGGTCGACCCGCCAGCGCAACTCGGTCGGATAGAAACCGTACATGAACTGGCCGAAGCGCTGCTGAATGAACACCCAGCAGGCGCCGTCACCGGTGCAGTCGGCACGCGTGGTACCGACCCAATTGGCCTCGATAAACGCCCATTGGATCAGTGGCGGTACGATCAGCCAGACCAGATAGGCGGCGAACAGGGTCAGCAGGGTATTGAACCAGCTGGAGAACAGGTTGGCGCGCAGCCAACCGAGCACACCGACGCTCAGCAGCGGTGGCGGCAGATCGGGTTTGAACGTATGAGTCTGCATGGGCTGCTCCTTACCGCTCGATCAGCGCAATGCGCTTGTTGTACCAGTTCATCAGCATGGAAATACTGATGCTGATGGCCAGATACACGCTCATGGTGATGGCGATCACCTCGATGGCCTGTCCGGTCTGGTTGAGTACCGTACCGGCGAACAGCGAGACCATGTCCGGGTAGCCGATACCAGCCGCCAGCGAGGAGTTTTTCGCCAGGTTGAGGTACTGGCTGGTCAGCGGCGGAATAATCACCCGCATCGCCTGGGGAATGATCACCAGACGCAAGGTGATACCGCCGCTCAAGCCCAGTGAGCGTGCCGCCTCGGTCTGCCCGTGACTGACCGCCATGATGCCAGAGCGCACGTTCTCGGCGATAAAGGCTGCGGTATAGATGGTCAGGGCCAGGGTCAAGGCGATCAACTCGGGGATCATCACCCAGCCGCCGCGGAAGTTGAAGCCACTCAGTGCCGGCGTTTCCCACTGCAGCGGATTACCCGTGAAGACCAGGGCCATGCCGGGCAGCGCGATGATCAACAGCGCCGCAGCGATTGACACATGGAAGACCTTACCGGTCGCCTCTCGGCGAGCTTTCGCCCAGCGGCCCAGCAGCACGATAGCGATGATTGCGATCAGCAAGGCGCCGATAAAGGTGCCAAAACTGTCGGTGGGACTCGGCGCCGGCATGTACAAGCCGCGGCTGTTGAGAAAGAACGTCTCGCCAACTCCCAGACTTTGCCGCGGCCCCGGCAACGACAGCATCACCGCGAAGTACCAGAAGAATATCTGCAGCAACGGCGGGATGTTGCGGAAGGTCTCGATATAGACGGTAGCCATCTTGCTGATCAGCCAGTTTGGCGACAGCCGGGCGACACCGAGGATGAACCCGAGGAAGGTCGCCAGCACGATGCCGATCACCGAGACCAACAACGTATTGAGCAAGCCAATGACAAAGACCCGTCCGTAGGTGTCACTCTCGCTGTAATCAATCAGGTGTTGGGCGATGCCGAAGCCGGCACTGTTGCTGAGAAAGGAGAAGCCGGACGTGATCCCGCGCTTTTCCAGATTGGTCTGGGTGTTGTCGAACAAGTACCAACCCATCGCCACGACGACGATGACGGCAAGAATCTGGAACAGCCATGCACGAACCTTGGGGTCAGTCCAGACCGAGCCCTTGGGGTGCGAATTATTGGCAGTATTTTGCATAGGAGCCCTCTTGGAACACCCTTGCCCGCGTGGGCGGGCAAGGGGTTCACGTCATCAGAACGTTGCTGGCGCCTCAGAACGGGACGCCAGCAAAGACAGTCAGCGCACCGGCGGTGCGTATTGCAGACCACCTTTGTTCCACAGGGCGTTGAGGCCACGTTCGATCTTCAGTGCACTGCCGGCACCGACGTTGCGATCAAAGCTTTCTCCGTAGTTACCCACTTGCTTGACGATCTTCACCGCCCAGTCTTTCGGCAGTTTCAGATCTTTACCGAACTCACCTTCCGCACCCAGCAGACGGGCGATGTCAGGGTTCTTGGTGGTCTTGGCCATTTCCTCGACGTTCTTCGAGTTAATGCCCAGTTCTTCGGCGTTGACCATGGCGTACAGCGACCAACGCACGATGTCGAACCACTCTTCATCACCCTGACGAACCACCGGACCCAGCGGCTCCTTGGAGATCACTTCCGGCAGTACCACGTACTCATCCGGCGCAGCCAGCTTGATGCGCTGTGCGTAGAGTTGCGACTGGTCGGAAGTCAGCACGTCGCAGCGGCCGGCTTCAACCGACTTGGCGCTCTCGTCGGAGGTGTCGTAAGTGATCGGGGTGTACTTCATGCCGTTGGCGCGGAAGTAGTCGGAGAGGTTCAGTTCGGTGGTGGTACCGGCCTGGATGCAGACAGTCGCGCCATCGAGCTCCTTGGCACTGGAGACACCGAGCTTCTTGTTCACCAGGAAGCCTTGACCGTCGTAGTAGTTGACGCCAGCGAAGTTCAGGCCCAGGCCCGAGTCACGCGAGCTGGTCCAGGTGGTGTTACGGGAGAGGATGTCGACTTCGCCGGACTGCAGCGCCGTGAAGCGCTCCTTGGCGGTCAGCGGGCTGAACTTGACCTTGGTTGCGTCGCCGAATACGGCAGCTGCCACGGCGCGGCACACGTCAACGTCGAGCCCCAGATAGTTACCCTTGGCATCCGCATAGGAGAAACCTGGGAGACCATCGCTGATACCACACTGAACGAAACCTTTCTTCTGTACCGCGTCCAAGGTAGCGCCCGCTTGAGCGAAGCCACTAACACCGAGAACAGCTGCTGTGGTCAGCACAGCCAGGGTGGATTTCACCATCTTCATTAAAACCTCCAGTTGCTTTTGTTGTGTTGGAGTCTCGACCCTAGCACCGTACCCTTGTGGGGCACGTTGACCGTGTTGGCAGCAACTTGGTCAACCGGGATCAGGCCTATTCGAGAGTCTAGTAGCAGATTGCTTTCTCAGCTATTCATTCACGCCGCCCTCCCATTGGTCGAATGGGATCAGGGACGTAGCGTGATTCGCCCAACCTCCAGCAGCGCGTGACGAACCTTTTGGGAGCCCCCATTACATGGCTTCCTGCCTGTTGCGCATCCATGCGGTTTGCAGTGTTACCGCTACCGGGATACGTCACCAGCCCTATTTTATAAAGCAAAGCCCGTACCAGCACATCGCCTTACGCACCATACGGGCAGGTCAAGAGCAGAACTTGTAACCTTGCGACATCTTCTTCACAAATTGACCACCCCATTGGAAAATCCGGCGCACACAATAAGCGCGCCCGCACTACACCGGAGCCCCCATGAGCGACCCTCTGATTCTTCAGCCCCCACTTAGCGCCGACGCCTGTGTCATCTGGTTGCACGGTTTGGGTGCCGATCGCTATGACTTCATGCCAGTGGCCGAGGCGCTACAAGTGCGCCTGCGCAGCACGCGCTTCGTCCTGCCCCAGGCACCCACCCAGGCGGTGACTATTAATGGTGGCTGGGCCATGCCCAGTTGGTACGACATTCTGGCCATGAGTCCGGCACGGGCGATCAACCGCGAGCAGCTGGAGGCTTCGGCGCAGCAAGTGATCGGCTTGATCGAAGCACAGCGCGACAGCGGCATCGACCCGGCACGGATATTTCTCGCCGGGTTCTCCCAAGGCGGTGCCGTGGTCCTGCACACTGCTTTCCTACGCTGGCAAGGCCCGCTCGGCGGCGTACTGGCGCTGTCCACCTATGCCCCGACGTTCAGCGACGACCTGCAATTGGATGCGAGCAAACGCTTGCTGCCCGTCTGTTGCCTGCATGGCCGCCTGGACGACGTGGTGCTGCCGAGCATGGGTCGAGCCGCGCATGACTGGCTGGCCGAGCGCGGGATCAATGTCGCCTGGCAGGAGTACCCAATGGCCCACGAAGTCTTGCCGGGCGAGATTCACGACATCGGCACCTGGCTGAGCGAACGCCTGGGCGAATAACCCGCGCCCCAAGCGCCGGTCAGTTCATATGCACGCTCGGCGCTGACTCGCTAAACGCGGGTGCTTGTCAAGGGCTGCATGGCCCGCTCAACAGGTGGCACCCGCATCATTCACTCCGGCCTTTTGTGACGGGGTATTCACTTCGATCCGACCACCGGTCAGTGGTCCTGGGCTTAGGATTGCCAGCCCCATCCGGCAGGAATACTGTCGCATCAGGTGTTTGGTGATACGACAAGGAGTGTTCGCAATGCCGCCCATTTCGCGCAGACAGTGCCGCCTGCGATTGCGATGAAAATCGCCCATTGGCAGGCCGACCTGCAGCAAATCCGGCAACTGCGACTGTTCAACAACGTCGCCAGCGACAGTATCGATCAACTGTTAAAGGAGTTCCGTGCCTGCGACTTGGAGGCTGGCGAAATCCTCCTCTCACCGTTCAACCGTAATCAGTACCTCTACTTGCTGCTCAAGGGGCAGTGCCAGGTCTATCTAGGTTCGCTGGAGAATCAGCCGGTCAGCACCCTCACTGTCGGCGATTGTGTTGGTGAGATCAGTTTCATCGACAACCAACACCCCTCGGCGTACGTGGTTGCCAGCGAACCCGGCAGTGCGCTGCGTCTGCACCGCGAGTCTTTGCTCAATCTGTTCCAGCAGTCGCCGCAGCTGATGCAGAACCTGCTGGAACTGCTGTGCAAGCGAGTGCGCCAAGGCAATCGGGTGCTTCTCGACAGCGAACAAAACGCCAATATCGACACCCTGACCGGCACCTTCAACCGCCGCTGGCTAAAACATGTATTCGAGCGCGAAAGCACCCGCTGCGCGTTCAATAAACAACCGCTGTGCATGCTTATGCTGGATGTCGACCACTTCAAAGCCTACAACGACCAACATGGCCATCTCGCCGGCGACTACGCTCTGCGCCTGGTTGCACACACCTTGCGTGCCCAGCTGCGCCCCAAGGACAGCCTGGCCCGCTACGGGGGCGAGGAGTTTGTCATTCTGTTGCCGGAAATGGGCGAAGACGACGGCCGAAGTATTGGTGAGCGGCTGCGCCAGGGCCTGCAGCAGGTCACCTCCTTCTATTCGCCGCTAGGCACCTTACCGGGCGTGACCGTCTCCATCGGCCTGGCCCTGATGCAGCCGAAAGACAGCCTGCAGAATCTGATCGCCAAGGCCGACAGCGCGCTCTATAAGGCCAAACGCCAGGGTCGCAACCGCCTCTGCAGCTGAATCCTGCGGCGCCTGTTCCGCCGCTTGCCGGAAACATTAGCGCCATCCGACAACAGCCATGGCCTGCCTGAGCAGGGCCATGCGCCTGTCTGGTAGCGCCCTCTGGCCACGGTACTTCGCCGCGCCGGCTTCTTGCTTTACACTGGCAGCCGTTCATTCCTTAACCACTTAATGAGATGACCGTGCTCAAAGCACTCAAGAAGATGTTCGGCAAAGCCGAGGGCCAGCAGCTCAACCCAGCCAGCCAACCCGTCACCCCAACAGCACCTGACGCCAGCGCCGCCAGCCGCGAAAAACGCAGCCACACTGCCACGCCAGCCCGCGCCGCCCATGAACCGTCCGTAGCTGAAAGTGAAGTCAGCGCCGCCAGCAATCCGGCCCAGCCACCCCGCGACGACAAAACCAAGGCCGCCAAGCCTCGCCGCGAACGCGCGCGCAAGCCCGTGGACAACTGGAAGCTGGAAGACTTCGCAGTCGAACCCGCGGAAGGCAAGACGCGTTTCCATGATTTCAAGCTTTCCCCCGAGTTGATGCATGCCATCCACGACCTCGGCTTCCCCTACTGCACGCCGATCCAGGCCCAGGTGCTTGGCTTCACCCTGAAAGGCCAGGACGCCATCGGCCGCGCCCAGACCGGCACCGGCAAGACTGCGGCCTTCCTGATCTCGATCATCACCCAGCTGCAGCAGACCCCGCCGCCGAAAGACCGCTACATGGGCGAGCCGCGCGCATTGATCATCGCGCCAACCCGCGAGCTGGTGGTGCAGATCGCCAAGGACGCCGCGGACCTGACCAAATACACCGGGCTCAACGTCATGAGCTTCGTCGGCGGCATGGACTTCGACAAACAGCTGAAGCGGCTCGAATCGCGCTTCTGCGACATTCTGGTGGCCACTCCCGGCCGCCTGCTGGACTTCAACCAGCGCGGCGAAGTGCACCTGGACATGGTCGAAGTGATGGTGCTCGATGAAGCCGATCGCATGCTCGACATGGGCTTTATCCCGCAAGTGCGGCAGATCATCCGCCAGACCCCGATGAAGGGCGAACGCCAGACGCTGCTGTTCTCCGCGACCTTCACCGACGACGTGATGAACCTGTCCAAGCAGTGGACGGTCGACCCGGCCATCGTCGAGATCGAGCCGGAAAACGTCGCCGGCGACACCATCGAGCAGCACGTCTACATGGTCGCCTCCAGCGATAAGTACAAGCTGCTGTACAACCTGATTGCGCAGAACGACTGGATCCGCGTGATGGTCTTCGCCAACCGCAAGGATGAGGTGCGGCGCATCGAAGAACGTCTGACCCGTGACGGCATCAGCGCTGTGCAAATGTCCGGTGACGTGCCGCAGCACAAGCGCATCCGCGCCCTGGAAGGCTTCCGCGAAGGCAAGATCCGCGTCATGGTCGCCACCGACGTCGCCGGTCGCGGTATCCACGTCGACGCCATCAGTCACGTGATCAACTACACCCTGCCGGAAGAGCCGGACGATTACGTACACCGCATCGGCCGTACCGGCCGCGCCGGCACCAGCGGAACCTCGATCAGCTTCGCCAGCGAAGACGACGCCTACGCCCTACCGGGTATCGAAGCGTTGCTGGGGCGCAAGATCAACTGCGAGATGCCGCCGGACGAGCTGCTCAAAGCGGTTCCGCGCAAGCACTAAGGTTTGCGCTGGAATGAGGCGAAGCCAGCCGGCTTCGCCTTTTTTGTGCCCGTTCACTCGGTGCGGCGACTGTGACTCGTGCAGGATGACCCGCAGTCCACTAGGAAACGGAGCCCTGCACATGACCCTCAAGCTCGATGCCGCCGACCTCACCCGCGCCGTCCAGGCAGGGGTATTGCAACCCGGCCAGGACCAGGCGCTGCTGGCCTTTCTGCGCCAACAACCGCAAACCCGCGCCAGCTTGCAACTGGCGCACGTCGCCTACTACTTCGGTGCACTGCTGATCATCGGCGCCATGGGCTGGCTGCTCACGGAAGCCTGGATGCGCGTCGGCGACTGGGCACTGTTATCCATCAGCGCCAGCTACCTGCTGCTGTTCACCCTCTGCGGTCACAAGCTGTGGCAGCGCGGTCAGCCGATTCCCGGTGGGTTGCTGGGCGCGGTGGCGGTCAGCCTGACCCCGCTGCTGGTGTTCGCCGCACAACGCATGCTGGGCTTGTGGCCGCTGGATGACGAGCAAGGCGCTTACCGCGACTATTACGTCTACGTGCAAGGCGGCTGGCTGGCCATGGAGCTGGCCACGGTGATAGTCGGCGCACTGATGCTACGCCTGCTGCCCTTCCCGTTCATCGTCATGCCGATTGCTTTGGCTCTGTGGTTCATGTCGATGGACCTGACTGAACTGGCCTACGGTGAAGGTTTCGATTGGGCTGAGCGGCGCTGGGTCTCGCTGTGGTTTGGCCTGCTGCTGTTGCTCGTCAGCCTGTGGATCGATGGCCGCAGCAAACAGGATTTCGCCTTCTGGGGCTATCTGGCCGGCCTCCTGGCCTTCTGGGGCGGGCTGAGCCTGATGGACAGTGGCAGTGAACTGGGCAAGGCACTCTACTGCCTGATCAACCTCGGCTTGATCGCTCTCGCCGTCTTGCTGCGCCGCCCCGTCTTCATGGTCTTCGGCGCCCTCGGCGTGGCCGGCTATCTGGGCTATCTGGCCGAGCGGGTGTTCCAGGACTCGCTGCTGTTCCCGGTCATCCTCAGCCTGCTGGGCCTGGCTGTAATAGGGCTCGGCCTGTTCTACCAGAAACATCAGGATGATCTGAGCCGCCATGTGCGCCGCCTGTTGCCCGCGCGCTGGTTGAACCACCTGCCGGCCTTGCGTCGCTAAGGCCTGGCGGCTCTTCGGCTACGTCCCAGGATGAGCACAGGTCGCGCTCACGTATTAAGTTGGCGCTCCGACAGCTGCAAATGCATACTTAAAAGTCCATAATAGATTATTAAGTTCACATTCAGTCGGAGCGTCCCCATGCCCAACGCCACCCCTTATGTGCTTCAGCAGGTTGAAGCCGAGCAGTTGCTCGCCCAGGTCGACGTACACCAAGCCATGCTTGCGATGTTCCGCGACCTGGCCACTGGCAACGCCGTGCAACCGGCGCAACAACTGGTCGAGTTCCCCGGCGGCGCGGGCGACTTCATCAACTACCTCGGGGTGTGGGCCGCGCAGGGCGTGTACGGGGTCAAGACCTCGCCCTATATCGTGCGCCAGCAAGGTCCGCTGGTCAGCGCCTGGACCCTGCTGATGTCGATGCAAAGCGGCCAACCGCTGCTGCTCTGCGATGCCGGCACCCTGACCACCGCACGCACGGCGGCAACTACGGCGGTCGCCGTGGACGCCCTGGCGCCGCAACAGTCCACGCGCCTGGCGGTGATCGGCAGCGGCGCGGTAGCGCGTGCCCATGTGCACTATGCCAAGGGCCTGCGCGAGTGGCAGAGCATCCGTCTGTATTCGACGAACCTGCCCGAGCAGAGCGCTGCCCAGCGCCGCGAGCTGCAGCAACTCGACCCGCGCCTGCAGCTGTGCGCCAGCCTGGAAGAAGCCACCACGGATGCCGAGGTGATCATGCTCTGCACTTCATCGGCCGGCCCGGTACTCGACCCCGGTAACCTGAGCACGCCGGCGCTGATCACCTCGATCAGCACCAACGCACCGCGCGCCCACGAAGTGCCGCCGCAGTCGCTGCCGAACATGGACGTCTACTGCGACTACCGCGCCACCACCCCGGCCAGCGCCGGCGAGATGTGCCTGGCCAGCGAGCAATATGGCTGGGACCGCGCGTTGATTCGCGGCGACCTGGCGGAACTGCTCAGTGGCCAGGCGGCACCGCCTGACTACCGCCGTCATGTGTTCTTCCGCTCCATCGGCCTGGGCCTGGAGGATATCGCCCTGGCCAACGCCCTCTACCAGCTCAAGCACGCGCACGCCGCATAGGAACCCAGCCATGCAACAGGCCGACTTTCTCATCATCGGCGCCGGTATCGCCGGCGCCTCCACCGGTTACTGGCTGGCACCGCATGCGCGGGTCATCGTACTCGAACGCGAGCAGCTGCCCGGCTACCATTCCACCGGTCGCTCCGCCGCGCTCTACACCGTGGCCTACGGCACCCCACAGGTACGCGCCCTGACCGCCGCCAGCCGGGCATTTTTCGATGCACCGCCGGCCGGTTTCGCCGAGCACCCGTTGCTCACTCCACGCGGCGAACTGACCGTGGACTTTACCGGCGACCCGGAGGAACTGCAGCGTCAGTACCAGAGCGCCAAGGCCAGCGTGCCCGAGGTGCAATTGCTCAGCAGCGAGCAGGCCTGCGCCCTGTTGCCGGTATTGCGCGCCGACAAGGTCAAGGGCGCGCTGTTCGACCCGAGCGCCGCCGACATCGACACCGACGCCCTGCACCAGGGTTACCTGCGCGGCATCCGCCGGCATAACGGCGAGATTCACGGCAACAGCGACGTGTTGGAAATCCGCCGCCTTGACGCCGGCTGGGAAGTGCGCACGAGCACGCGAACCTTCCACGCCAAGGTACTGATCGACGCGGCCGGCGGCTGGTGCGACCAGATCGCCACCCTCGCCGGCGCCGCTCCGCTCGGCCTGCAACCCAAGCGCCGCGCGGCCTTTATTTTTGCCGGCCCCGAGGGTGTGAACAGTCATCACTGGCCGATGCTGGTCAGCCTCGACGAGTCCTTCTATATGAAGCCCGATGCCGGCATGCTGCTCGGCTCCCCGGCCAACGCCGACCCGGTCGAGCCTCATGATGTGCAGCCGGAAGAGCTGGACATCGCCATGGGCATCTACCAGATCGAGGAACACACCACCCTGAGCATCCGCCGGCCGACCCGCACCTGGGCCGGGCTGCGCTCCTTCGTCGCCGATGGCGACCTGGTTGGCGGTTACGATGCTCAGGTGCCTGACTTTTTCTGGGTCGCGGCCCAGGGCGGTTACGGCATCCAGACCTCCCCCGCCATGGGCCAGGCCTGCGCCGCCCTGGCGCGCGGCGAGCCCTTGCCGGAGCACCTCGAGTCGTTCGGCCTGAGCGCCGAGATGCTCTCGCCCGCGCGTCTGCGCTGAGTGCCAGGGCCGTCGAGGCGTCGTACAGGTGACGCTTCGGCGGCTTTGCGGCACACTCACCGCGCCACCCGAATACCCCCGGGGATCACCCTCAACGAGCTTTCCGCCATGACGCCGCCCCATCCCGCCCCCGCCCTGGATAATTACCGGGCCGTCGCCGACGCCATCGCCACACTGTTCTTCCCCCACGCCGAAGTGGTGCTGCACGACCTGCGCACGCAGAAGATCGACTACATCGCCAACAACATTTCCAAGCGCGAGATCGGCGACGAGGCGGCCCTGGAAGACCTGCTCAGCGGCGACGTCGACGAACGCACTATCGGCCCCTACGAGAAACTCAACTGGGACGGTCAGAAGATTCGCTCGGTCAGCAGCGTGGTGCGCGACGCCCAGGGCGTGCCGATCGCCGTGCTGTGCATCAACCTGAATATCTCGCTGTTCGAGAGCGCCAAGCAGGCGCTGGAACTGTTCCTCTCGCCGAGCAAACTGATCCCGCAGCCGGACGCCCTGTTTCGCGACGACTGGCAGGAACGCATCAACACCTTCCTGCACAACTGGCTGCGCCAACGCCAGCTCGGCCTCAATGTGCTGACCCGCGAGCACAAGCGCGAACTGGTCGAAGCGCTGCACGCCGAAGGCGCGTTCAAGGGCAAGAGCGCCGCCAACTATGTAGCCAACGTGCTGAACATGGGCCGAGCGACGGTGTACAAGCACCTGAAAGAGATCAAAGGCGAGGGTTGAGCGCTGCACGCGGATAGATAACAGGAAGCGAACCTGAAGGAACCTTGACGACAGGCAACAAGCGGCCAGTTACAGACGCTTAGAACGGAAAAATAAATCCGCCCGCCCTTTCGCAGACGCCGCTGCGCAAAATCTTTGTTTCCGTTAGATGTATTTTTGCTCCTGGCTACGCCTGATTTCCCTGGAATTTGCCGACGATAGCGACATTCAGGACGGACTTCAAAATAGTACTGATGGCACATTGACAACGGCTGTAAAAGATACTTAACCCTTAAGTATCCAGCCAGACTTTAGTCCGATAACAACATAGGAGTGAAGTCCGGTTATCGTGTATTCGACAGTAGGCGACTCATGCGGCTCAGGGGGTAGCTTCAAGCGCCGGGAGCCTTAATGTGGACAATTCAACACTCCGCCGCACGGGACTTGTGTTTCCCCCGCACGAGCATGCCTGGCCGCTCCTGCATGGCCCTCCATTCCCATGACCAGCAGCGCCACCCCCTGGCGCGGTCATCGCAGGCGTAACCGCCCCTCCTTGACCACTGAGTAAGCGCCAGCCATTCAGCTGCGCTCAGCAGGTGGCATTCACCTAGTTAGCTTTCATTCAGGCTTCTGCGCTTATACCCGCAAGGGTGTTGAGCGGCGGTGAGCTATGGATGTGCGCAACCTCTATTGATGAGTTTTCAACAACCACGCAACGAGGAGAACAGCCGCCATGCTCTTATGGAAAAGCAAACTGTCCGCCGCTAGCGGTGAAAAACCCATTCCAGCGAGTAGCCGGAAACCCATGCCACCCCAAGGTTTACCCGAGGACGGCGCACGCCGCACCTTCCTCAAGTTATCCACCACGGCAATGGCGGCGCCGCTTCTGCTGCTGAGTGGGCGTGACAGTGCAGCCAAGAACGGTGGTGACAAGGGCTCGCAACCGGAGTCCTCAGGTAAGCAAGGCAACTCCAGCAGCCCGGCCACCACGCCGTGGCTGGATGTACTGCCGAGAAAGATAGTCGCGCTGAATAAGGTGGACGCGCTGTTTCCAGTTTCCGAATTGGAACCCAAGAGCCAAGATCCAGATCCGCTGAAACGCGAAGCCGGGCGTCCTCCGCACCAGCATTTCGAAATCCTGAACAGGCTGGGCGGAGCGGACCTGTATGAAATAAATGCCCAAGCGCTTCCTTGGCAATTCCATCACGACTACCCCAAAACCAAGCAGATCATCTGGACTTACCAAGGCATCGATCAGTCAGCAGACCCGAAGCCGACCTTCCCCACCACAATCCTCGCCCGCTACGGTCGACCGGCTATTTGCCGCTTCCACAGCCAACTGGCCGGCTCGACGGAGAAACTGGTTGAACAGGGCTTCGCCCGTCCGAGGGTTGGCAGCCCGGAGATCTCCACCCATCTACACAATCTGCACGCGTCCTCCGGATGCGATGGCTTCCCGGCCGACTTCTATAGCGCGGCAGAACTGCGCGATGCTTCGCAGATCACCCCCGGTGAATTCAAAGATCACCTCTATCACAACCTTTATGCGGGCTACTTGGAGAACCTGGAAAATCCCGGCCCGTTCACCGGCTATTCCGCTAATGGTCAGCCAATCGGCGATTATCGCGAGGGCTTGGGTACGCTGTGGTTTCACGACCACACTAAGGATTTCACCGCACCGAACACCTACCTCGGGTTGGCCGGCTTTTACCTGCTATTCGATGAATTCGACTCGGGCAACGAGCTCGATCCAAACCCTAAAGCCTTGCGCCTGCCCAGCGGCGCCTATGACTACCCACTGGCCTTTGGCGACAAGCGCTTCGACGCGAACGGCATGCTGTTCTGGAACCAATTCGATCCGGAAGGCGTGCTGGGCGACAAGGTCACGGTCAACGGCAAGATCGAACCGGTGTTGCCGGTGGATGCCCGCAAGTACCGTCTGCGCCTGCTCAACACCGGCCCCAGCCGGTTCTACGAATTCTATCTAGTAGATGCCGCAGGCAAGGAACAGCGCTTCGACTACATCGCCAACGACGGCAATTTGCTGCCCGAAACGCTGCGCGATCAGACCCGGGTGCACCTCGCTGTGGCCGAGCGCGCCGACATAGTGGTGGACTTTTCCCAGTACCCTATCGGCACCGAGCTCTACCTGGTCAACCGCCTGCGTCAGGACAGTACCCGCAAGGCCAAGGATGTGCGAGGGCCAGGCAGCCGAGTGCTGAAGATCATTGTCGATCGTTATCCAGATAAACAAGACCTCAGCCAGGTACCCAACCAGTTGCGCGAAATACGCGAGCTACCGACGGCGCAGGAGCTCGCCGGGCTACCGAAACGCCGCTGGGAGTTTGACCGCAAGAACGGCATGTGGACGATTAACGGCAAACTGTTCGACGCCGATGATGACAAGAGCAACGTGATACCGCTGGGTGCCGCCGAAGTCTGGGAACTGTCGGGCAAGGGTGGCTGGGACCACCCCATCCATATTCATCTGGAGGAGGGCCGCATGCTCAGCAAGAGCTCGGATGGCAGGCAGCTGCCCGTACCGCCTCACGAGCAAGGGCGCAAAGACATCTTCTTGCTCGAGGGGAGCATGACCATCCGGGTGCTCGTGCGCTTTCGCGACTTCACCGGCAAGTACGTCATGCACTGTCACAACGTGATCCACGAAGACCACGAGATGATGGTGCGCTTGAATATCGTAGATACACCCACTTGATCAGCAGAGGTGGATATCCCATGAACACACGCAGAGAACTAATGTTCGGCATGGGTACCCTGGGTACCGTCGCGCTGGGTCTGCACGCTTGGCCCAGCCTGGCCCAACCGCAATTGACGGACACCGGCACGACCCACGAGCAACGCATTCCCAATACACCGCTGTACACGCACGAGGGCAAGGCGGTCAGGTTCTACGACGATCTGGTGCGTGGCAAGGTAGTCACCATCAACATGATGTATGTCAGCTGTGCCGGCATCTGCCCGACCGCCACGGCCAACCTGAGGCAGGTGCAGAAGCTGTTAGGCGACCGTGTGGGCCGCGACGTGTTTATGTACTCGATCAGCCTGCAGCCGCTGCTGGATAGCCCGGAGATTCTCAAGGCCTACGCCGAGCTGCATGGCATTGGACCTGGCTGGCAGTTCCTCACCGGCGACCCCGCCGATATCGAGCAATTGCGCTATGCCCTTGGCTTCTACGATCCCGAGCCGCTGATCGACGCCAACGACAGCGAACACACAGGCATGGTGCGCATCGGCAGCGACGCGGACCAGCGTTGGACCATGTCGGCCGCCCTGGCCACGCCCCGACAGATCTGGCGGGTGATCAATCATGTGGACCGAACCCGCGTGAGTGCGGCGTAGCGAGGTAGCCTGGGTGACCATGGCTGGAAAACGCTTGGCGGTATTCCACCCTACGTGGAGTTTCGGGGGGCATTCGTGACCAGTATTCGAGCCAATATGCTCGATCCTCGAAAGCGGAAAACACCAGCAAGCTGAGAGCCCCAAGGGCGAAACTGACCCACCGATACAGGGCAGCCTCGAGTCGCCGGGGAGCGCCACCTTCAGCACAGCCAGGTGGCGCTCCTCCGTTGCCGAGGATTCCCAGTGCGGATCTACAGCCTTAGCTTGCCTGTTCGGCTCCAGGCCAGCCTGCCTGGTGCAAGGCCTTCAGCAGTGTGGCGGCGTCCAGCCCAGGCACCGTATGACCATTCACTTCGGTGGTGACGGCGGCCAACAGCGCGTTGACTATGGCTTCTTCCACTGCTTCGCTGGCGGCGAGGAACAAATCGCCGATATGGTCGTTGCTGACCATGCGCAGCCCGTCACAGGTGAAGGCGCCCTTGAGGCTGTAGTCCGCCGCCGGCATCTGGTTGCCGGTGGCGAAGGCGACGAAGATGTCGCCGCTGCAGTCCTCATTGCCGCCGCCGGTGCGGGCGATGCCGATGCTGGCGCGCTGGGCCAGGCGGGTGCACTGGTGCGGCAGCAGCGGCGCATCGGTGGCCAGGCAGACGACGATCGAGCCCATGCCCGGATGCGGCAGCTCGGCGCGGAGGAATGGCGAGGTGGCTTTTTCCAGATAGCGCCCCACCGGGTAACCATCCACGCGCAGCTCGCGGCGCGTGCCGTGGTTGGCCTGGACGATGGCGCCCACGGTCCAGCCGCCCTGCGCCGCACTCAGGCGCCGCGAGGCGGTGCCGATGCCGCCCTTGTACTCGTGACAGATCATGCCGCTGCCGCCGCCGACCGCGCCTTCGGCCACCGGACCGCCCTTGGCGCGGTCCAGGGCTTCGGCGACATGTTCAGGCCGCACGTGGAAGCCGTTGATGTCGTTGAGCAGGCCGTCGAAGGTTTCCAGCACCACCGGCATGTTCCAGTACAGGCGCCCGTCGGCGGGCTGGTTTTGGCGGTCCAGGGCGATCAGCGCATCGCGCACCACACCGAGGCTGTGGGTATTGGTGAAGGCGATCGGGCTGGTCAGCAGGCCGGCCTCGCGAATCCACTCCAGGCCGGTGGCGTCGCCATTGCCGTTGAGGATGTGCACGCCGGCGAAGCACGGCTGCTGGGTGGTGGAGCCCGCGCGCGGTTCGATCAGGGTGACCCCGGTGTTGATGTCGCGACCGCTGGCGCTACGCCCGCGCACGTCGCTATGGCCGACGCGCACGCCGGGCACATCGGTGATGGCGTTGAGGGGACCGGGTTGCAGTTGGCCGAACTGGATTTGCAGATCACGGGCACGTGGTTTCATGGTTTCTCTCATGGCTAGGTTACTTCAGGAAATATTCGGGGGGAGTCACTGACCGCTCTTCACCGTGCTCCAGACGCGAGTGCGGATGCGCTCGGTCTTCAAGGGCAGGGGCGCCAGGGTGAACAGCCTGGCCATGGTCTCTGCCGATGGATAAACGGCCGGGTTGTTGCGGGTGGTGGCGCTGACCAGGGCTGTGGCGCTGCGGTTGCCGTTGGGGTAGCGCAGGTAGTCGGTAATCGGCGCGACAACTTCCGGGCGCATCAGGTAGTCGATAAACGCCAGGCCCTGGGTCGGATGAGGCGCCTGTTTGAGCAGCACCAGGGTGTCGAACCACAATGGCGCACCTTCCTTCGGCAGGCTGTATTCGATGTGCACGCCGTTACCGGCCTGCTCGGCGCTGGCCTTGGCGTCCAACATGCCGCCGGCCCAGCCCACCGCCACGCAGATATCGCCGTTGGCCAGGTCGCTGATGAACTTGGACGAATTGAAGTAGGCGATATGCGGACGCAGCTTGAGCAGCAGCGCCTCGGCCTTGCGGTAGTCGTCGGGGTTGCGACTGTTGGGTGGCAAGCCCAGGTAGTGCAGGACGATGGGCAGTATCTCGGCAGGCGAGTCGAGCAGGGCTACGCCGCACTGGCTGAGCTTGGCCAGGTTCTCCTCCTTGAACAGCAGGTCCCAGGAATCCACCGGAGCCTGCTCGCCGAGGGCGGCGCGGACTTTGTCGACGTTGTAGCCGATACCGTTGGTGCCCCACATATAAGGCACGGCATAGCGGTTGCCCGGATCGTTACCGGCCAGTTTGGCCAGTAGGTCGGGGTCCAGGTGCTTGAGGTTCGACAGTTTGCTCGGGTCCAAAGGTTCGAGGACGCCGGCCTTGATCAGGGTCGGCAGGCTGAAGTTGCTGGCCACCACCACGTCGTAACCGCTACCGCCGGTGAGCAGCTTGTTCTCCAGGACTTCGGCGCTGTCGAAGGTGTCGTAGATCGGGGTGATGCCCTTCTCGCGCTTGAAGTCGGCCAGGGTGGTCGGGCCGATGTAGTCGTACCAGTTGTACACATGCACCCTGGGGCCCTCGTCGCTAGCGGCGGCGGCGACAGATAGCCAGGCTGACAGACAGACTCCCAGTCCGGTATTGAGATAGCTGCGATGACGACGCATGATGCGGCACTCCTGGCCTGTTACAGACCCGTTGATTCAGGAGACCTCAGGCTAGTACTGCGCCAGGGGCAGACCAATTCCCACCATGGGTTACCCAAAAGGGGGTAGAGCGTGGACGCCTTGCTGAAGGAGCTACCCGTGCACCAAGGGCTGGCGCGGCTGTTCGCCAGCCTGGGCCAGGACAGTTTCTGGCGCAGCCTGGTGGACTGCCTGCGTCTGCTGGTGCCGCTGGACAATGCCCTGGTGGCCCTGATGCAGGCGGGGCGGGTACCCAGCCTGTTGGCCGATTTCGAGTTCCGCGCCGTGACCGGTGAGGGTGAGGACCTGGCCGACTACTGCGCCGGTATGTACCTGCTCGACCCCTTCTATCAGGCCGCCTGCGCCGGTATCGCCGATGGCCTGCACAGCCTGGAGTCGGTGGCGCCGGACCAGTTCCAGCAGAGTGAGTACTACCTGAGCTATTTCCGCCCGGTGGTCGGCGGTGGCGAGCTGCAATTCCTGATCAACCATGCGGGGGCCGTGCTCGGCCTGTCCCTGGGGCGGCAGACGTCCTTCAGCCATGCCGAGTTCGGTCGGCTGCTGTGCGTGCGCGACTGGGTGTTGGCCGCCATGCGCCGCCACCTGCAACTCTGCGCGCTGGAGGTGCCCGCCGCCCAGCCCGCGGCTGGCGATTTCACCCTGATGCTGGAAGGACTGGGCGCGCGTCTGACCGAGCGCGAGGGCGAAACCGCGCAGCTGATTCTGCAGGGTTTCTCCAGCAAGGCGATCGCCCAGCGCCTGGGCATCTCCCCGGAAACGGTGAAGGTGCACCGGCGCAACCTCTATCACAAGCTCAACGTCAGCGGCCACGCCGAGCTGTTCGCCCTGTTGCTGCAGCCGCGGTGAACGGCCAGGTCGTTTGGGCGCGTCGAGCGACCCGCGACCCAGTGGCTGTGGGCAGCACACGGGCCACACCAAGCAGCGAATCGACACACTGCCATGAGGTTGTTGTTCTGCCTGGCGTCATGCAGCATTACGGCGAGACGTGATCTGTCCTCTGTACCGGAGCTGGAGAGTTTTTCGATGGAGATATCGACCCTGCTGCTTTACGTCGTCGCGGTCAGCGCGGTGATGATGGTCCCCGGCCCATCCATGCTGTTGGCGCTCAACAACGGCGCCACGCACGGCATGCGCGTGGCGGCGTTCGGCATGGCCGGTGCGGCCCTCTCGGACCTGATCCTGATTGGCGCGGTGGGCTGCGGCCTGGGGGCATTGCTACAGGCCTCCGAGCAGCTGTTCAGCCTGGTCAAGTGGCTGGGGGCGGGCTATCTGCTGTATCTGGCCTGGGCCCTCTGGCGGGCGCCGACGCAGGCATTGCAGCGCACGACCGGCGCAGCCACGGCCAGCGGTCGAGCCGCCTTCCTGCGCGCGCTGCTGGTCGGGCTGTCGAACCCCAAGGGCCTGCTGTTCTTCTCGGCGTTCCTGCCGCAGTTCATCCGCCCCGGCGAGCCGGTCGCCCAGCAATACCTGGTGCTGGCGCTGACCAGCGCGGCGATCGACTGCGTGATGATGGCCCTCTACGCCTTCGGCGGGCGCCACGCGATGCGCAGTTTTTCCGCCCGGGTGATGGCGTGGGTCAATCGCAGCTGCGCCGGCATGCTCGCGCTGCTGGCGCTGGGCCTGAGCCTGTACCGGCGCAGCGATCTGCGCTGAGCGATGGCGAACGGTCAGCCTTGCGCCTGGAGAAACAGCGAGAACAACTCCGACTGCGACTTGATCCCGAGTTTGCCGTACAGGTGCTTGCGGTGGACCTTCACGGTCTCGGCCGAGATCGCCAGGCGTCGGGCGATCTCCTTGCTCGAGTAGCCGCTGAGCATCAGCCGGCTGACTTCCAGCTCGCGGGCGGTGAGCGGCGCCTCCATCTGCTGCACTGTGGCTTCCAGCTGGCTCTGCCAACGCGGCGCAGGAAGCGCACGCTCTAGGGCTTCCCGTTCGAAGGCCATGCGCTGGCGCATCAGTCCGGCGACCCAGGGCTGCAGCAGGCCGAGCAGGGTGATCTGCTCGGGGCTGAACGGCACCTCGCTGCCCAGCGACAGGCACAGGGTGCGTTCGCCGTCGAGCTGCACGTTGATCTGCACTTCATCGGCGACCACGTTGAAGCGGAAATAACGCTGGTAGTAATTGGTCTGCTCGAAGCACTCCGGCGCCACGTCGCTCAGGCGCAACAACCCGCTCTGCGGCATTTCGCGGCTGGCGATGTAGAAGGGATCGAGCAGATACAGACCCTTGAGGTAATCCTGGAACAGCGGATCAGGCCCACCGTCCTCGCCAGGGCATTCGGCGAATACCCGGGGCCTGCCATCGCTGAACAGCAGCGCCACCCAGCTGTCCAGCTCCATGTACTGCCCGAGCAGACGCGTCAGCGCCGTCCAGAAAGTGGGCCGGTCCAGCGTTTCGATCAACTTGCCAAGCGCTTGATGCCAGGCCAGATCCTGCAATGTCAGGCTCATGCTGCTACCCCTATGGGGTTACCCCTTCGACGTAATTACTCGCGCCAGCGCCGCGGCCCATACTCTGCCTCACCCCTGGCGGGTGGCGGTCATTCTGACCGCTGTGAGCCTACTGACAAGTACAAGGAACACCCATGAAGCTTGAACTCGTGCAACTGGCCGGTCGCGATGGCGACACCACCTATAACCTCGAGCGCACCCTGCAGGCCATCGCCAGCTGTGCGCCCGACACCGACCTGCTGCTGTTCCCGGAAACCCAGTTGACCGGCTTCGCCGATGCCCGCCGGCTCGCCGAGGCGTTGCACGGGCCCAGCCTGCAGGCCGTCCAGCGCGCGGCGCGCGAGCGCGATGTCGCGGTGGTCGTCGGCCTGGTGGAAAACGACGCGGGAACCTTCTACAACACCTCGGTGTTGGTGACCCCCGAAGGCGTCGCCCTGAGCTACCGCAAGACCCACCTGTGGCCCTCGGAACGCGGCCTGGTCGAACCCGGCGACCGTTTCAGCACGGTGCTCTGGAAGGGTATCCGCGTTGGCCTGCTGATCTGTTACGACATCGAGTTTCCGGAAAGCGCCCGTGCCCTGGCCCAGCTCGGCGCCGAACTGATCCTGGTCAGCAACGGCAACATGGACCCCTATGGCCCCGTCCATCGCACCGCGATCATGGCGCGCGCGCAAGAAAACCAGGCGTTCGCGGTGATGGTCAATCGCGTCGGCCAGGGCGATGGCGACCTGATTTTTGCCGGCGGCAGTGCGGCGGTCGATCCGTTCGGCCGGCTGCTGTTCGAGGCCGGGCGCGAGGAGTGCCAACACGCCATCGAGCTGGATCTCGGCCTGCTGCAGGCCGCACGCCGCGACTACGACTACCTCGGCGACCGGCGCCTGCGCCTGCCCGGCACGCAGATCGAGCACGCCGACGGTCGCCGCGAGCTGCTGATCCCCTGATACCGCGTGAGGCGTTCCGCACGGAGACGCGCCTTCAGTCTGCTGATTGCGAGGCTACGCCGCCGCCAGTTCGTTTGTTGCTGCGCGCCAACGGGGAACGAGCCGCGCTCTGGCCACGACCAACCGGAGTCGACTCAACCCCTCGCGTCTTTCGGCTTGCACACCCTAGTGCAAACCTATAGCGGTGCGTTGGTAGCACTTCGCTACTGAATAAGCTAAACAGCCCCCTGCCCCTAGGGTCTGTTGCCGTTTCATTCGCGGCCGCGCCGTAGCTTGTTTTTGCGCGAGGCAAGGCACGAGGAGCGCGATTTGGTTGTTCCAAATGAGCGACGAGAAACGCCGCATCGCGCAAAAACAGGCCCGGCCCTTCGGGTGGCGCGGGAAATGGCCCCAGCTGTTGTTGCAGGACTTGGCAAGGGAATGACCATTACCTGCGTCCTGCGCCTAATCGGGGGCCATTTCTCGCGGCAACGCGGCTCGCAATGAAACGGCAACAGACCCTAGGAATGAGCCTCGATCGCTCGGGGCGCGGTGGACTAGCCCCGCTACCCTAGGTTTCCCAGGCCTATGCATCTGGCCGATCCCTGCCAGCGGGCGCCGGCCGCTTCGGGTTGGCTCCTGCCGTTCGTGACTGACGGCTCGCTCCCCACAACCGCCGGTGACGAGCGGCAGAAAGCGACCCTGGCTATGGACTTGCACCTATAGGAGTCTAGCTAAGCGAGACGGAGGATTTGCCTTTTGCTTTTCTGCCCGATGCGAGCGTTATCCGGCGCTGGGATTTGCTCAGCCAAGGGGATCAATCGGTAGCTCGATTACCGTTTTCCCTTGGCCGCGGCCTTCAGCCACCTGCCGAAAGGCTTCATTGACGTCGGCAAGACCGTAGTGGCGTTGATCCACATTGACCCGTAATAGTCCGGCATCGACCAAGGCCGCCGCTTCGCGCAGGATCATGCCGTGGTGCTCCCGTCCCTTGCCAGTGAGCAATGGCATCAGGGTGAAAACCCCGGAATAGCTCGCCCCACGGAACGACAGGGGCGCCAAGCTGTGCTGCCCCCAGCCCAGGCAGCTGAGCACATGCCCGGTGTAGACCTTCACGGCGTTGAACGAAGCATCCAGGGTGGCACCCCCCACGGTGTCATAGACGATGTCGAAGCCCTCGCCCCCGGTATAGCGGTTGAGGCAGTCCTCCACGCCCTGGGTCCGATAGTCGATCGGGGTCGCCCCCAACGCCCGAATCAAATCCCGGCTAGCCGCCGAACCTGTGGCATAAACGCCAGCCCCGCGAGCCTTGGCGATCTGCACAGCCACATGGCCGACGCCGCCAGCGCCGCCCTGGATCAGCACCTGTTGGCCGGCCCGAACGTTGGCGCGATCCACCAGACCCTCCCAGGCGGTAATGAACACCAGCGGCAATGCCGCCGCTTCACGCATGCTCAACGATCGAGGTTTCGCCGCGATCAGGCGCGCATCCACGACGATGTATTCGGCCAGAGCACCCTGGGCGCCGCCGATGCCTCCCGCCATGCCGAAGACCTCATCGCCAGGAGCGAAACCCGCTACGCCCGTGCCCAATTCAGCGACCGTACCGGCCAAGTCCATCCCCAGCACCGCCGGCAGTGGTTGCCGGGCATGAGCCCCCTGCCCCGCGGCGATCTTCGTATCAAGGGGATTGACGGCCGCGGCGTGGACCTTGACTAACACTTGTCCGGTGCTCGGAACGGGGCGGGCAATGGTGCGCACTGCAAGCGGAGCCTGGGCGCTTTCGACGATGGCGGCGAGCATGGTGTGATTCATGGTGGTAAACCTCCGGTCAGTGGATGGGTTCATCTTGCCGCTGCCGTGGTATTCCGATAAGAAAGTAAAAATGGATAATATTTATTCCATAGAGAGGACAAATAGCTCAATGGAGCTCTTCGAGAGCATGCGCATTTTCATGCGAGTGGTCGAACGCGGTTCGTTTTCGGCCGTCGCCAGGGAGTTGAACCTGGGCCAGCCAGCGGTGAGCAAGCAGATCCGTGCTTTGGAGCAGCATCTCGGCGGCGCGCTCTTCGCACGCAGCACTCGACATCTTGCCCTGACCGATCAGGGGCAGCGCTTCTATGCCGACTGCAGGAGCATTCTCGCCAGCCTGGAAGCAGCCACGCTCAGTTTCGCCAGCGGGCAGGAACAGATCGCCGGCCCCCTGCGCGTGGCGGCGCCGGTAAGCTACGGACGGTTGTGCATCGCGCCGTTGGTTGGTGCGTTTCTAGAACGTCATCCGCACGTTCAGCTGGACCTGAGACTGAGCGATCAGAATGAAGACCTGCTCAGGGAAAGCATTGATCTCGCCATTCGCATTGGCGTGGTCAAGAGCGAAGGCTTGGTGGCGGTGCCCCTCGGCACTAGCCAGCGCCGACTGTATGCCGCGCCAGCCTACCTGCGCCGCCATGGTACGCCTGGCAAACCCACTGACCTCGTGCACCACAACTGCCTTGGTTTCACCCTGCTGGAACACTACGATGTTTGGCGCTTGAACCGTGACGGCGAGGCACACAGCGTCAGCATCAAGGGCAACGTCACCAGCAATAGCAGCGAGGCCATCCGAGAAATGGTCCTCGCCGGTCTAGGGATTTCCCTTTCCCCCGAGTGGTTGTTCGCCGCCGATGTGGGTCACGGGGCGGTGACCACCCTCCTTGCCGAATATCAACCCGCCGCACTCCCGGTAAGCGCAGTGTTCAGCCAGGACCGGCGCCGCTCTGCGCGGACTCGGGCGTTCGTGGACTTTATTCGAGAGCGACTGTAGAGCAATCGAGCCAAGCTCGGCACAGGCGACCGTGGTCAAACGGGCGCTCGCGATACGTTCAGGCGCGGCCTACGCATCACCACGGGCTGAAGCGCCTGCACTCCAGACGCAAACAGCCACGCCATGCTGTTCACTTAAGCGAAGCGGCATGGCGATCCACTGGTTAGCGGGTCTTGACCATCTTCACCGCCCTGGGCCTCGATGGCCTGGAGCCTATGGCTATGAACAGCGTGCCGATACGGCCGCGCAACTCCTCCAACCGTCGTCGCGTATGCGCGGGCGATAGCGCTGCCGCCATGACGACCCGTTGACTGACTAATGAACTGACAAACGAACTGACAAACGAACTTGAAGCTTATCTGCAAGCTGTCCGCAGCTCGGCAACTGCGGCCTGACTGGCCTCCATGTGCTGACCCGCGAGCACAAGCTCGAACGGGGCGCAGCGCTGCACGCCGAAGACGCATTCAAGGGCAAGAACGCCGCCAACCATGTGGCCAACGTGCTGAACATGGGTCGGCCGACGGTGCACAAGCACCTCAAACAGATCAGGGCGAGGGTTGAGCGCGGGGCGGAGGCGGGAAGCGCATGCGGTCAGTGCTACGGCGAACCAATTGCATGGCAAAAGGCGCTCATCGCAGCGGCTCGCGCGTCGACTGCCTGCGGCGCCAGGCCGCCGGCGGTGAACCGAACTCGCGGCGAAAGGCCCGGCTGAACGCCGTATCAGTCTGGTAACCGACCTCCTCGGCGATGTGCGCCAACGGGGCATTGCTGCGCCGCAACAGACTGGCGGCAAGCAGCATGCGCCATTGCGTCAGGTACTGCATCGGCGAGCTCCCGACCAGCTGTTGGAAGCGCTCGGCCAGCACCGACCTCGAGGTGCCCGCCGTACGCGCCAGTTCCTCCAGGGTCCAGCCATGGGCGGGGCGCTTGTGCAGCGCGTTCAACGCCGCGCCGACGACCCGGTCGCCCACCCCCGCCAGCCAACCGGTACGCCCCTCGCCCTGCTCATTCATGTACAGGCGCAGGACCTCGATGAACAGCACCTCGGCCAGTTTCGCCAGCACGCCGGCGCCGCCGGGTCGCGGTGAGCGCGCCTCGGTCAGCGCGTAGCGCACCGAGGTTTCCAGCCAGATACCGGCGCTCGATCCGCGCACGTTGACCCTGACCAGCGCAGGCAATCCCGCCAGCAACATCCCCGCCAGGCGCGCATCGCACGCCAGGTAGCCACACACCAGGCGCGTGCTCGGGCCGCCACCGCCGTAGGACAGCTGGCGCGGTCGGCGCGACAGTACTGCATCCAGACGCGCGCCTGAGGCGGGTGCAAGCCCGGGTTGAGAGCTCATGCGATGCGCGTCGCCCTGCGGAAAAAGCACCACGTCGCCTGCCACCAGACGCAGCGGCGGCTCATTGTCGAGTTCGACGTAACACTCGCCATCGGTGATCAGGTGGAAGATCACCACGCGCTCGGCACCTGGCTCCAGTAGCGCCGCCACCGAGTCGGCGCGCGGTGACTGATAGCACCAGGGCGCAGTGAAGCGGGCATTGATGAAAATCGCACCGACCATGCGCACCACGCGCAGGGTCTCCGACAAGGCGTCCATCAGCCGCCGTCGCAGCGCGCCGTGGCCGCTACGGCGCCGTGAATGCAGGTCTGAGGACGCCGCCCTAGCATCGACGCCGCAATGTCTGCTGTTGCCATGCTTGCTCCCCACGCCGGCTGGATGCCTCTGATTTTGAGCGTGTCTGGGCACCGCGCCTAGGGGTGCGCGGGTCCGATGCCAGTTGGCCGGATGAATGGGCAGCCGCTACCCACGTTCAGCCGCAGGCGCGGGCGACAACCGACCAGCGGCGGACGATTGGACAGGCATGGCCGACGCGCGGACAGGACGCCGACGCCTCTGAGCGCGATAGTTGTGCGGCACGCAGCCCATGCCCCCCACTGAGTATTGCGTGTTTCCGTCATCCACAAAATGGAGGTTGCCATGCCGAAGTTCATCATTGAGCGTGAGATTCCAGACGCTGGAAAGCTTTCAGAGCGGGACCTGAAAGCGATCTCGCAAAAGTCCTGTCGGGCGCTCGGCGAGTTAGGGTCACAGGTGCAGTGGCTGCAAAGCTATGTCACCGGCGACAAGATCTACTGCGTGTATATCGCCCCGAGCGAGGAACTTATCAGGGAGCACGCCAAGCTCGGCGGCTTTCCGGCAAACCGCGTTTCCCAGGTCACCGCCATCATCGATCCGACCACTGCGGAGTAGTCCGCCCGGGCCGACGGTCGATCGGCGGCCACCGGCCTGGACAGCCAGTTTGTCCGCGTATACCGGACACCGATTGCAGCACACCAGGAGTCAGGCAGCATGAACAACCCCATCGATTTCAGCGCCCTGAAAAACCGCCAAATGGCTTCGTGGGCCAGCGGCGACTATGCCGTGATCGGCACCACCTTGCAGCTCGTTGGAGAACTCGTGGCCGAGGCATGCGACCTGCGTTGCGATGAACGCGTACTCGACGTGGCCGCCGGCAACGGCAATGCCACGCTCGCCGCCGCGCGCCGAGGATGCCGAGTGACCTCGACCGACTACGTGGCCGACCTGCTCGAACGCGGTAAAGAGCGCGCGCGGGCAGAGCGCCTCGAAGCGAGTTTTCAGGTGGCCGACGCCGAGGCACTGCCCTTCGTGGACGCCAGCTTCGATGCCGTGCTTTCCACCTTTGGCGTAATGTTCACCCCCGACCAGGCAAAGGCGGCCGACGAACTGGCGCGGGTGTGCCGCCCTGGGGGGCGAATCGGTCTAGCCAACTGGACTCCCGAAGGCTTTATCGGCCAGCTGTTCAAGACGCTGGGCCGCCATTTGCCACCAGCGGCGGGCGCGCAACCGCCTTCGCTGTGGGGCGTCGAAGCGCACCTGCAGACACTCTTCGGCAAGCGCGCCACTGCGATCGCGGTTACGCGACGACTGTTCAACTTCCGCTACCGCTCGGCTGCGCACTTCATCGAGGTCTTCCGCACCTGGTACGGACCGATTCACAAGGCGTTCGCCGCCCTGCCCGCCGACGGCGCCGGGGCCCTGGAGCGCGACCTGACAGAACTGCTGAACCGCATGAATCGGGCGGGTGCAGGATCGCTGGTGGTGCCGAGTGAATACCTCGAAGTGGTCATCAGCCGGCGTTGAACCGGGCGCCAGACCACGCGAGTCGGCCTGGAGCAAAAGGGGCAGGCTTGTTGCTGCAGCCTGAGCGGTTACAACCAATAGCCTTCAGCCAGTCGCCACTAACTGCAGCACTTCCACGCCAAACGCAAAAAGCCGCGCAGTGCGCGGCTTTATGCGTGCCCGGCGCCGTCAGTCGCCGTAGATATCGAAGTCGAAGTATTTGGCCTGAATCTTCTGGTACTCACCGTTGTCACGGATCGCCTTGATCGCCGCATTAAACTTGCCCAGCAGCTCGCTGTCGCCCTTGCGCACGGCGATGCCGGCGCCTTCACCGAAGTACTTGGGATCGGTGAAGGACGGGCCGACGAAGGCGAAGCCCTTGCCGTTATCGGTTTTCAGGAAGCCCTCATTCACCGGGATGGCATCGGCCAGGGTGCCATCCAGGCGGCCGGAAATCAGGTCCAGGTAGATTTCGTTCTGCGAGCTGTAGCGCACCACTTCCACGCCCTTGGCCGCCAGTACCGCGCTGGCGAAACGGTCGGTGGTGCTCGAGCGCTGAACGCCGATGCGCTTGCCCTTGAGGTTACTGAAGTCGGCATCGACCTCGCTGCCGGCCTTCATCACCAGACGCGCCGGGCTGTAGTAATACTTGTTGGTGAAGTCGACCGAATTGCGGCGCTCGGCGGTGATGGTCATGGACGACAGGATGGCGTCGACCTTCTTCACTTTCAGCGAGGGGATCAGGCCGTCGAACTCCTGCTCGACCCAGGTGCACTCGACCTTCATCTCGGCGCACAGGGCGATACCGATGTCGTGGTCGAAGCCGTCGATCTGACCGTCGGCGGTCTTGAACGCGAAGGGCGGATAGGCCGCCTCGATACCCAGACGCAGCGGCCTTTCGGCGGCAAACAGATTGGCGGCAATCAAGCTCAGGGCAAGGCCGCCCAATATGGCGAGTTTCTTCATTGTGATGATTCCTGCTGAGTGAGTGACGTACCCCACGCCCCCGGCAAGACGCCGCGGACGAACAAGGTACTGGGGGTTACTGCAAGACAGAAGAAAGGCGCATCAGGTCTGCGCCTGAGCGAAAAGTTGTCGCGGGGTAACGCATGAGGACAGGTCATTTGCCGGTCTCGACTTATACTTTAAAGTCCATACTGGACTTATATGTACACATCGTCAACAGGCCATGTGCAACCGATTGTCGTAGGCCGTGCGACGCAGCCGAGGAGCGGAACATCGCGCGGGCCTTGCTGCACTTACTTGTGCCAACGCTCGGCGGCGCTCTGATCGCTGCTGCGGCCTTCGACCCAGCGCGGGCCCTCGGCGGTGTCTTCCTTCTTCCAGAACGGTGCGCGGGTTTTCAGGTAGTCCATGACGAAGGCGCAGGCGTCGAATGCGGCCTGGCGATGGGCGCTGGCGGTGCCGACGAAGACAATGGGCTCGCCCGGCTCCAGGCGGCCGATGCGGTGGATGATCTGGATATTCAGCAGCGGCCAGCGTTGCCCGGCCTCCTGGGCAATCTTGCCCAGGGCCTTCTCGGTCATGCCGGGGAAGTGTTCGAGGAACATGCCACCGACTTCGCGCCCGTCGTTGAAGTCGCGGACATAGCCGACGAAGCTGACCACCGCGCCGACCCCGACGTTCGCCGCATGCAGGGCATTGGTTTCGACCCCGGGATCGAAGGGTTCTGGCTGAACGCGAATGCTCATCTTCAGCCTCCGGTCACGGTGGGGAAGAAGGCCACTTCGTCGCCTTCGCTCAACGGCTCATCGAGGCTGCACAACTCCTGATTGCGCGCGCACATCAGGTTCTGCTCGGCCAGCACCTGCCACACCCCGCCACGGGCCAGCAGGTGTTGGCGCAGGTCGTCAAGCGTGGCGAAGCCCTGGCTGTCGCTCAGCTGCTCGCCGTCCAGGCCCAGGGCCTCGCGGTAACGGGCGAAATACTGCACGCGAATCATGGTGCATCCTCGACAGTGGGTTCTTCCACCTTGAAATGGCCACTCTTGCCGCCGACTTTCTCCAGCAGGCGCACGTTCTCGATGACCATGCCGCGATCCACCGCCTTGCACATGTCGTAGATAGTCAACGCGGCGATGCTGGCGGCGGTCAGTGCCTCCATTTCCACCCCGGTCTGACCGCTCAGTTTGCAGCGCGCTTGAATGCGCACCGCGTCGCTGCCACAGGCTTGCAGCTCGACCTTGATGCTGGACAGCATCAGCGGATGACAGAGCGGGATCAGGTCGGCGGTTTTCTTCGCCGCCTGAATACCGGCGATGCGCGCCACGGCGAATACGTCGCCCTTGGGGTGATCGCCCTCGACGATCATCTGCAAGGTTTGCGGGCGCATGCGCACCAGTGCTTCGGCCACGGCTTCACGGACGGTCAGGGCTTTATCACTGACATCGACCATATTGGCGCGACCTTGGGAATCGAGATGGGTTAACACGGGCTAGCTCCAGGCGGGTATCGGCCGATTGTAAACCCGCGAGTCAGTTTCCGGCACCCGTGAATGCCTGCTCAGTTATCCGCTTGAGTATGGATAAGCGCCGCGCGACCCAAGCAGAGAGCTGCCGAGCCAGCGAACGCCCGACGCATGATGGACCGTCCCGTCCTCCAGGCTGAAGACTTGGAGGACGGTGGTCGAGAGAGGAGTTACATATGGCTTTCGGCGTATTCCGCCAGGATCGAGCGCGGTACACCTTGCAGGGTGATATGCACGCCGTGGGAGAAATCCTTGAAGCGCTCCGTCAAGTAGGTCAGGCCCGAGCTGGGCGCCGACAGGTAGGGCGTATCAATCTGCGCCAGGTTACCCAGACAAACCACCTTGGAGCCGCTGCCGGCACGGGTGATGATGGTCTTCATCTGGTGCGGGGTGAGGTTCTGGCACTCGTCGATGAGGATCAGGCTCTGCTGGAAACTGCGTCCGCGGATGTAGTTCAGCGATTTGAACTGCAACGGCACCTTCTGCAGGATGTAGTCGACGCTGCCGTGGGTGTTCTCGTCATCCATGTGCAGTGCTTCGAGGTTGTCGGTGATGGCGCCGAGCCAGGGTTCCATCTTCTCCGCCTCGGTACCGGGCAGGAAACCGATCTCCTGGTCCAGGCCCTGCACGCTGCGGGTGGCGATGATGCGCCGGTAGCGCTTGCTGACCATGGTCTGCTCGATGGCCGCGGCCAGGGCCAGGATGGTCTTGCCCGAACCGGCCGCGCCGGACAGGTTGACCAGGTGGATGTCCGGGTCGAGCAAGGCGTACAGCGCCAGGGCCTGGTAGATATCCCGTGGCCGCAGGCCCCAGGCCTCCTGGTGCAGCAGCGGCTCCTGGTGCAGGTCGAGGATCAGCAGCTGGCCCTGCTCGATGCCCTTGATCCAGCCGACGAAGCCCTGTTCGTCGATGATGAACTCATTGACGTGCACCGCCGGCAGATTGTCGGTGAGCTGCACCCGGTGCCAGGTGCGAGCATGCTCCTGACGGGTCTCGACGGTGCTCACCCGGTCCCAGAACGAGCCAGCCATGTTGTGATAACCCTGCGACAGCAGCGACACGTCATCGACCAGCTGGTCGGTGTGGTAGTCCTCCGAGTCGATACCACAGGCGCGCGCCTTGAGGCGCATGTTGATGTCCTTGGTCACCAGAACCACGGACATGCCCGGTCGACGCGATTTCAGCTCGACCAGCTGGTTGATGATCTTGTTGTCGTTGAGGTCTTCCGGCAGCCAGGTAATCGGTGAAGCACTTTTGCTCATGAGGATCGACAGGAAACCACAAGGCCCGCTCTTCTCGCGTTGAATCGGTACACCCAGTTCCACTTCCTCGGGTGTTGCGCCACCAAGGATCTTGTCGATCAGGCGAATGGCCTGACGGCATTCGGCGGCCACACCTTGCTTACCGGTTTTCAGCTTGTCCAGTTCCTCCAGCACGGTCATGGGGATGGCGACGTGGTGTTCCTGGAAATTCAGCAATGCGTTTGGATCGTGGATCAGGACGTTGGTGTCGAGGGCGTAGAGGGTTGGAGCGGTGGGCTTTGAGCGTCCGTGGTCATCCATACTCGGTCACCTTCTGGTAGGAGCCAAGCGACGGAATGCCAGAACAGCGCTCCGCCGCGGGGAACCGTCGAACTCTCAAACGCAGCTGAGAAGGTGCAAAACAGGTGATAGCAAATTGACGCCACCTGTCTGCAGGATTCGGCGGTCTGTCTTTTAGATACTCCAAAACCGGTGACAGGCAAACGAGTTTTTCAGATTTTTGACCTTTATTTTTCACTTGGACGAATAGCCCTTGGCACCTCGCCAATGCCCCGCTAAAGTCAAAAGTTCTATCGGCGACGTTGCCGCAGAATTTCCGCGTCTAGCCTGCCTGCAGCGGCCCGGCCTGGCCGCAGCGATTGACCTCCACGGTCACATGCACCAGCTCGCGAATCCCGGTCAAGCGGGCCTTATAGCGATCGGCCGAACTGCCCCCATGGGTCACCACACTGACGATGCAGGCAAATTGCGCCCGGCCGACACGCCATAGGTGCAGGTCCGCCAATTCGGTATCCGGTTCCTGGGCCAAGGCCGCACGCACGCGCGCCACCACCGGGCTGTCCATCTCGCGATCGAGCAACACCTTGGCGGTCTCGATCAGCAAGCCCTTGGCCCATAGCGCGATGATCAGCGCACCCACCACACCCATCAGCGGGTCCAACCAGCTCCAGCCGTACAGCAGGCCACCGAGCAGCGCGATAATCGCCGCCACCGAGGTCAACGCATCGGCCAGCACATGCAGGAAGGCCGCATGTCGGTTGAGGTCACGTCCCGCTGCAGCATGCTTGTGGTCGTGGTCGTGTTCGTGAGCGTGGCCATGGCTGTGCTGGTGCTGATCGCGCAGCAGCCAGGCCGACGCCAGGTTGACCAGCAGACCAATCACCGCCACCGCCAAGGCCAGATCGAAGGCGATCACCTGCGGTTGCCACAGGCGCCAGAGCGACTCGAGCGCCAGCATGATGATCACCACCCACAGCAGGATCGCGCTGGCGAAACCGGCGAGCACCTCCACCTTCCAGGTGCCAAAGGCGAAACGCCGGTCATCGGCATAGCGCCGCGCCAGCAGGTAGGCCAAGGCCGTCAGACCGATGGCGAGCATGTGCGAGGCCATGTGCCAGCCATCGGCGAGCAGGGCCATGGAATTGAAGGCATAACCCGCGGCGATCTCCACCAGCATGGTCGCGCCGGTCAGGGCAGCCACCCGCCAGGCCTGACGTTCGGCGGTGCTTTCCAGTGGCCGGTAATCGTGGGAGGGCTCCCAGCGGGAGTGATTGCAGGGGCTCATGACGGCTCCTTGAAGGATTCGACCCGGGTAGACTACAACCCCAGGGCAGCACCCAGGTCAACCCATAGCCTTAATAGGTAGAGCCACGACCGCCACTCGGCCTAGGGTCTGTTGCCGTTTCATTCGCGGCCGCGCCGTAGCTTGTTTTTGCGCGAGGCAAGGCACGAGGAGCGCGGTTTGGTTGTTCCAAATGAGCGACGAGAAACGCCGCATCGCGCAAAAAACAGGCCCGGCCCTTCGGGTTGCGCGGGAAATGGCCCCCGCTGTTGTTGCAGGACTTGGCAAGGGAATGACCATTACCTGCGTCCTGCGCCTAATCGGGGGCCATTTCTCACGGCAACGCGGCTCGCAATGAAACGGCAACAGACCCTAGAATCACGCCCAGACTTTTAGGAGCAACGCTGTATGTTGATGGTGATTTCCCCGGCCAAGACCCTCGATTACCAGACCGCGCCGGTGACCCAACGCTTCACCCTGCCCGAACACCTCGATCACGCCCAGGACCTGATCGCCCTGCTGCGCGACTTCAGCCCGGCGCAGATCGCCGAGCTGATGCACCTCTCGGACAAGCTCGCCGGGCTCAATGCGGCGCGTTTCGGCAGCTGGACCCCGACCTTCACCCCGGACAATGCCAAGCAGGCGCTGCTGGCCTTCAAGGGCGATGTGTATACCGGCCTGAACGCCGAAGACTTCAGCGAAGACGACTTCACCTTCGCCCAGCAGCACCTGCGCATGCTCTCCGGCCTGTACGGCGTGCTGCGCCCGCTGGACCTGATGCAACCCTACCGCCTGGAAATGGGCAGCAAACTGGCCAACCCACGCGGCAAGGACCTATATGCCTTCTGGGGCGAGCGCATCAGCGACTGGCTCAACCAGGCACTGGCCGCTCAGGGCGACGAGGTGCTGCTCAATCTCGCCTCCACTGAGTATTTCGGCGCGGTGAAGCGCAAAGCCCTGAACGGGCGGATCATCGACACCGAATTCAGGGACCTGAAAAACGGCCAATACAAGATCATCAGCTTCTACGCCAAGAAGGCCCGTGGCCTGATGAGTCGTTACGTGATCAAGGAACGCCTGAGCAACCCCGAAGGCCTCAAGGACTTCAACTACCAGGGCTACCGTTATTCGGCCGAGCAGTCCAAGGCCGACAAGCTGGTGTTCCTGCGCGACCAGCCACAAGACTGACTCCCCCTCCCTCGCGCGCACGGGCCGCCCTGGCCCGTTCCCGTTCGGCTGCGCTGCCAGCACCCTGCATGGCCAGTTCGATTAGTCAGTCTCGGCGCCTGAGCCGTTGATGGCAACTTGCCGTTCTTCGCCATCCGCAGCTGAGTTAATCAACTTACCGTGCCGGCCATTAGCCAGCGCAACTCCGCCACTCATTAAACGTTAAATACATTGAACTTTTAAGTTTCATTGCATTTTGCAATACCCAACTTCGAGTTGCCATCACAGTGCAATCACTGCAGAACCGACCGAAACTCATAACCTGAAAAAAACAGGATGAGTGGTAGGAACTATCCGCAGAGAGTCATGCTCTTACCCTCGTAACACATCTGGCCACGTAACTTTCCACGTGATCAAGACTGAAACTTTCAACCTCAACTGGCATGCGCCGACGGAGGTTTTAATCGCAATAAAGTTGCGGCGAGATGAAAGGAGACACCTCAGCACTTACATGACCGGTTAAGACTAACGAGCCAGCGCCTAATGGCACTCTGCTCAAGACCTAGAGGGCGCGCCATATCTCTAAAGCCCCGTTCAGGCTCCACTAACCGGAGTCATGTACTGCTTGTGCCTGAATTAATTAAAACGCGTCATCAACGCAAGTTTAACCCATGGACATGGCCAACTTGGCCACTGTTAATTTCGCAATAAACGGACGAGGTAAGTGCGATGCGCATCAGCATTTTTGGTTTGGGTTACGTGGGTGCAGTCTGTGCCGGCTGCTTATCTTCCCGCGGTCATGAAGTAATTGGCGTGGACATCTCCGCCGCCAAGATCGACCTAATTAATAAGGGCAAATCGCCTATCGTCGAACCCGGCTTAGAGGCGTTGCTAAAGAAGGGGATTAACTCCGGCCTGCTGCGCGGCACCACCGACTTTGCCGACGCGGTGCGCGACAGCGAAATGTCGTTCATCTGCGTCGGTACGCCGAGCAAGAAGAACGGCGATCTTGAACTCAACTATATCGAATCGGTGTGCCGCGAAATCGGTCGCGTCCTGCGCGACAAGACTGAACGCCATACCATCGTGGTGCGCAGCACGGTACTGCCGGGCACGGTGAAAAACGTGGTGATTCCGCTCCTCGAAGACTGCTCCGGGAAAAAAGCCGGGGTCGACTTCGGCGTGGCGGTCAACCCCGAGTTCCTCCGCGAAAGCACCGCGATCAAGGACTACGATCAGCCGCCGATGACCGTGATCGGTCAGCTGGACACTCAGTCCGGCGATATTCTCGAAGAGCTCTACCGTGAACTCGACGCACCGATCATCCGCAAGGACATCGAAGTCGCCGAGATGATCAAGTACACCTGCAACGTCTGGCATGCGGCCAAGGTGACCTTCGCCAACGAGATCGGCAACATCGCCAAGGCGGTCGGCGTCGATGGTCGCGAGGTGATGGACGTGGTCTGCCAGGACAAGACCCTGAACCTGTCGCAGTACTACATGCGCCCCGGCTTCGCCTTCGGCGGTTCCTGCCTGCCCAAGGACGTGCGCGCCCTCACCTACCGCGCCAGCCAGCTGGACGTGGAACACCCGATGCTCGGCTCGATCATGCGCAGCAACGTGGCGCAGGTGCAGAACGCCTTCAACATCATCGCCAGCCACGACAAGCGCAAGGTCGCCTTGCTCGGCCTGAGCTTCAAGGCCGGCACCGACGACCTGCGTGAAAGCCCCCTGGTCGAACTGGCCGAGATGCTGATCGGCAAGGGCTTCGACCTGAGCATCTACGACAGCAACGTCGAATATGCGCGGGTCTACGGGGCCAACAAGGACTACATCGAGTCGAAGATTCCGCATGTGTCGTCGCTGCTCAACAGCGACCTGGCGCAGGTGATCGCCAACTCCGAGATCATCGTCCTGGGCAACCGTGATGAGCAGTTCAGAGTCTTGGCCCAGCAGGCCCCCGAGGGCAAGCGGGTGGTCGATCTGGTGGGCTTCATGGCCCACGCCAGCAGTGGCGCCAGCGAAGGCATCTGCTGGTAACGACTCGCGCTGCTGACGATTAGGTCCATGCCGCCATGTGCCAGTCACTCCCAGTAGCCGCTCACCCACCAGCCTCAACCCACTGCGGCCTGCGTCTCGCGGGTGGGCGCGGACAACCGCGCCCACCCGCCGTAGGCATGCCCGAAACACAGGATGAATACACAGATGGATAGGCTCAAGCAGGGTCTCGCTGAAGCCGCCGGCTGGCTGTTCTACCTCAGCTTATTGATGGGGATTGCCCTGGCGTTGCCCAGAACAGTCTTCGACCCGGAGTCGAAGGACTTCCTGTTCCTGATCGGTGCCGTGGGTATCTGGCGCTATTCGATGGGGGCCATGCATTTCTTGCGCGGCATCCTGTTCCTCTACGTGGTGTTTCCACGCCACCGGCGTAAAGCCAAACAACTGGGTCAGGCGGCCGATCCGTCGCACGTGTTCCTGATGGTCACCAGTTTCCGCATCGACGCCTTGACCACCGCGCAGGTGTATCAATCGGTGATCCTCGAAGCCATCGCCTGCGGCTACCCGACCACCGTGGTCTGCTCGATCGTCGAGTTGTCCGATGAGTTCCTGGTCAAGAGCCTGTGGGAGAAATACAACCCGCCGGCGCATGTCACCCTGGACTTCGTACGGATTGCCGGCACCGGCAAGCGCGATGGCCTGGCCCACGGCTTCCGCGCGATCTCCCGGCACCTGCCGGACCAGGACGCGGTGGTCGCGGTGATCGACGGCGACAGTGTCCTGCAGCCCGGTATCGTCCGGGCCACCGCGCCCTACTTCAAGCTGTTCGCCAACGTTGGCGGGCTGACCACCAACGAGTTCTGCGAGGTTCGTGGCAGCTACATCATGAGTGAGTGGCACAAGCTGCGCTTCGCCCAGCGCCACCTCAACATGTGCTCGATGGGCCTGTCCAAGCGCGTGCTGACCCTGACCGGACGGATGTCGGTGTTCCGCGCCCAGGTGATCACCGACCCGGAGTTCATCGCCGACGTCGAAAGCGACTCGCTGGACCATTGGCGCCTCGGCCGTTTCAAGTTCCTCACCGGCGATGACAAGTCCAGTTGGTACAGCTTGATGCGTCTGGGCTACGACACCTTTTACGTGCCGGACACGGCGATCCACACGGTCGAGCACCCGCCGGAAAAGAGCTTCATCAAGGCCAGTCGCAAACTGATGTTCCGCTGGTATGGCAACAACCTGCGGCAGAACTCGCGGGCCATGAAGCTGGGCAGCAAGCGCCTGGGCCTGTTCACCAGTCTGGTGCTGTTCGACCAGCGTGTGTCGATGTGGACCTGCCTGCTCGGCCTCGCCGTGGCGATCATCGCCAGCATCAAATACAGCATCGCCTTCCTGCTGATCTACCTGCTGTGGATCGGCACCACGCGGCTGATCCTGACCCTGTTGTTGTCGGTCAGCGGGCACCGCATCGGCCCGGCTTACCCGGTGATTCTGTATTACAACCAGATCGTCGGGGCACTGGTGAAGATCTACGTGTTCTTCCGCCTCGACCAGCAATCCTGGACCCGTCAGCCGACCAAACTGAACCGTGACCTGGCCAGCTTTCAGCGCTGGTTCAACACCTGGTCGTCCCGAACCATGACCTTCTCCGCCGCCAGCGTATTCATTGCCGCGCTGCTGCTGGTGGTGTGAGCGGACATGAATGGAATTAGTGACTTTTGAGTAGGAATATCGCCATGAATACCGCCGTCAACCTCAATGTGGTGCATGAGTCGGAAGCCCAGCGCCAGCATGCGCGGGTCAAGCTCCCAGCCAAGATCCGCTTTATCGGCAAAAACCGTGAAGTAGTCGAACAGAACCTGCTGGATATCTCGGCCGGCGGCTTCAGCTATGACGCCAGCAAGATCCCGGTGCAGGTCGGTGATCACCATAAAGGCAAACTGCTGTTTGTCATCGACAACCTCAGCCTGGCCATCGACGTCGAGTTTCAGCTGCGTTCGGTCGACAACGGCCGGGTCGGTTGCCAGTTTCACAACATGAAACCGCGCGAGATCACCACCCTGCGCCACCTGATCACCGCCCACCTGAGTGGCGAGCTGGTCAGCGTCGGCGAACTGCTGACCACCTTGCAGCGGGACAACTTCACCAAGGCGCGCAAGGACAAAACCGGCGCGGCCGGCATGGGCGCTTTGCGGCGTCTGCGCGCGGTGACGTTCAGCCTGGCGCTGTTCCTGGTCGGCCTGGCCGCCTTCGGCTTTATCTTCAAGTCGGTGTACGCCCTGTACTTCGTCACCCATGCCCAGTCCGGCATGGTCAGCGTGCCCGCCATGCAGGTCACCATGCCCCGTGAAGGCACGGTGCAGAGCCTGGTCGGGGCCGACGGCCGGATCGACAAGGGCGCGCCCATCGCCACCTTCAGTGCGTCCATGCTGGAGATGCTCAAGGGCCATCTGGACCAGGAGCAGATCAACCCGGCCAACGTCGAAAGCCTGTTCGGCAAGCAGATGAAAGGCACCCTGACCAGCCCCTGCGATTGCAGCGTGGCCAGCCAGCTGGTGGCCGACGGCCAGTTCGCCAGCAAGGGCCAGGCGATCTTCCAGCTGGTGCCGCGTGACAGCCAGGCAACCATCGAGGCGCGCTTCCCCTACAGCAAGTTCAACGAAATCAAACCCGGCCTGCGGGTCAGCTTCCAGGTCGCCGGCGAGACTGAGTTGCGCCGCGGCAAGATCATCAGCAGCCGCCTGAGTGACGGCGACAACCTGTCGTCCGACATTCGCGTGCAGATCCAGCCGGACCAGGCGCTGGACAGCGCCCTCGCCGGCCGCCCGGTGGAAGTCAGCAGCGATCGCGGCCCCTCGCTCGACTGGCTGCTCGACAAAGCCACGGCCGCGGGGCTCTGAGGAGGACATGCGCGTGGCTCACACTCAACCGCAACACCTGCTGCTGGTCGCTGCGCTGAGCCTGGCAGGCTGCGCCGGTCTGCCCGATCAACGCCTGGCCAATCAGGCCCTGCAGAACGGCGATACTGCGACGGCCGAACAGAACTATCGGCAACTCGCCGCGCTGGGCTACGCCGATGCGCAAGTCGGCCTGGCCGATATCCAGCAGAGCAGTGGCGACCCCGAGTTGCTGCGCCAGGCCGAAGCCACCTACCGGCAGGCGGCGGATAGCTCGCCGCGCGCCGCCGCGCGACTGGGCAAGTTGCTGGTGCAGAAAGCCAACGCCAGCGATAGCCAACGTCAGGAGGCCGAGCGGTTGCTCGAGCAGGCCCTCAGCGGTGGTCAAGACAGTGCCTTGCTGGCCCTGACCATGCTCTACCTGCAGTACCCCCAGAGCTTCCCCTCGGTCAGCGTGCAGCAGCGGATTAACCAGTGGCGTGCCGCCGGCTACCCGCAAGCAGAGCTGGCCCAGCTGATGCTCTATCGCGCCCAGGGCAACTACGACCAGCATCTGGAGGATGTCGAGCGCATCTGCAAACAGGCGCTGAGCAGCGCGGATGCGTGCTACGTGGAACTGGCCACCGTGTACCAGAAGCGCGGCCAGGGCGAGCGGCAGGCCGCGTTGTTGGAGCAATTGCAAAGCGCCTATCGCAGCGGCGCGGTACCGGCCCAGCGGGTCGACGACGTGGCCCTGGTACTGGCCGACCCGGCGCTGGGTACGCCGGACCATAAAACCGCGCAACAGCTGCTCGAGCAGATAGCTCCGAGCTACCCCGCCGCCTGGGTCAGCCTGGCCCAGCTGCTCTACGACTTCCCCGCTCTGGGTGACATCGAGCAACTGCTCGGCTACCTCGAACAGGGTCGCAATGCCGCACTGCCGCGTGCGGAACTGCTGCTGGGCAAGCTGTATTACGAGGGCAAGTTACTGCCGAGGGACCCGCAAAAAGCCGAGCAACACCTGCTCAAGGCGGCCGCCAGCGAAGTCAGCGCCCACTATTACCTCGGCCAGCTGTATCGCCGCGGCTACCTCGGCCATGTCGACCCCGAGCAAGCCCTGCAACACCTGCTCACTGCCGCGCGCGGCGGCCAGAACAGCGCCGATTTCGCCCTCGCCCAGCTGTTCAGCCAAGGTCGCGGGATCAAACCCAACCTGGTCAACGCCTATGTGTTCAGCCAGCTGGCCGTGCTCCGCGAAAAACCCGAAGCGCCGCTGCTGGCCGCGGAAATCGAAGCGCAGTTATCCGCCGCCGCGCGCGCCGAAGCGCAACGCCTGTTAGGCGAAGAACAGCAACTGCGCGGCACATTCCAGCAGGACGCACTCGCCCGCCAAGCCGGGCTCAGACAAACAGGAGAGGACACGCCATGAAACTCAAGCACTGGATGAACGCCAGTCTCGGCCTGAGCGCCACCCTGCTCTCCAGCCAGATAGTCTGGGCCGCGCCGAGTAACGAAAAGCACTTCGGCCTCGACGTGAAGATCACCGCGCAATCGGAGGATGACCGCGACCTCGGCACCCGTGATGGCGGCGACGTCGAGGGCCTCGGTCTCGACCTGCGCCCCTGGGTCTATGGCCAACGCGGCAACTGGAGCGCCTATGCCATGGGCCAGGCCGTGAGCGCCAGCGACATCATCGAAACCGACACCCTGCAGCCCAATACCCTCGACGGCGATTCCGCCAGCAGCGACGACGGCCGGCAACCCGACAAGAGCTACCTGGCCCTGCGCGAATTCTGGCTCGGCTACTCCGGCCTCACCGCCTACCCCGGCGAGCAACTGCGTTTCGGTCGCCAGCGCCTGCGCAACGACGACAGCCAGTGGCGCGACACTAACATCGAGGCGCTGAACTGGACCTTCGACACCACCCTGCTGCGGGCCAACCTCGGCGTGGCCGAGCGCTTCAGCGAATACCGCACCGACCTCGACGAGCTGGCCGCCGAAGACGAGGATCGCCTGCACCTGTTCGCCGATGCGGCCACGCAATGGACCCCCGGCCATTGGTTCGGGGTGAACGCCCACCACAGCCGCGGCGATGGCCAGTTGCGCAGCCCCGGTGAAGCGGTCGACGAGCTGGACAAGCGAAGCACCGGCGACCTCACCTGGCTGGGTCTCTCCGCCAACAGCGATGCCTACAACTTCCGCAACCAGAACCCAGTCAATTACTGGGCCAGCCTCGCCTGGCTGAGCGGTGATCGCGAACGCCTGAGCACCACCGGTAGCGGCGATCAGCGCATTGCCGTCGGCAAACAGAGCGGCGACGTCAACGCCTGGGGCAGCGACCTGGGCATCCGCCTGCGTCTGGACCCCAGCTGGCAAGTCGGTGCGGCCTACGCCCGGGGCAGCGGCGGCGGTGGCGACGACGGTTCGAGCAACTATCAACAGACCGGGCTGCAGAGTAACCGCTCCAGCTTCACCGGCACCCGCTCGCGCGTGCATCGCTTCGGCGAGGCCTTTCGCGGCGAGCTGAGCAACCTGCAGGCCGCCACCCTGTTCGGTTCCTGGCAGGTACGCGAGGACTACGACGCCAGCCTGGTGTACCACCGCTTGTGGCGGGTCGACGGCGAGCAGCCGATCGGCGACAGCGGCATCAATGCCAGCCTGGTCAATGGCGACAAAGACCTCGGTCAGGAGGTCGACCTGGTGGTCACCAAGTACTTCAAGCAGGGCCTGCTACCGGCCTCGCTGAGCCAGACGATCGACGAGCCCTCGGCGCTGCTGCGCTTTCGCGGTGGCGCCTTCAAACCGGGCGACGCCTACGGCAGCGAGGCCGACTCGCTGATGCACCGCGCCTTCGTCGACGTCATCTGGCGCTACTGATGCAAACCGGGAATGCACGACCTATGAAACTCAAGTACCGCATGCCCCAGACGCGCGCACGCGCCCTGCCCTGGCTGGCCGGCGCCCTGCTGCTGGTCAGCGGCTGGACCCTGGCCGAGTCACGGACCGAATTACGGACTGAGTCACAGACCGATCAACGGGATCAGTCACGACATGAGTCACGGGCGCCGCAGACCACCCAGGAACTGCACACGGCCAAGACCTACACCGTGACCAGTCCGCCGGTCGAACCGCTGAACATCGACACGCCGCAACTGCCGGACCTCAGTGGCTACACCGCGGCGGCGGTGCAGGCGAAGATCGTGCGCAAGCCGGGCGGCCGCGTCACGCTGCGGCGCATGCTGCAGCAAACCGCGCTGAAAGACTTTATCGGCGGCGACAACCGCATGGCCGAATGGGTCAAGCGGCAACACGGCATTCCCCAGGCGATCTTCATCGAAGGCGGCTACGTCAACCTCCGCCAATTGGCCAGCCAGCTGCCGAAACAGTACTTCAGCAGCAGCGCGCCAGGGGTCTACCTGGCGCGCCTGCCGATAGTGGTGGCGGCAGGCGCGACCCTGCACATCGACAAGCAGACCGAGGAACTGCGCCTGTCCCAGGAGCGCGGCGCCTTCCTGGTCAACGATGGCCAGCTGTTCGTCACCGACAGCAAGATCAGCGCCTGGCGCGAGGCCGACAACGGCCCGGCGACCTTCCGTAAAGCCAGTGAATTCCGCCCCTTCCTGCTGGCCTGGGGCGGCACCGAGACCTACATAGTCAACAGCACCCTGACCAGCTTCGGCTACCAGACCAGCAAGTCCTACGGCGTGAGTATTTCCCAGTACACGCCGAACATGCACAAGCGCATGCAGCGCGCCAAGCCCACCGGCTGGCTGATCGACTCCAACTTCGTCGACATGTACTACGGCTTCTACTGCTACGAAGCCCGCGACGTGGTGATCAAGGGCAACACCTACCGCGACAACGTGGTCTACGGCATCGACCCGCATGACCGCTCACACGGCCTGATCATCGCCGACAACAGCGTATTCGGTACCCAGAAGAAGCACGGCATCATCATTTCCCGCGAGGTCAATGACAGCTGGATCTTCAATAACCGGGTCTACGACAACCAGCTCTCCGGCCTGGTGATCGACCGCAACAGCGTCAACAACCTGGTCGCCTACAACCAGATCTACCGCAACCACTCCGACGGCATCACGGTGTACGAGAGCCCGGATAACCTGCTGTGGGGCAACCGCATCATCGGCAACCGGCGCCACGGCATCCGCGTGCGCAACAGCGTCAACGTGCGCCTGTACGAAAACCTGTCGATCAGCAACGGCCTGACCGGCATCTACGGGCACATCAAGGATCTCAGCGACACCGACCGCAACATCGCCCTCGACCCCTTCGACACCCAAGTGTCGATGTTGGTGGTCGGCGGCCGTCTGGCCGGCAACGGCTCCGGCCCGCTGTCGATCGACTCGCCGCTGAGCGTCGAGCTGTATCGAGTCGACCTGATGGCCCCGAGCAAATCGACCGGCATCAGCTTCAACGGGGTCCTCGGCGAGCGCCAGGAAGAAATCCTCGACCTGTTGGTGCGCCAACAGAAAGCCGTGCTGATCGACCCCGTCGAACGCCAAGTCGAACTCCAGGACTGAGGAAGCCCCATGCAAGCTGCAAACCTGAAACGCACAGCCCTGACGCAACGCATCGTGCTCGGCACCCTCGGCATCGCGATCGGCGCCATCGCCGGCGGCCTGCAGGCGGCACCAGCGACCCCGGCCGGGGTGCCGGCTGCGGGCCCGAGCTTCAGCGCCGAGCCCATCGACAGCCTGTGCCCGGCGGCCCACGACGCCAGCCGCTACACCACCCGCTATCAGCAGAACTTCCTGACCCTGGTGCAAGCTCAGGAGGACTGGCTGTTCCGCACTCAGGAAGACCTGCGCACCGAGTTCGGCACCACGGCCGCCGGCTATCGCATGCTCAAAGAGCTGCGCGATGCCTTCAAGAGCAAAGGGGTCGAGCTGCTGGTGGTCTATCAACCGACTCGGGGCCTGGTCAATCGCCGCAAATTGAACCCGCAAGACTACGCGCGCTTCGACTACGCCAAAGCCCTGCAGAGCTACCGCGCCACCCTGCATAAATTCCAGCAGCTGGGCCTGTGGGTGCCCGACCTGACGCCGCTGACCGACGAGCAGCATGAGCAGCCGTTCTATTTCCGCGGCGACCAGCACTGGAGCCCCTATGGCGCGCAACGCACCGCGCGCCTGGTGGCCAAAGAGGTCAAGCGTATCCCGGCCTTTGCCGAGGTGCCGCGACGCGAGTTCGTCACCCGCAAGGAAGGCATCATGGGCAAGACCGGCACCCTGCATAACGTCGCCGGGCAACTGTGCGGCAGCAGCTACGCCACCCAGTACACCGACCACTTCAGCACCGAGCCGAAGGACGAGGCTAGCGGCGACGCCTTGTTCGGCGACGCCAGCACCCCGCAGATCACCCTGGTCGGCACCAGCCACAGTGGCAAGAACTACAATTTCGAGGGCTTTCTGCAGCAGTACATCGGCGCCGACGTGCTCAACGTCGCGGCCCCCGGCGGCGGCCTGGAAGGCGCCATGCTCGAGTACCTGGCCAGCGACGAGTTTCAGCAGAGTCCGCCGAAGGTGCTGATCTGGGAATTTTCCCCGCTGTACAGCCTGGACCAGGACAAGGTCTATCGGCAGATGATGGCCCTGCTGGATAACGGCTGCGAAGACAAGCCAGCCGTGCTGGCCAACAAGACCCGGCTGCGCCCCGGGCGCAACGAGGTGCTGGTCAATGGTCAGCAACAGCTGCTGGCCCTGCGCAGCGACGGCTACCAGCTGGACATCCGCTTCAGCGACCCCTCGGTAAAAATCCTCGAGGCCACCCTGTGGTACATGAACGGCCGCCGGGAAAAACTCAAGCTGGAAAAAACCGACACCGTCGAGACCAATGGGCGCTTCGCCTTCGAGCTGCGCGACCAGCAGGACTGGGCCGAGCAGAACCTGCTGGCGCTGGATATCCAGGGGCCTGCCGCCGGCAGCCAGGCGCTCACGGTGGACGCCAAGCTGTGCAAACGCAGCCACTTTGCCAGCGGCGGCAAGCTGACGGCCAAGAGTGAGGGCTGAGACTATGCGCATCGCTCGCTTCATCGCCCCCTGCCTGTTCAGCCTGAGCCTGTGCGGCCTGACCGTCGAGGCCGCGGCCCCGCTGAGCCCGCCGTCGGGCTACTACGCGCCGGTACCGCAGCAGCAGAAACAGGACCAGGCCGACGCCTGCCCGAGCACGCCTACGCCCTATACCGGCACATTGCTGTTTCGCAGCAAATACGAGGGCTCGGACCAGGCCAGAACCACCCTCAATCCTGAGGCCGAGCAGGCCTTTCGCGAGCAGACCGCGAGCATCACCGAGCTGGAGCGCGGGGTCAGCCAGCAAGTCATGCGTTACATGCGCGATGGCCGCCCGCAACACCTGAGCTGCGCCCTGGGCTGGCTGAACAGCTGGGCCGAGGCCGATGCACTGCTCTCCACCGAGTACACCCATACCGGCAAGTCGATGCGCAAATGGGCCCTGGGCAGCATGGCCGGCGCCTACCTGCGCCTGAAGTTCTCCAGCTCGCAGCCGTTGGCGCGCTACCCCGAGCAGACGCAACGGATCGAGGCCTGGTTTGTCCGCCTGGCCGAGCAGACCGTGGTCGACTGGAGCGACCTACCGCTGGAGAAGATCAACAACCACAGCTACTGGGCCGCCTGGTCGGTGATGGCCGCCGCTGTGATCAGTAACCGCCGCGACCTGTTCGACTGGTCCGTCGCCCAGTTCCGGGTCGCCGCCGGCCAGGTCGATGAGCAGGGCTACCTGCCCAACGAACTGAAACGCCGGCAACGCGCCCTGGCCTACCACAACTACAGCCTGCCGCCGCTGAGCATGATCGCCGCCTTCGCCCAGGCCAATTCACTCGACCTGCGCGAAGAGAACCACGGCGCCCTGCAGCGCCTGGCCGAACGGGTCATGGCCGGGGTCGAGAAGCAGGACGGCTTCGAGGAGCAGACCGATCACCAGCAGGACATGCAAGACCTGCGCAAGCCGGCCAAGTTCGCCTGGCTGGCGCCCTACTGCACGCTCTACACCTGTTCGGCAGCAGCGCGCCAACGCCAGCAGGAGATGGGCCCGTTCCGCACCTTCCGCCTCGGCGGCGACGTGAGCCAGGTGTTCACCCCACGGGCCAAGGACGATAGCTGAGCGGCCGACACCGGCAACACAAGCAACACCGGCAACACCTGTGCGGCGCACCTCGGCCCATAGCAAACCCGTCCATGGACGGCGCAACACCCTCCCGCGGTGCGGGGGGAAAGGGGGGGCTGTGAGCCCCAGACGAGTTGCCATTCAACGGAGAGAGACGGATGGTGTTTTCATCCAACGTGTTCCTGTTCTTGTTCCTGCCGATTTTTCTCGGCCTGTACTACTTGAGCAGCAACCGCTATCGCAACCTGCTGATTCTGATCGGCAGCTATCTGTTCTACGCCTGGTGGCGGGTGGATTTTCTCCTGCTATTCGTCGCAGTCACCCTGTGGAACTACGGCTTCGGCCTGCGTATTCATCGCGCCGGGGTTGGCAGCCAAGCCGCCCGCAGATGGGTGACCTGGGGCGTAATGGGCAACCTGGCGACCCTGGGCTACTTCAAGTACGCCAACTTCGGCATGGCCAACCTCAATAGCCTGATGGAAGCGGCGGGCTTGGAGCCCTTCCTGCTGACCCAGGTGATCCTGCCGATTGGTATTTCCTTCTATATCTTCCAGTCGCTCAGCTACCTGATCGACGTCTACCGGGGCGACACCGAACCGACCCGTAACCTGATCAATTTCGCCGCCTTCATCGCCCTGTTCCCCCAGCTGATCGCCGGCCCGGTGTTGCGCTACAAGGACCTGGCGGACCAGTTCACCGCGCGCAGCCACAGCCTCGACAAGTTCTCCGCAGGCGCCACGCGCTTCATGCAGGGCTTCATCAAGAAGGTGTTCATCGCCGACAGCCTGGCGCCGCTGGTCGATCACCTGTTCGGCCTGGCCAACCCCAGCAGCGGCGATGCCTGGTTGGGCATGCTCGCCTACACCGCGCAGCTGTACTTCGACTTCTCCGGCTACAGCGACATGGCCATCGGCCTCGGCCTGATGATGGGTTTCCGCTTCATGGAGAACTTCAACCAGCCCTACATCAGCCAGTCGATCACAGAGTTCTGGCGGCGCTGGCACATCAGCCTGTCGACCTGGCTGCGCGACTACCTCTACGTGCCGCTGGGCGGCAACCGTCACGGCACCCTCAACACCTACCGCAACCTGTTCCTGACCATGCTGCTCGGCGGTTTCTGGCATGGCGCCAACTGGACCTTCCTGATCTGGGGCGCCTGGCATGGCACCTGGCTGGCGATCGAACGCGCGCTGGGGTTGAACACCGCCGCGAGAACCTTCAACCCGTTGAAGTGGGCCGCGACCTTCCTCCTGGTGATGCTCGGCTGGGTGATCTTCCGTGCGGAAAACCTCGGCGTGGCCTGGCGTCTGTATGAGGCGATGTTCCGCTTCGACGGCTGGCAGCTCTCGGAGCTGGGCCGCGCCAGCGTCAGCGACCTGCAGGTCGTCACCCTGGTCATCGCCTACCTGTGCCTGGCGTTCTGTGGCCTGCGTGAGTTCTACCGCAACAGGCCACCAGCAGAGCGGCAGGCCGGCGGTCCCAGCGTCGGCGTCAGCCCCGCGGGCGTGCTGGTTGCGCAGCCCGGCTGGAGCGCCGCGCTGCCGCGTTACCTGCTGCGCAGCCTGATCCTGCTGCTGTTCTGCCTGTCGATCCTGAAGCTGTCGGCGCAGAGCTACTCACCCTTCCTGTATTTCCAGTTTTAAGTGAGAACCGGCATGTCGCTTACCTTGAGACGCCTGTATATCGGCCTGTTCATCGGCCTGCTGGTCGGCCTCGGCGCCTGGTCGCTGCGCAGTGTCGGCGAGTTCGACGCGCCGGCCGATGCCGAGCTGCTGCGCGGCCAATGGAGCAAGGCCTTCGAAGGCTTTTACGACGAGCAATTCCCCATCAAGCGCCTGGGCACCAACCTCTGGGCCGCGCTGGACTACAGCCTGTTCAACCAGGGTCGCCCGGGCGTGGTGCTGGGTCGCGAAGACTGGCTGTACAGCGATGAAGAGTTCAAGCCGGTGGCCAACGCCCAGGGCAATATCCAGGACAACTGGGAATTGATCCAGGGCGTGCGCCACCACCTGGCCGAACGCAACGTGCAACTGATCCTGGCCATAGTGCCGGCCAAAGCCCGCCTGTATCCCGAATACATCGGCGAAAGCAAGCCGGCCAGCCTGCACAGCGACCTGTACCAGCGCTTCCAGGCCCGCGCGCACCAGGCCAAGTTGCTCGCCCCGGACCTGCTGCAAGCGCTGCAACAGGCCAAACAGCAGGGCGCGGTGTTCCTGCGCGGCGACACCCACTGGACCCCACGCGGCGCCGAGGTGGTGGCGCAGCAGCTGAGCCGCAGCATGCGCCGCGCAGCGCCGTTGCAAGGCGAACCCCAGGCCTTCGTCACCGAAACGGAGGCCAGCAAGGCCTACACCGGCGACCTGACCCGCTTCCTGCCGCTGGACCCGTTGTTCGCCGAGCTGCTGCCGGCGCCCGACCGCCTGCAGTCGCGCAAGACCCGACCGGCCGAACCCACCGCCGCTGCCGGGGACGACGCCCTGTTCGGCGACAGCCAGGTGCCGGTCGCGCTGGTCGGCACCAGCTACAGCGCCAATCCCAACTGGAACTTCGCCGGCGCCCTGCGCCAGGCACTCGGCAGCGACCTGCTGAACTACGCCGAGGACGGTCGCGGGCCGATCCTGCCGATGCTCAAGTACCTGCAAAGCGAGGAACTCGAGAGCGCCCCGCCGCAATGGGTGATCTGGGAGTTCCCCGAGCGCTACCTGCCGATGCGCAACGACCTCAGCAGCTTCGATTCGGCCTGGATCAGCCAGCTCAAGCAGTCCGCCCGGCGCGGCGAACGCGTGGCCAGCCTGAGCCGCCCATCCGACAACGCATCAGCCACCCCCTCACGCCCGTCCGGGCTCATCACCAGAGAGCGTCAACCACGTCAATGGAGACTTACCCGATGAATCGCCCAACCCTGTCCCGTCGTTTCGTCCACACCGGCGCCCTGCTCGCCGGCCTGCTGGCGCTCAACACCAGCCAGGCCGGGGACGCCGCACTCTACGCGCCAATCGCACCGAAAGGCTCGGCCTTCGTGCGGCTCTACAACGCCGACAACCAGGAGGTCAGCGCCTCGCTCGGCAGCGCCAGAATCGACGCTGTCGCGCCACTCGGCAGCAGCGCGTTCAGCTACCTGGCCAAGGGCGACTACAGCGCCCAGGTCGGCGCCCAGAACCTGCCGGTCAAACTCGCCGGCGACCAGTACTACACCCTGGTCAACCTGCCCAGCGGCGCCCCCAAGCTGGTCGAGGAGCCGGTGTTCAAAAGCAAGCAGAAGGCGCTGATCCGCGTGCACAACCTCAGCGACAAGGCGCTGACCCTGAAGACCGCCGACGGCAAGACCGATGTGGTCGAGCGCGTCGCACCCGCGGGCCGTGGTGATCGCGAGATCAACCCGGTCAAGGTCAGCCTGGCGCTGTTCGACGGCTCGCGCAAAGTCAGCGACCTGAAACCGGTCAGCCTGCCCCGCGGGGAAATCGTCAGCCTGTTCATCACCGGCAGCGGCGACAACCTGGCCCCGGTCTGGGTCAAGCGCCCAGACGCGGAATGACCCGGCAACGGATAACCAGCGCCCAGGCCCTACGGCGTGAGCGCATAAAAAAAGCACACAAAGTGGCATACCTTCCGATCGTTCAAGGAGAGACAGCATGATTCCGGTAATTTTGTCAGGTGGTAGCGGCTCACGACTCTGGCCGCTTTCGCGCAAGCAATTTCCCAAGCAGTTCCTGGCCCTCACCGGCCAGCACAGCCTGTTTCAACAGACCCTGCAGCGCCTTGCGGTCGAAGGCATGCAGAAACCACTGGTGGTGTGCAACGAAGGCCATCGCTTTATCGTTCAGGAACAGCTCGCCGCCTGCCAGCTGGAAGTCGACGGCCTGATCATGGAGCCCTTCGGCCGCAACACCGCCCCGGCAGTCGCCATCGCCGCCCTGAAGCTGCAGGCCGAAGGCCGCGATGAACTGATGCTGGTGCTGCCTGCCGATCATGTGATCAAGGATCAACGCGCCTTCCAGCGCGTCCTGGCCATGGCCACCGTCGCCGCGGAGAGTGGCGAGATGGTGTTGTTCGGCGTGCCGGCCACCGCCCCGGAAACCGGCTACGGCTATATCCGCTGCGACCTGCAGGACCGCAGCAGCCTGCCCGACGGGATCAACCGGGTGCTGCAATTCGTCGAGAAACCGGACCAGCAGCGCGCCCGTGCCTTCGTCGAATCCGGCGATTACTTCTGGAACAGCGGGATGTTCCTGTTCCGCGCCAGTCGCTTCCTCGAAGAATTGAAGAAGCACGACCCGGATATCTACGACACCTGCCTGCTGGCGCTGGAGCGCAGCCAGGTCGACGGCGACCACCTGCTGATCGACGCCGACACCTTCGCCTGCTGCCCGGACAACTCGATCGACTACGCGGTGATGGAAAAAACCGCACAGGCCTGCGTGGTGCCGCTATCCGCTGGCTGGAGCGACGTCGGCTGCTGGGCCTCGCTGTGGGAGGTCAACGACAAGGACGAAAACCACAACGTGCTCAAGGGCGACGTGGTGATGCACGACAGCCACAACTGCATGGTCCACGCCAACAACGACAAGCTGGTCACCGTGCTGGGCATGGACAATATCGTCGTGGTGGAAACCAAGGACGCCCTGATGATTGCGCCCAAGGACCGCGTGCAGGAAGTCAAAACCCTGGTCAACTCCCTCAACGAACAGGGTCGCCAGGAAACCCAGAGCCACTGCGAAGTGTTCCGGCCCTGGGGCTCCTACGACTCGGTGGACATGGGCGGGCGTTTTCAGGTCAAGCACATCACGGTCAAGCCGGGTGCCCAGTTGTCCCTGCAGATGCACCACCACCGCGCCGAGCACTGGATCGTGGTGTCCGGCACCGCCGAGGTGACCTGCAACGACAAGACCTTCCTGCTCACGGAAAACCAGTCCACCTACATCCCGATCACCGCGGTGCACCGCCTGGCCAACCCCGGCAAGATCCCGCTGGAGATCATCGAGGTGCAATCGGGCAGCTACCTCGGCGAGGATGACATCGAGCGTCTGGAAGACGTCTACGGCCGGACCAAGGAACAGCAGCCGGACAAACTGCGCCTGGCCGGCTAACCCCGCGCCAACCTGGTTGTAGCCGACGCCCGCCCTCCCCCGAGGGCGGGCGTTTTTGCTGGACAAACCGCAGGCAACGGTCAGCAAGACACCTCGCTCACAGCTCGCCGCCCAAGCCGGGCACGATCCTGTAGGATAATTCATCCTCCCTGATCGATGACCTATCATGCCCTGCAGCCGCATTCCGACAGGAGTTCACCCATGCTGATCGGCGCACTGCTGGTCCTCACCTGGCTGGTCCTGCTTGTCCGCTACCCAGGCAAAGCCCTGCCGCTGTCCGCCGCGGCTTTTTTCGGCCTGCTGCTGGTCGCCAGCTGGGTGATCTGGCAGCAAAGCCGAGAAACCCAGCAACTGGCCCGCATACAGCTACGCCTCGATTACGCGCCGCAGCGCTGCCCGGCCAACCGCCCGCTGGGGCTGGTGTTACAGAACGCCAGCGATGCCAGCCTGCTGACCCTGCGCTGGCAGATTGCCGCCTACCGCCCCGGCGACAGCGTCAACCTGGTCGAATACACCTATGAATCGCCGCGTTACCGCGGCCCCGGCAAACTGCTGCCCGGCGCCACCTGGCAGGACTGCCTGCCGCTGCCTACCCTGCGTAGCGGCTACCGCGCCAGCACCCTGGAATTTCGTGTCGAACGCCTGCAAGGCACCTTCGCCGACTAGCACGCAGGTCCAACCTACGCCGCTCAACCTTGCTCCGATAATCCCTACAAGGAAGCCCACATGACCCAGCCCACCGCCCTGATCACCGGATGCTCCAGCGGTATCGGCCGCGCTCTCGCCGAGGTGTTCCAGGCCGCCGGTTACCAGGTCTGGGCCTGCGCCCGCAAAGCCGAGGACCTCGCCGAGCTGAGCGCCGCCGGCTTCATCGCCGTGCCGCTGGACGTCAATGATGGTGCCGCCGCCGAACGACTAGCGACGCGCCTGAACCAAGAGGTCGGCGGCCTCGATGTGCTGATCAACAACGCCGGCTACGGCGCCATGGGCCCACTGCTCGATGGTGGCGTCGAGGCCATGCGCCGGCAATTCGAAACCAACGTGTTCGCCATCGTCGGCATCACCCGGGCGCTGTTCCCCTTGTTGCGGCGCAGCAAGGGCCTGGTGGTCAACATCGGCAGCGTCTCCGGGGTGCTGGTGACCCCGTTCGCCGGCGCCTACTGCGCCTCGAAAGCCGCGGTGCATGCCTTGTCCGATGCGCTACGCCTGGAACTGGCGCCCTTCGCCATCGAGGTGATGGAGGTACAGCCCGGCGCCATTGCCTCCAGCTTCGGCGCCAACGCCAGTCGCGAGGCCGAACAACTGATCGATGAAGGCTCGCCCTGGTGGCCGATCCGCGAGGGCATCCGCGCCCGCGCCAACGCCTCGCAGGATCACCCCACCCCCGCCAATCACTTCGCCCGCAGCCTGCTGCACGCCGTACAGAGCGCTAAACGCCCGCGCCTGCTGCGCCTGGGCAACGGCAGCCGCACCCTGCCGCTGATCGCCGCGCTGGTGCCGAAAGCCCTGCTGGAGTGGTCGCTGAAGAAGCGCTTCGGCCTGCATCGGCAGCTGTCATGAGGGCTCTGGCTCCACCTCGGGCGGTGATGCATCGCTATGCCTTGTGGGGGGTAGGCGCAGTCATAGTGCTCAACCTGGTAGTCCGCTCGGCCCTCAAACTGGGCGGTTTGCCTGCCACCCTGCTGGTGGCGAGCAGCGTGGCACTTGGGCTGGTGCTGATGTTCCGCTGGCGGCAACGACGTTTGCCCGAACGGGGCGAGCGGCTGACCCTGGTGCTTATCTATGGCGGTCTGCTGGGCGTCCTCTATCTCGGCTTGTTTGCCCTGATGCTGTTAAAGGACGAGCCCGGCCTGCCTGGGCAATTGCTGTTCTTCGCCCACTATTTGAGCTATCCACTGCTGCTCGCGGTAAGCCTATCGCCGCGCTGGACAGGCCGGTTCAAGAAACCGACTTGAGCGTCTCGGGCGCTAATGCGGCACCAATAGCCAACGCCCACGATACCAACACCTAACCGAGCATCACCGGCAACAAGCCACATTCGCCAGCACGCCAAGCATTCCCCGGATCGGTTCACCGGCGCGGCTGACTCATCGGCTCGCCTCTCCGAGCACTGCACGGCCAACGCCTGCCGCGACCAGGGGCGCGTCGCAGCAGGCAACAAGGCCTATACTGAGCAATGGTCAACATCTGCTGGAGGCCAGCCATGCCCGCGCAATCGGCCGTCGCTCAAAGAGTGGAATGCCTTCATCGGGCACTGCGCACCCTCAGTGGCTGCAACCGCGCGTTGCTGCGCGCCGAAAACGAAGCCGTGCTGTTCCAGGAAATCTGTCGGGTGATCGTCGAAGAAGGCGGTTACAGCCTGGCCTGGGTCGGCCGCGCCGAACACGACGCGGCCAAGACCGTCACGCCCGTGGCGCATGCCGGGGTCGATCGAGCCTACGTCGACTCGCTCGGCATCAGCTGGGCGGACAATGAGCGCGGCCACGGCCCCAGCGGCACGGCCATTCGTACCGGCCAGCAGAGCCTGTCACGCAACCTGCTGACCGACCCGAATACCGCGCCCTGGCGCGAAGGCGCCATCGCCCACCGCATCGCCTCGGTACTGTCGTTGCCGCTGCGGGTCGAAGGGCAGATATTCGGCGCCCTCGGCATCGGTGCCCCGGAACCCGATGCCTTCGGCCCCCAGGAACTGGACCTGCTGACCGAGGCCGCCGAGGACCTGGCCTTCGGCATCCAGGCACTGCGCACCAAGGCCCGCCGCGCGCAGGCGGAACAGGAAATCCAGCGCCTCAACCGCGCCCTGTCGACCCGGGTAGCGGTCAACCATGCGCTGATCCATGCCACGCACGAAACCGCCCTGCTTGAGGAGATCTGCCGGGTGCTGGTGAAGGATTGCGGCTATCGCCTGGCCTGGGTCGGTTATCGCCAGGATGATCTGCCCCAGCTCTACCAGCCGATGGCCCACGAAGGCTTCGACGAAGGCTTTCTGGCGCTCGGTGTGACCTGGGGAGCGAGTGCCGAGGGCACGGCCTTTATCCACAAGCTCGAAGATCCACTCGCGAGCGGCCAACCGATGGTGATGCGCGACATACTCAACGACCCCGAGGCCCCGCTGCGCGAAGAAGCCCGCGAACGCGGCTATGCAGCGGCCCTGGTACTGCCGTTGCGAGTCGAAGGGGCGCTGATCGGCATGCTGAGCATCATGTCGGCTGAAGCCGAGGCCTTCGATGACAAGGAGGTCGAACTGTTGCTGGCCACCGCCAACGACCTCGGCTTCGGCATCGCCACCCTGCGCACCCGCGCCAGGGCCGTCGAAGCGGAAGCCACCATCAGACGCATGGCCTTTACCGACACCCTCACCGGCCTGTCCAACCGGGTACGCCTGCGCGAACAACTGGAACAGGCGATCGCCACCGCCAAGCAGGAACGCCGGGCGCTGGGCCTGCTGCAACTGGAGGTCGGGCGCAATCAGGAGATCAACGAAACCCTCGGCTACCGCGAGAGCGACCGCCTGCAACAGGCCATTGCCACTCGCCTGGTGCAAACCGTAGGGGCGAACCATACGGTCGCGCGCATGGGCGAATACGAATTCGCCGTATTGATGCCCAGCGGCGGCGCCGAACAGGCCACCCAACTGGCGCAGAAGATCCTCGTGGCGCTGTATGAGCCGATCGAGCTGTCCGGGTTGCGCCTCGATGCGCGGGCGAGCATCGGCATCGCCCTCTACCCCGGTCACGACACCGACCCGGATGGCCTGATCCGCCGCGCCAGCAGCGCCCGCGATCAGGCCAAGGCCACCAGCAGCGGCTATGCGCTGTTCCAGAGCAGCCTGGATCAGCAGTGCGCTCAGCACCTGATGCTGATGGGCGACTTGCGCCGGGCCATTGATCACAACGAGCTGCTGCTGCATTACCAGCCGAAACTGCAGATTGCCACCAACACCGTCTGCGGCACCGAGGCCCTGGTGCGCTGGCAGCACCCGCAGCACGGCCTGCTGCCGCCCGACGACTTCATCAAGCTGGCCGAGAACACCGGGCTGATCACGCCACTCACCTACTGGGTACTGGATGCCGCGCTGGGCCAGTGCTACGCCTGGCATGAGGAGGGCGACGAGCGGCCGATCTCGGTCAACCTGTCGGCCCGCGACCTGCGCGATCCCAAGCTGCTCGAGCGCATCCGCGGCGCCTTCGCCACCTGGGGCGCCCAACCGAACTGGATCGAATTCGAGCTGACCGAAAGCGCATTGATGGAAGATCCCGCGGCCGCACTGGACACCCTGAGGCAGCTGAAGAACCTCGACACCCACCTGAGCATCGACGACTTCGGCACCGGCTACTCCTCGCTGGCCTACCTGCAGAAATTGCCGGTGGACTCCCTGAAGATCGACCAGTCCTTCGTCACCCGTATGCTCACGGACGACGATGATTCGGCGAAGATCGTGCGCTCCATCGTCGAACTGGCACACAACCTGGACCTCACGGTCGTCGCCGAAGGCGTCGAGAATCGCGAGACCCTGACCCGCCTGGGCCACTTCGGCTGCGACATCGCCCAGGGCTACTCCATCAGCCGGCCCATTCCCGGCGACCAGTTCCGCTCCTGGGAGGCACTGTCGACCTGGCATTGAGCAGAAACACCCGCCGCCTGCGGCAAATCCGCGACCGCGCTGGCTAGGCGGCCGCACCATCCAGGCGCGGCGCGGGTTTCGCTTTGCGGAACACCAGCACGTTGCCGAGCATCACCAGCAGCAGACCGAGCAACGCCGGTGGCGTCCATTGATAGCCCTCGAGAAACACCGAAATATTCAGCGCCACCACCGGAAATAACACGGTGCAGTAGGCCGCCCGCTCCGGCCCCATGCGTCCGACCAGGGTCAGGTAGGCGGTGAAACCGATCACCGAGCCGGGAATCGCCAGGTACAGCAGCGAACCGACATAGCGGCCGTTCCACTCGAAGCCGAACGGCGTGCCGCTGACCAGACAGATCGCCACCAGCATCAGGGCGCCATACAGCATGCCCCAGGCATTGCTGGTCAGCGGCTTGAGGCCGGCCTTCTGCTGCAGGCTGGAGAGCATGTTGCCGGCGGAGAAAAACAGCGTGCCGAGCAGTGCCAGGCCGATGCCCAGCAGGGTTTCCCGACTGGCCGCATGCCCGGCCAGTTCCGGCCAGAACAGCAGAGCCAGGCCCAGCAACCCCAAGGCGCCGCCGGCCAGTACGTTGGCCGCGACCCGTTGTTTGAAGAACAGCCGCGCGTTCAAGGCATTCCACAGCGTCGCGGTGGAAAAAATCACCGCCACCAGACCACTGGGTATCCACTGGCTGGCAGTGTAGAAACACAGAAAATTCAGGCAGAACAGGCACCCCCCCTGGGCCAGGCAGATCAACTGGCCACGGCGGTCGAGCGTTTGCAGGCGGCCGCTGAGCAGCAGCACGGCGAACAGCACCGCGGCGGCCAGGGCGAAGCGGTAGGCAATCGAGGCGGCGATCGCCACCTCGCCCATCTGCAGTTTGATGGCGATCCAGGTGGTGCCCCAGATCAGGACGGTGAGCAAGTACAGCGACAGGTTCATCAGGTGACTCCCGGTAGATGCCCTGAAGTCTGCGCTGCGCCTGCCGACGGCGCTTGCATAAAGTTGCGGGTTTTGTGGGTGGGGGGCGACTCGGACGAGGCGCGTTAAGCACACATAAAAGGGGCCGAATCAAGGGAACGGAGCGATCAAAAACCAGTCACTCCGCCCTCGTCGATAGCCCCGCTCGCTTACTCCACCGCAGCGGCGGGCGCGCTGTTGGCTGGTGCCTGACGCTTGCCCGTCTGCAGGATGTACACCCCGCCTATGATTGCCACCACCGCCACTAGATCCACCGCGCTGACCGGTTCGTGCACGAGGAAGTAGCCGATCAACAAGGCGACCATCGGCGGGATGTAGGTCACGGCTGAAGCGGCCAGGGCACCGAGTCGCTGCACGATGAAGTAGTAAAGAATGTAAGCCAGGCCGGTGCCCAGCAGGCCGAGCCCCAGGGAGACGCCGGCGAAGGCACGCGCATCCTCGGCAATTCGCTCGATGCCCTGCAGGTCGGTCACCGCGGCGATGACGACCAAGGCAAAGCCGATCTGATAGGTGCACAGCGCCAAGGGCGACATCGCCAACCCGGTCAGGAAGCGCTTGGCATAGACGAACGAGCAGCCCACGCTGAGCGAACCCATGACCATGTACAGCACGCCCTCCAGGTTAATCCCCGCGGCTGCCGCCTCCCAGGGCCGAGCGATCAACAGCACGCCGAGAAAGCCAAAGAGCACCCCCAGGCTGGTTCTGCCGTTGAGCGGTTCCTGACGTAGGAACAGCAAGGAACAGACAAAGGTGAACAGCGGAATCGCGCCGCTCAACATCCCAGCCACGCTGGACAGCAGCAGCGATGTGCCCTTGGCGAACGCGTAGTAATAGATCGCCGTCGCGAGCAGAGCCATCACCAGAAAGTGCTGGGCATAACGCAGGTGACTCCAGCGCAGCGAGCGGCTCAACACGGCGAACAACAGAATCGGCAGAAAGCCGAAGAGCACCCGCAAGAACACGATCTGGCCCGGCGTGATCAAGTCCGCCGCCCACTTCATGAAGATGAAGTTGCTGCCCCAGATCAGACCGAGCAGGCCAAAAGCGAAATAAGCGGTATGTTTCATGACCGGGCCCAAGGTGATTCAAGTGTCGAACGATTGTGTCTGCCCCCACTAAGCGCTACAAACCATAATGCTTGTCTCTTGAGATAGAAAAACTACTCCATGAAACCGCTACCACCGATGAAGGCACTGACGTACTTCGACTCAGCCATGCAGCTGCGTAGTTTTTCTCTCGCAGCAGAGGAACTGAACGTCACCCCCGGGGCCGTCAGCCAACAGATCCGCAAGCTCGAAGACTGGCTGGGTGTCAGCCTGTTCATCCGTCAGGTACGGCAGATCGAACCGACCCCCGAAGGGACCTCGTACTGGGGGCGCATCCAGCCGGCGCTGGCGCAAATCATCAACGCCAGCCAGGCATTGCGCGCCAGCCGGAGCGCGGGTATCTGGGTGACCATGCCGCCGAGCCTGGCAGCCAAGTGGTTTGCGCGGAGAATGTCGTCCTTCGTCTCGAGCCACCCCAGTGTCGCCCTCCACCTCAGCACCTCGACCGTCATGGTGGACTTCGCCGGCGAACCGGTTGACCTGGCGATTCGCTATTTCGACGGCAACGACCCGCAGCTCGACGTGCACCTGCTCTTCAGCGATGAGGCCCGGGTTTACTGCACGCCCGCCTATGCCCAACAACTGAACTTGCAGCAGCCGAGCGACCTGGCCAGAGCCACCCTGCTGCACAACACGCTGCATCCCCATTGGGATCAGTGGCTGGCACGTTTCAGCGGCATGCCGACGGCACAAATTGCCGCGCTGCCTGCCCTGCACTTCGACCAGTCGCTGATGACCATCGACGCCGCCAAGCGCGGGCAAGGGGTGGTATTGACCAGTGCGCTGCTCACCGAGGAGGAGATGGCCGAAGGCAGCTTGATCGAGCCTTTTAGCCAACGCCTGCCGCTGGGCAAGGGGTTTTATCTGGTTCATCAACGCCAGGCCAAACTGCGCCCCGCGGTGCAAGCCTTCAAGGACTGGCTTATCCAGCAAGCCGCGAGCTAGCGGTCTGTACGCCTAGGGTCTGTTGCCGTTTCATTCGCGGCCGCGAATGAAACGGCAACAGACCCTAGCGGCCCAACTCAGAAACGCAATTGGCCAGACGCTAGCGGACTCCCAAAGCGCCAAGCTCGGCCCCCCGCACGATTGACGGTCATACGCCAGAACGGATACTTACCTAATCTGATTAATCTTCCACCGCAGATGTGTGGGCCACGCGGGCGCGTCGTCCGTCCAGGCCGAGAACAGCCACTGGCCAAATCAAGAGGAACTGAGCATGAGCAACCTGACGAAAAACCCGGAACAGGAATGTGACATCGCCCAGGGCTGTGACGCCGTGGAGCTGATCATTCGGCCACGGGACAAGGACCTCGGCGGCTTTTCGGTACGCCGCACGCTGCCCACTATCGGCCGCAAGATGGTCGGTCCCTGGGCCTTCTTCGATCACATGGGTCCGGCGGAATTTGCGCCCGGCCAGGGCATCAATGTCCGCCCGCACCCGCACGTGAATATCGCCACCGTGACCTACCTGTTCGAAGGCGAAATTCTGCACCGCGACTCGTTGGGCAGCCTGCAGGCGATTCGCCCCGGCGACCTCAACCTGATGGTCGCCGGCAGCGGCATCGTCCACTCGGAACGCGAGCGCCCGGAAGTACGCGACGTGGCGCACCGGCTGCACGGCCTGCAACTGTGGCTGGCTCTGCCGGAAACCGACGAGGAAATGCAGGCGGCGTTCTATCACTACCCGGCGGCCGACCTGCCCGCCGTCACGGTCGCCGGGGTTCCGCTGCGGGTGCTGATCGGCGCGGCCTATGGCGTTACCTCGCCGGTCAAGGAGTTTGCCGAGACGCTGTACGTGGAAGCGCATATGCAGGCGGGGCAGACGCTGATCTTGCCGGATGAGGAAGAACGCGCGGTGTATGTCGCCCAAGGTTCGCTGAAGGCGCGCGACACGCTGATTCCCGAGCATTCGATGGCGGTCTTCGCCCAGGAGCCGGGGATCATTCTGGAAGCAGTGGAGGAGTCGCGGATTGCGATTATCGGCGGCGAAAAAATGGGCCGCCGCTATATCGAGTGGAACTTCGTGTCCAGCCGCAAGGAACGCATCGAGCAAGCCAAGCAGGACTGGCAGGCCGGCCGTTTCCCCAAGGTGCCAGGCGACGAGGACGAGTTCATCCCCCTGCCCGAATAGCGCAGGGCCAGCGGACGTTCATCGTTTGAGCAACGACGAGTCCAGCTCGCCGAAGCAGTGGACGATCCGCTCACGCGAGACCTCCGGAAAGGCCTTCTGCGTCAGGTCCACCAGCACGGCCGGCTTGACCCGCCCGGACCTCAACTGACGCTGCATATAGGCGAATACCTCAGCATCGGTGGCCGGTTCCGATTGGTCCTGTGCGCTCATTGCGCCCTCCTCCCTTTTGCGGTTGCTAGCCAAAGAAGCCGGGGTGATGCACTCATCATTCCGGCCTCCTGGATTTTAACCAGCCTTGGCCCGCAGCGGAGCATCAGCAGCGCAAAACCCAGCGCCGCCGCCCAGGCGCCAAGCCCATCTATTCAAGCTTCCAGCGGTACGGAAAAAACCGCACTGGCACGCGCCACCGCCCGCTCGCCCACCCGTAGACTGGCCGTGGCAAAGGCCATTTGCCGACCGCGCTTGGAGTGCTCCAGATGGACCACGACCCACTCGCCGACCTGCACCGTGCCGAGATAGTCCAGGGTCATGCTGGCCGTCACCAGCGGCAGCGGCGGCTCGCTGGAAAAGGCCATGGCGTAGCCCATGCCGACATCCGCCAGGGTCGCCAGCACGCCACCGTGCAAGGTGCCACGACCATTGGCGTGGCGGGGTTCGGCACGCAGGCCGATCTCCAGTTGCAAGCCGCTGCCCCGGCAATAGACCGGGCCGAGCAGGTCGAGTAGCGGGCTGCTGCGGGGCAGCGGGATAAAGCCTTCGGGGATAGTGATATCGGTCATGTGGGCTGCCTCTTGCTGCTCATGTTGTCCAGGATGGCCAGGGCGTGCGGCCACAGGCTGTCGGCGAACTGGCGACGAAAGAAACCGCTGTGGCCGATCCACACGACTCGGCGCATTGCCATAGGCCGCCAAACTGAAGCGGTCGGCGGTGGTCAAGGCGATCACTCGACCACCACTCATTGCCAACCTCCAGTGTGCAATTTGAGCACCGCGCGCACGGTCTCGATGACCCGCTGCGGCACCCGGTAGTCGGGGTGAGCGCGGAACACCGCAGCGGCGTCACCCAGTTCGGTGAGGGCGATCAGTTCGGCCTCCGGCGCGCGGCTCGGGGGCTTGGCCAACCCCAGCCGCTGCGCCTGCTCGACGGCCAGCAGCTGCTTGTCGCAGGTGCAGCTGGCGCAGGCGTTGACCAACCCGCACTGGCGCTGCATGAACTCACCCAGGCGCTGGCGGGCACGCGACAACCGCTTGCGGTAGGCCTCGGGGCTTATCTCCAGCACTTCGGCCGCCGTTGCCGAGTCGAGGCCGAACGTCAGGTCCAGGACATAGGCGGCGCGATGCTCGCGATCCAGGCACATCAGCATGCCCTGGGTACAGGCCAACGCCATGCGTTGCGCGCTCAACTTATCCTCGGGGCCAAGCTGGCGCGCTTGGCCCTCCGCCTGCGCCCGTTCGGCCAGCTGCACTCCGAGGCCGAGCTTCTGCTCCAGGCCCTCCAGCGACAGCGCCGGCGACTCCTTGGCCCGCGAGCGCGCGCTGAGCAGGTAATTGCTGGCGATGCGGAACATCCAGGTGGCGAAGCGGCTGTCGCCACGAAAGCTGGCGAGATGGGTGGTGATGCGCAGGAGGATTTCCTGAGTCGCGTCCTGGGCATCCTCGCGCTGATTGAGCATGCGCATGGCCAGGTTGTAGACCGCCGGCTGAATCACCAGCAGCAGGCGATCCAGCGCCGCCAGCTCGCCCTGCTGAGCGCGCTGCACCCAGGCATGATCGATCTCGGGCAATCTCATAGGCGGCAAACTCCTCGGCTGTTGTCCCAGCGCATCAGGCGCTGCAAATGCTCCGTCCGGTAATCAACGCCCGGGGTCGCATGCTCCAGCTCGTGCGCCATCCGGTTCTGCAGCTCCATCAAGGTATACCCCGTGCCCGGCGAACCGGGAAGTCTGCGATTAGCGGCGCACTGATAGCGCAAGGTTCGCCGCAGCGAAGCGCGCCGTACGCCCCACGGCCAGGTCTGCGCAGCTGCACCGCGCGGGTCAAGGGAAACGGGCATAGCAAAGTCCTCGTCTGAACCGCCCGGTCTGGCGGCTGTTAACTCTTTAGACTCGGCGGCGGCGACATTTGTGACTGACGCAGTGCAACTGCCTGCCGCTGCGCTTGAGCTAATCGGCGCGAAGGCCAAGGGGCCGCTCCTGCTCACCTCTTGTTCCCCTCCCCGCTCACCTCACCCGGCAAGCCGCCGATCGCCCCGATCTGCCCAGCGCCAGCAACGCGAGAGCTGAACTTTACCCGGCAGAAAAAGATCAAATGCAGGTTGAGATTTAACCCAGGTGCACTCGTCGTTTTGACTACTCAGGAGATCGGCAATGACTCGCACATTTTCGCTTCACCCATTGATCGACGGCGGTATCCAGGCGGGTTCAAGCAGCTTTACCGGCGGCACCCTCGCCTGTCACTGCGCCAAGGACCCCGTGCGAGTGAAGGTCGACTCACAATCGGCGCACAACCATGCCTGCGGCTGCACCAAGTGCTGGAAGCCCAAGGGCGCGCTGTTCTCCCTGGTGGCGGTGGTGCCGCGTGACAAGCTGAAGGTCACCGAGCATGCGGAGAAGCTGGCAGTGGTTGATCCCAAAGCTACCATCCAGCGGCACGCCTGCAGCCAGTGCGGCGTGCATATGTACGGCCGCATCGAAAATAGCGGGCACCCCCTCTACGGGCTCGACTTCATTCACACCGAACTGTCGGCAGACAGGGGATGGTCCGAGCCGAAATTCGCAGCCTTTGTCTCCTCGATCATCGAGTCGGGCGCCGATCCACAGGCGATGGGCGCGGTGCGCGCCCGGCTGAGGGAACTCGGCCTGGAACCCTATGACTGCCTGTCGCCCGACCTGATGGACGCCATCGCCACGCACACCGCCAAGGCCTCCGGCGTACTCAAAAGTTGAGGTAGCGCGCTGCCAACTTGGTAGATAGCGCCGCCACCCAATGCCGACCTGGACGCAGCGTAAACGATCGTCGGCGCGGCGCTAGCGCCCAAGACCAGCGCCACGCCAAACAAGGCTCGCCGGGACGCTCGCGGGCAAGCCAGGCGTTGTGCGAGGGGCCGTCCTTCGGTTGTGCCAAGCACCGCCCTGACTGGCTCAGCGCTTGGCGTATTCGTCGTGACGGCGCCACCAGACGCCCGTCTCGTTGCGTCCTCTGGGGGCGCGGTCGAGCCACTGGTACATGGCCCAGAGGCCGTCCAGGCCGCGCGCATAGGTGGAATAGCTGTGGTAGACGACGCCGTCCTCGAGTACGAACGCGCTCATGCCCGGCCTATCGCGTTGGTAGGTGGCCGGGTCGGCTCCGTTCAGCGCCACGAACGCGGCCTCCGCCTCCTTGCTGCCAGCCTCCTGCCCGCCGCGCCACTCGAATGCCGCTTCGCGCCGGTAGTTGTAATCGATGCCCGTCTCGCGCTGTTGCTCCTCGCTGAATGAAACGCTGAAGTCGAAATTGAAGTCGCCGCGGAGCGAGGACGCCCAGGGAAAGCTCCAGCCCATTCGCCGCTTGTACGCCTGCAGCTTGGCGAGCGGCGCCCGCGACACCGCCGCAAGCGTGACGTCGTGGTGCGCCAGGTGGACGGCGACCCCGTCGAACCCGTCCGCAATCGCCGAGCAGGATGGGCACCCGGCCTGGTAGTCGGGGCCGAACATGAAGTGATAGACGAGGAGCTGCGAGCGCCCTCGGAACAGGTCTGCCAGCGAGGCGCTACCCTCATCGGTCGCGAATCGGTACGCCTTGTCGACGCGGACCCAGGGCAGTTCCTGGCGGCGCCGCGCCAGCTCGTCGCTGCGCCGCGTCAGTTCCTTCTCCGCCTCGAGCAACTCGAGCCGAGTTGCCAACCACTGTTCACGTGTCGCGGTCAGGTGCTGGGGCATTGTTCTTCTCCCGGTGAGTGCCCGGCGTGGTTCGCTGCGTTCGCGATACGCCGGGCTGGTTGCTGGTCGTGAGATAGACTAGGCAGCGGGCAGCGAACGGTGGGAGTGACAACTGTGGCGGGATTCAGATGGACTCGCTGATCACCGCAGCGGCGCGTGCGCTGGCGACGGGTGACCCCCTCGGCGCACTGAACCGGGTCGCCTTGCGCGACGACGCGCCTGCGCTCGCGCTGCGGGGCATCGCGATGGCGCAGCTCGGCGAGTTTGTGCGGGCGAAGGCGCTGGTGCGACGTGCGGCGCGTGCCTTCGGCACGAAAGAGGCGGTGGCCCGTGCCAGGTGTGTAGTCGCCGAGGCCGAGATCGCGTTCGTCTCGCGCGACCTGGGCTGGCCTGCGAAGGCGCTCGACGCCGCGCGGACGACGCTCGAAGCGCACGGCGACCGGGTCAACGCCGCGCATGCGCGGTTACTCGAGGTCCGCCGCCTGCTGCTGCTCGGGCGCCTCGACGAGGCCGAGCAGCGGCTCGCCGAACTCGACCCCGCGCCCCTCCCACCCGCCTCCAGGGCCGCCTTTGAGCTGGTCGTCGCGGGGATCGCGATGCGCCGCCTGCAGACCCAGACGGCGCGCGCTGCGCTGGCGCGGGCCGGGCGCGCCGCGCGCGACGCCGGCATCCCGGCGCTGGCGGCGGAAGTCGACAGTGCCTCCCGCGTCCTGGACATGCCCGCGGCGCGCCTGATCGCGCGGGGCGAAGAGCGACTCCTGCTGCTCGAAGAGGTTGAGGCACTACGGCTGTCCGGGGCGCTCGTGGTGGACGCCTGCCGTCACGCCGTGTTCGACGCGGCCATCCAGGTGTCACTCGCCCGGCGTCCGGTGTTGTTCGCCCTTGCCCGCGCGCTGGGCGAAGCCTGGCCCGCCGACGTGCCGAGGCACACGCTGATCTTGCAGGCATTTCGCACCCAGTTCGCCGATGAAACCCATCGGGTGCGGTTACGCGTCGAAATCGGACGACTGCGCGCGGTGCTGCGCACGCTGGCTGAGGTGACCGCGACGAAGCGCGGCTTTGCCCTGGCCCCACTCGGCGCCGGCGCGGTGGTGGTGCTGGCGCGGCCCGTCGAAGAGCGGCATGCGGCGGTGCTCGCCTTCCTCGCCGACGGTGAGTCGTGGTCGAGTTCGGCCCTGGCGCTTGCGTTGGGCGCCAGCCAGCGCAGCGTGCAGCGGGCGCTCGAGGCGCTGGCGGCCGCCGGCAAGGTGCAGGCGTTTGGGCGCGGACGAGCACGGCGTTGGCTGACCCCGCCCATGCCGGGATTCACGACGACCTTGTTACTCCCCGCGCCACTGCCCAGTGACTAGGATGCGCTTCACTACCGAGTGATCAGGAGGGCAACATGAAGCGATCAACAGCCAACATCATCCGTGAGTACGGGCCCTTTGCGGGTGTCGACGGCGTGCATGGCGTCACCTATGACGGCCACCACGTCTGGTTTGCCAGCGGAGACAAGCTGAACGCACTCGATCCGGCGAGCGGCAAGACGCTGCGCTCGATCGATGTCGCCGCGCATGCCGGCACGGCCTTCGACGGTCAGCACCTGTTTCAGATCGCCGAGGACCGCATCCAGAAGATCGACCCGCAGACCGGCCAGGTACTCGCCACGATCCCGGCGCCCGGCAGCGGCAACTCGGGGCTCGCGTGGGCCGAAGGGACGCTCTGGGTGGGGCAGTATCGGGACCGGAAGATCCATCAAGTCGATCCGCAAACCGGGGCGATTCTTCGCACCATCGAGTCCAACCGTTTCGTCACCGGGGTCACCTGGATCGACGGAGAACTCTGGCACGGCACCTGGGAAGGCGACGAGAGCGAGTTGCGGCGGCTTGACCCGCGCACCGGAGCGGTCCTGGAGAGCCTCGAGATGCCGCCCGGCGTCGGCGTGTCGGGACTGGAGTCCGATGGCGCCGAGCGGTTCTTCTGCGGCGGCGGTGGCAGCGGCAAGCTGAGAGCCGTCCACCGACCCAAGCGAGACGCCGTGGCCGGCAGCGACTCCTAGCCCCTCTTCGACGCCAGCCGCAGCTAATCGAGGTGGCCCTCACCGGCGGGGCTCGGCGCCGTGGCTTGAGCCCAGGCCTGACTGGCCCAGACCAGCAGGCCCAGCACAGTTACGCAGATGGCGCAGCGCTTATGCCGGGTCACGCCCAGCCTCCGGCTCAGGCGTTGGATGCTCGGCGCGCCGCGCAAGAGCCTGGCTGGCAAAGGCGATGGCGAGGGCGATGACCACGAGCAGCGCGGCGACGGCGAAGGTGATCCGCATGCCGGCCGCCACAGCCTCAGGTTGCGCGCTGGTAATGTCGGTGGTCGCCGCGCCGAAGGCGAACACGCTACCCATCACGGATGCGCCGGTGATCAGCCCGAGATTGCGCGACAGGCTGAGCAGGCCGGAGATGACGCCGCGCTGCTCCGCTCGAATATTGGTCATGACCGCCGTGTTGTTGGCCACCTGGAACAGCGCATAGCCGGCGGTAATGACAACCAGCGGGACGATGTAACCCGGTACGCCGAAGCTCGTCGGCAGCATGGGCAGGATGGATGCGCCGACCGCCATGCCGCTGAGCCCGACGCTGCTCATGCGCTGCGCGCCATAGCGGTCGACGAGGCGCCCGGCCGGCACGCCCATCACCGCGGCGACCAGCGGACCGCACGACATGACCAGCCCGACCCGGGCTGCGTCGAGCGCAAGCGCGCCGGTGAGGTAGAACGGCCCAACCACCAGGGTCGCCATCACCACGCTCGCGACCAGGGCGCTCATGGCGAAGCCCGCGCTCAGTAGCGGATCGCGCAACATCGCCAGGCGCACCAAAGGTGAGGCTGCTCTCGCCTCGGCGAACACGAACAGGCCGGCGCCGCAGACGGCAGCAAACAGCAACGCCAGGTTGAGCGCAGCGAAACTGCCGCGCCCGGTCGTCATGGCGAGCGCATAGGCCGCGAGCGTCAGGGTCAGCAGCAGCGTACCCACAAGGTCGAAGCCAGGCCGCTGGGCCTGCGTAACCCGGCGATCAGCGGGCAGGCAGCGATACGCCAGCAGTAGCGCCAGGATGCCCAGCGGTACAGCGATGAGGAAGATGGCTTGCCAACCGAAGCCGGCGATCAACACGCCACCGAGCGATGGACCGAGCGCGGTACCAATCGCCGACATGGTGCCGAGCAGCCCCATGGCGCTGCCGGTCTTTTCTTTTGCAACCGCCTCACCGACCAACGCCATGGTCAGGGCCATCATGCTGGCCGCACCGAGTCCCTGCAGCGCCCGGGCGGCAATCAGCAGCCAGAGCGTGGGTGCGACGGCGCATAGGCTTGATGCCACAGTGAATATGAAGATGCCGGCCAGCAGCAGTCGGCGGCGGCCGATGAGGTCACCGAGCCGTCCGACGCTGACGATCAGGGCGGTGATGGCAAGCAGGTAGGCGAGCACCACCCACTGGACTGCCTGGAAGGAGGCCCCGAACGCCTGCGCCAGGGTTGGCAAGCCGACATTGGCGATGCTGATGCCGAGCGAGGACAGCAGCATGGGCAGCGCCAGGCTGCCGAGCACCCAGCGAACCGAAGGGGTCCGTTGCGCACTCTCAGCGACTGCCTGCTCTGCTGTTGCAGCGCTTGGCTCTGACATGAACTTCATTGCTTCGACCTCAGACACTAGTGAGTGTCAGGATCGTATGCCTGCGCCTGATGCGGCGGAAGACGCACTGTTTGCAATTTATTCGTGCAGCAAACGCCATGTCACAGCCAGATATTGCTATGGTTGAGGCATGTCGATGCCCGATCTCAACTTACTTATCACCTTGGATGTACTGCTCGCCGAAGGCAGCGTCGCGCGCGCCGCCCAGCGCTTGCGGCTGAGCCCGTCGGCCATGAGCCGGGCGCTGGCGCGGTTGCGTGAAACGACGGGCGACCCGCTGCTGGTCAGGGCCGGACGCGGTCTGGTGCCGACGCCCCGAGCGCTGGAACTGCGCGAACGGGTCAGCCAACTCGTGCAGGACGCCGAAGCGGTGCTACGCCCCGCTGAGACGCCCGACCTCAAACGGCTGGTGCGCACCTTCACGCTGCGCACCCGCGAGGGCTTTGTGGAAAACTTCGGCCCGGACCTTATCGCCCGCATCGCCGAACAAGCCCCCGGCGTGCGGCTGCGCTTCGTGCAGAAGCTGGATAAGGACAGCGCCCAACTGCGCGACGGGAGCGTCGACCTGGAAACCGGTGTGGTGGGGACCAGCATGGGCCCGGAAGTGCGGGCGCAGGCGTTGTTCCGCGACCGCTTCATTGGCGTGGTGCGCAGCGGGCACCCACTGAGCCAGGGCGAGATCACCCCCGCCCGTTATGCGGCCGGCCGGCACATCAGCTTCTCGCGGCGAGGTCTCGACAAGGGACTGATCGATGAAGCCTTGAGTCCGCTTGGCCTGGAACGGCAGATCGTCACCATCGTCGGCGGCTTTTCCGCCGCGCTGGCCCTGGCCCGGGCCTCCGATCTGATCGCCAGCGTTCCCGAACGCCATACCGGGAATCTGCGTGCCGGCATGCATAGCTTCCCCCTTCCGCTGCCGCTACCGGAAATCACGATTTCCTTGCTCTGGCATCCGCGGATGCACGCCGATCCGGCCCATCGATGGCTGCGCGGTCTCGTGCGGGAGATCTGCACGGCGAGCCGCTGAGGACAGTGGATAAACCGCAACAGGTACCGCGCCGCCCCCCGGCGCTGGCATGAAGTTGCGATTATGCTGAGCAGAACCACCTGCGCTGCTGATTACCGGTCATGCCCCTGCTGGCAGTGGCTGCAGGTTGGCCAGTAGCCCAAGCAACGGCCCAAGCGCAAGTCGCAATAGAGGGTTGTACAGGAGCCCGACATGACACGCTCACGCACAGCGGCACCCGAGTGGCAGGTAGAGCGCTGGTTCAACACTCAGCAACCGCTGAGCCTGGCCAGCCTGCGCGGCAAGGTAGTGGTCCTGGAAGCCTTTCAGATGCTCTGTCCCGGCTGCGTGAGCGAGGGCTTGCCCCAGGCGCAGCGGGTGCACGCCACCTTCTCACCCGATCAGGTGGCGGTTATCGGCCTGCACACGGTCTTCGAACACCACCAGGCGATGACGCCGGTTTCCCTGGAAGCCTTCCTGCACGAGTACCGCATCCATTTCCCGGTCGCCGTCGACTTGCCCGACCCGCAGGGCTCGACCCCACGCACCATGCGGGATTACTCGATGCGCGGTACGCCCACGCTGATTCTGCTCGATGCCGAGGGCTGCATCCGTCAGCACTACTTCGGCAAAGTCAGCGACCTGGCACTGGGTGCGGAAATCGCCCTGTTGATCGCCGAGGCCGCAGAGCAAGCCTGATTGGCCAAGGCCTTGCGCTAGGGTCTGTTGCCGTTTCATTGCGAGCCGCGTTGCCGCGAGAACTGGCCCCCGATTAGGCGCAGGACGCAGGTAATGGTCATTCCCTTGCCAAGTCCTGCAACAACAGCGGGGGCCATTTCCCGCGCAACCCGAAGGGC
>NZ_VIUH01000007.1 GCF_007993865.1 Pseudomonas sp. SJZ079 | reverse complement strand
GCAAGGGAATGACCATTACCTGCGTCCTGCGCCTAATCGGGGGCCATTTCTCGCGGCAACGCGGCTCGCAATGAAACGGCAACAGACCCTAGCCCGGCAGTCGAGCTGTGGGTTCAGGCGTTCTGCCTTAGCGGCTTAGCCGGAATGGCTAACGCAAGGCCGCGGCAATCGCATCGATCTCAGGCCAATGCTCGCTGATCAGGCGCAGATCACCGCCAACCGACACCTCGTTCTGCGGCGCGCCCAACTTGCCATAAGCCGCCAGGCTGGTGAGTGCGGGTAACTCGGCGGCAGGGTTGTTGCGCCCTATGTTGTGGTACAGGCTGAGGTTGACCAGGTCGATCAGCTCGATCTGCCGCGACCCGCACAGGCTCCAGTTGCCCACCTCGCGAATGATGTGCACGTACTCGTCATCCACCGCCCACTTCTTCAGCAAAATCACCCCCAGCGACTTGCTGTAGGCCCGGCACAGGCTGTAGTAACGCGCCGGCGTCGGGACCAGGCTGGCGTCCTTGAAGGCCGACAACACCGCCAGCGAACCGACCTCGCTGAGCAGGCTGGCGAGCACCGCATGGTCCGCTGGGATATGTCCCACCGCCCGGGCGAGAAACGCACAGATACTCGCCTTCAGCGTGACCCGATGCCAGGCCTCCATGAATAGCTGCTTGTGTGCGGCGCTGTGCAGGGTGAACAGGCTCTTGATGCTGTGCACCATCACGATCCGATCCACCTGCTGAATCCCCAACACCCGCAGTACGTCCTGCAAGGTCTTCGGCGGCACACGTGTACGCAGCAAGGCGCTGAAAGCGTATTTCATCAATAACGCACTGAGTGCCGGGTCGCGGCTGATCAGGCTGCTCAACCGCGCCATGCTGACCTCAGGCATGGCCAACGCGCGGCGAATGTCCAAGGTCAGCATCGGCAAGCTCGGCAGCTGCTCCTGGTCACTCATCAATTGCGAGACTACCTGGCGATAAACCGAATAGTCCGACTGCGCCTCGCCCATAGTGCTCTCCCCCGCGTGGGCAGCAGTGTAGCCAACGCGCGGCTCAACGGCGACGTAAGCGCCAGGCGCCGCCCTGCGTATCTGCACCGTAAGGGCGGCCACAGGGCCCAACGCGGGCCGGGCAAATCAGCAGCGGTTTGCGCTGAGACTATCTTGGTCGCAGCCAGGATGACGGCCGACAGAGCCTACTCGGTCTGTGCAGCAACTCACACAGCGCGGGCCTCACGACCCTGAGCCCGGCGGCGAATGTCCAGGTCGATTTTCAGGCAGATAGCGGCGAGCAGCATGAAGCCCGCGCCGAGGTTGCCTCGGGTAATTTCCAGGCCGAGCAGGCTGCTCAGCCATTCGGCAATTGGCCCAGGGTAGTTGGCCAGCAAGGCGCCCAGCGGCACCAGCAGGAACAGAAAGAGAAATCCCATCGAACGCAGCAGGCCCACGTCTATATCCTCGCTCGCAATAACACCGCTGGCAGCATGCCGCCTAGGCTGACCGGGCGACACTAGACCTTGGTGCAACAGCGAGTACTTTGCCGTGGCCACACCCGATCACCGATAATCCGCCACGCGCTTCACCCACCGTCCCTCCTTGCGAGCCGCCCTTGAACAAAGCACGCCTGTACCAGCTGATCCTCGACACCCTGCAGGCCGACCTGGAACTGGCCCAACGCGCTGCGCTGAGCGCCTATGAGGCGGCGACCCACAAGGAAAATATCGCCGAAAACAAGTACGACACCCTCGGCCTGGAGGCCTCTTACCTGGCCGCCGGGCAGGCGCGCCGGGTCGAGGAAATCCGTCAGGCCTTGAAAGCCTGGCAGCAGTTGACCCTGCGCCCATTCGATGCCGAGCGGGGTATTCAACTCACCGCCCTGGTCTGGTTGGCCGATGCCCAAGGCGTCGAGCAGTGCCTGTTCCTCGGCCCGGATGGCGCCGGCTTGAAAGTGCGCCTGGAGGGTCAGGAGGTGCTGGTGATCAGCCCACGGGCGCCACTGGGCCAGCGCCTGCTCGGCTGCGCCGAGGGTGATCAGGTGGAGATGCGCATAGGCAACAGCACGCAACTCTTCGAGGTGCTGCGGGTCAGTTGAGTTACGCCTGCCTATCTAAGGCCAGCCGCCATCGTTACAGGGCAGTGGTCACAGCGAACGAACGTGGCGGTACAGCCTGGGGCTTGGCGATCTGCGCTAGGCTGTAAGGTGGTGCCACACACTGCTCTGCAGCGCTTCGGCGCCTAGCCCGACTACCTGAGGAGCCCGTCATGCAAAGCCCCACCCACGACCTCTCGGCCCTGTTCAAGCAACTCGGCCTGCCTGCCGACCAGACCAGCATCGACCGTTTCGTCAGTACCCACGCGCCCCTTGCCGCAACCCTGTCACTCGCCGAGGCGCCGTTCTGGACCACGGCTCAGGCCGCTTTTCTGCGCGAGGAAATCCTCGAAGACGCCGACTGGGCAGAAGTGGTCGATCAACTCAACCTGATGCTACGCGGCTAGCGGCAGCAGCCGGCTACGCAGACTACGACGCATCGCTGCGTGGCAGCTCGCGCCACGTCAGGTACACGCGCAAATCGAACTCCAGCTGGTGGTAGCCGGGCAGCATGTGTTCGCACAGTTTGTAGAAGGCCTTGTTGTGCTCGGCCTCCTTCAAATGCGCCAACTCGTGCACCACGATCATCTGCAGAAACTCCGGTGCCGCCTCCTTGAACAGTGAGGCCACGCGAATCTCCTTCTTCGCCTTGAGCTTGCCACCCTGCACGCGGGAAATCGCGGTGTGCAGACCGAGCGCGCGATGGGTCAGGTCGAGGCGGTTGTCGAACAGCACCTTGTCGATCGCCGGCGCATTGCGCAGATGCTCCTGCTTCAACGCCACGATGTAGGCATACAGCGCCTTGTCGCTCTGCACGCCGTGCTTGCCGCTATAGCGCTGCGCCAGGTAGTCGCCCAGGCGCTGCTCGGCGATCAGCTTGCGGATCTGCTCTTGCAGCTGGACGGGATAACCCTGGAGGTATTTCAGTGGGAACATGGCCTGTGATGAACGGTTTGCGCGGGGTTAGAGCTGAGGAGTATGCCGCAGCCGGGCAGGTGCCGCGACTCTAGCTGGATCCGCTGCCACCTCTGCATGAGCGCCAGGCTAGCGAAGCCTTGTCGATGCAGCCAACACGAGAAGCGCTGCTTGCTAGGGGCCACGAACGAGCGCATTGGCCCACGAAAACGCAAGAGCCCCGCATGGGCGGGGCTCTTGGCGTAACACAGAGGCTTAGTTGACCTTGGCGGCCAGCTCACCCTTGGCATAACGCTGGAACATGCCTTCCAGGGAGATCGGCTTGATCTTCGAGGCATTGCCGGCGGTGCCGAAGGCTTCGTAGCGGGCGATGCAGATGTCGCGCATGGCGGTCACGGTGGCGCCGAAGAATTTACGCGGGTCGAACTCGCTCGGGTTGGTCGCCATCAGGCGGCGCATGGCACCTGTGGACGCCAGGCGCAGGTCGGTGTCGATATTGACCTTGCGCACGCCGTACTTGATGCCTTCGACGATCTCCTCGACCGGCACGCCGTAGGTTTCCTTGATGTCGCCGCCGTACTGGTTGATGATCGCCAGCCACTCCTGCGGCACGCTGCTGGAGCCGTGCATCACCAGGTGGGTATTGGGGATGCGCTTGTGGATTTCCTTGATCCGGTCGATGGCGAGGATGTCGCCGGTCGGCGGCTTGGTGAACTTGTAGGCGCCATGGCTGGTGCCGATGGCAATGGCCAGGGCATCGACCTGAGTGCGCTTGACGAAGTCGGCGGCCTCTTCCGGGTCGGTGAGCATCTGGCTGTGATCGAGCACACCTTCGGCGCCCACGCCATCTTCTTCGCCGGCCATGCCGGTTTCCAGGCTGCCCAGGCAACCCAACTCGCCTTCCACCGACACGCCGCAGGCGTGGGCGAAGGCCACGGTCTGCTGGGTGACGGCGACGTTGTAGTCGTAGTCGGCCGGCGTCTTGCCGTCCTCCTTCAGCGAGCCGTCCATCATCACCGAGCTGAAGCCCAGCTGGATCGAGCGCTGGCAGACGTCAGGGCTGGTGCCGTGGTCCTGGTGCATGCACACCGGGATATGCGGAAATTCTTCGATGGCGGCCAGGATCAGGTGACGCAGAAACGGCGCGCCAGCGTATTTGCGCGCGCCGGCGGACGCCTGGACTATCACCGGGGAGTCGGTCTTGTCGGCCGCTTCCATGATGGCGCGCATCTGCTCGAGGTTGTTGACGTTGAAGGCCGGCACGCCGTAGCCGTATTCGGCGGCGTGGTCGAGCATCTGGCGCATGCTGATAAGTGCCATGGTGTTCTTTCTCCCGGTTGGGCTCATTAATCGGTCAAGCCTGCCGCAGCGGCAGGGGCTATTCAAGTTATTGGAGACCAAGGGGCAGCCTGGTCTCTTATTCAATCCGTAGCCCGGATGAAATCCGGGTTGCCTTGAGATTCAGTGGTGAGTTACGCCACTACGCGGCTAACCCACCCTACGCGCGCTGCTGCAGCACCTCAACGGCCGGCAGGACCTTGCCCTCGACGAATTCGAGGAAGGCACCGCCACCGGTGGAGATGTAGCTGATCTTGTCGGCCACGCCGTACTTGTCGATCGCCGCCAGGGTGTCGCCACCTCCGGCGATGGAGAACGCCGGGCTCTCGGCGATGGCCAGGGCCAGGGCCTTGGTGCCTTCGCCGAACTGGTCGAACTCGAACACCCCGACCGGACCGTTCCACAGGATGGTCTTGCTGGACTTGAGCAATTCGGCAAATAGCGCCGCGGTCTGCGGGCCGATGTCGAGGATCATGTCGTCCTCGGCTACCTCGGCGACCAGCTTGACGGTGGCCTCGGCGTCTGCGGCGAAGGCCTTGGCCACCACCACGTCCACCGGCAACGGCACGCTGACCTTGGCCGCGATGGCCTTGGCGGTGTCGAGCAGATCGGCCTCGTACAGTGACTTGCCGACCGGGAAGCCGGCAGCGGCGAGGAAGGTGTTGGCGATGCCGCCGCCGACGATCAGCTGGTCGCAGATCTGGCTCAGGCTGTTCAGCACATCCAGCTTGGTCGACACCTTGGAGCCGGCGACGATCGCCGCCATCGGCGTGGCCGGGTTACCCAGGGCCTTGCCCAGGGCGTCCAGTTCGGCGGCCAGCAGCGGACCGGCGCAGGCGAGCTTGGCGAACTTGGCCACACCATGGGTCGAGCCCTGGGCGCGGTGGGCGGTACCGAAGGCGTCCATGACGAACACGTCGCACAGCGCGGCGTATTGCTGGGCCAGTGCATCGGTATTTTTCTTCTCGCCCGGGTTGAAGCGCACGTTCTCCAGCAGCACCAGCTCGCCCGGCGCGATCTGGATGCCGCCGAGGTAGTCCTTGATCAGCGGCACGTCGCGGCCGAGGGCCTTGGAGAGGTAGTCGGCGACCGGTTTGAGGCTATCCGCCTCGCTGTATTCGCCCTCGTTCGGACGCCCCAGGTGCGAACACAACATGACCGCCGCACCCTTCTCCAGCGCCAGCTTGATGGTCGGCAGGGCGGCGAGAATGCGCGCATCGCTGCTCACTGCGCCGTCTTTTACCGGCACGTTGAGGTCTTCGCGGATCAGCACGCGCTGACCCTGGAGGTCGAGGTCGATCATCTTCGCTATGGTTTCGAACGGCGTAGTCATGAAATCAGTCCTTCACGGGGGCTGTTTGAATAGAGGCGGTGGAGACCGCAAGGTAATGTTCGGCCACATCGAGCATGCGATTGGCAAAGCCCCACTCGTTGTCGAACCAAGCCAGCAGGTTGACCAGGCGCGGGCCGGAGACCCGGGTCTGGCTGCCGTCGACGATGGCCGAATGCGGGTCATGGTTGAAATCGCAGCTGGCATGCGGCAGTTCGGTGTAGGCCAGCAGCCCTTTCAGCGGCCCGCTCTCCGCAGCCTCGCGGAGCACCCGGTTGATCTCCTCGGCCGAGGTGTCGCGGCAGGTCTGCAGGGTGATATCCAGGCACGACACGTTCACCGTCGGTACCCGAATGGCTTTGGCCTGGATGCGCCCGGATAGTTCCGGTAGCAAACGCTCGATGCCACGCGCCAAACCGGTCGACACCGGAATCACCGACTGGAACGCCGAACGGGTGCGGCGCAAGTCCTCATGGTGGTAGGCATCGATCACCGGCTGATCGTTCATCGCCGAGTGAATGGTGGTGATGGAGACGTACTCCAGGCCCACCGCCTCATTCAGCAACTTCAACAGCGGCACCCCGCAGTTGGTGGTGCAGGAGGCGTTGGAGACCAGCCGCTCCGCGCCGCTCAGGGCGTGCTGATTGACCCCGTAGACGATGGTGGCGTCGACATCCGCTTCGCTGGCCATCGGTTGCGACAGCAGCACCCGCGGCGCACCGGCATGCAGAAAGCGCGCGGCATCGGCGCGGGTGGTGTACTGCCCGGAACACTCCAGCAGCAGATCGATATCCAGCGCAGCCCAGTCGACCCCTTCCGGCGTCGCCTGGCGTAGCACCCTGACGCTATCGCCATTGATGTGCAGGCAATCGCCCTCGACCCTCACCTCGCCGGGGAAACGCCCGTGGGTGGAGTCGAAGCGGGTCAGGTACTCGAGGCTGGCCTGGTCGGCCAGGTCGTTCAAGGCGACGATCTCCAGGCCCGCACCCGCGCCGCGCTCGTGCAGGGCACGCAGTACGCAGCGGCCGATGCGGCCGTAGCCGTTGAGGGCTACTTTATAGGGGCGTTTGGACATGGGCATCCCTTGATGGATGAGGACAACCTGTAGGAGCGAGCTTGCTCGCGATCAATGCCAAGCATCGCGAGCAAGCTCGCTCCTACAGAGGCACGTCAGGCGTCCAACAGTTCGGCGGCGGTTTCCAGGATGTTCTCCACGGTGAAGCCGAAATGCTCGAACAGGGCGGGCGCCGGGGCGGACTCACCGAAGGTGGTCATGCCGATGATGCGACCCTCCAGACCGACGTACTTGTACCAGAAGTCCGCATGCGCGGCCTCGATGGCAACCCGCGCGCCCACTTGCAGCGGCAACACGGCCTGCTTGTAGGCGGCGTCCTGCTGATCGAACACCGAAGTCGACGGCATCGACACCACGCGGACCTTGCGGCCCTGCGCTGTCAGCTGCTCACAGGCCTGCATCGCCAGACCGACTTCCGAGCCGGTGGCGATCAGGATCAGCTCCGGCTCGCCGGCGCAGTCCTTCAGCACGTAGCCACCGCGCGCGACGTCGGCCAACTGGGCGGCGTCACGCTGCTGGTGGGCCAGGTTCTGCCGGGAGAAGATCAGCGCCGAGGGGCCGTCGTTGCGCTCGATCGCGCACTTCCACGCCACCGCCGACTCCACCGCGTCGCACGGACGCCAGGTGTTCAGGTTCGGCGTGCTGCGCAGGCTGGCCAGCTGCTCGATCGGCTGGTGGGTCGGACCGTCTTCGCCGAGGCCGATGGAGTCATGGGTATAGACGTACAGCACACGTTTCTTCATCAGCGCGGCCATGCGCACGGCGTTGCAGGCGTACTCCATGAACACCAGGAAGGTCGCACCGTAAGGCACCAGACCACCGTGCAGGGCGACACCGTTCATGATCGCGCTCATGCCGAACTCGCGCACGCCGTAGTACATGTAGTTGCCTGACGCGTCCTCGGCGCTGACGCCCTTGCAGCCCTTCCACAGGGTCAGGTTGGAGCCGGCCAGGTCGGCGGAGCCGCCGAGGAATTCCGGCAGCAGCGGGCCGAAGGCATTCAGCGCGTTCTGGCTGGCCTTGCGGCTGGCGATGGTTTCACCCTTGGCCGCGACTTCGGCGATATAGGCCGCGGCCTTCTCGGCGAAATCGGCCGGCAGCTCACCCTTGACCCGACGGGTGAATTCGCTGGCCAGTTCCGGGTAGGCGGCAGCGTAGGCGGCGAAGCGTTGATCCCACTCGGCCTCGACGGCGGCGCCGGCGTCCTTGGCATCCCACTCGGCGTAGATCTCGCTGGGGATCTCGAAGGGGCCATGGTTCCAGCCCAGGGCGGCGCGGGTCAGGGCGATTTCGTCGTTACCCAGCGGGGCGCCGTGGCAATCTTCCTTGCCTTGCTTGTTCGGCGAACCGAAACCGATGGTGGTCTTGCAGCAGATCAGCGTCGGCTGCGCGCTCTTGCGCGCGGTGTCGATGGCGATCTTGATTTCTTCCGCGTCGTGGCCGTCGACATTGCGGATCACCAGCCAGCCGTAGGCCTCGAAGCGCTTCGGCGTGTCGTCGGTGAACCAGCCCTCGACTTCGCCGTCGATGGAGATGCCGTTGTCGTCGTAGAAAGCGATCAACTTACCCAGGCCGAGGGTGCCGGCCAGCGCGCTGACTTCATGGCTGATGCCTTCCATCATGCAGCCGTCGCCGAGGAACACGTAGGTGTTGTGATCGACGATGCTGTGGCCGTCACGGTTGAACTGCGCCGCCATGATCTTCTCGGCCAGGGCGAAGCCCACGGCGTTGGCCAACCCCTGGCCGAGCGGCCCGGTGGTGGTTTCGACGCCTGGGGTGTAGCCGTACTCCGGGTGACCGGGGGTGCGGCTGCCCATCTGGCGGAACTGCTTGAGGTCTTCGATGCCCAGGTCGTAACCGGTCAGGTGCAGCAACGAGTAAACCAGCATCGAGCCGTGACCGTTGGACATCACGAAACGGTCGCGATCGGCGAACTCCGGGTTGCTCGGATTGTGCTTGAGGTAGTCGCGCCACAACACTTCGGCGATATCGGCCATGCCCATCGGGGCACCGGGATGGCCGCTGTTGGCTTTCTGCACGGCATCCATGCTGAGGGCACGAATGGCATTGGCACGCTCACGACGGCTGGGCATCACTGAATCTCCAAGGGGCTGCTGGTTATACGAAGGGGGCGGAAAAAGGCGGCTATTTTCGCCCACCCAGGCGGTGCGGGGCAATGACAGATGGTCGCAGGGGCAATGTTTTCTGGCCTGAGCAGCGTCAGACGCCGAACAAACCCGGTCGCGCAACAGCAATATCAAAACTTTTTGATATTGCTGTTGCTGTATGAAAAATGACCGACTAGACTTCGCACCCTATGAATATGCGTATGCCCCAGCTGAGTTTCGAGCCTGCCGACGAACTGGCCGCCCTGTGCAAGGCCGGCGGCGACCCGCTGCGCCTGAACGTGCTGCGCGCCTTGAGCAATGACTCGTTCGGCGTATTGGAACTGGCGCAGATCTTCGCCATCGGCCAATCGGGCATGAGTCATCACCTCAAGGTATTGGCCCAGGCCGGGCTGGTGGCGACACGGCGCGAAGGCAATGCGATCTTCTACCGCCGCGCCCTGGCCCAGGGCGAGCGCCTCGGCGGCAGGTTGCACGCCGCCCTGCTCGACGAGGTCGATGCGCTGGGGTTGCCCGTCGAAGTGCACCTGCGGATCGGCCAGGTGCATGGCCAGCGCGCGGCGGCCAGCCAGGATTTTTTCGCGCGCATGGCGGCGAACTTCCAGGCCCAGCAGGACCTGATCGCCGGCCTGCCGCAATACCGCGACAGCGTGCTGGCCCTGCTCGATGCCTTGGGCTTCAGCGCGCAGGCCTCGGTGCTGGAAGTCGGCCCCGGCGATGGCGGTTTTCTACCCGAACTGGCGCGCCGCTTCGCCCGAGTCACCGCGCTGGACAACAGCCCGGCGATGCTCGAACTGGCCAGCCTGCGCTGCAGTAACGAGGGTTTGGGCAACGTCGAACTGAAACTCGCCGATGCCTTGCATGACGAGTACCCGGCCGCCGACTGCGTGGTGTTGAACATGGTCCTGCACCATTTCGCCGCCCCCGCCGAAGCCTTGAAGCACCTGGCGGTGCGTGTCAAAGCCGGCGGCAGTTTGCTGATAACCGAGTTGTGCAGCCACAACCAGAGTTGGGCCAGGCAGGCCTGCGGTGATCTCTGGTTGGGTTTTGAGCAGGACGATTTGGCCCGCTGGGCCTTAGCCGCAGGGCTCACGCCCGGCGAAAGCCTGTATGTGGGCTTACGCAATGGTTTCCAGATTCAGGTGCGGCACTTTGCCAAGCCGGATGAACACACAGGCCCTAAAACCAGCTCGCGAGCTGGCTCGAACGGCGCCCTCACCCACCGGTAATTAATTTAGGAAGACCGATAGATGAGCGAATACTCCCTGTTTACCTCCGAGTCCGTGTCCGAAGGCCACCCCGACAAAATCGCCGACCAGATCTCCGATGCGGTGCTGGACGCCATCATCGCCAAGGACAAATACGCCCGCGTAGCCTGCGAAACCCTGGTCAAGACCGGCGTCGCGATCATCGCCGGCGAAGTCACCACCTCGGCCTGGATCGACCTGGAAGAGCTGGTGCGCAAGGTCATCATCGACATCGGCTACAACAGCTCCGACGTGGGCTTCGACGGCGCCACCTGCGGTGTGCTGAACATCATCGGTAAGCAGTCCCCGGACATCAACCAGGGCGTCGACCGTTCGCGGCCGGAAGACCAGGGCGCCGGCGACCAGGGCCTGATGTTCGGCTACGCCAGCAACGAAACCGACGTGCTGATGCCCGCACCGATCTGTTTCTCCCATCGCCTGGTCGAGCGCCAGGCCGAAGCGCGCAAGTCCGGCCTGCTGCCGTGGCTGCGCCCGGATGCCAAGAGCCAGGTCACCTGCCGCTACGAGAACGGCAAGGTGGTCGGCATCGACGCCGTCGTCCTGTCCACCCAGCACAACCCCGAGGTCAGCTACAACGACCTGCGCGAGGGCGTGATGGAGCTGATCGTCAAGCACGCCCTGCCGGCCGAACTGCTGCACAAAGACACCCAGTTCCACATCAACCCGACCGGCCAGTTCGTGATCGGCGGCCCCGTCGGCGACTGCGGCCTGACCGGGCGCAAGATCATCGTCGACACCTACGGCGGCATGGCCCGTCACGGCGGTGGCGCCTTCTCCGGCAAGGACCCGTCCAAGGTCGACCGCAGCGCCGCCTATGCCGGCCGCTACGTGGCCAAGAACATAGTCGCCGCCGGCCTGGCCGAGCGCTGCGAGATTCAGGTGTCCTACGCCATCGGCGTGGCGCAACCGACCTCGATCTCGATCAACACCTTCGGCACCAGCAAGATCGGCGACGACAAGATCATCCAACTGGTGCGCGAGCACTTCGATCTGCGCCCGTACGCCATCACCAAGATGCTCGACCTGCTGCACCCGATGTACCAGCCGACCGCGGCATACGGCCACTTCGGCCGTACTCCGGTCGAGATGACCGTCGAAGGTGACACCTTCACCGCCTTCACCTGGGAGCGCACCGACAAGGCCGCCGAACTGCGCGCCGCTGCCGGTCTGTAAGCCCGACGGCAATACCCAAAGCCCCGTCAGCGCACGCTGTCGGGGCTTTTTCTTGCGAGCGTACTGGAGCCGTGCAGCTGGCTGTAGCAAGCTGCAGCAGACGAACACGGAGCCGAACCTTGAGCAATTCCCTCCCCCTGCTGGCCTTCCACAGCTACCAGACCCTGCGCCTCAGTCGCACCCCAATCCTCGCGCCGCTGTTGATCGTTGTGACCTCGGGCAGCAAACAGATCCGCCTAGGCAAGCAGCGGCTGATCGCGCCAGCAGGTAGCTGGCTGGTCCTGCCGGGACAACAGCGGGTCGAGATGATCAACCAGCCGGACCGGCACAGTGGCCACTACCATGCCTGGGCGCTGGGCCAACTGGATGGCTGGCGAGCGCGTCTGCATGAGCTGTTCGCCCCGCAACTGGCGAACGTCGCGCTGCCGCGCAGCGCCGAAGCCTTCGAACCGACGGAGAAGGCCCGCGAAGCCTTCGCTAGCCTGCTCGCCCTGCTGCCCAGTGCAGAACGGGGCAGCCTGCAAGCCGCCCAAGCCGAACATGCCTGGCAGGGCTTGGTGTTGGCGCTGGCGGCCGCCGGCCAGGGCGGCGCGCTGTTCTCGCAGAGCCATAGACACACCGGCGAGCGCGCATTGCGCCTGCTGCGCAGCGACCTGAGCCGCGACTGGCAGGCCGGCGAAATCGCCATGCAACTGGCCATGAGCAGCGCCACCCTGCGCCGCAAGCTGGCGGCCGAAGGCCTGTCGTTCAGCCGCTTGCGCCAAGATGCGCGTATGGATCAGGCGCTAAGCCTGATCAGTTGCAGCCCACAACCCCTGGGCGAAATAGCGGCGGCCTGCGGCTACCAATCGCCCTCGCGCTTTGCCGCGGCCTTCCAGCGCCAGTTTGGCTGCGCACCCAGCACCCTGCGGCAGATGAGCACTGCGGGCGAAAAATCGCGCGAAGCGGGCGCGCCAGCTTGAGGCCGGCGGTCAATAATCATGGTTCCCCCTACGTCTCAGGAGCCCCACCCATGAGCCTTACCTTACGCCCCTCGAGCCTGCTCTGCGCCGGCCTGCTGAGCTGCAGCATCGCCCAGGCCTTCGAGCTGAGCAGCCCAGACATCCGCGATGGCCAGCCACTGAGCAAGACTCAGGAGTTTTCCGGTTTCGGTTGCAGCGGTGACAACCGTGCGCCAGCCCTGAACTGGCAGGACGCGCCTGCCGGCACCCAGAGTTTCGCCATCACCGTGTATGACCCGGATGCGCCGACTGGCAGCGGCTGGTGGCATTGGCTGGTGTTCAATCTGCCGGCCTCCAGCACCGGACTCCCGAGCGCCGCCGGTCAGGCGCAAGGCCCGAGCCTGCCCGCCGGCAGTGTGCAAAGCGTGACCGACTTCGGCGCCCCAGGCTTCGGCGGTGCCTGTCCACCGCAGGGCGACCAGCCGCATCGTTACATTTTCACGGTGCACGCCCTGAAAGTCCCCAAACTCGACCTGGACGCCACAGCCATGCCCGCACTGGTGGGCTACATGCTCAACGCCAACAGCCTCGGCAAAGCCTCGCTGACCGCGACCTACGCTCGCCCCGCGGACAACTGAGGGTCTGCCGCGCCGGGGGTCGACCTGCCAGCGCCAAGCGATCGACTACGCTACAGGCGTTATTGCTCGAGCAAGGATGCTCCCGATGAAAGCCTGGACCGCGCCCCTCCTATTCACCCTCGCCCTCGATGCCTCGGCCGCGCCCTGCCCCGACTGGCCCGCAGACCAGGCGGCGACTGAAACCGCCGCCCTCTCCGCGCAACTCGCCACCTGGGACGACGCCTACCACCGCCGCGGCGTCTCGCTGGTGGCCGACGAGCTCTACGACCAGGCCAGCGCCAAGCTCATGCACTGGTCCGCCTGTTTCCCCAGCGCGGCGCCCGCCAGCACCAAGCCACTGGCCAGCAGCGCCGGGACCCTCACTCATCCGGTGGCGCAGACCGGGTTGCACAAGCTGGCCGACGCCAATGCTGTCACTGCCTGGATCGCGACGCGCAGTGACCTGTGGATTCAACCCAAGGTCGACGGCGTCGCAGTAACCCTGGTTTACCGGGGCGGCCATTTTCAGCAGCTGATTAGCCGCGGCGATGGCCACAGCGGCCAGGACTGGACGAGCAAAGCGCAGCTACTGCCAGCCATTCCGGCGCAGCTACCCGGTGCGCGCGACCTGATCCTGCAGGGCGAGTTGTATTGGCGCCTGAACCGGCATGTGCAGGCCGACTCCGGCGGTGTTGGCGCGCGCGGCAGAGTCGCCGGCTTGATGGCGCGGCGCACCCTCGAGCAGTCAGAAGCGGCCGGCATCGGCCTGTTCGTCTGGGACTGGCCCGACGGTCCCGCCGAGATGCGCGAGCGCCTGCAGCAACTCGGCGCCCTGGGCTTTACCGACAGCCTGCGCTTCAGCCAACCGCTCGACGACCTCGCCGCCGCCCAACGCTGGCGCCAGCACTGGTATCGCAGCGCCCTGCCCTTTGCCAGCGACGGCGTGGTGCTGCGTCAGGGCAGACGCCCCAACGCAGCCACCTGGCGAGCCGAACCGCCGCACTGGGCGGCCGCCTGGAAGTACCCGCTGAGCCAAGCCTTGGCCGAGGTGCGTGCGGTGGACTTCAGGGTCGGCCGCAGCGGGCGCATCACCCCGGTGCTGCGCCTGCTACCGGTGCAGCTGGACGACCGCAGCATTCGCCGCGTCAGCCTGGGTTCATTGCAGCGCTGGCAAACACTGGACATCCGTCCGGGCGATCAGGTCGCCATCCGCCTGGCCGGCCTGACCATTCCGCAACTGCACAGCGTGGTCTGGCGCCCAGTGCAGCGCCCCGAATTATCGGCACCCCGGGCCGAGGACTACCATGCCTTGAGTTGCTGGCGGGCCAGCGCCGCCTGCGCCAGCCAGTTCCGCGCCCGACTGGCCTGGCTCAGCGGCAAACAGGGCCTGGCCCTGCCCGGAGTAGGCGCCGGTACCTGGGAGAAATTGCTGCGAGCACAACGACTCGACGGCTTGCTGGATTGGTTAACGCTCGGCGAGGAACAACTGCGCAACGTGCCCGGTTTCGGCAGGCGCAGCGCGGCCACTCTCCTGCAGCGCTTTGCCCTGGCCCGGCAACGCCCCTTTGCCGATGGGCTGCGTGCCCTGGGTCTGCCGCCAACCGCAGGGGCGTCACTGGCCGGAAACTGGGATGCCCTGGCACGACGCAGCGCGCACGACTGGCAGCGGCAAGCCGGCATCGGACCCACTCGCGCCGCACATTTGCAGGCATTCTTTCGCCACCCGGAGGTACTGGCCCTGCGCGCTCAATTGCACGCGGCGAACATCGACGGCTTCTGAGCGGACTCGGCAGGACAACCCGCTAGCCAGGCCTCAATAGGCGCGGAACTCCTCATGACAGGCCTCGCAGCTATCCTCGACGTGCTGCATCGGCTTGGCCAAATCGGCTCTGTTCAGCGGCGTGGCGGTGGTGGCGACGACCAACGCCGCGGTGGCGCTCTCCAATTCGCGGGCCAGTTGCTGAAAGCGCTCCTGACGCTGCCAGACCTCATCCTTGGCGCTGCTGTCGTCTTCCTTGACCTGGGGAAAGTGCTGCCACGGCTGGCGCGACAGCTTATCCAGCTGCGCCGCGCCGACCACGAACTTCTGCTCGTCGAAGGCGATACGCCCGCGCAGCATGCCGCCGAGGTCTTCGCTGGTGTGCAGCATCTGCTTGAAGATGGTCTGCCGTTTGCCCAGCGGCGAATTCGGGTCGACTCCACCGCAGGCGGTCAGGGTCAGGCTGGCGAGCACGAGCAGCAGGATTTTCGGTTTCATCACAACGACTTCGGTAAAGGAACGGCCGCCAGTATCGTCACTCACAACGCACCGGCCAAGCGCGGCAGGTTGCCGCAGCCCGCAGCTAGTGCTTGGCCGCGGCCGCACAGGCCGCTAGCAACAGCCCGTGACAGGCTCTCAACCGTCGGTCAGGCCGACACCACGAACAGACTGATGATCAACCCCATGCCGGCGAACCAGACCAACGAGCGCAACGGCGCCCAGTCGGCCAGGTAGCAGATGAAATACAGCACCCGGCTGACGATGAAGGCCACCGCCAACAGGTCGATCAAGCCTTGCTCCGCAACGCCGGCCAGCTGCGCAATGATCACCGCCGCCGTGAACGCCGGGGTGACCTCGAAGCCATTGAGCTGCGCATTGTTGGCGCGCCGCGCCAGGCCACTCAGGGTGACCTGCAAGGCCCGTGGATCGTGATTGTGCTTCGGGGTGAAACCACCGCCCACGGCCTTGGCCGTGACGGTGCTGAGATACGGCAGAAACAGGGCGATCAATACACACCAATAGGCAAGCGTCATGCGGGGTCCACTCCATTGTTTGGAAACACAGCTGTTTGGAAACACAGCCGCGCAGCTTGCCTGCCGGCACCACGGCCGTCCATGACCGCAAACGCCATCAGCCCGTCACTTTAGGCCACTCCGGCGGCCAGCTTGCCGCTGGCGATCGCCGCCGAGGCGCTGAGCATGGCGCGCAGCAGCACCGCGCAACCGGCGGCGAGATCCTTAGGCGCGGCGTGACTGATCGCGCGCGCAGGGCGCGAAGGTCATCCCTGCCGGCTGCGGATGGCGGAACTCCGAGGCCATGCGCGCTTCGCCGACAATCCCGTTGCGCGAGCCAAGTCTCTATCTTGCGATTGCCCATGACGCATCCAGCACAGGCCGACGGAAACCCTTGGGCACTTCGCCCGACGCGGCTATAATCGCCAGGCTTCACGCGACCGGCACCGCTCCGGTCGCTCCCGCCACCTGTCCGAGGGGCGCTGCAGCAGGCCTATACCCAGTAACGGGGCCTGTCAGGCTCGGATGGGGCGTTAACCATACGCATCAACGGCGCCCATTCGCAGACAACGAATGGAGAACTCATTTATGAGCGCTGTACTGACGCCTGGCGGTTTTACCGACTTCAAGGTCGCCGACATTTCCCTGGCCGCCTGGGGCCGCCGCGAAACCATCATCGCCGAATCGGAAATGCCCGCGCTGATGGGCCTGCGCCGCAAGTACGCCGGCGAACAACCGCTCAAGGGCGCGAAGATTCTCGGCTGCATCCACATGACCATCCAAACCGCCGTGCTGATCGAGACCCTGGTCGCCCTGGGTGCCGAAGTGCGTTGGTCGAGCTGCAACATTTTCTCCACTCAGGATCAGGCCGCTGCCGCCATCGCCGCCGCCGGCATCCCGGTATTCGCCTGGAAAGGCGAGACCGAAGAAGAGTACGAGTGGTGCATCGAGCAGACCATCCTCAAGGACGGCCAGCCGTGGGACGCCAACATGATCCTCGACGATGGCGGCGACCTGACCGAGATCCTGCACAAGAAATACCCGGCCATGCTCGACAAGGTCCATGGCGTCACCGAAGAAACCACCACCGGCGTGCACCGCCTGCTCGACATGCTGGCCAAGGGCGAGCTGAAGATCCCGGCGATCAACGTCAACGACTCGGTGACCAAGAGCAAGAACGACAACAAGTACGGCTGCCGTCACAGCCTCAACGATGCGATCAAGCGCGGTACCGACCACCTGCTGTCGGGCAAGCAGGCACTGGTCATCGGCTACGGCGACGTGGGCAAGGGCTCGGCGCAGTCGCTGCGTCAGGAAGGCATGATCGTTAAGGTCACCGAAGTCGATCCGATCTGCGCCATGCAGGCCTGCATGGACGGCTTCGAACTGGTCTCGCCGTTCAAGGACGGCATCAACGACGGCACCGCCGCCAGTATCGACGGCGCCCTGCTGGGCAAGATCGACCTGATCGTCACCACCACCGGTAACGTCAACGTCTGCGACGCCAACATGCTCACTGCCCTGAAGAAGCGCGCGGTGGTGTGCAACATCGGCCACTTCGACAACGAAATCGACACCGCCTTCATGCGCAAGCACTGGGCCTGGGAAGAGGTCAAGCCGCAGGTGCACAAGATCCATCGCACCGGCAAGGACCTCGACCCGCTCAACGACGACTACCTGATCCTGCTGGCCGAAGGTCGCCTGGTGAACCTCGGCAACGCCACCGGCCACCCGAGCCGGATCATGGACGGTTCCTTCGCCAACCAGGTGCTGGCGCAGATCTTCCTGTTCGGCCAGAAGTACGCCGACCTGCCAGCCGCGCAGCAAGCCGAGCGCCTGACCGTGGAAGTGCTGCCGAAGAAACTCGACGAAGAAGTGGCCCTGGAAATGGTCAAGGGTTTCGGCGGCGTGGTCACCCAGCTGACCCAGCAGCAGGCCGAATACATCGGCGTGCCGCAACAAGGCCCGTTCAAGCCGCACGCCTACCGATACTGATGCGTAGGATGGGTTAGCCGCGCAGCGGCGTAACCCATCGAGAACCATGGTGGGTTACGCCTTCGGCTAACCCACCCTACGGAATTTTCTTATGTCTCAAGAACGCCGTTACAGCTTCGAGTTCTTCCCCGCCAAGACCGAAGCCGGGCATGAAAAACTGCTGAACACTGCACGCCAGCTTGCCACCTATAAGCCGGATTTTTTCTCCTGCACCTACGGGGCCGGTGGCTCCACCCGCGACCGCACGCTGAATACCGTGCTGCAGCTGGACGGCGAGGTGAAGATACCGACCGCGCCGCACCTGTCCTGCGTGGGCGACAGCAAAGCCGAGCTGCGCGAGCTACTCGGCCTCTATAAAAGCGCCGGTATTCAACGCATCGTCGCCTTGCGCGGTGACCTGCCATCCGGCATGGGCATGGCCAGCGGCGAGCTGCGCTACGCCAACGAACTGGTCAGCTTTATCCGCGAGGAAACCGGCGACCACTTCCACATCGAAATCGCCGCCTACCCGGAGATGCACCCGCAAGCACGCAACTTTGAGGCCGATCTCGCCAACTTCGTGCGCAAGGCCAAGGCCGGCGCCAACAGCGCGATGACCCAGTACTTCTTCAACGCCGACAGCTACTTCTACTTCGTCGAGCGCGTGCGGAAAATGGGCGTGGATATCCCGGTGGTGCCCGGCATCATGCCGATCACCAATTACAGCAAGCTGGCACGTTTCTCCGACGCCTGCGGCGCCGAGATTCCACGCTGGGTGCGCAAGCAGCTGGAGTCCTACGGTGACGACGCCGAGAGCATCCGCGCCTACGGCGAACAGGTGATCAGCGAGATGTGCGAGCGCCTGCTGCAAGGCGGCGCGCCGGGGCTGCATTTCTACACCCTGAACCAGGCCGAGCCCAGCCTGGCGATCTGGAACAACCTCAAGCTACCGCGTTAGCCGCTGCCTGTACTATCCCGCCCGCCACATCTTGAACCGCATTGCAGCGCAAGGCGTGGCGGGCGCTGCACCTGACACCCGCCGCTGCGGTTTTGCGTCCATGCTTACAGGCATTCAGCCCCGGTTTGATGCATCACGAGCAGTATTTTTTATCGGCTGAGCAGGCGGGCGAGCCGTTCCTCTAGTCGGTCAGCCCAGGGCCACCGCCCGCACGCGGCCTCTGCCGTATCACCGCCACGGAGTGCCTAAATGGTCATCAACAACAAAACCAATGCGTCAATTTCCCCCAAAGGCAGCCTGGCAACGCTTTCGCAGCGCGAAGTACAGCAGCTTCGTGAAGCGGGCGAAGGGCGTGTGTACGAGCTGTTCCGACAATGTGCCCTGGCGATATTGAACATCGGTTCAGGCAGCGATAACGCGAAAACCCTGCTGGATGCCCACCCGGACTTTGAAATTCGCATCCATCAACAGGATCGCGGTATTCGTCTTGAGCTGATCAATGCCCCCTCGGCCGCCTTCGTTGACAATGAGATGATCGCCAGCACCCGGGAAATGCTGTTCAGCGCCCTGCGCGATATCGTCTACACACAGAGCAAGCTTGAAAGCGATCGGGTCGATCTCGATAGCTCGGAAGGCATCACCGATTATGTCTTTCACCTGCTACGCAACGCCCGCACGCTGCGCGCCGGCGTAGCACCGAAAATAGTGGTGTGCTGGGGCGGGCACTCAATCAACCACGAAGAATACAAATACACCAAAACCGTGGGTCACGAACTCGGGCTGCGCGGTCTCGATATTTGCACCGGCTGCGGTCCCGGCGTGATGAAGGGGCCGATGAAAGGCGCCACCATTGCACATGCCAAGCAACGCGTGACCGGCGCGCGCTACCTGGGTTTGACCGAACCGGGGATCATCGCCGCAGAAGCGCCGAACCCCATCGTCAATGAACTGGTGATCCTGCCGGATATCGAAAAGCGCCTGGAAGCCTTCGTGCGGGTGGGGCATGGCATCATCATCTTTCCCGGCGGCGCCGGCACCGCCGAAGAGTTCCTGTATCTGCTCGGTATTCTGATGCACCCGGACAACAAGGACCTGCCCTTCCCTGTGATCCTCTCCGGGCCACAAAGCAGCGCGCCCTATATCCAGCAATTGCATGAGTTCATTGGCGCCACCCTGGGTCCGGTCGCGCAGCAGCGCTATCAAATCATTCTCGACGACCCGCATCAGGTCGCGCGGGAGATGGCCCAGGGCATCAAGGACGTCACCCAGTACCGCCGCGCCCACGACGATGCCTATCATTTCAACTGGCTGCTGAAGATCGACGAGAGCCTGCAGCGCCCGTTCGACCCCACGCACGAGAACATTGCCAGCCTCAAGCTAACCCGTAATCAGCCGGTACACGAGCTCGCCGCGCAATTGCGCCGTGCTTTCTCCGGCATCGTCTCCGGCAACGTCAAGGTTCAAGGTATCCGTCTGATCGAACAGCACGGCCCTTATCAGATCACCGGCGACCGGGACATCATGCAGCAGCTGGATCGTCTGCTGCAGGCGTTCGTCGACCAGCACCGCATGAAGTTACCCGGCGGCAGCGCCTATGAGCCCTGCTACAGGGTCGTGGGGTAAATACTGCAGCAGATGAACACTGCTGCATGGTAAGAGCAACTGCACGCGCTATGCTGATTGCTGACAGGGCGGTGCGCTGCTTCACGGCTCGCCCTGTCAACTCAAATAAGGGCGAGAGTGCAGCGGGCTACGGGTCGGCCCGGTTTCGGATGCCACTTACGCCGGCCCAATACGCCGAATCGGCCAATCATCAGCACAAATAGCCATTAGCTACTTCTGAATAAATATTTTATCGCCGCCTAACCCCCTCCGCGCTCAAGGCCCAGTCCAGCATGGCCGTGCCTTTTGAGGCCATACCCGCCCCCGGCAGTGCAATCATCGTTTCACCGTGTATTTGACAAGGCCCCAGCTGACCCTAGATTGATAGCAAGCCTAGATAAATCAGTGCGCTTGCACAGGGAACCTTTGATGCTCGGCGAAACCTCGCAGAAACCCTCCGCGTTTCTACTGACCAGCTTGTTGCTGCTGCCCTGGCTGCTGTGCACGGTGTTGCTGACCGTCGATTTTTCTTCCTGGAGCGCGATCTTGCTCGGTGCCCTGGCGAGCCTGGCCAGCACGACCTATCTGCTACGCCAGGCTGGCAAAGGCCAGCCGGACGAGTCGGCAACCAGCGCAACCAGCGACACCCTGGTAGACACTCAGGTGCTGGAGCCCTTATGCCAGGCGGTCGCCCAGCAAGCCCAGCAAATTACCCTGCACAGCCACCAGGTCGACGGCCTGCTGAACACCGCCATCGACCAGTTGACGGCCAGTTTCACCAACCTCAGTCATCTGATCGGGCGGCAGATCAGCATTGCCGCCTCGCTGACCGACCGCTACAGCGACAGTGACGCATCCGAAGGCGGCATGAGCTTCCAACAGTTCGTCATCACCACCCAACAAACCCTGGGGTTGTTCGTCGACTCCACCATCGAGACCAGTCGCACCTCGATGGAACTGGTCGACAGCATCGATCGCATTACCCACAAGATCGGTGAAATCGTGAAGTCCACCAGCGACATGGACGCCATCGCCAAGCAAACCAATCTGCTGGCGCTTAACGCCGCCATCGAGGCGGCCCGCGCAGGCCAAGCCGGGCGTGGTTTTGCCGTGGTCGCCGACGAGGTGCGTGCGCTCTCGACCCGCTCCAGCGTGTTCTCCGAGGAAATTCGTACCCACATCAATATCGTGCACAAGGAGCTGCAACAAGCCGATACCGCGATCAGCCATCTGGCGGCCAAGGACATGAGCTTCGCCATGACCTCGAAGAAACAGGTTCAGAGCATGCTCGGGGACCTGGAGCTGATGAACGGCAAAACCGTGCATGCCGTGGAAGAGTTGGAGCAGGTTTCCCGCGCGGTGGCCGACGATGTCAATACGGCCATCACCGCCCTGCAATTCCAGGACCTGAGCAGCCAACTGCTGGCTCAAATGCGCAAACACTCGGAACAGCTCGAGCACTTTACCCTCAACCTCGAGGGCACGGCCGAACTGCCACAGGACGCCCAGCAAAATCACTTGCGGGCCCAGCAGCACCTCAGCAACAAGCTGCACAACCCAGTCAGCCAGACGTCCATGCACGCCGGCGAGATTGATCTCTTCTAAGGACAGGAGTCCATTGCCATGAGTGAAGCGAGCACTGCCGTCATTCGACCGGGCAAACGTTTCGATTTCCAGGCCTACCGAGCCTTCCGTGATGCCTATGAGCAGGAATTGGCCAAGTCCTCTGTGCACTGCCTGGTCGTCGACCTGCAAGAAGTGCAGTACATCGACTCGGCAGCCCTGGGCATCCTCCTGCTGCTACGCGACAAAGCACTGGCGCAGAACAAGATGGTGGAACTGTGCAACCTGCACGGGGTGGCGAAGGATGTACTGGAAATTGCCAATTTCCACAAACTGTTCAAGATCAGCTGAGCCTGATCGTGCCGTCCCTGAATATCCTTAGCGTCGATGACGACGCCACGCTTGGCATGCTGCTCAAGGCCTTCATCGGATCGCTGGGTCACCGCTGCACAGTGGTCAGCGATGGCGAACAGGCCGTGCAGCGCTACCAGCAGGAGCCTTTCGACCTGGTGCTGGTGGATCAGCTGATGCCTGGCATGGACGGTATTTCCGCCACCATCGCCATCCGCGAACTGCAAAAGCACACCGGCTGGCGACCGATCATCATGCTGTCCGGCATGGACGAGGCCGATGATCAGGTCGCGTCGCTCAACGCCGGCTGCGACGACTTCATCGCCAAACCGGTCAACTTCAGCATACTCGCCGCCAAAATCACTTCGTTCAGCCGCATCTGCGCCTTGCAGGAGCAGGTCGCCGAACAGAATCGTCAACTGCGCCACTATCACCTTGCCGAAGCCGAGGAACGGCGCATCAGTAGCTTCCTGATGGAGCGCTTGGTCCGCCGCGACCTGCTCGATCAACCTCAGGTGCGCTACCTGCTGCAACCGGCCAGTGAGGTTTCCGGCGACCTGCTGCTGGCCTGCCCCGCGAGCAATGGCGATCTCTATGTGATGCTCGCCGACGCGACCGGCCATGGCCTACCGGCGGCCCTGACCCTGATCCCGCTGTCGCAAACCTTCTATGCCATGGCCGGCAAGGGTTTCAATCTCGACAGCATCGCCCGCGAGCTCAACCTGCGCAACCGCGCTTACTCACCGGCCGATCGCTTCGTCGCCGCGCTGATGGCGGTGTATCGGCCGCGTGAGAACGTCCTCTCGGTGTGGAATGGCGGCGTTCCTTCGGCCCTGCTGCTGGATGAGCGAGGGCAGATCGTCCGCCGCTTCAAATCGCTGAACCTGCCGCTGGGCATAGTCGCCGATGAGGCGTTCGAGAGCGAGTGTGAAACCATTGCCGTACGCCCCAACCAGCGCCTGCTGCTGTACTCCGACGGGCTGATCGAGGCAGAGAACGCCGCAGGTGAGCTATTCGGCCAGACTCGCCTGGAACACTACCTGCAAGAGCAAGAGTCGCTCGCGCCGAACCTGCTGGCAGGCCTGCAACAGGCGCTGCAGGCGCACATGGGCGACCGACGACCGCACGATGACCTGTCATGCCTGCTGCTCGAATGCAACGCTGACAACACCCGCTTCGCCGGCCAGCAGCAAACCAGCGCCGAGATAGCCGAGGACTGGCATCTGCAACTGACCCTCAGTGCCCCGCAGTTGCAGCGTCTGGATCTGGTCCCGATGGTCGGCAATATGTGCACCACCCTTGGGCTCGAGAGCGAGCGGCAAGGTGTGCTGGCGGTGATTCTCAATGAACTGCTGAGCAATGCCCTGGACCACGGCGTGCTCGGCCTCGACTCGTCGATCAAGAACCATCCGGAGGGCTTCGAACTCTACTTCGAGAGCCGCTACGAACGTCTCGCCGCGTTGCTTGAGGGTGAAATCCACATAGACATTCGCCAACAGGGTCACCCACAGAACAACAGCCTGCAGGTGCAGATCACCGACAGCGGCACCGGCTTCGACATCAGCCAGCTATGCTCGCCGCCCGATCAGAGCACCCCCGCCCGCTACCACGGCCGCGGCCTGGAGCTGGTTCGTAACCTCTGCCAGCACCTGGAATTTCACCCGCCAGGCAATAGCGTAAAGGCCGAGCTTCGCTGGGGGGCTGCCCCCAGACGAAATCTGGCAACTCACCCGCAACCGTTATCAACCCCAGCAGGGCAGCAATCCCCTAACTAAGTGTGCGAAGAGGAAGGACCCTATGAATAAATCCATCCTGATAGTCGACGACTCTGCCTCGATCCGGCAAATGCTCGGCTTCACCCTGCGGTCCGCCGGATACGACGTCGATGAGGCCGTGGACGGCAAGGATGGCCTCGGCAAGGCCCAACGCAAAAGCTATCAGTTGGTATTCACCGACCAGAACATGCCGAACATGGATGGCCTCAGCCTGATTAAAAACTTACGCGGCCTGCCCAACTACCGCGGCACGCCGATTCTGATGCTGACCACCGAATCCACCGATGCCATGAAACAGCAAGGCAAGGCTGCCGGGGCTACAGGCTGGCTGGTCAAACCGTTCGACCCGCCGAAGCTGCTCGAGGTCACTAAGAAGGTATTGCCCTGAAACCTGACCACGGTGGCCACGATGAATTTTGGTATGGACCAATTTCTCGGCGTGTTCTTCGAAGAAGCCGAAGAGCACCTGACAAACCTTGAAAACCTGCTGCTCACCCTCGACTTGCAGGATCCCGATGCAGAGGCACTGAACGGGATATTTCGTGCGGCTCACTCGATCAAGGGCTCCAGCGGCATGTTCGGCTTCGAGGAGATGACCGGCGTTACCCATGTATTGGAGACCCTGCTCGACCAGATTCGCAGCGGGCAGATCAAGCTACACGCCGAAATGATCGATGTGTTTCTCGAAGCACGCGACGTACTCGCGCAGCTACTCGACAACTACCGTACTGGGCATCAACCCGTGGACGTGCCAGTCGCAGCCGTCAGCCAGCGCCTGCAGACACTTATCGAACGCTACAGCCCGGACAGCCAACTCGCGCCAGCCGAAGAGGCCTATGGCCTGTTCGGCGATGACGCGGCAGCAGCCTCGGCCCAGCAGAAAGATGCCTACGGACTATTCGGCGATGAAGCTGCGCAACCTCTGCATGTCAGCGGGCAAGACGACGAAGATTCCGCCTACGGCTTCTTCGACGCACCACCCCAGCCGCAAAGCGCAACGCTACCCGAGCCGGTAACTGCGGCTGCCGCCGAACCCATTGCAGCGCCCAAACCCGGCCAGAAGCTACCCACTGCTGGAGGTGAGACAGAGTCCAGCTCCATTCGGGTCAGCGTCGAGCGCATCGACAACCTGATCAACCAGGTCGGTGAGCTGGTGATCACCCAGGCCATGCTCGCCCAACTGACTTCGGTGCTCGATCCTGGGGAACACGAGCGCATATTCCAAGCACTCAATCAACTCGACCACAACACCCGCGAATTGCAGGAAGCGGTGATGTCGATCCGCATGCTGCCAATCAGTTTTATCTTCAACCGCTTCCCTCGCGTGGTGCGCGACACCGCCAACAAACTGGGCAAGCAGGTCGAGCTGGTATTACGCGGCGAACACACCGAACTGGACAAGGGGGTGATCGAGAAGCTCACCGACCCACTCACCCATATCGTCCGTAATAGCATCGATCACGGCATTGAAAGCCCAGCCGAGCGGCTCGCGGCGGGCAAGCCGGAACAAGGCTCGGTGCGGATGTCGGCCTACCATCAGGGAGGACGCATCGTGGTGGAGGTCAGCGATGACGGCAAGGGCCTGTCACGCGAGCGCATTCTGGCCAAGGCCAAGGAAAAAGGCATGGCGGTCAGCGACGACATGCCGGACGGCGAGGTCTGGCAGCTAATCTTCATGCCAGGTTTTTCCACCGCCGACGCGGTCACCGACCTGTCCGGCCGGGGCGTGGGCATGGATGTGGTACGGCGCAACATTACCTCGATCGGCGGACGCATCGACATCAATTCAGCAGTAGGTCTAGGCACCCATATCGTTATTCGCCTGCCGCTGACCCTGGCCATTCTCGACGGCATGATCGTCGAGGTGGACAAGGTGCACTACGTGGTGCCGTTGACCTACATCGTCGAGTCCTTGCAGCTGAAAGCCGAACACCTCTACAGCATGAGCGGAAGCAGTAGTTCGGTCATCAGCGTACGCAACGAATACCTGCCGCTGCTCTCCTTGCACAGCTTGCTCAACCTCACCGCGGACCCACCACCCGCGGTGGGCGGCATCGTGCTGATCCTCGAGGCCGAGGGCAACACCTTTGCCTTGCAGGTGGATGAGCTGATCGGCCAGCAGCAAGTGGTGATCAAGAGTCTGGAGCAGAACTTTCGGCGCATCGACGGTATCACCGGCGCCACCATCATGGGCGATGGCAGCGTAGCGCTAATTCTCGACATCGACGCCCTGCCCCGTCTCGCCGGCCAAGGAGTAGCACAGCATGCATAACAGCAGTGAGAGCATCCGCAGTAGCGAACCCACCCAGGAGTTTCTGACCTTTACCCTGGGCCAGGAGGAATACGCCATCGACATCCTGCGCGTGCAGGAAATTCGCGGCTACGACCAGGTCACGGCCATCGCCAACAGCCCGGTCTTTATCAAGGGGGTGATCAATCTGCGCGGCGCCATCGTGCCGATCATCGATCTGCGCATCAAATTCAATCTGCCCACGGTGACCTATGACCAGTTCACCGTGGTGATCATTCTCAATGTACTGAAACGCATCATCGGAGTCGTGGTGGACTCAGTGTCCGATGTGATTGCCCTGGACGGAGACGCCATCAAGCCACCTCCGGAGTTCGGCAGCACCTTTAACACGGAGTACCTGATGGGCTTGGCATCGGTGGAAGAACGCATGCTGATCCTGGTGGACATCGAGAAGTTGATGTCCAGTGACGAGCTGACCCTGATCGATCACAGCAACGCTTGAAGGAACTCACCAGAGCAACACAAGGAGATCACAATGAATCTGACCAATCTGACCCTGGTCCAGCGGCTGTCGCTCTGCTTCGCCACCTTGGTGGCGTTGCTGATGCTGCTAATTGCATTGAGCGTGAAACAGATCGATAACCTGCGCGGCAACCTCGAAGAGATGGTGGAAAGCAGCCTCCCCAAGATTTTCTGGGCCAATGCCTATATCAACCAGACCAACTCCATTGCCCGCTCCGTGCGGACCATGCTGATTGCACAAGACGATGCGGAGATGGTCAAAACGCAGAAACAGCAAATCACGGAATTCGAGAAAACCGCAGATGAGCTGCAAGCCAAACTCGAGCAGGCCATTACCACGGAACAAGGTCGGAAAATCCTGCTGGAACTTCAGGCTTCCGAAAAAGTCTTCCGTGACGGCGTCGTAGAGTACCAGCGGCTGTTCGAGGCAGGCCTTTACGAGCAAGCGCGAAACTATTTGCTGACGAGCCTGAGAACCGCACAACACGCTAATGCGAAGGACATCAGCGCGCTTATCGACTACGAGAACAAGTTGGTCGACCAGCAGGGCGTGCAAACCAAAGAGGATGCCAGCAGCACCATTCAGCTGCTGCTGGCTATTGGCGCCCTCTCGATCCTGCTGGCCTGCGTCCTCGCCTTCCTGCTGATCCGCAGCGTCAAACGCCAGCTCGGTGCCGACCCCAAGGAACTGGCGAGTATCACCACCAGCATTGCCGAAGGTCGCCTCGACCTCGACCTGCCCCCCGTGGTCATTGAAAACAGCGTGATGGCTGCCGTCAAATCCATGCTGGCTTCACTGCAAAAGTCTGCCGTCGCGGCCCGCGACAATGCCCGGGTCAAGAGCGCGTTGGACAATGTCTCGGCCAACGTGATGATCGCCGACAACGAACGTACCATCATTTACACCAACAAGACCGTGCAAAGCATGTTGCAGACGGCAGAGAGCGATATCCGCAAGGCCCTGCCACAGTTCGACGCGGGTAAGTTGATGGGCTCCAACATTGACCAGTTCCATAAGAACCCGGAACACCAGAAAGGCATGCTCGCCCGCCTCAACGGCACACATACCGCGCAGATCGAGGTGGGTGGACGCATTTTCAGGCTGACCGTAAACCCGGTGTTCGCCGACAACGGCGAGCGACTCGGCTCGGTGGTGGAATGGCTGGATCGCACTCTGGAGGTGGCCGTCGAAGAAGAGGTCGGGCAACTGGTCAAGGCGGCCAGCGAGGGCGATTTCACCCAACGCATCAGCCAAGCCGGCAAGCAGGGATTCTTCCTTAACCTGGCCAATGGCCTGAACCAGCTAGTGGAGACCGCCGACAAAGGACTGAAAGATGTCGTTCGGGTGCTCGGCGCACTCGCCGAAGGCGACCTGACCCAGCGCATAGAAGCCGATTACCAGGGTACCTTCGGCCAGCTCAAGGACTACTCCAACGAGACCACGCAAAGCCTGTCGCGCATGCTCGGTCAAATCAGCGAAGCGACCGACACTATCTATACCGCCGCCAGCGAAATCGCCGCCGGCAACTCCGATCTCTCGTCACGCACCGAAGAGCAGGCCTCCAGCCTGGAGGAAACCGCGTCCAGCATGGAGGAGCTGACGTCCACGGTGAAACTCAATGCCGAGAATGCGCGTCAGGCCAACTCCCTGGCGGTCAATGCCTCGGAGGTCGCCACTACCGGTGGCAATGTAGTGCAACAAGTAGTGCATACCATGTCGTCGATCAACGACTCGGCACGCAAGATCGCAGACATCATCGGCGTCATCGACGGCATCGCCTTCCAGACCAACATCCTCGCCTTGAATGCTGCAGTCGAGGCCGCACGCGCCGGTGATCAGGGCCGCGGCTTCGCCGTGGTGGCGGCCGAGGTACGCACCCTGGCGCAGCGCTCGGCGGCGGCTGCCAAGGAGATCAAAACGCTGATTTCCGACTCGGTGGATAAAGTCGACAACGGCAACACCCTGGTCGCCCAGGCCGGCCAGACCATGACTGAAATCGTGGTCGCCATCAAACGGGTCACCGACATCATGGCCGAGATCGCCGCCGCGTCGGTGGAGCAGAGCAGCGGTATCGAGGAGATCAATATCGCCGTCAGCCAGATGGACGAGATGACTCAGCAGAACGCCGCCCTGGTCGAACAGGCGGCCGCCGCTGCCGAAGCCATGCAAGAGCAGGCTACCACCCTCAACCAATCGGTGGCGGTGTTCCGCTTCGACCAGGCCGCCAAGCCTCATCAGACCAGTATGGCGCCACGCAGACCAAGCGCTTCGGCCAGACCTGAAGTCAAAGCGCCGGTCACCAAGTTGAAGAGCCTGCCACCCACCAAGAAGGTCAAGGAGGACGAGTGGGAAGAGTTCTAGACAATGGCAATCTCGAGGAGGCCCACGCGGGCCTGCAGTAGAGCCCGGTTGCGATGAGTGAACAGGCCACGCTGCGCGAGTTTCACTACACCCCGGCCGATTTCGAGCAGGCGCGCCGCCTGCTCTATCAGCAAACCGGCATCAAGTTGGCCGACAGCAAGGACCAGATGCTCTACAGCCGCCTGGCCCGCCGCTTGCGGGCCCTGCGGCTGACGGAGTTCTCGGCCTATTTCACCTACCTGAATGAACACGAGGAAGAATGGCAGCTATTCATCAATGCCCTGACCACCAACCTCACCGCATTTTTCCGTGAGGCTCATCACTTCGAGGTGCTGGCTGACTATGCGCGTAGCCATGCCCAAGCCGGGCGCAAGCTACGTATCTGGTCGGCAGCCGCCAGCACTGGCGAAGAGCCTTATTCCCTGGCGATCAGCCTGATCGAAGCTTTCAAAAACTTCACCCCGCCGGTTGAACTCGTCGCCTCAGACATCGATACCGGAGTACTCAACACGGCGCGCCAGGGTATCTACGCCGAAACGCGCCTCGACGACCTCAGCGCGGAACGCAAGCGTGCCTTTTTTCTACGCGGCAAGGGAAACCAGTTGGGCAAAGTGCGTGTGCGCGACCAACTGCGCGACCTGATCGAGTTCCGCCAGATCAACCTGCTGGATTCCGACTGGGGAATCGAGCCAGGCCTGGACGCGATCTTCTGCCGCAACGTGATGATCTATTTCGACAAAGTCACCCAGACCCGCCTGCTTGAACGCATGGTGCGCCTGCTACGGGACGACGGTCTGTTCTTCGCCGGACATTCGGAGAGTTTCATCCAAGCTACTCACTTAGTCAGGCTGGTCGGGCGCACCGTCTACCGTCCGACCCAAAGGAAATGATGCATGGAAGAGGAATTCGAGGCGCATCTAGCTCCCAACTGCTACTTCGACCCCACCTTCAACAGCGAGACGGTGAAAATCCTGCCAGGCGAGTACTACGTCACCTCGCGCGACATTCTCATCGTGACGGTTTTAGGCTCCTGCGTATCGGTCTGTCTACGTGACCGTGTCAGTGGTATCGGCGGCATGAACCACTTCATGTTGCCAGGCAATAACAATGAAGCGCTAAGCCCGGTTTCGGCCTCTGCCCGTTATGGGGTGTACGCCATGGAACTGCTGGTCAACCACCTGCTCAAACTCGGCGCTCGGCGCCAGAATTTCGAGGCCAAGGTGTTCGGTGGCGGCGCGGTCTTACGCGGCCTCACCATCAACAATGTCGGTCAACGCAATGCCGATTTCGTGCTGGACTACCTGCATACCGAAGGTATCCAGATCGTTTCCCAGGACTTGCTGGATGTTTACCCGCGCAAGGTTTACTTCTTTCCAGCCAGTGGCCGGGTACTGGTTAAAAAGCTCAAGTCCCTGCACAACTCGACCCTCATCGACCGCGAGCAGGAATACAGCATGAAAATCAAGAAGGCGCGCGTAGCTGGCGCCGTCGAACTGTTCTAGGAGAGCGCAATGCCGATCCAGGTGCTGGTGGTTGACGACTCGGCGCTGATCCGTGCCCTGCTCAAGGAAATCATCGACAACGACCCCGCACTCAGCTGCGTCGGTTGCGCCCCCGATGCCTATGTCGCACGGGACATGGTCAAACAGTTTGCTCCCGATGTGATCACCCTCGACATCGAAATGCCGCGCATGGATGGCCTGAGCTTTCTGGAAAAGCTCATGGCCGCTCGCCCAACACCAGTGGTGATGATCTCTTCGTTGACCGAATCCGGGGCCGAAGCCACCTTTCGCGCCATGGAGTTGGGGGCAGTGGACTTCGTCGCCAAACCCAAACTCGGAATCCGCGAGGGCATGCAGGACTATGCCGAATTGATCTGCCACAAAATCAAAGTAGCTCGCCACGCCTGCATCAAGCGTATCCGTTCCGAGACCGGACAGACGCCCAGCACGCCCTTGCACGCGCCACTGCTGAGTACCGAGAAGGTCATCGCCATCGGCGCGTCCACCGGCGGCACCGAGGCCATCAAACAGGTCTTGTTGCAGATGCCGGCCAACAGCCCCGGGATCGTCATCACCCAGCACATGCCCGCCGGGTTCACCCGTTCCTTCGCCGAGCGCTTGGACCGCATGTGCCACATCCGTGTCAGCGAAGCCCAGGGCGGGGAGCGCATTCTTCCCGGACACGCCTTCATCGCCCCCGGCGGCTACCATATGCTGGTCGAACGCTCTGGCGCCAACTATGTGGTGCGCCTGGATCAAGGCCCTGCCGAACATGGCCACCGCCCCGCCGTCGACCCGATGTTTCGCTCGCTGGCTCGCTGCGCCGGACGCAACGTGATAGCCGCATTGCTGACGGGCATGGGCAAAGATGGCGCCAGCGGCATGCAACAGCTGCGCGCAGCCGGTGCCCACACGCTCGCTCAAGACGAGGCCAGCTGCGTGGTTTACGGCATGCCGCGCGAGGCCGTGGCGCTGGGCGCCGCCGACGAAGTCAAAGCGCTCGACGAAATCGCCGCCAGCTTGTTGCTACAAGCTCGTCAACGCGGTGGCGGCAACCGTGTCTGATTTGCACCGCTACGTGCGAATACCTGCGCTCGTGGGGCTCCCGCGTCTGGCTAGCGCCCACGATGACGTGCTGCAGGCTCCATCAAGCGAACTCAAGTCAAGCAACTCGCGATTACCGATCACTGATACTCCTGAGTGCTCAATCACGACCCACTGTTTCGCCGATAGCATGCAACTCGGGGCTTACCGTCCTTGCGCCATAGACGGCTCAAAAACCGGAAATTCCAGCACAGAAGCAGCCAAAGCCGAATCACTCACCCGCCACAGCACAGCCATAGCCCCCTTGAGCGGCCCATTGCGCCATTTAGCAGGCAAACAGCTACACAACAGCGTCGCTCTGTTATACTCGGGCCTTCCCGCCAGGCTTGCGCCCGGATGCTAGCCCCCAGTGGTCAGCAGTACCGGACGGGATTGCGCCCCCCCAAACGCGCGATTCAAGCAAGGCAATACACCCCATAGGGCCTCGCCCTCACTAGACAGGATTTCACATGTCCTTTGCCTCCCTCGGTCTCTCCGAGGCTTTAGTCCGCGCGGTCGAATCCGTCGGCTACACCCAACCCTCGCCGGTGCAACTGCGGGCCATTCCCGCCGTGTTGCAAGGACGTGACCTGATGGTAGCCGCCCAGACGGGTACAGGTAAGACAGGCGGCTTCGCCCTGCCGATCCTCGAACGACTGTTCCCCAACGGTCACCCGGATCGCGAACACCGCCATGGCCCGAAGCAGCCACGCGTGCTGGTGTTGACCCCCACCCGCGAGCTGGCCGCCCAGGTGCATGAGAGCTTCAAGGTCTATGCCCGCGACTTGAAATTCGTCAGTGCCTGCGTCTTCGGCGGCGTTGGCATGAATCCGCAAGTGCAAGCCCTGGCCAAAGGCGTCGACGTACTGGTCGCCTGCCCAGGCCGCCTGCTCGACATGGCCGGACAAGGCAGCGTCGACCTGAGCCACGTCGAAATCCTGGTACTCGATGAAGCCGACCGCATGCTCGACATGGGCTTTATCCATGACGTCAAGAAGGTCCTCGCGCGCCTGCCGAGCAAGCGCCAGAACCTGCTGTTTTCGGCGACCTTCTCCAAGGACATCACCGACCTCGCCGGCAAGTTGCTGCACAACCCGGAACGCATCGAGGTAACGCCGCCGAACACCACGGTCGAGCGCATCGAACAACGCGTATTCCGCATCCAGGCCAGCCACAAGCGCACCCTGCTCGCCCACCTGATCACCGCCGGTGCCTGGGAACAGGTGCTGGTGTTCACCCGCACCAAACACGGCGCCAACCGCTTGGCCGAGTACCTCGACAAGCACGGCCTGCCTGCGGTGGCGATCCACGGCAACAAGAGCCAGAATGCCCGCACCAAGGCCCTGGCCGAATTCAAGACGAACAAGATGCGCATCCTGGTCGCCACCGACATCGCGGCGCGGGGCCTGGACATCGACCAACTGCCGCACGTCGTCAACTTCGAGTTGCCAAATATCGAGGAAGACTATGTACACCGTATCGGCCGCACCGGCCGTGCCGGACGCAGTGGCGAAGCGATTTCGCTGGTCGCACCCGATGAAGAAAAGCTGCTGCGCGGCATCGAACGGATGACCAAGCAGAAGATCGCCGACGGCGACCTGATGGGTTTCGACGCCAGCACAGTCGAAGCCGAACGCCCGGAAGTGCGCGAGCCGCAAAAGCCGCGCCAACCGCGCGGCGGCAGCCCAAGCGGCGAACGTCACGGTGGCGGCCGCAAGGACAAGGGCAAGGATAGCGGCAAGGCTAAAGCTCAGCCGGGCCGCCAGCAGCAGCCCCGTGCGGCACGCCCCGCGGCGCCAACCGCAGCAGCCGTGCCCACCCTGCCACCGGATCGCGCGCCCGACGAATTCCGCGATGACGAGATCGACAATTTCGGCAACCGTGTCGACTACGTCAGCCCGAACCAGAACAAGCAGCAGAATCGTGGCCGTCGGCCAGGTGCTGCGGCGACCGGCAACGGTGCTGGCCAGCCTCGCAGCCAGGGCAAAGGCCCGCGCAGCAATACAGGTGGCGGTGCGGGTGCAGGCCAAGGCAAACGCCAAGGTTCGGCCGGCCAGGGTCGTAACGGCTCCGGCCGTGCGCGCCCACCGCGCGACAGCAGCACCTCGCTCAACCGCGATGAACTGCCGCGCCAGGAGCCTGCGGTAAAAAGCACCCGCGACAAGCAGCCGGTGATTGTCCACAAAGGCTCACGCAGTGATCGCCTGCCGACCCCGGAACAGCTCGACCAGTTGCAGAGCAGTCGCCCGCGCGGCGAGAAACCCGCCCTGCTGACGCGCAACCGCGACAGCTAAGCTGCAGCACTGAAGACCCCGGACTTCGCCGGGGTTGTCAGCCGCACAGAAAAACGCCGACCTCAGGGTCGGCGTTTTTGTTGCAGACGATTGTGTTTACTGACGCACACCTTCCACCGAAATGATCAGCTCGACGTCCTGAGAGGCCGGACCAAGATCCTTCTGGATATCGAAGTCTTTCAGCTTGAGCGTGGTGTTGCCGCTGAAACCGGCACGGTAGCCGCCCCACGGGTCATCGCCCTGACCGACGAAGGTGGCCGCGATGACCACCGGCTTGGTCACGCCATTGAGGGTCAGGTTACCGGTGATGTCGGCTGTGCCTTCGCCGGTGGATTTCACCGAAGTGGAGGCGAAGGTCGCCGTCGGATGCTTGTCGACGTTGAGGAAGTCACCGCTGCGGATGTGCTTGTCGCGCTCGGCATGGTTGGTGTCGACGCTCTTGGTGTTCAGCGTGACATTGACCTTGCTGGCTTCAGGGTTCTTTTCATCGAAGCTGAAGCTGCCATCGAATTCCTTGAAACTGCCGTACAACCAGCTGTAGCCCAGGTGGCTGATCTTGAAATTGACGAAGGCATGCTGGCCTTCGGTGTCGATGGCGTAGTCGGCGGCCATCGCCGAACCGGCGCCGAGCAGGGCGGTTCCCAGAACCAATGTAGCGAGGGTTTTCTTCAGCATGGGACATTCTCCTTGAGAGGTTGTGCAGTCGGGACGTGGGGGTTTCCACACACAGAGAGACGGGGTTAATCGGCTATCAGCGACCGAGCATGCGCAGCAAGGTGCGGTCTCGATCAATAAAGTGGTGTTTCAGTGCGGCCAGCGCGTGGATACCGGCAAAAATCACCAGAGCCCAGGCCAGATATTCGTGCACCAGACCGGCGACATCTTCCTGATCGGGAATGCTGGTCAGGGTCGCCGGCACCTCGAACAGGCCGAATACGCTGATGCCACGCCCTTCGGCGGTGGAAATCAGGTAACCGGAGAGCATCAGCACGAACAACCCCAGATAGAGGAAGGCGTGGCCAAACTTGCTGCCCAGACGGGTCAGCTGGCCATGGTTTGCCAGGCTGTTCGGCGAGGGGCTGAAGCCACGCCAGAGCATGCGGGCGAGCATGACCAGAAACAGCAGAATGCCGAGGCTTTTGTGCATATCAGGCGCGGTCTTGTACCAGCCACTGTAGTAGTCCAGGCCGACCATCCAGTAGCCCAAACCGAACAAGCCAAAGACCGCCAAGGCCACCAACCAATGCAACAGGATGCTGACCAAACCATAACGGGTGGGGGAGTTGCGCCACTGCATTGCGAGGCTCCGGAAAGAAGGCGCTGTTACCAGTACCCGGTAGTAAACGATGGGCTGCAAGCCTAACAACAAATCTATCGATGAAAGGCGAAAAAATTCGCTATGAAATATCGAGAAATACGATCCCTTTACCGGCCATTTTGCCCCCTCGAACTGGCGGTGCGCGGGGTACGCAGACGTTCAGCCAAATAGCGCCGAGCACCCTCGCCAACCGCCTGAGCCTGGGCCGAGTCATCGGCCCGGTAGATCTCGCGCCACAGGCGTGCCGTACATCGCCAGCGACGCATCTGATAGGCTTGCCGCAGATGATTGGGAGAGCAGTTCGATGAGCCTGAATGACCACTGGATGCAACGCGACCTGAACGTGCTCTGGCACCCCTGCACGCAGATGAAAGACCATGAACGGCTGCCCCTGGTGCCGATCAAGCGTGGCGAGGGCGTGTGGCTGGAGGACTTCGACGGCAAGCGCTACCTGGATGCGGTCAGCTCCTGGTGGGTCAATGTATTCGGCCACGCCAACCCGCGCATCAATCAACGCATCAAGGACCAGGTCGACCAGCTGGAGCACGTGATGCTCGCAGGCTTCAGCCATGCCCCGGTGATCGAGCTGTCCGAACGCCTGGTCAAGCTCAGCCCGCCAGGCCTGGACCGGGTGTTCTACGCGGACAACGGCTCCTCCTGCATCGAAGTCGCGCTGAAGATGAGCTTTCATTACTGGCTCAACGTCGGCCAGCCGGCGAAAAAACGCTTCGTCACCCTGAGCAACAGTTATCACGGCGAAACGGTGGCGGCCATGTCGGTCGGCGATGTCGCCCTGTTCACCGACACCTACAAACCCTTGCTGCTGGACACCCTCAAGGTGCCCAGCCCGGATTGCTACCACCGCCCCGAAGGCATGAGCTGGGAGGCGCACTCGCGCGCCATGTTCGCCCACATGGAACAGTGCCTGGCCGAGCACCACCACGAAGTGGCGGCGGTCATCGTCGAGCCCTTGATCCAGGGCGCAGGCGGCATGCGCATGTACCACCCGGTCTACCTCAGGCTGTTGCGCGAGGCCTGCGACCGTTACGGCGTGCACCTGATCCATGACGAAATCGCCGTCGGCTTCGGCCGTACCGGAACGATGTTCGCCTGCGAGCAGGCCGGTATCCGCCCCGACTTTCTCTGCCTGTCCAAGGCGCTGACCGGCGGCTACCTGCCGCTCGCCGCCTGCCTGACCACCGACCAGATGTATCAGGCCTTCTACGACGACTACTCGACCCTGCGCGCCTTCCTGCACTCGCACAGCTACACCGGCAACCCGCTGGCCTGTGCCGCGGCGCTGGCGACCCTGGACATCTTCGAGCAGGACCACGTCATCGAACGCAACAAAGCCCTGGCCGCGCGCATGGCCAGCGCCACCGCGCACCTGGCCGATCACCCGCATGTCGCCGAGGTGCGCCAGACCGGTATGGCGGTGGCCATCGAAATGGTCCAGGACAAGGCCAGCAAGACCGCCTACCCCTGGCAGGAGCGCAGGGGCCTCAAGGTCTATCAGCATGCACTCCAGCGCGGTGCGCTACTGCGCCCGCTGGGCAGCGTGGTGTACTTCCTGCCGCCCTACGTGATCACCCCGGAGCAGATCGACTTTCTCGCCGAAGTGGCCAGCGAAGGCATCGATATCGCCACCCGCGACTCGGTCAGCGTGGCCGTGGGCAATGCCCTGTACCCGGGCTTTCGCGATCCGGGTTAGCCACAGCGGTGCCACCTAGGGTGGATGACGCTCTTTTCATCCAGCGGAATTTAGCAATGGTGAATGGATGAAGCGCCATCCACCCTACGGATATCGGTGCGCAGAAAGCAGCCTGGCGCTAGAATTTGCGCCTTTGATCCCGGTTCGCCCCTTATGCGCCTATCCCGTTTCTTTATCGACGCCCCTCTCGCCCTCGGCCAACATGAGCTGCCGGAAACCCAGGCCCACTACATAGGTCGTGTGCTGCGGCATGCCGTCGGTGATGCCGTGCAGCTGTTCGACGGCAGCGGCAACGAGTTTCTCGGCGAACTGATCGAGGTTGGCAAGAAGCGCGTACGGGTCGAACTCAGCGAAGCCTTCCCAGGGCTGGCCGAGTCGCCGCTGCAGATCCACCTCGGGCAGGGCCTGTCACGCGGCGAGCGGATGGACTGGGCGATTCAAAAGGCCACGGAACTGGGCGCCAACCAGATCAGCCCGATTGTCAGCGAACGCTGCGAAGTGAGGCTGAAAGACGAGCGCGCCGACAAGCGCATGGCCCACTGGCGTCAAATAGCGATCAGCGCCTGCGAACAGTGTGGCCGCTCGACGATTCCGTTAATCCATGCGCCGATCAGCCTGGACGACTGGCTGCAGCAACTCGACGCCGAACTGAAACTGGTGCTGCACCCGGTCGCCGAGCCGCTGGCCAGCCACGCTCGACCGCAATCATTGGCCTTCCTCATTGGCCCTGAAGGCGGCCTGACCGATGCCGAAGTGGACAAAGCCAAAGCCCAGGGCTTCCACGCCGCCCGCCTCGGCCCACGCGTGCTGCGCACCGAGACCGCGCCAGTGGTGGCCCTGGCGGTCGCCCAGCAGCTCTGGGGCGACTTTTCATAAGTCCTTGTCGCCTGGATGTAACAAGATGTGATTTTTTGGGGTGGCAAGGCCGCCCGCCTCTGGCATCCTCTGCACCCCAATTGCGAGCCGCGGTCCATCCCGCACATTGCACTTGCCGAGACCGGTGCGCACCGCGCCGAACCTCTCTCCAATAATAATTCGCCAGGGTCATGCGCCTTTCCCAAAAGGAGGTCGCCGCACACCCTAGGCCCAAGGAGCACTGTATGAATGAACTGGTTAATTACCTCAACGGCCTCATTTGGAGCCCGGCACTGATTTATCTGTGCCTGGGCGTCGGCCTGTACTTCAGCCTGCGTGGTCGTTTCCTGCAGGTTCGTCACTTCCGTGAAATGGCCCGTCTGATCTTCGCCGGCCGCACCGACAGCAATGGCATCACCTCCTTCCAAGCGCTGACCATGACCCTCGCCGGACGCGTGGGCACCGGCAACATCGCCGGGGTCGCCACCGCCATCACCTTCGGTGGTCCGGGTGCGGTGTTCTGGATGTGGATGGTCGCCTTCCTCGGCGCCAGCTCGGCCTTCGTCGAATCCACCCTCGGCCAGGTCTACAAGGAAGAGGTCCGCGGCCAGCATCGCGGTGGTCCGGCTTTCTACATCGAGAAAGGCCTGGGCATGAAGTGGTATGCAGTGACCTTCGCCATCGTCACCATCTTCGCCTGTGGCCTGCTGCTGCCAGGCGTACAGGCCAACTCCATCGGTTCCGGCTTGCAGAACGCCATGGACATCCACCCCAACACCACTGCAGCGGTGCTGGCAATCATGCTCGGCATGATCATCTTCGGTGGAGTCAAGCGCATCGCCTCCTTCACCGAGGTCGTCGTGCCTTTCATGGCGCTGGGCTACATCATCGTCGCCTGCGTCATCGTCATGTTGCACATCGAGCAACTGCCTGACGTGATCGCCCTGATCTTCAAGAGCGCCTTCGGCCTGCAAGCCGGGTTCGGCGCCATCCTCGGCCAGGCCATCATGTGGGGCGTCAAACGCGGCGTGTATTCCAACGAAGCCGGCCAGGGTACCGGCCCGCACGCCTCCAGCGCCGCAGCCGTCAGCCACCCGGCCAAACAGGGTCTGGTACAGGGCTTCTCGGTCTACATCGACACCCTGTTCGTCTGCTCCGCCACCGCCTTCATGCTGCTGGTCACCGGTCAGTACAACGTGCAGGGCGCCGACGGTGAAGCGCTGTTCACCGGCATTGCCGGCGTCGCCGCCGGTCCGGGCTATGTGCAGAACGCGATGGAGAACATCATGCCGGGCTTCGGCTCCTACTTCGTCGCTATCGCCCTGTTCTTCTTCGCCTTCACCACTATCCTCGCCTATTACTACATTGCCGAAACCAACATCGCCTACCTCACCCGCAAGGTCGATCGTCCTTGGCTGGCCCCGCTGCTGAAGTTCGGCATCATCGCGGCGACCGTCTACGGCACCGTGAAGACCGCCGACCTGGCCTGGGGCCTGGGCGACCTGGGCGTGGGCCTGATGGCCTGGCTCAACATCGGCGCCATCCTGCTGATGCACAAGGTGGCCTACACCTGCCTGAAGGACTACGAGGCGCAGAAGAAGCTGGGCCTGGACCCGGTCTTCGATCCGGAGAAGCTCGGCATCAAGAATGCGGACTTCTGGACCAACCCGAAACCCGCTGCGACACCCGAGCCGATCGAACAGCCGGTTCCCGGCGCACAGCCAGAAAGCGCTCGCTAAAGCGCTGAACTAAAAAGCCCCGCCTGCCGGACGGCCCCAATCAGGGCCGCTCGACAGGCGGGGCTTTTTTATCTGGCGCCGCTCAGATCAATCCGGCATCCGCCAGCATCTGCTCCAAACCGATCAGATCGGGAATCTTCAGTACATCCTCGCCGATGCTCACGGCATCCAGCTCCAGCGGTGCGAGCGGCGCATCGGCGCGTACCAGCTCGGCGCCCACTTTTAGCGAACGCGGGATGCCCTGCACCAACAGGGCGATGAACTTGACCTTAGGCCGCCCCCCGATTGCGTTGATCACCGCCACCCGCGCACCTGAACCGACCTGCGCTTGAGCACCGGAGGCGGCCTCGAACGACAACAGCGGCAGACGCAAGTCACGCCATGCAACCTGGCCAAGAAACCAGTCCGGCATGCCTTCAGTAACTTGCGGCGTGCGGTAGGGAATCAGCTCGGCAACCGCTACGTTGGGCAGCAACAGGGTGCGGTCGGCCAACGGCACCAGCAGGCCGGTGAGGCTGCTGACAGTGTTTGGAGCGGCTACAGCTTGGCTCATAAGAAGGTCCTATACCGGGCGGCGCCGGAAATTAACTGCACTGCTCGGCCAGGTGATTGACCAGGGCTTCGGCCAGTTCCCGCGGGTCGGCGCTGAAACTGCTGTAGCCGCCCTCACGCAGACTGTCCGGCATACTCGAGGAGACACAGCTGTCGGCACGCTGGGTCCAGATTGCGCCACCTTGGCGGCGTACATACGCGGCCGCGGCGCTGCCATCACTGCCCATCCCGCTGAAGGCGATGACGCCGCACAGTCCGGAAAAGCACTGGGCCAGGTTGAGCATCATCTGATCGATAGACGGGCTGTAGGGCTCGGGCCAGCCGCGCGCAGCAAGCTGCATGCAGCCGTCATCGCTAAAGCCCAGTTCGTGATTGATCGGCGCCACCACCACCTCGCCGCAGCGCACCAGATCGCCGTGCCGCGCCGGGTTGACGTGCCACTGACTGTGGCGGCCGACAGCTTGTGGCAATGCTGCCTCGAAACTGGCGTCGATATGCTGGGCGTAGATAAAGCCGATCGGCAAACCACCCGGCAGGGCATCGAGAAAGGCTTTGACCGCGGCCGGGCCGCCGAGTGAAGCCGCCAAGAGCCAGACCTGTCGCGCCGGCTCGCCCGCCACCAATGGCGTAGCCGCCAGTACCGCCGGCAACTCCAGACGCGTCGGGCGCTGCGCCTCGGCAAGCAAGGCCTGCAGACTAGGACCAATCGCTTGCGAGGGATCGCCGACCAATTTTTTCAGCTTGCCGAACAACCGTCGTTCCCAACGTGGGTAGTTCTCCGAATGCCGCTCCGGCGCATGTCCCTCGCCAAACAGCACCGGCGCAGAGGTGCGCTCCAGCAGGCTGTCGACCAGCGGTGAGTCTTCCGATTGCGCCAGATCGACCAACCACAGGTCGGCCTCGCAGGCACTCAGGGCCTCTTCATCCAGTCGTGCGGGGTCGCTATTGAGCACCACCTGGTAACCACTGCCGGCCAACGCCTGTTGCAGCACATGGCGCTGCAAGGAGGTGTCGGCAATTATCGCAATCCGTGCCGCGTTTTTTTCACTCATGTGCGTTTGACCGGGTGGCGATCCACCAGTTGCCCAATGGTGTCGAGCAATAGCGACTCCTGATAGGGTTTGCCAAGGTATTCGTTGACCCCGATGGCCATTGCCCGCTCGTAGTGTTTATCACCGGTGCGCGAGGTGATCATGATGATCGGCAAGTCCTTCAGGCGCTCGTCGTGACGCACCAGGGTCGCCACTTCGAAACCATCCATCCGCGGCATCTCGATGTCCAGCAACATGATGTCGGGCTTGTGCTCCTGCAACTGGGCGATGGCGTCCACCCCATCCTTGGCCGTCAGCACGTTCATCCCGTTGCGTTCCAGCAGGCGGCTGGTGACCTTACGCACGGTAACCGAATCGTCCACCACCATGACCAGTGTCGGGCGATCCGCCTCGATTTCGGCGTCGGTCGCCGCTTTGCTGGCCAGGCGCGGTTGTAGCTGGCTCTGCAAGTGGGCGTGCAATACCCGGATAGTCGCCAGCAGGTCGAGAATCACCACCACCCGGCCATCGCCGAGGATAGTCGCGCCGGAGATACCGTGCACGCCAGCGAACTGCGGCCCCAGCGCCTTCACCACGATTTCGCGCGAGCCGGCCAATGAGTCGACCTGCACCGCCACGGCGTGTTCACTCGAACGCACCAAGACAACCGGCAATGGCAGGCTCTGGCCGATCAACTTGGGTTGCTGGCCGTTGTTCAGCAAGTCGCCCAGGTAACGCAGCTCATAGGCTTGACCGGCATACTCGAAGCGCGGCGCATCCGGCGCGTAGTAAGCCTCCAGCTCGTAGGGGGAAACCCGCACGATGCCTTCGATGGTATTCAGCGGAATGGCGTACAGGTCCTCGCCGGACAGCACCATCAACGCACGGTTGATCGACACGGTGAACGGCAGGCGGATCATGAAGCTGGTACCGGCACCCGGGATCGAGTCGATGCTCATCGAGCCGCCGAGCTGCTTGACCTCGGAATGCACCACGTCCATACCGACGCCGCGCCCGGAAATCTGCGTGACCTGCTCGGCCGTCGAGAAGCCGGCTTCGAGAATGAACTGCAGGATCTCGTGGTCGGTCAGGTCCGATTCCTGGTCCATCAAGCCACGCTCGATGGCTTTACGGCGCACCGCATCCAGCTTGATACCGCCGCCATCGTCAGCCAGCGTCAGGACGATATCGCCACCCTCACGCCCCAGACTCAGGCGGATCGTGCCGTGCTCAGGCTTACCGGCCGCGCGCCGGGCCTCAGCCGACTCGATGCCGTGGTCGACCGCATTGCGCAGCATGTGCTCCAGCGGTGCGACGATACGCTCGAGCACGGCTCGGTCCATCTCGCCTTCGGCGTTGCCAATGACGAACTCCACCTGTTTGCCCAGCTCGCCAGCCACCTGCCGGACGATGCGCCGCAAGCGCGGCAGCAGGCGGTCGAAGGGCACCATGCGGGTGCGCATCAGGCCTTCCTGCAGCTCGGTATTGACCCGCGCCTGTTGCAACAGCAGGGTTTCCGCGTCGCGGTTGCGCGCGGCCAGGGTCTCTTTCAAATCGAGCAAGTCGGAGGCCGACTCGAACAGCGCCCGCGACAACTGCTGCAGCTGCGAGTGCCGGTCCATTTCCAACGGGTCGAAGTCTTCGTAACCGGAACGCTCGGCCTCGGCCTGATAGCGGCTGAGAATCTGCGCCTGGGTTTCGGTATCCAGACGACGCAGCTGATCGCGCACACGATCGATGGTCGATTCCATCTCGCTCAGGGTGAAACCGAAGTCGCTGACCTGCTGCTCGACCCGCCCGCGGAAGATCGAGGTCTCACCGGCCAGGTTGACCAAGCCCTCGAGCAGCTCCGCCGGTACCTTGACCAGTTCCTGTGGCGCTCGGCGAGCGGCGGCGTCCTGAGCGGCCTCCTGGGCGCGGCGGACGAACGGCAGCACCTTCTCCACCAGCACTTCGGCCGGCATGGCGCTGGCCGCAACAATCGGCGCCATCAGTCCCGTCGAAGGAATCACGGCAGGCTCGACGGCAACCGCGCTGTTAGGCTGGCTTGCCGCATCCGCGAGCTGGCTGTCATGCAGACGCTGGCGTAGTTGATCGAGTTCCTTTTGCAGCCCTTCGAATCCAGACTGTACGTCGAGGACCAGGCTTTCCGGCCAAGGTGCGCCGTTGGACTGGGCCTCGGTCAGATGTTGCTCCAGGTCATGGGTCAGGTCGCCCAGGCGTCTCTGCCCGGCCAAGCGCGCCCCGCCCTTGAGGGTGTGCAGGATGCGCAGCATGTCATCGACCGCAGCACTCTCGCCACGATTAGCCTCCCAGCGGCCGCTGGCAACTTCCATGGCCTCCAGCAGGTCATCGGCCTCTTCCAGGAAGATATCGAGAATGTCCGGCTCGGCATCGCCATCGTTGTGTTCTTCGGCGGCGGCCTTGAGCTGAACCGCGGAGGGCATGCTCAGCTGCTCGTCCGGACTGGCGCGGAATCGCTTGATCGTCGCAATCAGCGCGTCGCCACTCGGGATGCCGCGTTTATCACGCACCGCCTCCAGCATCTCTGCCAGGCGATCGTGACAGGCCTGCAGCAAGCCGAACAGATCTGTACCGGCCCTTAGCCGCCCGCCACTGAGGCCCTCATAGAGAAACTCCAGTTCATGGGCGAGATCACCGATCTCGCTGACTTCCGCCATCCGCGCGCCACCCTTGAGGGTGTGCAGGTCGCGCAGCAGGGCTTCCAGTTCGAGGCTGTTGTCGGTGTCATCCATCCAGCGCTGCAGAGCGGCGCCGGAGCTGTCGATAATTTCGAAGCCTTCTTCGAGGAAGATTTCGACCAATTCGGGGTCGCGCTCATCCTCTAGCGCTGGCTCGGCCGCTTGCTCATCGGCCAATTCCAGCGCCGCGGGCTGTAGCTCGGTGTCGTCGGCCGCCATGCTCAGGTCGAGCGGCTCGAAGTCTGCCTCAGGCTCGGCCTCGAGGGGCGCTGCTGCAGCGTCCTCCGCCTGGCTCAGCTCAGCTTCGGTTTCGGTTTCGGTTTCGGCTTCGGCTTCGGCTTCGGCTTCGGCTTCGGCTTCCAATTCAGCCTCAGGCAGGGCCGCCGGGCTCGACAAGCCTTGCCTGCCGGCCTGGCGGAAGTTGCGTATGGCCTCGATCAGCGCCAATGGCTGCGGCAGTTCAACCCGTTTTTGCAACAGTTCGAGCAGCTGGGTCAGCCGGTCATGGCTTTGCTGCAGCAGTTCGGCGAGCTCGGGACAATGGCTATAACGCCGATCCAGCAAGCCTTCGTACAGTGCCTCAAGCTCATGGGCGAGGTCGCCAATCGGGCGGATCTCGGCCATCCGCGCGCCACCCTTGAGGGTGTGCAGGTCGCGCTGCAGGGACGACAGCGCCGCCCTGTTGTCCGGCTCGGCAAACCAACGCGCCAGCGCCTGGCCCGCGCTCTCCAATATATCCACCGCCTCTTCGAGGAAGATTGTCACCATTTCCTCGTCTAGCGCTGGATGAACCGCGGACGCGGGCATCGCTCCGTCATCCAGCGAGGGGGTGTTAACGCCAGGGTTCGGAAGCAAGTCATCGACCAGTTCGTCGACCTCCTGGTCGACGTGCGTGGCAACCTCGCCCTCGCCGTCCGATTCCCACAGCGTCCGTTCCAGCGCAGCCGTCGCAGCGTCCAGCTCGACAATCTGCAGACCCGTATCGCCGCTGGTGGACAGCAGCGCCAGCGCGCTCGGATCCAAGGCCTCGTCCAGCAAGCTGCGCAGTGCGTCGACACACGCCGGCTGGGCACTGACCTGCAGACCGGCCGCGACCTGATCCATCATGCTGATCAGCGCCTCATGGGCCAGTTCGGCTTCGCTGAAGAAACGCTCACTGACCGCCAGACGGCCCTCCTCAACGGCGCCATAGAGGTCGAGCAAGGCTTCGCAAAGCTCGTCGATCTGCGGCAATTCGGCCATTTCCGCACCGCGCCCCAGAGTGGTCAGCTCCTCCAGCAAGGCGCTGAGCTCCTGACGCTCCGACGGATGCTCACGCCAACGGCGCAGCAACTCTTCGGCATCCAGCAGAATGTCCATACCTTCGGCGAGGAAGATACCGATCAGTTGCGGGTCGCGGTTCTCGCCTTGTTCGTTCTGGCGGTTGCTCAGCGCGGTATCCAGGCGCTCCTGATGCAATTTCTGCGCACGCTCGAGGAATTCCGGCGCTCCCGACAGCGGCGCCAAGGGTTGCTCGTCCAGCTGTTCCAGGCCACTGCGAAACAACAGCTCAGCGCTGCTCAATAGTTCTGCTTCGGCCAGATCCATCGGAATCAGGTTGGCCTTGAATTCTTTGACCAGCTTCTCCAGCGGCGCAGCGATCTCGGCCACCGGCAGAATACCGGCCATGTAGGCGCTGCCCTTGAGCGTATGCAAGGCGCGCTGCAGGTTGTCAGTCACCGGCTGCGGCAGTTCCTGGGCGCAATCGGCGAGAAACCCCACCAGGGTGTCGAGATGAGACTCCGCCTCGTTGCGAAAAATTTCCAGCAGTTGCGGATCCAACGCTTCTACGCCATCCTCCTCCAGCACTGCGGCAGCCTCTAGCTCAACCACAAGCTCTTCTGGTTCGTCTAGCTGAGTAGCCGGAACGCCGTGCTGAGGAAGACTCTGACCTTTGGCCAGGGCATGGGCAGTGGCGGCAAGTAAGTCGACATCATCCCGCTGGCGCTGGGCTTTCGAGGCGAACTCATCGACCAACGCCGGCATCAGCGCCACCACGTCGGCAATGACCTGCTGAACCTCGTCCCCCGGCTGAATGCTGCGATCCAGCACCCGGTTGAGCAGATTCTCGATCGACCAGGCCAACTCGCCGATGACCAACGCCCGCACCATGCGACCACTGCCTTTGAGCGTGTGGAAGGCGCGACGAATTTCGCTCAGGGCGTCTTTGTCGTCGGTATTCGCACGCCATTGCGGTAAGTACACGGCAATGGTTTCCAGCACTTCGCCGGCTTCTTCAATAAAGACTTCCAGCAGCTCGTCGTCGATCGGCTCTTCATCGGCTGGCGGCGGTAGCAAACTCGGTGGAATGTCCTGTGCCGGCGGATTGATGGCCTGCAGCGGCGCGGCCATCACATCGGCCATCGACAGCGGTTGTTCAGTCTGCGGCTGCTCATCCACGACCGGCGGGGCACTCGGCAACTCGACCTCGGGCAACTGCATCGCCGCCAACTCGGCTTCGTCCCAATGCGCTGGGCTGTCCAGTGCGTCGAGGCTGAGCTCTTCCAACTGCAGATCGGCGCCAGGCAGCGTGGCCGGCGGTTCGTCATCCAACCCCGGGGCCGCTAGCATGTCGCTGGCTGACGGCTCGACATCGAAATCGATCAACTCAAGTCCAGCGTCTAACGGCTTCAGGCTCAAGCCGTAGTCGCTACCGGCTGGCACCTCATCATCGGCGGCCAATGCGTCGAGCTCAGTATCGGCGGCATTCGGTTGCTCCAGCGGTTCCGCAGCGAGCGACTCCGAATACTCCGCAACTGGAGCGTCAACCGCCTCAAGCGCTAAGACCTCGGCCGGGTCATCGGACAGAACGTCGATATCGTGCAGCGGGTCGGCGAGCGGCGCCGCTGTGTCTGCCTGCGGCTCGACGCGATCGAGAATAGAAGGCTTCTCTTTCAGCGGGTAGCCCAAAGTTTCCAGACTTTCCTCGGCCACATCGAGAATCAGGTCGCCCTGGTTCGAGTTGTCTTCGGCCAATCGTTCCAGGTAATACTCGACGCTGGTAATGGCGTCCGCCAAGGTGTCGAGGCTTTGCCAGTTCGGCACTGCCTTGCGCGCCAACAACTGCTCCACGATGTAGCGGTTGCAGGCATTCAGCAACGCGGCTGCGCGCGCCAACGGAATCATCGCCAAACCGCCGCGCACCTGAGTCAGTAACTCGGGGACCCGCGCCAGATGTTCGTGATTCCACTGCGAGGCAATGAACTCGATGATCGCGTCTTTGGCCTGTTCCAGGCCGCTGCGTGCTTCCTTGATCACCAGTTGGTGGATCTGCGCCACATCGGTGGTCGGCAGGTGGCTCTCTTCACGGCCACCCTCTTCCGCCGGACCGGCCATACCCGCCAGGGTTGCCTCGACGTACAGCAACGCACCCGCCACATCCATCAGCACCGCGTCACTCGGCTCTCGCTGGCCGCTGGCCAGGCCGTGGACCACGTCGATCTGATCGACGATGACTTTGCGTGGCTGGCCGAAACCGAGCACCGCCAGGGTATCGGCGATTTGCTTGAGCGGCGCCAGCAAGGTATCCAGCTCTGCCACCTGGTTGCGGTCGCTGCGCACGAACAGGTCGAGGCTGTCCTTGACCCGCACCAACTCTTCGCACAAAGCGCCGACCACCGAACGCATGGCATCGCGATCGGGGCCGGCCAGGCGGGCACGCTCCTCGTCCACCACGTCGTTAGCCGGCAGCGCATCGTCGAGACGGTAGCGTTCTTTCAGCGCATCAATACGCGGCGACTGGGCAGGTGCCTTGGCTATGTAGAACAACAGATTCTTGATCAGCTCGTCGGGTGCTGACTGATTGATGCCGTCGACGCCCTGTTCCTGCAGGCGTTTCAGTTGTTTATCCACCTGGCTCAGCAGGCTCCGCACCGAGGAACTGTTGGCAACGCCGCCAGTAGCCAGGCCTTCGACCAGGCCCGAGGCGATCTGCCACAGCGCGCCGAGTGGCGCATCCTTGCAGAGGACTTCGAGACGGGCGAAAACCCGCGCCATATAGCCCAGGTTGGTCGGCATATCCTGGTTACGGATGACACCGACCAAGGCCATCTGCAGCATCTGCCGCAGCTTGCGCAGCAGTACCGGCAGCTCTACCGTACGCAGCTCGGCCAAGGATTCGAGCGAAAGCGATGGCAGGCGCTCAGACATATCCGGAGCGAACAGGCTGGTTTCCGAGAGCAGTTTCTCGCCACGGGCAGCCCGCAGGTCGTTAAGCAGTGGCAGGACGACCATGGGCAGGTCGCGACGCGCCGTCTGGATGCGGTCGAGATAGACCGGCAGTTGCAGGATCGCCTGCATCAGCACTTCCAGGGCTTCGTTGAGGTTGGCCACACGGCCTTCCATCAGCGCCTGCGCCAATTGCTCCATCTCTTCGGCGAGCAACGCAGCGCCGTAGAACTCCACCATCTGCAGAGTGCCATGGACCTGGTGCACATAGGTCAGGCAGAAGCGCATGCGCGTCGGATCCTGTGGATTCTCGACGAATCCCTCCAGGGCTTGACGCGCCTGTTTCAGGGTTTCCGCAATTTCGCCCTTGACCCACTCCAGGGCGACATAATCGTGTCGATCCCCCATAGCCACTCCACTCATAAAGCCCTATCCCTTGCGGGTAAACGCCAGCACTTGCGTGTCGGCCACCGGGATCATCTCCGGATGCTGCCAACCGACCACTTCACCTACCCCCACCACCAGCAGACCACCCGGCGCCAGGCATTCAGCCAGGCGGTTGAGGATCTCACGGCGACGCCAGCGGCGAAAATAGATCAACAAGTTCTGACAAAAAATGACGTCCATACCGGACATTGGCGCCTTGGCCAGTTCCAGTACATTGAGCTTGGCGCAACACACCCGCGCTGCCAGCCTCGGCACTACCTTGAAGCGTCCATCGGACTCGGCCGCGAAATAGCGCTGACACAAGTCCGCATCCAGTTGTTCCAGTTTGCGCGCGGCATACTGAGCCTCGCGCGCCTTGCTCAGCGCGCTGAGGCTGATATCGGTGCCGGTCACGCCGAAGTAGTCGGGCTGCGGCGTATCACGCAGCGCCTCGGCCGCGCTGATCGCCAACGAATACGGTTCCTCACCGCTGGAGCAACCCACGCTCCATAATTCCAAAGGCCGCTCCAGTCCTTGCTCCAGTCGTTCACGCAGGTAGCGTTCGAGCGCCTCGAAAGACGCTCGATGGCGAAAGAAACGGGTTTCCTGCACGGTCAAGCGATCCAGCAATGTCGACCATTCCACCGCACCCCGAGGCCCATCCATGATCTGCCGGTGGTAGGCGGCGTAATCAGCCACCCCCAGCTCGCGCATCCGCGCAGCCAGGTTGGTTTGCAGAAACGTCCGGCGCTGCTCGTTGATCACCAGGCCGGTGCGCTCTTCGAGCAACGCTTGCCAGGTGCGGAACTCCGTAGCGGACATTTCCATCACCGGTTGCAAGGCCCAGACGCCTGACTGCATGTCGTGCCCCTCGCTCATCGGCGCATGCCTCGGGCGGCGCCCCTTTCAGGTCGCCGCTCCGCGCTCGCTTAAGCCTGCTCTCCAGCTTCCGGCAAGGTAAAGCCGGAGACCGACTTACGCATTTCACTGGCCATCTTGGCCAGGTTACCAATGCTCTTGGCGGTGGCCGTAGTACCGGACGAGGTCTGCGAGGTGATCTCCTGGATCACGTTCATGGTGTTGGAGATATGCCCCGCCGAAGAGGCCTGCTGCCGCGCCGCGTTGGAGATGTTCTGAATCAAGGCCGCCAGGGTCTTGGATACCTTCTCGATCTCTTCCAGGGCGACCCCGGCATCCTGCGCCAGGTGAGCACCGCGGACCACTTCGGAGGTGGTCTGTTCCATCGAGATAACCGCTTCGTTGGTGTCGGTCTGAATGGTCTTGACCAGTGCCCCGATTTGCTTGGTAGCGGCCGACGAACGTTCCGCCAGGCGCTGTACTTCGTCCGCTACCACGGCGAAGCCGCGACCCGCATCACCGGCCATGGAGGCCTGGATCGCGGCGTTGAGGGCGAGGATGTTGGTCTGGTCGGCAATGTCGTTGATCAGGCTTACGATGTCACCGATCTCCTGGGACGACTCGCCGAGACGCTTGATCCGCTTCGAGGTGTCCTGGATCTGCTCACGGATGCTATCCATGCCGGTGATGGTGTTGTGTACGACTTCGTTACCCTTGTTGGCGATGGCTACCGAGCGCTCCGCTACCGCGGAGGACTCCGAGGCGTTCGCCGATACCTGGTCGATCGACACGGCCATCTCGTTGATCGCAGCCGATGCCCCGGCAATTTCTTGAGCCTGGTGCTCCGAGGCTTCCGCCAGGTGCATCGCCGTGGCCTGGGTTTCCTGGGCGGCGCCGGCGACCTGAACGGCGGTCAGGTTGATCGTCGCAACCAGGTCGCGCAGCTGGTCGATGGAGTAGTTGATGGAGTCGGCGATGGCCCCGGTGAAGTCTTCGGTTACCGTCGCCGCTACGGTCAAGTCACCGTCGGCGAGGTCGGCGATTTCGTCGAGCAGGCGCAGAATCGCCGCCTGGTTACGTTCGTTCTTCTCGGCGGTTTCCGCCAGACGACGGCTGGTTTCACGCACCATGACGATGCCGATCAGAATAATCGAAGCCAGTGCCAGGAGACCCAGCAAGTAACCAATGACGGTGTTCAGGGCGCGGCCGGTGGCCAGATTGTCGAAGCCGACGGCCAGATCCGAAGCCTTATCCAGCAGAGTCTGCGACACGCTGAAGATGACGTTCGCCGATTCCCGAACCTGGAACAACTCGGGCGAAGTCTCGAGAATTTCGTCTACCGAACCGGATACGAATTCGAACAGCTCGGAAATTTCTGCCAGACGCTCGAGAGCTTCCCCGTCGGTCACCTTGGCGATCTCCATCGCCGCATTGCCTTCAAGCATGGCGTTGAGCACCCGACCGAACAGGCTGGCGTCGCGACCGAACATGTCGGCGGCCTGCACCGAGTCTTCGTCACCGGCCAGTACCTTGTTCACCGAGCCGAGGATACGTTCGGCGAGCAGCGACTGGCGCTGGGCCACCGAGACCTGGGCCGCTGGCGCCCCGCTCTCGAGCAGGATGTCGACCACCTCCTCGTACTCGACCTGCAGCTGCGGAATGGTTTCCGCGAGCGTCGCGGCCACCTGGTGCAGGGAGAGAACGGTCTGTTCGCTGGCCAGAATGGCGTCGGTGTTCTGCCGCAAACTGTCCCAGTCCTGCTGTACCGCAGCCATTTCTGCCTGCACGGCCTCCGGAGCTGACGGCACGCCGCTGGCCTCGTTACCATCGGTCAGATAGCCCCAACGAGTCTGGAAATCGTTACGCGCCTCGCGCAACAGACCAAACGCCGCCGGAGTACCAGCCGCCGCCTCGGTGGCGTTCTTGGCGATACGCTGGGACAGAACACGCAGCTCACCGGAGTGACTGACGTATTCCGTATCGTAGTTGGATTGGGTGTTGATATAGGCGAAGTTGGCGAACAACAACACGATGGAAACGATCAGGACGATGAACAGTCCTGCGATCAGCGTGCTGCTACGCGTACCCGCGAATAAATTGCCTGCGTTTAGTTTTTTCATTATCTGGCCCCCGCCTGGACCGACCGCACTACGGTTTCCATGTAACGCCAAAAGGCCGGCAATGCCGACCCCACCGAAAAGCTCTTAATACGCCACGTCGAGAAAGCGCTGATGCTGGGCCAGCGCATGTGGACTGAACACCAACCAGGCTTGCTCACGTTGAAATACTCCGTGGATAAACGGCTGAATGGACGCCTCGAGCAACGGCAGCTGCTCGGAAAAGGTATCCACTGGGAAATGTTGCATACCGAATACTTCATCGACCGTCAGGCCGGCAAAGACATCCCGATGGTCGACCACCAACACCCGCCGCTGTTTACGCAACGGCGACAGTTCTGCACCGAAAAAACCGCACAGGTCCATCACCGGCAGCAAACGACCGCGCACGTTGGCGACACCCTTGACCCAGCCTTTTACGCCAGGCAACAAGGTGTAGCGCGGTTCGTGCAACACTTCACCAACCTCACCCATCGGTGCAACGAACAGCCGTTCGCCCATGCGAAAGCCGATCCCGCTCCAGGTTTGCAGGGTTGCCTGCTGCGACGGCAAGCCAGCCGCCAGCGCTCGACAACGCTGGTCGATATCGAGGAGGGTTTGAAACGGTGTTTGCGCGTCCGACATGCCAACCGTGGCCTTCTTGTTATTTAATTGCGGACCGGCCTGGCATCAGCCGACCAATACCGCATTAAGGGTTTTCAGCAACGTGGCTTCGTCGATCGGCTTGGTCAGGTAGTCTTTAGCGCCTTGGCGCTTGCCCCAGACCTTGTCGGTTTCCTGGTCCTTGGTGGTGACAATGATCACCGGAATATGGCTGGTCTCGGCATCCTTGGTCAGCTGACGAGTCGCCTGAAAACCGTTGAGGCCGGGCATGACGATATCCATCAGCACCGCATCGGGTTTTTCCTGACGCGCCAGGGCGACGCCGTCCGCACCGTTTTCCGCCTTAAGCACCTGATGGCCATGCTTTTCCAACATGGCGGTCAGCTTGTACATCTCGGTCGGCGAGTCATCAACAATCAGAATTCGAGCCATGGTGTTTCCCAATACATGAAGAGGCGTCTACGGCTAAACCGCCAGACGTCAGGAGGCTTGATCCACCGGAGTGAAGTCGGGCACATGGGCCTTGATCGCACCCAACAACTCTTCTTTGCTGAAGGGTTTGGTCAGGTACTGATCGGAGCCGACGATGCGCCCCTTGGCCTTGTCGAACAGACCGTCCTTGGAGGACAGCATGATCACCGGAGTGGACTTGAAAGCGCTGTTGTTCTTGATCAGGGCGCAGGTCTGATAACCATCGAGCCGCGGCATCATGATGTCGACAAAGATGATACTCGGATGGGTATCGGCAATCTTTGCCAAGGCATCGAAGCCGTCTACGGCGGTAATCACCTCGCAACCCACCTTCTTTAGTAGGGTTTCCGCGGTGCGCCGAATCGTTTTCGAATCGTCGATCACCATCACCCTCAAACCTTCGGAATGCTGTTCCATGTTTGCCCTACCATCGCCTCGGTGAGTCGTTATTTTTGCGTTTTATCAGTGCGCCTGAGGCCTTACCATCGACGGGCTGCAACCCAATCGTCGGGCCTTTTTAGCACACTCTCCAGATGCAATCCATAAGCCTCGGAAGTGCAAGGTTTTTTCCTTGACCGCCTGACCTGTCAGCGCCACCCTGACGCCACACGCTAGTTTCAACAGCCTTTAGTTATAGCCCTTCACGGAGAATCCCCATGAGCGTCCGCCTCGGCATAGTCATGGACCCCATCGCCCAGATCACCTTTAAAAAGGACAGCTCGCTGGCCATGTTGCTGGCAGCCCAAGCGCGCGGCTGGTCACTGTTCTATATGGAGCAGCAAGACCTCTACCAAGCCAAAGGCGAAGCACGTGCCCGGCTCAGCCCGCTGTCTGTATTCAACGATCCGCAGCACTGGTTCGAACTAGGCAGTGAGCGCGACATAGCGCTGACCGAGCTGGACGTGATCCTGATGCGCAAGGACCCACCCTTCGATAACGAGTTCGTCTACTCCACTTATCTGCTTGAGCAAGCCGAGCAGGCCGGCGTACTGGTGGTCAACCGCCCGCAGAGTCTGCGTGACTGCAACGAAAAGCTGTTCGCCACCCAATTCCCCCAATACACCCCGCCAACCATAGTCACTCGACGGGCAGACATTGTGCGGGAGTTTGCCAAAGAGCAGCGTGACATCATTCTCAAACCCCTGGATGGCATGGGCGGTTCTTCGATCTTTCGTCATCGCGAGGGTGACCCGAACCTTTCGGTGATTCTGGAAACCCTGACCGCCCACGGCACCCAGCAGATCATGGTGCAGCGCTACCTGCCGGCCATCGTCGACGGCGACAAGCGCATCCTGATGATCGACGGCGAGCCGGTCCCCTACTGCCTGGCGCGCATCCCGGCGCACGGCGAAACCCGTGGCAACCTGGCCGCCGGAGGTCGTGGCGAGGCGCGCCCACTGACCGAGCGCGATCGCGAAATTGCCGCCGCGGTAGGCCCGACCTTGCGCGAGAAAGGCCTGCTGTTCGTCGGCCTCGACGTGATCGGCGACCACCTCACCGAGATCAACGTGACCAGCCCCACCTGCATCCGCGAGATAGACGCCGCCTTCGATACGCAGATCGGCGAACGCCTGATGGATGCCATTACCGATAAGCTCAATGCGCGCAGTGCTTCATAGACTTTTACCTGGGCCCTCGGCAGACTGCGTGGCAACCTGAACTGACCTGATACGCGATGACTGCAGCCGCCCCCAAACTCGCCACCAGCTCCGCCGACGTCCGTCCGGCGGATCGCCTGGGGTTCACCCTGTTTCTCGCCGCCACGCTGCACGTCGCCCTGATCCTCGGCCTGGGCTTTACCCTGGCCGAACCCAATCAGATCAGCAAAACCCTGGAAATCACCCTGTCGACCTTCAAGAGTGAGGAGCAGCCGAAAGAGGCCGACTTCCTCGCCCAGGATAACCAGCAAGGCAGCGGCACCCTGGAACACAAAGCCGCACCGAAGACCACCGAACAGGCACTGTTTCAGGACACCCAGGTCAAGCGCGTCACCCCGCCCGCGGCGCCACAACAGCCCGTGGCCCGCCAGGAAGCACCGAAAGCCGCCGTCGCCACCCGCACGCCCCAGCAGCAGAAGACCCCGGTCAAACGCGAAGAAACCAAACCGGCGCCGCAGGTACCCCCGGCGCCGGTGTTCGACAGCGCGCAACTGTCGATGGAAATCGCCAGCCTGGAAGCCGAACTGGCCCAGGATATCCAGCTGTACGCCAAGCGCCCGAAGATCCTCCGCCTGAACGCCGCCTCGACCCGGCGCGACAAGGGCGCCTGGTACAAAGACGAGTGGCGCAAGAAGGTCGAACGCATCGGCAACCTCAACTACCCGGACGACGCAAGGCGCAAGCAGATTTATGGCAGCTTGCGCCTGCTGGTGTCGATCAACCGCGACGGCACCCTATACGAAGTGCAGGTACTGGAGTCATCAGGCCAGCGTCTGCTCGACCAGGCCGCACTGCGCATCGTCCGCTTGGCCGCCCCTTACGCGCCGTTCACCGGCGACCTGGCCGATGTCGACCGCCTGGAAATCATCCGCACCTGGCGCTTCGAGCGCGGCGACCGCTTGTCGAGTAACTGAGCCCGCCGCCCAGCGCTCCCCGACTACCACCCGCTCCCGAGCGCAACGCCGATGTGCGTTTTGGCTTCCAGCCTCAGGCCGCAAGCTTTAAGCTAACGGACATGAAAGACGCCAGCCCCAGCTACCTCAAGCACCACTTCCTGATTGCCATGCCACACATGGCCGATCCTAATTTCGCGCAGACCGTCACTTACCTGATCGAACACAATGAACAGGGTGCCATGGGTCTGGTGATCAACCGCCCGAATGGCCTCAATCTGGCCGACGTGCTGGAGCAGCTGCGACCGGACAGCCAGCCCCCGGCCCAATGCCAGGACCTGCCGATCTTCTCCGGCGGCCCGATGCAGACTGACCGGGGCTTCGTCCTGCACCCGGCCGGCCCCCAGTTCCAGGCCACCCTGGATCTGGGCGAATTAAGCCTGTCTACCTCGCAGGACGTGCTGTTCGCCATTGCCGACGGCAGCGGCCCGGAAAAGTACCTGATCACCCTCGGCTACGCGGGCTGGGATGCCGGACAACTGGAGAGCGAACTGACTGACAACGCCTGGCTGACCTGCCCCGCCGACAGCGTCATTCTCTTCGACCTGCCCTTCGACCAGCGCCTGGAAGCCGCGGCAGCGCGCCTGGGGGTCAACCTCAGCCTGCTCACCTCGCAAGCCGGACACGCCTGATGGCCGATGCCAACAGCAAACCCTTGCGGCTGTTACTGGGTTTCGACTACGGCAGCAAACAGATCGGCGTCGCCGTGGGCCAGGCCATTACCGGCCAGGCCCGCGAACTGTGCGTGCTCAAGGCGCAAAATGGCGTGCCGGATTGGCAGAAAGTCGAAGCCTTGATCCGCGAGTGGCAACCGGACGCCATAGTCGTCGGCCTGCCGCTGAATATGGACGGCACGCCGAGCGCGATGAGCGAACGCGCGGAAAAATTCTCCCGCCGCCTCAACGGTCGCTTCAATCTGCCCGTACACACCCACGACGAACGCCTGACCACCTACGCTGCCAAAGGCGAACGCCAGCAGCAAGGGCAACACGATGGCTACCGCGAACGCCCGGTCGATGCTCTCGCCGCCGCGCTGCTACTGGAAGGCTGGCTGGCCGAACACAGCCCAGGCTGAACCCGGCTCAGGCCCACAAGGAGTTTCAGATGAATCTACCCAACCCCGCCGAACTCCTGCCGCAAATGGCCGGCGCGCTGATTAACCACCTCAATCAGCGGCAGATCAGCCAACCGCGTTTCATCGGCATCCGCACCGGCGGCGTCTGGGTCGCCCAGGCGTTACTCGAATGCCTCGGTAACCGCGAGCCGCTGGGGGTGCTCGACGTCTCCTTCTACCGCGACGACTTCACCCAGAACGGCCTACACCCTCAGGTCCAGCCTTCCGAACTGCCGTTCGAGATCGAAGGCCAGCATCTGGTATTGGTCGATGACGTGCTGATGAGCGGGCGCACCATACGCGCGGCCATGAACGAGCTGTTCGACTACGGCCGCCCGGCCAGCATCACCCTGGTCTGCCTGCTCGACCTGAATGCCCGCGACCTGCCGGTGCGCCCGGATGTGGTCGGCGCGACCCTGTCGCTGGCCACGGACCAGCGGATAAAATTGTCCGCCACCACGCCACTGACCCTCGAACTCCAGACGCTCGCCAACTGAGACCCTCGCGATGACGCCCATTGACGCCCAGCGCCCGCTGCAACTGAACGACCAAGGTCAGCTGCGCCACTTCCTCTCCATCGACGGCCTGCCGCGCGAACTGCTGACGGAAATCCTCGACACCGCCGACTCCTTCCTCGAGGTCGGCGCTCGCGCGGTGAAGAAGGTCCCGCTGCTGCGCGGCAAGACCGTGTGCAACGTGTTCTTCGAGAACTCCACGCGCACCCGCACCACCTTCGAGCTGGCGGCCCAGCGCCTGTCCGCCGACGTCATCAGCCTCAACGTGTCGACCTCCTCGACCAGCAAGGGCGAGACCCTGTTCGATACCCTGCGCAACCTCGAAGCCATGGCCGCCGACATGTTCGTGGTCCGCCATGGCGACTCCGGCGCCGCGCACTTCATTGCCGAACATGTCTGCCCGGACGTGGCGATCATCAACGGCGGCGACGGCCGTCATGCACACCCGACCCAGGCGATGCTCGACATGCTCGCCATTCGTCGGCACAAGGGTGGTTTCGAAAACCTCTCCGTAGCGATTGTCGGCGACATCCTCCACTCACGCGTCGCCCGCTCCAATATGCTGGCGCTGAAGACCCTGGGCTGCCCGGACATCCGCGTGATCGCACCGAAGACCCTGCTGCCGATCGGTATCGAGCAATACGGTGTGACGGTCTACAGCGACCTGGCCAGCGGGCTCAAGGATGTCGACGTGGTGATCATGCTGCGTCTGCAGCGCGAACGCATGCAGGGCGGCCTGCTGCCCAGCGAAGGCGAGTTCTACCGCCTGTTCGGCCTCACCGAACAGCGCCTGCTGCTGGCCAAGCCGGATGCCCTGGTGATGCACCCGGGGCCGATCAATCGCGGCGTGGAAATCGAGTCGGCGGTGGCCGACGGCCCGCAGTCGGTGATTCTCAATCAGGTCACCTACGGCATCGCCGTGCGCATGGCCGTGCTGTCCATGGCCATGAGCGGACAGAACACTCAACGTCAACTTAACCAGGAATCCGAGGAGCAGAACTGATGCGCACCCGTATCCTCGGCGCCCGCGTTATCGATCCGAGCAGCGGCCTCGATCAAGTCACCGACCTGTATCTCGAGGGCGGTAAAATCGCCGCCATCGGCCAGACCCCAGCGGGCTTCAACGCGGACAAGACCCTCGACGCACAGGGCCTGATTGCTGCCCCCGGCCTGGTCGACCTCAGCGTCGCCCTGCGTGAGCCGGGCTACAGCCGCAAGGGCAGTATCGCCAGCGAGACCCAGGCCGCTGCAGCTGGCGGGGTCACCAGCCTGTGCTGCCCGCCACTGACCAAGCCGATACTCGACACTCCGGCGGTAGCCGAACTGGTGCTCGAGCGAGCCCGCGAGGCCGGTCATACCAAGGTCTTCCCCATCGGTGCGCTGAGCAAAGGCCTGGCCGGGGAACAGCTGGCCGAACTGGTGGCCCTGCGCGATGCCGGTTGTGTGGCTTTCGGCAACGGCCTGGACACCTTCCGCAACAGCCGCACCCTGCGCCGCGCCCTGGAGTACGCGGCCACCTTCGACCTGACGGTGATCTTCCACTCCCAGGACCACGACCTGGCCGAAGGCGGCCTGGCCCACGAAGGTCCCACCGCCAGCTTTCTCGGCCTGCCTGGCATTCCGGAAACGGCCGAGACCGTCGCCCTGGCCCGCGACCTGCTTCTGGTCGAACAAAGCGGCGTGCGCGCCCACTTCAGCCAACTGACCAGCGCCCGCGGTGCCCAGCTGATCGCCGATGCCCAGGCTCGCGGCTTGCCGGTGACTGCCGACGTCGCCTTGTATCAACTGATTCTCACCGACGAAGCACTGCAAGGCTTCTCCAGCCTCTATCACGTGCAACCGCCGCTACGCAGCCGCGCCGACCGCGATGGCCTGCGCGAGGCGGTGAAAGCCGGGGTAATCCAGGCGATTGCCAGCCATCACCAGCCTCACGAACGCGATGCCAAGCTGGCCCCCTTCGGCGCCACCGAGCCTGGCATCAGTAGCGTGCAGCTGTTGCTGCCCCTGGCCATGAGCCTGGTCCAGGACGGCCTGCTCGACCTGCCGACCCTGCTCGCCCGTCTAAGCCACGGCCCAGCCCAAGCGCTGCGCCTGCCCGCCGGCAAGCTGGCGGCCGGGCACGCCGCCGACCTGCTGCTATTCGACCCACAGGCCTCGACCCTGGCCGGTGAAAGCTGGTACTCCAAAGGCAGCAATTGCCCCTTTATCGGCCACTGTCTGCCTGGCGCGGTGCGTTACACCCTGGTCGACGGGCATATCTGCTACCAGAGCTGATCTGACGCCCATAAAAAATCCCGCAAACAGCGGGATTTTTTATGGGCGCAGGTTAACCGCGCGCGGCATTCTCGATCGATATCTGGGTATTCAAGGTCCAGAAGTCATAGAGCACGCCCACCAGAAACAGGCCACCGGTGAACAGGTAAATGATCCCGCTGATCCACTTGCCCTGGTACATCCGGTGCACGCCGAACACCCCTAGGAAGGTCAGCAGAATCCAGGCGACGTTGTAATCGGTAGCGCCTGCGGTAAAGCGCAGATCGGCCTCACGGTCCATCGCCGGAATCAGGAACAGGTCGATGATCCAGCCGATAAACAACAACCCGAGGGTAAAGAACCAGATGGTGCCGGTCACCGGCTTGCCGTAGTAGAAACGGTGCGCACCGAGAAAACCGAAGATCCACAGTAAATAGCCGATGATCTTGCTATGAGTATCCTGTTGCTGCATGTCTGCCTCCTGCTGGCATGGTCCCGTTGGACGCCTCGATCTGCCCAGGGTTTCCTGGCATCGGGTAATTCGTCCCTCAATACTGTCGCCGAGCCTTACCTGCGCCAGCCCTCCGACTGATCCCAACCGGCCACACCTTGGGTGTCAGCGGTATTACCAGACATCCAGTGGATGTTTAGAGCAGCCTCGGCCGGCACATGGGTTAGAGCGTGGGCGAAACCTTAGCGGAAACGCCGCCCCGGATCGTCCTCGCTGGCTTCCAGCGACAGACCCTCGGACAGGCTGGTCAGGTGCTCGCCATCGGTTTCCGAACCCAGCTTGATCATCAGACGCAGGTCGTTCGCCGAATCGGCGTAGAGCAGCGCATCTTCGTAGGTGATCTCACCCTGGCTATACAGGCTGTACAACGCCTGATCGAAGGTCTGCATGCCGAGCTCGGTGGAGCGTTTCATCAGGTTCTTGAGCTCATGGACGTCGCCCTTGCGGATCAAGTCGGCGGCCAGCGGCGTATTGATCAACACCTCGATCACCGCGCGCCGGCCCTTGCCATCCGGCGTGGGAACCAGCTGTTGGGCGACGATGGCTTTGAGGTTCAGCGACAGGTCCATCCACACCTGATTCTGCCGGTCGGCGGGAAAGAAGTTGATGATCCGGTCCAGCGCCTGGTTGGCGTTGTTGGCGTGCAGCGTGGCCAGGCACAGGTGGCCGGTTTCGGCGAAGGCCACGGCGTGGTCCATGGTCTCGCGGGCGCGCACCTCACCAATCAGAATCACGTCCGGCGCCTGACGCAGGGTGTTCTTCAACGCCACCTCGAAGGACTCGGTGTCGATGCCCACTTCACGCTGGGTAACGATGCAGCTCTGATGTTGGTGGATGTATTCGATCGGGTCCTCGATGGAGATGATGTGGCCGCTGCTGTTCTTGTTGCGGTAGCCGATCATCGCCGCCAGCGAGGTGGATTTACCGGTACCGGTGGCGCCGACGAACAGCACCAGGCCGCGCTTGGTCAGCGCCAGCTTCTTGAGGATTTCCGGCAGCTTGAGGTCATCCAGGGTCGGGATATTGGTTTCGATGCGCCGTAGCACCATCCCGGCCAGGTTACGCTGGTAGAAGGCGCTGACGCGGAAACGGCCGATGCCACGGGCACTGATGGCGAAGTTGCACTCGTGATTTTCGGCGAAGTCGCGGCGTTGCTGCTCGTTCATCACCGAGTGCACGGTTTCCCGCGTTTGCTCCGGGGACAACGGTGTCTTGGTGACCGGCATGATCTTGCCGTTGACCTTCATCGACGGCGGAACCCCGGCGGTGATGAACAGGTCGGAGCCGCCTTTCTCCACCATCAGGCGCAGCAGTTTTTCGAATTCCATGCGTAGTCTCGCCCATCAGCATCACGCGCTTGACCAAAATCCAGCCGCGGCGCGCGTGTCTCGCCAACGGCCTGAACCCGGCCGGCCGCATGGCCGGCCGGGAGCGGTTTAGAAGTTTTCCGGGGCCTTGGCTTTTTCCCGCGCGCTTTCGCGGCTGACCACACCTTTGGCCACCAGGCCCTTGAGGCAGGCGTCCAGGGTTTGCATGCCCAGCGAACCGCCGGTCTGAATCGACGAATACATCTGCGCCACCTTGTCCTCACGGATCAGGTTACGGATCGCCGGGGTGCCGATCATGATTTCATGGGCCGCCACCCGACCGCCGCCGGTCTTCTTCAACAGGGTCTGCGAGATCACCGCCTGCAAGGACTCGGAGAGCATCGAGCGGACCATGGACTTTTCTTCGGCGGGGAACACGTCGACCACCCGGTCGATGGTCTTGGCCGCCGAGGTGGTGTGCAGGGTGCCGAACACAAGGTGACCGGTTTCCGCGGCGGTCAGCGCCAGGCGGATGGTCTCCAGGTCGCGCATCTCGCCCACCAGGATGATGTCCGGGTCTTCCCGCAGCGCCGAACGCAAGGCCTCGGAGAAACCCAGGGTGTCGCGGTGCACCTCGCGCTGGTTGACCAGGCACTTCTTCGACTCGTGGACGAATTCGATCGGGTCTTCGATGGTCAGGATATGTTGGTACTTGGTGCCATTCAGGTAATCGAGCATCGCCGCCAGGGTGGTCGACTTGCCCGAACCGGTCGGCCCGGTGACCAGCACCAGACCGCGCGGCACGTCGGTGATCTTGCGGAACACCTCGCCCATGCCGAGGTCTTCCATGGTCAGGACCTTGGACGGAATGGTCCGGAACACCGCACCGGCGCCACGGTTCTGGTTGAACGCATTGACCCGGAAACGGGCCACGCCAGGCACCTCGAAGGAGAAGTCGGTTTCCAGGAACTCCTCGAAATCCTTGCGCTGCTTGTCGTTCATGATGTCGTAGATCAGCGCATGCACCTGCTTGTGATCCAGGGCCGGCAGATTGATCCGGCGCACATCGCCGTCGACTCGAATCATCGGCGGCAGACCAGCAGAGAGATGCAGGTCCGACGCGCCTTGCTTGGCACTGAAGGCAAGCAACTCAGTGATATCCATGGGACTCCCTAATGACGGTAGAATGCCGCGAACACAGAACGGCCGGGGCTACAGAGCGCAAGTAATGTCCACGATAGCAGAGAATATTGCAAAGGTCGGTGCGCGCATCCGTGAGGCGGCGCAAGCCTCGCAGCGAGATTGTGCGGCGATTGGCCTGCTCGCCGTGAGCAAAACCAAACCCGCCGAGGCGGTGCGTCAGGCACATGCTGCCGGCCTGAGCGACTTCGGCGAAAACTACCTGCAAGAGGCCCTGGATAAACAAGCCGAATTAAGCGACCTGCCCTTGTGCTGGCACTTCATCGGCCCCATTCAGTCGAACAAGACCCGGCCAATCGCCGAGCACTTCGCCTGGGTGCACTCGGTGGATCGCCTGAAGGTAGCCGAACGCCTGTCCGCACAACGGCCGGCGCAGCTACCGCCGCTGAATATCTGCCTGCAGGTGAATGTCAGCGGCGAGGCCAGCAAGTCGGGCTGTACCCCGCAGCAGCTGCCCGCGCTGGCCCAGGCGGTGAGCCAACTGCCAAACCTGAAACTGCGCGGATTGATGACCATTCCCCAGCCGACCGAGGACCTGGCCACACAACACGCAGCCTTCGCCCGCCTGCGGCAACTGCAAGACAGCCTGAACCTCGACCTCGACACCCTGTCCATGGGCATGAGCCACGACCTGGAGGCCGCCATCGCCGAAGGCGCGACCTGGGTACGCATCGGCACGGCCCTGTTTGGCGCGCGTGATTATGCCCAGCCATAAGCGCCCGCGTTCTCGACTCGCACTTTTCGACTCGCTCTTTCCGACTAAGTAAAGGAAGCCCGTTATGACCGCTCCTCGCATTGCCTTTATCGGCGCCGGCAATATGGCCGCCAGCCTGATCGGCGGACTGCGCGCTCAAGGCGTCGACGCCAGCGCCATCCGCGCCAGCGACCATGGCGCCGAACAACGCGCGAAGATCAACGCTGAACATGGTATCCAGACCTTTGCCGCCAACGCCGAGGCCATTGTGGGCGCCGACGTGATCGTCCTGGCGGTCAAGCCGCAAGTGATGAAGGCTGTCTGCCTGGATCTGGCCGCCCACATCGGCGCCAACCAGTTGATCGTGTCCATTGCCGCCGGCATCACCTGCGCCAGCCTGGAAAGCTGGCTCGGCCCCCGCGCCATAGTGCGCTGCATGCCCAACACCCCGGCGTTGCTGCGCCAGGGCGTCAGCGGTCTGTATGCCAACCAGCAGGTATCGGCAACTCAGCGCCAGCAAGCCGAACAGTTGCTCGGCGCGGTGGGCCTGGCGCTGTGGCTCGAGCAGGAACAACAGATCGATGCGGTTACCGCGGTGTCCGGCAGCGGCCCGGCCTATTTCTTCCTGCTGATCGAAGCGATGACCGCCGCCGGGGAAAAGCTCGGCCTGCCGCGCGACACCGCCGCGCAACTGACCCTGCACACCGCGCTCGGCGCCGCGCGCATGGCGGTGGCCAGTGAGGTCGACGCCGCCGAACTGCGCCGCCGCGTGACCTCGCCCGCGGGCACCACCGAGGCGGCAATCAACAGCTTTCAGGCCGGCGGCTTCGAAGCCCTGGTCGAACAGGCACTCAATGCAGCCGCCCGCCGTTCGGCGGAGCTGGCCGAACAGCTAGGTCAATAAGGAGTTAATGATGATCGGACTCACTACAGCGGCTGTTTATATCCTGCAAACCATCGGCAGCCTGTACCTGCTGGTGGTGTTGCTGCGGTTCATCCTGCAGCTGGTACGGGCGGACTTCTACAACCCGCTCTGCCAGTTCATCGTGCGCGCTACCCAGCCACTGCTCAAGCCCCTGCGCCGGGTCATCCCGAGCTTCGCCGGCCTCGACCTGTCGTCGCTGGTGCTGGCGATTCTGGTGCAACTGGTGCTGATGGCGCTGACCCTGATGCTGATGGGCTATGGCCTCGACAACCTGGGGTTACTGCTGGTGTGGTCGGTCATTGGCGTCACCGCGCTGTTCCTCAAGGTGTTCTTCTTCGCCCTGATCATCAGCGTGATCCTCTCCTGGGTCGCCCAGGGCAGCCACAACCCGGCCGTCGAGCTGGTCAACCAGATCTGCGAGCCGCTGCTGGCGCCTATTCGGCGCATCCTGCCGAGCATGGGCGGTCTGGATCTATCGCCGATCGTCGCCTTTCTGGTACTCAACCTGATCGACATGCTGGTGATCCGCAACCTGGCGATGATGAGCGGAATGTTCCGAGGCCTCAGCCTGGCAATTTAATGGCTATGTCCCACTAGTGTGTTGCATGGCACGCCCCACCACCTCCTGCTTTAAGTAGATCCGTAGGGTGGGTTAGGCGCCTGGCACAAGGCTATTGGCTGTTACCCAGTCAGTTGCGCCGTAACCCACCATGATCAGCACGCCGACCGCCACTTGCTGGGTTACCCGGCGCGCCAATGATGCAGTTGATTTTCAGCTCTATGACCTGCGCCGCTAACCCACCCTACAAAAGCGGCGGCCAACACATCACTGAGACATAGCCAATTTAATGGCCTGCTAGTGGGTTGCTGTCGCTGGGACGGCGCGGACTTGATCCTCGACTGCCACCTGCAGCCCAAGGCCAGCCGTGCTGAGTCCACTAGGCTGCACGCTGAACGGGTGAAGATTCGCCTCAGCGCGCCGCCGGTGGATGGCAAGGCCAACGCTCAGCTGTTGGCCTTGCCATCCACCGCCTTTGGCGTCGGCAAAAGCCAGGGCAGCCTGGAAAGTGGCCGGCAGAGCCGACAGAAATGCGTGCGCGTCAACAGGCCGTTGAGAAATGTAGCGAGCGACGGCTAGGCAAGGCGAAAGCAGCCGAAAAAGCGCAGTGTACGAGCTGTACATGAGCACTTTGAGGCTGATTTCAACGCGGCATAACCTAGCGCAGTAGTTTTCAACGACCTGTTAAGCAGCCTCGGCAACTGCCCGCAGTCCTTCCTGACCGTTCAACCCTCCTGAGCGACCATAAGACGGGACGTCGGTGCTGGCCAATTGACACAGACGCTGCTGCCCGCATAATTCCGCGCAAGCCAATCCTCGCCGTAGCGGGTTTGCTGTCGCAGTGCGCGGTTTTTTTGCCGCGCAACCGCCACGACTGGAGTCGTGGCCCAAGACGAAGTGCCACGTTGCACCCCCAAGACCCCGAACGTGATTAACGCGAGAGTGCCCCAGGTCGTGCTAACGAGAGGAATGGCAGAATGAGCATGGAACGACTCAGTCAACAGGTCGATGCCTACGTCGGCTGGAAACGCGAGCTGATGCGCGAGATCACCCGCTATCGCAGCTGGCTGGTGAACAACCGACTCAGCTCCGACGCGGTGGACGCCAAGCTCGACCGCGCCCTGCGCTTGCTGCGCACCGATCACATTACCCTGGCCTTCGTCGGCGAGTTCTCGCGCGGCAAGACCGAGCTGATCAACAGCCTGTTTTTCTCCGAGTACGGTCAGCGCATGCTGCCCTCGCAAGCTGGGCGTACCACCATGTGTCCCACCGAGCTGTTCTTCGACCCACGCTCGGAGCGTTCCTATATTCGCCTGCTGCCAATCGAAACTCGCCTGGCCGAGGCCAGCGTCGCGCAGTTCAAGCGCATTCCGGGGCACTGGGTAAACATCCCGCTGGACCCCAGCGACCCGGACAACATGATCCAGGCGTTCACCCAAGTGGCGAAGACCAAGCCCATGCCGGTGGAGCAGGCGATTCAGCTGGGCTTTCATCCCGACATGCTGGAGCGCACCGGCAAACCCGGCCAGGTGCTGGTCCCGGCCTGGCGGCATGCCATGATCAACTTCGACCACCCACTGCTGCGCCAGGGCCTGCGCATCCTCGACACCCCGGGCCTGAATGCCCTGGGCAGCGAACCGGAACTGACCCTGTCGATGCTACCCAGCGCCCAGGCGATCCTGTTCCTGCTGTCGGTCGACACCGGCGTCACCGCCAGCGACCTGGACATCTGGCAACAGCACATTCGCCAACTCGACGAGGACACCCAGGCCAGCCTGTTCGCGGTACTCAACAAGATCGACATGCTCTGGGACGACCTGGCCGGCGAGGCCTTCGTGCAGAACGCCATCGCCCAGATCCAGCACCTGACCGCCAAACAGCTCGGCATCGAACCCGAGGACGTGCTGCCGCTATCGGCCAAACAGGCGCTGCTGGCCAAAGTGCGCAAGGACCCGGCGCTGCTCGCCCGCAGCCAGATGAGCAACCTGGAGAACCTGCTGTGCGAGCGTATCGTCGCGCAGAAGGAGCGCCTGATCGAAGATCGCGTGGTGCGCCAGGTGCTGGCCCTGCTGCAAAACAGCCAACACGCACTCAACCTGCGCCTGGAGAAGGTCAACCAGCAGCATGCGCTGCTCAGCAACCATCAACAGGACAACGGCCAGCTGCTGTTTGAGCTGACCGCCAAGACCAAGCAAGACCACGGCCAGCACCACAGGCGCCTGCTCAGCCTGAAGACCAACCAGCGCCTGCTCAAACGTCAAGGCGAGTTGTTGCGCGTCGCCGCCAGGCCCGAGTGCCTCGACGCGCACCTGCTCACGGTGCGCAAGAACCTCACCGGCAGCTGGACCACCCTCGGCATCAACCAGGCCATCCTGCAGTTCTTCCGCGCGGTGGAAAACGACCTGCATAACCTGCAGCACGATGCCGAGCTGGCCAACAAGATGGTCGCCGCCATCTACCAGCGGCACAATCTGGAGAACCCGCTGCATGGCGTCGACGCGCCGCAGTTCGAGGTCAGCCGCTACCTGCGCGAGCTCAAGCAGCAGCAGAGCAAGGCCGACCAATTCCGCCTGCAGCTGAAAACCCTGCTCACCGAACAGCGCAGCCTGACCCGGCGTTTCTTCGCCACCCTGGTGCAGGAAGTCATCGGCCTGCACCAGCGCTTGCGCCAGGACATCGAGCAATGGGCCAGCGACGCCCTGATGCCGCTGATGCAGCACAGCCTGGAACACAAGCAAATGCTCGAAACCCACATGCTGCGGCTCAAGGCCCTGGCCCAGGAAACCCAGCAGGCCCGCCAGCGCAGCCAGTACCTGGCCCACTACCGCGACGAGCTGGCCCAGCAACTGACCCAGGCCGGCGAGATGCTCCGCGTCCTGCGCCGTCCGGCGCCGATCCAGCGTCAGGCCAAGGTGATCAGCCTGCCCGGCGTAGGCCGTTCGCACAGCGTCGGCGAGTAATCGCTCCTCACCTCCGCCGCCGCGACCCGGCGCTTAGCCGCCCAGGCCTTCACCCGCCGCCCCAGTGCGCTTGCCGCCTGGGGCGGCGCTCTTTAGACTGCTGCTCTTTCTTTTTCACGGGCTGGGACAATGCCGACTGCTTTTCCCCCGGACTCTGTTGGCCTGGTGACGCCCCAGGTGCTGCACTTCGCCGAACCCCTGGCGCTTGCCTGCGGGCGCAGCCTGGCCGACTACCAACTGATCTACGAGACCTATGGCGAGCTGAATGCTGCGCGCAGCAATGCCGTGCTGATCTGCCATGCGCTATCCGGCCATCATCATGCCGCCGGCTACCACAGCCCGGATGAGCGCAAGCCCGGCTGGTGGGACAGCTGCATCGGCCCCGGCAAACCGATCGACACCAACAAGTTCTTCGTCGTCAGTCTGAACAACCTCGGCGGTTGCAACGGCTCGACCGGCCCCAGCAGCCTCAACCCGGCCACCGGCAAACCCTTCGGCGCGGACTTCCCGGTGATGACCGTGGAAGACTGGGTGCACAGCCAGGCGCGCCTGGCCGATGTGCTCGGCATCGCGCAATGGGCCGCAGTGGTCGGCGGCAGCCTCGGCGGCATGCAGGCCATGCAGTGGACCATCAGCTACCCGGACCGCGTGCGCCACTGCCTGGCCATCGCCTCGGCGCCCAAGCTGTCGGCGCAGAACATCGCCTTCAACGAAGTGGCACGCCAGGCCATCCTCACCGACCCGGAATTCCACGGCGGACACTTCCAGGAACAGGGGGTGATCCCCAAGCGCGGCCTGATGCTGGCGCGCATGGTCGGCCACATCACCTACCTGTCGGACGACGCCATGGGCGAGAAATTCGGCCGCGGGCTGAAGAGCGAGAAGCTCAATTACGACTTCCACAGCGTCGAATTCCAGGTCGAGAGCTACCTGCGCTATCAGGGCGAAGAGTTTTCCGGGCGCTTCGACGCCAATACTTACCTGCTGATGACCAAGGCGCTGGACTACTTCGACCCGGCGGCGGCCAACGATGGCGACCTGGCCAAGACCCTGGCCAAGGCCACCGCGGACTTCTGCGTGATCTCCTTCACCACCGACTGGCGCTTCTCGCCGCAGCGCTCGCGGGAAATCGTCGACGCCCTGAGCGCCGCGCGGAAGAACGTCTGCTACCTGGAAATCGACGCGCCGCAAGGTCACGACGCCTTCCTGATCCCCATCCCGCGCTACTTGCAGGCATTTAGCAGCTATATGAACCGCATTGCAGTATGAGGCGCGCATGAGAGCCGACCTGGACATCATCCAAGAATGGATTCCCGCCGGCAGCCGGGTGCTCGACCTCGGCTGCGGCGATGGCGAACTGCTCGCCTGGTTGTGCGAGCACAAGCAGGTTAGCGGCTACGGCCTGGAAATCGACCCGGACAACATCGCCCGCTGCGTCGAAAAGGGCGTCAACGTCATCGAGCAGAACCTCGACAAGGGCCTGAGCAACTTCGCCACCCACAGCTTCGACGTGGTGGTGATGACCCAGGCCCTGCAGGCCGTGCACTACCCCGACCGCATCCTTCGCGAGATGCTGCGAGTCGGCAAGACCTGCATCATCACCTTCCCCAACTTCGGCCACTGGCGCTGCCGCTGGTACCTGGCGAGCAAGGGCCGCATGCCGGTTTCCGACTTCCTGCCCTACACCTGGTACAACACGCCGAACATCCACTTCTGCACCTTCGAAGACTTCGAGCGCCTGTGCCTGGATCAGGACGCCACCGTGCTGCAACGCCTGGCGGTGGATCGCGATCACCGCCATGGTTGGGCCAGCAGGATTTGGCCTAATCTGTTAGGTGAGATAGGTATCTACCGGGTCAGCGGATCCGCAGCCATGGATGCGCAGGCCGCCAGCTGAGCGACCTGCCCGTTCAGGCCCATTATTTAGGAGAGCCATCATGCACCGCATTGCCTTACTGTTTATCGCCCTGTGCCTGAGCCTGCCGGCGCTTGCCGAACGCAAGATGAGCTTCGGCGATCTGGACGTGCATTACATCGCCTTCAATTCCGGCTTCCTCCAGCCGGACATCGCCGCCGCCACCGGGCTGGTGCGCAGCAAGACCCTCGGCGTGGTCAACATCGCCGTGCTCAAGGCCGGTCAACCCAGCGACGCCAGCGTCAGCGGCGCGGTGAAGAACCTGCTCGGGCAGAACTACCCACTGACCTTCAAGCAGGTCAAAGAGGGCGACGCCATCTACTACCTGGCGCAATTCCCCTTCGAAGACCGCGAGGTGCTGCGCTTCACCATCAATGTCAAAGCCAGCGGCGACGTAGACCGCAGCTTCGACTTCAACCAGGAATTCTTCCCCGACGAATGAAGCCGCTCAGCCAACTCGTACTCGCCAGCCATAACGCCGGCAAACTCAAGGAACTCCAGGCCATGCTCGGCGATGCCGTGCGCGTGCGCTCGGTCGCCGAATTCAGCAGCGTCGAGCCTGAAGAGACCGGCCTGAGCTTCGTCGAAAACGCCATCCTCAAGGCCCGCCACGCCGCCCGCGTGTCCGGCCTGCCGGCGCTGGCCGACGACTCCGGCCTGGCGGTGGACTTTCTCGGCGGCGCACCGGGCATCTATTCGGCGCGTTATGCAGATGGCGCTGGCGATGCGGCAAACAACGCCAAGCTGCTCGAGGTGCTGAAAGAGGTGCCCGATGAACAGCGCGGCGCCCAGTTCGTCTGCGCCCTGGCGCTGCTGCAACACGCCGACGACCCGCTGCCGATTATCTGCGAAGGCCTCTGGCATGGACGCATCCTGCATGCCGCGCGCGGTGAACAGGGTTTCGGCTACGACCCGCTGTTCTGGGTCGAGGAGCGCCAGTGCTCCAGCGCCGAACTGGCGCCCACCGAGAAGAACCAGCTCAGCCACCGCGCCCGCGCCATGGCCCAGCTCAAGCAACGACTGGGGCTGGCATGACACTGTCCACGGGCGGAAGTTTTCAACTTCCTCCACTCTCGCTGTACATCCATATCCCCTGGTGCGTGAAGAAGTGTCCCTACTGCGACTTCAACTCCCACGCCGCCGGCCCCACGCTGCCGGAACAGGAATACGTCGACGCCCTGCTCGCCGATCTCGATGAAGACCTGCCGCAGGTGCATGGCCGCCAACTGACCTCGATCTTCTTCGGCGGCGGCACCCCCAGCCTGTTTTCCGCCGAGGCCCTGGGCCGCTTGCTCGAAGGCGTCGAGCAACGCGTGCCGTTCGCGCCCGATATCGAGATCACCCTGGAGGCCAACCCCGGCACCTTCGAGCAGGCCAAGTTCGCCGCCTACCGCGCACTCGGCATCAATCGCCTGTCGATCGGCGTACAGAGCTTCCAGGCCGACAAGCTCAAGGCCCTCGGGCGCATCCACGACGGTGACGAGGCGATCCGCGCCGCCGACATGGCGCGCGCCGCCGGCTTCGACAACTTCAACCTGGACCTGATGCACGGCCTGCCCGATCAGTCGATCGACGACGCCCTCGGCGACCTGCGTATCGCCATCGCCCAGCAGCCGACGCACCTGTCCTGGTACCAGCTGACCCTGGAGCCGAACACGGTGTTCTGGAACCAGCCGCCGAAACTGCCGGAAGACGACATCCTCTGGGACATCCAGGAAGCCGGCCAGGCCCTGCTGGCCGAGCACGGCTACGCGCAATACGAGGTGTCCGCCTACGCCCAACCCGGCAAGGCGGCGCGGCACAACCTCAACTACTGGAGTTTCGGCGACTTCCTCGGCATCGGCGCCGGCGCCCACGCCAAGCTCAGCAGCCCGGACGGCACCATCAAGCGCAGCTGGAAAACCCGTCTGCCCAAGGACTACCTCGATCCCAGCAAGCGCTTCAGCGCCGGCGAGCGGGTACTGGGACCGGACGAACTGCCCTTCGAATTTCTGATGAACGTGCTGCGCCTCACGGACGGCAGCGCCAGCGAGTTGTTCACTCAGCGCACCGGCTTGCCGCTGAGCCAGTTGGCCGCCGCCCGCGCCGAAGCCGAGCAGCGCGGCCTGCTGCACAGCGACCCGTCGCGCCTGACCGCGACCCGCGAAGGCCAGCTGTTTCTCAACGACCTGCTGCAACATTTCCTGCCCTGAGCGGCAGCCATGCGCCCTTTGCGCTAAGGACTTCACTTGGACCTGCTACTCGACCTGATCGCTACCCTGTCACGCTGGAGCCGTAGCCACCTGTACGACATTTCCCTGGCCATCATGGCCACCCTGCTGGTGCTGTTCGGCCCCGGCATCAACGCCTGGGTGCAACGCAGCATCGGCGGCCTCAACTTCTTCCTGCGCACCCTGCTGTTCGTGCTGCTCTGCGCGGTCGGCTACGGCCTGGCGATGATCTTCCTCACGCCCTGGCTGGCCCAGGGCCTCGGCCACTTCAACAACTACACCCTGGCGCCGGTGCTGCTGCTGTCGTTCTTCCTGATCGGCATCCTGGCCGACCGCAACTAGCCGGTAGCCCGGATGCCATCCGGGCCTCGATCCTCTCCCCGCGCAGGAGCCAGCTTGCTGGCGATGCTGGTGACTGTGCGTGACGACTGGCGCCGGATCGCCAGCAAGCTGGCTCCCACAGGCCGGGTACAGGCCAACGACTGCTACAGACGCTGGCGCTCTTCGCGGCGGTATTGCACGACACCTAGCGGAATGCGCCCTCGATGGCCGCACGGATCTGCTCGACCCGGCGCCGGCGCTGCTGTTGTCATTCTCTCTGATGGGCATCTTGGCGGGCCGCCACTAGCCGGTAGCCCGGATGCAATCCGCGGCCGATCTGAACCCGTGCTACGAATCCCCGGATTGCATCCGGGCTACGTGCTCACGCCTCGGCGTAGCGCTGCAACTGCATCTCGCGCAGGCGGCTGAGGGTGCGGCGAAACGGAAAGGCCAGATATCCTTGGGTATACAGCTCATCCAGCGGCACCTGGGCCTCCAGATACAGCGGCACGCGGCGGTCGTAGCATTCATCGACCAGGGCGATAAAGCGCCGCACGCTGTCGTCATGTACCGACAGCTCGGGTAATTCGCGGTCGCCTGCCTGCACCCGTTCGACGCCATCCTCGGTGCCACGGGCAATCTTCGCGGCGCGCTGCTGGGCACTGAGGTTGGGCACCTCGCTCACCACAATGGCCGAGTAACGATCGCACAGGCCGATGAAATCCAGGGCCGATAGCGGCTGCTCGCACAGCTCGGCGTAGCGACACCAGAGCGCCGTTTCGCTGCGCCGCACCACGTTAATCGCCCGGTGCCCCAGCGTTATCTGCTCGGTCGAGGCCGGCTGGCCTGGCGTCAACTGCTCGAACACTTCACCCAAACCGCTCGGCTGCTCTGGATGCGTCACCCAGTAGCGCGGCTGCGCGGCGCCCGGATGCAGGCGATGGTCCTGGCCGCCATCGATACCCAGCACCTGCATGTGCTGCTCTATCGCCGTGACGGCCGGCAGAAAGCGCTCGCGGTTGAAGCCCTCGGCATACAGCTGCTGCGGCGGCTGGTTGGAGGTGGCGACCAGCACCACGCCGGCCTCGAACATCGCCTGCAGCAGAGGGCCGACAATCATCGCGTCGCCGATGTCATTGACGAACAGCTCGTCGAAACACAGCACCCGCACCTCTTCGCTCAACTCGCGCGCCAGCGCCTGCAAAGGGGCGGGCGTGCCGGTCAGCTGAAACAGGCGCCGATGCACCCAGCTCATGAAGTGGTGAAAGTGCTGGCGCCGCGCCGGCACCCGCAGGCTGCGATGGAACTGATCCATCAGCCAGGTCTTGCCGCGCCCCACCGGCCCCCAGAGATACACCCCGGTCAGTGGCTGCCCGGTGCTGTCAGGCTGATGCAGGGCCTGGTGGCAGTCTTCCAGCACCTGCGCGGCCTGCCACTGCGCCTGATCCGACTCGAAGCCCTGCTGCTCGATGGCCCACCGATAGGCCGCCAGGGGTGACACCACATCCATACAACTACCGCTCGCTTAACCCAGCCCGTAATGGCGGCGGCTATTTTACAGGCTCGCGGCGGGCGTGCGGCATCAGGCTGACGACCGCCCTAGCCCTCAAGCGAGCCGACGCGGCCAATCGCAGAGGCTGGTGGACAGGCAAGCGTTGTCCTCCCTACACAACCCCCAAGTGCGCGTAGGGTGGAAAACCGCGAAGCGTTTTCCACCAAACCATTCCCAGGCTACCTCGCTAAAACGCCCATATGATCGCATGATATGCATTAACCATCGCGAAACCGAAAAGAACATAGCCAGACAGTGCCGATAGGATTGCCACATCTCGAAACCTATCACCCAATACTTGGTACTTATCCTTGTCCTTTGAACTCTCGGAGTAGCAAGCCTGACTTAGGTAGCGGAATGCAAAACCCAGAGCGCCGACGAGCACACCAATACCAAATTGCAGCAGCGGGAGGGCAAGATACTGCGCAAGAACAGTGCCCCGGGCTTGCCAACAAGGTTGCTCATAACACCTAGCAAGGCGACAACTGCTCCGCCATTGATAATTAGCAACGTGTGAAGCGCACTCTTTCCGGCTTCAAGTACAGCCTTAAGCATTTCAATGCTGTGTTGATTCTCGGCAACATAGTGGGCAAGCATTCCCTCATGATCTCGCTGCCTGAATTCTTGAGACGCGCCAGCATCCCTCTCTAGCGCATCAAGATACGTGCGCAGTGCAGAAACCTGAATCTGCTGCCCACCTTGCGTTTCAACTTGATCAAGTTGTTTGCGAAAGGAGTTTATTAATTCTTGGGATTCCACTTTCTTTTCGCCCTACCGTCTAAATAAACGAACGCAGCTTTGCTGCATCCAAGAGCCCCTTTTAGCTGCTACATGAAGTGCAATAGCAGCCTACCGATTGAGTTCGTAAGGTCCCTTGCATATCCGACAACCAATTTTGAGCATTCTGATCAAAATCAGACCCTTTAGTTATCTGAGTGACTTGCTATGCATAAAGTACTCGAAATATAGCAGTAACGATTGCCACAACGCTAAGCCCGTAAGGGATGAATAGATCAGAGAATGTTTTGTCGGTTGCCATGACAGATAAGTAAGCCTTAATCCTCATATATTCATAAGGAATGTAAGCGATGTTATGTGTGACGCTGTCGGGGTGAAATTCACCCATGGGGTTTTCTACATTAATATGCAATTGACGGCTTAAAAATTTATGCTCAACCGATACGATTACCGGAATTGGCTCGTATTTTCTGCGATCTCAATTCCCATCGCGGCACCCCACCCCTCTTTGTAAGCAACACCTCCTTCGTTTTTAAAGGCATTGATTAGAGGGCTTATCATCCTGCGGTATGACTTCGAGGTTGATACGCGCTCTTGGGCTATTTTGCGAAACTCTTCGTGCAAAGGCTTTGCGTACAGCCAGTAACGCCAAATTAAATATACCAGTGCAATATATGCAAGGATTATTATGGCCTGGCCACTTTCTAGCTTTATGCCGCCACCGAGAAATGATATTGGTTCGACTTCCCCGCCCGATAGTTGGTAAATGACTAGACCTAGGGATACTCCTATAAGATTTCTTCTTTGCTTATGAATGTTGGTATCCACAACGTTTAGCCTTTTATGCACAACTAATAATTAGGCGACATGCCATGTCGCGCTTCTGCAGTGACTGCTTGTCGCTAATCGCTCCTTGTCGCCCGATAAGCCCTTGTCTAGCAAAGAGATGGTCGCAGCAAACGCGGCATCAGTCGGGGAGAAACGCGACATAGACGGCAAGCTTCAGCGAAGCTACTGATTTGCCATCAGGCTGTCCACCGCCTGTTCAGTCGCGCAAACGCTGCGGCCTCGCGCCTAAGCCAGCAGCCGCCACAGGCTGTGCATCAACAAACCACTTGCCGCCAGCAAAGAGAGCAGCAGCAAGAGCTGGCGCGGGCTGCGTTTGTCGAAGCGGCCGTCCAGCCAGCGGGCCAGGCCATAGCCGGCCACCACGCCAGGCGCCAGCTTGAGTGTGCTGTGCAGGTAATCGAGGGGCATGCGGCCCTGATAGAGCAGGAACAGCACCGAGACCGGGGTGGTCAGCAGGAAGAAGGCGGCCAGTTCATCGCGGGCGCTGATGCGGCTGCAGCTCTGGTAGACCAGCGCCATGGGCGGGCCGCCGACCGAGGTGGCGGTGCCCATCAGCCCCGAGCAAAAGCCGGCGATGGCCAGGTTGCGCGGGTTGCAGCGCACCTCCAGCCAGCGGTAGCTGGTGAGGGTCGCCAGCAGCACGCAGGCACCGAGCAGCAGGCCGAGCCAGGCGGCAGGTAGCAAGCCAAGCAACAGGCCGCCGCACCAGGCACCGGGCAATCGCGCCAGAATGGCCGGCATGGGTCGACGCCAGGCCAGCGACTGGCGGTTGCCGAGCAGCATGCAACTTGCCAGGAGAAAGCCCAGCAGCAGGATCGGCCCGGGCACGTAGTTGGGGTCCAGCAGATACAGCAGCGGCGCCGCCAGCAGGCCGAAGCCGATGCCCAGCAGCCCCTGCACCAGGCTGCCGCCCAGCACGATCAACAGCGCCAGGCAGTCGCTGCCGCTGTAGTCCGTCAAGGCGTGTATCTACCTAGTGTCGTGTCAATCATGCAATGTCGGAGCATTGTAGGGTGGGTTAGCGGCGCCAACCTGCGAACGATCAGGCCGCGCTAGGGTGGCACGCCGCGTAACCCACCAGGCGATAGGCCTGCGTCGCGCCGATGGTGGGTTACGCCGCAACGGATCTTGCAGGCTCATCGCGATCGGTAGCATGCGCCTAACCCACCCTACAGGGATCGCGGTACAGCGGTACGACCGCGATTAACCGACATTTAAACGTTGTCGTGATACTAGCCTTAACAGGCCATTGAAAAATGTAGCGAGCGCAGGCGAGACAGGGCGCGCTCAGCCGAGCGCAGTCGTTTTTCAACGGCTTGTTAACGGCCACCGGCGCCGCTGCGCGATTGCTCGGAGTTCTCCACCAGCACCGCTTCGGCCAGCTGGTTGAGCTGTTGCCACAGCTCGATGGAGATATCCATGCCGCCTTCCAGGGCGCCCTCGCCGGCGCGGGCGAACTGCTCCGGGCTGACCTGGCGATAGCCGCTGCGCTGACCCGCGCTGCCGTGCAACTGCCCCTGCAGGTCGATCCGCGTGCTGAGTAGCAGGGTCAGGGTTTGGGTGTCGGCCGTGGCAGGATCGACCAGCAACGCCTCGCTGTAGCTCGGATAGCGGGCGCCGACGGCGATGCTGGCGACATGCTCGCTGACCGGCTGCTTACCGTTCTGCCAGTAGGCCAAGCCGCTGATGCCCTGACGGGCGCAGTCGACCAGCAGCTTGAGGATGAACTTGCGGTTGTGGCAGTTGCGCACCTTGACGTTGACGCAGCCCTGCTCCAGCACCTTGGTCTGCGCCAGTTCGACGATGCTCGGCAGGCAGTTCAGGCCGCTGCGGCCATGACAGTCGAACAGCAGCGCCTGGCTCTCCTCGGCCAGCAGTTCCAGCGCCGGCCTCTGGCTGTCGGCGACATAGGGCAAGGCGCGCTGCAGTTCGCCGAAGCCCTGCTCGCCATGCACCTGCAGCCATTTCACCAGGCCGGCGGCATCTTCGTAGTAGCCGACGGGATAGCCCATGCCTTCGAATACGCGCTTGAGCAGGGAGGTCAGTTCATTCGACGAGATCAACATCAGCGCTTCTCCGCAGTCGGGGCCAGGGGCAGGAACCAGTCGTCCTCGAACGGCTGGCCGATATCCTCCAGCAGCGGCGCGCCCTGGAACATGGTGTTGCGCACCCACAGGCGCGAGCGCGGATCGAACTTGCTGACGCCGAAGAAGGCCAGCTTGCAGCGCAGCAGGTGCATGGGCAGCACCTCGCGGTCCAGCAGGTTGGCCTGGATCTCGCCGTAGTGGGTCTTGGCCATGCTCTGCATGCGCCGCACGATGCCGCGCTGCTCGGGGTGACGGAGGAGGAAGCTGGCGGTGCACTGCGCGGGATGTTCGGCCAAATAGGCGCCGAGCTGACGATGGCACTGCTGCGCCAGGTAGCCGATGCCCAGGGGCATCTGCTTGTCGCGGCCGCTCTCCAGGTTGCAGTTGCCCAGGCGCGGCTCCTGCTTCTCCTCGGAGCGATACCAGAAGGTTTCGCTGGCGCCGTCGGCCGTAAAGTCGATGGCCAGGGCCCAGGCGTAGTGCCGCTCGATCAGCGCCTGCAGCTCGGCGGCCGGCATCTGTGGTTGCAACTCGAGGGATTCAACCAGGGAAAAGCTGTCCTCCAGGCTGTCGACCAGCTCCGGGTAGAGCTCCAGCAGGATGCAGTTGAGCAGCTCCTGACCCTGCAGGCTGAGCTGTTGCTCGGCCCAGCTCGACAGCTGCTCCCAGCTGTGCAGCGGGTGGCTGGCGAGCCAGTCCTGCAGCGCGGCGAAGTCTTCCAGCACCACCCGGTTGTTGCCGGTCTGCCAGTCGTCCTCGGTGACGGTCTGCTGGATATGCGCGGTGCCGCGCTCGACCAGCACCTGCAGGCGAGCCAGACGCTCGGCGGTGACCTGGCCGAGGCCGCGCACGCGCGCCAGGGCCAGTTCGCGCATCTCAATCCAGCGGCTGATCAGCTGCGGGTGATTGATCAGGTAGGGCGCCATGCCCAGGCCCGTGGAATTGCCGATACCGAAGTAGCGTTTCAGCTGCGGCTGCAGCGCCACGGCCGTTTCAGGCGCACGTTGGCGGGCGATGTGCTCGGCCTGCTGCAGGCTGAAGTTGCGCAGCATGAAGCAGTTGAACATCTCGGCGGCGAAGGGCCGGGCGAAGTCCGGGTGCTTGCTGCTGACTTTCTCCCAGTCGGCCATGCCCAGCTTGCCGCTGCCGTACACCGCGGTGGTGCGATAGAGGTAGCCGACCTTGGCGATCTGCTCCACCTCGGGCTGCTGGCCGGCGCTCAGGGCCGCCACCACGCTGTCGAAGTTGCGCACGCTGCGGTTGGCCCGCGACAGCACCATCACCTTGGCGTCCAGGCGGCCGGCTTCCTGCAACGGCACGTTTTGCCGCAGGTACTCGACGTAGGTGTCGTCCACCTCGCCCTCGCACAGCGCCATGGTCAGGTCCCACTCGCTGGCGATCACCCGGTCGTTGCGCTTGTCCGGGTCCAGGTACTGGGAAAACAGCACGAAGCTGAACAGGTCGCCCGTGGTCTGGATGCGGTAGATGACGGTGCCATAACCCTCGGCATCCAGCTCGAAACGCCGCGCCTCGATCTGCCAGCCCTCGCGCATGATCTTACGCACCAGGCAGCGCATGAAACTCAGGCGACTCTGGTGCAGGCTGCCGAGGCGTTCCAGGTCCATGACCACATGGGCCGGACGCAGGCGGATCGCCTGGGCCCCGCGCTTGGCGGGATCGATGCTGGAAGGAGTGCTCATGGGCTGGACCTCGACTGGCGCAAACCGTAGCCGGCGCTGCGGCCTGTTGGGGGCCAAGCGGGATACGGTGGATTGTTGTTAGCTGCCGTCGATGGTGGTCCAAGGGCCGCCACAGGGCAATTCAGATCGCCCTATCAGCCGATAAGGGAAACTTATCTAGAAGGCTATCTCGATCAGATTAAAGCGCGCTCGGGTCCAGTTCGTTGTCGCGCAGGATGAAGTCGAACAACGCCTGGGCCGCCACCGGCAGCGAGCGATTGGCCAGGCAGACGATGCCGATGTCGCGCGTCACCAGCGGCTCGCTCAGCGGAATGAAGCGCAACTGGCTGTGCTCCGGCGGAAAGGCGAAACGCGGCAAGGTGGTGATGCCCATGCCCGCTTCGAGCATGGCCAGCAGCGAGATCATGTTGGACATATAGAACTGCGCATCGGCCACCAGCTCTTCGGCCTCGGTGCCGGCCAGCAGGCGCGAGGTGCCGTTGCCGATCAGCCGCTCGCCGCGCAGTTGCTGCCAGCTCAATTCGGCTTCGCCGGCCAGGCGATGGTCGCTGCGGCAGACCACGCCGATGCTGTCCTCCCAGATCGGGATGAAGCGGATGTCGCTCTCCGCCTCCCACAGGCTGGCAATGCCGAAGTCGACCTGCTGATTCTCGACCATCGCCAGCACCACCTCGGAGCTGTCGTCGAACAGGCTGACGTGCAGGTCGGTGGCATCGCCGATAAAGCGCGTGAGGATATCCGGCAACAGGCGGCTGGCGATCGACGGCACCGAGGCGATGCGCAAATGCCCGGATTTGTGCTGGGCGATCAGGCTCATGTCCTTGATCACCCGGTCATGGTGGGCGATCAGCTCCTTGGCGTAGGCCATGAACTGCACGCCGAAGGGGGTCAGCTCCGGCCTGGCCGCGCGGGCGTTGCGCTTCTCGAACAAGGACTGGCCGAGCTTGCCCTCCAGGTCGCGGATCGACAGGGAAATCGCCGGCTGGGTGCGGTGGGCTTTTTCCGCCGCGGCATGAAAGCCTTGCAGCTCATGCACCCAGACGAAGTGCCGCAGCTGGACGATCTTGAGGTCGGGAAGCACGGTAAGTTTTCCTTATCAAACAATATTTACAACTGATTTTAGTTTATTGAGAACGGCGCCTACCATTCGCTAACAGTTTGAGAGGAGGTGCATATGTCCGGCGATATCTTTGCTAACTACATCAATGGCGAGTGGCTTACGGGCTCCGCGACTATCCGTAATATCAGCCCCGCGAACATCCAGGATGTGCTGGGCGACTATGCCCAGGCCGACGCCGGGCAAATCGAGCAGGCCCTCGACGCGGCCATCGCCGGTCAACTCGAGTGGCAGCGCAGCGGCCTGGAGCAGCGTTATCAGGTGCTGACCGCGATCGGTGACGAATTGATTGCGCGCAAGGCCGAACTCGGCGAGCAGCTGGCCCGCGAAGAAGGCAAGACCCTGGCCGAAGGCATGGGCGAAGTCTACCGCTCCGGCCAGTTCTTCCACTACTACGCCGCCGAAGTGCTGCGGCAGATGGGCGAGACCGCCGATTCGGTGCGTCCGGGCGTGGAAATCGAAACCCGCCGCGAGCCGGTCGGTGTGGTCGCCATCATCACCCCGTGGAACTTCCCCATGGCCACCGCGGCCTGGAAGATCGCCCCGGCGCTGGCCTTCGGCAACGCCGTGGTATTCAAGCCGGCCAACGCGGTGCCGGCCAGCGCCTGGTCGCTGACTGAAATCATCGCCCGCCAGGGCCTGCCGGTCGGCACCTTCAACCTGGTCATGGGCAGCGGCGCCACGGTTGGCGACGCGCTGATCCACTCCAACAAGATCGATGCCCTGAGCTTCACCGGCTCGGTCGAAACCGGGCGCAAGGTGGCCTGCGCCACCGCCGCCAACTTCGTCCGTTGCCAGCTGGAAATGGGCAGCAAGAACGCCCTGATCGTGCTCGACGATGCCGACCTCGACCTGGCCGTGGACTGCGCATTGAACGGCGCCTTCTTCGGCACCGGGCAGAAGTGCACCGCCTCCTCGCGGCTGATCGTCACCGCCGGCATGCACGACCGCTTCGTCGCCGCCCTGGTCGAGCGCATGGGTCAGCTCAAGGTCGGCTACCCGCTGCGCGAAGGCACGCAGATTGGCGCGGTGATCGACGGCAAGCAGCTGGAGCAGAACCTGCGCTACATCGAGCAGGCCAAGGCCGACGGCGCGGTGCTGGCCTGTGGCGGCGAGCGCATCGAGGAAGAGTACCAAGGCTTCTATATGCGCCCGGCGCTGTTCGTCGAGACCCGCAACGACATGCAGATCAACCGCGACGAGGTGTTCGGTCCGATCGCCTGCGTGATCAAGGTCGCCGACTACGAGGAGGCCCTGGCCACCCTCAACGACACCGACTTCGGCCTCACCGCCGGGATCATGACCCAGTCGTTGAAGTACGCCAGCGACTTCAAGCGCCGCGCCAAGACCGGCTGCGTGATGGTCAACCTGCCGACCGCCGGCACCGACTACCACGTGCCGTTCGGCGGCCGGAAGAACTCCAGCTTCGGCCCGCGCGAGCAGGGCAGCTACGCCCGCGAGTTCTACACCGTGGTCAAGACCACCTATATCCGTGCTTGAGGGCGCAGCCATGCATGACGACCTGATCGTGATCGACGGCCTGCAGTACTCCAACTGGGACCGCGAGCTGTTCACCCAGCTGCGCCAAGGCGGGGTCACTGCGGTGCACGTGACCCTGGTGTACCACGAGAATGCGCGCGAGACCTTAAGCCGTCTCGGTGAATGGAACCGCCGCTTCGAGCAACACGGCGACCTGATCATGCCGGTGGCGGGCGCCGCCGACATTCGTCGGGCCAAGCAGCTGGGCAAGGTGGGGATCTTCTTCGGCGCGCAGAACTGCTCGCCGATCGAGGACGATATCGCCCTGATCGAGGTGTTCCGCCAGCTCAACCTGCTGATCATGCAGCTGACCTATAACAACCAGAGCCTGCTGGCCACCGGTTGCTACGAGGGCAGCGACAGCGGTATCACCCGCTTCGGCAAGCAGGCCATCGCCGAGATGAACCGGGTCGGCATGCTTATCGACATGTCGCACAGCGCCGAGCGCAGCACCCTGGAAGCCATCGAGCTGTCGAGCCGGCCGATCATCATCTCCCACGCCAACCCGGAGTTCTTCCACCCGGCCAAGCGCAACAAGTCGCAGACCGTGCTGCGTGAACTGGGCCAGTCTGGCGGCCTGCTCGGCTTCAGCCTGTACCCCTTCCACCTGCATAACGGTTCGGACTGCACCCTGGCGCAGTTCTGCGACATGGTCGCACGCACCGCCGACCTGATCGGCATCGAGCATATCGGCATCGGTACCGACCTGTGCCAGAACCAGCCGCAGTCGGTGCTGGAGTGGATGCGCAGCGGTCGCTGGTCGAAGCAGGTCGACTACGGCGAAGGCTCGGCGAGCAACGCCGACTGGCCCAAGCCGCTGACCTGGTTCGGCGACAGCCGCGACTTCCCGAAAATCACCCAGGGCCTGCTGCAGCGCGGTTTCAGCGCCGAAGACACCGCCAAGGTGATGGGTCTCAACTGGCTCAACACCCTGGAGCAAGGCCTCAAGCCTGCTCCGTAACTGTCCTGAACAACTCAACAAGTACAAAATTCTTGTCAGGAGAACACTATGAATAGCAAATCGCAGGCGGCCCAGATGGGGGCTGTCGACAGTGGCAAAAGCACGCTGCTGCAGAGCGTGGATGTACCGGTCTTTCTTCTCAGCGGTGGCTTTGTTCTACTCTTCGCGATTATCGCGCTGTGGGACATCGAACTGATGACCCAGTGGGTCAATACCGCCTTCGCCTGGTCGACCAAGTTGTTTGGCGCCTACTGGCAGGTGCTGCTGCTGCTGACCTTCGTCATCGGCCTGCTGCTGGCCATGGGCCGCACCGGCCGCGTACGCCTGGGCGGCCTGGCCATCCCCGAGATGTCCACCTACACCTGGGTGTCGATCATCATGTGCACCCTGCTGGCCGGTGGCGGCGTGTTCTGGGCCGCGGCCGAGCCGATGGCCCACTTCCTCTCGCCACCGCCGCTGTACGGTGGTGCGACGGGCACCCCGCAGGCGGCCTACAACGCGCTGGCGCAGAGCTTCATGCACTGGGGCTTCCTCGCCTGGGCGATTCTCGGCAGCCTCAGCGGCATCGTGCTGATGCACCTGCACTACGAGAAAGGCCTGCCGCTCAAGCCACGCACCCTGCTCTACCCGGTGTTTGGCGAGCGCGTCATGAGCGGCTGGTTCGGCGCCCTGATCGACGCCAGCTGCGTGATTGCCGTGGTCGCCGGCACCATCGGCCCGATCGGTTTCCTCGGCCTGCAGGTCAGCTTCGGCCTGGAAAAGCTGTTCGGCATCACCAACAACTACAGCACCCAGCTGATCATCATCGGTGCACTGGTGGCGACCTACACTATTTCCGCCGTGTCCGGGGTAACCCGCGGGATCAAACTGCTCAGCCATCTCAATGTGGTGCTGGCAGTTGGGCTGATGCTGTTCATCCTGTTGTTCGGCCCGACCGCGTTCATCTTCGATGCCTACCTGCAGTCCATGGGCATCTACCTGGACAAGTTCATCCCGATGGCCACCTTCCGCGCCGACCCGGCCTGGCTGGACTGGTGGACGGTGTTCTTCTGGGGCTGGTTCCTCGGTTATGGCCCGCTGATGGCGATGTTCGTCGCGCGCATCTCCCGTGGTCGCACCATCCGCGAGCTGGTGACCATGATCTCGATAGTCGCGCCGCTGATCACCTGCTTCTGGTTCACCATAGTCGGCGGCAGTGGCCTGGCCTTCGAGCTGAGCAACCCGGGTTCGGTGTCCGAAGCCTTCGCCGGTTTCAACCTGCCCGGCGCCCTGTTGGCGATCACCGCACAGCTGCCGCTGGGTTACCTGATCTCGGTGCTGTTCCTGATCCTCACCATCATCTTCGTCACCACCACCGGTGACTCGATGACCTACACCATCTCCATGGTGATGACCGGCACCGATCACCCGCGTACAGAAGTCCGGGTGTTCTGGGGCGTGATGATGGGCGTGGTGGCGGCCTTGCTGATCTCCATCGGCTCGGGCGGCATCAGCGCGCTGCAATCGTTCATCGTCATCACCGCCGTGCCGGTGTCCCTGGTGCTGCTGCCGGCCCTGTGGAACGCACCGCAGATCGCCCGGCGCATGGCCGACGAACAAGGGCTCTAATCCCCACCTTTCGAGGGAGCGCGGCAGCCGTCGCCTCCCTCTTTTTTATTCCGCAAAAAGTAGGAGCACGCCATGAAACAGGTCGTGAAAACCCAACTGTTCCCGTCAAAAGCCCCGCTGGAGTGGGCGGTGATCGGTAACGGCACCCTGTACACCGCGCAGATTCCCATCGACGCTCAGGGCCAGGTGGTGCCCGGCGGCATCGAGGCGCAAACCCGGCAGACCCTGGACAACCTCAAGCACACCTTGGAGTGCGCGAACCTGGGCATGGACGCGGTGACCCAGGTGCTGATCTACGTCACCGACCGCAGCTACCTGGCCACGGTCAACGCGGTGTACGCCGACTACTTCAGCGCGCCCTACCCCAACCGCGCGGCCATGGTCATCGCCGGCCTGGCCCGCGAGGAAATGCTGGTGGAGCTGGTGGTGTACGCCGCCGCCTGACCTGCTTGATGTGCAATGCGCTGGCTCGGCACCACCGGCTGGCGCGCCGAGTGCCTGGTACTCAAGCCCTGGCACTCAACCCCTGGCGCGGCCACCACACCCACCCAGGGGCACCTACTTCTCGCGCACCAGCACCTAATCGCCACAAGCGAGGACGGCGCCGCGCACAGCAAAAAGCCGCCCAGTTGGGCGGCTTTTGCGATCGGCTCGTGCCTCAGTTGCCTTCGCGGCGCAAGGCCTGCGGAGTGAAGTCGCGCGGATTCAGTGGGGCGTTGAAGTCGTACATCGGCTCGTTGTTGTCCAGGCCATCGACGAAGTAACGCGCGTCCTTGAAGTCGTAAATGGTCTCCAGGGTACTGCCGAACATCGGCACCTCGTAGTAGCTGATCGAATGACTTTCCTGCAGCCCCGTCAGCTCGCCATTCTTGTCGTACAGATCGACCGCGAGAATCTGCCAGCTGTCCTCGTCCAGGTAGAAGCGGCGCTTGGCGTAGGGATGGCTGAAGCCTTTGCGCAGCTCGGCCTCGACCACCCACACGCGGTGCAGCTCATAACGCAGCAGCTCCGGGTTGACCGTATTGCGTCGCAGGATGTTGTCGTAGGCAATGCCTTTCTGGTGCACCGCGTAGCTGTTGTACGGCACCAGCATTTCCTGCTTGCCGAGCAGCTGCCACTGGTAGCGATCCGGCGCGCCGTTATAGACATCCACCTGGTCAGCGGTGGCCATGCCGTTGCTGTCCGGCTGCAGGCTGTCGTAGGCCAGTCTCGGCAGACGGCGCACCCGCCGCTCGCCGCGGTTGAAGCGCCAGGCCTTGCGAATCGCCAGCACCTGATCGAGGGTTTCCTGCACCACCAGTGCCGAGCCGGCCAACTTGGACGGCGCGACCACCTTGTATTTGTAATAGAACAGGGTGTTATCCAGGTCCTGCGGACTGACCCCTTCGCGTCCGTAGAGGTAGTACACGTCGCGTTCCAGCTTGAGCAGGTTGTAAGCGCCACTCGACAGCACTGCCGCCTGGTTGGTGACCATGCGGATCTGGTTGCCGCGGTAATGCATGATGTGGTTCCAGATCGCCTGTTGGCCGTTCTCCGGCAGCGGGAAAGGCACCCCGGCGGCGGCTCCGGCGACGCCGTTGCCGTTGGAGATCAACTCGGCATTCAGGGCGTTGAAGCGCGTCGCGTCATAGATCCGCTGTGGCGCCGCAGCGCTACGCCGGGTCGGGTAAACGCGCAGGTAATAGTCGGGATTCTGCTCCAGCAACAGCCGCAGACCCGGCGGCAGCTGCGCCTGGTATTGGCCGAGGTTCTGGCTATTGACCTGATACAGCGGGGCATCATCGACGTAGGGGTCGGGATGGTGCATGCCCGGTTGATAACTGGCCGGCGGCTGCGCCAGGCCGCCCTGCCAACTGGGGATGGTGCCGGCCAGGTTACCGGCGCGTTCGCCGCCAAGCGGCGTCAGGTCCTGACCGAGGCGCGCGGCCTGGACGCTGTCGACCTTGGCCTGCGCCTGCAGCACGACGCCGGCCAGCAGCAGGATGGGTAGGGTTCTCAACACAACATTCTCCTCACGACGTATAAGCCATACGCCGCTGTTTTTTTGGTGCTCTGACCATGAATAGATCGAGCTTTATGCTGTTGGCTTGGTGAGGAGCCGTCCTGGTGCCGGGTTATCCCGATCTTTTGAATCGTCCCTGTGGCGCGATTACGCCATGCCGCGCCGATCGCTCGGCGCGTGAAAGCTGTACTGAGTTAGTCGACGCGCTGGAACTTGAGGTCCCATACGCCATGACCGAGGCGTTCGCCACGGCGTTCGAACTTGGTGATCGGCCGCTCGGCCGGACGCGGCACGCAGCCGCCGTCAGCCGCCTGGTTGCGGTAGCCCGGCGCTACGTTCATCACTTCCAGCATGTACTCGGCATAGGCCTCCCAGTCGGTGGCCATGTGCAACACACCGCCGACCTTGAGCTTCTGCCGCACCAGCTCGGCGAACGCCGGCTGGACAATGCGGCGCTTGTGATGGCGCGCCTTGTGCCAGGGGTCGGGGAAGAACAGCAGCACGCGATCGAGGCTGGCGTCGGACACGCAGTTGCGCAGCACTTCCAGCGCGTCGCAACTGTAGACCCGCACGTTGCTGAGGTTCTGGGTCATCAAGCCGTTGAGCAGCGCGCCGACGCCGGGCCTGTGCACCTCGACGCCGATGAAATCCTGCTCGGGCGCAGCGGCGGCCATCTCCAGGGTCGAGTGGCCCATGCCGAAGCCGATCTCGAAGGTACGCGGCGCCTGACGGCCGAACAGCGCATCGAAATCCTGAGCGCCGTCCTCCAGCTTCAAGCCAAACTTCGGCCAGCCCAGATCGAGGCCGCGCTGCTGGCCTTCGGTCATGCGCCCGGCACGCATCACGAAACTCTTGATGGTGCGCAAGTGGCGCTTGTCCTCGGCCGGAGCCGAGGGTTCGTGCGATTCGGTCATCGGGTGCTCTTCAAAATCGGTGGTTTTTAAGCTGTCTTAGCGGACGATTGAAAGCGTAGCGAGCGACGGCTAGGCAAGGCGAAAGCAGGCGAGGATGCGCAATGTACGACTGTACATGAGCATTACTCGTTTCACTCGCCCTACGGGCCGCGCTAAAGCGCGTTAGCCGCAAGCGGCTTGCCGAGTCTGCTTTCAACGCCGCATAGCCGAGCGCAGTAGCTTTCAACGTCTGCTAACGGATCAGGCCTTCCAGGGGGGACGAGGCACTGGCATACAGCTTCTTCGGCATGCGCCCGGCCAGATAGGCCAGGCGCCCGGCTTCGATGGCGTATTTCATCGCTTCGGCCATCATCACCGGGTTCTGCGCGTGGGCGATGGCGCTGTTCATCAGCACCGCCTCGCAGCCCATCTCCATGGCGATGGTGGCATCCGAGGCGGTGCCCACGCCGGCATCGACCAGCACCGGGACTTTCGCTTCCTCGAGGATGATCCGCAGGTTATAGGGGTTGCAGATGCCCAGCCCGGTGCCGATCAGGCCGGCCAGCGGCATTACCGCGATGCAGCCCATCTCGGCCAGTTGGCGGGCGATGATCGGGTCATCGCTGGTGTAGACCATCACGTCGAAACCATCCTTGACCAGCACTTCGGCGGCCTTGAGGGTCTCTATCACGTTGGGAAACAGGGTCTTATCGTCTGCCAGCACTTCCAGCTTGACCAGCTTGTGGCCATCCAGCAGCTCGCGCGCCAGGCGGCAGGTGCGCACCGCCTCGGCGGCGTCGTAGCAACCGGCGGTGTTGGGCAGAATGGTGTAACGATCCGGCGAGATCACATCCAGCAGGTTGGGCTCGCCCGGATTCTGGCCGATGTTGGTGCGGCGCACCGCCACGGTGACGATCTCGGCACCCGAGGCCTCGATGGCGGTACGGGTCTCATCGAGGTCCTTGTATTTACCGGTGCCGACCAGCAGACGCGACTGATAGGTACGGCCGGCCAGGGTGAAAGGCTTGTCGCTACGAACGTGGCTCATCGGAAATCCTCTTGGGCTTAGGCGCTGCTGTCGCCTGGTCTATTGCTCTCGGGGCTGCACTGTCGCGGCTGGGCGTTAACCGCCGCCGATGGCGTGTACCACTTCGACCCGGTCACCGTCGCGCAGCGCGGTGGCGCCGTGCTGGCTGCGCGGCACGATATCCAGATTGAGCTCGACCGCCACGCGGCGTCCGGCCAGGTCCAGACGCCCGATCAGATCCTCGACGGTCTGGCCATCGGGCAGCTCGAATGATTCACCGTTCAACTGAATGTGCATGGCAGAGCGGTCACAACTGGAGAGGGGGCGGGCATTCTAGCCCGATCACCGACGATGACCAAGGCTAAAGGGCGCCGCTCGTCCAGAGGCCTGACTCTGCAGTCAGCTTAATTCGCTCGCGGCGCGCGCCAGGCGGCCAACCCCAGACACAACCAGCCCGCCAGAAAGGCCAGGCCGCCGAACGGGGTGATCATCCCCAGCTTGCTGATGCCGCTCAGCACCAGCAGATACAGGCTGCCGGAGAACAGCAGAATGCCCAGGGCGAACAGACTTCCCGCCGCTGTCAGCAGACGCCCCGGCAGCTGGGTGCCGAGCAAGGCGACCGCCAGCAGGGCCAGCGCATGCACCAGCTGGTACTGCACGCCGGTGTGAAACACCGCCAGGTATTCGACCGACAGGCGGGCTTTCAGGCCATGGGCGGCGAAGGCCCCGAGGGCCACGCCGCTAAAGCCGAACAACGCGGCCAGCAGGGTATGGAGACGCAACATGCACAACACTCCCGAATGACTATTCCATGATCGCGGCCAACACCTATGCCGCGGTAACCCGCACGGCGCACAGATCTGGCAGTGGCGGGAACCAGGCCATAGCAGGTCGGCTGCAGACATTCCCGGCCCGGCGCGCGCGCCTATATTAACCGCGCAACCCACCGCTCACCTGCCCCTCTCACCTGCCAAGGAAAAGCCCCATGTCCAACCCGATCACCGTACTCAGAGACACTCATCCGCTACCGGTGCTGGATGCCTGCAAGTGGAAGAAGGTCGCCGGCGACCCGCACACGGTGAACCTGAATGCCTACACCTCCGAAGACGGCAAAAAAATCATGGGCACCTGGATCTGCACGCCGGGCACCTGGGAAGTGGAATATGACCGCTGGGAGTACTGCCACTTCCAGGAGGGCTACTGCATCCTCACCCCGGAAGGCCAAGAGCCGATCCACCTCAAGGCCGGCGACATCTTCGTCCTCGAAGTCGGTTTCCGTGGCACCTGGCAAGTCGTAGAGACGGTGCGCAAGTACTTCGTCTTCGCCTGACCGGTTACCCCGCTGCCGCCGTTGACTACAGACGGCGTCAGACAAGTGGCCTGCGTGGCTAGTTCAATTGATCAACTAACCGTACAGGCCACCGGCGCCGCGACAAAGCAGCGCGAGCGCCCAGCCCCCTCGTTATAATGGCCGGCACTCTTGCCTGGCCTCGTTCGCATGTTTCGATCCATCCGCCGCCGCCTGTTCAAACTCCTGCTCTGGTTCATGGCCGGCTCGGCCCTGCTCGTGCTGCTGTTTCGCTGGATCCCGCCACCCGGCACGGCGCTGATGGTCGAACGCAAGGTCGAGTCCTGGGTCGACGGCCAAGCCATCGACCTGCAGCGCAACTGGCGGCCCTGGAGCGAGTTGCCGGACGACCTCAAGCTCGCGGTGATCGCCGCAGAGGACCAGAAATTCGCCGAGCACTGGGGCTTCGATCTCGCGGCGATTCAAGCGGCCCTGGCGCACAACCAGCAGGGCGGCTCGGTGCGCGGCGCCAGCACCTTGAGCCAGCAGGTGGCAAAGAACCTGTTTCTCTGGTCGGGCCGCAGCTGGCTGCGCAAGGGCATCGAGGTCTGGTTTACCGGGCTGATCGAGCTGCTCTGGCCCAAGCAGCGCATCCTCGAGGTGTACCTCAACAGCGCCGAATGGGGCACTGGGGTGTTTGGCGCAGACGCCGCCGCGCGGCATCATTTCGGCATCGGCGCGCCTTATCTGTCACGCCAGCAAGCCAGCCTGCTCGCCGCCGTGCTGCCGAACCCGCGCGAGTGGCGCGCCAACCGACCGAGCAGCCACGTCAGCCGCCGCGCCGCGTGGATTCGCCAGCAGATGCGTCAACTCGGCGGCAACCACTACCTCAACCAGCTGCAGGCCACCCGCCCGGACTGGTGGCCGCACTGGCTGAAAGTCTGAACACCCCCAGCTCGATAGCCAGTAACCGGCGACGCGGCGTCTGAAGTCTGCGCTAAGGCTGCTGCAAGGCTTTGCGCGGCACCGCGTGCAGCACGCTCAGACGCTCATTCTGGATATGCAGGGTCAGCCCCAACTCGGGATACACCCAGGCCTGGCCTTCGTCCAGCTCCAGGCGCAAGCGCGGCTGACCCAGATTGCCGACCAGGCGCTCAACCGCCACCTCGGCCTGTGGCTTGAGCACCAGACTGGCAATCGCATGACTGCTCATCTGCGCCAGTAACTGCTCGCTCAACGGCTGCTCGGCGCCCTGGGCGTTCGCTCCCTGCGCCGCCACCAGACTGTCGCGCTCGGCCTCGCTCAACGCCAGTTCGGCTTCCAGCGTCCAAGGCTCGCCATCCGCCTGCCACTGCCCGCGATAGAGCAAGCGCGGCCCGTCCAGGCTCGGCTGCAGCCACAACTCGCCCGCCACCTCGTCTTGCAACCGGGCCAGGCTCAGGCGGTCATCGGCCAGCGGCGTCAGCACCCTGGCTTGCCATTCGTCAAGCCAGGGCAGCGGTGCAGCGGGGACGGGCGGACGGGTCAACCACGCGCCCCAGGCGAAGAACAGTAGCGCGACGGCGGCAAACACCAACCAGTGCTGGGCGCGCAGGGGCGGCATCGTTTTCAAGATTTTTCTCCAGGCAGAAAAAAGCCGCACCTGGGTGCGGCTTTTCGGGGTGTGCGGTTACGCCGCAATCGAGCCCTTGAGCTTGGTCATGGCGTTCTTCTCCAGCTGGCGGATGCGCTCGGCGGAGACATTGTACTTGGCGGCCAGGTCGTGCAGCGTGGCCTTCTCTTCGGCCAGCCAGCGCTGGTAGAGAATGTCGCGGCTGCGCTCGTCGAGGCCTTCCAGGGCCTGGTGCAAGTTGGCGCTGGAGCTGTCGCTCCAGTCGGCGTCTTCCAGCTGACGCGCGGGGTCGTAACGGTGGTCTTCCAGGTACTGCGCCGGCGACTGAAAGGCGCTGTCGTCATCCGCTTCGGCGGCCGGATCGAAGGCCATGTCGTGGCCGGTCAGGCGGCTTTCCATCTCGCGCACTTCACGCGGCTCGACCCCCAGGCTTTCCGCCACGGCATGCACTTCGTCGTTATTCAGCCAGGCCAGACGCTTCTTCTGGCTACGCAGGTTGAAGAACAGTTTGCGCTGCGCCTTGGTGGTGGCGACCTTGACGATGCGCCAGTTGCGCAGGATGAACTCGTGGATTTCCGCACGAATCCAGTGCACGGCGAAGGACACCAGACGCACGCCCATTTCCGGGTTGAAGCGCTTGACCGCCTTCATCAGGCCGACGTTGCCTTCCTGAATCAGGTCGGCCTGGGCCAGGCCGTAGCCGGAATAGCTGCGCGCGATATGCACGACGAAACGTAGGTGCGCGAGCACCATCTGCCGAGCCGACTCGAGGTTCTGCTGATAGTAGAGACTCTCGGCCAGTTCGCGCTCCTGCTCTTGGGTCAACAGCGGTATGCAGTTGACCGCATGCACGTAAGCCTCCAGGTTGGCGCCTGGGACTAGGGCATGAACAGGTTGCAATGAAGTGGACATGGGAACCCTCCGACTCACGAATCGCGTGAAGTGTAGCACTGCGCAATATGACTTGGAACGCGTATACAAGTTCCGTTACAGATAGTCAATATTAACGAAATCAATTGCTTACTACCTGGGGGCCAATTCATTCAAATGCCGGGCGACCGCCACCCAGGCGCCGATATAGCCCAGCAGCACCGCACCCAGCACCAGCGACAGGCCGTCTGCCAGCGGCACGCCGGCCAGGGCGAAGTCACTGCCGTACAGCCCGGCCAGGCGCACCACCGCCGCGTTCAGCCAGTCCAGGCCATAGGCCAGCACCAGCCAGGCCAACAAGCCGGCACCGAAACCGTACAGCGTGCCCATATAGAGGAAGGGCCGGCGCACGTAGCTGTCGGTACCACCGACCAACTTGATCACCTCGATCTCGGTGCGGCGGTTCTCGATGTGCAGACGAATGGTATTGCCGATCACCAGCAGCAGCGCCATCACCAGCAACAGGGTCAGACCGAAGACGAAGCGCTCGCCGAGCTTGAGGATCGCCGTCAGGCGTTCGACCCAGAGCAGGTCGAGCTGCGCCTGCTGCACCTTGGGCAGCTCGGCCAGGCGCAGGCGCAAGGCTTCCAGGGTGGTCTTGTCGACCTCTTTGGGGGTCACCAGCACCACGCCCGGCAAGGGGTTTTCCGGCAGCTCCTTGAGCGCCTCGCCCAGACCCGACTGCTGTTGAAACTCGTTGAGTGCCTGCTCGCGGCTGATCCACTCGGCCTCCTCGACGTCCTCCATCGCCGCGATCAATTCGCGCAGCCCCTCACCCTCGGCCTCGCTGGCGTCGATATTGAGGAACAGGGAAATCTGCGCCGCCCGTTGCCAGGAGCCACCGAGGCGATCGACGTTCTCCAGGAGCAGGGCCAGACCCATCGGCAGGCTCAGGGCCACGGCCATCACCAGGCAGGTAAAGAAGCTGCCAATCGGCTGCTTGGCCAAGCGGCGCAGGCTGTCGACCAGGCTGGCGCGGTGGCTCTCCAGCCAGGCGTGCACCTGGCTGCGAAAGTCCGGGCCATCGTCCGGGGTCGGCTGCTCGGACTTTTTCGGCGCGGCGCCGACGCGCTGGGCCGGTTGCGGAGGTGGAATACGGGTGGCACTCATCAGACGGCTTCTCCGTCGCCGATCAAACGGCCGCGTTGCAGGGTCAGCATGCGGTGGCGCATGCGCGCGATCAGGGCCAGGTCGTGGCTGGCGATCAATACGCTGGTGCCGAGACGATTGATGTCCTCGAACACCCCCATGATTTCCGCCGCCAGACGTGGATCGAGGTTGCCGGTCGGTTCGTCGGCGAGCAGCAGGGCCGGCCGATGGACGATCGCCCGGGCAATGCCGACGCGCTGCTGCTGGCCGGTGGAGAGATCGCCGGGGAACAGCTCGGCCTTGTCCGCCAGCGCCACGCGCTCCAGCGAGGCGCCGACACGCTTGCCGATCTCCGGTTTGGACAGGCCGAGGATCTGCAGCGGCAGGGCAATGTTGTCGAACACGCTGCGATCGAACAGCAGCTGGTGATTCTGGAACACCACGCCGATCTGCCGGCGCAAGAAGGGGATCTGCGCATTGGTGATCTGCGCCAGGTCCTGGCCGGCCAGCAACAGCTTACCGGTGGTCGGCCGCTCCATCGCCAGGATCAGACGCAGCAGGGTGCTCTTGCCGGCACCGGAGTGCCCGGTGACGAACAGGAACTCGCCACGCCGGACACGAAAACTCAGCTCGTGCAGCCCGACGTGACCATTGGGGTAACGTTTACCGACCTGCTCGAAACGAATCATGCGCTCTCTCTTTCCGCAAACAGCGCCTGGACAAAGGGTTCGGCCTCGAAGGTGCGCAAGTCGTCGATGCCCTCACCGACACCGATATAACGGATCGGCAGACCGAACTGCTTGGCCAGGGCGAAGATCACCCCGCCCTTGGCGGTGCCGTCCAGCTTGGTCAGGGCCAGGCCCGTGAGGTTGACGGTCTGATTGAACTGCTTGGCCTGGTTGATCGCGTTCTGCCCGGTGCCGGCGTCCAGCACCAGCAACACTTCGTGCGGCGCAGTGTCATCCAACTTGCCGATCACCCGGCGGACCTTCTTCAGTTCTTCCATCAGGTTGTCTTTGGTGTGCAGGCGCCCAGCCGTGTCGGCGATCAGCACGTCCATGCCGCGCGCCTTGGCCGCCTGCACCGCATCGAAGATCACCGAGGCGGAATCGGCGCCGGTGTGCTGGGCGATCACCGCGACCTGGTTGCGCTCGCCCCACACCTGCAATTGCTCGACCGCCGCGGCGCGGAAGGTGTCGCCGGCGGCCAGCATGACCTTCTTGCCTTCGAGCTGGAGCTTCTTCGCCAGCTTGCCGATGGTGGTGGTCTTGCCGGCGCCATTCACTCCGACCACCAGGATCACGTAGGGCTGTTTGGCCTGATCGATCAGCAACGGCTGCTCGACCGGCCTGAGCAAGGCGGTCAGCTCTTCCTGCAAGGCCTTGTACAGCGCGCCGCTGTCGGTCAGCTGCTTGCGCGCGACCTTCTGGGTCAGACTCTGGATGATCGAGCTGGTTGCCTCGACGCCCACGTCGGCGATCAGCAGGCGGGTTTCGATCTCATCGAGCAAGTCGTCGTCAATCGCCTTCTTGCCGAGGAACAGGCTGGCCATGCCATCGCCGAGGCTGGCACTGGTCTTCGACAGGCTCTGCTTGAGGCGGGCGAACCAGCCGCCCTGGTTGTCGCCCGGTTTGTTCTGCTCGACCAGCGCCGCCACCACCGGTTCCGGCTCGGGCGCCGCAATCGGCGCGACCACGGGCTGCACGGGGGCGTGCAGCACCTCGCTGCCAACGTTGAGACGAAAGCGCGAACCGCCTGCCGTGGGAGTCGCGGGAGCTGCTGGAGCTGCTGGAGCTGCTGGAGCTGCTGGAGCTGCATCAGTCTGCGGCTTGGGCGCGGCCTCAGCGCTAGCGAACGGAGCCGTGGCAGGCTGTGGAGCGACGGCGGTTACGGGCGTGGCCTGCGCAACGAGCGGTGACGGTGTCGGTACTGCTGGCGGCGCAACCGGCGCAACGGCGGCTGAAGGCTCATCGGCGGTTTGTGCTGGAGCCGGCGCGGCAGCGGGCGGCGAAGTCGGCGCCAGAGCGGGCGGCGCGACGGGTGCTGGCGATGCTACCGAGTCACTGCTGGCAGGCTCCTGCGGCTTTTTCCGCAGCCAACCGAACAGCCCTTTCTTCTCGGCGTGCGTGTCGGTTTTTTTCTCGTCGTCGGCCGCCGTGCTGGGCGCAGCAGTCGGTGCGGGGGTCTTCTTGTCGTCGTTGGAACCAAACATGGAGGACGGCTATCTCAAAGGAGCGACGCGCCATAGGCGGGTCTGGAACATTGCGTGTGCAGCACAATATAAGAGTTGAGGGGCGCACACAGTAATATTCAGACGCCGTACCCGGCAGGACCGCCAGTAAAACGGACGGCTATCCTAGCACCTCCGCGCCCGCCGACGCTAAGCCCAAGCGGCGCCGTCCGACCGGTCGCCCCGGCCACCCGGCAGCGGCAAATCCCCACCGGCAGCACTGCCTGCAAGCCGCGTAGTAGCCAGCGGCGGGCTGTGCCGTAGACCTCGCCGCCCCAGCGAACACAGCGCAACAGCTGGATGCCGGGAAAGCTCAGGCCTGACGCCCCCTTAACTTGTTGCATGGCCTTGCCGCACCGCCACTCGCGCGCCCCTCCCTTCGACCTTCAGCATGGCGGGCTATCGCCGAACGGCGAAGACCTGCCTGCGTCGCGCCGCTGCCGCCCCAGCAACTGTCATGGTCGGCGAACGATACAGTTCGTTGCCGGCAGCCATGACCGTACCGGTACGCCGACTGCCGACCTCCTTAACCTGCACGTGTTCGCTCGGTGCCAAGCGCCCCGCCGGCCTAGCTGTTGATCCGCCCCGGACCGCTCCGGGAAACGCGATGAGAAAGGAGTTTCAATGATCACTAAGGAAACAGTCGTCGTCACCGGCGTGACATCGGGTGTCGGCCTGGCCTGCGCCAGGAAGCTGATAGAGCACGGCAACAACGTCATAGGCATTGGCCGTCGGCAAGCGCGTCTGGAGGCCCTGAGCAACGAACTCGGCGATGACTTCTATCCAATGCCCTGCGACGTCAGGGATGCCGACGATCTGCGCGCACGCCTTGCGGCGCTTCCAGAAAGGTTTCGCGGTTTCAGCAAGCTGATCAATAGCGCCGGCTTGCTGCAAGGCCAGGGATCGCTGCTGGACGTCACCCCGGCGCAGATCTCCAGCATGCTCGACACCAATATCAACGGTCTGGTCAATGCCACCCGAGCCGTACTGCCGCAGCTGATGGAGAGCGGACGCGGGCATATCGTCAACCTGACCTCGATTGGCGCTCACCTCCACTACGTCGGCGGCCATGTCTATGCGGCATCCAAGGCCTTCGTCGACCACTTCGGGCGCTGCCTGCGCACCGAGCTGATCGGCTCGCGAGTCAGGCTGACCAATATCGCGCCGGGCAAGACCCGTTCCGAGTTTGCCCTGGTGCAGTTTGCCGGCGATCAGGCACGTGCCGATCAGGTGTACAGCAGCCTGACCCCGCTCGAGCCGGAGGATGTCGCCAGCTCCATCCTCTGGGCGTTGGAACAGCCGCCGCACGTCAATATCAACGTCATTGAACTCGTGCCTGCCGACCAGAACCTCTCCTACCGGTGACCCCATGAGTCAGCCTCTCGCTCACTACTACGTCAGAAACAAACTGACCCATAAGTTGATCAGCAAGCGCGTGCTGTCGCCTATCTCGTTGTCCTTGCAACCGCCAGCGGATCTGGTCAAAGCCCTGAGCATCGAAGACGAAGTCTCCAAGTTGTCGACGGTATTCGCCGAGTTTCAGCATCGCAATGACAGCCAGAGCGGCCTGCCCCGCTATATGCCGTTCTATCGTTTCATCCAGTCCAAGTTCCCAGGCTTCCAATGGCAGATCCGCACCAGCGAAGGCAAGAAGACCTTGATCCTGGACAAGCCCTATATCAATCAAAGTCGTCCGTCGCTGTTGAACCTGCTGCTGTGTGCGGTCAACGACAACACCGCAACCACGCCGGCCCTGAAAGTCCGCTACCCCTCGATGCAGGGCTTGCCAGACGAGTTGGTGCTCGACCTCGAACGGGCCTTTGAAGCGCTGAGTTTCAGCCAATCGGCCGCGCACTTCATGGCGCGCTTCGCCGAGACGCTGCACAAGGGTCTGGCCGGAGAAAGGGTCACGCTGGTATCGCCGGTGTGTCCCGACTACGGCTTCGAGAGCAAGAACGGCCGCTTCCGCTACACCTTCGAGCAACTGGGCGATGGCATTGGTTTGGTCGCCGGGCGGGTGGTCAAGACGCTCCCCGTCCTGCAAGCCGTGCTGCGCAAGCACGGCATCGATGCGCAGCTAGCGGTGGCCGCCGGGGATTTCGAGGGCTTCGATGCCAGCACCCTGGCGCGCCTCAAGGAAACCCGCGCGGGCTTCGCCGGCAAGCTGCGAATCAGCCAGGAGAAAATCCTCAGCGCCCTCGGCCCGGACGCCGAGTCGCTATTGATCGCCGAGTCGGCAGGCGGGGAGTCGAGCTGGCATGCCCTGACCGCGGTTGCGCAGCAGCGCCTGGCCGAGGGCGACAGCGGCCGCATAGTCGCAGGCGACCTCGACTATGCCGCCATCTTCAATGCGCGACTGCCGCTCTACCAAGCCTGGCACCAGCAACGCAGCAACGACGAACTGATGCAGATCCTCTATGCCCAGGGCGCGGAATACGCCGCCATGGGCAAGGTGTTTGCCGAGCGCTGGAGCAATCCGATCGTGATCGGTGCCGACCACAATCGCATGCAGCCGTTCTACTGGCTCTACAGCCAGATCCCCGTCCTCTACCTGACCAGGGTCTATTGATGGACCGCCATGATCCGGCGGGGCAGCGCACCGCATACTGTCAATACGGGCCACAGGGCGACGTCCGTGCCAGCTATGCCCATCTGCCCTGGCAGGGCCTGTGGACCTGGCTGACCGGCAAGGGACAGGTGCTGACGCCAGAGGCCTTGCAGCTCGCCGCGAACGAAAGCAGCGAGCGCTTTCTGCTGGCTCATCTGCTGTTCACCTGGTCGGCGATCATCGCCATCCTGGTACTCGGCGGGTATGTCGTGCAGGGCGCTTTTTCAACGGTCACCACAGTGCTGCTGGTGCTGGTCGGCTGGGTGCTGATGGTCAACCGGCTGCGCAGCATGCAAGCCACCTTCCACTACCTGACTCATGGCGCCGTACTCAGGAACAAGGAGCGAGCACAGTGCTATGCCAAGGTCTTTCTGACCACGCCGCTGCTGTATCAGGACTGGGACAGCTACAACCAGAGCCATGTGCGCGAACACCACAATATTCGGGTGCTGTGTTCCGAGGATGATCCCGACCAGGCCTTTATCCGCCGCCAGGGCTTCTACCCGGGCATGCCTGAATCGGCCTATTGGTGGCGGGTCTGCTGCACGCCCTTTCGCCCCCGCTATCTGTGGCACCAGTGGCGCACCACCTTGCTCGACAGCTTTGTCCGCCCCCAGCGCTCGGAGCTGCTGTTGCGCTGGGCCTTCTGGAGTGCGCTGCTCGGCGGCCTGTGGGCGATCGACGGGCTCGCGGCCTTTGCCCTGATGTATGCGATCCCACGGGCGCTACTGTTCGAGCACTCCATGTGGCTGCAGCTGTTTACCGAACACCTGTGGTTTTACCAGCGCCAACCGCAGCGCACCGACAAGGCTCACTACGGCCGGCTGACCTGGGGGCGCTTCCAGGGTCGCCGCCCGCCGCGCAAGGGACTGGCCGCACAGTGCAGCTGGGCGCTGCAGGGTCTGCTCTGCGACCTGCCGGTACGCCTGTACGTGTACCCACAGGACTTGCCCAACCACGACGCGCATCACCGGCGCCCCAACATCCATTACCGGCATATCGCCAATTATCGAGCCAGCGTAGAGCGAGAGCCCTCGCCCTACGGCCCCTATCTCGAGGTCTGGGGCTTTATGGCGGGCCTGTATGTCATTCGCGACCACTTATGCCGAGGGGTTCGTGAGCCGTTTACCCCCGATGAACCCGCCACGGCGGCCAGCGCAATCACCGGCCCGGTCCCACAGGCCGATATTCAAGGAGCATGAAATGCAAGAAGTGATTCAAAACGCAAACCTGGAACTGCACAGCAACGCCTACGCCGCCCTCAATGCCGCACAGCTGTTCACCGACGAGGAAATCCGCTACCTGGATGAGGCGTGCCAGATCATCCCGAAGACCATCATCGAAATTGGCGACGTGGGCGAGCAGAACTATCTCTCGGTGGGGCGCTTCATGGAGGATCAGAAAGGTCAGTTGCCGCAGTACCGCAATGACCCCTACGGCAAGCGGGTCGTGGAGATTCTCTCCTCGGGCAAGAGCCGCGAGTTCTTCAACGGCATCATGCAGGGTGAGTGCTTTATCCGGCGCTGCCAGTCGAATCTCCTCGAGGCCGGCAACTTCATCGGCAAGCACATCGATACCTACAGCAACCTGGAGTACCGCTACTCGGTGGTCATCCAGTTCGGCAAGCAATACGAAGGCGGCGAGTTCTTCATCGAGCATGAAGGGCGTGAGTCGCAGCTGAAAACCGGGTATGCCGATGTACTGATCAACCGTTGCGAGATTCCCCATGGGGTCAACAAGGTGCAGAGCGGAACCCGCGCTTCGCTGGTGTTTTTCCTCAGCACGACCCCCTTGGACAAACCCAACCTGCACAACAAGCAAATCTGACCGGAGCGACCGTCCGACCACTCAGGTACGGACGCGCGGCCGGCGTCGCCAGAAGGAATCGAAAGCATGACGCAAGCCAACGTAGCGAGTTATCCAGATACCAAGAATCAAGACCTGCAGGCCTATCTGCTCGGCCTTATTTCGGTGGCGGCCTTCGCCATGACCTTGCCGGCGGCGAAAGTGCTCGCGGGGGATTTGAGCGCTGTCCAGGTCGGCATCTTCCGCTCGGTAATAGCGGCGTTTGCGGCGATTCCTTTTCTGCTCATAGGGCGCGCGAAACTGCCCAACCGCTCGCAGCTCAAGCGGATGCTATTGACCTCGACTGGCATCGTCTACGGCTTCCCCATTCTCACCGCACTGGGCATGCAATACGTGCCGGTCAGCCATGGCGGCGTGGTGCTGGCTGCGCTGCCGCTGTCCACCGCGATCTTCGGCACCCTGATCACCGGTATCCGACCCTCCCGGATGTTCTGGGTGGTCTCCTGCCTCGGCTTCCTGGTGGTCATGGCCTATACGGTGGCCATGTCGGATGTGTCGGACATCTACGTGGGTGACCTGGCCCTGCTCGGCGCGGTGCTGCTGGCGGGTTTCGGTTATGCCCAGGGCGGCGCGCTGTCCAAGGAGCTGCCCGGCTGGCAGGTGATGTGCTGGACCCTGGTGGTCAGCCTGCCGATCCTGCTGCCGGCCAGCCTCTGGCTCTACGACGGCGAGACCGTTGCCAACTTGCCCGACATAGGCGTAGCCGCGCTGCTGTTTCTGGCCCTGATCAATTCGCTGCTGGGCTTCTTTTCCTGGAACCGCGCCCTCGCGCTCGGCGGTATCCAGCGCATCAGCCAACTGCAACTGCTGCAGCCGTTCTTCACCTTCGCCTTCTCGATCTTCCTGATGGGCGAGTCCTGGAACTGGCTGACTCCGGTCGTCTGCGTCGTGGTCATCGTGTTGGTCTGGCTGGCCAAACGCACCTGAACCTGGCATCGCGTTGGCAACACGCCGCCCTGCCAACGCATGGCATCCACCTGCAAGCATAGGTACTCGTATGTCCGATATCGCCTCGATCGACCCAAATCTCATGCTGGTAGCGCCTCTGCAGGCAAGCAGCCGCTTCGCCTTCAGCGACCATCAGCATCGGGCGCTAATTGCCTCCTGGGCGGATGGCGAACGCTCGCTGCCGGGCCAGGCTACGCACTTCTTCATCGTCTACAGCGGATGCCTGCAGGTGACCCGTGGCGAACACACCTTCGAGCTGGGCGCGGGACTCTTCGCTAGTTTCCCGGGACCCATCCAGGTTCGTGGCGACGCCCAGGCCTTGATCGTCTCGCACCAGGGGTATACCGGCACGACGTTGCTGGGCGGGCCCGTGGAAGATCAAGGCCGGCTGCGTTACGTCGACGGTTGCACCAGCAGCCTGTTGCTCGCGCCACAGACAGCGGGCGATCCCTGCCTGAACTTCCTGCACCTGCCGGCCCATACGGCGCAAACCCCACACAGCCATCCTTCGCTGCGCGCCGGGTTGATCCTGTCGGGCAATGGTTATTGTGAGACCGAACTAGGCCTGTTGGCCTTCGAGCCAGGCACGCTGTTCGTCATTCCACCGGGCGTGCGCCATAGCTTTCAGAGCACGGAGCAGGCCATGCGCATCGTGATTTTCCATCCCGACTCCGACAGTGGCCCCAGCGACACCAACCACACCATGCTCAACAGAACCCTGGTCGAAGGCGTATCGGCCCAACAGCTGACCCACCTGCATACCCTGACGGAGGCGCAAGCATGAACTCTGGCACCTTCTTACGGCCCACCTCCGAGTTGCAGCAGTGGGATGCGACTCAATATGAGAGCAACGCGCGTTTCGTCGCCCACCTGGCCAGCGCCGCGGTCGAGTTGCTGGCCCTCCAGCCTGGGGAACGACTATTGGACATCGGCTGTGGCGATGGCTACCTCAGCGAGCAACTGAGCCGGGGCGGGGTCGATGTAGTCGGCTTCGATTACAGCCCGGAGCTGGTCAAGGCGGCCCGTGCAAGAGGGCTCGATGTGCGCCTGGGCAATGCCGAGCAGCTGTATTTTCATCAGGAATTCGACGCGGTTTTCAGCAATGCGGCGATGCACTGGATGCGCCAGGCCGACCAGGTGGCACTGGGGGTGCACTCGGCGCTCAAGCCAGGCGGGCGTTTCGTCGGCGAATTCGCCGGCGCCGAGAATGCCCTGATCATTCGCCGCGCGGTACACGACGCGCTGGCGCGCCGATCCATCGACCCGGAAGAGATCGATCCCTGGTACCTGCCCAGCGCCGGCGCCTATCAGCAGGTACTGGAAAACGCCGGCTTTCACGTCAGTTCCATCAGCTGGTTCGAACGGCCAGTGATCATCGATTATCCGATAGGCCAATGGATCGAGACCTTTGGCAGCCCGTACTTGACCATTCTGCCGGCGGCGGCGCGCGGCGCGTTTCTGGGTGAAGTGACCGAGGAGCTGGCAGGCGACCTGCTGCTCAGCGATGGCCGCTGGACGGTGGACTACACGCGCCTTCGTTTCCGCGCGGAGAAGAAATAGCGCGGCGCAACGCTGGCCTGGAGAGGTGGCCATGGCGCCTCTCCCGCCCATTGGGCAATAGGTGGTGAGTGAAGATAAGAAGCGTGGGCATTCGATAAATGATGGGGCAGCGACAACGCGCCTGACCGTCGAGTTGGAAGTAACTATGTCTATCAAAACCACTGGATTAGAACTGAAGTCTTTTTATGCCGATGCTGACGCCTGGTCCGGTCACGACGGCAAACCGCTCTATTGGGTCGACGACATCGGCCTGGCCATCAACGGCGCGGTCGTGGATGAAGACCCCAAGATTCAAGCGCTGCAGGACAGCGATGAAGTCCAGATTCTCAGCGGCTTCGTCTACTCCTACGAAAACCTGAGCGAGGTGGCGACCCTGGAGGAGTACTTCAACATCTGGCAACGCAGCCTCGGCTCGGTGTTTCTCGGCGCCTTCGTCCCGCCGGGTCAGTATGAAAACATCCGTGCGGCGATCGAGGCGGCCGGGGGTCAGGTACTGCGCAGGGCCACGAGCGCCTGAGTGTCCTGCCAGCGGCTGGTCAGAGGCTGTGTTCGGCGATCCGGGCGTGGTCGATTGCCACATGGGCATGGATGAAACGCCTGAACTCGGCATCGTTGCAATGACTCACATTGAAGCGAATGTGCCGGTCGTAATGACGGGTGTTGCTGAACAGCGACCCGGGGGCCAGAAAGATGCGGGCATCATGGGCCTGTTCGATCAGCCTGCGGATATCTACATGCTCGGCAAAGCGCCCCCAGAGGAATATGCCGTCGGCGCTGTGCCCATCGAAGACCACGCCCGCCTTGCCCAACCATTCCCGCGCCTTGGCGCGCTCTTGCATCACGCGCTGGCTCAGCGCGTCGAGATGGTGCTGGTAGCGCCCGGACTCCAGCGTGTAGGTGACGATGGTTTCGTCAATCGCCGAGCCGCACAGGAGGTTGTACATCTTCTGTTCGACCAGGCGCTCGACGAATGCCGGCGGCGCCGCCGCATACCCCAGGCGCAACGCCGGGCTCAGCACCTTGCTGAAGCCACTGATGTAAAAGGTCCGGTTGAATCCGTCCAGGCTGGCGAGGCGCAGGGTCTGTTGCGACGACAGCGAGCCGAAGATGTCGTCTTCGACTATATGGAAATCATACTTGTCGGCCAGCGAGAGGATTTTGTAGCCATTGGCCGGCGAGGTGCTGCCGCCTGTGGGGTTGTGGATCAGGGTCTGGGTCAGAAACAACTTCGGCCGGTACTTGAGCACCATGGCTTCCATGGCCTCCAGGTCCGGACCGTCGTTCAGGCGCGGAACGGTGATGATGTTGAAATCCCGGTCCTTGATCAACTTCAGTTGCAGTAGCAGGTAACTGGGGTCTTCAACCAACAGGTAATCCCCGGGTTTCAGCATCACCTTGCGAATCAGCGAGAACGCGTGGGTGGCCCCCGAGGTGACCACGATCTGGCTGCTGGAGGCGTTGATATGCAGCTCGCGCAGCTTGCGCGCAATCACCGCGCGCAACGCCTGGCTGCCTGCCGCCGGTGCGGGGACACTGCAGGACAGGGTGTTGCGAATCAGCCGCCCGGTCACCGAGGGCGGCACCGCATCGGCCAGCCAGGCCGGTGGCAGGTAGCCCGAACTGACGGGCAGGTCATATTGCGACGGGTCCAGGGCGCGGTAGAGAAACCCCGCGTGCAGGCTGGAGGGCGGTATCAGGCTGTCGAGATCCTTGAGTCCGCCCGCCTGCTTGACCGGCAGGACGAAGTAACCGGCCCCCGGTCGCGATTCGATGATGTGCTGCGCCACCAGGTCTTCATAGGCGCTGGTCACGGTAAAGATACTGACGCCCAGTTGTTTCGACAGCGCCCGGACCGAAGGCAGTCGACCGCCTTGAACCCACTGCAAGGACTCGATGCGGCTAATGATCGCGCTGCGAATCTGGTCTACCAACAGCACCTTGCTGCTGCGATCTATCTCGAACATCTCATTCCCTTAATTGCGGCAGACACCATCCTGGGAGCGCGGCCTTTCTGCCGCCGACAACGCAGAAAGTATCGACGATCGATTTGCCGGGCTGCAAGTGCGTGGTTCGCAGAGCAAAACATTCCAATATGCACGCAATAATTGCACTAGCAGCTTGATTTGAGCGCTGCCGGCGGCAGACCAGGTGCAATCCAGCCAATTCCCCTTGCCGGTCTACGCCGAGTCGGGCACCTTGCACGCAGTGTCCTAGGGTCTGTTGCCGTTTCATTCGCGGCCGCGCCTTAGCTTGTTTTTGCGCAAGGCAAGGCACGAGGAGCGCGGTTTGGTTGTTCCAAATGAGCGACGAGAAACGCCGCATCGCGCAAAAACAGGCCCGGGCCTTCGGGTTGCGCGGGAAATGGCCCCCGCTGTTGTTGCAGGACTTGGCAAGGGAATGACCATTACCTGCGTCCTGCGCCTGATCGGGGGCCATTTCTCGCGGCGACGCGGCCCGCAATGAAACGGCAACAGACCCTAGGAGTTGGCGCTGTGATCGCGCATCATACTGTGCCCCAGGCCGGGTCAGGCCATGCTGCCTGTCCCCTTATCTGGCGCGATCACAGCGCCAAGGTGAAACGTAATTGACGGTGACGACAGTCTCATGACTATGCTTGCTCAACGCGCTGCAGCCCTGCTGTTCGTAGTGCTCTGCCCTCTGCTGGGATTCGCCGCAGAACCACAGCCAACCCATGAATTTAGCCTGGATAACGGCCTCAAGGTCATCGTCCGCGAGGATCACCGCGCCCCGGTCGTGGTGTCCCAGCTCTGGTACAAGGTCGGCTCCAGCTACGAGACGCCCGGCCAGACCGGCCTGTCCCACGCCCTCGAGCACCTGATGTTCAAGGGCAGCCGCAAACTCGGGCCGGGCGAAGCCTCGCGCATCCTGCGTGAGCTGGGCGCCGAAGAGAACGCCTTCACCAGCGACGACTACACCGCCTACTACCAGGTATTGGCGCGCGACCGTCTGGGTGTGGCGCTGGAGCTGGAAGCCGACCGTCTGGCCAGCCTCACGCTGCCGGCCGACGAGTTTGCCCGGGAGATCGAGGTGATCAAGGAAGAACGCCGCCTGCGCACCGACGACAAGCCCTCGAGCCTGGCGTTCGAGCGTTTCAAGGCCATGGCCTATCCCGCCAGCGGCTACCACACCCCGACCATCGGCTGGATGGCCGACCTGAAGCGCATGACCGTCGAGGAGCTGCGCGCCTGGTACCAGGCCTGGTATGTACCGAACAACGCCACCCTGGTGGTGGTCGGCGATGTCAGCGCCAGCGAAGTCAAAGCCCTGGCCCAACGCTACTTCGGCGCCATCCCCAAGCGCGCCGTGCCAGCGGCCAAGGCCCCCCGCGAACTCGCGGCACCGGGTGAGCGACGCATCACCCTGCACCTGAAGACCCAGCTGCCGAGTCTGTTGATGGGCTTCAACGTGCCCGGCCTGGCGACCGCCGAGAAGCCACGCCAGGTGCATGCCCTGCGCCTGATCGGCACCCTGCTCGATGGCGGCTACAGTGCCCGCCTGCCCACGCGCCTGGAGCGCGGCGAGGAACTGGTGTCCGGGGCGTCCGCCTGGTACAGCGCCTACGTGCGCGGCGACAGCCTGTTCGTGCTGTCCGCCACCCCCAATACGCAGATGGGCAAGACCCTGGAGCAGGCCGAGGCCGGTCTGTGGCGCGAACTGGAAGAGCTGAAGAACACCCCGCCCTCCGCCGAGGAACTGGCCCGGGTGCGCGCCCAGGTCATCGCCAGCCTGGTCTACGAGCGCGATTCGATCACCAGTCAGGCCACCACCATCGGCCAGCTGGAAACCGTTGGCCTGTCCTGGAAATTGATCGACCAGGAGCTGGCCGAGCTGGAGGCGGTCACCCCGGCCGACATCCAGCAAGCCGCGCGCACTTTCTTCAATCGCGACCGCCTGAGCGTCGCCCATATTCTGCCCGAGGAGTCTCGCGATGAGTGAGCGTAATGGCCTGCGCTATGGCCTGCTCGGCCTGGCCCTGCTGGTGTTGCTGGCGATCCTGGCCCTGCTGATCAATCGCCCGGACGCCCCTGACAACGCAGCGAAATCTCCGTCGGCCGGGCCGGCTAAACTCGAATCCCTCGCCGAGCTGAATGGCCAGGCGCCGACTCACCGCAACCTGAAGATCCAGAGTTGGCAAACCGCCGAAGGCGCCAAGGTGCTGTTCGTCGAGGCCCCGCAACTGCCGATGTTCGACCTGCACCTGACCTTCGCCGCCGGCAGCAGCCAGGATGGCGAGGTGCAAGGCCTCGCCATGCTGACCAATGCCATGCTCAATGAAGGCGTGCCGGGCAAGGACGTTGGCGCCATCGCCGCGGGCTTCGAAAGCCTTGGCGCGGAATTCGGCAACGGCGCCTACCGCGACATGGCGATCGCCAGCCTGCGCAGCCTGACTGCCGCCGAACAACGCGAACCGGCTCTGCGCCTGTTCAGTGAAGTGATCGGCCAACCGACCTTTCCGGAAGAGGCCCTGGCGCGGATCAAGAACCAGATGCTGGCAGGCTTCGAGTACCAGAAGCAGAATCCCGGCAAGCTGGCCAGCCTGGCGCTGTTCGAGCGTCTGTATGGCAACCACCCTTACGCCCACTCGAGCGACGGCACCGCCAGCTCGATCCCCACTATCGGCCGCGAGCAGCTGCAGGCCTTCCATGCCAAGGCCTATGCCGCCGGCAACGTGGTGATCGCCCTGGTTGGCGACCTCTCGCGCAGCGAGGCCGAAGCCCTGGTGGCGCAGGTCTCCGCCGCCCTGCCGCAAGGTCCGGCGCTAGCAAAAATCGCCCAACCACAGGAGCCCGAAGCCGGCCTCCAGCATATCGAGTTCCCGTCCAAGCAGACCCACCTGATGATCGCCCAGCTCGGCATCGACCGCCGCGATCCGGACTACGCCGCGCTCTACCTGGGCAACCAGATCTTCGGCGGCGGTGGTTTCGGCACCCGCCTGATGGAAGAAGTGCGCGAGAAACGCGGGCTGACCTACGGCGTCTACTCGGGCTTCAGCGCCATGCAGGCGCGCGGCCCCTTCATGATCAACCTGCAAACCCGCGCCGAACTCAGCGAGGGCACCCTGCAACTGGTCAAGGATCTGCTGCGCGATTACCTGGCCAGCGGCCCGACCCAGGAGGAGCTGGACAACGCCAAGCGCGAATTGGCCGGCAGCTTCCCGCTGTCCACCGCGAGCAACGCGGCGATCGTCGGCCAGCTCGGCTCGATGGGCTTCTACGACCTGCCGCTGGATTACCTGGAAGTCTTCATGCAGCAAGTCCAGGCCTTGACCGCCGAGCAGGTGAAAACGGCCATGGCCAAGCACCTCGACCCACAGGCACTGGTGATCGTCAGCGCCGGCCCAAGCGTGAAACAGCAAGAGCTGCCACCGCCCACCGACACACCCGCCGAGCAACCCGCCGGCGTACCGGAGCACTGATGCGCAAGCGACCCTCCGCGCCGAAGGCGGCGCCCGCCCATGGCGGTGATGGCCAACTGCGGATCATCGGCGGCCAGTGGCGCAGCCGTCAGTTCGGCTTCCCCATGGCCCATGGCCTGCGCCCCACCCCGAACCGGGTGCGCGAAACACTGTTCAACTGGCTGGCGCCGCATGTCGAGGGCGCCAAGGTGCTCGACCTGTTCGCCGGTAGCGGCGCGCTGTTTCTCGAGGCGCTGTCGCGCGGCGCCGATAGCGCCCTGGCGCTGGACCTCAATCCCAGCGCCATCGCCAGCCTGCGCGGGCACCTGCAGACCCTGCGCTGCGAGAATGGTCAGCTGCTGCACGCCGACGCCCTGGTCTACCTCGGCAGCCCGGCCGCAAGCCCATATGACCTGGTGTTTCTCGACCCGCCGTTCAGCCAGGACCTGCTGCTGCCGGCCTGCAACCTGCTGGAGACACACGGCTGGTTGAGCGCCCACGCCTGGATCTACACCGAGAGCGAACACTCGCCGTCCAGCCTCGGCCTGCCCGGTAACTGGCGCCTGCACCGCGAACAGAAAGCCGGACAGGTGTATTACGCGCTGTGGCAGCGCTCCCCGGCCAACAACTAGCCCGGTAGCCCGGATACAATCCGGGGAACAGAGCCTCAGCTACTCAGCGAATCCCCGGAGTGCATCCGGGCTAGTGGTTACGCCCATGAACACGCCCTTCACACCCGCCTGGTGGTTGCCCGGCCCACACCTGCAAACGCTGTGGAATCCGCTGTGCCGCACGGCGCCGCGGCTGCAACGCCGACGTGAACGCCTGTGGCTGGAAGACGGCGACTTCCTCGACCTTGACTGGTACGGCCCGCACAACGCCACGACGCCCCTGGTGCTGGTGCTGCATGGTCTGACCGGCTCGTCCAACTCGCTGTACGTGCTCGGCGCGCAACAGGCCCTGGCCGCGCAAGGCTGGGCCAGCGTGGCGCTGAACTGGCGCGGCTGTTCGGGCGAGCCGAATCTGCTGCCGCGCGGCTACCACTCAGGTGCCAGCGAGGACCTGGCCGAAGTCGTGCGCCACCTGCGCGCCCAGCGGCCGATGGCGCCGCTGTATGCGACGGGTTATTCGCTGGGCGGCAATGTGTTGCTCAAATACCTCGGTGAGTCGGGCGAAGACAGCCAGCTGCAAGGGGCCGTGGCGGTGTCCGTACCGTATCGCCTGGATCAGTGTGCGGATCGCATCGGCATCGGCTTTTCCAAGCTCTATCAGGCGCACTTCATGCGCGAGCTGGTCAGCTATGTGCGGAACAAACGCAGCCTGTTCGCCCACCAGGGCCTGGCCGATCGTCTTTCTGAACTGGACAAGCTGGGACCGCTGGACGGCATGCGCACCTTCTGGGACTTCGACGGCCGGGTGACCGCACCACTGCACGGGTTCAGCGATGCCCAGGACTATTACCAGCGCGCCTCCAGCCGGTATTTCCTCGGCGCCATCCGCACCCCAACCCTGCTGATCCAGGCCGCCGACGACCCCTTCATATTCCGCCATAGCCTGCCGGAACCCGACGAACTCTCGGCCTCGACCCAGCTCGAACTGCATGCCCATGGCGGCCATGTCGGCTTTATCGAGGGCTCGGCCCAGCGCCCTGGCTATTACCTGGAACGGCGGATTCCGCAGTGGCTGGCGACGCAGGCCAAGGGTTAAAACAGCCTCGGCTCGGCACTGAGAGCTGTAGCCCGGATGCAAGCCGGGAGTCAGCCTCGAACCTGGTCCCGAATTACATCCGGGCTACCAGGGCACCTATCCGCTAGATCACCCGTTCCAGCGGCACGAACAATTTCGCATACAGGGCGTCCACCGCCGCCTGCGCCTGCGGTGCGATATAACCGCCCTCCAGCGCCAATACCTGATAGATGCCGCGGCGCAGCATTTCCTCACTGAGCTCAATCGGGCCGCCGCGGGCGGTGCAGAGGAAGCGCACCCAGGAGGTCATGATGATCCAGCTGTTGAGGGTCAGCGCCTCGATCTGCGCGGGGTTCATCAACAGGATGCCCGCGTCGACGAACCCCTGATAGATGCCTTGTGCGCCCTGCAGACAGCGCTGGGCGAACAAGCGGTAACGCTCGGCCAGGTGCGCGTCGCTGTCGAGCAGGTGCTCCAGGTCGCGATGCAGAAAGCGGTAATGCCACATCGCCGCCAACAACGCCTCCAGGTAGAAGGTCTTATCCGCCACGGTCAGCGCACGGTCCTGCGGGCGCCGCAGGAAAGCATCGACATGCGCTTCGTACTGGACGAACAGCTCGGCGATGATCGCCTGCTTGTTGCGGAAGTGGTAGTACAGGTTGCCCGGCGAAATGCCCAGGTGGGCGGCAATGTGGTTGGTGCTGACGCTGCGCTCGCCCTGGGCGTTGAACAGCTCGAGGCTGGCCTGAATGATGCGCTCGCGGGTTTTCAGAGGGGGCGACATAACGCAACTCGATCTCGACTCGATAAACAATGATCGCCAGAACCTGAACAGCCGGCCCGGTAAAGGTACAGAGGAAAACCGCCAAAGTGTTAGCCGAGCAGGGTCTGCGGCGCAATCCAGGGCAGAGCCGGGCGGCTTGGAACACCAAGTTATTTGACAGATTAGAGCAATTGCTCTAAAAATCCAGCACGCCCCGCCAGAAACACCCAACGGGCCTCACGCTGAACTGCCGAGGAACTGCACATGGTTGCCGACGTCGCCTATCTAGAACAAAGCCTACAACACAGCCAACACCAGATCAGTCAGCTGCAAAGCCGCTTCGCCGCCCTGCGCCAGGCGTACCAGGCCAACCCTATGCCCTCGGCCGAACAGCGCATTGCATGGCTCAAGGCCCTGCGCGAGCTGCTGACCCAGGAACAGGACGCCCTGGTCCAGGCGATCTCCGACGACTTCAGCAACCGCTCCGCCGATGAGACCCTGCTCGCCGAGCTGATGCCCAGCCTGCATGGCATCCACTACGCCAGCAAGCGCATCAAGAAGTGGATGAAACCCTCGCGGCGCAGCGTCGGCCTGCAGTTCATGCCGGCCTCGGCCAAGGTGATCTACCAGCCGCTCGGCGTGGTCGGCATTATCGTGCCGTGGAACTACCCGCTGTTCCTCGCCATCGGCCCACTGGTCGGTGCGCTGGCGGCCGGCAACCGGGTGATGATCAAGATGAGCGAGTCGACCCCGGCCACCTCGCAACTGGTCAAGGACCTGCTGGCCAAGGTGTTCCCCGAGGACCTGGTCAGCGTCGTGCTCGGCGAGGCGGAGGTCGGCATGGCCTTCTCCAAACTGCCGTTCGACCACCTGCTGTTCACCGGCGCCACCAGCATCGGTAAACACGTGATGCGCGCCGCCGCCGAGAACCTGACCCCGGTGACCCTGGAGCTGGGCGGCAAATCGCCAGCCATCGTCTCCGCCGACGTGCCACTGAAAGACGCCGCCGAGCGCATCGCCTTCGGCAAGACCATGAACGCCGGCCAGACCTGTGTGGCGCCGGACTATGTGCTGGTGCCCAAAGACCGCGTCGACGGCTTCGTCGTGGCCTACCGCGCGGCGGTGCAGGGCTTCTACCCGCAGCTCGAGGACAACCCGGACTACACCGCGATCATCAACGAGCGTCAGCAACAGCGGCTCAAGGGCTACCTCAGCGATGCCGAGAGCAAGGGCGCCACGTTGATCCCGCTGTTCCCCGAAGCCCAGGGCCGGCGTATGCCACACAGCCTGCTGCTGAACGTCAACGACAATATGCAGGTGATGCAGGACGAAATCTTCGGTCCCCTGCTACCGGTGATCCCCTACGAGGGACTGGACCAGGCCTTCGCCTACGTCAACCAGCGCGCCCGCCCGCTGGCGCTGTATTTCTTCGGCTATGACAAGCCCGAGCAGCAACGCGTGCTGGATGAAACCCACTCCGGCGGAGTGTGCCTGAACGACACCCTGCTGCACGTGGCCCAGGACGACATGCCGTTCGGCGGCATCGGCCCGTCCGGCATGGGCCATTACCACGGTCATGAGGGCTTCCTGACCTTCAGCAAGGCCAAGGGGGTCTTCATCAAACAGCGTTTCAACGCCGCCAAACTGATCTACCCACCCTATGGCAAGGCGCTGCAGAAGCTGGTGTACAAGCTGTTCGTGCGTTAACCCTTTTACCGGTAGGAGCCCGCTCGCTGGCGATATCCAGGCGCCGCCTGCAGCCCTGATCGCCAGCAAGCTGGCTCCTACACAAGCTCGCTTTGGTGATAACAAGAATGATCGACACCTCAGTTGAACGCCCGGGCCTGTCCCGACGCAACCTGCTCAAGGTCGGCCTGCTGGGTTCGGCCCTGCTGACCACGGCCGGACTCACCGCGACGCTCAGCGGCTGCTCGGCGAGCGTCCCGCAGGCGGGCTTCGCGGTGATCCGCGCCTCCGACCTGGCATTCCTCCACGCCCTGATCCCGGTGATGCTGGAGGGCGCAGTACCCGCAGACAAGATGCCGCAGGCAGTCGCAGGCACCCTCGAGAGCCTGGACTACAACCTCAACCACCTGTCGCCGGAAATGCTCAAACTCACGGTCCAGCTGTTCGATGTGCTGGCCCTGCCGATCACCCGTGGCCCGCTCACCGGTATCTGGGGCAGCTGGAACAACGCCTCGGCGGATGAGGTGCGCCATTTTCTCAGCCGCTGGCAGCACAGCTCCCTCGGCCTGCTGCAGATGGGCCACGCCTCGCTGCTGCAACTGGTGATGATGAGCTGGTACGGCCGCCCCGAGTCCTGGGCGCATTGCGGCTATCCCGGCCCGCCCAAGGTCTGAGCACACCGCCTTAACAACAAGAACTAGCAAGAGGCCGCTGCAACCGTAGCGAGCGGTTTGAGTGCAAGGAAGGATCGCAGCCCGCAGCGAGGCAGTACTGGAAGTACGCCGAGTTGCGGGCGAGAGCCTGACGCTGCAGTCGAGTCGCGCAGTAGGTTTCAGTGACCCCGAGGAATAACCGATGCCCGTACCTGATTTATTCGCCGAGGGCCTGGCCCGTGGCTGGAAAACCTACAACGGCTCGCGCCTGGAACACGACCTGACCCTGGAGGCGGATATCGCCATCATCGGCAGCGGTGCCGGCGGCGGCACCAGCGCGGAAATCCTCAGCGCCGCCGGGTTCAAGGTGCTGCTGATCGAGGAGGGCCCGCTGAAGACCAGCAGCGACTTCAAGATGCAGGAAGCCGAGGCCTACCCCCAGCTGTACCAGGAAGGTATCGGCCGCATGAGCAAGGACGGCGCCATCACCATCCTGCAGGGCCGCGCCGTCGGCGGCACCACGCTGATCAACTGGACCTCGAGCTTTCGCACGCCGGAGCCGACCCTGCAGCACTGGGCCAGCGAACATGGCGTCAAGGGGCACGGCGTCGAGGACATGGCGCCCTGGTTCGCCAAGATGGAACAACGCCTGGGCGTCGCGCCCTGGGCCATGCCGCCGAATGCCAACAACGATGTGATCCGCGCCGGCTGTGAAAAACTCGGCTACGCTTGGAAGGTCATCCCGCGCAATGTACGCGGCTGCTGGAACCTCGGTTACTGCGGCATGGGCTGCCCGACCAATGCCAAGCAGTCGATGCTGGTCACCACCATCCCCGCGACCCTGGAGAAAGGCGGCGAACTGCTCTACCTGGCGCGCGCCGAACGCCTGCTGATCGATGGCGAACGGGTCAGCGGCATCGAATGCCTGGGCCTGGACGAACGCAGCGTGGCGCCCAATGGCCGCAAGATCAGGGTCAAGGCCAAGCACTACATCCTCGCTGGCGGCGGCATCAATACCCCAGGCATTCTGCTGCGTTCGGACGCCCCCGACCCACATAGCCGCACGGGCAAACGCACCTTCCTGCACCTGGTGAACTTCTCCGCCGCGCAGTTCGAACAGGTGATCAACCCCTTCTACGGTGCGCCCCAGTCGATCTACTCCGACCACTTCCAATGGGACGACGGCATTGCCGGGCGCATGTCCTACAAGCTCGAAGTGCCACCACTGCAACCGGCGCTGACCGCCACCCTGCTCGGCCGTTTCGGCATCGACAATGCGTTGCGCATGGAACAACTGCCGCACACCAATGCCATGCTCGCCCTGTTACGCGACGGTTTCCACCCGGACAGCGCCGAAGGCCGGGTCGAGTTGCGTGGCGACGGCAGCCCGGTGCTCGACTACCAGATGACCGACTACACCTGGGACGGTGTACGCCGCGCCTTCCACAGCATGGCCGAGGTGCAATTCGCCGCTGGCGCCAAGAGCGTGCTGCCCCTGCATGCCGATGCGGGCTACGTGAAGACCCTCGCCGAGGCGCGCACGCTGATCGACGACCTGGATCTTGCGCTGTACCGCACCCGCCTGGGCAGCGCTCATGTGATGGGGGGCTGCGCCATGGGCGAAGACCCGCGCCAGGCGGTCGCCGACAGCCTCGGCCGCCATCACCAACTGGAAAACCTGTCGATCCATGACGGCTCGCTGTTCCCCACCAGCATCGGCGCCAACCCGCAACTGTCGATCTATGCCCTCACCGCACAGCTGAGCAGCCTGCTGGTCGGGCGACTGGGCAGCGCCTAAGCTCAGTCGCAGGACTCAAGGAGCGTTCGATGCTGGCCAAAGTCGTTTCCGCGCTGCTGATCATCGCCGGCCTCATTCACCTGCTGCCGGTCACCGGCGTGCTCGGCGCCGAGCGGCTGGCCGCGCTTTACGGCTTAGCCGTTCAGGAGCCCAACTTATTGATCCTGCTGCGCAGCCGCGCCGTGCTGTTCGGCCTGCTCGGCGCCCTGCTGATCTACGCGGCCTGGCGCCCGGCGCTACAGCCCATCGCCCTGTTCGGCGGCCTGGTCAGCGTGCTGACCTTCCTCTTCCTGGCTTACGGCAGCCCGAGCTACAACGACGCCCTGCGCCGGGTGGTGATCGCCGACTGGCTAGCCTTGGCGTGCCTGCTGATCGCCCTGACGCTGTATTTCATCGCCCGCGCCAAAGCCTGAGTCAATCGCCTCGACTTGGCCGCTGCGGGCTGCTGCGCTACCATCCGACTCCCAAACGGACCCCTGCCAGGACGTCACGATGAATCGAGTGTTATACCCAGGCACCTTCGACCCCATCACCAAGGGGCATGGAGACCTGGTCGAACGCGCCTCGCGCCTGTTCGATCAGGTGATCATCGCGGTCGCCGCCAGCCCGAAGAAAAACCCGCTGTTTTCCCTCGAGCAACGCGTGGAGCTGGCGCGCGAGGTCACCAAGCACCTGCCCAATGTCCAAGTAGTAGGATTTGCCAGCCTGCTGGCGCATTTTGCCAAAGAACAACAGGCCAACGTGCTCCTGCGCGGTTTGCGCGCGGTGTCGGACTTCGAGTACGAATTCCAGCTGGCCAATATGAACCGTCAACTGGCCCCGGATGTGGAGAGCCTGTTCCTCACTCCGTCGGAAAAGTACTCTTATATTTCCTCCACCCTGGTGCGTGAAATCGCCGCCCTGGGCGGAGATATCTCCAAATTCGTCCACCCGGCGGTGGCCGACGCGCTGAGCGAACGCTTCAAGCGCTAACAGGCCGCTTGTGCAGCCCTAGCCCTTGTCGACCAGGGTACTGCTGCACATAGCGCCTGCTCCGACAATCCGGCACAATTCGCTCAACTGCCCATTGTTAGTTACGAATGTCGCGGCTTCTGGCCACGGCAGGAGCGTTCTCCCATGTCCCTGATCATCACCGACGACTGCATCAACTGCGACGTCTGCGAGCCCGAATGCCCCAACGGCGCCATCTCCCAAGGGGAAGAGATCTATGTGATCGACCCCAATCTGTGCACCGAATGCGTCGGCCACTACGACGAACCCCAGTGCCAGCAGGTCTGTCCGGTGGACTGCATCCCGCTCGACGAGAACCACGTCGAGAGCAAGGATGAGTTGATGGAGAAGTACCTGATCATCACCGGCAAGGCCTGACCGGCCGGTGAATAACTACTGCGCTCGCGACGCGTTTCAACGGCCCGTTAAGCCATGCGCCGCCTGAGCCGCAACCTTGCCCCTTGGCGCGCCCTCGCCGGCGCGCTGGCTCTGCTGCTCGCCCTCGGCCTGCAGGCGGCCGAGCAACCCGGCCGCGCCGCCATCGCCAGCGCCCACCCCGCCGCCACCGTTGCCGGCCTGGAAACCCTGGCGATGGGTGGCAATGCCTTCGATGCGGCGGTGGCCATCAGCGCCGCCCTGGCGGTGGTGGAACCCTACAGCTCGGGCCTCGGCGGCGGTGGCTTCTTCCTCCTGCGCGAAGCGGGCGAGCAGCCGACCTACCGCTTCATCGATGCACGCGAGCGGGCGCCGCAGGCCGCCCATGCCGACCTGTACCGTCGTAACGGCCAGGTGCAGGCGGACCTGTCCCTGAATGGCCCGCTGGCCGCGGCGATCCCCGGCCTGCCCGCCGCGCTGGTGGAACTGGCGCAGCGTTTCGGTCGCCTGCCCCTGAAAGACAGCCTGACGCCCGCCATACGCCTGGCGCGTGACGGCGTGGCCATCGACCGGGTCTACCGTGAACGGGCCAGCTGGCGCCTGGCCGCGCTGCGCGACGATCCCGAAAGCGCACGGCTGTTCCTCGACCAGGGCGAAATCCCCGAGGAATTCAGCCTGCTACGCCAGCCAGAACTGGCGCACACCCTGCAGCTGCTGGCTCGCGAGGGTCATGCCGGTTTCTACGCCGGGGAGGTCGCCGAACGACTGGTCAGCGGCGTGCGCAAGGCTGGGGGCATCTGGTCGCTGCGCGACCTCAGCGAATATCGCATCGTCGAGCGCCAACCCCTGCGCATCGGCCTGGACGAAGGCCGCGAGCTGATCAGCGCGCCGCCGCCCTCGGCCGGTGGCCTGGCCATCGCGCAAAGCCTGCTGATGCTGCAACGCCTGCCCTGGCGTCAGGCCGAGCCGGTGCAGCGCACGCATTTCGTGGTCGAATCGCTGCGCCGCGCCTATCGTGATCGCGGCCTGCTCGGCGACCCCGATTTCGTGGCGAACCCGACGGCGCAGCTGCTGGAGCCCGACTATTTAAAGCGCCTGGCGCTCAGCATCGACCCGCAACAGGCCACGCCCAGCGCCAGCCTGCCGCCCGCCGGCAGCTGGAAAGAAGGCAATCACACCACGCATTTCTCGGTGCTCGACGCCGCCGGCAACGCGGTGGCCGCCACCCTGTCGGTCAATCTGCCGTTCGGCGCGGCCTTTACCGTGCCCGGCACCGGGGTGCTGCTCAACGATGAAATGGACGATTTCGCCGCCGACGTGCAGGGCGCCAACGCCTACGGCCTGGCCGGCAGTCATGCCAACGCCATCGCCGCCGGCAAACGCCCGCTGTCGAGCATGAGCCCGACCTTTATCGAAAGCCCCGGCGAGTTCGCCAGCTTCGGCACCCCTGGCGGCAGCCGCATCCCGAGCATGGTGCTGCTGGCCATCCTCGAATACCTCGACGGCCAGCCCATCGCACGCTGGCCCAGCGTCCCGCGCTATCACCACCAGTACCTGCCGGACCAGATCCAGCACGAGCCCGACACCTTCAGCCCGGCGCAAATCGCCGACTTGCAGGCTCGCGGCCACCAGCTCAAGGCCCTCGACCGGAGCTACGGCAACCAACAGGTGCTGTTCTGGAACAAGCAGAATAAGCGGGTCGAGGCGGCCAGCGACCCACGCGGCATTGGCACCAGCGCGATCCTTCCCGAATGAGCCAACAGACCCTGCAGAACAGTTTCCGCGCCATCACAGCGTCTGCCAGATAGGGCGCTCAGCCAATTTTCAGCCACAAAAAAGCCGGCGTCGTAGCCGGCTCTTTTGTTCAGGTGTTGCCTCAGTCGCGGTTATAACCGCTGCTGGTGCAGCCCAGGCAGCGCACGAACGCGGCTTTTCCAGGCTCGACCACCAGAGACTGGGCGGCCTCTTCGACGTTCCCGCCCAAGGCGCTGAACGGCAGGCTGACGACGAAGGCCACGACACCCAGCGCGGTGGCACCAATCAGCAACGGGCGGGCGATAATCAGGTCGCCGATCATGGCGTAACCCTTGGGTGCATTGGCGGTGTATAGCGGGTCGCCACTGGTGTTCTGCTGCACCATTTCCGCCTGCGCCGGCAGCGCCAGCAGGCCAGTGGTCAGCGCCAGGACAACAGCGGTTGAGCGAAACAGTTTCATGGGGCGATCCTTCAGCTATTCGAAGTCGGTGGCAGTAACTATAACAGCGCTCCGGCAATTGTCAGCGTGACGGCCGTCAATCGCTATAAAAGACGCACCACAGTGTTTTGCAGTGGCCAGCGCGGAAAAGGCCCTCGGTTTCTCGTCGATCGCGACCAGTCCCCCACGCACAATGGCAAGCATGCGAAGGCGGCACGAGCTCAGCGTTGGCAGCGTGGACAGTAGACGCTGGCGCGCTGGCCCAGCTTGACCTCGCGCAGGGTGCTCCCGCAGTTCTTACAGAACTCGCCGCCGCGCCCGTAGACGAACAGCTCCTGCTGGAAATAACCGGGCTGGCCATCGCCGCCGACGAAATCGCGCAGGGTGGTGCCGCCGCGCTCGATGGCATGGGCGAGGATGCGCTTGATCGCCGCTGTCAGCTTCAGGTAACGCGCCCGGGAAATCGTCCCGGCCTCGCGGCGCGGGTCGATGCCGGCGGCAAACAGCGCCTCGGTCGCGTAGATATTGCCGACCCCGACCACCACCGCGTTGTCCATGATGAACGGCTTGACCGCCATGCTCCGCCCGCGCGACAGCTGGTACAGGCGCTCGCCATCGAACAGCTCGGTCAGGGGCTCGGGGCCGAGTTTGCTGAGCAGCACGTGCTGCAGGGGGTCGACGCTCCACAGCAGCGCGCCGAAGCGGCGTGGGTCGGTGTAGCGCAGGGCCAGGCCGGACTCCAGCTCGATGTCCACGTGCTCGTGCTTGGCCGCCGGCAGACCGCACTCGACCAGACGCAGGCTGCCGGACATGCCCAGGTGGCTGATCAGGCTGCCGGTCTCGGCCTTGATCAACAAGTACTTGGCGCGCCGTTCGACACACTCGATAACCTGGCCGGACAGCCGCACATCGAGGTCTTCCGGAATCGGCCAGCGCAAACGCCGCTCGCGCACTATGACCCGGCTGACCCGTTGGCCTTCGAGATAGGGGGCGATACCGCGGCGGGTGGTTTCAACTTCTGGCAGTTCGGGCATGGGTCATCAATCGAGCGGAGGAAGCGGGACGTCAAGGCATTACCTTAGCAGCAATGCGCTCGGCTTCGTTAGACCGTACCCAGCTCGCGGATGCTCTCGCGCAGGTTCTCGAAGTCGTATTCGGACAGGCCGACATACTCCAGCACCAGCCGCTCGATGCTCTGCCATTCATGGTCATCGGCCTGATTGCCGAGCACCCGATGGCTCTCGCAGATGTGCTCGGCCATCTTCAGAATCGCCAACAGGGTTTTCAACGGCGCGTCGCGACCGGAGTCGTCGCTGAAGATCGACAAGGCGTTGTGATGACTGGCGATGGCCTCGCACAGGTGCAGTGGCAGGTTCCACGACTTGGCGGTGAAGTAGCCGACCACCGCGTGATTGGTGTTGAGCAGACGGTTCTCGGTGTCGACCACGCGGTGCTCGGCACTGGCGCTGTAATAGGCTTCTTCCAGCACCGTCATGTAATCGGGGAAGCGCTTGACCATCAGCGGAATGCCGCAGTTGTGGAACAAGCCCAGGGTGTAGGCCTCGTCCGGCGCCTGGTGGCCGATGCGCTTGGCCAGGGTCAGGCAGGTCATGGCCACATCCTGGGCACTGTCCCAGAAGCGGCTGAGGGTGACTATGGCCTCATCGCTCAACTCGCCCTTGATCGACTGCGCATTGATCAGGTTGATCACCGTGTCGCAGCCGAGCAGGTTGACCGCCTGCTGAATCGAGACAATACGGTTGGCCAGGTCATAGAACGGCGAGTTGACGAGCTTCAGCAGCGCCCCGGACAGGCCCGGGTCCTGGCTGATCAGCTTGGCAATGCTGCGCAGGTCCGGGTTGGGCATGACCTGCTCCATCTGCAGGTCGACCATGATTTGCGGTTGTGGCGGAACACTGATGCCTTGCAGGACTTTTTGAATCTGTGCGGCGCTGAGTTCTTGGGCCATGGCGAGTCGACAAGGTGGATGGCAGAAGGCCAGAGTGTAGCCGGAATGGGCCTTGGGTCGCGCCCCTGCCCTGCAAGAAAACGGGTGCGGCGCCAGGCGTGACACCTTTGGTGGATTACGCCACTGCGTGGCTAATCCACCCTACGCTATAATCCCGGCCCTTTTCCGGAGAGCGCCCCCATGTCCCTGCCCAGCCTGCGCCTGAAAGCCAACGCCGATCGACGCCTGCGCGCCGGTCACCTGTGGGTCTACAGCAATGAAATCGATGTCGCCGCCACCCCGCTGAACGGCTTTGCCGCCGGCGACCAGGCGATTCTCGAGGCCGCTGGCGGCAAACCGCTGGGCGTGGTCGCCATGAGCCCGAACAACCTGATCTGCGCCCGCCTGCTGTCGCGCGACGTCAAGCACGTGCTCGACAAGTCGCTGCTGGTGCACCGCATCAACGTCGCCCTGAGCCTGCGCGAGCGCCTGTTCGACCAGCCCTGCTACCGCCTGGTGTATGGCGACTCCGACCTGTTGCCGGGCCTGGTGGTCGACCGTTTCTTCGACATCCTGGTGGTGCAGTTGGCCTCGGCGACCATGGAGCGGCACAAGGACGAGGTACTCGCCGCGCTGGTCCAGGTGTGCAAGCCGAGCGGCATCCTGCTCAAGAACGACTCCGCCGCGCGCGACGCCGAAGGCCTCGAGCGCTACGTGACCACCGCCTTCGGTGTGGTGCCGGAGTGGGTGGCGCTGGAAGAGAACGGGGTGAAGTTCGAGGCGCCGGTAATCGAGGGCCAGAAGACCGGCTGGTTCTATGACCACCGCATGAACCGCGCGCGTCTGGCGCCCTACGTCAAAGGCAAGCGCGTGCTCGACCTGTTCAGCTACATCGGCGGCTGGGGCGTGCAGGCCGCGGCCTTCGGCGCCACTGAAGTGATGTGCGTCGATGCCTCCGGTTTCGCCCTGGACGGTGTGGAGCGCAACGCCACCCTGAACGGTGTGGCCGAGCAGGTGGTGTGCGTGGAAGGCGACGTGTTCGCCGCGCTGAAAGAGCTGAAATCCGCCGAGGAGCGCTTCGACGTGGTGATCGTCGATCCACCCGCCTTCATCAAGCGCAAGAAGGACATGAAGAACGGCGAAGCCGCCTACCGTCGCCTCAATGAACAGGCCATGCGCCTGCTCAACAAGGACGGCATCCTGGTCAGCGCGTCGTGCTCCATGCACCTACCGGAAGACGACCTGCAGAACATCCTGCTGACCAGCGCCCGTCATCTGGACCGCAACATCCAGCTGCTCGAGCGCGGTGCCCAGGGCCCGGATCATCCGATCCACCCGGCGATCGCCGAGACCCGTTACATCAAGAGCCTGACCTGCCGCCTGCTGCCCAACAGCTAACCGGCCGCCATCAACTCAGTGCAGGATCTGGGTCAGAAAAGCCTGCGCCCGCGGGCTTTTCGGCGCATTGAAGAAGGTCTCGGGCGGGCTGTCCTCGACGATCCGTCCGCCATCGAGGAACAGCACACGCTGCGCCACCTGCCGGGCGAAGCCCATCTCGTGGGTGACGCAGAGCATGGTCATGCCGCTGTCGGCCAGCTTGACCAAGACATCCAGCACCTCGCTGACCATCTCCGGGTCAAGCGCCGAGGTCGGCTCATCGAACAGCATGATCCGCGGCTGCATGCACAGCGCCCGGGCGATGGCCACCCGCTGCTGCTGGCCGCCTGAGAGCTGGCTGGGGTACTTGTCCGCCTGGTTTTCGATACCCACCTTGGCCAGGTAGTGCCGCGCCCGTTCCTCGGCGGCCTTGCGGCTCAGGCCATGCACGCTGATCGGCGCCAGGCTGCAGTTGTCCAGCACGCTCATGTGCGGGAACAGGTTGAAATGCTGGAAGACCATGCCGATCTCCCGCCGCACCTTGATCGCCTGGGTGGTGGCCTTAGACAGATCGCTGCCTTCGACCAGGATGCGCCCCTGCTCGGCGATTTCCAGCCGGTTGATGCAACGGATCAAGGTCGACTTGCCCGAGCCCGAGGGCCCGCACAGCACGATGCGCTCGCCCGGCTGCACGCTGAGGTCGATATCGTGCAGCGCCTGAAAAGCCCCGTACCACTTGCTCATGCCCTGAATCTCAACGGCTGGCTGACTGCGGGACGCTGCCTGGGCCAAGGCTGGGGTGGACGCCAATGCGCCGGGCTGACTGCTGGTCGAAAGCATGCGAGTTCGCTCCCATCGCGGCCCGTTGGGCGCCGGCCTCCCGGGCGGGAGAGCGGCGTTCGGCGGGCGCTTATTGTTGTGGTGTTCGGGTTTAAGAGAAACGTTCGGCGCGGAAAGCGGCCGGGTCGGTAAAGGGCTGTTCGCCGGTCATCATCTCGGCCAGCAAGCGGCCACTGACCGGGCCCAGGGTCAGGCCGTGGTGGGCATGACCGAAGTTCAGCCAGAGCCCGGGATGGTTAGGCGCCGGCCCTATGACCGGCAGCATGTCCGGCAGGCAGGGGCGCTTGCCCAGCCAGGGTTGCGGGTCGAGGCGCTCGCCCAGGGGAAACACCTGGCGGGCCAGTGCCTCGGCGCGGCGCAACTGGATCTCGTTGACCGGCGCATCGGCGGCGGCGAACTCGATACCGGTGGTCAGGCGAATGCCCTGATCCATGGGTGCCAACACGTAACCGCCCTGGGTGTCGCACAGCGAATGCTTGAGCTCGCGATTGGCCGCGTAGTGCATGTGGTAACCACGCTTGACCGCCAGGGGCAGCCGGTAACCCAAGGGTTTCAACACCTCGTTGGACTCCGGCCCCAGGGCCACCACCACCTCGCGCGCGCTCAGCAGGCCCTGTGCGGTCATCAGCTGCCAAGCGCCGGCCTCAGTGCGCAGCGAGCGCGCGTCGCCCTTGAGCACCCGCCCGCCGCGCCGGCTGAACAGTGCCGCGTAACCCTTGGTCAGGTTGCCCGGATCGGTGACCGTCTTCGGGTCCAGCCAGTGCACGCCGCCGCACACGGCAGGCGATAGATTGGCTTCGCGGGCATGCAGCTGTGCGGCGTCCAGCAGCTCGAAATGCAGGCCATAGGCGCTCATCGCCTGCGCCTCCTGCTGCGCGCGGTGTAAGGCGCGCGGGCAGCGGAATATCTCGATCCAGCCATTGGCGCGAATCAGATGCTCGAGACCGGCCTGCTCGACCAGCGCGTCATGCTCCAGCACGCAACGCTCGATCAACGGGCGCAGGGCCTGGGTCGCCGCGGCCAACGGCTTGGGCGCCGAGTGCCGCCAGAAACTCAGCAACCAGGGCGCCGCCTTGGGTAAATGACTGAGGCTGTAACGCACGTCCGACTCACGGTTCAGCCCATAACGCAGCAGGCGCAGAAACTCGCGGGGAAAGGCGTAGGGCACCACGCTGGAACGCTCGATCAGCCCGGCATTGCCGTAACTGGTGCCCTCGCCTGGGTCCTTGAGGTCAACCAGCGTCACCTGGCGGCCGCGCGCCTGCAGGTGGAGGGCGGTACACACGCCGACGATGCCGGCGCCCAGAACGATAGTGTCGCAGTTCATGCACAGATCCTTGAATCACGCGCACCGGTCAGGGCGCGACTGTTAGCGAAAGTGGCCCGACTCAGGTGTCGAGATGCCGGCCCAGGCGCGTCTCGATACGCCGCAGCAAGCGCCGAATACACTCGACGATCAGCAGGTACAACAGCGCAGCCCAGAGGTAGAGCTGGAAGTCGAAGGTGCGCGAGAAGGCCAGTTTGGTGATGCCCATCAGGTCGTAGATGGTCACCAGGGAGGCGATCGCACTGGCCTTGACCATCAGGATCAGCTCATTACCCAGCGGACCGACGGCCAGCAGCAGCGATTGCGGCAGTACCACCTTGAAGAAGGTGGTACGCCGGCTCAGCCCCAGTGCCGCAGCGGCTTCGTGCTGACCCCGGGCGACGGCCTGCAGGCTGCCGCGCAGGATCTCCGCCTGGTAGGCCGCGGTATTCAGGGTGAAGGCCAGCAGCGAGCAATACCAGGCGTCGCGGAAGAACCACCACAGGCCCAGGTCCTGCCACAGCTCGCGAAACGAACCCAGGCCGTAATAGAGCATGAACAACTGCGCCAGCAACGGCGAGCCGCGGAAGAAGTAGATATAGGCCCCGGTCGCCCCGCGCAGCACGGAGTTGCGCGACAGACGCCCGAGCGCCAGCAGCAGCCCGAGCACCAGCCCCAGGCTGAAGGAGATGGCCACCAGCTTGGCGGTGATTAGCAAACCGTCGAGCATGCGTACACCGTAGCGTTCGAACAGCTCGGGATCGAAGAACAGCTGCAGCAGTTCCGTGGCGCTCATGACTGCGCACTCCTGTGTCCGAGGCTGTAGCGTTTCTCGGCGAAGCTGAACACCCGGCCGGACAGCGCCGAGAAGAACAGGTACAGCAGGCAGGCGGCGAAATAGAACAGCATCGGCTCCTTGGTCGCGCTCACCGCCAGGTTGGTCTGGCGCATCAGGTCGACCAGCGAGATGGTCGAGACCAGCGAGGTGTCCTTGAGCAGGGTCAGCCAGTTATTCGACAACCCCGGCAGGGCGACCCGCACCAGCTGCGGCAGTACCACCTTGCGGAAGGTCTGCCAGCGCGACAGGCCCAACACGCTGGCCGCCTCATACTGGCCCTTGCCCAGGGTCTTGAAGGCCGCCAGCCAGACCTGGCTGGAAAACGCGGCGAACACCAGGCCGAAGGCGATCACCGCAGTGAAGAAGGCATTGATGCTGACTTCGCTGCTGTAGCCCCAATAGGCCAGCAGCTTCTGCACCCCGATCTGACAACCGTAGTAGACGATCAGCAGGGTGAGCAGCTCCGGCAGGCCGCGAAACACCGTGGAGAACAACGTGGACAACGCGCGCGGCAGGCGCTTGTTCGAGCGCGCCGCCACCGCTACCGCCAGGCCCAGCGGCAGCCCCAGGGGCAGGCAGCAGAGTGCCAGGGAAATAGTCACCAGGGCGCCGGCCAGCAGGGTCAGGCCCCAGCCACCGTCGCCGAATAAAAGTAGGGAGAAGGGTTCCGGCATCTTGGTAACCTCTGAATGTCCTGCCTATGCTGGCAAGTCACGAAGCCGAGGGGCTCGCCCGCCCGCGCCCCCAAGGGTCACGGGCGGACGAGCCGTACTGGGTTCAGGCAAGCGCCTGACAGCCACGCTCGATCAATAGATGTCGAAGGGGAAATACTGGCTGACGATCTGCGCATAGGTGCCGTTGGCACGAATCTCCGCCAGGGCCTTGTTCAGCTGCTCACGCAGGGCCTGATCGTCCTTGCGCACGGCGATGGCCACATCGTCGTCGCTGCCCTGGATGTCGCCAAGCAGCTTGCAGCAGTCCTTGCCACTCTTGGCCAACCAATCGAGCAGCGGGAACTTGTCATTGACCACCGCATCCAGGCGGCCGTTGGCCAGGTCGCTGTTGGCGTCGTCCTGGGTCGGATAGAGTTTGACCTCGGCACCGGCCGCGCCATAGATGTCCTCGGCGTAGATGCTCTGGGTCGAGGAGGACTGGGCGCCGACGACCTTGCCGTCCAGCGCAGCCGGCGTGGTATCGGCCAGCGTGGAGTCACTCTGCACCGCCACGGCCAGACGGGTGCGGTAGTAGCGATCGGTGAAGCCGATCTGCTTCTGGCGCTCCTCGGTCACCACCATGGACGCCACCACGGCGTCGTATTTCTTGGCCATCAGGGCCGGGATGATGCCGTCCCAGTCCTGCGCGACCAGGGTGCACTCCACCTGCATCTGGCTGCACAGCGCCCTGGCGATATCCACATCGAAGCCATGCAGCTCATTGTTCGAGTCGACGTAGTTGAACGGCGGATAGGCCCCCTCGGTGGCGATACGCAGCGGTTCTGCCTGCGCGGCGCTCATGGCGCTGAAGGTCAATACGCACGCAGTTGCCAAACCCATGACTCGATTCATGCTTCACCTCTAGTTGTTGTTATGGCTTTTTTTGCTGAATCCCGGCGACGTGGTGTAGCCGACAAATTCGTTATGCAGCGCGGCGGTGGCGTCCAACCGCGCTTCGACCTCTGGGCCCAGGTTGCGGAACACCTCGTTGACCAGCAGATGGACCAGCGACAGCATCGACGCCGTCGACTCCCAGAACAGGTTCATCTCGGTGGGCACACGGAATACCTCGTCGGCATGGCTGTCGGCCCACTCGCAATAGGGGTCGGTCACCAGGGTCACCGCGATGCCCGCCTCGCGTGCCTTGCGACACAGCAGCTGGGCGTGCTGCGAATAGCGACGGGCCTCGAACACCAGCAGCGCGGCCTGCCCCGGCGGACTCAGCAACACTTCGCCAAAATGCCCGGACGCGCCATCGACCAGCTGCACCCCATCGCGCAGGTACTGCAGCAGATGCACGGCCGACACGGCGATGCCGCGCTCGGTCTGAAAACCGGCGACGAATACCCGCGGGGCAGTCGCCAGGCGCCGCGCCACAGCCTGCCACTGGGGGCTGCGGCTATGCTCGTAGACTTGCACCAGCGAGGCGATTTCCAGTTCGAGACTGCGCGAGGCGCTCTGCGAGTCCTCGCCACTGTGCCGATGGAACTCCTTGAGGCGATCGCCGATCAACCAGGGGCTATCGCCCAGGTCATCCTTCAGGTCATTCTTCAGGGCCTTGAAGTGGCTATAGCCCAGGGAACGGCAGAAGCGACCGACCGTGGACTCGCTCAAGCCGAGCTTGTCGGCGATGGCGGCAGAAGTCTGGAAAGGCAGCTCGTGCAGATTGGCCAGCATGTAATTGGCAATCGCACGCCCCGACGCGGCCGAATGTTCCAGGCTGTTCTCGAGACGCTGCTTGATCGATTGATTCATGAGTGACTCCCCGTTCACGATTAAAATGAATGTTTTCTGTCATGCAGTCAATATTTGACAGATAACTGGCATATCCAGATAGTGACCACTACCCAGCATGCGCACCCAGGCGCGCCCCAACCACCGCTCAGAACACCCAGGAGAAGCCTCCCATGACACCCGACGCCCCGATGGAAAGCATCAGCTTCGCCGAACTGAGCGCGCTGCTCGCCGCCATCTTCGAGCACCACGGCACCTCGCCCCAGGTCGCCCGCTGCCTGGCGGAAAACTGCGCCAGCGCTCAGCGCGACGGTTCCGACAGCCATGGCATCTTCCGCATTCCCGGCTACCTGTCGAGCCTGGCCAGCGGCTGGGTGGATGGTCAGGCCGAGCCCCTGGTGGAAGACCTGGCGCCGGCCTTCGTCCGCGTCGACGCGCGTGGCGGCTTCGCCCAGCCAGCCCTGGCCGCCGCCCGGCCACTGCTGGAAGCAAAGGCCAGAACGGCGGGTATCGCCCTGCTGGCGATCCGCAACTCGCACCACTTCGCCGCGCTCTGGCCGGATGTCGAGCCTTTCGCCCAGCGAGGATTGGTCGCCCTGTCCTTCGTCAACAGCTTCGCCTGCGTGGTGCCCCACGGCGGCCATAGCGCGCTGTTCGGCACCAACCCGATCGCCTTCGCCGCGCCGCGCGCACAGGGCCAGCCGCTGGTGTTCGACCTGGCCACCAGCGCCATCGCCAACGGCGACGTGCAGATCGCCGCCCGCGAGGGCCACCAGTTGCCGGAAGGCTACGGCGTCGACCGGCAGGGTCTGCCCACCCGCGACCCCAAGGCGATTCTCGACGGCGGCGCCCTGCTCCCCTTCGGCGGCTACAAGGGCTCGGCCCTGTCGATGATGGTCGAACTGCTGGCCGCCGCGCTGACCGGCGGACACTTCTCCTTCGAGTTCGACTGGTCGGGCCACCCCGGCGCGCAGACGCCCTGGACCGGCCAGCTGCTGATCGTCATCGACCCCAGCCATGGCGCCGGCAACAACTTCGCCGAGCGCTGCGAGCAGCTGATCGGCCGCATGCACCAGGCCGGTCAACAGCGGCAACCGGGTGACCGCCGCTACCAGCAACGCGCCCAGGCCGAACTGCACGGCATCCAGCTGCCGGCGGCCGAGCTGAGCAAGTTGCGCCAACTGGCAGGCTAACGCCGAGCCCGCTCTCTGGACCCACGGCAACCGCGCAACGACCGAGCGCCGATGGGCCGCGCGACTGACGCAGCGCCTTACCCCCTCAACGCCGAGGGCCTGGCCTGCGTCAGCTCGACCTTTCGCCGCAGCGCCCGCAGGGATTAGAATCGGTCATCTCCTGCCCCACCCTGGGCGGACTTGTAAGCCCCGGCCGAGCCAGCGCTGATCCCGCGCCACCTCGCCGCCAGCCCCGCAACCGGTCACTTCCGTTTGCCTTGGGCCTGAACCCGGCTCACCATACGCAGCAACAGCCCTTTGCAAACGTAGCGCAGCCGTTTTCAGCCGCCGCTACCTGATTAGCCTCCGCAGGACTTATCGCCATGCCTGATTATCGTTCGAAAACCTCTACCCACGGCCGCAACATGGCCGGCGCCCGCGCCCTGTGGCGCGCCACAGGGATGAAGGACGAAGACTTCAAGAAGCCGATCATCGCCATCGCCAACTCCTTCACCCAGTTCGTGCCCGGCCACGTACACCTGAAGGACATGGGCCAGCTGGTCGCCCGCGAGATCGAGAAGGCCGGCGGCGTGGCCAAGGAGTTCAACACCATCGCCGTCGACGACGGCATCGCCATGGGCCACGACGGCATGCTCTATTCGCTGCCGAGCCGCGAGATCATCGCCGACTCCGTCGAATACATGGTCAACGCCCACTGCGCCGACGCCATCGTGTGCATCTCCAACTGCGACAAGATCACCCCCGGCATGCTGCTGGCCAGCCTGCGCCTGAACATTCCGGTGGTATTCGTTTCCGGCGGGCCGATGGAAGCCGGCAAGACCAAGCTGGCCAGCCACGGCCTGGATCTGGTCGACGCCATGGTGATCGCCGCCGACGACAGCGCCAGCGATGAGAAAGTCGCCGAGTACGAGCGCAGCGCCTGTCCGACCTGCGGCAGCTGCTCCGGCATGTTCACCGCCAACTCGATGAACTGCCTGATGGAAGCCCTCGGCCTGGCCCTGCCCGGCAACGGCTCGACCCTGGCCACTCACAGCGACCGCGAGCAACTGTTCCTGCAAGCCGGACGTACCGCCGTCGAGCTGTGCAAGCGCTACTATCAGGACGGCGACGAGTCGGCCCTGCCGCGCAACATCGCCAGCTTCAAGGCGTTCGAAAACGCCATGACCCTGGACATCGCCATGGGCGGTTCGACCAACACCATCCTGCACCTGCTGGCCGCGGCCCAGGAAGGCGAAGTCGACTTCGACCTGCGCGACATCGACCGCCTGTCACGCCGCGTACCGCAGCTGTGCAAGGTGGCGCCGAACATCCAGAAATACCACATGGAAGACGTGCACCGCGCCGGCGGCATCTTCAGCATTCTCGGTTCGCTGGCCCGCGGCGGCCTGCTGCACACCGACCTGCCGACCGTGCACAGCGCGACCATGGCCGATGCCATCGCCCAGTGGGACATCACCCAGACCGACGATGAAGCCGTGCACACCTTCTTCCGTGCCGGCCCGGCCGGCATCCCGACCCAGACCGCATTCAGCCAGAGCACCCGCTGGGACACGGTCGACGACGACCGCGAGAACGGCTGCATCCGCAGCGTCGAACACGCCTACTCGCAGGAAGGCGGCCTCGCCGTGCTGTACGGCAACATCGCCCTGGACGGCTGCGTGGTGAAGACCGCAGGGGTAGATGAGTCGATCCACGTATTCGAAGGCACCGCGAAGATCTTCGAGAGCCAGGACAGCGCGGTGCGCGGCATCCTCAATGACGAAGTCAAGGAAGGCGACATCGTCATCATCCGCTACGAAGGCCCGAAGGGCGGCCCGGGCATGCAGGAAATGCTCTACCCGACCTCGTACCTGAAGTCCAAGGGACTGGGCAAGGCCTGCGCCCTGCTCACCGACGGTCGCTTCTCCGGCGGTACCTCGGGCCTGTCGATCGGTCACGCCTCGCCGGAAGCCGCTGCCGGTGGCGCCATCGGCCTGGTGCGCGAAGGCGACAAGATCCTCATCAACATCCACGAGCGTTCGATCAACCTGTTGGTCAGCGACGAGGAAATTGCCCACCGCCGTCACGAACAGGACAAGAAAGGCTGGAAGCCGGTCGAAGTGCGCCCGCGCAAGGTCACCACCGCGCTCAAGGCCTACGCCCTGCTGGCCACCAGCGCCGACAAGGGTGCGGTACGCGATAAAGAGCTGCTCGAGCGCCTGGTTAAATAAACCTCGGCGACAACGCAAAAGCCCGGCGCACTGCCGGGCTTTTGCATTTCTAGATGCTGATGGTGGCGGGCGCCATCAGCGCCGCTGCCAGACCTCGAAGGTATAGGCAGGCGTCTCGTCGACCGCCTCATGGGCGACGCTGGACGCCAACTGCCAATCGCTCTCGGCATAGCGCGGAAACCAGGCATCGCCCTCGGGGCTGAGCTCGACACGGGTCAGATACAGCCGCTCGGCCTGCATCAGACCTTGCTCGTACAGCTGCGCGCCACCGATCAGCATCAGCTCGTCGACACCCTGTTCGCGCGCCCATTGATCGGCGCGGACGATGGCCGCCGGCAGCGAAGCAAAGACCTCGGCGCCCTCCAGGGTCAGCCCGGGCTGGCGGCTGACCACCAGATTGAGCCGCCCCGGCAATGGCCGGCCGAGCGAGTCCCAGGTCTTGCGACCCATGATGATCGGCTTACCCAGGGTCATGGCCTTGAAGTGCTTGAGGTCCGCCGGCAGGTGCCAGGGCATTTGGTTGTCGCGGCCGATCACGCGGTTCTGCGCGAGGGCGGCGATCAGGCAGAGGGGGAGAGTCGTGTTCATGGCCGCGAGCATAGCAGAGCGACCGGCACCACCGCAGCCAGGCGCCCATCTGTTGAACCGGTCGCAATCGAAGCCCAACACATGCCTTTCCTGGCTGGGCTTAGCCCAACCCGGCTGCAACGGTTATGCTCAGACCCTGACCTAGCCAATGAGACGCCGCGTGACTGCCGCCACCGCTCCGAACAAGCTGCATCGTCTGTGGTTGACCGAAGCGATTCGCCTGCGCGAAGAACACGCCGGCCTGCTCGAGGACAACGAGGCCAACCGCCGCGCCCGAGCGGATGGTGGCACGCTGGCGCAGCGCATCCAGGCTCGCGCCCTGTTCCTCGCCCAGCGCGACGGCCAGTGGCAGGCGCTGTTGCATTGGCGCCAGGGCGCGCAACTTGCGCTTGCCGCCTTACTGCTGCTGGCCCTGCTCAGCGGCATCGGCCTCGCGCTCGCGGCCCTGGGTGACGGCCAGCGCCCGGTCAATGTGTTCTGGGCCCTGGGCAGCCTGCTGGGCCTCAACCTGCTGTTGCTGCTCGGCTGGGTCCTCGGCCTGCTCCTGACGCGCGACAACGCCGGCGCCCTGGGCCGGTTGTGGCTATGGCTCAGCGAAAAACTCGCCCGTGACGCCAGCGCCGCACAACTGGCGCCGGCGCTGCTGGTACTGTTGCAGCGCCAACGCTTGAGCCGTTGGGGCCTGGGTGTGCTGGTGCATGGCTTGTGGCTGCTGGCCTCGCTCGCGGCCCTGGCGACCCTGCTACTGCTGCTCTCCACCCGCCGCTATGGCTTCGTCTGGGAAAGCACGATTCTCGGCAGCCAGACCTTTATCGTCCTGACCCAGGCCATCGGCACGCTGCCGGCGCTGCTCGGGTTCGCCCTGCCGGATGCCGAGCTGATCCGCGCCAGCGGCGACAGCGCCCTGCTCAGCGAAGCGGCACGCCACAGCTGGGCCGGCTGGCTGGTCGGCGTGCTACTGGTCTATGGCCTGCTGCCGCGCCTGCTGCTGGCACTGCTGTGCCTGTGGCGCTGGCGCCGGGGATGCGCGGCCCTGCAACTGGATACCGAGCTGCCCGGCTACGGCCTGCTGCGTGAACGCCTGCAGCCAAGCAGCGAACGCCTGGGCATCTGCGATGCGGCACCGGCGCAGCTGCATCAGCCGCAAACCGGCGCCGGGCCTCTGCAGAGCCAGGGCGCGCTGCTGGTCGCCATTGAACTGGACACCCGCCGCGCGTGGCCGCCAGCACTGCCCAAGAGCATCGCCAACGCCGGGGTGATCGACAGCCGCGAGCAGCGCCAGCGCCTGCTCGAACAACTCAGCCGCTTCCCTCCGGCGCGCCTGGCCATTGCCTGCGACCCGCGGCGTTCACCGGATCGCGGCAGCCTGGCGCTGCTCGCCGAGCTGGCCCGTTGCGCTGGCGCCACGCGTATCTGGTTATTGCCGCCGCCACCGGGCGAAGCCCTCGACAGCGCGCGCCTGGGCGATTGGCATCAAGCCCTGGAGCAGTTGCAACTGGTGCACAGCGACAGCGCGCCGCTGAACTGGCTGGAGCAGGGTCATGACTGAAACCGTAGCCCGGATGCAATCCGGGAACATCAGCGCCTGCTTGTCCCGGATTGCATCCGGGCTACGGAGCACTATCTCGTGAGTCAGCCCCTCAAATTGGCCGTGGTCGGTCACACCAATGTCGGCAAGACCTCGCTGCTGCGCACCCTGACCCGCGATGTCGGCTTCGGCGAAGTCTCCCATCGGCCCAGCACCACCCAGCATGTCGAAGGGGCGCGGCTGTCGGTGGACGGCCAGGCGCTGCTGGAACTGTACGATACCCCTGGTTTGGAAGACGCCATCGCCCTGCTCGACTACCTGGAACGTCAGGATCGCCCCGGCGAACGCCTGGACGGCCCGGCCCGGCTGGCACGTTTTCTCGACAGCAGCGAAGCGCGTCAGCGTTTCGAGCAAGAGGCCAAGGTCCTGCGCCAGCTGCAGGCCTCGGACGCTGGCCTCTACGTGATCGACGCCCGCGAACCGGTGCTGGCCAAGTACCGCGACGAACTGGCGGTGCTGAGCCTGTGCGGCCGGCCGCTGCTGCCGGTGCTGAACTTCGTCGCCAGTGCCCATCACCGTGAAGACGAGTGGCGCGAGACCCTGGCCCGGCTCGGCCTGCATGCGCTGGTGCGCTTCGACAGCGTGGCGCCGCCAGTGGATGGCGAACGGCGCCTGTATGAGAGCCTGGCCCTACTGCAGGAAAAAGCCCGCGAGCCCCTGCAACGGCTGATCGACGACCATGAACGCCAACGCCTGGCCCGTCAGCACAGCGGTGCCCGCCTGATCGCCGAACTGCTGCTCGACTGCGCCGCCTACCGCTGCAGCGTGGCCAGCGACGCCACGCATGAACAAGGCGCGATCCGCGCACTGCGCGAGACCATCCGCCAGCGCGAACAACGCTGTGTCGATGCCCTGCTGCGCCTCTACGCCTTTCGCCCGGAAGACGCCAAGGCCGGCGAGCTGCCGCTGCTCGACGGGCGCTGGGGTGATGACCTGTTCAACCCGGAAACCCTCAAGCAGCTCGGGGTCAAGGTCGGTGGTGGCATGGCCGCCGGTGCCGCCACCGGAGTCGGCATCGACCTGCTGGTGGGCGGCCTCACCCTCGGCGCCGCGGCCGTCCTCGGCGCCCTGATCGGCGGCAGCGCGCAGACCCTGCGCGGCTACGGCTCCCGCCTGAGAGGCAAGCTCAAGGGCCAACGCGAACTGACCGTGGACGACGCCGTGCTGCGCCTGCTCGCCCTGCGCCAACAATTACTCCTGCAAACCCTGGAAGCCCGCGGCCATGCGGCGGTGCAGGCCATCGAACTGGCCGCGCCTCAGGAGGCACTATGGCGGGAGGGTAAGCTGCCAGAGGCGCTGCACAGGGCGCGCGCCCATCCCGAATGGTCCTCACTCAACCCAGGCGCCCGCCTGCAACAGGCAGAGCGTCAGGAGCAGGTCGACGTGCTGAGCGCCACGCTGACAGCCACATCGTAGCCGGATAAAAACCGGGGGATCCAATGGCCCGTACAGTCCGCCCCGTATTACATCCGTATGGGTTGTTGCAAGCCAGGCGCCGGTTGGGGGCGGGCTTGTTGAGCAGCAGGCCCTTGCTCGGCGTCCAGTGGGCAGACAGGTGGATATAGCTCGCCCATAGCTGGCGCTCGTCATCGGTGGTCAGCCGGTAGGGGCTGCCCAAGGAGTAGGCCATGATCTTTCCGCTAATCGGTTTGCAGGCTGGAGTCGTGTTACCAGGAGCCGTATGGCACGCCATGGGTCTCGATATAAGCCTTGGACTCCGGCGTTAGCGGCAAGGCGTACTGCCCGTTACTTCTCCCCAGATCAGGCCCGACCTTGCTGATGACACCTTCGAAACGGCCGATTTCGATGGGCTCCAGGCAAGGGCCCAGCACCCAGGCTTTGGCTATACCTCCGGGCGCCAAGCCGATGGCAATGTTCTTTCGATAAAGACCATCGATCCATTTACCATCCCAATTGCAGTAGGCTCGCGCCGGCTTGAGCATTTCCTCACGAACCCACCCCGGAATATTGATGCGCACGTTGTAGGTCTGCGGCTCCACCAGCGATTGCCAGCGCACGAAGATGATTTCCGGCAGGTCGATGCCGGGCAGGTTCTTGCCAGCACCACCGCCCACCCGCTTTGGCCACCCTGCAGGCTTGCCCTGATTGTTGCGGGGAGTCTGGATGGCTGAGATGCCCTGGTAGACCTGCTCATAAGCCAGCCCGCGCCGGTCGATCACATCCACGCTCTCGATCCAGACCTCCATGTAGTTAGGCGCTAACAAGCCGACAAACCAGGCATCGAATGGAAGTTTTGGTTTGCCCTGGCCGCTGGCGCAGCCGCTCAGCAGCAGGGCCAGGCTGAGCAGTAATAGGCGGGTCATTGCGGATAGTCCCCCTGGGGTTTGTTGTTATAGGCCAGGCGCCGGTTGGGGGCGGGCTTGTTCAGCAGCAGGCCGTTGCTCGGCGTCCAGTGGGCAGACAGGTGGATATAGCGCGCCCAGAGCAGGCGCTCGTCATCGGTGGTCAGCCGGTAGGGGCTGCCCAGGGCGTAGGCCATGACCTTTTCGCTAATCGCTTGCCGGACACGTCGTGTTACCAGGAGCCGTATGGCACGCCATGCACGTCGATATAGGCTTTTGATGTTGCCGAAAGCGGGCGATGCTTGCCGCCCGACTGCCCACCATAAGGCCCGACCTTGCTGATGACACCTTCGAAGCGGCCGATTTCGATGGGGTCGAGGCAGGGGCCGCCGACCCAGGCCTTGGCAATGCCACCGGGAGCCAGGCCTATGGTGATGTCATGCCTGTACAGGCCGTCGACCACCTTTCCATCCCAGCGGCAATAGGGCGAGTGTGGTTTAAGCATTTCCTCGCGCACCCACTCTGGAATATTGATGCGCACGTTGTAGGTCTGCGGCTCCACCAACGATTGCCAGCGCACGAAGATGATTTCCGGCAGGTCGATGCCGGGCAGGTTCTTGCCCTTGCCTCCGCCCACCCGAGGCGGCCAGCCCTCCACCGTGCTGGAATAAGAAGGGATGCCACCAATGACGCGCTCATACGCCAGCCCGCGCCGGTCAATCACATCCACACTTTCCACCCAGAGCTCCATATGGTCTGGTGCAAACACCCCGACAAACCAGGTATCGAAGGGCAGCTTGGGCTTGCCCTGGCCGCTGGCGCAGCCGCTCAGCAGCAGGGCCAGGCTGAGCAGTACTAGGCGGGTCATTGCGGGTAGCCCCCTTGGGGTTTGTTGTTGTAGGCCAGGCGCCGGTTGGGCGCTGGCTTGTTGAGCAGCAGGCCGTTGCTCGGCGTCCAGTGGGCGGACAGGTGGATATAACGTGCCCAGAGCTGGCGCTCGTCATCGGTCGTCAGCCGGTAGCGGCTGCCCAAGGCGTAGGCCAGGAGTTTTTCGCGGATGGCTTGCAGGTCTGCCCTCCTCACCAGGAGCCGTAGGGAATGCCGTGCTGCTCGATATATGCTTTGGACTCGGATGAAAGGGGCAAGGCATAGCGCCCTTCGTTTTGCCCTAGGCTGGGCCCAACCTTGCTGATAACACCTTCAAAACGTCCGATTTCGATGGGTTCCAGACAGCTCCCACTCAGCCACACCTTGGCGATGCCGCCCGGAGCCAAGCCTATGGTGATGGCGTATCGATAGCCATTAAGCACCTCCTTGCCCCAGTCGCCTTTCCAGGGGCAGACGGGTTGCTCCTTGGTCACCATGGCTTTACGTACTGACTCGGGAATATTGATACGTACGTTGTAAGTCTTCGGCTCTACCAGCGACTGCCAGCGCACGAAGAGGATTTCCGGCAAATCGATACCGGGCAGGCTTTTGCCCCCCCCCCCGCCTTTAGCCTTAGGCCAGCCTGCAACGATCCCAGTATAAGAAGGGATGCCGCCACTGACCCGTTCATAGACCAATCCCCGCCGGTCGATAACGTCCACGCTTTCTATCCACACCTCCATATGTTCAGGGGCTAATACGCCAACACTCCACGCATCGAATGGCAGCTTGGGCTTGCCCTGACCGCTGGCGCAGCCGCTCAACAGCAGGGCCAGGCCAAGCAGTAATAGGCGCTTCATTGCGGGTAGCCCTCCTGGGGTTTGTTGTTATAGGCCAGCCGCCGGTTGGGTGCGGGCTTGTTCAGCAGCAGGCCGTTGCTCGGCGTCCAGTGGGCGGACAGGTGGATATAGCGCGCCCAGAGCAGGCGCTCGTCATCGGCAGTTAGATGGGGGGAACTGCCCAGGGCATAGGCCAGAAGCTTGTCGGCGATAGCCCCAAGATCAGCAGGAATGGCGAATTGCGGCGTGTCTGGAATGGACAACAACGGCACGTTATGTTGCACCGCCAACTCACGCATTACCCGCAGGTAAACCAACGACAGCTCACCACGCACCCGCCGTTCGATAGGCAGGGTGGCGTATACCGCGTCTTCCCGCTCGCCACCGCTGCGCCGGTCATAGGGCAGCGCCTTGCGCCAAATACGCGGGCGCATCAGGCCCTGACCGGGTAGACCGCGCGCCTCCCAGGCATGGTAATCACGCCAGGTTTCCCGCGCGGCGACTGTGTGATCATTGGCCACACCGGTATGCACGATGGAACGACGCGGGCGACTGAGCAGGCAGCGCTCCAGCATCAGCGGGCGATAGCCGCCGCCGATATCCGAGTGCACGCCGGGCAGGCTGATTTCCTGATGCGCGGGGGCTACGCTGTTGAGGGCGAAGTTCCAACGCTGCTCGTCACGAGCGACTAGTTGCAACACCTTGCGTGCGCAGCCGGGTGGCAGGTAGAGGTTGACCCCAGGGTTGTGGTTGTTGGCTGGGCTGAGATCGCCCTGGGCCGGATCGACCACGGCCGCCACCGTATCGAACAGGCCGATAAAATTGATGGCGCTATGGGCCGCCCAGTCAAACTGCTCGCTCAGGCCGGCTGCGCCAGCCTGGAATAGTTGCGCCAGCAGGCCACCCTCCGGCTTGAGCAGCTCGTTAGCGAAGTGCCGGGCCGCCGCCGCGCCCCGGCTAAAGCCGAAGATATCGAACTCGATACTGTCGACTTGCAGAATAGGGTTGTTGCTGAGCAGGAGAACCAGTTGTTTCTGGATTTCTGCCGGGCTTTGCTCGACCCGTGCGACAACCCCGGTATCACCCTGGCCGGTGGCCTGGCTGTACAGCGAGTCGGCTTCACCGCTGCTGGTGCCGATACCCTCTAGATACGCCTTGAGATAGCCCGTTGCCGTGCTTGGCTCCAAGGCTCTTCCCGAATCATCCCTATATAAATCATAAAGCCGCGCCACATTGCTCGGCGCATTGCCGTAGCTGTTATCGGGGGCCTGGTCGAACAAGCTATCCCCGCCGCTGCTGGTAAAACCGTGGGCTTCGCAGTATTCGACGATTTCCCGCAAGGTGCTCTCGTCCAGCAGCTCGCGGTCGTCGCGGCGGCATTGCTCGGTCACGGCGGCGTTGGCCAGGTTGTTGCCGGTGCCGTCGAAGAACACGCCGATGCGCAGGGTGATGCCCTGTTGCACTTGTTCTTCCAGTTCTTCTTCCTCGTCCTCTTCCTCCAGGCCCAGCGGTGCCGGGTCGCCGGGCTCTTCTTGCCAAGTGCGCGCGAGGGTATCGGCGGGGCCTTGCGGTAAAGAGGGCGTGCTGGGGGCCAAGGCCTGGGTGGCACTCGCAGCGCTGGCCAATGGCGTGGGCGGGGTAAACGGCGCGGGCGTATGGCTGTTGCCGACGACCACGCTACCGGAGCCACCGATCACCACGTTGCCGTGGCTGCCTATGCTGCCGAGGGTGGTGGCCGGCATGCCGTTGATCAGTACATTGGGCATCACATTGCCGGCCAGGGCACTGCCGCAGGCCGTGGGGTCGCCCTGGCGGGCGACGGGTAAGTTGTCGAACAGCACATCCGGCGAGCCGGCAGTAATGGGGTTAGTGCCGTGCCCTGGAACGGGGCAGGCGGTAGGGTCGGTGACCCGGGCAGCAGGTTTGCCAGACATGACCAATCTCCTTATCGGTTACGGCAGGGCCAAGACCTTGCCGCAATGGGACGGCGTGGCGCAATCGGAAGCTTCCGATCTATGCAGTGTTTCGCAATCAAAGCCCCGATTGCGCAGCAACTTGCGCACGTTAGATCGGGCGGCCTCACCGCAGCCGCCAAGTGTTGGCGTATTGCCTGCGGCGAGTAACGCCCTACATGTTCAGAGCTGCAGGCAGGTTTTCCGGGCCTGGTGACTGCCACCGTATGGCGAACACAAACGCTGGTGCACCCGGCTAAGGAAACCGACCTCGAAGGCGCGGCGCTGCACCCCTGCGGGCAAGACATCGCGCTCGAGAATCAGGTTGGCCCACAGCCAGCCGGTGTCGTCGTGGCTCAGCCAGGTCTGGGCGCAGGCCACACCCCTGTCGAAAGCCTGCTCGCAATCCACCGACCACTTGATCACCGCGCTGCACTGGCCGTCATGGCTGGCCAGGTAGCTGGTAAAGGGCTTATTCATCGCCAGCCCTCCCCTGAGCCTGCGCCAACGAACTGCGGTACAGCACCACCAAGTCGTTGAGCATCTCGCGGGCGTTCTGGCAGAGCTTGTGCAATTCCTTTGCAGCGGACGTATTCACCTCCGAGCGAGCCAAAACCGAGAACAACTTGTGCAACATCGCCACCCTCAACTCGGCCGCCGCCTGAAAGTGACAGGCCGTTGCAGCGCTGCAGTCGAGCGGACCAACACGTTTCGGGAAGGGGATAACAGTAGGGTTGGATCTAGTCATGACGCACCTCCAGGCTGGAGATAGACGACAGGACGGACAGCCCAGGGCGGAGCCCTTGGGTAAAAGGGGGATAGCGCATTTTCCTTATGCTCCTTGGTTCGATTAAGGAGCCGCCAACCGACCTTCCTACGGGTAAGGGTGGCGGACCGTACAAGGGTAGGAAACCGGCAACCAAGGACACCGGCCAGGCCGAAGCCTGCCTTGCACGGCCCGCCATAACTGCACGAAAACAGCGGGCATAAAAAAAGCGCCTGCTGCTTACGGCTATGGCGCTACGCGCCTTGGTTTGGATCGGGTTCCTACACCCGGCCACGGGATTGACCGTGACCAGCGCACTCTAGCCCGGCAAAGAGCGATGGGCAAGATCCAAAGAATTAATGACCACTCGCCAAAGGAAGGCCGCAACTGCGGCCATCGTCGGTCGAACTCAACCAATGTCGCTATGGCCGACAGGCCAGTCACCAACTATCGTCCGCTCTGCCAGATGTCGGAGCGGCACTGTGGATGTCCACTTTGGAGTAGGCCGCCCGGTAATCCCCCCATTTTTAGTGCTCGCCAGAAGTAGATGTTAGGCCGCGAGGGCCAACTTCTGTTTGGGGGTGATGCCTCCCAGGGCCATGTTTGGCCGTTCGTGATTGTATGTCCACACCCAGCGAGTTGCATGCTCCTGCACTTCGTCGATGGACGCGAACAAGTAATGCCCCAGCCAGTCGTAACGCACCGTGCGGTTGTAGCGCTCAACATAGGCATTCTGCTGTGGGTTTCCAGGCTGGATATGCTCCAAACGAATGCCGTGCTTTTCAGCCCACAGCAGTAGCTTGCTGCTGATGTACTCCGGGCCGTTATCGCTGCGGATGACTTGCGGCTTGCCGCGCCACTCGATGACCTGATCCAGTGCACGCACCACGCGCTCAGCGGGCAGTGACAGGTCGATATCCATGGTCAGGGCTTCGCGGTTGAAGTCGTCGATCAGATTGAACAGGCGGAAGCTGCGGCCATCGGCCAACTGATCGTGCATGAAGTCCATCGACCAGCAGTGATTGATCGCCTCTGGCACCGCCAGGGGCTCGGGCTTCTCCCGCACGATGCGTTTGCGCGGTTTGATCCGCAGGTTAAGCTCCAGCTCCCGATAGATCCGATACACCCGCTTGTGATTCCAGCGATAGCCTTTCACGTTGCGTAGGTACAGGAAGCACAAGCCAAAACCCCAGTTGCGCTGGTTGTGCGTAAGCCGGATCAGGTGATCGGCGATCTCGGCATTCTCCGAGGACAACCGAGGCTGGTAGCGATAGCAGGTAACGCTGACACCGAAGACCAGGCATGCCTGTTTGATACTGACCCGGCCGGAGTGAACGGCCTGCTGCGCCATCTCTCGCCGCCGAGATGGCTTCACCACTTTTTTGCCATCGCCTCCTGGATGATTTCGGCCTTCAGGCGCTCTTCGGCATACATCTTCTTGAGGCGACGGTTCTCCTCCTCCAACTCTCGCAGCCGAGCCATCAACGAGGCGTCCATACCGCCGAACTTGGCGCGCCACTTGTAGAAGGTCGCCGAGCTAATGCCATGCTCGCGGCACAGCTCCGGGACTGGGCTGCCGACTTCGGCCTGCTTGAGGATGGCGATGATTTGGCTGTCCGAAAAACGCGATGTCTTCACGCAAAATTTCCTTGATCCGATTAGGAGAAAATTCTACTTCTGACGAGTACTGATTTCAGGGGGGATTACCGCCCCATTTATGACTTGCTCAGGATGATCAGGCGCGGGTGTAAGCGAGAGACGGCCAACGGCCATTCTCGACCGGCTGATACCGACCCAATCCGGACGGGCGGGAAATTGGGGAAACGTACGTTCGGTTCGTAGGATGCTAAAGCCTTGCCAGTTAGAGCTCTGGATTTAGCGCCTCATTTAAGGCTTCAGCAATAGCGGCTGATCGTTTGTTAATGAACTTATTGTAGTCGTCATCAAGAACACCAAAATTCCGCTGATTACCAATAAGATGTGACCTCAAGGATGAGGCCAGTTTGGAATTGGAGCCTTTAAACTCACCAACATAAAAGCTCGGAGCCTTTGCCCGAATTTTATTGTTTGAGGCCGCATCAATCAGCGTAATATTGGCAACCATATTTGGCTCGAAGCCCTTGAAGTGCTTATTCACGTAAGCCTTCGGGAAAAAGTGATGATAATTTCGACTTGAGGCAATCTTCAAGTTTGAGTTATCAAGAATCACATCACTATCATCATCAAGATTTCGGGGCTTTTGCGAGGCTAATAGACACAGGATTGCTTTGACGTTGGAGTTACCTGCCGAGAACCAAGTCTCGGCAATATCCTCAGCAGATACCGATAGCTCCTCCGCAGGATACTTGGGAGATTTTTCCTTGATGATGGCAATCATTTTCTTCAGATCTTCAGCTATCTTTGTCTCGGTAGATCCACTGTACCGCCAGTTCAATCCAACCCAGTAGAAAAACTGCTTTAGCAACTTTGCCTGAATCTCGGAGGGTCGTTTGTTGCCGTTTTTATGGAAAAAATATGTAAATGGAACCAGTAGAGCAGCGTAAGGAAGAAGCTGGGAAACGGGCACGTGCAGCTTCGTTCTGATGAAATCCACCGCCGTAAACATAGAGGACACCATAGCCCCCCAGTTTCCAATGAACTTATCACGGCGAATTTTCAGAATATCTTTTGCCCTGACGCTATCTGTAGTGATAGCAGCAACTGCCTGAAGAACCGTCGCGGCTGGAACAGTGTCAAATTTTGCCTTAGCGAGACTCTTGTCTAACTCATCGCTCCCATTAATAAGCTCATCGTACTTCAAAGCCAAATCAAAACCCTTCGCTTCATCATAGGTCATGGCAACCATAATTTCGAAAAGGGTCAATGGCTTGCCGCCCGTATTGATGCGAGAGAAGACATCGCAAGCAATGTCTATCGGATAGTCCTTAATGGTGATAGTGGCAAAGTCGTATGTAGTCAGCTTGGTCTTGTATTCTTCAACAAGATCCGCCTTATTGGCGCCTACTTGCTTGAACAACTCACCCATTTTCTGCGTGAGAAGCTCGTGCACCGAAACGTAGACCTTGTCATCTTCTTTATGACTTGTGACGATCTGCTCATCATTCAATGGATCATAGTCGAGATTCACATAGATATCTCGGTAATTGATTTCCTTGCCATCTTTTGAAATACGAATGCCCTTGCGAATTGCATAGAGAGAGGTGATCCGCTGCTGCCCGTCAAGAATATATTGAGCGTAGTCCCCCTTGGGGGTCTCAGGCAGCTTATGGTTGCCGATATCCTTAACAGACCTCAAAGCTTCTTTGGTCTTCCAGAAAATGAAAGTTCCTATCGGATAACCTTTGAGGACACTATCAATCAGCTTGGCACTTTGCTCCTTATCCCAGACGAACTCCCGCTGAAACATCGGCAGCTTGGTCTGACCGGAGTCAATCTCCAAGAACAAGGCTTCGTACTTTTTATTGGTGTTCTCAGGGCGCAGAAGAACAACTGGCTCTTCATTATCAGCTTTCTCTTTAATTGACACCAGTCATTTTCCTCTTCATAGATGAAGCCCTTAGGTCTCAGATAAAGTTGAGCATGAGGCGACCAATGGAGTTGGTCAGATCCCGAGCAAAGAGGGCAAGCCACCTTTGGGAATTATCCCCAAAGTGAGATTCACTGAAACCGTTGCGTGAGTTCGCTATCGCATTTGTCAGTGTCGGCATGGCATTGACGATCTCAATGGGAAACGGGCCTTGGGCTTGAAGCTTTTTGCTGATGTCGTCCTTCACCACTTTACATAACGGCATGAGATCGGTCAGCCCTTCTTGCTGAGGAACATGCTTGCGAACGTACGCTTTGTAAAGTCCTTCAAGACAGGTGTAACTCAGTGTCGTAGCCCGGTTGTAGTGGTGGGCGTCAATGGCCCGATCAATGTCGGTGAGGCTGTTATTCAACTTTTCCGAGTTCCATAGATCAACGGGCACAACAGTAGTGGGCACAGCGCGGCCACCACCGAAAACAAGGTCTCTGATCGCATCCGCCTGTGCCTTGTCATGTGACTCAATGTGATCGACGAACAAGCGATAGAGACTGAACCGCTGAGGCTCTGAAAGCCCCTGTATGAGATCCCAGTAGAAGTCCTTGCGAGAACTGGACTTGCCTTGACTTTGCCTCAATGGCAAGAGTTGTTGGTAACTGGGTGAGCCAGGGTCGATCTGCTGGACCATCCGGCAAAACGTGGCACCGCCGACGTACAACGCCTTGTTCTCGCTGTTCAATGTCGAAAAAAGGTAGTTGTAGGCAGCGATCCAATTGACGGAAGTAGTCACTTTGCCACCATTAATTCCGCTTCCAGCAGCCCAATCTGCTGCACGGCAATGGGCTCAATGAACTTGCTCAACTCTTCCTGCTGCGCCACAAGGAATGGAGCTTCTTTTACCTTGTCATAGAGCTTCAGAAGGCGCTGTTCGGCCCGATTCAAGATAATGCTATACAGTAATGGTTGAATCTTAACCCTGTCGTTGTCTTCGGTGCGGGTGCCACCCTCACCACTCTCAATCTGATCCCCAAGAACAAAGCCATCAACCCGCGTCTCAGGCTGGATATACCCCTTCTTCTTCAATTCTTTCACATACTTCCAAATCTGCTCCTTTTCCTTGGACCCGAGTGAAAGTTTGGTGGTCTTCAGATCAACAATGACAAGGTGACCCACGCCCACCTCTTGGTGATCTTCGTTGTAGGATGGAAGGGAGTAGAAGCCAGTGCTGCCATCACCGCGAATCACAAAATCTGGCCGATTCAATGAAGCCTTGTCGGCCTTACCGTCAAACAACTCGCGGATGACCGTCGTCATTCCTTTGTTGGACGTGAAGTGGATAGATTCAAACTTGTCTCCGAACATCCACAGGCCTTTGGCAAAGAGCGGCTGGAGCTCCTTGACCTCATCGATGCCTGCAACCTGAATCTTGATACGAAGTTCATTAATGACCTTCAGACGGCCCTGAATTTCGTCAAGGACGACCTTCGCCATGCCAATGGTCCACTGGCTCAGGACTTCGTGAAGGGCATCCAGATCATGCGGGTCTTGGTTGTGCAGGATTTCTAGCAAACCATACTGCGACTTGCTCTTTTCCAGCTTCGCCAGAATGCCTGCCAGTTGCACGATCTCCTGCTCACCGAAATTCGGGCAGGTATCCACAACTTCATTGACGAACGTGGTGACACGATCCTTGCCCAAAAGAGGAAGGGCGTTGACCGACTGCCCCACCCTCTCAAGGACAGCACTACGCTTGTCTTCGCGTTCGGCCGCACTGGTGTTGTCAATGATCTCCCGAATCTTGTCTTGGACGATTGGCCTGGTCACGTCCCATGCCAAGTTCTTTTCAACGAAGCCTGACCAGTCTTCCTTGACGGCGTTTTCCTTATTGAGGAAGTCAGCCTGAACGATAAAGGTGAAACGCTTGGCCTTTTCGGTCCTACCGTCAAGAATGCGTTCAACATCAGCACCTCGCCAACGGCATTCACCCACAGCACGATTCATGACCCACCACGCGATGCCGTGCTGCTTCGTCGTCTTGTCGGCCTTGCGGGTGTCAATGTGATAGATCTTGACCGTGCCGTAATCGGGCACCTCAACGTCCACGATAGAAAGGGACGACTTGCTGATGTCGGCAAACGAAATGGGAGTGCCGTTCAAGATCACCTTGAAAGAAGGATTTGCAAGAAACCGACCACCCAAAAGCTCACGTACCTGCTCTACGGACAGGTTGATCTGACGGATTTCACCTTCACCCGTGATTGTTGTTCCATGTCCCTCTACACCGTTATCAACGAACTCCACGAGCTCAGTGATAAGAGGCTTGTTGGGTGTCCTGCTGACCTTGTAGACGAATTTCTGACCTTCTTTGATCGAAGTAATCTGGTAGTTTTGGGTGAGGCAAAAGCTTGCGAATCGGCCCTTGCCATTCTTGCCGAATACGTAGCGCGGAATACCTTCTACACCTGGTGGCGGTGCCGTTGTGGCGCCCCCCTTGGTGATACGGTTATAGGACATGGCCCGCCAGATGTAATCAAACTCTTCGCGGGTCATACCCTTTCCATTGTCAGAGATGGAAAATTTCTTGTTCTTCTTCGGGTCGGGCCAACTTATGCTGACTTCGGTGGCGTATGCATCCCAGCAGTTGGCGACAAGTTCAACAATGGCCGTGCTGGGATTGGTGATGATAGAGCCGGCCCAACTCTCAAGAAATCTGTCTTCATAGAAGAGATCTTCTTGCTGCAAGTTTTGAGTATTTGAAGAATCAGTCATCGCCCCTCCCAAGGCATCGCCTAATTTATCGTCGGCTTCCTTATCCCACTTCATCAGCACTGCGTATAGCGCACTCTGAAAAATTGGCACAACTTGTAGATATTCAACTAAAGCAGCGAATTGCGCCGTATAAACGAGCGCGCCGATATTACTCTATCCGAAGCAAATCCGCCTCGCGTCCCTATCCCTGCGGAGCCCTATCAATGCCCCACTTTCGGCATCGCCATTGACGGTCTTTTCCTGGCCGGTTCCTGCCGGTCACAACTGACTGGTTCCAGCCACAAACGGACCGCCCGCCCTATAAATAAATCCGTCCCCGCTCCTGCTTTCCCTCTTTAAGCGCGGGCGCCGGAGCCGCGAGCGTTCTTCTTCTGCAGGATCATCGACGCTTCGTTGTAGGCATTCTGGAAGGCGTCGCCGCCGATCCATTCCACTGCCGTGTCTTCGTCTTCATCGTGGAAGATCCCGCGATAGGTAATCAGCAGGCCCATCATGAAGTCGGTGGCCGCGTCTTCGGCCTCCTCAGCGACCACCAGCTCCAACACCGGGTATTGCAGGAACACTAGGCACATCGCTAGCAGGCTGATGCCTTCGCCGACTTTCATCGCCTGGAACAGGTCGTCGAAGTGCGCCGGGTCGAAACCGTTCTCTTCGATGTCTTTGAAATCGAAGGTGCTCAGGTCGATTTCGACATCATCGAACGGTTCGTTGATCAGCGGGTTGGCCAGCAGCGGGTGTACGACATGGGCTTGGGACTTGCCCGAACGGTTCTGCTTGGCCTTGGTCTTGGCCCGCTGGGCGCGTTTTTTCTGTTTATCTGGGGAGGCCATGGAGGCGAGTTCCTTGTCCGGTGCAGCCATATTCATGGCCCGGGATAATCGTGCACACATTGTATTCAGTCTTGGCTGGGTTCGTCGGCCAAAGGGGGCAGAATTATTTTCTGTTCTAAACGTCCGCCCTATTTAAGTCCGTCCACTTTTCAGCGTTTGGTATGGCTCCGAGTGCGTTCAGGAAGGAGTCGAACCGGCAGACCTGGCATTTGGTGTTCGTCACCCCTCAGTTTTCCAGGACCATCATCATGCAAGTACAGATCGTAGAATTCTCCGAAGTCCGGGTCGCAGCGCTTGAGCATTGCGGGGCAACGAAGCTTGTCGATAAGAGCGTGGGCCAATTTATCCAGCTGCGTATGCAGAGCTGACCGTCGCCGGGGGCATCGAGCCGCACCTTCGGCATTCCCTACGGCTATGTCCCAGTAACGTGTTGGCCGCAGCTTTTGTAGATCCTATGCAAAAGGTCATCCGCACGTCGATTCTTAAAGGCGATAGAAGTGGTTGGCCTTTTCCCAGAGGAGGAATCGACATGCGGACGACCTACGACGCACAGCATAGAACGGACGACCGGGTTTTGGCAGTGGCCTTGGAGTTGTCCAAGGCCAGTTGGAAAGTGGCGCTGAGCGATGCCCGGCATAACCCACGGATCAAGAATGCCGATGCGCAACAGCCGCTGGCTCGCCTGGGGCAGGTGCTGGCCTTGCTCGAAGACGCCCGGGCGCGGTGGGCGCTATCCGAGGACGTGCGGGTGGTGGTGCTGTACGAGTCCGGGCAGGACGGTTTCTGGATCCAGCGGGCGTTGGCGGCGCAGGGTATCGAGACGCTGATCATCGATGCGGCGAGCTTGCCGGTGGAACGCAAGGCGCGGCGGGCGAAGACCGACCGACTGGATGCGTGCCGCCTGGTGGAGGCTCTGCTGGGCTGGTTGCGGGGCGAGCAGCAACGCTTTCGGGTGGTTCGCCAGCCCAGTGTCGCCCAGGAAGACAGCCGGCACTGGGGGCGCGAGCGGGAGCAGCTGCAGCGCGAGATGCAGCAGCACCGCGACCGCATGGTGAAGCTCCTGGTCACACAAGGCTGCTGGGAGAAGTTGGACAGGCGGTTTGCCCAGCGTCTGGCGAACGGTGAGTTGCGCGACTGGGAAGGCGAGCCATTGGGCGCCACCCTGCTGGTGCGGCTGCAACGCGAATTGACGCGTTGGCAGCAAGCCCGCGACCAGCTAAAGCAGCTGGAGCAGGAACGGGCAGAACGCTTCAGCGTCCAGCAGCAGGCGCAGCTCACACAGCTGGTGCAACTGCGCGGCGTGGGTCCGGTGAGCGCCCAGTGCCTGGTGCTGGAACTGTTCTGGCGCCACTTCGCCAATGCTCGCCAGTTGGGTGCCTGTGTCGGGCTGGTTCCGCAGCCCTACGACAGCGGAACGATGCGCAAGGATCAGGGCATCAGCAAGCAGGGCAACCGCCGGGTGCGCGCCTTGCTGGTCGAACTGGCCTGGATGTGGCTGCGTTACCAGCCGGGCAGCGCGCTGAGTCGCTGGTTTGCCAGCAAGGTTCAGGGCGACAGCAAGCGCAGCCGACGGGTGGCCATCGTTGCGCTGGCCAGGCGCTTGCTGATTACCCTGTGGCGTTATCTGGAACGGGGGGTTCCGCCAGAAGGCTCGCAGCTAAAAGCGGTTGCTTAGAACGCGGTTCGGGATCAACGAGACAACAACGCTGAACGAGTCAACGCAGTTAACACGCCCGTAGCCCACCCGGGTAGCACAAGGCGACCGATTCAGTAGATGGGGCGTGTTTTTAAACGGCACTCCTGAGCACAGCGCGCATGCAGGATATGGTTGGCCAGAGACGCCAACGGATAGAAGGTGGTGAGACGCCAGGTCTCACGCAAAGAGTGCCCAGCTACATTGGCTCAACGTTCAGTGGTTGGAGGAATATGAATCGAATTGTGGAAGATGCTTGACAACAAATCATTCATAGAAGGGTGGGTTAGCGGTGCAGGTCATAGGGCTGAAAATCAACTGCATCTTTGGCGCACCGCGTAACCCACCAAGTGGCGGTCGGCGTGCTGATCATGGTGGGTTACGGCGCAACTGACCGGGTAACAGCCAATAGCCTTGTGCCAGGCGCCTAACCCACGGATCTTCACGAGGGCGTGGCGCCGAATGAGTTCGGTATGCGCGAGATGGTCATCCCGGGCGGTCGCTAGCTAGTCGTGCGCCACGCGGGGGCAATCTGATGTGCTGCCATTTTTTGCGTAGCGCATTGTCAGCAGCGGGCCGCCGGAGACGGTCGCAGTGGCCGAGGCTTTTTTCACCTCATCTCAGAGGCTGATTTCAACGCAGCATGGCCGAGCGCAGTAATTTGTAAATACCCGCTCAGGGCCTTCCCAGGTACAACTCCAGCAGCTTGCCCCAGTCGTCGCTGCCGGTGACCCGCAGGATCTCCTGACTGAGAGGCTCGCGATAGGGGCTGCCGCTGGCTACGGCGAAGGCATAGGCCTGATTCTCGAAGGTGCCCGAGAGCACCCGCAGACCGCCCCCCTCCAGTTCGGCATTGCGATACTGCAAAATCGGCAGGTCGTAGACCACCGCATCCGACTCACCTTGCTGCACCGCCTGCATGGCGCTGAGCAGGTTCGGATAGCTGCTGTGGCGAATCCGCCGGCCCTCCAGATAACGCGCGCTGACGGTTTTGTCGATGGTCGCCACGTTGGCCCGACGCAGGTCATCGACGCCCTGGATACCGCCCTGCAGATTGCCCACGGTCAGGGCGCTGGCGACCGCCGCGGTAAAGGTCGACACCATGATCAAGCCGGCAAACATCCAGACCAAGGCGATCAGCCGGCCGCCCAGGGTGACCGGGGCCTTGTCGCCATAACCCACAGTGGTCATGGTCACCGCCGCCCACCAGAAGCTCGAACCCAAACCCTGCGCCGGGGTGCCGCCAAACTGCTCGCGATTGTGTCGCCGCTCGAACATCCAGAGCACTGCGCCGACTAGCAGCATCAACGCCGCGAGGCCCAGCACCAGGCTGACGAACTGCCAGGAGAGCAGCCCCTTGACTGTATTCCAGCCACTGCCATCACCGCCCCTGGGCACCGCGATGGCCAGCCCGGTTTGATAGAACGGATGGGTGAAGTCGAAGCGCTCCTCGCGTTCGGCGGTCATGGTCAGGGCACCGACCACCACGTCCAGCGTGCCGGCCTCCAGAGCGGGCAGCAACTGCTCGAACGGCAGCGGCTGCAGCTCATAGCGGTAACCGGCCTTCTCGGCGATATCCTTCCACAGGTCGATGCTGATGCCGCGCCAGTTGCCACTTTCTTCATGGATCACGAACGGCGGCACTTCGGTGATGCCCACCCGCAACAACGGTGCCTGCGAGTCGACGGCCCAGCTCGGCAGCGCCAGCAACAACAGCAGCAAAACGCTCAGAATTCTCGGCATAAGCAACGATCTCCCCGGTACACAAAGACCCCAGGGTAACAAAGATCAGCCTAAGGTCTGGCCCGAGCCTCTCTATCCATAGCACCTGGGCGCGCGATCGCGCCTAGGCGACTGTCGGGCTCAGACCGCCACGGGCGCGGGGATATGCGGGTGCGCCTGGTAACCGACCAATTCGAAGTCTTCGAACTTGAAGGCGAAGATGTCCTTTACTGCCGGGTTGAGTTGCATGCGCGGCAGCGGCAGCGGCTCGCGCGTCAGTTGCAGGTCGGCCTGTTCGAGGTGGTTGGCGTACAGGTGGCAGTCGCCGCCGGTCCAGATGAACTCGCCCGGCTGCAGGCCGCAGACCTGGGCGACCATCAGGGTCAGCAGCGCATAGCTGGCGATGTTGAAGGGCACGCCGAGGAAGATATCCGCCGAGCGCTGGTACAGCTGACAGCTCAGCTTGCCGTCCGCCACGTAGAACTGAAACAGCGCGTGGCACGGCGGCAGGGCCATCTGCTCGACCAGTGCCGGGTTCCAGGCGGAGACGATCAGGCGACGTGAATCCGGGTTCTTCTTGATCATCTCGATCAGCTTGGCGATCTGGTCGACCGACTCGCCGTTGGGCGCCGGCCAGTTGCGCCACTGGTAGCCGTAGACCGGGCCGAGGTCGCCGTTCTCGTCGGCCCACTCGTCCCAGATTCTGACGCCGTTATCCTTCAGGTACTTGATGTTGGTGTCGCCCTGGAGGAACCACAGCAGCTCGTGAATGATCGATTTCAGGTGACACTTCTTGGTGGTGACCAAGGGAAAGCCCGCCGCCAGGTCGAAGCGCATCTGCTGGGCGAACAGGCTGTAGGTGCCGGTGCCGGTGCGGTCGCTCTTGAAGGTGCCGGTGTCGCGCACCAGGCGCATCAGGTCGAGGTACTGCTTCATTGCGCGGCTCCCTCGGCGGTTTGCCGGCGATAGGCCCAGGCGATCAGGCCGATGCCGACCAAGACCATCGGCAGGCTGAGTACCTGGCCCATGGTCAGCCAGCCCCAGGCCAGGTAGCCGAGCTGGGCGTCCGGCACTCGGACGAACTCGACGATAAAGCGGAAGATCCCGTAACTCAGGGCGAACATGCCCGAGACCGCCATGGTCGGGCGTGGTTTGCGCGAATAGAACCAGAGGATGGCGAACAGCGCCAGGCCTTCCAGGGCGAACTGATACAGCTGCGACGGATGCCGCGCCAACTGTTGCGGGTCAGTCGGGAAGACCATGGCCCAGGGCAGGTCGGTGGCCTTGCCCCAGAGTTCGGCATTGATGAAGTTGCCGATGCGCCCGGCGCCCAGGCCGATGGGCACCAGTGGCGCGATAAAGTCCATCAGCTGGAAGAAGCTCTTGTCGTTGCGACTGCCGAACCACCAGGTCGCCAGCATCACCCCGATAAAGCCGCCATGGAACGACATGCCGCCCTTCCACACCTGCAGGATCAGGCTGGGCTGGGCCAGATAGGCTTCCAGGTCGTAGAACAGCACATAGCCCAGACGGCCGCCGAGTATCACCCCCATGGCCACCCAGAACACCAGGTCGGAGAGCTTTTCCTTGTTCCAGTGTGGGTCGAACGCCTGCAGGCGGCGCGACGCCAGCAGCCAGGCCCCGCCGATGCCGACCAGGTACATCAGCCCATACCAATGAATCTGCAACGGGCCGAGGGCGATGGCCACCGGGTCTATCTGCGGGTAGGGCAGCATTTCACTTCCTCAAATCAAAAAATTCAGGCCCACGCTGAACAACAGCAGGGCGAACAGACGCTTGAGCACGCGCGGCGACAGGCGGTGCGCCAGGCGGGCGCCGAAACGTGCGAAAAACATGCTGGTGGTGGCAATACCGGCCAGCGCCGGCAGGTATACGAACCCCAGGCTCCAGCTCGGCAGTTGCGGATTGTCCCAGCCCAGCAGCATGAAGCTCAATGCCCCGGCCACGGCAATGGGCAGGCCGCAGGCCGCCGAGGTGGCCACCGCCTGCTGGATTGGCACGCTGCGCCAGGTCAGAAAGGGCACGCTGAGCGAGCCACCGCCGATACCGAAAATCGCCGAAGCCCAGCCGATTACCCCGCCGGCGGCGGTCAAGCCGAGCTTGCCAGGCACCGCGCTGCTGGCCTTGGGTTTCAGTTCCAAGGTCATTTGCAGGGCGATGATGATGGCGAATACGCCGATGATTTTTTGCAGCATGGGCCCTTGGATCAGCGCTGCAGTCGCCGAGCCCAGCGCAGCGCCAACAAGAATACCCAACGCCATCCAGGCGAAGATCGGCCAGCGCACCGCGCCTTTGCGCTGATGCTCCAGCACCGAATTGATCGAGGTGAAGATAATGGTCGCCAACGAAGTACCTACCGCCAAATGCGTGAGCACTTCAGGCGCGACGCCCTGAGCGGCAAAACTCAGCACCAGCACCGGCACGATGATCAGCCCGCCGCCGACGCCAAACAACCCGGCCAGCACACCGGCCGCAGCACCCAGCAGCAAATACAGCAGCAGCTCCATCTACACCCCCCGAGATAAAGGCGCATGGTAACGGAAGCGCACGCCGGCCTCTACCGGACGGCGATGGTTGCTCATGGCGCCGAACGGTAAAGCTCCGCCGCCGCTCCTGGGTCCTTGGCGCATGCGCGCCGCCCCGTACCTGAAACGCGCCGGCAACCACCAGCACCTGAGCCGCCTTAGTAGTGCTCACAGCCCGGCACTCTGGGCCGACTGACCCTTCAGTAACTCATGCCTGCCGCCGGCCGATTTCGGCATTGCCGCACAGTTGCTCAAGTCAGCACTCGGTGAGTCGCCCCCAAGTGCTTTCTGCGTCTAAGCTTATTCCCAGGTTGCTGACCCAACCACTGGAGCGCCTCGACGGCGGTCTGTCCCGGTGGCGGAACGGATTCTCTTGGAGCTTGGCCTAAGCCGTAGCGCACGTAGCGCTTGCCTGCATATTGGCGCCGAACGGGATGCTGGTGCTATACAGGAGAAATTCGACACCCAAGGAGCTAACCATGTGTCTGATCGTCTTCGCCTGGCGCCCCACCCACGACATCCCCCTGGTCCTCGCCGCCAACCGCGACGAGTTCTATGACCGCCCGAGCCGGCCGCTGGCTGCCTGGGAAGACGCAGCGGATATCTATGGAGGGCGCGACCTACAGGCTGGGGGAACCTGGCTGGGCATCGGCCCAGGTGGACGTTTCGCCGCCCTGACCAATATTCGTGACCCGCGCCAACCGCCGTTCGGCCGCTCACGCGGCGAGTTGCCGGTGCAGTTCCTCCGCGGATCGCTGGGGCCCGAGGCCTTCCTGCACGACCTTGCAACGCGGGCTGGCGAGTACTCGGCCTTCAACCTGCTGATTGGCGACGCCCAGGAGTTGTGGCTGTTGAGTTCTCGCACCGGTGTGCCTGAGCAACTCAGTGAAGGGCTTTACGGCCTCTCCAACGCCGACTTGGACACGCCCTGGCCGAAAGTCGAAAAGGGCAAGGCGCTGCTCAGCGAGTGCCTGATAGAGCCGCAGGCATCCTCCCTGCTCGACTTGCTCCACGACGGCCAGCAGGCGCCGGACGCGATCCTGCCCGACACCGGCGTCGGCATGAACACCGAGCGGCTACTCTCGAGCATTTTTATCGCCACCCGCAGCTACGGCACGCTCGCCAGCACCGCGTTGCTGGTCAAGGCCGACGGCTCGCGGCAACTGGTCGAGCGCAGATATGGGCCCTACGGCAAGCACCTGGGCGATGTCAGCTTGGACCTGGATGGCTGATCCAGGCCTGAGCCAGGAGCCTGTCGGACTTCACACTGCTCTACTGCGGAAAAGCCGGAGCTGCCCATTTTTGCCGCTCTTTCTCGTTAAATAGCTCGCTATTCGCCGCGAAAGATCAGCAAAACTGACTCAAACCGGACTTTCCCTCGCTACGGACGGTCAAGTCCGACAGGCTCCTAGGCCTGGATATCCGAGGCGGGGTTAATCATTCGACCCAGCCCGAGATTGCGCAGGGCCAGTTGCAGGATGCTGTGGTTCACCTGCGGGGTGTCATTGCACATCAGCTGAGCCAGAAGCTCCTTGGCCTTGCTCAGGCTGATCTGCCGCAGCAGCCATTTCACCTTCGGCAAATTGGTCGCGTTCATCGACAGGCTGTCGAAGCCCATGGCCATCAACAGCACCGCCGCAGCCGGATCGCCCGCCATTTCGCCACAGATGCTCACCGGCTTGCCTTCGGCATGGGCGTCGTCGACCACCTTGCGCAAGGCTTGCAGCACTGCCGGGTGGAGGAAGTCGTAGAGGTCGGCAACCCGTGGATTGTTGCGATCCACAGCCAGCAGGTACTGCGTCAGGTCATTCGAGCCGACCGAGAGAAAATCCACCTGGCGCGCCAGTTCACGGGTCTGATAGACCGCCGCGGGAATCTCGATCATCACCCCGATGGGCGGCAACGGGATGTCCACCCCCTCGTCACGCACCTCACCCCAGGCGCGATGGATCAGGTGCTGCGCCTCTTCCAGTTCCTGAACACCGGAAATCATCGGCAGCAGGATGCGCAGGTTGTTCAGCCCCTCGCTGGCCTTGAGCATGGCACGGGTCTGCACCAGGAAGATTTCCGGGTGATCGAGGGTCACGCGGATACCACGCCAGCCGAGGAAGGGGTTCTCCTCCTTGATCGGGAAGTAGGACAAGGCCTTGTCACCGCCGATATCCAGACTGCGCATGGTCACCGGCAGCGGGTGGAAGGCCGCCAGCTGCTCGCGGTAGATCGCCAGCTGCTCCTTCTCGCTGGGGAAGCGCTCTTTGATCATGAACGGCACTTCGGTGCGGTACAGGCCGACGCCTTCGGCACCACGCTCCTGCGCCCGCACCACATCGGCGAGCAGGCCGGTGTTGACCCACAGCGGCATGCGGTGGCCGTCCAGAGTTTCGCAAGGCAAGGCGCGCAGGGCGTCGAGGCCCTGACTCAGTTGGCGCTCTTCCTCGACCACCTCGGCGTACTGCTTGCGCAGAATCTCGCTGGGGTTGGTGAACACCTCGCCGTGATAGCCGTCGATGATCAGTTGAATGCCGTCGATCTTCGAATAGGGCAGATCGACCGCGCCCATCACCGTGGGAATGCCCATGGCGCGGGCGAAGATCGCCACATGCGAGTTGCCCGAGCCAAGCACCGAGACCAGGCCGACCAGCTTGCCTTCCGGCACTTCGCCGAGCATCGCGGGCGACAGTTCCTCGCTGACCAGAATGCAGTTATCCGGGTATTCCAGGGTCTGCTGACGAGCCTTCTGCAGGTAGGCGAGCAGGCGCCGGCCGAGATCCTTGACGTCGGACGCCCGCTCGCGCAGGTAGGCGTCGTCCATCAACTCGAAGCGATTGACGTGTTCGCTGACCACCTGGCACAAGGCGCCCTGAGCCCACTGCCCGGTCTTGATGATCTTGACCACTTCGTTGCCCAGGGCGGCGTCTTCCAACATCATCAGGTAGACGTCGAACAGCGCCCGTTCCTCTGGACGCAGTTGGGTGGCCATCTTCGCCGAGAGGTTGCGCATATCCTCGCGCACCCCTTCCAGGGCAGTCTGGAACAGCGCCAGTTCGGCGTCGATGTCGGTGACTGTCTTGTCCGGCACCACATCCAGATCGGCCGGTGGCAAGACCACCACCGCCGTACCGATGGCCGCACCGGGCGAACCCGGTACGCCGATGAACTTGGCTTCTTGAATGCCCTTGCCCTGCTTACCCAGACCGCGGATCGAGCCGGTCGCCTCGGCATGCGCGATGACCCCGGCGAGCTGGGCGCTCATGGTTACCAGGAAGGCTTCCTCGCCCTCGTCGAACTGGCGACGCTCCTTCTGCTGAATGACCAGCACCCCCATCACCCGGCGGTGGTGGATGATCGGTGAGCCGAGGAAGGAGGCGTAACGCTCCTCGCCGGTTTCGGCGAAGTAACGGAAGCGTGGGTGGCTGGCGGCATCTTCCAGGTTGAGCGGTTCTTCGCGCGTACCGACCAGGCCGACCAGGCCTTCGTTCGGCGCCATGCTGACCTTGCCGATCGAGCGTTTGTTCAGGCCATCGGTGGCCATCAGGACGAAGCGATTGGTCTCAGGATCGAGCAGGTAGACCGAGCAGACCTGGCTGTTCATGGCGGCCTTGACCCGCTGCACGATGATGCCCAACGCCGCATTGAGGTCCTTGGCGGCATTTACTTCCTGGACGATCTTGCGCAGCGTATTGAGCATGGTTCGGCTCTAGTCCGTGTCAGTCCGACGCCAGCAGGCGCGGAGCGAGTTCCTTGAGGGCGCGACGGTAAACCTCGCGCTTGAATGTGACCACCTGGCCCAGCGGATACCAGTAACTGACCCAGCGCCAACCATCGAATTCGGGCTTGTTGGTCAGGTCCATGCGCACGCGCTGCTCATCCGAGGTCAGGCGCAACAGGAACCACTTCTGCTTCTGGCCGATGCACAGCGGTTGGCTGTGGGTCCGCACCAGGCGCTGGGGCAGACGATAGCGCAACCAGCCGCGGGTGCAGGCGAGAATTTTCACATCCTGCTGTTCCAGGCCGACTTCTTCGTTCAACTCGCGGTACAACGCCTCTTCCGGCGACTCATGGTCGTTGATTCCGCCTTGCGGAAACTGCCAGGCCTCCTGGTTTATCCGACGCGCCCACAGCACCTGGCCGGCCTCATTGGTCAGGATGATGCCGACATTGGGGCGAAAACCATCTGGATCGATCACGGCGCACAACCTCGTAAACGCATGTTTCGGCATTGTTCCACAAAGGCCGCAACAGCGGCAACGCGACGGACAAGCCCAGGCTCTGTTGACCTAAGGTTGTCGGCCGCGGCGGATGCACTGCTCGTAACCCTAGGTCAACAGAGCCTAATGGGAATGACCGATAAAAGCCGCTATTCTGGCCGCCTTTCGATGTTTTTGATTAAAGGTGTCCCGTGCGTTTGGCTCTATTCGATCTCGACAACACCCTGCTCGGCGGCGATAGCGACCACGCCTGGGGCGATTATCTGTGCGCGCGCGGCATTCTCGACGGCGTCGCCTACAAGGCGCGCAACGACGCCTTCTACCAGGATTACCTGGCCGGGCGACTGGATATCACCGACTACCTGAATTTCAGCCTGGAAATCCTCGGCCGTAGCGAAATGGCCCAGCTCGAGCAGTGGCACCGCGAGTTCATGCGCGACTGCGTGGAGCCGATCATCCTGAGCAAGGGCGAGGCGCTGCTGGCCGAACACCGCGCCGCCGGCGACAAGCTGCTGATCATCACCGCCACCAACCGCTTCGTCACCGCGCCGATTGTCGCGCGCCTGGGGGTCGACACCCTGCTGGCCACCGAGTGCGAGATGCACAATGGCCGCTACACCGGTCGCACCACCGACGTGCCCTGCTTCCGCGAAGGCAAGGTCACCCGCCTCGATCGCTGGCTGCAGGAAACCGGCCACAATCTGGACGACAGCTGCTTTTACAGCGACTCGATGAATGACCTGCCGCTGCTCGAGCAGGTGACCCGCCCAGTGGCGGTCGACCCCGACCCGAGCCTGCGCGCCGAAGCACAGAAACGCGGCTGGCCGGTAATTTCGCTGCGCTGAGGCAAGGCCGCCTGCGCAATGAAAAACGCCGCCTGAGCAGGCGGCGTTTCCGTGTGTGCCCGCCGGCCTCAGGCTGGCTTGGCGCCCATCAGCCCCATGATCAGCACTATCAGCAGCAGCATCAGCCCGGCATAAGCAGCCGTGAAACGCAGCAAGCGCGCGGGCGCTGGAGTGTCGCCCAGGGCCTGCCAAGCCGACAGGCGGGCAGCCAGCAACAGGAACACAACCGCCAGCACCCCGAACAACAGACTGCTCGCCAGCAGCCAGGTCTGCCCCAGCGAAAAAGCGGCCAGGTTCACCAGCCACCAACCGCTGACCGGCAGACTCAAGGCCAACAGGCCGAGCAGCGGCAAACTGAGCAGCCGGGTACGCCTGAGTTTGCGCTGCAACACGGCCGTATCGCCGCCGCGCCAGGCCTTCCATAGCATCGCCACATGGGCCACCAGGCCGAGCAGCAGCAGAATGCCGGGCAGGCTGTGGGCGATTTTCAGCAGCTGGTAGTGTTCCACGGACTTACCCCAGAAAAAGTTTGTAGGCCGGGTTGTCGGTCTCATCCCAATAGGGATAACCGATGGCATCCAGCGCGGCGGGAATCAACTGGCGTTCCTCGTGTGGTACCTGCAATGCCGCCAGTACTCGACCATCGGCGGCGCCGTGGTTACGGTAGTGGAACATCGAGATATTCCAGCGCCCGCCGAGCTTTTGCAGGAAGTTGAACAGGGCGCCTGGCCGCTCGGGAAACTCGAAGCGGAATACCACTTCATCGCTGACCCGCGCCGCATGGCCGCCGACCATGTGACGGATATGCAGCTTGGCCAGTTCGTTGTCGGTCAGGTCCTGTACCGGGAAGCCCTGACTGCGTAGGCTTGCCACCAACGCCGCACGCGGGTCGCTGTCCGGGTGGGTCTGCACGCCGACGAAGATGTGCGCCTCGGTGGCGGTGTGGTAGCGGTAGTTGAACTCGGTGATCTGGCGTTTGCCGATCGCTTCGCAGAAGGCCTTGAAGCTGCCCGGCCGTTCCGGGATGGTCACGGCGATGATCGCTTCGCGTTTCTCGCCCAACTCGGCCCGCTCGGCGACATGCCGCAGGCGGTCGAAGTTGACGTTGGCGCCCGAGTCGATGCCGACCAGCACCTGCCCGCTGCAGCCTTCGCGCTCGACATACTTCTTGATCCCGGCCACACCCAGAGCGCCGGCCGGCTCGGTGATCGAGCGGGTGTCGTCGTAGATGTCCTTGATCGCCGCACAGATCTCGTCGGTGCTGACGGTGATGACTTCGTCGACATAGTCCTTGCAGATGTCGAAGCCGTGCGCGCCTATCTGCGCCACCGCCACACCGTCGGCGAACAACCCGACCTGGCTCAGCACCACGCGCTCGCCCGCGGCCATGGCGGCCTGCAGGCAATTGGAGTCGTCCGGCTCGACGCCGATGACCTTGATCTCGGGACGCAGGTACTTCACATAGGCGGCGATCCCGGCGATCAGCCCACCGCCGCCGACCGGCACGAAAATCGCGTCCAGCTGGCCGGGATGTTGACGAAGAATCTCCATGGCCACGGTGCCCTGGCCGGCGATGGTGTGCGGATCGTCATAGGGGTGGACATAGGTATAACCCTTTTCCTCCACCAATTTCAGCGAATGGGCCAGCGCCTCGGGGAAGCTGTCGCCATGCAACACCACCTTGCCGCCGCGCGAGCGTACGCCGTGCACCTTGATCTCCGGGGTGGTCTTGGGCATCACGATGGTCGCCTTGACCCCCAGCACCTTGGCCGCCAGGGCCAGGCCCTGGGCATGGTTACCGGCCGAGGCGGTGACCACGCCGCGCGCCAGCTCCTCGGGCGTGAGCTGCGCCAGCTTGTTGTAGGCTCCGCGAATCTTGAACGAGTACACCGGCTGCAGGTCTTCGCGCTTGAGCAAAATCTGGTTACCCAGACGCTCGGAAAGCTGGTTGGCGGTTTGCAGAGGGGTTTCCACCGCCACGTCATAAACGCGCGAGGTGAGGATCTTCTTGACGTACTGTTCGAGCATGGGCGGCATCGCTGGCGGGTTTCCGGGGAACCACCGAGTCTACCCCAGGCGTCCGCCGAACGACCACCGACAATCCAAGGGGGCTCGCGGGCCTTTGCCACCCTGACCGCCAACGCATACAGCTTTGCCAGCGAGTGGGCGGACACGGCGCTTGATCCAGGGCGAGGTTTGCCTGCGCTTGCGGCTATAATCCGCAGCCTCAGTTTCTCTTCTCTATGCGTGGACCCCGGCATGAATCAGGATCAACTCAAGCAAGCGGTCGCCCAGGCGGCGGTCGACTTCATCCTTCCCCAGCTCGACGCCAAGAGCATAGTCGGGGTCGGCACCGGCTCCACCGCCAATTGCTTTATCGATGCCCTGGCCCAGCACAAAATGGCATTCGACGGCGCAGTGGCCAGCTCGGAAGCCACCGCCGCACGCCTGAAAGGCCACGGCATCCCGGTCTATGAACTGACCACCGTCAGCGACCTGGAGTTCTATGTCGATGGCGCCGACGAGAGCGACGAGCACCTCAACCTGATCAAGGGCGGCGGCGCCGCGCTGACCCGCGAGAAAATCGTCGCGGCCGTGGCCAAGACCTTTGTCTGCATTGCCGACGCCAGCAAGCTGGTGCCAGTCCTCGGCGCCTTCCCGCTGCCGGTGGAAGTGATCCCGATGGCGCGCAGCCATGTGGCCCGCGAGCTAGTCAAGCTGGGCGGCGATCCGGTGTACCGCGACGGCGTGATCACCGATAACGGCAACCAGATTCTCGACGTGCACAACCTGAGCATCGTCAACCCGCGCGAGCTGGAAGCGCAGATCAACAATATCGTCGGCGTAGTCTGCAATGGCCTGTTCGCCGCCCGCCCGGCAGACTTGCTGTTGCTCGGCACCGCCGAGGGCGTCAGGCAGCTCAAGCGCTAGCCATCCAGACTGGGCAACTGCGCGAGGGAGGGGATCAGGCTCTAATGTGGTGAGTTAGAAATATCCATCAGCGTCGTAGGTTCGGTGAGGCGCATGCGTGGTGGTCCACTCAATTTGCGGAACTTGGTGTGACGCGAGCGGAGACCCAGCGAGCTGCCGAACGCCCCCTTAGCCGGCTTTCCTCTTGAACACGTACAGCAGGTTGGGCTCGCTGACGATATAGATATTGCCCGCCGCATCCATGGTCACCCCCTCCCCCTGCTTGATGCTGCTGCGCAGGCCATGCAGGCCTGCGTTGAGGCTGATGAAACTGACCGGCTCACCGCTGCCATCCAGCTCAAGCAGCAATTGCGACTCGTCGGACAGCAGCAGCGAGTGCCCGGTGCGCGCGTCATAGCTCAGGGAGGAGATGTCGCGGACGAACAAGTTACCCGCGGGCATGGCTTGCAGGCCACTCGACACACCGTCCTCGCCAGGAAACGGCAGGCTGAACAGCCCCAGAGGGCCACGCTCCTTGCCCAGCAAGACCCGCTGTTGGCGGGAGTCCCAGGCAATACCCTCGAAGCCCTTGTTGCCCGCATCGGCAAAGCCCAGGTCGAAGGATGGATAATCCTGCGCATCGAGGCTCAACGCATCGGCAGCCAGACTGAAGGCCGTCAGCGTGCGCCGACGCTCGTCGATGATCGCCAACTGGCCATCCGCGAGCACCTCGACCCCCTCGGGATCGGCGAAGCCGGTGAGGGCGATACGCCGCAGCACAACGCCAGCGAGCGACAGTTCGACCAGCTGCGGATGCTTACCGGTCACGGTGAATAAGGTATCGGTGTCGGCGTTGTAGGTCAGCCCGGAGGTTTCATCGTCCTCCAGGCCGAGCAGCGGCCTACCCTGAACCACCACCCGATAGCCTGGCAGCCAGATGCTCGCCTGCTGATCGGCGCGACTCAGGCGCTGCTCCTTGAACCAGAAATAGGCGCGATCATCCCAGTGCTGGTAGTTGACCAACCCTGACAGCAGCGCAACCAAGGAGATCAGCGCCAGCCAACGCAGGCGCGGCAGACGAAAAGTGGCAGCAGACATCGAACACTACTCGGCAGAACGATGGCCATCAGACTAGAGGTCAGCGATTAAGATTCGATTTCCGGCGAATATCGGCAAGAAGCGCCTCCTGGCGTTTCCAGACTCACAACACGCGACTGGCGAAGCGTGAGTGACCGAGCAACTCTAACACCAGTTCGTCGCCTTTATGCAGCGGCCCGACGCCGGCCGGCGTGCCGGTCAGGATCACATCGCCCGGCTGCAGGCTGAAATGACCGCAGATGTGCTGGATCATCGGCAGGATCGGATTGAGCATGTCGCGACTGTTACCGTTCTGGCGCACCTCGCCGTTGATGCTCAGGCGAATGCCGATGTCGCTCAGGTCTTCCAGCGCGTCACCCGGCACGAAGGGGGCCAGCACACAGGCGCCGTCGAAGGACTTGGCGACCTCCCAGGGGTAGCCTTTTTCCTTGAGCCGAGCCTGCAGGTCGCGCAGGGTCAGATCGAGGGCCGGGGCGAAGCCGGAGATGGCATCCAGCACCTCCTCACTATTGGGTGTACGCGACAGCGGCTTGCCGATCAGCACGGCGATCTCCGCCTCATAATGCACCGCACCGCGATCGCCCGGAATGCTGAAACCATCGTCCAACGGCACCACACAGCTGCCGGCCTTGATGAACAGCAGCGGCTCGCTCGGCACCGGGTTATTCAATTCCTTGGCATGCTCGGCGTAGTTGCGCCCGATGCACACCACCTTGCCCAAGGGGAAGTGGATATGGGTGCCGTCGACATACTGGTGCTGGTAACTCATCACCGACTCCTAGGTCTGATCAATAGTGGACTGGTCATGCTGGCCGAGCGACAGGACGCTGTCGCTGCGACCAAAGGCTTATAGGCTGCTGAGGGTACGTTGCACTCGACCCAGGCACTTCGTAGGCGCCAGCTTGCTGGCGATCCTGCGCAACGCAACAGCATCGCCAGCAAGCTGGCTCCTACAGCGCGCGAAGCCCGCAGTAGCTTTCAGGGGAAGATTTTGCCGGGGTTCATAATGCCGTTCGGATCGAACACCGCCTTGATCGCCTTCATATAGCCGATTTCCGCCTCCGAGCGGCTGTAAGCGAGGTAGTCGCGCTTGGTCATGCCGACGCCGTGCTCGGCGGAGATCGAGCCGTTGTATTTCTGCACGGTCTCGAACACCCATTTGTTCACCGTGGCGCACTTGGCGAAGAATTCGTCCTTGCTCAGCTCATCCGGCTTGAGGATGTTCAGGTGCAGGTTGCCGTCGCCGATATGACCGAACCAGACGATTTCGAAGTCCGGGTAGTGCTCGCCGACGATGGCGTCGATATCGTGCAGGAAGGCCGGCACCTTGGAGACTGTGACCGAGATGTCGTTCTTGTACGGGGTCCAGTGCGAGATGGTTTCGGAGATGTATTCGCGCAGCTTCCACAGGTTCTGCAGCTGCTGCTCGCTCTGGCTCATCACGCCATCGAGCACCCAACCCTGCTCGACGCAGTGTTCGAAGGTGGCCAGGGCGGCGTCGGCCACCTCCTCGGTGGTCGCCTCGAACTCCAGCAGGGCGTAGAACGGACACTCGGTGTCGAAGGCGGCCGGCACATCGCCGCGCGCCAGCACCTTGGCCAGCGCCTTGTCGGAGAAGAACTCGAATGCGGTCAGGTCGAGCTTGTTCTGGAAGGCGTGCAGCACCGGCATGATCGAGTCGAAATCGGCGGCGCCGAGGACCATGGCGGTGAGGTTCTGCGGCGCGCGATCCAGGCGCATGGTGGCCTCGACCACGAAGCCCAGGGTGCCCTCGGCACCGATGAACAGCTGGCGCAGGTCATAGCCGGTGGCGTTCTTGATCAGGTCCTTGTTCAGCTCCAGCAACTCGCCGGTGCCGGTGACCACCTTCAGCCCGGCCACCCAGTTGCGGGTCATGCCGTAGCGAATCACCTTGATCCCGCCGGCATTGGTGCCGATATTGCCGCCAATCTGACTGGAACCGGCCGAGGCGAAGTCCACCGGGTAATACAGCCCCTGCTCTTCGGCGAAGGCCTGCAGCTGCTGGGTAATCACGCCCGGCTGACAGACCACGGTGCGGTCGTAGGCGTTGAAACCGAGAATCTGGTTCATGTAGTCGAAGGCGACTACCACTTCGCCGTGAGCCGCCACCGCTGCGGCAGACAGCCCGGTACGCCCGCCAGACGGCACCAGCGCGACCCTGTGCTGATTGGCCCAGCGGACGATGGCCTGGACCTGTTCGACACTCTTGGGAAAGGCGATGGCCAGCGGCGCCGGCGCGAAATGCTTGGTCCAATCCTTGCCGTAGGCATCGAGGGAAGCGGCGTCGGTGAGCACCTTGCCGGGCTCAACCAGGGTCTTCAGTTCGTCGATCAGGGCAGCAGTAGTCATCAAGTGAACTCTCAAACGATTCATGGTCGCCCTGAGAACCATTCAGGTCGCAACCACGCATGGAAAAAGGAGATCATGCTAGCATATGCCCCCCGCGAATCGAGCCCCTCGTGCCGACTCGCGGGGCCCGCGCAGCATCGCCGCTGACGCTTTCCCTGACACTACTTTGTGGGACAACAGGTACTCCGATGAGCAAGACTTCCCTCGACAAGAGCAAGATCAAGTTCCTTCTCCTCGAAGGCGTCCACCAGAATGCCGTGGACACCCTGAAGGCTGCCGGTTACACCAACATCGAGTACCACACAGGCTCGCTGCCGGAAGCCGAGCTGAAGGAAAAGATCGCCGACGCCCACTTCATCGGTATCCGCTCGCGCACCCAGTTGACCGCAGAGCTCTTCGACGGCGCCCATAAACTGGTCGCGGTGGGTTGTTTCTGCATCGGCACCAACCAGGTCGACCTGGACGCCGCCCGCGAACGCGGCATCGCGGTGTTCAACGCCCCCTACTCGAATACCCGTTCGGTCGCCGAGCTGGTGCTCGCCGAGGCCATCCTGCTGCTGCGCGGCATCCCCGAGAAGAATGCCTCCTGCCACCGCGGCGGCTGGATCAAGAGTGCGGCCAACTCCTTCGAGATCCGTGGCAAGAAGCTCGGCATCGTCGGTTACGGCTCGATCGGCACCCAGCTCTCGGTCCTGGCGGAAAGCCTGGGTATGCAGGTGCTGTTCTTCGATCCGCTGACCAAACTGCCGCTGGGCAATGCCACCCAGATCGCCAGCCTGACCGAATTGCTCGGCATGGCCGACATCGTCTCGCTGCACGTGCCGGAACTGCCGAGCACCAAGTGGATGATCGGTGAGAAAGAAATCCGCGCGATGAAGAAGGGCAGCATCCTGATCAACGCCGCCCGCGGCAGCGTGGTCGAGCTCGACGCCCTGGCCGCCGCGATCAAGGACAAGCACCTGATCGGCGCGGCCATCGACGTATTCCCGGTCGAGCCGCGCTCCAACGACGAAGAGTTCCAGAGCCCGCTACGCGGCCTGGACAACGTCATCCTCACCCCGCACATCGGTGGTTCCACCGCCGAGGCGCAGGCCAATATCGGCCTGGAAGTGGCGGAGAAGCTGGTCAAGTACAGCGACAACGGTACCTCGGTGTCCTCGGTCAACTTCCCCGAAGTGGCCCTGCCGTCGCACCCGGGCAAACACCGTCTGCTGCACATCCACGCCAACATCCCGGGTGTGATGAGCGAGATCAACCAGGTGTTCGCGGAAAACGGCATCAACATCTCCGGCCAGTTCCTGCAGACCAACGACAAGGTCGGCTATGTGGTGATCGACGTCGACGCCGATTACTCCGACCTGGCCCTGGAGAAACTCCAGCACGTCAAAGGCACCATCCGCAGCCGCGTGCTGTTCTAAGCAGCGCACTGCAACGAAAACGGGAGGCTGCGGCCTCCCTTTTTTGTGCCCGCCCTAAGCCTGGCTTGGCGACGTATTGACCGACAGCCACTGACGAGGCGATGTTCAACGCCCGCCCTACTGCGCCTCCAACTCGCGCAACTCCGCCTCGGCTGCGGCCAGCTCGTCTTCATTGAAAACCTGCACCCCGGCGCGCCGCAGCAAGGCCGCGGTCACGCCCTCACCGGCGACTCTCACCCCGCTGAAGTTGCCATCGTAATTCTCACGATTGCCGCACGAGGGGCTGCGCGCCTTGAGCAACGCCAGACGAATGCCGTGCCGCTCGACCAGCGTCAGCGCCTGCGCGGCGCCGGCGAGAAACGCCGCGCTGACATCCTCACCGTCCACAGTGATCACCGCCGCCTGGCCATCGAGCACCTGCGCGCCCTGGCCGCCGGGAATCTCCGCCGGCGGACGCGGGGTCGGCAAGCCGCCGGCGACTTCCGGGCACAGGGCAACCACGCGCCCTTCGGCCTGCCAGCGCTCGAGCAGGTCGAACGGACCGTGCGCACCACCGTCGTAACGCACGCGATGGCCCAACAGACAACGGCTGACCAGAATTTTCTCCACGCTTCCTCCGGCTCAGGTGGTACTTAACAGGGGATTGTCACCGCGCCGACGGAACCAGCCGGTCAACGACAGACGGTCACAGGTGGTCGGCAGTACTTCGTGCGGCATCTCGGCCGAGAGAAACACCACCAGCGTACCCGCCAGCGGGCTGACATCGCGCACCTCGCCATTTTTCAGGTACAGGCGCAGCGCACCGCCGTGCTCAGGCTGCCAGTCCTGGTTGAGGTAGAGCACCACCGACACCGCACGGCGGTCGTCATCGCGGAAGCGATCGAGGTGTTTGAGATAGAACGCCCCCGGTGGATACAGGGCGAAATGGCTTTCGTAGTCTTCCAGGCCCAGATACAAGCCGACATTGAGGGCCTGGCGCAACTCGTCCAGCAGCGCCATGTACTGATCGCAGGCTACGGACTGCCCGGGCTCCAGCCAGTCGATGCGATCCCCGCGCACCCCCTCAATCACCGCCTGGGCAACGCCGCGACCGATGCTGGCCGGCGTCAGCGCACCTTGCGCCGCACGGGTGCGGCACTCCTCGGCCAGTTTCGCGGTCAGAGTCTGTGGAGCGAACAGTGGTTGCAACGACCAGCCGTGTTCGGCCAGGTCGTCGACGATGCACGCTAACCGCGTGTTAGGAGTATCTATAGGCATGTTGGCGATTCTATCAGCAGTGCTGAGTGCGCCTCGACAAGCACTCACTGGCCATTGAAAATAGTCGCCCGCCAGACAGGAGTCTTTATGCGCGCCTTATGTGTTGTTTTTCTGTTGTTGTTCAGTCTGCCCAGTCTGGCTGACGGCCACCTTCAGCTGTATCAGGCGGCCGGCTGGCCGCAGCAACGGGTGCAGTTCAACGACGCCTTGAGCGCCGCCCAACAGCGCTATCGCAGCAGCCTGCCACCGGCGGTCTATCAGGCGCTGCTGGATAACAGCAACCTGCGCTTCGAGCCGCGGGCGATGGATCAGCGCGCCCAGCGCAGTCTGAGGGACAACCTCGCCGACCCGGCACCGGCCCTGCGCTTCTTTCAGTCGCCACTGGGGCGCAAGGTGGTCGCCGCCGAACTGCTCGCCACCCGTCGCGAACAGCTGCAACAGCATGCCAATGGCCTGCCGCGCGTTGACGCCAGCGCCACCCGCCGCCTGCTGATCCGCCACCTGGCTCAGGCGCTACCGGCCAAGGAAGCGGGCGCCGAAGTCAGCCTGGCCCTGGCCGGCGTCGCCGCCGATAGCCTCAGCCAGATGATCCCCGGCCTGCTCGGCGGCGACGCCGCGCAGACCCTGCTGAACAGCCAACGGCAGCGCCTGATGGAGCAGATCGGCGAGGATCTGGACAACACCCTGCTGCACGTTTACCGCGAACTGTCCGACCCCGAACTGGATGAGTTCGTCGACTTCGCCCAGTCCGCAGAAGGCCAGGCCTATTACCAGGCCGCCCTGGCGGCGGTACGCGCCGGCCTGGCCGTGGGCCAGAGCACCTCCAGCCTGGCGCCCGCGCCTCAGGGAATTTGAACAGCAGCTAGGCGTTCAGGCCAGCCGCTGACTGAGGAACTCGAAATAGCGCTGGCGCAAGGCCGGCGCTTCATTGGCCAGATGATGCAGCGCCTGCGGCAGACGGAAAATCTCCGGCGCGGCGAACTTGTCCTGCAGCACCGCCAGGTTGTGTCGCCAATCCACCGTCATGTCCGCCTCGCCCTGGATGATCAAGGGGCTGCGCGCGCTGCGTGGCGCGCCTTCGATACGCGGCACCCAGCGACTCAAGGCGCCGACCCAGGCGGTCGGCAGGCTGCGCGGCTGCAGCGGGTCGCGATGCTGGACGAAGTCGAGAAACTCGGCGTCATGGGAGTTCTCGCTGAAACGCCGGGGGATCTGCGTGACGAAGGGTTTGAGCAGGCGGTAGCTGAGTTGCGACCAGGCCCAGGCACGCGGTCGCACCAAGGGCGCCAGCAAGATGCTTTCGCCGACTTCGGGGCGCGGCGCGCCGGTCAGCAGATAATCGAGCAGGATCGCGCCGCCAGTGCTTTGTCCGCACAGGTGCCAGGGCTGCGGCAGTTCCAGCACCGCCGCCTGGTCGAGCGCGCCTCGCAGCACGGCCTGGTATTCGGCGAAATCGCCGATACTGGCGCGCGCGCCGCTGGACAGGCCATGCCCCGGCAAATCGAAGGTCAGCACCGCGAACCCCAGGCCCAGCGCCCACTCGACCAGATGCCGGTACAGACCGCTGTGATCGTAATAGCCGTGCAGCAACACCAGGGTCGCCCGTGGCGCCTGCGGCCACCAGGCTTGCACGGCGATGCGGTAACCGGCCACGGTAAAACAACCCAGTCGGCTGTGCTGCGCGTCCATCGCCTGGAACCCGTAGAAGTCGCGGTACGCCTGCTCCTGTGGCGACAAGCGGGTCGCTGCGGCTAAGGGTCGCAGGCTGGCGAACAGGCTGGCGGGCTGAAAACGCACAGGCATAAGGCTTTCCATCGATCGGGCGAAGATTCCGCGTGGCCGTCGAGGCCACGCGGTCGGCTGCCGATATTCAGCTGCCAGGCGCGTCGTGGCAAGCTAGGAGCCTGTCGGACTTAACGCTGCCCGGCTGCGGAAAAGCCGGATTTGGCCATTTTCGCTGCTCCTTCTCGTTAAATAGCTCGCTATTCGCCTCGAAAAAATCAGCAAAACTGACTCAACCCGGACTTGCCCTCGCTACGGACGGTCAAGCCCGACAGGCCCCTAAACGACTCTTCATCGACTGATCCGCCATGCCCCGAGCCTCCCGCAAGACCCTGCTCATCAGCCTCAGCGTCATGTTGCTGGCCGCCGCCCTGCTGGTGGCCTACGGCTGGTTCGAGGCGCGTTATGTCCGCCCCTTCAGCGAACGCGCGGCAGTATTCTCCGGCGCCGGGCTGCGCCTGCCGGCCGAACTGGCCGGGCCAGGACCGATTCGCCTGGTGCATTTCTGGGACCCGGCCTGTCCGTGCAACGTGACGAATCAGCAGCACCTGGCCGAACTGATCGAACACTTCGCCCCGCAAGGCGTGGCCTTCTATGCCGTGCAAAAGCCGGGTAGCCGTGGCCAGTTGCCTATGACCCTGGGCGACCTGCAGCCGCTCGCCGACCTGCCCGGTGCCGAGCAGATACCGGCCAGCCCCGCCGTGGCCATCTGGGACCGCAACGGCCAACTGGCCTATTTCGGTCCCTACAGCGAAGGGCTCACCTGCAATTCGAGCAACAGCTTTATCGAACCCATCCTCGACGCGCTGGCCAGCGGCCGCCCGGTCAACGCCAGCAATACCCTGGCGGTGGGCTGTTTCTGCGAGTGGTCAGCCGCGCCGACCAGATGATGCCCCTGACCATCCCGCTCGGCAGCGTTGTTCATCACCCGCAATGGGTCGCTGCGCTGTAGCATTCGTCCCGCACACTGCCAACGCGCCGCCTGAACTGCAGGTTCGCCGATAACAGTAGGCGCCGATAACAAGGAAGACTCGATGAAACGCAGCCTGACCGTCCTCGCCCTGCTCGTCGCCACTGCGGCGGCCGGCACTGCCTGGTACCTCCACAGCAAGCAGCCCCAGCGCGAGGGCGAACTGCCGCTCGATAGGCTGCAAGCCCCGGTCAAGGTGCGTTACGACGAACGCGGCGTGCCGCATATCCAGGCGCAGAACGAGGCCGACCTGTACCGCGCCCTGGGCTTCGTGCAGGCCCAGGATCGGCTGTTTCAGATGGAAATGCTGCGCCGCCTGGCCCGCGGCGAGCTGGCCGAGGTGCTGGGCAGCCAGTTGGTCGACACCGACCGCCTGTTCCGCACCCTGGGCATCCGCGCGCACGCCGACGCCTACGCCCAGAAGATCGACCCCAACAGCCCGGCCACCCAGGCCCTGCAGGCCTACCTGGATGGGATCAATCAGTACCAGGCCAGCCGCCCGGCGCCACTGGAGTTCGACCTGCTGGGTATCACCCCGCGCCCCTTCAGCATCGCCGACACCCTCAGCGTGGGCGGCTATATGGCCTACAGCTTCGCCGCCGCCTTTCGCACCGAACCGATACTGAGCTACGTGCGCGATCGGCTGGGCGCCGATTACCTGCGGGTCTTTGACCTCGACTGGCACCCGCAAGGGGTGATCGGCCAGCCACTGGCAGCCGGCGACTGGCAGGACCTGGCCGCCCTCGCCCAACTCAGCCACGCCGCGCTGACCGACGCCGGCCTGCCGCAGTTCGAGGGCAGCAACGCCTGGGCGCTGTCCGGCAGCCGCACCGCCAGCGGCAAGCCACTGCTGGCCGGCGACCCGCATATCCGTTTTGCCGTGCCGGCGGTGTGGTACGAGGCGCACTTGAGCGCTCCGGGCTTCGAGCTGTACGGTCATCACCAGGCGCTCAACCCGCTCGCCTCGCTCGGGCATAACCGCGACTTCGCCTGGAGCCTGACCATGTTCCAGAACGATGATGTCGACCTGATCGCCGAACGGCTCAACCCGGACAACCCCAACCAGGTCTGGTACCGCGGTCACTGGGTCGAGCTGCAGAGCCGCGAAGAACTGATCGCGGTCAAAGGCGCCGAGCCGGTCAAACTCACTCTGCGCCGCTCGCCACACGGCCCGTTGATTAACGACGCCCTGGGCCAGACCGCCGGCGACACGCCGATTGCCCTGTGGTGGGCCTTCCTCGAGACCGACAACCCGATCCTCGACGGCTTCTACCAGCTCAATCGCGCCGACAGCCTGGCCAAGGCCCGCGCCGCGGTGGAGAAGATCGAAGCGCCCGGTCTCAACATCGTCTGGGCCAACGCCAGCGGCGACATCGGCTGGTGGGCCGCGGCCAAGCTGCCACGCCGCCCGGCCGGGGTTAACCCGAGCTTTATCCTCGACGGCAGCAACGGCGAGGCGGAAAAATCCGGCTATTACCCCTTCACCGATAACCCCCAGGAGGAAAACCCGCCGCGCGGCTATATTGTCTCGGCCAACTATCAACCGCTGTCGCCCAACGGCATCGAGATCCCCGGTTACTACAACCTGCCCGATCGCGGTCAGCGCCTGAATCAGCGCCTGGCCGATGCGTCAGTCAAGTGGGACCTGAACAACAGCCAGGCCCTGCAACTCGACCCTGGCAGTGGCTACGGGCCGCGCCTGCTGGCGCCGATTCTGGATGAGTTGCGCGCAGCCGCCGCCGATGACGGCGAGCGCGCCCTGGTCGAGCAACTGGCCAGCTGGAACGGCGCGCATGAGCTGGACTCAATCGCCGCCAGCCTGTTCAACCAGCTGGTCTATCAGCTGAGCGAACGGGCCATGCGCGATGAGTTGGGCGACGCCTTCTTCGACAACCTGCTGTATACCCGCGTGCTGGACGTCGCCTTGCCGCGCCTGACGGCCGACGCCGCATCGCCCTGGTGGGATGATCGCAGCAGCGCTGCCGTGGAAGGCCGCAGCGAGACCGTCAAGGCAGCCTGGCGGGCGAGCATCGCGCAGCTGCGACAGACCCTCGGCGACGACCCGGCTGACTGGGCCTGGGGTAACGCCCACACCCTGAGCCAGGGTCACCCGCTGGGTCGGCAACAACCACTGGATAAGCTGTTCAACGTCGGCCCCTTCGCCGCGCCGGGCGGCCACGAGACCCCGAACAATCTGTCGCACCGCATCGGTCCGGCGCCCTGGAGCGTGGTCTACGGGCCCTCGACCCGCCGCCTGATCGACCTCGCCGACCCGGAACACGGCCTGGGCATCAACCCGGTCGGGCAGAGCGGTGTGCTGTTCGACCGCCACTACAGCGATCAGGCCGAAGCCTATATTTCCGGCCAGTATCAACCGCAGCACCTGAGCGACACCGATGTCGCGGCCCACAGCCGCAGCACCCTCAATTTGGTGCCGGTGCACTAGGCCGAAGCCGAAGCCGAAGCCGAAGCCAGGCTGTGGCAGAGCCCTCTGCGGAGCGCCATCAGTCGTCGCGGGTCAGCACTTCCAGCAGCTCGATCTCGAAGATCAGGTTCGAATTGGGCTTGATATGCGCGCCGAACTGGTTGTCACCGTAACCGAGACGGGACGGCACGAAGAGCTTGCGCCTGCCACCGACCCGCATGCCCATCAGGCCCTGGTCCCAGCCTTTGATCACCCGTCCGGTGCCTATCACGCACTGGAAGGGCTTGCCGCGATCGTAGGAGGAGTCGAACTTGCTGCCGTCTTCGAGAAAGCCGTTGTACTGGGTGGTGATCAGGGCACCTTTGACCACTTCCTTGCCGTCGCCCAGTTGAAGGTCCTCTACCTGCAATTCGCTGCTCATGCCGTACTCTCGCTCATTCGCTCGCCCGGACAGGGCTGTGGCGCATATGTTTTCTCAAAAAAACTACTGTCGCAAGCGTTCCGCCCCTTAAGGTCGTCGTGGTTCGGTTCACCTAGGGTCTGTTGCCGTTTCATTCGCGGCCGCGCCGTAGCTTGTTTTTGCGCGAGGCAAGGCACGAGGAGCGCGGTTTGGTTGTTCCAAATGAG
>NZ_VIUH01000006.1 GCF_007993865.1 Pseudomonas sp. SJZ079 | reverse complement strand
ACCGTGGCATCGCCCGGCGCCTCCCTGCGATTGGATGAGCTTGAGATTATCAGCCTGCGGATTGGCTGACAGCAGGTTTTTCTACAGCCTCAACGTTTGGTTAAGGGGCGGGCTTTAGCCCGTCCCAGTGAGCGAAGCGAACGGTTTGAACCAGTTGTTAGACGCTGCTTACGCGCTTGCCTCTCAGTGCTTCAAAAATACCCATTGAAAGCTTTGGCGTGTACGGTTGTTCTTTAAAAGATTTGATGCTTAGCATGATTGAGCTTCCCACCAAGTAGAACGCTGCGGAAATTGAAAAGATGGTTTTTAGTAGTCCGCTTGATACAAGAGGTATTGTGAATTCGCCGTCGCGGGCAACAATTAATAGTGCGCCAATTATTGCGCCTACCCCTAAGGCTATTAGAAATATCGAAAAAACCAAGTCAAAAAATTTTAGTGTTGTGTCTTTTGATAAGCTGAATGATATTTTTCTGTATATATAGTAGAGCATAGGAGGGAGTAATAATATTAACCATGGTGTAAGTGCATAAGAAACTACCAAAACCATAACAGGGGTTGCTGCTGCAGTGAGGCGATCCTTCGTTGATGTATCCACAAAATTTCCTTGCAGTGTCTAACGATTAAGCTAAGGGGCCGGCTTTAGCCGGTCCCAGTGAGCGAAGCGAACGATTTGAGCGCATAGTTAGCAGCCATTTACTTGGTGCGTATGATCGAATCGAATTCATTGAGAAGCTGTAATAAAGCTTGAGCTTCCTCTACAACGCTATGGTAATCGTATTGACGCATTGCCATTTGCCCAACCTGACTGTCTTTGGGATAGGATTCTTCTTTGGCGGCTTTGCGTGCGTTTGGTATAAAAACGCATTGGAGCCAAAGCTCAAACGAAGGAGCCTCAAGGTAATTGTTGACCTTGAACTCTGGTGGGCTAGGGCTCCAGAATCCGATTCTTTTCATTTCGCTTTCAACTTCGTCAAGCTTGGTCGTAACCCGCTGCGATTTCTCGGATCTAGTTTTCTTGAATATGTCGAAGATTTTCATTTAATGGCTGCTAACGTTTGGTTAAGGGGCGGGCTTTAGCCCGTCCCAGTGAGCGCAGCGAACGGTTTGAACCAATTGTTAAACGGCAATCACAGCAGATTTACTATGCTATTTGGATAAACTGGAACGCCGCTGCTATTTAGACTGTTCACATCATACCAGCGTGCTTCAAAAGTATAACCGTTGCTCTCTACGCCTGAGATCATGTTTTTCTGGTAAAAACTATTGTCTTTAAATTTTCCCTCATAAATAAATACAATTTCATGACCTTCTTTATCGTCAAAGATGAATAAATTCTCAATGACACCAAGAAGCTGTAGTTCATGAGCTTCTGTGCCTAGCTCTTCTTTAACTTCTCTTATTGCTGCATCTGCAGATTGCTCACCGAAATCAATGCCACCACCAATAGGAGATAAATATTTTTCATTTTTAGCAGGATCAAAGCCCTGTGCAAGAAGTACTTTATCTTGGTTGCGAAATATACATACGGCTTTTGCTCTTATGTTTTTCATCTGTACGGGCGGACACTTCTAAGTTTTTGACGTTTAACGTTTGGTTAAGGGGCGGGCTTTAGCCCGTCCCAGTGAGCGAAGCGAACGGTTTGAACCATTTGTTAGGTGCCCTACACCGAAGCTGGGTGTTGCTCTTGTTGCTCTTCCAAGAGAGCTAATTTGTATTTTCCAAATTTTGCTTTGAGAAGCCAGCAAATATAAATATAGAAGAGGAATATGCCAGATATTAGGCCGAGAACTCCCCCACCAATACCTGCAATGCTTTCTATTGTTTCTTTGCTTCCTCCGGATAGGGCTATGATTAGCCCTGCGATGAAGCCAAATATTGCCCCCAATATGCCGCCTGCAAGCACTGATGCCACGCTTATTGTGAGTCCTCGCCACAAGAACCCCCACAAGATTCTCAGGGTATCTTTGAGGTTCAACTCTTTTATTTTCACTTCGTGCATAGTTCCCTCTTTGTTTTGTAAAGCATCTAACTAAAATTAGACACCAAATGGTGTGTATAAACGCACCATTTGGTGCATAACGTTCCTTGTCATCTTTGACTATCCTTGTCTACTCTGGCCTTTCTAGGCGATTGCTGAGAGCAAAAAGGAGTTATACACCATGGATGGCAAGCCAAAATTGTTGGATCAACTGCGTGAGCAGATCCGGGTTCGACATTATTCGATTCGTACCGAGGCTGTCTATCTGAAGTGGGTGAGGCAGTTCATTCGTTTTCATGGGTTGCGCCACCCGGCTGAGATGGGGGCGGCGGAAGTTGAGCGGTTTTTGTCTGACCTGGCGGTTCGGCGCAATGTATCTGCCTCTACGCAGAACCAGGCGTTGGCCGCATTGCTATTTCTCTATAAACAGGTGTTGCACATCGAGTTGCCTTGGCTGGATGCGGTGGTGCGCGCGAAACAGCCAGAACGTTTGCCTTTGGTACTGGGGCGCGAGGAAACCCAATTGCTGTTGGCGCAGTTCTCTGGTGAGGTGGCCTTGATTACCGGTTTGTTGTATGGCTCTGGTATGCGTTTGATGGAGGCGGTACGACTTCGGGTCAAGGACGTTGATTTCGCGCGCAGGGAGATTGTGATCCGCGACGGCAAGGGTATGAAAGATCGCGTTACTCTCCTTCCCGAGTCGTTGCGCCCTGCGCTGCTGGCTCATCTTGCTTGGGTTAAGGCCTTGCATGAGCGCGACCTGAACGAGGGGTTTGGTGAGGTTTATCTGCCTTTTGCGTTGGCCCGCAAGTACCCGAGTGCGCCTTGTGAGTGGGGCTGGCAGTACGTGTTCCCGGCGGGGCGGCTATCCAATGATCCGCGCTCCAAGGTGCGCCGCAGGCATCATTTCGATGAGAAGCGGGTACAGCGCGCCTTCAAGCCGGCCCTTGGGGCGGCGGGAATCGTCAAGCCCGCCACCCCACACACGCTACGCCATTGCTTCGCCACGCATCTGCTGGAGAGCGGCCAGGATATCCGCACGGTTCAGGAGTTGTTGGGTCATGCGGATGTTAAAACGACCATGATCTATACCCATGTGCTTAATCGCGGCGGCTTGGGGGTGTTGAGCCCGCTGGATCGCTGAGCGGATTCGGCCATCGCTGAAGTGACGCCGTTGTCGCACGGCTGTACGGCTTGGCCGGATGGCGGCGTGCGGGTGCCGTTGCGATGACCTGGGCCCGCTCTACAGCAGTAGGGTTCCTGTGCCCGTCAGGGCCATTCGATGTCTCATGGTGCTGGCAGTCGTGCTCGTTCAAGTTCAATCAGGCGCTGCTGGCTCTGCTGCAGTGTGATGCATGGCGCGATGACTATGCTTAGTTGGTTGAGGGCTAATCGTTCGTTTCTGATGATGGTGGATGGGCCTTTGTCGCCATCGATCTTCTCGTGATCATCGCCTGGCGGCGCAGCGGTACGCTCGGGCTCGTAGCCGGATAAGTCTTTTATGAGATTCCGCAGTCCGCTCAAGGCCCTGTTCTATGGCAATGTGCTGATTGTCTGCCTGCTGCTGGGCTACAAGGCTTATTTGAACTTCTGGTTGCCGGACTTTGCTGCGGCGCATACCACGCAGGTCGAGCAGATTCAGGCCAGGCTGGAGGGCCGAGAGCGCTTCAGCTTCGCGGTGGTGGGTAACATCAACAACTCCGTCGGCATCTTCGAGCGGCGCATCATTCCGCTGCTCAATGCCTCTGGCGTCGACTTCATGATCTCCGCCGGTAATGCGGTCAGCGGCGGCGGTGAGGACAAATACCGAGCGCTGTACGGCAGCCTGAGTCACTTGAGGGTGCCTTACCTGCTGACCTTTGGCGCACATGAGTACGAAGATTTCGGCAGCTATCGCTTTTACGAGCACTTCGGTCCGCACTTTTTCAGCTTTCGTGCCGGCAACAGCCGCTTCATCTTTCTCGACAGCACCGGCAAGACCTCCTGGCACTGGCAGATGCTCTGGTTGAAGGACCTGCTGCGTCTGGGGGATACCCAGCACCGCTTCCTGTTTACCGGCAAGCCATTGCTGCGCAGCGCAGGCAGTGCCGTGTTTGCCGAAGAGCAGGATTACCTGCAGCCACCGGCGTTTCGCGAGGCGCTGATGAAGCTGATCGGTGAGAACCCGGTCGATGCGGTATTTTCCGCCAACCTGCCGCTGTTTTCCGAACACCAGCAGGCCGGCACGCGTTTCATCACCACTGGGGGCGCCGGTGGCCTGGTGCTGAATGACGAGGCCAGCTTCCACCATTACCTGACGGTGTCGGTCTCCGAGCAGGGTATCGGCACGACGCTGCAGCGTTTAGAGGCGGGGCAAACGCCGCTGTTCAAACAGCTGGAAAGCCTCTGGTTCTTTATCTATTCGTTGTTCTATGTGGGCTATCTGAACTTCATTCTGCTGATTAGCGTGCTCAGCATTGCGGCGATCAAGCTCTATGCGCTGGTGTTTGCTGAGCGTGATTATTACCCCAACTTCGATCTGGACGCGTCGCCCTGGGTAGACAAGCCCCTGAAGGTCGCCATGTTCACCAACAACTATTTGCCCTTTATCGGTGGCGTTCCCGTGTCAATCGAGCGCTTGCGGCGAGGGCTTGAAGCGATAGGCAACCAGGTGCTCATCGTCGCGCCCAGCTACCGCAACCAGCCGCCTGATGAGCGGGGTGTTATCAGGGTGCCGTCAATTCTGGCGTTCGGGGCGAAACACGAGTTCCGTCTGGCCAATATTTTCCTGGGGCGCATTGCCAGGCAGGTGAAAAGCTTCCGCCCGGACCTAATCCACGTACACCATCCCTTCTGGCTGGGCTCTCTGGGTCTGTTCCTGGCTCATCGCCTGCGGGTGCCGAGCGTTTTTACCTACCACACGCGCCTGGAGCACTACGCCCACTTCGTGCCGTTGCCCGGCATGCTGTTCCGCAACCTGATTTCCCATGCCCTGATCAAGCGCTTTGCCAGCAAATGCGATGCGGTGATCGTGCCCACCTACTCCGCCGAGGAATACCTGCGCATGATCGGGGTCAAAACGCCCGCATTTGTGCAGCCCACGGGCATCGAATACCAGCGTTTTCAGGCGGTGACGCAGGCGCAGGTGGCGACGCTCAGGCGGTCCCTGGGCATCGGCGAGGAGCGCGTCTTGCTCAGCGTTTGCCGACTCTCCAATGAAAAAAACATCGACTTCATGATCGATGCCATCGCCAGTCTGAGGGCGCGAACCGAGCGGCCATTTCGCTTCCTGATGATTGGCGAGGGTCATCAGCGTGAACGCTTGCAGGCGCGCATCGACGATCTGGACCTGGGCCGCCACTTCGTCCTGATCGGCGCCGTGCCGCCCGAGGAGATGGCCCTTTATTACCGCTTGGGCGATCTGTTCCTGTTCGCCTCGAAATCGGAAACCCAGGGCATGGTGATACTCGAAGCCATGGCGGCGGGGTTGCCGGTGGTGGCGGTGCGTTCGAGTGGTATCGATGATGTGGTCAGGCAGGGCTATAGCGGCTTCAAAACCCCGGAAAAACTCGAGCAGTGGTGTGCTCGGGTGGCGCAGCTGCTGGAGGATGAAACGCTGCGCGGCGAGATGTCGCGGCATGCCTTGATACTGGCTAAGGAACACTCGATCGAGCAGTTCGCCAGGGATATCAAGGACATTTACGGTACTATCCTGGCGGCCTCGCAGGCCCGCTAGTCGAATGGCAGCCTGCTCAATCTCCTTTACAGCCGCCCTTCGCGGCGCAGGCGACGCAGCACCGAGCGGCGGTAGCACCAGGCCAGGATGGGTTTGAGGCCGGGCAGGCCGAGCAGCCAAGCCAGCGGGCGCAGTGCCGGGGTGCGCGACATCAGCAGGATATAGGCATCCAGCTCGCGGTGGATGCGCCCTTGACTGTCTTGCACGTGCAGCTCGGTCAGGGCCAGGTAGGGGTCGATGCCGGCCGCGCGCAGTTGTTCCTCCTGATCGCTGATATCGACCCATTCCACGCTGTCGTCGCTGCGAGTCTGGAACTTTTCATAGCGACGGCGGTCGGCCACACAGCGCGGGCAGGCGCCGTCGTAATAGACCTTGAGTCTGGCCATAGTCGTTGGCTCCTCGCCGCTGAGGGTAGTTAGCAGTCTATAGGAGCCAGCAAGAGGCGTAGCCCGGATGCAATCCGGGAGGAATTGGCCGTTTTTCCCGGATTACATCCGGGCTACGCGCTGGGGAACCAGCAGAGGTGGCGCGCTTTAGATCAAGTCGGCCCAGAGGTCATACTCGTCGGCATCGACGATGCGCACGCGTACCTTGTCGCCGGGTTTGACCGCGGTGCTGCCGATAAACACGCTGCCATCGATTTCCGGAGCATCGGCGTAGCAACGGGCGACCGCGCCTTGCTCGTCCACTTCGTCGATCAGCACCTCAAGCTCTTTGCCAATTTTCAGTTGCAGGCGAGCAGCGCTGATCGCCTGTTGGTGGGCCATGAAGCGATCCCAACGATCCTGCTTGATCTCGTCTGGCACGTGGTTGTCGAGCAGGTTGGCCGACGCACCTTCAACCGGCGAGTACTGGAAGCAGCCGACGCGGTCGAGCTGGGCTTCGGTCAGCCAGTCGAGCAGGTACTGGAAGTCTTCTTCGGTTTCGCCGGGGAAGCCGACGATAAAGGTCGAACGGATGGTCAGCTCGGGACAGATTTCGCGCCAGCTCTTGATCCGTGCCAGGGTCTTGTCCTCGAAGGCCGGGCGTTTCATGGCCTTGAGTACTTTCGGGCTGGCGTGCTGGAAGGGGATGTCCAGGTAGGGCAGCAGCTTGCCCGCGGCCATCAAAGGGATCAGTTCGTCGACGTGCGGGTAAGGATAGACGTAGTGCAGGCGCACCCACACGCCCAGGCTCGACAGCGCCTCGCACAGTTCGGTCATGCGGGTCTTCACCGGCTGGCCGTTCCAGAAGTCGGTCTTGTACTTGAGGTCGACGCCGTAGGCGCTGGTGTCCTGGCTGATCACCAGCAGTTCCTTGACCCCGGCCTTGACCAGGCGCTCGGCTTCGCCGAGCACCTCGCCGACCGGGCGGCTGACCAGCTTGCCGCGCATCGAGGGGATGATGCAGAAGCTGCAGCTGTGGTTGCAGCCTTCGGAAATCTTCAGGTAGGCGTAGTGGCGCGGGGTGAGCTTGATGCCCTGCGGCGGCACCAGGTCGATCAATGGGTTGTGCGCGGTGTTTGGCGGCACCACTTCGTGCACGGCGTTGAGCACCTGCTCGTACTGCTGTGGGCCGGTGACCGAGAGCACGCTGGGGTGCACGCTGCGGATCGCGCCTTCTTCCACGCCCATGCAGCCGGTGACTATGACCTTGCCGTTTTCGGCGATGGCTTCACCGATCACTTCCAGCGATTCGGCCTTGGCGCTGTCGATAAAGCCGCAGGTGTTGACCACCACCACGTCGGCGTCCTGATAGGTCGGTACGACTTCGTAACCTTCCATGCGCAGCTGGGTCAGGATCCGCTCGGAATCGACCAGGGCCTTCGGGCATCCGAGGCTGACGAAACCGACTTTTGGCGTGGCGGGGGTGGACATGGCTAACCTCGAAGGGCGCTTTGGCGGCGCCTTTGATCAAAAAGTGCGCAATTCTAGCGGCAGGCAACGTTCTTGACCAGCCTGGCAAGCTGGTCAAGGCGCGGGTTCTGGGCTTGTCTTGGTGATGAGGTCGGCGCGGCAGTTGCGCCAATGGCCCGTCAGGATGCTCGCCTCGATGAAGATTGCCGTCGCTGATCAGCACGCGCCTGCCTCTGGTGGCTCGACGTCGCTCGGCGTGCTGGTGGCCGCCCTGGGGGTGGTGTACGGCGATATCGGCACCAGCCCGCTGTATGTGCTCAAGGAGGTGTTCTCCGGGCGCTATGGGGTACAGGCCAACCCCGAGGGCGTGCTCGGTATTCTCTCGCTGGTCTTCTGGTCGCTGATCTGGGTGGTGTCGATCAAGTACGTGCTGTTCATTCTGCGTGCCGATAATCAGGGCGAAGGCGGGGTGATGGCCCTGTTGGCCCTGGCGAAACGTGCCACAGCGGCGTTCCCGCGATTGTCCCGGGTGCTGACGCTGTGTGGCCTGTTCGGTACGGCGCTGTTCTATGGGGACAGCATGATCACGCCCGCGATCTCGGTACTCTCGGCGGTGGAGGGCCTGGAGGTCGCCTTCGAGGGCGTTGGCCATTGGGTGGTGCCGTTGGCGCTGGTCCTGCTGGTCGGGCTGTTTCTGATCCAGAAGCGCGGCACCGCGCGTATCGGCACCCTGTTCGGGCCGGTCATGTTGCTGTGGTTCCTGGTGCTGGGCGCGCTGGGCGTTCAGGGGATTGTGCGGCGGCCCGAGGTGCTGCAAGCGCTCAATCCTTACTGGTGCCTGAAGTTCTTCATCGTCCACCCCGGGGTGGGCGTGATCATCCTTGGCGCGGTGGTGTTGGCGCTGACCGGGGCAGAGGCACTGTACGCCGACATGGGGCATTTCGGCCGTAAGCCGATTGCCCGGGCCTGGTTCTTCCTGGTCCTACCGGGGCTGGTGCTCAACTATTTCGGTCAAGGTGCGCTGCTGCTGGAGAGTGCCAGCGCGGCGCGCAACCCTTTCTATCTATTGGCGCCGTCCTGGGCGCTACTGCCGTTGGTCGGCTTGGCCAGTCTGGCCACCATCATCGCCTCGCAGGCGGTGATCTCGGGTGCCTTCTCCCTGACCTATCAGGCCATTCAGCTTGGCTATATCCCCCGTATGCATATCCAGCACACCTCCAGCGAGGAGCAAGGGCAGATCTATGTCGGTGTGGTGAACTGGGCGCTGATGGTGGCGGTGGTGCTGCTGGTGATCGGCTTCGAGTCGTCTGGAGCGCTGGCGGCAGCCTACGGCGTGGCGGTGACCGGCACCATGCTGATCACCACACTGCTGGTCGCGGCCGTGATGCTGCGGTTGTGGCCGACCCCGCGTTGGCTGGCAATTCCGTTGCTACTGGGTTTTCTCCTGGTCGACAGCCTGTTCGTTGCCGCCAACGTGCCGAAGATTCTGCAGGGCGGTATCTTCCCGCTACTCGTCGGTCTGCTGTTGTTTACCCTGATGAGTACCTGGAAGCGCGGGCGCCAGTTGCTGCTGGAGCGGCTCGACGAAAGCGCGCTGTCGCTGCCGGTGTTTATCGACAGCATTCGCCGTCAGCCGCCGCACCGGGTACCGGGCACTGCGGTATTTCTCAGTGCCCGGCCGGATGCCGTACCCCATGCGCTGTTGCATAACCTGCTGCACAACCAGGTGTTGCACCGGCAGATTGTGCTGTTGACCGTGGTCAGCGAAGACCAGCCGCGGGTCGCGCCGGAACGGCGTTTTGAGGTGGATGCCTATGGCGAGGAGTTCTTCCGGGTGATCCTGCATTTTGGCTTCATGGACACGCCTGACGTGCCGGCGGCCCTGCACCTGTGCCACCTCGACGGGCTGGATTTCAGTCCGATGCGCACCACCTGGTTCCTCAGCCGGGAGACTGTGATCAGCACTAAGCGCATCGGCATGGCGCGTTGGCGCGAAGCGCTGTTCGCCTTCATGTTGCGTAATGCCAACAGCAACCTGCGCTACTTCAAGTTGCCGCTGGCACGGGTGATTGAGCTGGGTTCACAAGTGGAAATCTGAAGTGTCGTTTGTGCGGCTACAGCGCACCGCCATGAGTGAAGGGTTATGCGTTGGTTTAGCTGCGCCCGGGCAGCATGCGTACGAGGGTGTCGTCGCGACTAATAAAGTGGTGAAACACACCGGCGGCGGCGTGCAGGCCGATCAGCCAGTAGCCAGCGGTGCCGGCCCATTCGTGCAATTCCTTGAAGGTCCTGGCCAGTGCGGGGTCCTTACCGACCAGGGCGGGCAGTTCCAGGCCGAAGAAGGGGATGGGTTTGCCGGCGGCGCTGAGGGTCAGCCAGCCGGCCAAGGGTGCGCCAATCATCAGGGCATACAGTGCCCAGTGCATCAGCTTGGCCGACGTTGCCTGCCAGGCGGGTGAGCCGCCGCTGATCTTCGGCGAGGGGCTGACGAAGCGCGCCAGCAGGCGTAGCCAGACCAGCAGGAAAACACTCATCCCGAGCATGAAGTGCCACTGCTTGAGCAGGTCGCGGTATTCGCTGCCTTTGGGGAAGTTGCCTTTGAGTTCGATGCAGGCGTAAACCGCCGCGATCAACACCAGCATCAGCCAATGCAGGGCAATCGACAGCCGGCTGTAACGCACCTCAGTGTTGTTTCGGTTCATCAGACATCCTCTTTCCCATGGCTTTAGATGGAGCGTGGGCAAGAGTAGTCGCGCAAGCTTAAGTGAATCTGAACCTGGATCACTTCAAGGTGAGCTGGTCTTGGCGTTGCTGGATGCCTTGCAGCAACCGGTCCGCCAGCGCTGGATAGTTTTCGTCATAGTGGTGGCCGCCAGGCAGGCGGAGTATTTCTCCGGGTGCGCCGGGCTGGGTGCAGCCGCTCGCGCCGGCCTCCTCGCTGCCGTAAACGCATAGCACCTTAGTGGCGGGCAGCCTGAGCAGTTCCGGAGCGGTGGCGGCTTCCGCCGCTTGCCTACCGAGCCAGCCTTGTACCTCGATCTCGAAGCTGCCGCTGCGCGCCAGGCCTAGCAAGAGGATGGCGTCGACCTGTTGCTGATCGCTCTGCGGCAGGCGGTTGTAGAAGGCCGGAAGCACATCGGCGCCGAATGAATAGCCGGCCAGCACGAAGTGTTTGCTGCCCCATTTTTCCCGGTAGGTGTGCATCAGTCGGCTGAGGTCGACGGCGCCTTGTTCCGGGCTTCGGTGTTGCCAGAAATAGCGCAGGGCATCGATGCCGACGACGGGAACGCCGCGCTTGGCCAGCTCGGTCGCCACATCGCGATCCAGATCGCGCCAGCCTCCGTCGCCGGAATAAAACAGGGTGAGGGTGTCGGCGGGCTTGCTGGCGGGCACTTCGACCAGCGGCATCGATTCACTCTGGCCTTGCAGCAGGTGTTGCAATTGCTCTTTCAGCAGCAGGGGGAGCGAGGTGTCGTAGGCGCTGATGCGTGTATCGGCATGCTGCTGGTCACGGGCGAAGCGGGCACTGGCATCGTCCGGATTGTCGTTCCAGGCGATGCTCCAGTGGCCGTGAGCGGCTTGCGTGGGCAGGGGCGCAGGGCAGTCCGGGTGTTTCAGGTTGAAGTCGATGGACAGGGCATGCGCCTGGTCGCTGGTTTGCCCGGCCAGCCAGCGCCAGGCGAATGCAGCCCCAGGACCGATGCCGGCGACCAGGGTGGGTTGCCCTTCGAGGTAGCGGCTCGCGGCATTGAAGCGCCGTTGCTGAGCGGCGCAATCGTTGTCCGGCAGTGCGATTTGCAGCAGGCGGGCATTGCTGTGCTGGGCGAGTGCGAGCAGCTCGGCGGCCGGTAGCCATTGTCCAGGCGGCAGTGCCAGCAGTACTCGTGCGTTTACCGTACCGGCTGGATTGGCCAGGATCAGCGGGCTGCCATCGGCCAGTTGCACGCGTTCGAGCCGAGCTTGCGGTGCCGGTCGGCTCCACAGCAGGAGGATGGCCGCTAACACCACCAGGAGGGTGAGAAGCAGGATGTGCCGCCAATTACGTTTAGCCATGCTGACCTCAACGTTTGACCAGGCCGGTGAAGCTGCCGGCTATCAGCGCAGCGGTATCGGTCAGTGCCACCAGGGGGTCGAGGCCGGCAGGCACCGCCATGTAACGAGGTTCCCAGTCCGGCTGGAATTTGTCCTTGAAGCGGCGCAGGCCCTGGAAGTTGTAGAAGGTTTCGCCGCGCTGGAACACCAGGGCGCCGAGGCGCTGGGTCAGGGGGGCACCCTGGCGTGGCTGCAGGCCGGCCAGTGGCACCATCCCCAGGCTGAAGCGGGCGAAGCCGCGCTCCTTGAAGTGTAGTAGCAGGCCGAGCATGAGGAACTCCATGGTCAACTTGGGGGCATCTGGATGGACGCGCATCAGGTCGAGGCTGGCCAGCTCAAGGCTTTGGGTTTCCAACAGGTTGGCGAAAGCCACGGCAATACCCTGAACGCGCACCACGGCGATGCGGAAGTTCGCCAGGTAGCTGGGCTCGAAACGGCCCAGGGAGAAGCCTTTTTCGCGCACATGCTTACCGGATAACCAGGCATCGGAGATACCCCGCAGTTCCTCCAGAGGGGCCTGGCCGGGCTGATGGAACTCCAGCGCCAGGCCATCGCGCTGGCCGCGACTCCAGGTGTAGCGCAGGTCTTTCATCTCCTTGCCCTTGGCATCCAGCGCGAAACGCTTCAGCTCGACGCGCGCTTCTTCGCCGAGTTTGAGGGCGCTCAGGCCTATATCCATATAGAACGGCAGGTTCTCCGCGCGCACCTGATAGAACACCGGGCGGGCGTGGTGCAGGTCACAGAGGTCGCGGAATTGCCAGATCAGCTCGGCGCGCTCCTGAGGTGGGCCGACTGGGTCGAAGAGCGCCACCAGGCTGCGGCCGCGGCGGGCATACATCAGAAACGCATTGCCATGCGAATGGAACAGCAGGGCCTTGTCGCCTGTCAGCGCCAGACCACCGTCGGGCTGTTCGGAGCTCTGCACGATGGCGGCGGCTTGGGCCAGTTCGTTCGGCTGCGGCAGTTGTATAGCCGGGGGCGCTGTGTGCAGCAGCCAGCTCAACGTCACCATGACCAGCACCACGCCGCTGGCCAGTGTTGCGCGCAGGGCGCGAGGAGCGTTGCCGTCGAGGGCGAACTGCCACCACAGCTCATGGCTGTAGGGAACATCCTGATAGGCGAACAACAGCAGCCATATCGACGCGCCGAGGACGCAAGTGCTGGCAGCCAGGATGCGCGGCGAAAATTGCAGCTCCAGCAGGCGGCTGGGACGGTAGAACGCAGGGCGGAATAGGGCCAGCAGAATAGCGGTCAGGGTCAATAGACTGGCTTCCTCCCAGTCGAAGCCCTTGAGCAGGGAGAGCAGCGCCCCTGTCAGCAGCAATGTCAGGGTGAGCATCCAGGCGGCTGAAAGGCGGCGGCGCAGGCCCTGAGCGAGCAATAGGCAGAGCATGCCGATCAGGCTGGCGCCCAGGTGGGAGGCATCGATCAGGCGATCCGGAAGCATAAAGCCGAGGTCTTCCAGGCGACTGTCAATGGCCGGAGTGACGCCTGAGAACAGCAGCACCGTGCCGGCCATAAATACCAAGAGCGCCAAGATGGGCGCCGCCATGCCGGAAGCCAATCGCATGCTCTGGGGGGCTGGCAGCACGCGGCGGGCCTCGCTCAGCAATATCAGCAGGCAGGCCAGCAACAGCGGCAGGAGGACGTAGATCAGGCGGTATAGCAGCAAGGCCGCCGCCAGCGGTGCGGCTCCCAATTGATCGGCGAACGCGGCCAGCAGGACAGCCTCGAACACCCCGATGCCTCCGGGCACATGGCTGAGTACGCCGGCAGCCAAGGCCAACAGATAGATCAGCAGAAAAGCACCAAAGGGCGGCGCCTCCGGCAGTAGCAGGTAGAGCACGCCGCCCGCGGCAGCGACGTCCAGTGCGGTGATCAGCAGTTGCAGCAGGAGCAGGCGCGCGCCCGGCAGGCGCAGGACGCGACTTCTAATCTGCACCAGCAGGCTGTGAGTATGAGGTTGTGCGGTCAGGCGAGCGCGCTGCAGGCTGAACATCAAGAATGCGCCGAGTAGCAGAATCGCCGATGCGATGCCGGCCAGCAAGGGTGCCGGCAGGCGTAGCGCAGTGGTGGCGGCTGGCAGATCGCTGAGGCAGGCCAGTGCGGCCAGTATCGGCAGCGAGCAACCGAGGGCGAGGGTGGCGAACAGGCTCATGCGCGCGACTTCACCCGCGCCGAGGCTGTGCCTGGCGTATAGACGGTAACGCACGGCCCCCCCGGAAAGTATCGACAGACCCACGGTATTGCCGATGGCGAAGGCGCAGAAGCCGCCAAACGCCAGAGTGGACTTGGGCAATTGCACCTCGGCATAGCGGCTGGCCGACCATTCGTAGCCGAGCAGGGCAATAAAACTGCAGGCGGTCAGCGCTAGGGCTCCGAGCAGCTTTGCCAGAGGGACTGCGAGCAGTGCGTTGCGCAAGGTGTCCGGATCAAGCGCATCCAGCAGGTGGCGGCAGGCAACCAGGGCCGCGCCGAATAGCAGTATGGCCAGGGCCAGGCCGAGGGGCTGGCGAAAATGGCTGAGACGATGCTGCCAAACCCGGTGTCTGGGGCTAGAGGTTGCGGGGGAGGAGGCTGCGGACTCTACTGGACTGGCGCGCATCGAACACCTCAAGGGCAGTGCGGCTCAGGGTCTGGAAGCGTGGGTAGGTTCCAGAACTTCGCAGGAAGTAAACGTTGCAACAGTTATAAACGAAAAAGGCCACTCGTTTGAGTGGCCTTCTTGATATTTGGTTGCGGGAGCAGGATTTGAACCTACGACCTTCGGGTTATGAGCCCGACGAGCTACCAGACTGCTCCATCCCGCGCCGGCTATTCTATACAGGAGCGCGTTGTTGTCAATCGATTACTGCTTTTTAATCAATTACTTAAATGGAGTCGCAAGGCAGAAACGAAAAAGGCCACTCGTCTGAGTGGCCTTCTTGATATTTGGTTGCGGGAGCAGGATTTGAACCTACGACCTTCGGGTTATGAGCCCGACGAGCTACCAGACTGCTCCATCCCGCGCCGACCATTCTATACAGGAGCGCGTTGTTGTCAATCGATTATTGCTTTTTAATCAATTACTTAAATGGATTCGGGAGGCAGAAACGAAAAAGGCCACTCGTTTGAGTGGCCTTCTTGATATTTGGTTGCGGGAGCAGGATTTGAACCTACGACCTTCGGGTTATGAGCCCGACGAGCTACCAGACTGCTCCATCCCGCGGCGCCTATTCTAGCGTCGTATTTCATTTCGTCAAGTTTTAACTTTGAAAAACTGTTGTTTGTTCAGGTGCTTAGCGCTGCACGGGTGTTAGACTTTATTCCTTCGAGGCGTGCCCAGCGGGGCTTTCCGGACTATCGTGCGCAAGATTATTCACGTTGACTGCGACTGCTTTTACGCCGCCATCGAGATGCGGGACGACCCGAGCCTGGCCAGTAAGCCCTTGGCCGTGGGCGGTGCAGCGGATCGCCGTGGGGTGATCGCCACCTGCAACTATGAGGCCCGTGCCTATGGGGTGCGTTCGGCGATGGCCTCCGGGCATGCATTGAAGCTGTGCCCGGACTTGCTGATCGTCAAACCACGCATGGATGCCTATAAGGCCGTCTCGCGGGAGATTCAGGCGATCTTCCGTGATTACACCGACGTCATCGAGCCATTGTCACTGGACGAAGCCTACCTGGATGTGACGGATAGCCCGCATTTTGCCGGCAGTGCCACACGCATCGCCCAGGAGATCCGCCGCCGGGTATCGCGGGAGCTGCATATCACCGTGTCGGCGGGGGTGGCGCCGAACAAGTTTCTCGCCAAGATCGCCAGCGATTGGAAAAAACCCAACGGCTTGTTCGTGATCACCCCGGATCAGATCGAAGCATTCGTCGCCGCGTTGCCGGTCAGCAAGCTGCACGGGGTGGGCAAGGTGACGGCAGACAAACTGGGCCGTTTGGGGATTCGCAGCTGTGATGATCTACGCGAATGGGAGCGGCTCGCCCTGGTGCGCGAGTTCGGCAGTTTTGGCGAGCGTCTGTGGGGGCTGGCCCGTGGCATCGATGAGCGCCCGGTGCAGACCAACAGTCGCCGCCAGTCGGTCAGCGTGGAAAATACCTATGAGCATGACCTGCCGGATCTGCCGAGCTGTTTGGCGCAGTTACCGCAGTTATTGGCAGAGCTCGATGGGCGGATGGCGCGGCTGGATGAGAGTTACCGACCGGATAAGCCCTTCGTCAAAATAAAATTCCACGACTTCAGCCAAACCACCCTGGAGCAGGCTGGCGCACGCCGCGACCTGAACAGCTATGGGTTGCTGCTCAGTGCGGCATTTGCTCGTGGCAACAAGCCGGTGCGCCTGCTGGGTGTCGGTGTCCGCCTGTACGACCTGCGCGGCCGACAGGAACAGCTGGAGCTATTTGCGCCGTAGGCTGGGTGAGACGCGTGTACGGTCGTTCAGTCAAACAGCCGGATCTGGTGCGGCGTAATCCAGCATTGCCCTGCGACTACCAGTATTGCACTGGGGATCGCGCGGCAATCCAGGTTGCTCCGTACTCAGCGGCTCAAGGACCTGCTCGCCGCTCAACCTTCCTGCGGCCAGAGGCGCAGCGGTTTACCGGCGGCGGGCCACAGGCGCAGTTGTTCGATCGGCGAAACGTCCCAGCGTTGCACCTTGGTCAGGCTGGCGAGGAACCGGGCTTCCTGCTCCATCAGTGCCGGCGCGCAGAGTTTGCGGGTGCTGCCAACGGCGCCGAAGCTCAGTTGCTCGCCGGCCAGGGTGTAGCTGGCGAACCAGTGGTTGCAGCCCGCGTTGCCATAAGCGCGGCCGTCGTCACCGAGGGTCAGGCTCAGGTGGCTGCGGTCGATCAGCGGACGCTCGCCGATCCACTCCACTTGATAAGTACGCTCGGTTTCCAGTTGCACCGGGGTGCTGGCGCAACCCAGCAGGCTGGCGCCGAGTAGGCCGAGGGTGGTGGCGCGCATCATGGCGCTGCCTTTTTACAACTGGGGCACAGGTGCTTATTTTTTTCGCTGTTCCAGCCCAGCTCGTTAATCCGCGCAGTGGCAGCCTGGGTCTGGGCGGGCTTGCCGAGGGTCGCGTCGACGGCGAACTCGAAGTCCAGCAGCTTGTCGCATGCATCGCACTTGACCTGCCAGCTATGGATGGCCAGTTCCTTGAACAGCGGGCCCTTGGTCACCGCCAGCCATTGGCCGGGTGGATTGATCAGGTGGCGAACCTTTTCCACTTCCAGGCGCATGTGCAGGTCACGGCTGCCTTTGAGGCTGACCAGCAGGCTGTCGCCGCTGTGGATCGAGCCACCGTTGCCGGTGACCTGGTAGCGCCCCGGTGCCAGGGCGCGGCATTCAATCAGGGTGTGCTCGGGGTTGAGCAGGTTGTAGCGAAAGTCGTGTTCGGCCATGGGTCCTCCGGGCAAGGCCGCCATTCTAGCCCAGGCAGTGCCTGGGGTGGAGTGCAGGTGTTGCCCGCTGAGTGGCTTAGGCTAGGGTGCGGCGACAGGGCACTTTAATTGCCGTTCGCGGGCAACCATTAAAGTGCCGATGCCGATGCCGATGCCGATGCCTATGTCTAAGCGTCGATCTGGGCTTCGTTAGTCAGCCGCTCGATGGCTTCATCCAGCTCGTCCAGTGCGCTGTGCGCGGCGGGATCATTCTGCTTCAGCAGGGTTTCGCTGCGCTGGCAGGCCGCGCGCAGATGCGGCACGCCGCAATAGCGGGTGGCGCCATGCAGGCGGTGGACGCGTTCGAGCAATGCCTTGAGTTCGCCGGTCTCGCGGGCCTGGCGGATGGCCTGGCGGTCGGCCGGGAGCCCTGCCAACAGCATGCTCAGCATGTCTGCGGCCAGATCGGCTTTGCCGGCGGCCAGGCGCAGCCCCTCGGCGGCGTCCAGCACGCTCAACTCCTGACTCGCAGCCGGGTGCAGGTGGCGTCGCTCCGGGCCCTGGTAGCGCAGGGCCAAACCGGTCCATTTGAGTACCACCTGGGCCAGTTGCCGCTCTCCGATGGGCTTGCTCAGGTAGTCGTCGAGACCGCTTTGCAGCAGGGCGCGCTTCTCGTTGGCCAGCGCATGGGCGGTGAGGGCGACAATAGGCACAGGGGGCCGGCCCTGCTGCGTCTCCCACTGACGAATCGCTTCGGTGGTCTGGCGGCCATCCATGCCTGGCATCTGCACATCCATGAAGATCAGGTCGAAGGTTTCCTGCTTGGCTTGCTCCAGGGCCTGATAGCCGTTGTCGGCGGTGCTGACCCAGGCGCCCATGTCATCCAGCAGGGTTTGCACCAGCAACAGGTTGGCCGGGTTGTCGTCGACACAGAGCACCCGCGGTGCCCGGCTGGGAGCCGGGACGCTGGTTTGCGGGTGAGCCTGGCGTGGGCTGATCAGCTCGGCTAACACGTGCTGCAGCCGGCGAGTGCAGGCGGGCTTGGCTTGCAGTTGGCTGTGCGCGTCGGGCAGGGCCTGGTGGTAAAGCGCCTGTTCGGTGGTCGGGCACAGCGCCACGGCCTTGCAGCCATGCTGCTCGAGCTCGCTGAGCCGCTCACCGAGGCGCTCCGGGGGCAGCACTTGGGCGGTGATGCCCAGGACGGCCAGCTGGATCGGCTGGGCGCCCTGGCGCGCGGCGGCGACCGCTGCAATCAGTTGCCCGAGATCGGCAAAGGCGCTGACCTGCAAACCGCAGTCTTCCAGCTGATGCTGCAGGGCCTGGCGTGACAGTTCATGACTTTCCAGAATGGCTGCATAGCGGCCGAGCAGTGGCGGGCGTGGCAAGTCTTCGGCATCGTCCCGGGCTTTCGGCAGGCTCAGGGTTATCCAGAACTCGGAGCCTTGCCCGGGGGTACTGTGCACGCCGATTTCGCCGCCCATCTGCTCGATCAGGCGTTTGGAGATCACCAGGCCCAGGCCGGTGCCGCCAGCCTGGCGCGACAGCGAATTGTCGGCCTGGCTGAAGGCCTGAAACAGGGCGCGCAGATCCTCTTCGGACAAGCCGATGCCGGTGTCCTGCACGCTGATGCGCAGTTGCACGCGGTCGGCGCTTTCGTCTTCGAGCATGGCACGCATGACGATGCTGCCTGCGCGGGTGAACTTGATCGCATTGCTCACCAGGTTGGTCAGCACTTGCTTGAGTCGTAGCGAGTCGCCCACCAGCGCCAGTGGGGTGTCGCGATAGACCATGCAGAGCAGCTCCAGCTGCTTCTCGTGGGCGGCCGGGGCGAGAATGGTCAGGGTGTCTTGCAGCAGGTCGCGCAGGTTGAACGGGATACTTTCCAGCACCAGCTTGCCGGCCTCGATCTTGGAGAAGTCGAGGATCTCATTGATGATCGACAACAGGCTGCCGGCGGACTTTTCGATGGTGCTCAAGTAGTCCTGTTGGCGGGGGGTCAATTGGCTTTTCTGCAGCAGGTTGGTGAAGCCGAGGATGCCGTTGAGCGGCGTGCGAATCTCATGGCTCATGTTGGCGAGGAACTCGGATTTGATCCGACTGGCCTCCAGGGCTTCCTTGCGCGCGAAGTCCAGTTCGATGTTCTGGATCTCGATGGTTTCGAGGTTCTGCTGAACGTCTTCGGTGGCTTGATCGATGCTGTGCTGCAATTCTTCCTGGGCGTTTTGCAAGACCTCGGCCATGCGGTTGATGCCCGAGGCGAGCTCATCCAGTTCGTGGCTGCCAAGGGGCGGCAGGCGGGTTTCCAGGTGGCCGTCCTTGAGCTTGGCAACGCTGTGCTTGATGCGTCGTAGCGGCTCATTGATGCTGCGGCTCATGCGCAGGGCGAGCAGGGCGGTGACGATCAGCCCGGTGGCAATCAGCAGCAGGCTGGTGAGCAGGCTGCGATAACCGCTGAGCAGGGTGTTGTGGTGCGACAGTTCCAGCTCGACCCAGCCCAGCAGCCGTGTACTGTCATCTTCTCGCGGTTCATCGGTGAGGCTCAGGTGGCTTTCCAGCACGGGCAGGAGAAAGTGCGTGACGTCCTGGTTGCTGCGTGGCGCAGGAGGGGTGTCAGTGTCGCTGGTTACCTGACTGTGCATGCTCGGTCCGGCGTGCGCCAAGCGGGTGCGTTCGGCACTGAGGAAGCTGACGGCGCGTACATCCGGTTGTTCCAGGGCCTGGGTGGCGATGCGCTGCAGCAAGCGGCTGTCGCCGCGCAGCAGTGCCGGTGCGGTCAGGGGCGCCAGTTGCTCGCTGATCATCTGTCCGCGTTGCAGCAGTTGGGCCTGCAGGTCCGACAGTTGTGCCCAGGTGAAATAGCCACCGAGCACCAGTGCCAACAAGCTGGTCGGCAGTAGAGTGAGCATCAGCACGCGGCCTTTGATGCCTAGATCCTTGAACACTCGCTTGCTCCTGCGTCACTTATTCGATGGGCTCAGGTCGGCAGTGTAGCGTCTGGCTTGAGGGGAACAAGAGGCTGAGCACCACCCTTATCACCGGCTGCAATAAGCAGTGACTGTGTCGAGTTATGGCCGCCGACGGTTTGCCGTTATCATAGGCACCCCTCCTGCCGTCCGGACTCGATCGACGCCATGACCCTGCACTATCCCACCATCGCCGACTGCGTCGGCAACACCCCGCTGGTGCGTTTGCAGCGCCTGCCCGGTACGACCTCCAATACCTTGCTGGTGAAGCTGGAAGGCAACAATCCGGCGGGTTCGGTAAAAGACCGCCCGGCCCTGTCGATGATCACCCGCGCCGAGCTGCGCGGTGAGATCCGCCCCGGCGATACCCTGATCGAAGCCACCTCCGGCAACACCGGCATCGCCCTGGCGATGGCGGCGGCGATCAAGGGCTACGAACTGATCCTGATCATGCCGGACAACATGAGCGCCGAGCGCAAGGCGGCGATGACCGCCTACGGCGCCGAGCTGGTGCTGGTGTCGCGCGAGGACGGCATGGAGGGCGCCCGTGATCTGGCCGAGAGCCTGCAGCGTGGTGGTCGTGGCAAGGTGCTCGATCAGTTCGCCAACGGTGACAATCCCGAGGCGCATTACGGCGGCACCGGTCCGGAAATCTGGCGTCAGACCCAAGGGCAGATCACCCACTTCATCAGCTCCATGGGCACCACGGGTACCATCATGGGCGTGTCGCGCTACCTCAAGGAGCAGAGCCCTGCGGTGCAGATCGTCGGTCTGCAGCCGATGGAAGGCGCGTCGATTCCCGGTATCCGCCGCTGGCCGCAGGAATACTTGCCGAAGATCTACCAGGCCGAGCGGGTCGACCGGATCATCGACATGGCCCAGCGCGAAGCCGAGGACGTGATGCGTCGCCTGGCCCGCGAGGAAGGCATCTTCTGCGGGGTGTCCTCCGGTGGTTCGGTGGCGGCCATGCTGCGCTTGTCGCAAGAGGTGGAAAATGCCGTGATGGTGGCGATCATCTGCGACCGCGGCGACCGTTACCTGTCCACTGGCGTGTACGACACGCCGGATACCTGATGGCTAAGAAAACCAGCGGTCTGCGCTTTCAGCCCAGTGGCGGCGTGCAGACACCGCAAGTGCCCGTGGGCAAGAAGCAGAAGCTCGCGATCGAGCGGCTGGCTAACGACGGCCGTGGCATTGCCTTTAGTCAAGGGCGCACCTGGTTCGTCAGCGGCGCTATGCCGGGCGAACAGGTCGAGGCCCGCGTGCTGGCGGCGCGCAGCAAGGTGGTCGAAGCGCGCGCCGAACGCATCATCAGCGCCAGTCCCGAGCGTCGCAGTGAGCCCTGCGCCCATGCGCGCAGCTGTGGCGGCTGTAGCGTGCAGCACCTGACCTATAGCGACCAGCTCGCCCTGAAGCAGCGCCAGCTCAGTGAGCAGTTCAGTCGCCTGGCCAACCTGCAACCGCAGGAGTGGGCTGCGCCGCTGGTCGGACCTGAGTTCGCCTACCGTCGTCGCGCGCGCATCGCCGTGCGTTGGGATGTCAAAGCCAAGCGCCTGGATGTCGGCTTTCGCGCCGCAGCCAGTCAGGACATTGTCGCCATCGACGATTGCCCGGTTCTGGTACAGCCCTTGCAGCCGATTCTGCATGCCTTGCCGGCAGTGCTGAAGGGCTTGGACAAGCCGCAGGCCATTGGCCATGTGGAGTTGTTCAATGGCACCGCCAGCAGCGTCTTAGTGCGCCATACTTCGGCCCTGAGCGAGGTGGATCTGGCCCGTTTGCAGGCCTTCTGCGTCGCCCAGGGTGCGCAGTTATGGTTGCATGGCGTCGGTGAGCCGCAGCCGTTCGAGCCGGCGCAGGCCTTGGGGTACCGGTTGGACGCCTGGGACTTGCAGCTGGCCTATCGGCCGGGTGATTTCGTTCAGGTCAATGCGCCGGTGAACCAGGCGATGGTGGCACAGGCGCTAGACTGGTTAGCACCGCAGGCGCATGAACGGGTACTGGATTTGTTCTGTGGCCTGGGCAATTTCGCCCTGCCGCTGGCGCGCCAGGTACGCGAGGTGATTGCGGTGGAAGGGGTGCAGGCGATGGTCGAGCGAGCCGAGCAGAATGCCGCGAGCAATGGCCTGGGTAACGCGCACTTTTTTCAGGCCGACCTGTCCGCTGCGCTGAGCGATGCACCGTGGGCGCAGGGGGGCTTTGCCGCCGTGCTGCTCGACCCGCCGCGCGATGGCGCACTGCAAGTGGTCAAGCAGATCGGCAGCCTGGCGGCTGAGCGACTGCTCTATGTGTCGTGCAACCCGGCGACCCTGGCCCGCGACAGCGCCGAACTGGTGCAGCAAGGTTATCGGCTGAAGCGCGCCGGTATGCTCGATATGTTTCCGCAGACGGCGCATGTCGAGGCGATGGCGCTGTTTGAAAGGCAGTAGGTTGAAAGGCAATAGATTGAAAGGCCGCAGATTGAGATGAACGGCGAGCAAGGCCACTTGGCTTTGCGCCGATTGACCCTCATCTACGGTCAGCAGGGGTGCATAAGGATTGCACCTTAAGTGGTTAAACCGACCGGCGCGAAGAACGCCGGCGACTATTCGGCGTACGTGGCGTGCGCCGTAGGGAAGGTAGACAAGATGGTTCAGGTGAGAGCACATCAGCCAATCAACGTTGATGGCAGCATCAATCTTGACGCTTGGTTGGCGCATGTTGTGAGTGTCGATCCGGCGCTGGATCACGAGGCGCTGCGAGACGCCTGCGACTTCGCCCGCGAGGCCGAACAGCAAGCCAATGCCGCGCAGAATTTGTGGACCGAAGGCGCTTCCAGTTTTCGCGCCGGTCTGGAAATTGCGGAAATCCTCGCCGACCTCAAACTCGACCAGGAATCGCTGGTTGCCGCAGTCATCTACCGGGGCGTGCGCGAAGGCAAGGTCACTCTGGCGGCGGTGAACCAACGCTTCGGCCCGGTGGTGGCCAAGTTGATTGACGGCGTGCTGCGCATGGCGGCGATCAGCGCCAGTCTCAATCCGCGCGATTCCCTGGTGCTGGGTTCCCAGGCCCAGGTGGAGAACCTGCGCAAGATGCTGGTGGCCATGGTCGATGATGTGCGCGTCGCGCTGATCAAACTGGCCGAGCGCACCTGCGCGATTCGCGCGGTGAAGGAGGCCGATGAGGAGAAGCGCCACCGGGTCGCGCGCGAAGTGGCGGACATCTACGCGCCGTTGGCTCACCGGCTGGGTATCGGCCATATCAAGTGGGAGCTGGAGGACCTGTCCTTCCGTTACCTGGAACCGGAGCAGTACAAGCAGATCGCCAAGTTGTTGCATGAGCGGCGCCTGGATCGCGAGCAGTACATCAACGACGTGATGAGTCATTTGCGCCAGGAACTGCAAGCTACCGGCATCGAGGCGGACATCACCGGGCGGGCCAAACACATCTATTCGATCTGGCGCAAGATGCAGCGCAAGGGCCTGCAATTCAGCGAGATCTACGATGTGCGGGCGGTGCGTGTGCTGGTGCCGGAGATGCGCGACTGCTACACCGCCCTGGGTATCGTCCACACCCTGTGGCGGCACATTCCCAAGGAGTTCGATGACTACATCGCCAACCCCAAGGAAAACGGCTACCGCTCACTGCATACCGCGGTGCTCGGTCCGGGGGGCAAGGTGCTGGAAGTGCAGATCCGCACCCATGCCATGCATGAAGAAGCCGAGCTGGGCGTCTGTGCGCATTGGCGCTACAAGGGCACCGACGTCAAGGCCGGCTCCAATCATTACGAGGAGAAGATTTCCTGGCTGCGGCAGGTCCTCGAATGGCATGAAGAGCTCGGCGATATCGGGGGTCTGGCCGAACAGCTGCGGGTGGATATCGAACCGGACCGGGTCTACGTATTTACCCCCGACGGTCACGCCATCGACCTGCCGAAAGGCGCGACGCCGTTGGATTTCGCCTACCGGGTGCACACCGAGATCGGCCACAACTGCCGGGGCGCCAAGATCAACGGACGCATCGTGCCGCTCAGCTATAGCCTGCAAACCGGTGAGCAGGTTGAAATCATTACCAGTAAGCACGGTACGCCGAGCCGCGATTGGCTGAACGCCAATCTCGGTTATGTCACCACGTCGCGCGCGCGGGCGAAGATCGTCCACTGGTTCAAACTGCAGGACCGTGACCAGAACGTCGCCGCCGGCAAGGCCATGCTCGAACGCGAGTTGGGGCGTATGGCGCTGCCTCCCGTGGACTTCGAGAAACTGGCCGAGAAGGCCAATCTGAAAACCGCCGAAGACCTGTTCGCCTCGTTGGGCGCCGGAGACCTGCGTCTGGCACACCTGGTCAACCTGGCGCAGCAGCTGGTCGAGCCGGAGCGCAGCAGCGAACAGCTCGAGCTGATTCCACGCAAGGCGCTGGGGTTCAAGTCGGGTAAGCCCGGCGATATCCAGATCCAGGGGGTCGGTAACCTGCTGACGCAGATGGCCGGGTGTTGCCAGCCATTGCCGGGCGACCCGATCGTCGGCTACATCACCCTCGGTCGCGGAGTGAGTATCCATCGTCAGGACTGCGCCGCCGTGCTGCAACTGACTGGGCGTGAGCCGGAGCGGATCATTCAGGTCAGCTGGGGGCCGGTGCCGGTACAGACCTACCCGGTGGACATCATCATTCGCGCCTATGACCGCTCCGGTTTGTTGCGCGACGTGACCCAGTTGCTGCTCAACGAAAAACTCAACGTGCTGGCGGTCAATACCATCTCGAACAAGGAGGACAACACCGCGTCGATGGCGCTGACCGTGGAGATTCCCGGGTTGGACGCGCTGAGCCGTTTGCTCGGGCGCATCTCGCAGTTGCCCAATATCATTGAGGCCCGCCGTCACCGGGCGACCTGAGCTGCTGCGCTCGACCATACGACGTTGAAGGGAAAGTGAAAAATGCTCATTGGCAAAAGCCAACTGCGCTTTTTAACTTCCCCTTCGGCTTGTCTGGCCGTCGCTCGCGTCGCTCAGCGCTTGTGTGAACGTGCTGTTGTGGGAGCGGCCTTGGCCGCGAAGTTTTTTGCTGAGAACTGAAACCGGAATTTTCCATGTACCAACTCGACGACCTGCTGCACCTGATGGCGCGCCTGCGAGACCCGCAGCATGGCTGCCCCTGGGACCTGAAACAGTCCTACGCGAGCATCGTGCCTTACACCATCGAAGAGGCTTATGAGGTGGCCGACGCCATCGAGCGTGGCGACTTCGATCACCTGCCGGGCGAGTTGGGCGATTTGCTGTTCCAGGTGGTGTATTACAGCCAGTTGGCCCAGGAGGACGGGCATTTCCAGTTCGCCCAGGTGGTCGACGGCATCACCCGCAAATTGCTGCGGCGTCACCCCCATGTGTTCCCTGATGGTGACCTGTATGGCACGCCTGATACCGCCAAACTGGCAGAGGCGGCGGTCAAGCAGCGCTGGGAAGAACTGAAGGCCGAGGAGCGGGCGGAGAAAGTCGCTGAGCCGCAGCAGTTGTCGCTGCTCGACGATGTGCCCAACGCCTTGCCGGCGCTGACGCGTGCCGTCAAATTACAGAAGCGCACCGCCCAGGTGGGGTTCGACTGGCCGGCGGCCTTGCCGGTGGTGGACAAGGTGCGCGAAGAACTCGACGAAGTGCTCGAGGCCATGAGCGAGAACGATCCGCAGGCCGTGGCCGAGGAGATCGGTGACCTGTTGTTTGTGGTGACCAACCTCGCCCGGCACCTGAAGGTCGATCCGGAGTCGGCCTTGCGCGCTGCCAATAGCAAGTTCGAACGTCGTTTTCGCTTTATCGAACAGGCGCTGCGCGAGGCGGGGCGACCGATCGAGGAGTGCGAGCTGGACGAATTGGATGCGCTGTGGGGGGAAGCCAAAAAACTGGAGCGGCAGTAGTCTCCGGGTTGTTACGCTAGCGGGGATGTAGGGACTGTTGAACGAGGCATGTCCCGCCTCTCACGGCCCTCGGAGCGCAGGCTCGAGTCATGGCCGGCAGGCGATGTCGTTGGATAATTAGAAATGGCCTCAATCACGCGGTAGTTGGCGGTTGCGGTCATTGAATTTTGTTTTGAATAGGTAAGTTATGGCTATATCACTACGCGACCAACTGCTCAAAGCCGGGCTAGTCAACGAAAAGCAGGCCAAACAGGCTAGCAAGCAGAAGCAAAAGCAGGAGCGCCTGGAGCACAAAGGCCAGGTCGAGAAAGACCAGTCGCAGCAGCTCGCCGCGCGTCAGGCCATGGCCGAGAAGGCTGCCCGCGACCAGGAGTTGAACCGTCAGCAGAAGGAGAAGGCCGAGCAGAAGGCCCGCGCCGCGCAGATCAAGCAGTTGATCGAGGTCTCCCGGCTGCCCAAGCTGACCACCGAGGATTACTACAACTTCGTCGACGACAAGAAGGTCAAGCGCCTGTCGGTGAACAGCCTGATGCGTGACAAGCTCAGCCGCGGCTCGCTGGCGATCGTCCGGCATGGCGGTGGCTATGAAGTGATTCCGCGTGAGGCGGCGCTGAAGATCCAGGAGCGCGATCCGCAGCGGGTGATCTTGCTCAATACGCCGACCGAGGCGCCGGATGCTGACGACCCCTATGCCGCCTACCAGGTGCCGGATGACCTGATGTGGTGAGTCGCACTATGTTCATGCAGAAGCCGGGTACTGCCCGGCTTCTGTTTGTGTGCAGCTCAGCAAGCGCCCGGGCTTAGCAACACCCGGGCGAAGCGCGCATTGGCTGACAGTGGGGTAATCGCGAGCAGGCGATCCAGGCGTAGACGTTGCTGGCCTTGGGCGCTGAGCACAATCAGGAACTCTTCCTTGCTCGGCGTGGTTGCGGAGGTGAGTGCCTCGGCATCGAGGCTGTCGCCATCGTTCAACTCGATGTGCAGTCGGTAGTGATACAGGCAGGCGATCTCAAGGTAGTCGTGCAGATCACAAGCCAGCGGCTGATAAAGGATGTCCATCGGCTCTCCTCGCGTATCTCTCCAGGGCAGTAGCTTACAGCCGGGAGCTGACCCGCCGACAGCGTCGTAGCCCGGATGCAATCCGGGTGCTTGCTGTGCGACAGCCGTTGCCCCGGATTTCCTCCAGACTACTTTTTGTTGCATAAAAAAGCCGGGCATCGCCCGGCTTCGCTTCGTTCGCTTGGCTCAGTCGCGACGACCTTCGACCGGCTTGCCATCGACCGTGCCGTCTTTCAGCATGATCTGGTATTCCTTGCCGTCCTTTTCCACCTGGTGCAAGCGAACTAGCAGGTAGCTCCAGTCCTTGGCGAACCAGAGGATGGTCTTGCGCTTGCTTTGCGTCGGGTCGCGCACGCGTTCGACCTTGATTGCGTCAATCAGACCGGCCTTGGTGCGTACGGTCTCTTCGCCGAGCACGCGGAAGTCGTAGGTCTCTATTTCGTCGCCGTCGAGGACCTGGTAGCTCATGCTCTTCTTGCCGGCGGCGACATCCTGTTGCAACACCAGCTGGTAAGTCGATTTGTCCTGCAGATTGCGATTGAGCGGGAAGCGCACCGGGTTGCCGCGGTCGCTACCGATCACTTGCTTTTCGTTCCAGTCGAAGTCGTACTCGACCACTTTGCTTTTGCCCAGCCCGCCGCGTTCGAAGCGGTAGGTCAGCGGCATCAGTGCGCCATTTTCGACGCGCAGGGTGCTGGTTTCGGTGAGGCTGGCGACCAACATCGAAGCTTCGAAACTGAGTTGCCAGCGCCCGTTTTCCTGGCGCTGCAAACTGCGTTCGGCGGTGCCGCTGATGGGCACCTGCTTCCAGTCGGCGGTGTAGCTGGCGGAAAACGGTGTCGGCTCCGCGGCCAGGGCCGGCAGGCTGAGTAGGGCGAGGGCGAACAATAAGGCGCGACGCATGATGTCTCCTAAGAAGCTGTTATCAAATTGGCTGCACTCGGTGATGCGGCGTTAAAAATGGCTTCGGAGTGCTCATTTACAATACGTAAACTCCGCTTCCTCAGCCATTTTTGCCTTGCCTGACCTTCGCTCGTTGAATTTGGAAACACCTTCTACGTTCGGATCAAGTGGCCGGTACTCGGCAACGGTTGGCCATCCAACACGGCGCCTTGTTCGTCCAGGCGTAAACGCCCTTCGGCAAACCAGCGCACGGCCAGTGGGTAAATCTGGTGTTCCTGTTCGTGCACCCGCTGCGCCAGACTGGTTGGCGAGTCGTGTGACTGTACCTGGATGACTGCCTGTACGACCAGAGGGCCGCCATCGAGTTCCTCGGTGACGAAGTGCACGCTACAGCCATGCTCGCTGTCGCCGGCCTCCAGTGCCCGTTGATGGGTGTGCAGGCCCTTGTACTTAGGTAGCAGCGAGGGGTGGATGTTCAGCAGACGCCCAGCGTAGTGGCGCACGAATCCTGGGGTGAGGATGCGCATAAAGCCGGCCAGCACCACCAGTTGCGGCTCGAAGGCGTCGAGGGTCTCGATCAGCGCCGCGTCGAAGGCCTCGCGACCGTCGAAGGCCTTATGGTCGAGCACCCGCGTGGCGATGCCGGCCGCTTTGGCCCTTTCCAGCCCATAAGCATCGGCGCGGTTGGAGACCACCGCGCACACGCGGGCCGGGTTATCGCCGGCCGGGATGCTGTCGAGTAGCGCCTGCAGATTGCTGCCAGAGCCCGAGATCAGCACCACCACATTGCAGGGGTTTGGCATCAGTGGCTTTTCAGGTTGTTCAGCACGACCTGTTCGGCGCCTTCTGCTGCACTGGCGATCTGGCCAATGACCCACGGCTGCTCGCCGGCGTCTTGCAGGGTCTTGAGAGCTGCCTCGACCTGATCCTGGGCGACGCAGATAACCATGCCGACGCCACAGTTGAGCACGCGGTGCATCTCGGTCTCGCTGACGTTGCCCTGCGCTTGCAGCCAGTCGAATACCGCCGGGCGGGTCCAGCTGGCCACATCAACCACGGCTTGGGCGCCTTGCGGCAGTACCCGCGGGATGTTGTCGAGCAGGCCGCCACCGGTGATGTGGGCCATGGCTTTGACCGCGCCGGTGTCCTTGATCAGCTTGAGCAGCGGCTTGACGTAGATGCGCGTGGGCGCCATCAGCAGCTCGGTCAGCGGCTTGCCGTCGAGTTGAATGGTTTCGATGTCGGCACCGCTGACTTCGATGATCTTGCGGATCAGCGAGTAGCCGTTGGAGTGCGGGCCGGAAGACGGCAGGGCGATCAGTGCGTCGCCAGTTGCCACCTTGGAGCCATCGATGATCTCGGCTTTCTCGACTACACCGACGCAGAAGCCGGCCAGGTCATAGTCTTCGCCTTCGTACATGCCCGGCATCTCGGCGGTCTCGCCGCCGACCAGGGAGCAGCCGGCCAGTTCACAGCCGTCACCGATGCCGGTGACGACCTGGGCAGCGACGTCGACATTGAGCTTGCCGGTGGCGTAGTAATCGAGGAAGAACAGCGGTTCGGCGCCGCACACCACCAGGTCGTTGACGCACATGGCCACCAGGTCGATGCCGATGCTGTCGTGTTTGTTCAGGTTAAGCGCCAGGCGCAGCTTGGTGCCGACACCGTCGGTGCCGGAGACCAATACCGGCTGCTTGTAACCGGCCGGGATCTCGCAAAGGGCACCGAAGCCGCCCAGGCCGCCCATGACTTCCGGACGGGCGGTGCGCTTGGCCACGCCTTTGATGCGTTCGACCAGGGCTTCACCCGCGTCGATATCTACACCTGCGTCCTTGTAGCTGATGGAGGGTTGCTTGCTCATAGATCCAGGCCTTTAAGGGGGAAGTCGGATGGGCGCCGGTGCTGGGAGTCTGTCGGGTTTGGCGTCCGTAGCGAGAAAGGCTGGGATTGAGGGGCTTTGATCAATCAAACGAGGCGAATAGTCGCCCTATTTAACGAGTTGGAGTGGTAAAAGCCGCCAATATCCAGTCTTTCACAGTAGGACAGTCCTAAGCCTGACAGGCTCCCTGGTGACCGGTCTGCGAAGGCGCGCGATTTTATCAGGCTTGCCGTGCAGCGGCCACCCGCCCGCACTGTGGTTGCCGGGGCGCAGGCGGCTGTTTAAGGTATAGGCTTCTACTGCGCCCTATGCGCGGTCTTCCGCCTGTCGAGAGCTTATTCCATGCGCCTGATTGCTCGCTTGCTTGTCCTGTGTTTGCCGTTGCTCAGCTTGCCGAGTCTGGCGGCGACTGTCAGTGACCTGTATCAGGTGCGCGAGCCGGTTGCCAGCCAGCAGCCGGAAGAACGTGATGCGGCCCTTGGCCGCGCCCTGGATACCCTGGTTCTGCGCTTGACCGGGCGGCGCGAGGCAGCGCAAAACCCAGGGTTGGCGGAGTTGCGCAAAGACCCACAGCAGATTGTCAGCCAGTACGACTATAAAGGTGACAGCCTGCTGGTCGACTTCGATCCCGTCAGTACCGATCGCAGCCTGCGTCAGGCTGGGTTGTCGTTGTGGGGGACCAATCGCCCGGCGATCCTTGCCTGGTGGTTGAATGAAACGGGCGATGGCGCGAGCTTGATCGGCGATGGCCAGAGCAGCGCCGTGCCCCTGACTGAGGCGGCGCAGCACTGGGGGTTGCCGCTGCGTTTGCCGCTGGCCGATCTGGACGAGCAGCTGGTCGCAACGCCGGAGAAATTGGCGGCCAGCGAGCCGACAGAGTTGCGCGCGGCGTCCGAGCGTTACGCCGCCGATGCCTTGCTGGTCGTACAAGCCCGCGAAGAGAACGGCCAATGGCAAGCCAAGTGGCGTTTGTGGTTGGGCGATGCGCGCGAGCAAGGCAAGGCCGAAGGCGCCGACCAGGCCGCGTTGGCCGATGCCGTGATGCTGGCGCTGAATGAGCGGCTGGCGCCGCGTTTCGTCATCGCGCCGGGTTCCACCTCCCACCTGACCGTTCAAATAGAGGGTGCCGACCTAACCCGTTATGCCGAGTTGCAGCGAATCCTCGAGCCCTTTGCTGCGCAGTTAGTCAGCGTGCAAGGCGATCGCCTGATTTATCGGGTCAACGCCAGTGCCGAACAGCTGCGCGCGCAACTGGCTTTGGCGAAGCTGCAGGAAGTGCCGGCCGAGGCCGAGCCGATTGATGCCAACCAACCGCCCGCTGAGGGGCAGGCGCCGCAAGTGCTGCCGCGCGGCGATGTGCTGCGGTTTCGCTGGTAGACTGCCGCGCACTGTGGGCGATGAGCGCCGCGCGACAAACCGCTGCACGCCGCTTTAGCGCTCTGTTTTTATGGATGTGAGTGCTAGAGCCGATAGCGTCGGTGCACTGCGCTGCTGAAGACCTGTCCTGGACAGTCTATTTTGCGAACTGAGGTCTGAGCATGATTGATTCACCGCGCTGGCTATGGATGGCTGGGCTGTTACTGCTCGGCTGGTTGTTGTATCTGCTGCACCCGATTCTCTCGCCATTCCTGATCGGCGTACTGCTGGCCTACCTGGGCGATCCATTGGTGGATCGTCTGGAGCGCTGGAAGCTCTCGCGCACCTGGGGAGTGATCGTGGTATTTGCGCTGTTTAGCCTGATTCTGGCCATCTTGCTGCTGGTGCTGGTACCACTGCTGGGTAAGCAGTTGATGCGCCTGTATGAGCTGGCGCCGCAGATACTCGACTGGGCGCAGCACCAGGCGCTGCCTTGGGTGCAGGCTCAGTTGGGGCTGGACGATGGCTTCTGGCGTTTCGACCAGCTGAAAACCGCCTTCTCCGAACACTTGGGCAAAACCGGCGATATTGTCGGCAAGGTGCTAGCCAAGGTCACTTCTTCAGGCTTGGCCCTGCTGGCCTGGTTGGCCAATCTGTTGCTGATTCCGGTGGTCAGCTTCTACCTGATGCGCGACTGGGACCTGATGGTCGCCAAACTGCGTGGCCTGCTACCGCGCAACCGCGAAGGCTTGGTCGTGACGCTGGCCGGCGAGTGCCACGAAGTGCTGGGGGCTTTCCTGCGTGGGCAGCTCCTGGTGATGCTGGCGTTGGGCATCATGTACGCCGTCGGGCTGATGCTGATCGGTCTGGAGCTGGGCTTGTTGATTGGTCTGTTGGCGGGCTTGGCCAGTATCGTGCCGTACCTGGGCGTGGTGGTGGGCATAGGCGCAGCCTTGACGGCAGGGCTGTTCCAGTTTGGCGGCGACTTCTACCCGCTGATGGCGATTGCCGCGGTGTTTGTGGCCGGGCAGATGCTGGAGGGCATGCTGCTGACGCCCTGGCTGGTCGGCGACCGGATCGGCCTGCACCCGGTGGCGGTGATCTTCGCAATCATGGCGGGCGGCCAGCTGTTCGGCTTCAGCGGTGTATTGTTGGCCCTGCCTGTGGCTGCGGTAATCATGGTTTTAGTGCGCCATGCGCATGATTTCTATAAACTTTCCGCTCTTTACGGAGAATCCCCAAGCGCTTCTGACGAGCCGCCAAGCCCCGCATGACACCCATTCAACTGCCTCTAGGTGTGCGTCTGCGCGATGACGCCACCTTCGCCAACTATTATCCCGGTGCCAATGCTGCGGCGCTCGGCTATGTCGAGCGTCTGTGCGAAGCGGACGCCGGCTGGACGGAAAGCCTGATCTATCTGTGGGGTGGTGGCGGTGTTGGCCGCAGCCACCTGCTGCAGGCGGCTTGCTTGCGTTTCGAGCAGCGCGGCGAGCCGGCGGTGTATCTGCCGTTGGCGGAGATGGTTGAGCACGGGCCCGAGTTGCTGGACAACCTGGAGCGCTGCGAGCTGGTCTGCCTCGATGATCTGGATGCCGTAGTCGGGCGTAGTGATTGGGAAGAGGCCTTGTTCCACCTGTTCAATCGCCTGCGCGACAGTGGCCGGCGTCTGCTGCTGGCAGCCAACGCCTCGCCACGGGAACTGCCGGTGCAGCTCGCCGACCTGCAGTCGCGGTTGACCCAGGCCCTGGTCTTCCAGCTGCAATCGCTGTCCGATGAAGACAAGCTGCGCGCCCTGCAACTGCGCGCCTCGCGTCGTGGTTTGCACCTGAGCGATGAGGTCGGACGGTTTATCCTGACCCGCGGCGAACGCAGCATGAGTGCATTGTTCGACCTGCTGGAGCGCCTGGACCAGGCCTCCCTGCAAGCCCAGCGCAAGCTGACGATTCCCTTCCTGAAAGAAACCCTGGGCTGGTAACAACGGCTGCTAAACCCAATTCGTAGGCCGGGTTAGCCGCCTGCGCAATGGCCCGGTCAAAGGCCGGATTGGCTGCGGCGTAACCCGGCATTGCGGTATAACTGCTGGCGCTACGCCGGGTTACGCGGCGCTCGGGGGGCGTGTCGTCGACAGGTCCGTAGCATGCGCCACTAACAGGCCGTTGAAAAACTACTGCGCTCGGCTATGCCGCGTTGAAATCAACCTCACAAAAGCGCAGCGTTGAACGCGCTTCAGCGCGGCCCCGAAGGGGTGAGCGAAGCGAATAAAATGCTCATGTACAGCTCGTACACTCGGCTCGGGCATCCTGCTTCGCCCTACCTCCTGCATCCATGCAGTCGTGCGCTTTTGATTCGCTACGCTCACCCTGCGTGCGGGCCAGCCTCCGGCTGTTACTCCACTTCGCTGCGTTGCGGCTGATTTCGCCTTGTGACCCACATGGATGTGGGAAATGCCGTTACCCGTAGGGAACGGGTACGGCCCTAGCCGTCGCTCGCTACATTTTTCAACGGCCTGCTAACCCGGCCTGCTGCTCGCGACTTTGCGCAACTGTTCGGCGAGTCGGCCAGCGTTTCTCAGCTTTCCCCAGCCAGCTTACGGTCGTATTGGAAGCGCCAGCGCGTGTACATCAGTGCGGCGCAGAACAGGCTGAGGCTGAGCAGGGTCTCCAGCCAGCCGAACAGTGCTTTGGACGGATCGAAGGCCGCCAGCACGCCCTGAATGAAGTACAGGTTGACCACGAAACAGGTCCAGGCGTGAGCACGGGCGTTGCCGAGGAGCATGCCGGGGGCGAGTAGCAGCAGTGGGATCAGATTAAAGCCGAGGATGACCCAGAGCAGTTTGCTGGGACGCTCTGCGAAGCTCAGGTTCCACACCAGCAGCAGGGTGCCCAGTGCCAGGAAGCTCAGCAGGCTGATCGCCCGGCTGGCGGCCAGGCGTGGTTGCAGCCAGTCGAGAGAGGGTAGCGGCTTGGGGGTTTTAGCCACGGGCTGGCTCCAGTTTCAGGGCGGTGTGCGCCAGGCGTTGGCCGAGCGTGCGGCACAGGGCGATTTCATGTTCGTCGAGGGCGCGTTTGCTGTCGGCACCGGCATGGTGGCTGGCGCCATAAGGTGTACCGCCGCCGCGGGTTTCCAGCAGTGCGGATTCGCTGTAGGGCAGGCCGGTGATCAGCATGCCGTGGTGCAGCAGCGGCAGCATCATCGACAGCAGGGTGGTTTCCTGGCCGCCGTGCAGGCTGGCGGTAGAGGTGAACACGCCGGCGGGTTTGCCCACCAGACCTCCGGTCAGCCACAGGCTGCTGGTGCCATCGAGGAAGTACTTCAGCGGCGCGGCCATGTTGCCGAAACGGGTCGGGCTGCCGAGAGCCAGGCCGGCGCAGTTTTTCAAATCGTCGAGACTGGCGTACAGCGCTCCTTCGGCCGGAATGTCCGGGGCGACGGCTTCGCACTCGCTGGATATGGCCGGCACCGTGCGCAGGCGCGCCTCCAGGCCACCCTTCTCGACGCCGCGGGCTATCTGCCGGGCCATTTCGCTTGTGGCGCCGTGGCGGCTGTAATACAGCACCAGAATGTAGGGCTCACTCAAGGCAGGATCTCCAGGACTTTCTCCGGAGGCCGGCCAATCACCGCCTGGTTGCCGGCCACCAGGATCGGGCGCTCGATCAGTTTCGGGTGGGCCGCCATGGCGGCAATCAGTTGCCCTTCGCTCAAGCCAGGGTCGGCCAGGCCCAAGGCTTGGTATTCATCTTCGCCGGTGCGCAGTAGTTGGCGGGCGTTGAGTCCGAGCTTTTTCAGCAAGTCCTGCAGTTGGGAGGCACTGGGCGGGGTTTCCAGGTAACGCACGATGGTCGGCGTCAGGCCGCGCGCTTCGAGCAGTTGCAGCGCGCTACGGGATTTCGAACAGCGTGGGTTGTGATAGAGCGTCAAATCGGTCATGTGCAGGTCGCATCTTGCGTCAGGTGGCGGCTATTCTAACCGCGTCGGCACCTGAGTCTGAACAGGCTAGATTCTTTACTGTCTGGAGTAGGGGCGCTCGATGAGCCTGGACTGATCGCCAAGAACAGGTGCGCTAAGCTCAGGCTCCTGGAGCAGCTCAAGTGAGCTAACCCTGGCCTACGGTCGTACTCAGGTGCTTTAAGGTGGGCTGCAGCACGGTTTGGTCGAGCGCAATGGTTTTGCAATGGGCAGCTAAGGAGAGGGCATGCGTCAGCGCTTAAATAACCTGGTGGAGTTCTGGCGTTTCCTGATCCAGCGTTTTCTCGCCGATCGCGGGGCCAATAATGCGGCTGCCTTGACGTACACCACGCTGTTCGCGGTGGTGCCGATGATGACCGTGACCTTCGCCATGCTCTCTGCCGTGCCGGCGTTTCAGGGAACGGGCGAGCAGATTCAGAGTTTTATCTTCCGCAATTTCATACCCTCGTCCGGTGAAACCGTGCAGGAATACCTGCGCGACTTCACGGCTCAGGCGCGTCAGCTGACCTGGATTGGCGTGGTTGTGTTGGCCGTCACCGCCTTCTGGATGCTGGTGACCATAGAAAAGGCGTTCAACACCATCTGGCGGGTGCGCCAACCGCGTCGCGGCGTCTCCAGTTTCTTACTCTATTGGGCCATCCTGAGCCTGGGGCCGATCTTGCTGGGGGCGGGCTTTGCGGTCAGCACCTACATCGCCTCTTTGGCGCTGGTTTCCGGGCCTGATGCGTTACTCGGTACGCAAACCGCGTTGAAATTCATGCCGCTGCTGTTCAGTGTCGCGGCCTTTACCTTGCTCTATGCGACGGTGCCGAATGCGCGCGTGCCTTTGAAACATGCGTGCTTGGGTGGCGTGTTCACTGCGGTTTTATTCGAGGTGGCTAAGGCATTGTTTAGCCTGTATGTAAGGCTGTTCCCTGGCTACCAGCTGATCTACGGGGCGTTTGCCACGGTGCCGTTGTTTCTTTTATGGATCTATTTGTCCTGGTTTCTTGTGCTGTTTGGCGCTGAGCTGGTATGCAATCTATCTTCGTCGCCGCAGTGGCGTAAGCAGTCCATGCCGCGGCTGCTGGTGGTTCTGGGGATTCTTCGGGTGTTTCATGAGCGCCAACGCTCGGGCCTGAAGGTGCGTCATCGCGACGTGCAACGCCAAGGCTGGCTGTTGCCGGAGCATGAATGGGAGGAAGTGCTCGAGTTCCTTGAGCAGCGGCAGCTGGTCGCCCCGACTACCGCGGGCGCCTGGGTGTTGAGTCGTGATCTGGGGCAGTACAGCATGGAGCAGTTACTGAGCCACAGTCCCTGGCCATTGCCGCGGCTCAGCCAGTTGCCGGAACAGCTCGATGAGCCCTGGTATCCGGCGCTGCGCAGTGCCTTGGAGCAGTTGCATGCTCAGCAGGAGGCGTTGTTTGAAGGGAGCCTGGCGGATTGGCTGCACCCAGTCGCCGAGTGACAAAAAACGTCAGTTTGCGGCGTGGCCTCGGCGCGAAATGCCGGGTGTTAGCTTGATAGGGGTTGGGGCGAGCGGGATAAGGAGGCTGGCACGCTTCTGGCACTGGCAATCGCTATCGAAGATTGCCACCAGGCTGCCAGCAGATCAGGGATTGACTGAGAATAAAGGCGTTTTATGACTGCTACCCGTTTTTTCCCAGCCACTGATCGCAGAGTGATTTATCTCTATCAGCGTGATCCACAAGAGGCGCTGGAGCGGCTGAATCGGATTACTGGGCTGCGTTTCGCCCACTGGCCCGAATCGTTGGTGCAGGTGCCGGGCGAAGGTCAGGAAATACGCGCGCAGGCGCAGGAACAAGGCGAATCTGTGATGCGGGTTGAGGTGTTATCGGGTTAATGGCATCGCCCCGTAGTTGCTCATAGGCAGCGAGATTAAACGGAAGGTCAGGCGAGTGCTTGGCGACTGTCGCTGTTCGCCAGTTCGACCGCTTGTACGAACAACTCTTCGACCACCAAGCCTTGCGTCGGCACTGCTGAGCGCAAGCGCACCTGCATGTCTTCGATCTTCTGTTTGAGCGGCAGCCGGGCGATCCCAGACAGCAGGATCTTGCTATGAGCGCTGACTTTTCCGTGATCTATCGTGATTTCGCGACGTTTGCCAGCATCACGGTAGCTGACCAGCAAAGACACCGGAAGGTTAGCCAACCCTGGAACCTGCAGCCAGGCGGCAATATTGTACTCGGCAACCCGCCCCTCGTAGGGCGTGACCCGTAGGCGAGCGGCATCGACGATGCGCGTAGGCACTGGGCCGATCAGCTTGTCGTGGACTTGGGTCATTGGGGCGTTTCCAGGCTGATAGCGAATTGAGTCAAACAAAGGTGTGGGAATTATAAGCAGTGGCACGCGGACGAAACTGTGCGCTCAGCCGACGCCCTGCGTGACTCGTCTCGCAGTTTTTATTGTTTATGCCAGTTGCAGTGGGTGGCGTGTGACCGAGGGGGTGCTGAGGTTGGCTGCGGGCAATTGCAGGACGGTTTGGTTATGCACGCCGCCGAGTTGTAGCCAGAGTTTTTCGTCGGCGGCGAACTGTCCAGTGGGTAACCATACGCCGTGATGCCAGCCGCTACCGGGGGTTGGTGTGCTCTGCAGCACGCCTGGGTGGGTTTGCGCGCTGGGCGCGCGGCGCAGCCAGGCGGGGCGCGGTAGGCCTTTGAGGAAGCTCAAGCCCAGATGCAGGCCTTCGACGTTGAGGTGACGCCAGCGGACCAGGGCCAGCACTGGTGTGGTGCTGCCGCTGAGCATGAGCACTAGCTGGCCAATGGGTAAATGCGCAGCCTGATCAGGGTCGCACAGCAGGCGCGCGCCACCGGGGCTGGTGTCGAGCATCTGAGTGTCGGTGCGTTCGGGACGTTGTTCCAAGAGCTGCGCATGAATGGCCGGCAGGCCGACGACCAGGCTGCACTCCACGTCCTGTTCGGCGCGTGGGTGGCGTCGTTGTTGCTGGCCTAGCCAGTGATGCTGGACCTGCTCAAGCAATTGCCGTTCGGCACTGCTTTGTAACGGTGCCGGTTCATGCAGGGCGACTAACAGGGCGCCGAGCTCAAAGCGGCGCAGGTAGGCGCGACTGCCCTCGGGCTTCTGCGCGTAGCCCAAGCAGGGCTGCGATTCCGTCAGGTCGACAATCGGGCCTTCAGCGTCCTCCTCCTCATCCCAGGGCAGTAGTCGCGCCAAGCCTGCCAAAGGTGCAAGGGCTCCGAACAGCAGGGGACACTCACCTTCGGCGAGATGAAAAGGGTTGCTCAGACCGAGCAACAGCATTTGCTGGTAAAGGCCACGTAAGCTGCTGGCGGGCGCGGGCTGAAAGGCTGCCGCGACCGACTCATCCAGGCACTCCTGGTGTTCGCCGATCCAGTACAGCAGATGACTGTCACGCCACAGGCTGGGTGGCGGCTCCTGATACAGCTGAAAGTGGCGCAGCAAATTTTGCGCGAGAAAGTACTGGGCCATGTACAGGCACCAGGCCAGGTGCGGGCGTGAGGGTTGCCGACCTTGGAGTATCTGCAGCAGCAGGCGTTTGAAGCCGATGGCCAGTTCGCCGCATAAGCGTACGAATAACGTGGGTGGCGGCGTACCCGTTAGATAGGCCGCGCTGTAGTGGCGGTACTCTTCGCTGAGACTTTGCAGTGCGCGCTGTCTTTCGAGTAAGGTCATGGCGCTGCGGTTAAGTCGAAACAGCAGGCTGAGCACCTGTTGCAATCCCAGGTCATGGGGCTGCTGTCGGGCATTGACCAGGTGCTCGTTGAGGTCGGCTAGTGAAGCCGCGTCTTCTTCGAGTAGATCCGGCACTTCCAGGCGCAAGGTATCTAACGTCATATCAATCCTTTGTGGACGAGGACCAAATGCATGGGCACGCAACTCCAGGCTGTTATTCGTAGTGTTATAGGCATGTGCGTCTGTCTAATTCTGGCAGGTTGCGGCGAAGGCGTCGGTGTCGATCAGTCTGGACGAAAGGTAACGGCTGAGAGCCTGGAAGGCCAGTGGCTGGTGATTAATTACTGGGCCGAGTGGTGCGCACCGTGCCGGACTGAGATTCCCGAGTTGAATGCCTTGGCCAGGCAATTCAAGGCGAGTTCGGTGACTGTGCTGGGGGTGAACTTCGATGGCTTGCAGGGGGCTGAGTTGCTTAAGGCATCAGAGGCCCTGGGCATCGAGTTCACCGTGCTGGAGCAAGACCCGGCGGCGCGCTATGAGCTGCCGCGCAGTGAAGCGCTACCGGTCACCTATATCGTCGACAGCCAGGGGCGAGTGCGCGAGCGCTTGCTGGGCGAGCAGACTGCTGCTGGCCTGGCGGCTCGTCTGAAAGCCTTGCAGGCGGAGGAGTAGATGATGTCGCGCAAGTGTTTGCATGGCTATGTCAGCGGGCGAGTGCAGGGGGTGAGTTTTCGCCAGTACACCAGCGAGCAAGCCGAGCGTTTGGACTTGGCTGGCTGGGTGCGTAATCTGGACGATGGTCGCGTCGAGCTGTTGTTCGAGGGCGAGGAGGCCGCGGTGAATGCATTGGCTGCCTGGCTGGAAAAGGGGCCGACGCTGGCCAATGTCACCGCAGTGGAGTTGGAAGCGCAGCCGTTGCAGGGGATTGCCGGGTTTGTGGTGCGGCGGTGAAGGTGCGGCGTTCATGCCGCTGTGCATGCTGAGTTACGCGTGCTGAGTTTTTCTGCACGGTCAGGCTTCAACGTATGCCTAGGGTCTGTTGCCGTTTCATTCGCGGCCGCGCCGTAGCCTGTTTTTGCGCGAGGCAAGGCACGAGGAGCGCGGTTTGGTTGTTCCAAATGAGCGACGAGAAACGCCGCATCGCGCAAAAACAGGCCCGGCCCTTCGGGTTGCGCGGGAAATGGCCCCCGCTGTTGTTGCAGGACTTGGCAAGGGAATGACCATTACCTGCGTCCTGCGCCTAAACGGGGGCCATTTCTCGCGGCAACGCGGCTCGCAATGAAACGGCAACAGACCCTAGGCCAAGCTAGGGCTTCACATACCAGTAGTCATGCCAGAACCCGATTACCTTGGCGGGGTAGGTGTTTCGACCCAGGCTGCCGTTGTAACGGGCCAAGGCGCGGCTCAGGTTGCCGTTCTCTTTGCGTAAATAGAAGCTGAGAATGGTGCAGCCGTAACGCAGGTTGGTGGCGTTATCGGTCAGATTGTCCTGTGGACGACCGAGTTCGGCTTTCCAGAAAGGCATGATTTGCATCATGCCTTGGGCGCCGACCGAGGAAATGGCGAAGCGGTCGAAGTGGCTTTCCGTGTGGATCAATGCCAGTACCAGATCAGGCCGCAGACCGGCCTTGCTGGCCTCATGATGCACCTGCCTCAGCAGTGTCAGGCGCTCTTCGGCCTCGGGCATGAAGCGTGTCAGGCGGGTGGACATATCGAGCAGCCAGACTTGCGCATCGAAACGGTCTTGAAAGCTGTCGGCCTCGGCGACGGTGCGCTGCAGCAGGCTGCGCAATTCGGGCTCGGGCGCCTGGCGCAGATTGGCATGGCTGGGCATGCACAGCAGTGCCATCAGCAGCGTCAGGCCCAGGCGCAATGCCATGCTCGGCTTGGCAGGCCGCTGAAAAATGTAGCGAGCGATGGCTGGGCAAGACGAAATCAGCCGAGAAAGCGCAGCGTACGAGTTGTACATGGGCATTTTATTCGCTTCGCTCACCCCTTCGGGGCCGCGCTGAAGCGCGTTCAACGCTGCGCTTTTGTGTGGCTGATTTCAACGCGGCGTAGCCGAGCGCAGTAGTTTTTCAACGGCCTGTTAGTCGATGCCGGGATCGGCGACCAGGCGACCCGCATCCTGCATCAGCGCGTGCAAGAAGGTCTCCTGTAGCTCGGGATCGTTGCGAGTCAATTCGATCAGGCTCTGTTCGAGCTCGCTGGCTTCTTCTTCCAGACCCAGCTCCGACAGGCGCTTGACGCGATGCACCCATTGCTCGACGTCATCGTTTTCCAGATCGCTGTAGATCAGTGTATGGGCTTCCTGCAGTTTGCCGCGCAACGTGCGGCTGACCAGCAAAGTGGCGTCGGCACGGGCCGAGCCTTGCGGGTCCTCGACGCTGAGCAGCAAGGTGCCGATCCGGCTTATATCCTGTTCGGCGAAGGGGCTGTCGAGCAGGTTGAGGCGCAGAATGCCATTGCGGTCAGTCAGCAACTCATAGGTCTGTTCGCCCGCCTTGAGCAGCACCGGGCGTTCGGCCCAGGGCAGGCTGGAGTACTCCGATCGAGCATCCTGACGGCGCTCGTCGAGACTGGCGAGACTTTGCTGTGAGCGGCCGTTGGATTCGACGTTGAGCAGTGGGTTGAGGCCTGCAAACCCATAACTGATCCAGTCTTTGGTGACGCTGTCCGGCAGGCTGCCGAGCATCGCCACGTTGAGCGCGTTGGCGCCGACGCCCGCGACTACGGCTACGGCTCCCAGTGGTATCTCGTAAAGCTCGCGCCAGGCCTGATAAGGCGTGTAGCGGTCGTAGCGACGGGTGACGTCGAATACCGTGACCTCAAAGGTCTTCTGCTCATGCACGCGCACGCGTCGTTGCGGCAGTTCCAGTACTCCGGGCTCGCCCACATCGATTTGCAGGCTGTGATCCAGCAATTTTCGCTCGACGCGCTCCTCGTGTTCGCTGCGCTGCGGCAACTGATTGGCGCAGCCACTGAGAAACAAGGCGCCGCAGAGTGCGGCGCCAACGAGGTGGTAGGTGCTTCGCTTGAACATGTTGGCTCTTGTGAAAGGCTGAAATCAGCGGCGGATACGTGCTTGGATAAAGGCCATGATGTCGGCAACGGCTACCGCTTGAGCATCAGTTTCCTGACGACTCTTGTATTCCAGATTGCCTTCGGCCAAGCCGCGATCGCTGATCACGATGCGATGCGGGATGCCGATCAACTCCATGTCAGCGAATTTGATGCCCGGACTGGTCTTTTTGTCACGGTCATCGAGCAGAACTTCAAAGCCGGCGGCGGTCAGTTCGCTATACAGCTTGTCGGTGGTTTCGCGAACGCTGTCGGTCTCATAGCGCAGCGGTACCAAGGCGATTTGGAACGGCGCGAGTACGTCGTTCCAGAGGATGCCGCGCTCGTCATGGTTCTGTTCGATGGCGGCGGCAACCACGCGCGATACACCAATGCCATAGCAGCCCATGCTCAGGGTCGCCGGCTTACCGTTCTCGCCCATCACCGTGCAGTTCATCGCCTCGCTGTATTTGCTGCCCAGCTGGAAAATATGCCCGACTTCGATGCCGCGTTTGATTTCCAGCGTACCCTGGCCGTCTGGGCTCGGGTCGCCGGCGACGACGTTGCGTAGATCGGCGACTTCAGGCAATGGCAGGTCGCGTTCCCAGTTGACGCCAAAGTAGTGCTTGTCGTCGATGTTGGCGCCGATGGCGAAGTCGCTCATCAAGGCGACAGAGCGGTCGACAATGCACGGCAGTGGCAGGTTCAATGGGCCGAGGGAACCGGCACCGGCGCCGATGGCTTTGTGCAACTCGGCTTCAGAGGCCATTACCAGCGGGCTAGCGACCTGAGCCAGGTTGGCAGCCTTGATCTCATTCAGTTCATGGTCACCGCGGATGATCAGGGCGATCAGTTGGCCTTCTGCTGCGCCATGCACCACCAGGGTCTTGATGGTTTTTTCGATGGCCAGGTTGAAGTTATCGACCAGGGCGGCAATGGTCTTGGTGTTCGGTGTGTCGACCAGGCGCAGTTCTTCTGTTGCGCCGCCGCGTTGTTGTTCGCGCGGAACGGCCTCGGCCTTCTCGATATTGGCGGCATAGTCCGAGCTATCGCTGAAGGCGATATCGTCTTCGCCAGACTCGGCCAGGACATGGAATTCATGGGAGCCAGTACCGCCGATCGAACCGGTATCGGCTTGTACGGGGCGGAAATTCAGGCCCAGGCGCGTGAATACATTGCAGTAGGCCTGATGCATACGGTCATAGGTCGCTTGCAGCGATGCCTGGTCCACATGGAAGGAATAGGCGTCCTTCATGGTGAACTCGCGGCCACGCATCAAACCGAAGCGCGGGCGGATCTCATCGCGGAATTTGGTCTGGATCTGGTACAGATTGAGCGGCAGTTGCTTGTAGCTGCTCAATTCGTTGCGGGCCAGGTCGGTGATCACTTCTTCGTGGGTCGGGCCGACACAGAACTCACGCCCGTGGCGATCCTTCAGACGCAGTAGTTCGGGGCCGTATTGCTCCCAGCGGCCAGACTCCTGCCATAGTTCGGCGGGCTGGATCGCCGGCATCAGCACCTCAAGGGCGCCAGCGGCGTTCATCTCTTCGCGGACCACCGCCTCGACCTTGCGTAGAATCCGCAAACCCATCGGCAGCCAGGTGTAGAGACCGGACGCCAGTTTGCGGATCATTCCGGCGCGCAGCATCAACTGATGGCTGATGACCACGGCGTCGGAAGGGGTTTCTTTAAGAGTGGACAGCAGGAACTGACTGGTACGCATATTTGGCCGTTCTGTCGGTTGCATGGGCATTCAATAGGCCCGCATTGTACGGTGCCTGTACTGTTGCGTACAGGATGCAGACGAAGTGATAAGAGGAGGGCGGGGATGTCGGTTTTGACGGCGGAAGAGGTTCAGGCGCTGATTCGGGCGGGGCTGCCCATGGCCGAAGATATCAGCCTGTGTATCGATCGGTTGGATGCCGATAGCGTGCTGGCACGGGTGCCGTTCCACAGCAAACTGGTGCGTCCTGGCGGTACGTTGTCGGGGCCGACCATCATGTCGCTGGCGGATGCCGCCATGTATGCGGTGGTGCTGGGGCGCTTGGGTCGAGTGGAAATGGCGGTGACCTCGAACCTGAATATCAATTTTCTGGTCAAGCCCAAGCCGGTGGATCTATTGGCGGAGGCGCGCATCCTGCGTTTGAGTCGGCGCCAGGCGGTGTGCGAAGTCTCACTGTATTCGGCGGGTAACTCGGAAGAGTTGGTGGCGCATGTGACGGGGACTTATGCGTTGCCACTTTGAGGGCGTTGACTTAAATGTTGATCAGTATTTGATCAGTTAAAAGAAAAAGCCCGGCATGAGCCGGGCTTTTTGTATTGCACGCTACCTAATGCTGGATTACAGCACGGACAGCGGGTACTCGACGATCAGGCGGAAGTCGTTGACGTCTGGGCCGTTCGAGCTGTTCGTGCGGTAGATGGCGTTACGAACGCGGAAGGACAGGTCTTTCGCTGCGCCTTCCTGGAGCACGTACTTGGCTTCCATATCCAGTTCGTGCTCTTTGGCGTCGCTGCCTGCACCAACGTCGATATTGTCACCAGTGATATAACGGGTCATGAAGCTCAAGCCCGGAATGCCATAGGTGGCCATATTGATGTCGTAACGAGCCTGCCAGGAGGTTTCGTCTTTGGCGTTGAAGTCGGAGTATTGAACCGAGTTGGACAGCCAAATGGTGCCGCCACCATCGATGTCGCCGTAGCGGTAGCCGGTATCGCCGCTGGAGCGCTGGTGAGCTACGGTAAACGTGTGAGCGCCCAGCGAGTAGGCAGCCGCCAGACTCCAGATGTTGTTGTCCATCTCGCCCAGAAGCTCTTTACCCTGACCACGTGTTCTGTAACCGTTGAGGTCGAAGTTCAGCGCCTGGTCGTCTGCCAGCGGCAGGTTGAGGTTCAGGTTGGCATAGGTCTTGGTGAAGTTGTCGTCAGCGTCGGAGTAGTGAAGCGCGCCGCTGAAGTTGTCGGTGAAGCTGTAGCTGGCGCCGACGATGTTGATTTCATCCAGACCGAAGGTGTCACGGTCGGTGCTGGTCTGGCTGCTGATGGCGGTGAAGCGACCGGCAGTCAGTTCCAGGCCTTCGATTTCGTTGCTGGTCAGCAGAGTACCGGTGGCCACTTCTGGCAGGATACGGCTGTCGTCGGTGCTGAACACCGGGCTGCCAGTCATCTGGTTGCCGTACTTCAGTACGGTGTCGGAGATGCGGAACTTGATCGCGCCGCCCACTTCGGTCTGGGTGTCGTCGCCGCGACCGCTATCGGTCTGGTCGAACTGGCCAGTGCCAAAACGGCCGCGACCGCTGTCAAGCTTGATGCTGCTCAGGCTGTGTGCATCGAAGCCCACGCCCACGGTGCCTTGGGTGAAGCCGGACTCGCCCAGCAGGCGGATGCCCAGACCGGTTTCTTCGCGGTAGCCCTTATCGCCAGTGCCGGCAGTGTTAGCGGCGCCGTTACGGAAGTCGCGGTTCTGATACAGGATACGGTTGAAGATGTTGAAGGTGCTGTCTTCAAGAAAGCCCTTCGACTCGGATTGACTAGAGGCGAATGCCATCTGGGTGCTGCCCGCGGCTACTGCCAGGGCGATTACGCTCCACTTCATCACTTGCATCGTGATTGCTCCTTTTGGTTTAGAAGAGTTGCGCTACCCACCTGTATTTTTATATGGGCAGCTCTTTCTTTTTGTGTCGGCGCTAACTTATAGCACGAGGCCAATGTTGGCGATAGTTACAATCTATTCGTTACGCTTTCTTCATGGCGGTGTCGCAAAAGCTAATGAAGCATGTCGCAATTTTGTAGATTTTCACTTGTGTATATCAGCGCTGACAGGTTTACGGTGTTTTGTCTCGGTAGCTGATTTTGTGAGCGGCTCTAGTGTGTATCGCACACATTGTCGTTGCCTAAAGCAAAAGTCGTGCTCATCTCTCAGGGTTTCCATAAAACTTTAATATTCTGGCTGCAGGTGGCTTGCCGGTTGGGGCTGGATGAGTGCTAGTGGCTGATTGTAGGGGTATTTTAGGCGTTCATGGTACTGCGGCTGGATGGGTGGGGGTAGTGGGGGTGGTTGCTTGCTTTATTGGTTGGGGTGTGATCGTCAGAGGGAGGGTGTAGTCGCGGTAACGTTTTAGTGGGTTTGTTGCGGTTACGGGCGGACAATTGCCCAATCTTGGTGCGCATTACGTAACGCTGCCGAGTGTCAATCCGTTAAGAGTCTGGCGGGGGGGGGGCGGCTGTTGTGCTCGATCCGGTGTAAGGGTGAGTCCCCTGTGGCTCTCGCGTATCCTGCGCATCTGTTGCTTGGTCTGCCGGGGTCGCGATTCTGGCGCTAAGCTTTTCCTATCGATTGGTTGAGCAGGGGAGCGGTATGTTCGTCTTGGATTCACGCTTGCAGCAGGACACTGTGCCCATTGGGGATTTTCCATTGTGCCGTCTGTTGCTGATGAACGATGCGCATTACCCATGGTTTATCCTGGTGCCACGGCGCGAGGATGTCAGTGAGCTGTTCCAGCTGGATGCAGGTGACCAGCAGGCGCTGTGGCAAGAAACCACGCAGCTGGCGGAAATGCTCAAGGACACCTTCGCTGCCGATAAAATGAACGTCGCGACCTTGGGCAACATGGTCAATCAGTTGCATATGCATGTGGTGGTGCGTCGCCGTGAGGATGTCGCGTGGCCAGCGCCGGTTTGGGGTAAGCATCCGGCGCAGCCCTACAGCGAGGAGCAGGTGGCGGCGATCAGGAGTAAATTGCGTTTGGTGTTGGCCGAAAATTTCAGTTTCGTCGAGGTGTGAGTGGTGAATATGGAAGAGCGGGTCACTGAATTGGAGAGCCGTTTGGCTTTTCAGGACGACACCATTCAAACGCTCAGCGATGAGTTAGTCGCGCAGCAGCGTCTAATTGAACGCTTGCAGCTACAGCTCGCTGCCTTGGCTAAGCGTCAGGAAGACATCAGCGGGCAGCTCGAGAGTGCTGGAGATGAGGCGCCACCGCCTCATTATTAGCAGGCGGTAACGCCCAGACTATAAAGCCCGCAGATGCGGGCTTTATAGTCTGGGCTGTATTTCAGCGGCGCGAGGGTAGCGCGGCAATCACATCTTCTGCCTGTAGGCCCTTGTCGCGCTGCATGACGGAAAACTCGACGCGCTGGCCTTCGACCAGTACTCGATGGCCTTCGCCACGAATGGCGCGGAAGTGCACGAAGATATCGTCGCCCGAATCACGGGAGATGAAACCGAAACCTTTGGAAGTGTTGAACCACTTGACCGTACCCGTTTCCCGATTGGTCGTGTTTTGCGCCGGAGTGCGGCTGCGAGTTTGCAGGCGCAGGTTGGTGGCCAGGTGCAGTAGCACGGCTGCGAGCACGGTTAGCAGGCTGAACAGGGTGGCCGTTTGGTTGGCGATTACGGGTAGGGGGGCCAGTAAGATCAGGGCTTGGAGCAGTGTGCCCAGTACCAATAGGACGGAGACCAGGGTTTGCAGCTGATGCCGCAGGCCGGCGTGCCAGATGGGTAGTTGTGGCGCCAGGAGCAAGTTGAGCAGGCCTAATAGAGCAAGGCCCAGGGCGTCTGGTTGTTGCAGGAGTGACGGGGCGTTACTGCTTAGGCTTGGGACGATGGATAACAGAAGGGCAGCGAGGCCCGTAAGTAGGTGGACGATTTTCAACATATTTAATCAGCTCACTTATTAAAAGGATCACCAGGACGAGCGGGTTCGCATGCTGTGCCATGAGTGGAGGGCGTTGGAGGTGCGCGGAACCAGCCTATGCACTGCCCCAAGGACTTGGGGCGGATGCACGGGGCGTATTTAACAGCAAAGAGGAGGGCTACTCAAATCAGGCGCTTAACGCGGTCACCGGGGACTCGGGGTGTACTTGATTGCGGCCGTTGTGCTTGGCTTGGTAGAGGGCGTCATCGGCACGAGTCAGCAGGCTTTCCAGGTTGTCTCCCGCTTCGGCGAGAGCCAGGCCGAAAGAGGCGGTGATGCTGTCGAGCACTTTGTCGGTGCGACGTACCTTGATTCGTAGCGATTGAATTTTCTCGCGCAGTTGCTCGGCGTAGGCGTGGGCGCTGGGAAGGTCGGAGCAATTACGCAGGATGATGCAGAACTCTTCGCCGCCATAGCGTGCGGCCATCGCTTGAGGCGGCAACAGGTCACGCAGGAGCTGGCCGACATGTTGCAGGACGCGGTCGCCCAACGGGTGGCCGTACTGGTCATTGAATTGCTTGAAATGATCGATATCCAACATGACTAACGCCACACCCTGGTGGTCGTTGCTTAGTATTTTCTCCAGCAAGCGGGTAAAGGCATGTCGGTTGAATACCTGGGTCAGGCTGTCCAGGGTTGCGGCTGCATGGGCGCGATCGAGCTGGCTGCGTAGATGTTGAATTTCGCCTTGCGCGGCGCGTAGGCGGTATAGGAATTTCTCTTGCTGGTCCTGCATCAGCTGAGTGCTCTCCTGCAACTCGCTCAATACGCTGGGCAGGTCATCCATGAGTGGTTCTTGCAGTGCTGCCAGGCCCTGCTCCAGGCTGAGTTGATAATTGCGACTGCCAGCCAGGCTGTGGGAAACATCGCCTTCAATGTCGTCAACCAGGTCGATGACTTGCTGTTGCTTGGTCTGTGCCTCCTCCAGTTCGCCGCGAATGATGTACTCGCGAAATAGCTTGGCGGCGGTTTCGGCTGGAAAGCTGTCGAAGTCCTTGACGATTTTGTCCAGCCGACGGTTAAGACCCGGCTCCTGGCCCTTGCTGTAGGTGTACCACAGGGCGTAATGCACCGGATTGGGTGGAATGCTGTGGCGCACCATCAAGGGTACGGCCTGCTTTAACAGGGCGGCCGCATCGCGGGTGTCTTCGGGGTACAGCTCTAGGAGGCTAGGGGCTTTGGTTGGCGGGCTCATGCACGTCACTGTGGCGAGTTGCGAATGGTCAGAGCATAGAACAAGCGCACCTCTACGCCTAGCAAAAGGCCCGAGCGAACGGGCCTTTGTGTATTTGTGGTTGTATGTCTTAAGCGTCGAGCAGGCTGCGCAGCATCCAGGCGGTCTTTTCGTGTACCTGCATGCGCTGGGTCAGTAGGTCGGCAGTGGGTTCGTCGCTGACCTTGTCGAGCAGTGGGAATATGCCGCGTGAGGTACGCACCACCGCTTCCTGGCCTTGAACCAGTTGCTTGATCATGTCCGTTGCGCTCGGTACGCCTTCTTCTTCTTTTATCGAGGAAAGGCGTGCGTAGGCGGCGTAAGTGCCCGGAGCCGGAAAGCCCAGGGCACGAATGCGCTCGGCAATTTGGTCAACTGCCAGCGCCAGTTCGGTGTACTGCCCTTCGAACATCAGGTGCAGGGTGTTGAACATCGGGCCGGTGACGTTCCAGTGGAAGTTATGGGTTTTCAGGTACAGGGTGTAGGTGTCTGCGAGTAAGCGGGACAGGCCTTCGGCGATGGCTGCGCGATCTTGTTCGGCAATACCGATGTTGATTTCCATACCGTTTCTCCTTTCAGGTGGCTTGAGGCTGGGCGAGCTCTTGGATGAACAAAGGCTAGCATGGCTCTTGTCGGGCTTGATCTTGGCTTGTGTCAATAAATGCCATTGTTAGAAGCTATTGGTTTGCTGGGGTTCAATTCTTGCGCAGTAGCTTGGCCAGTACCTTGGGGTAGGAGGCCGGCAGTGCACGCTGAATCCAGTCGAGCAGGCGGGCATCGCTGCCGATCAGGATGCGTGGGCGTTTGGCTTTAATACCGTCGACAATGACCCTGGCGGCCTGCTCGGGGCTGGTGCGGGCGAGCTTTTCGAAGTCAGCTGCAGCGCGGCAGGCGTCGCGCTGGCCGCCGATGCCTTGGTAGAAGCGAGCTGAGCGGGCGATGTTGGTTTTGATGCCGCCCGGGTGCACGCAGCTGACCGTGATCTTGCTAGTACTCAGTTCCTGGCGCAGTGCCTCGGTAAAACCGCGCACGGCAAACTTGCTGGCGTTATAGGCGCCCTGGGTCGGCATGCCGATGATGCCGAAGATGCTCGAGACATTGACGATATGCCCCTCATTATTCTTCTGTAGGTGCGGGAGGAAGGCTTTGGTGCCGTGTACCACGCCCCAGAAGTTGATGCCCATCAGCCATTCGAAATCCGTATAGCTCAGCTCTGCGATGGTTTGAGAGACCGCTACGCCGGCATTATTGATGATCAGTTGGGCGCTGCCGTGGTCCGCTAACACGGTATTGGCAAAAGCGAACACGGCGGTGCGGTCGGCGACATCGAGCTGGTGGCAGCTAACGCGTGCACCGTGTTGACGCAGGTCGAGGGCGATGCTTTGCAGATTGTCTGTGTTGATGTCGGCCAGCGCCAGGTGGCAACCCTCGGTGGCCAATAGTTCGGCGAGGGCGCGACCAATGCCAGAGTTCGCGCCAGTGATGACGGCTACCTTGCCTGCAAGCGATTGCATTACAACTCCTTGGTTCGAGCCTGGGTCCGCTGGTTTGGCGGCCGAATGGTGGGCTGGCGAGCTTAGCGAGGCGAGAACTTCGGGTGCAAGGGCTTCAGCGATGGGCCAGTTCAGGTTGCAGGTGTAGGGTGCGGTTGAACACTTCGACCCAGTGGGGACTGAACTGACTGCCGGCCAGTCCATTGATCTCCAAAATGGCGCGCAGCAACGGCCGTTTGCTCAAGGTCTGGTGGGCGCGCTCATGGGTACGGGCGTCGAAGGTGTCGACGATGTTGAGGATCAAGGCGCCAGGGCTGATCTCGGCCTCACGCAGGCCTTTCGGGTAGCCGCTGCCGTCAGCGTGCTCCTGATGTTGCAGGGCAATTTCGGCGGCGGCATGCCAATTAGGCAGGCGTTTTAACAGGTCGTGTGCCAGGCGCGGGTGTGATTGCATCTGTTGGCGTTCTTCGTTGCTGAAGCGGGCTTCCTTGTGCAGCATTTCCAGTGGCAGGAAGGCCATGCCGAGGTCATGCAGGCATATGGCCGCCGCCAGCTGCGCAGGTTGTTCCGCTGTACCGCCGAGTCGATTGATGGTCAGTGCCAGATCCAGCTGGCGCATGCCGCGGCCATGCCAGTAGCGCGAGCGGTGTTCGCTGGCCTGCATGAGTTCGATGAAAAACAGCAGGTCAGCATCGGGCTGGATGCCATGGTGCTCGAGCAGTTCGGTGGCTTGTACGTTGTTTGTGGGGGTGGGCTTCGGTAGCTGGTTGTTCGGGTCGAGTTGCTGGAGTAGTGCGCGGCGGATTTCCGTCTGTCGCGCGGGCGGTGCGCAGGCTAGCGAGCTCAGGGCTTGGCTGAGCTCGCTGAGTTGGCTGGGGTCGAGGCGCGCGGTGCGGCCGCCGAGGTCTTGCTCGATCAGCTCTTTTAGGTGATCGAGGCTAAGCAGGAGGATGTCGCCGAGCAGGCTGTCAAAGCTCAACTTCACTTCGCGCAGGCAAGCCAGTACGTCCTCGATCGCTTGGGGCAGCGGCATCAGCGTACTAAGGCCGATATAGCCGAGGTTGCCTTTGAGGGTGTGGACCTGGCGAAACAGGTCGTGCAGGCGTTCGCTGTCGGCCGGCGAGTGCTCCAGTTCGATCAGCAGTTGTTCGCTGCGTTGGAACTGCTCGGCGGCTTCTTGACGAAAGTCCTCCAGCAGTTCGCTAGGCAGCTCGACGCAATGAGGTGAGGTCATAACCGCTCTCCCTGGGGTTAAGCGCTGAGTATAGGGCTGCCTGTCGAAAGCGGGAGGGGTGGCGGCTGCACGTAGCGGCTTAACCATATATAATCTCGCGCTTTGCCACGGTGTCCGGGTTGGCAGCTGTCAGGCGCAAGCGCCTCGCTGCTCGATTGTGGGGTCGTTGGATGGCGCAATTGCCGGAGTACCGCGTTTGCCTGTTAAGTCGGTGTGTGGGCTGTCGGCGCGCCGAGATGCTGGTCACGAGCGTCGCATTTTGTGCGACCCAATGAATTCAAGACTCAAGAGAAGCGATTACCACGATGATGCGCAGTCACTATTGCGGCCAACTGAACGAGAGCCTGGACGGTCAGGAAATCACCCTTTGCGGCTGGGTTCATCGCCGTCGTGACCATGGCGGGGTGATTTTCCTCGATATTCGCGACCGTGAAGGTCTGGCCCAGGTGGTGTTCGATCCGGATCGTGCAGAGACTTTTGCCGCGGCGGATAAAGTACGCAGCGAATACGTGGTCAAAATCACCGGTAAGGTGCGCTTGCGCCCGGCCGGTGCCGGTAACGCCAACATGGCGTCAGGCGCTATCGAAGTGCTGGGTTATGCGCTGGAAGTGCTGAACGAGGCGGAGACTCCGCCATTCCCGCTCAACGAATACACCGATGTCGGCGAGGAGACTCGCCTGCGTTACCGCTTCATTGACCTGCGTCGCCCGGAAATGGCGGCCAAGCTGAAGCTGCGTTCAAGTATCACCACCAGCATTCGGCGTTACCTGGACGAGAATGGCTTCCTCGATGTGGAAACGCCGATTCTCACTCGCGCCACCCCGGAAGGCGCGCGCGACTATCTGGTGCCGAGCCGTACTCACGCCGGCAGTTTCTTCGCCCTGCCGCAGTCGCCGCAGCTGTTCAAGCAGTTGTTGATGGTGGCTGGCTTCGACCGCTACTACCAGATCGCCAAGTGCTTCCGCGACGAAGACTTGCGTGCCGACCGTCAGCCGGAATTCACCCAGATCGACATCGAGACCAGCTTTCTCGATGAAAGCGAGATCATGGGTATCACCGAGAAGATGATTCGTCAGCTGTTCAAGGAAGTGCTGGATGTGGAGTTCGCCGACTTCCCGCACATGACCTATGAAGAAGCCATGCGTCGCTATGGCTCGGACAAGCCGGACCTGCGCATCCCGCTTGAGCTGATCGACGTTGCCGATCAGCTCAAGGATGTCGAGTTTAAGGTATTCAGTGGCCCGGCCAATGACCCGAAGTCTCGCGTCGCCGCATTGCGCGTGCCGGGTGGCGCGAGCATGCCGCGTAAGCAGATCGATGATTACACCAAGTTCGTCGGTATCTACGGTGCCCGTGGCTTGGCCTACATCAAGGTCAACGAGCGCGCCAATGGCGTCGAAGGCCTGCAGTCGCCAATCGTCAAGAATATCCCGCTGGACAACCTCAATGTGATCCTCGATCGCGTTGGCGCAGTCGATGGCGACATCGTGTTCTTCGGTGCCGACCGGGCCAAGATTGTCAGCGAGGCCCTGGGCGCGCTGCGCATCAAGCTGGGACACGACCTCAATCTGCTCACCTGCGAGTGGGCGCCAATGTGGGTCGTCGACTTCCCGATGTTCGAGGAGAGCGATGACGGCGGCTTGAACGCGCTGCACCACCCGTTCACTGCGCCCAAGTGCAGCCCGGAAGAGTTGGCAGCCAATCCAGGCACCGCACTGTCGCGTGCCTACGACATGGTACTGAACGGCACCGAGCTGGGCGGTGGTTCGATCCGTATCCATCGCAAGGAGATGCAGCAGGCGGTGTTCCGCTTGCTCGGTATCGAGGCGGCGGAGCAAGAAGAGAAGTTCGGCTTCCTGCTCGATGCGTTGAAGTTCGGTGCGCCACCTCATGGAGGCCTGGCCTTTGGTCTGGATCGCCTGGTGATGCTGATGACTGGCGCTCAGTCGATCCGTGAAGTGATCGCCTTCCCGAAAACCCAGAGTGCCGCGTGCGTGATGACTCAGGCGCCGGGGGCCGTGGATAACAAGGCGTTGCGCGAGTTGCATATCCGTCTGCGCGAGCAGCCGAAAGCCGAATAAAAACCTACTGCGCTCGGCTATGCGGCGTTGGAAAGAGACTCGAAATGCTCATTTGCTACGGCAAACTCCGCTTTCTCGTCTCCTTTCGCCTTGCCTAGCCTTCGCTTGTGACGGTTTTCAGATCGATCTGTGATCGAAATGAATGAGAGGAATACGGAGTGAGTTATGGCTGGTCATTCTAAGTGGGCGAACATCAAGCACCGCAAAGGGCGTCAAGACGCCAAAAAGGGCAAGATTTTCACCAAGCTGATCCGTGAACTGACAGTTGCAGCAGGTCAGGGCGGTGGAATACCAGCGGATAACCCGCGTCTGCGTCTGGCGGTCGACAAGGCGCTGACTGCCAACATGACGCGCGATACCATTGATCGCGCCATCGCCCGTGGCGTGGGTTCGGATGACGGCGACAAGGTTGAAGAGCTCAGCTATGAAGGGTATGCGCCAAGCGGCGTGGCGATTATCGTCGAGGCCATGACCGATAACCGCAATCGCACTGCCGCCGCAGTCCGCCATGCGTTCAGTAAGTGTGGTGGCAATCTCGGTACTGACGGTTCGGTTGCCTACATGTTCGACCGCAAGGGGCAGATCAGCTTCGCTCCGGGCGTGGATGAAGATGCCTTGATGGAGGCGGCGCTGGAAGCTGGCGCCGATGATGTCGTGGTCAATGATGACGGTTCGATGGATGTGTTCAGTTCGTTCGTCGACTTTATCTCGGTAAACGAAGCGCTGAGCGCCGCAGGGTTCAAGGGCGATGAGGCTGAGATTGCGATGATTCCATCTATCAGTGCGCCGATCGATGACCTGGAAGTCGCGCAGAAAGTCATCAAGCTGATCGACATGCTGGAGGACTTGGATGACGTGCAAAGTGTCTATCACAATGCCGAGATCCCGGACGAAATCATGGAGCAGCTTGGCTGATCGAACCCGTGTTGAACAGGCCGGAAGTTGCTGGGCGCATGCGGCCTGAGCACTTCCGGCTTTTTCATGGGTGTTTGGCGGGTGACGGCACCAAGGCCTGCCCCTATACTGCGTGCTGGATAAATAAACAGTATGGTGGCCGGCTCTGGTCGACGCCTGGGGTGGATGGTAGGGCATGACGTTGATCCTCGGTATCGACCCCGGTTCGCGCATCACCGGTTATGGGGTAGTGCGCGACACCGGGCGCAGCTGTGAGTATGTGGCTTCGGGCTGCATCCGGACCGGTAGCGGGTCGATGCCGGAGCGCTTGCAAATCGTGTTTCGTGGCGTGCGCGAGGTCATCGAAACCTACGGGCCGGTGACCATGGGCATCGAGCAGGTGTTTATGGCGCGTAACCCGGACTCCGCGTTGAAACTCGGTCAGGCGCGGGGCGTTGCCATCGTGGCGGGTATCGAGGCGGGGCTGGATGTGGCCGAATACACCGCGACCCAGGTCAAGCAGGCTATTGCTGGTACCGGCGGCGCGGATAAGGAGCAGGTGCAGATGATGGTTATGCACCTGCTCAAGCTGGTGCAGAAACCGCAGATCGATGCCTCGGATGCCCTGGCCATTGCCCTGTGCCATGCCCATCACCGGCAAAGCCTGATTCCCCATGGTCTGGCAGGCGCCAAGCGGCGCAGTGGCCGCCTTCGTTTGTAATGTCATTTAAGGAACACAGTGGTGATCGGACGTTTGCGCGGCACCTTGGCGGAAAAGCAGCCGCCGCATTTGATTGTGGATGTGCAGGGACTCGGCTATGAGCTGGAAGTACCGATGACCACCCTGTACCGTCTGCCGGCAGTCGGCGAGTCGGTGACCCTGCATACGCATCTGGTGGTGCGTGAGGATGCCCATTTGCTCTATGGCTTCTTCGAGAAGCGCGAGCGTCAACTGTTTCGCGAGCTGATCCGTCTCAATGGCGTTGGTCCGAAGCTGGCGCTAGCGCTAATGTCTGGCCTGGAAGTCGATGAGCTGGTGCGTTGTGTACAAGTGCAGGATGCTTCGGTGCTGGTGAAGGTCCCCGGCGTTGGCAAGAAAACCGCTGAGCGCCTGTTGGTTGAACTGAAGGATCGCTTCAAGGCCTGGGAGGCCGTGCCGGGTATGGCGACGCTGGTTGTTGAACCTCGCGCCGGTGGTGCAGTCTCAAGCGCGGAGGATGATGCAGTCAGTGCACTTATTTCTCTAGGTTATAAACCGCAAGAAGCCAGTCGTGCCGTCTCCAGTATCAAGGAAGATGGCTTGAGCAGTGAAGATATGATTCGTCGTGCCCTGAAGGGAATGGTGTAACTCCAGATGCTAGAAGCAGATCGCCTGATTGCCGCCACACCCCGCGACCGCGATGAGCAGGTGGATCGAGCCATTCGGCCGTTGAAGCTGGCCGAATACATCGGCCAGCCGAGTGTGCGCGAGCAAATGGAGTTGTTTATTCAGGCCGCTAAAGGCCGTAGCGAGGCCTTGGATCACACCCTGATCTTCGGTCCGCCGGGTCTGGGTAAGACCACCCTGGCCAATATCATTGCCCAGGAAATGGGCGTGTCGATCAAGAGCACCTCGGGTCCGGTACTGGAGCGGCCGGGTGACTTGGCCGCGCTGCTGACCAATCTTGAGCCGGGCGATGTGCTGTTCGTCGATGAAATCCATCGTCTGTCGCCGATTGTCGAAGAAGTGTTGTACCCGGCAATGGAGGATTTCCAGCTCGACATCATGATCGGCGAGGGTCCCGCCGCGCGCTCGATCAAGCTGGATTTGCCACCTTTCACCCTGGTCGGTGCCACTACTCGCGCGGGCATGCTGACCAATCCGTTGCGTGATCGCTTCGGTATCGTGCAGCGTCTGGAGTTCTACAGTGTCGACGATCTGGCAACCATCGTCACACGTTCGGCAGGTATTCTCGGCTTGCCGATCGAAGCGCAGGGGGCATTTGAAATCGCCCGACGTGCGCGGGGGACACCGCGTATCGCCAACCGTCTGTTGCGCCGTGTGCGTGATTTCGCCGAGGTGCGTGGTCAGGGTGACATCACCCGAGAGATCGCCGATCGGGCGCTGAATCTGTTGAATGTCGATGAGCGCGGTTTCGATCACCAGGATCGCCGGCTGTTGCTGACCATGATGGAGAAATTCGACGGCGGCCCGGTGGGGGTCGATAGCTTGGCCGCGGCGATCAGTGAGGAGCGCCATACCATCGAAGATGTGTTGGAGCCTTACCTGATTCAGCAGGGCTTCATCATGCGCACCCCGCGGGGACGGGTGGTGACACGACATGCCTATCTGCATTTCGGCCTGAATGTGCCGAAGCGTATGGGCGAACTACCGACCGTCGACCTGTTCGACAGCAGTGGCGAGTAAGAAAAAATACTTGCCGTAGCCAATTGGCAAGTTCAGGAGCTAGCACTACAGTATGCACGCGCAAAACGGAGTTCAGTCTTTCGCTCATCGTTGTCGGGTTTATTACGAAGACACCGATGCCGGCGGCATCGTCTACTACGTCAACTACCTCAAATTTATGGAGCGGGCTCGCACCGAGTGCCTGCGCGACCTGGGCTTTGCCCAGTCGACGCTGGCGGGTGAGGGCCTGTTGTTTGTCGTGCATTCCGCGGAGGCGCGCTATCACGCACCGGCCCGGCTCGACGATGAGTTGCTGGTCAGTGCGCAAGTAATCGAATTAAACCGTGCCAGCCTGCGTTTTCGTCAACAGGTCAGGCGGGCTGTGGATGACGTGCTGCTCTGTGAGGGGCAGTTTTTGGTGGCCTGTGTGCGCGCCGACAATTTGAAACCCCGGGCTATTCCCCAAGCTCTGCGTACGGCCTTTGCCGTCCTGGGCGGCACGGGTACATCTAAGGCAGGAGAGTAAGCGTGGAAGCCAACGCCGTTGACCACATGTCGATGTGGAGTTTGATCAGCAACGCCAGCCTGGTGGTGCAACTGGTGATGCTGACGCTGGTGGCCGCTTCGGTCACATCGTGGGTCATGATCTTCCAGCGCAGCACGCTGCTGCGCGCCGCCAAGCGCGCCTTGGATAACTTCGAGGAACGTTTCTGGTCCGGCATCGACCTGTCCAAGCTGTATCGTCAGGCAGGCAGCAACCCGGATCCAGACTCTGGTCTGGAGCAGATTTTCCGCGCCGGTTTCAAGGAATTTTCCCGTTTGCGCCAGCAGCAAGGTGTCGATCCGGATGCGGTGATGGACGGCGTGGCCCGTGGCATGCGCGTGGCCATCTCGCGCGAGGAAGAGAAGCTCGAGCAAAGCCTGCCATTCCTCGCCACAGTCGGCTCCACCAGCCCCTATATTGGTCTGTTCGGCACCGTGTGGGGGATCATGAACTCCTTCCGCGGCTTGGCCCAGGTTCAGCAAGCAACCCTGGCCACTGTGGCCCCAGGTATCGCCGAGGCGCTGATTGCCACGGCCATCGGTCTGTTCGCGGCCATTCCGGCGGTGATTGCCTACAACCGCTTCTCCTCTCGGGGTGAGATGCTGATCGGCCGTTACTACACCTTCGCCGATGAGTTCCAGGCGATCCTGCACCGTAAAGTGCATACCAGCGACGACTAAGCCTTAGGCATTCTCAATACAGGTTTTTCAAGCCATGGCCAGAATTCGCAACAGACGCAAGCCCGTCGCCGAGATGAACGTGGTGCCCTACATCGATGTGATGTTGGTACTGCTGGTGATCTTTATGGTGACCGCGCCGATGCTCAATCAAGGGGTCAAGGTCGACCTGCCGAAAGTCAGCAGCGAAGTGCTGCCGCAGGACAACAACGCCCAGGTGCTGACCATTTCGATCAAGGCCGACAAGTCCTATTACTGGAACATGGGCACCGAGGTCGATGTCGATACCGTGCAGGATCAAGCCATGACCCTGGATGAGATGACGCGTGCGGTGACTGGCATCCTGGCTGAGAGTCGTCGCCAGGGTAAGCAAGTGCAAGTGTTCGTGCGCGGAGACAAAGCGGTCGATTACGGTACGGTGATGTTGGCCATGAGTGGCTTGCAGCAGGCTGACGTGGGTAACGTCGGGCTGATTACCGAGGCACCCTGATGCAGCAGCGTGAGCGCTCTTCTTCGGAAAGCCTGTTCTGGCCGGTGGTGTGGGCGGTGGCGCTGCATACCCTGATGTTCGCGATGCTGTTCGTCAGTTTTGCCTTTGCCCCGGATTTGCCGCCAGCCAGGCCAGTCGTGCAGGCGACCTTGTATCAATTGAAGTCGCAAAGCCAGGCGACTACTCAGACCAACCAGAAAATTGCCGGCGAGGCGAAGAAAACCGCTGCGCCGCAGTACGAAACCGAGCAACTGGAACAGAAAAAAGCCGAGCAGCAGAAGCAGGCGGCGGCCAAGGCTGCGGAACAAAAGAAAGCCGATGAGGTTCGAAAGGCCGAAGCGGCTAAGAAAGCGGATGCCGCTAAGAAGTCGGAGGCGGAAAAAAAGGCCGCAGAGCAGAAGAAGCTAGCCGATATCGCCAAGAAGAAGGCGGTTGAAGATGAGGCGAAGAAGGAAGCCGCCGAGGATGCCAAGAAAAAGGCTGCGGAAGACGCCAAGAAGAAGGCGGCCGAAGAGGCCAAGAAAAAGGCCGCTGCCGAAGCTGCGAAGAAAAAAGCCGCGGAGGATGCCAAGAAAAAGGCTGCTGAAGTGGCCAGTCGTAAAGCGGTTGAGGATAAGAAGGCCGCTGCATTGGCCGAGCTGCTGTCGGACGAAGTCGGGCATCAGCAGGCGTTAGCCGAAACCCAGGGCGATCAGGTGGCCGGGAATCTTGATGACTTGATCATCAAGCTGATCACCGAAAGCTGGCAAAGACCTATGTCGGCTCGTAGCGGGATGAGCGTTGCATTACTGATTCAGATGTTGCCCGATGGCACCATCACCAATGCCAGCGTCACCCGCTCCAGTGGTGACGCAGCTTTCGATAGCTCAGCGGTACAAGCGGTGCGCAACGTAGGCCGCATCGCCGAAATGCAACAATTGGATCGCGCTACCTTTGATAGCCTATATAGGCAGCGCGCTGTTTTATTCAAACCGGAGAATTGAACTCAGTGAATACCCTGATGCGTATTGTCCTGGTGGGGCTGGCCATGTTGGTCGGCAGCGTTCAGGCGGCTGACCCCTTGGTGATCAGTAGCGGTAGTGATCGCGCGACACCGATTGCCGTGGTGCCGTTTGGTTGGCAGGGCGGTAGCGTGCTACCGGAGGATATGGCCGATATCATCGGCAAGGATCTGCGCAATTCGGGGGTTTTCGAGCCAATCCCGAAGCAGAACATGATCAGTCTGCCGACCCAGGCCAGCGAACTCATCTACCGTGATTGGAAGGCCCTTGGCGCCCAGTATGTCCTGGTTGGTAGCCTGGTTCCCAGCGGCGGCCGTTTGCAGGTTCAGTACGCGTTGTTCAACGTGGCCACCGAGCAGCAGGTGATGACGGGCAGCGTCGGTGGAGGAGTCGATCAGCTGCGCGACATGGCCCACCATATTGCCGATCAGTCGTTCGAGAAGCTCACCGGGACCAAAGGCGCGTTTTCCACGCGCATGCTCTATGTCACCGCCGAACGTTTTGCAGTGAACAATACGCGCTATACCTTGCAGCGCTCCGATTACGACGGCGCTCGTGCAGTGACCCTGCTGCAGTCGCGTGAGCCAATCCTGTCGCCGTCGTTTGCTCCGGATGGCCGGCGCATCGCCTATGTGTCGTTCGAGCAAAAGCGTCCGCGTATCTTCGTGCAGCACATCGATACCGGGCGGCGTGAGCAGATCACCAATTTCGAAGGCCTGAACGGCGCGCCGGCCTGGTCGCCGGACGGCAGTCGCCTGGCCTTCGTGCTGTCGCGTGACGGCAATCCGGAAATCTATGTGATGGACATGGGCTCGCGGCAACTGCGTCGCGTGACCAATCAGGGCTCGATTGATACCGAACCCTTCTGGGGTAAGGATGGCCAGACCATCTACTTCACCTCGGACCGTTCCGGTAAGCCACAAATCTACAAAACCAACATCGGCAGTGGTGCGGTTGAGCGTGTGACCTTCGTTGGTAACTACAACGCCAACCCGAAACTCTCTGCGGATGAAAAGACCCTGGTGATGATTCACCGCCAGGATGGTTATACCGTGTTCAAAGTAGCGGCACAGGATCTTCAGCGGGGCAATTTGCGCATTCTTTCTGATACCAGTTTGGATGAGTCACCCACTGTTGCACCTAACGGCACCATGATAATCTACGCCACCCGCCAGCAGGGTCGGGGAGTCTTGATGTTAGCGTCCACCAATGGTCGCGTTAGGCTCCCTCTTCCTACCGCTCAAGGCGAAGTTCGAGAGCCTTCCTGGTCCCCCTACCTGAACTGATGCGGCGCTACACCTTTGCTATTGCTTGAAATACTGCTTAACACACTGGGGTTCATTAGGAGTTACATGATGGAAATGCTGAAATTCGGTAAATTTGCTGCTCTGAGCTTGGCTCTCGCCGTTGCTGTTGGTTGTTCCTCCAAGGGCGGCGATGCTGCTGGCGAAGGCGCAATCGACCCGAATGCCGGTTACGGTACCGACACCGGTGCTGTCGACGGCAGCCTGAGCGAAGAAGCGGCCCTGCGCGCTATCACCACCTTCTACTTCGAATACGACAGCTCGGATCTGAAGCCGGAAGCCATGCGCGCCCTCGACGTTCACGCCAAGGATCTGAAAGGCAACGGCGCTCGCGTCGTTCTGGAAGGCCACGCTGACGAGCGCGGTACCCGTGAATACAACATGGCACTGGGCGAGCGTCGCTCAAAGGCCGTGCAGCGCTACCTGGTACTGCAGGGTGTTTCCCCTGCTCAGCTGGAGCTGGTTTCCTACGGTGAAGAGCGTGCGATTGCTACCGGTAACGATGAGCAGTCCTGGGCTCAGAACCGTCGCGTCGAACTGCGTAAGTAATTCGCCATGCGTATGTGCCGTCGTGCTTTAACCGTTTTGGTGCTCAGCCTGCCACTTGTGGCTTGGGCTGAGGTTCCTGTGGTGGATAACGATGCCGGTTACGGCAGCAGTTACCCATCACCTGGTTATGACACGTCCGGCGCCTACGCCGGGGGAGGGGCTGAGGCCCCTGCCTCGGCGCAGGGCATGCTGTTCAATCAGCTGCAGCAGATGCAGCAGGAGATCGCGCAACTGCGCGGTATGCTCGAAGAACAGCAGAATGAAATTGAGCGATTGAAGCAACAGGGCCTGGAGCGTTACCAGGATCTTGATCGACGCTTGAGCAGTGGTGCAGCAGGTGCTGCGGCCACACAGAATTCCTCGGGTGAGGGCGCGAACAGTGCCTCACCAGCACCTACTGCAGATCAGGCTCAGTCGCCTGCCGGCAATGGATCAGCGGATCCGGAGAAGGAGAAGCTGTTTTATGACGCTGCCTTCGATCTGATCAAAGTCAAAGATTTCGACAAGGCCAGCCAGGCTTTTTCGGCGTTTCTACGCAAATACCCTAACAGCCAATATGCCGGCAATGCTCAGTACTGGCTGGGTGAAGTGAACCTGGCGAAGGGCGACCTGCAGGGTGCGGGCCAGGCTTTTGCCAGGGTCAGCCAGGTGTATCCGCAGCATGCAAAAGTGCCCGACTCATTGTTCAAACTGGCGGATGTTGAAATGCGCCTGGGCAATGTGGACAAGGCCAAAGGCATTCTGCAGCAAGTCATCGCCCAGTATCCGGGGTCGTCGGCGGCGCAGTTGGCGCAGCGTGATTTGCAGCGCTTACCCTAAAGCTGAATCTGCGATCAAGAAAACCCGCGCCTGTCGCGGGTTTTTTCGTTAGAATCTTCGCCCTTTTCCCGCAACGGAGGCGGATGGCCTGTTTAGCCGTCACGCCCGTGGCTATATGCAAAAAAACCTGCGAATTACCGAGATTTTCTACTCGCTGCAGGGCGAGACGCGCACTGCCGGCTTGCCGACCGTGTTCGTTCGCCTGACCGGCTGCCCCCTGCGTTGCCAGTATTGCGACACCGCCTATGCCTTCAGTGGCGGCGAGGTCATGTCCCTGGATGCCATTGTCGAGCAGGTCGCCGGCTACAAGCCGCGCTATATCTGTGTGACCGGTGGTGAGCCGTTGGCGCAACCCAACTGCATACCTCTGCTCGAGCGGTTGTGTGATGCCGGCTATGAGGTGTCACTGGAAACCAGCGGTGCCCTGGATGTCTCGGCGGTCGACCCGCGGGTGAGTAAAGTGCTTGATCTGAAGACGCCGGGCTCGGCGGAAGTGGCGCGCAATCGTTATGAAAATATCGAGCTGCTGACGCCGAATGATCAGGTCAAGTTTGTCATCTGCTCGCGCGAAGACTATGACTGGGCGGTGTCCAAGCTGATCCAGTACCGTTTGGATCAGCGCGCCGGCGATGTGTGGTTCTCGCCGAGCCATCAGGAGCTGGATGCACGCTCGCTGGCCGACTGGATAGTGGCCGACAACCTGCCCGTGCGTTTGCAGATGCAGTTGCACAAGATTCTCTGGAATGACGAGCCGGGGCACTGAGTTGGTTGCTCAAGCTGCTCAGTGCGCCTGTGACAAGTCTGTCGGGCCGGTAATGAAGAGGAACACCCCATGAGTGAGAAAAAAGCGGTCATCCTGCTTTCCGGCGGTCTCGATTCGGCCACTGTGGTCGCCCTGGCTAAAGCCGAGGGTTATGCCTGCTACAGCATGAGTTTCGATTATGGGCAACGTCATCGTTCAGAGCTGCAAGCGGCCGAGCGCGTAGCCAGGCACTTGGGCGTAGTCGAGCACAAGGTGATCGGGCTTAACCTCAATGGCATCGGCGGCTCGGCGCTGACCGACAGCAGTATCGAGGTGCCGGAAGGGCCGAGTGAAGGCATTCCGGTGACCTATGTGCCGGCGCGCAATACCGTGTTTCTCTCCTTGGCTTTGGGTTGGGCTGAGGTGCTGGGTGCACGCGACATTTTTATCGGGGTTAATGCCGTGGATTATTCGGGGTACCCGGATTGCCGTCCGGAGTTCGTCGAGGCGTTCCAGCGCATGGCTAATCTGGCGACGAAAGCCGGTGTCGAAGGCCAGGGCTTTCGCATTCAGGCACCGCTGCAGAACATGAGCAAGGCCGAGATCGTCCAGGCGGGTATGCAGCACGGCGTGGATTATGCCCTGACGGTGTCCTGCTATCAGGCCGATGATCAGGGCCGCGCCTGCGGCAAATGTGACAGCTGTCGCCTGCGTGCCGAGGGCTTTGCCGCGGCGGGGTTGGCCGATCCCACGCGTTACGCTTAAAAATATTTCGCGAAGTGTTGAATTTCTGAATTAAATCAGTATCATGCGCCTCGCGTCGGGTCGTTAGCTCAGTTGGTAGAGCAGTTGGCTTTTAACCAATTGGTCGTAGGTTCGAATCCCACACGACCCACCATATTTCCTTCTGCGGAAGGTCGAGAAAGCCTGAAAATTCTGATTAAAGGAATTTTCGGGCTTTTTTGTATCTGCAATTTTTACCTTGATCGAGCTCGAGTGTCCCGTATTTCTGCCTTGTCTGCTCTCGTGCCAATCAGGCGGGTATACTCAAGTTTCGCGCTAATAGACCTCCACAGGGCCTGATGAGATGACGCAGATTTCCGAACGCCTTCTGGTGCAAGCTCACCTCGACGCCAAGCAGCCTAAACCGCTGACGCCCGAGCAAGAGGCGTTTTACCGCACTGAGATTGCTGCTGAACTGAAAAAGCAGAATGCCGTACTGGTCGCCCATTACTACTGTGACCCTGTGCTGCAGGCGCTCGCTGAAGAAACCGGTGGTTGTGTCTCCGACTCACTGGAGATGGCCCGCTTCGGTAATCAGCACGCGGCGCAGACCGTGCTGGTTGCGGGCGTGAAATTCATGGGCGAGACGGCGAAAATCCTCAATCCGGAAAAGCGGGTGCTGATGCCGACCCTGGAGGCGACCTGCTCGCTGGACCTGGGTTGTCCGGTGGAGGAGTTCTCCGCGTTCTGCGACCAGCATCCACAGCGTACCGTGGTGGTGTATGCCAATACCTCGGCGGCGGTGAAGGCGCGGGCTGACTGGGTGGTAACGTCCAGCTGCGCGGTGGAAATCATCGAACACCTGATGGACAACGGCGAAAGCATCATCTGGGCGCCGGATCAGCACCTGGGCCGTTACATCCAGAACCAGACCGGCGCCGACATGTTGCTGTGGGACGGTGCGTGCATCGTTCACGAAGAGTTCAAGGCCAAGCAACTGGAAGACATGAAGGCGCTGTATCCGGAGGCGGCTGTGCTGGTGCACCCGGAGTCGCCGACGGCGGTCATCGATTTGGCCGACGCGGTGGGGTCGACCAGTCAGTTGATCAAGGCGGCGCAGACGCTGCCGAACAAGACCTTTATCGTTGCCACTGATCGCGGCATTTTCTACAAAATGCAGCAATTGTGTCCGGACAAGACGTTTATCGCGGCGCCAACCGCCGGTAACGGTGCGGCCTGCCGCAGCTGTGCACACTGCCCCTGGATGGCGATGAATACCCTGGAACGCACGCTGAATTGCCTGCGTGAGGGCAGCAACGAGATTTTTGTCGACCCTGCGTTGATTCCCAAGGCGATCAAGCCGCTCAAGCGCATGCTCGACTTCACTCAGGCTGCGCGGTTGAAGCTGGCTGGGAATGCCTAAACGCAACGCTATTTGAATTGAGAAGCCCGGGCTGTTCCGGGCTTTTTTCTGAGTGTTTACCGCAGCATTTGTTCGATGCTGCGTTGCTCTTCGATCAATTCGCGCTGTCGTGCATCGATGCGCGAGGCCAGTTGGAAGTTGTTGGTTGCTCGGCGCTTGGCGAAGTCGAGCTGTTCGATGGCCTGATCGAAGTCACCGACCAGGGCGAAGAATTCCGCACGTGCCTGGTGCAGGCCGATGGTGTTACCGGTGAGGCCGCGCACTTCGGCGACTTGATACCAGATGTCCGGATCTTTCGGGCGATCCTTCAGCAGTGCGTCGAGGGCGCGCTCGGCGTCCTGGCTGCGGCCCTGTTTCATCAGCAGGTCGATACCGGCTTGATGCAGCGGGTAGTTGCTCGGGTACAGCCGCTGCAGACGTTCGACCCGGCTCTGGGCATCCGCAAGTTGGCGGGCGGCGATGTCCAGTTCGACCTGGGCCAGGTTGTAAGCAATATCGTTGGGGCTGTTTTGCAGCAAGGGCTGCAAACTTTCGCGGGCTTGCTTGAGTTGGCCACTCTTGATTTGCGCCAATGCCAGGCCGTAGCGCGCGGCTTCCAGTTTTGGATTTTCCTCGAGCATGGCGCGAAAGCGTTTGCCGGCTAGACCGGGAGTGTCTTCATAGATCAGTTGCACGCGGGCGCGCATGAGTTGATAGCGCACGCTGTCTTCTGTGCCGCCGCTGTTGAATTGCTCGGCGCGGTTGCGCGTGTCGGCGATCCGCGACTCGGATACCGGGTGGGTCAGGAGGAATTCCGGTGGCTTGCGGTCATAGCGATACTGGCGCATCAGGCGCTCGAACATGCTCGGCATGGCGCGTGGGTCGTAACCGGCCTTTTCCAGGTTGACCAGGCCGATGCGGTCAGCTTCCTGCTCGTTCTGCCGGGAGAAGCGTCGCTGCTCCTGAATCGCCGCCGCTTGAGTCGAGGCGATGGCGGCAATCCCGACGTCACCGGCACCCGCTGCCGCTGCCACTATTCCGGCGAGCATTGCCGCCATGACCGGCAGCTGCATGCGCTGCTGGGCTTCCACGCCGCGGGCGAAATGACGTTGCGAAAGGTGAGCGAGCTCGTGCGCCATTACCGAGGCGTATTCGGCTTCGGTCTGGGCGTAGAGGAACAGCCCGCCGTTGACCCCGATAATTCCCCCGGGTGCGGCGAAGGCGTTGATCTGTGGACTGTCGAGCAGGACGAACTCCAGGCGCCGGTCTTGTACCTGACTGGTTTCGCCCAGGCGGTAAACGCTACTCTCGACGAAATCCTTGAGCTGCGGGTCGGATAGCTGGCTAACCTGGCCGCGCAGCAGGCTCAGCCAGGCGCGACCCAGTTGATGCTCTTGTTGCGGCGAGACGATGGCGGAGCTGGCATCGCCGAGTGACGGCAGCTCGCTAGCCGTACCGGGCAGGGCGAGCAGGCAGGCGAGCGTCAACAGGGTAGGGCGCAGAAGATTCATGCACGAGGCTCTTGGTGAACAGAGCCGTACTGTAGCTGGGCAAGCGCGCGTATGGCCAGGGTTACGCTGGCTTGAGGTATCCTAGCGCCAGGTTTGGGAGAGATTGAATGAACGATGTACAGGAACAGGTGCAGGCCTGCGATGCAGAGCTGGATGCCAGTGGCTTGAATTGTCCGCTGCCGCTGCTCAAGGCCAAGTTGGAGTTGAATCGCCTGGCCAGTGGTGCGGTGCTGAAAGTGATTGCGACCGATGCGGGTTCGCAGCGCGACTTTCGTGCCTTTGCGAACCTCGCCGGACACACCTTGTTGCGCGAGGAGGTAGACAATGGCACCTACCGCTACTGGTTGCGTAAAGCCTGACGCTGTATGTGATTGGGCTGTTTTGATCTAGGGAATGTCGATGCTTCGCGTGTTACGCAACTGGCTACACCGCTATTTTTCCGATGAGCAGGCCGTGGTTTTGACGGTGTTGCTGATCCTCAGTTTTGCGGCCGTGCTGACCCTGGGGGGGATGTTGGCGCCGGTGCTGACCGGGTTGGTGCTGGCGTTTTTGATGCAAGGCCTGGTGAATGCCCTCGAGCGTCTGCGTTTACCGCAGATAGCTGCGGTATCGCTGGTATTCGCCCTGTTCGTAAGTGCCCTGGCGTTGTGCCTGCTGGTGCTGATGCCTTTGCTGTGGCGTCAGTTGAGCAACCTGTTCAACGAGCTGCCACGCATGCTGGGCGAGTGGCAGTCGTTGCTGCTGTTGCTGCCGGAGCGCTACCCGCACTTGGTCAGCAAGGAACAGGTGTTGCAGGCGATTGAGCTGGCGCGTGGCGAGATCGGTCAGTTCGGTCAATGGGCGTTGACCTTCTCGTTGTCCAGCCTGCCGTTGCTGGCCAGCATCATGATTTACCTGGTGCTGGTGCCGATCCTGGTGTTCTTTTTTCTTAAGGATCGTGAGCTGATCGGTCGCTGGTTTCGCAGTTACTTGCCGACTGAGCGGGCCTTGCTCAGTCATGTGGCGCAGGAAATGAACCTGCAGATCGCCAATTACATCCGTGGCAAGGTGATCGAAATCATCATCTGTGGGGTGGTCAGCTACATCGCATTCGCGGCGCTGGGGCTCAACTATGCGGCGTTATTGGCGCTACTGGTGGGGCTGTCGGTCGTGGTGCCCTATATCGGCGCTGTGGTGGTCACCGTGCCGGTGGTGCTGATTGCGTTGTTCCAGTGGGGCTGGAGCGATCAGTTCATCTACCTGCTGGTGGTGTACGGGGTGATTCAGGCGCTCGACGGTAACGTGCTGGTTCCGCTGCTGTTCTCCGAGGCGGTGAACCTGCATCCGGTGGCAATCATCTGCGCCGTGCTGTTGTTCGGCGGCCTGTGGGGCTTCTGGGGAGTGTTCTTCGCCATTCCGTTGGCTACCTTGTTCAAGGCGCTGCTGGACGCCTGGCCGCGCACTGAGCCCCTCGAGCGAAGCGTTTAAACGAGAACGGCCGCATAGAGCGGCCGTTCTGCTTCTGACGAGGGCTTAAGCTTTGTTCAGTGCCTGCGCCGCGGTCAGTACTGCATCGACGTGGCCGGGTACCTTCACGCCACGCCATTCCTGACGCAGCACGCCGTGCTTGTCGATCAGGAAGGTGCTGCGATCGACGCCCAGGTATTCCTTGCCATAGAGCTTCTTCAGCTTGATCACGTCGAACAGTTGGCAGAGCGTCTCGTCTTTGTCCGAGATCAGTTCGAAGGGAAAGGCATGCTTGCTCTTGAAGTTCTCGTGGGATTTCAGGCCGTCCCTGGACACGCCAAATACCTGGGTATTGGCCGCCTGGAAGGCTGGGTATTGATCGCGAAAGCCCTGGCCTTCGGTGGTGCAGCCCGGCGTGCTGTCTTTTGGGTAGAAGTAGATCACCACTTGCTGGCCTTGCAGGGCCGACAGTTGCACGGCCTGGCCGCTGGTGGCCTGAGCCTGGAAATCGGCAATAGGGGTGTCGAGTGTTACGGCCATAAAACGCTCCTTATGGATTCTGCGGGCGCCAGGGTTCGATCAGCGCATCCAGGTTCAAGGCGTCGGCGAAGTCGAGAAACTGATCGCGCAACCAGCTGATCTGAGTGCCGGCCGGCAAGGTCACCGTCAGGGTGACGTTGAGCATGGTGCCGCCGGTCTGCGGGGCCTGGTAGGTATCGCAGGTGAGATTTTCCAGCTCGACATGGTGGTCGATAAAGAACTGGCACAACTCATTGAGGATGTCGGGGCGATACACCGAGCTGACGTAGGCCACATAAGGCAACGCCTGAGGGCGGTTTTCCGAGGCGCCGCTGCGAATCACGTTGGTGGAGAACGAGTGCTTCTTGGCCAGCAGAGGCAGGCTCGACTCGAGGCGTGCCAGCGCGTCCCAGCTGCCGGAAACCTGCAACACCAACGCGCTGAATTCACCGTGCCGGCTCAGGCGGGTGCTGAGTACTGCGCAGCGGTTTTCATGGCTGGCGCGGCACAGGACGTTAGTCAGCTCCATGGCGTTGGGGCCGAGTGCACTGATGATGAGGAATTGTTCGCGAACTTGGGGGGTGGACATGCAGCCTTCCTAAAACGATGAGCGTTCGGCTCGAACAGAGTACCGAGCAAAGACGAAGGGTAGCGAAAAGCGCTGCTCAGGGGAATGCTCGCGGCTGGCGGATCCATGCAATCTGTGGCGTTTGCCCGCAAAGCCGGGTTGTCCAGTGGTCATGTCCTTCGCTTGTGCAAGGCTGGTGGCGCCAGTACCATTACCGCTCTCTTTTTCCGGCAGGAGCGGTTGCATGATTGCGGGCAGTATGGTGGCACTGGTCACGCCCATGGATGCGCAAGGTGATCTCGATTGGGACAGCTTGAGCAAACTGGTGGATTTCCACCTGCAGGAGGGCACCAACGCCATCGTCGCGGTCGGCACCACGGGTGAGTCGGCTACGTTGGACGTGTCGGAGCATATCGAGGCGATCCGTCGCGTGGTCGACCAGGTCGCTGGGCGCATCCCGGTGATCGCCGGTACGGGCGGCAACTCCACCCGCGAATCGGTCGAACTGACCCGCGCCGCCAAAGAGGTGGGCGCCGATGCCTGCTTGCTGGTGACCCCTTATTACAACAAGCCGACTCAGGAAGGCCTGTATCTGCATTTCCGCCACATCGCCGAAGCGGTGGCGATTCCACAGATTCTCTACAACGTACCGGGCCGCACCGTCTGCGACATGCTGCCGGAGACCGTCGAGCGGCTGTCGAAAATAGCCAACATCATCGGTATCAAGGAAGCCACCGGCGACCTGCAGCGCGGTCAGGAAGTACTGGACCGGGTGAGCAAGGATTTCCTGGTGTATTCGGGCGACGACGCCACCGCCGTCGAACTGATGCTGATGGGCGGCAAAGGCAATATTTCGGTGACCGCTAACGTCGCCCCGCGTGCGATGAGCGACCTGTGCGCCGCCGCCATGCGTGGTGATGCCGCGATTGCCCGCGCCATCAACGACCGTTTGATGCCGTTGCACAAAGCGCTGTTCATGGAGTCCAACCCTATTCCGGTGAAGTGGGCCCTGCATGAGATGGGCATGATGCCGGATGGTATTCGCCTGCCACTGACCTGGCTCAGCCCGCGTTGTCATGAACCGCTGCGTCAGGCCCTGCGCCAGTCCGGTGTATTGGTTTAATTGAGGAATTACTGCGCATGAAGCGACTGGCCGGACTCTCTGCACTTGCTCTGATCATCACTAGTACCAGCGGTTGCGGCTGGTTGTGGGGTGAGGATGGCTATTTCCGTGATCGTGGTGGCGACTACCTCGCCGCGCGGCAAACTGCCCCCATGCAGCTGCCGGCGAATGTCGAAGCCAAGCGCCTCGATCCCCTGTTGCCGGTGCCGCAGCAGGTGGCCAGCAGCACGGTAACGGGTGAATACGAAGTTCCGCGTCCGCAAGCGCTGCCAGCGCGCGCCGATGCCAGCGAGTTCAGCCTGCAGAAGAGCGGCGAGTCGCGCTGGCTGGTGGCCCAACGGGTGCCTGCGGAAGTCTGGCCGGTGGTTCGACAGTTCTTCGAAGACAACGGTTTTCGGGTGGTCGACGAGCGCCCGCAGACCGGTGAATTCAGCACCGCCTGGCAGCGTTTCGATGAACTCTCCAGCGCCATGGCGCGTCGTTTGAGCAAGCCCGAGTCGGGTGTGGCGGCGGATGCCGAGACCCGCGTGCGGGTGCGCATCGAGCCGGGCGTGCAACGCAATACCAGTGAGGTCTTCGTGGTCAGTGCCGAGCGCCCAGCCGGCAGCAGCGCCGATGTGGCCTTTGCCAGCCGTAGCGGCAATCCGAAGCTGGAAGCCGCGTTGCTCGATGAGATGCTGGTGAACCTGGCGCGCAGCGCCGAGCAGGGTGGTTCCGTGTCGTTGCTGGCTGCCCGCGATTTCGACGCGCCACGTCGCGTCAGCCTGTCTGAGGACGGCAACGGCAACCCGGTATTGAACCTGGGCGCCGATTTCGATCGGGCCTGGTCCGGTGTGGGTCGCTCGCTGGAGATGGCCGATGTGCGCATCGACGACCTCAATCGCAGCCTCGGCGTGTACTACATCAACCTGGCCGAAGGTGCGATCAAGAAGGACGAAGAACCGGGTTTCCTCGGCAAGCTGTTCGGCGGTGAGCGCGATAAGGAAGAAATCGAGGCCCGCGCCGAGCGCTATCAGGTGCGCCTGACGCCGGTGGGTGACAGCGTCCAGGTCACCGTGGAAAAAGACCTCAACACCGTCGCGCCGTCTGATGTCGCGCGCCGGATTCTGGACCTGATCCAGGAAAACCTCGGCTAAAGATAATTGGGTTGCAGGCGCAACTCGGAAAGAAACCAATAGGCGAAACCCAGCGGGTTTCGCCTGTTTTGTTTGCTAAAGGCGGAATTCCCGACATGACCACTCCTGCGACCCTGAGCCTGAAGAAGATCTATTCGGGAAAAGTCCGCGACCTCTATGAAATCGATGACAAGCGCATGCTGATGGTCGCCACCGACCGCCTCTCGGCGTTCGACGTGATCCTCGCAGAGCCGATTCCAGACAAAGGCAAGATACTCACCGCCATCTCCAACTTCTGGTTCGACAAGCTCGCCGGCGTGGTGCCCAACCACTTCACCGGCGACACCGTTGAAGACGTAGTGTCAGCCGCCGAGCTGCCGCTGGTAGAAGGCCGTGCGGTGGTTGCCAAGCGCCTCAAGCCAGTAGCGATCGAGGCCATCGTGCGCGGTTACATCGCCGGCTCCGGCTGGAAGGAATACCAGAAGAGCGGCACCGTCTGCGGCATTCAGCTGCCCGCCGGCCTGCAAGAGGCCTCCAAGCTGCCGCAGCCGATCTTCACGCCGTCGACCAAGGCCGCCGTTGGCGACCACGACGAGAACATTTCCTTCGCCCAGTGCGAGTCGATTATCGGTGCGGAGCTGGCTGCCAAGGTGCGTGACACGGCCATCGCCCTGTATAGCGCGGCAGTCGCCTATGCGGCGACGCGCGGCATCATTATCGCCGACACCAAGTTCGAGTTCGGCCTGGACCAAGACGGCACCCTGACCCTGATGGACGAAGTGCTGACCCCCGACTCCAGCCGCTTCTGGCCGGCCGACAGCTATGTCGAAGGAAAAAACCCGCCAAGCTTCGACAAGCAGTTCGTGCGCGACTGGCTGGAATCCACCGGCTGGAACAAGCAAGCGCCGGCCCCGGCAGTGCCGGCTGAGGTCGCGCAGAAGACCTCCGACAAATACCGCGAGGCGCTGACCCGCTTGACCGTCTAACGTGCACCGAGACGGCTAACGCAACGCAAAGAGGCACTTCGGTGCCTCTTTGCGTATCTGGGCTGGACGGTGGAGTAGGGGCGGTACGCCTGCTGTAGCCCCGCCTCGGCCGCAAGCATCTGAAAGCATGTGAAAAGTTTTCAAACTGGGGTTCGCCAAACGCGCTTCAGCTGCTATCATGCGCGCCGCCACGGGAAGATGCCGGAGTGGCCGAACGGGACGGATTCGAAATCCGTTGTGTTAGCGATAGCACCTAGGGTTCAAATCCCTATCTTCCCGCCATATATAGAAAAGCCCTGTAATTCAATGAGTTACGGGGCTTTTTCTTTTCTGGTTGTACGTATCCTTTGTACGTATCGTTCTCTTCGCAGGTATCCATTTTTTGGGGGCAGAGGGAGGGCGTGGCCTGCTTGGTAAATCACGCATATTCTGTAAGGGTTATGCCTGATGTATCGAGCTACCTTTCCAGCGTGGTCTGGTTCCCGTCTTAGTCTCTGGGTGGGTCTACGGATTTCTCGTATCTTGTAGTTGGCTGCATTCGAATTCTAGTGTGGTCTGCTTCCATTCTCTCTGCTTTTCTTGTTCGTTGCCTGCTGCTTGAATTTTGGGATGTGCCGCTTTCAAGCTCCCTGACTTGTGTATGATCTAGGTGTATCAGACTAATTCGGTTGCAATGGTAGTGAGCTTAAATCTAGTAAGCTCGCTAGGCTATGCGATGTGAAAGCAAGCATGTAGAACAGGCCAATATGAATTACTTGAACACGCCACTTGAAAGCCGGTTAACAGCGTGGTTGTCGCGAAGAACTGCACCGACGGGCGTTCGCCGCATCTTGTCCCTTGCAGCCGCTGTTGCGAGTGAAATTGGTAACGTTCGGAGCGAAAACCAAGATCGTGTGGCAATTGCTCGAGGCTGGGACAGCCATGGAGAAGAGTTTGTAGTTGCCGCCGTGGTTGATGGCATGGGTGGAATGCGAAATGGTGCTGAATGTGCGGCCTTGTCGCTAGGTACTTTTCTGGTAGCTCTAAACCAATATGCCCAGAGTGCATCTGACCACACTGACGAGTGGATGCGTCGTGCCGTTCACGCTGCAAATAATGCTGTTTACTCCAAATTTCGGGGCGAGGGAGGAGCCACGTTGGTGGCGGTGTTGATCCATCAGGGGCGGCCAGTCCACTGGCTAAGCGTAGGTGATAGTCGAGTCTATCGTTTGGCTGGTAAGGATCTAGTGCAGGTATCTGTGGATGACACTATTGCTGGTCAGCTTGGCAAAAGCGCTGATGCTAGTGCCGATCAGTCGAAGTTGCTTCAATTTATCGGTATGGGTGGTGACGACTTAGAGCCTCATATTGATGATTTCAATGGTGAGCAGGTCGATGCTGTGGTTTTAACTACGGATGGAGTTCATTATCTAGCACCATCTCCCGGTTGGTTAGGAAGAATTGTTGTCAACTCTCCTGACGCTGGATCATGCGCCAAGCGACTCATTGAGTTGGCTAAGTGGTGTGGTGGACATGACAATGCTACGGTGGCGATGATTTCCTTTACGTCTGATTCCGAGCTAGAGAGTTTTCCGGGTTATCCAAGGTTAGATGTTTGGGATGCGTTTGGTGAACTCCAAATGCTCTTTGACGTGAAGATTGATGTCTCGGCTCGTGGTCTAAGGCAAGAAGTTTTGAAAGTGCAACGTGTTCCCAGCAAGATTGAGTTGGATGAGGCTGCTCAGGCTGCTGGAGCGGATGACTCCTCTAAAGATCGTCGTGTGAAAAGGATTGTTAAGGCTAAGTCGTCGGTATCCCAAAAGAACAAAGCATTGGATGAAGCACCTGAAAAAGATGCTCCGCAATTGTTTATGGAATTCCCGAACAAAAACAAATGAAAGGCTTACACTGATGTTAATTGCTGATCGCTATGAGTTTTATGGAAAATCTTATGTCGGTGGCATGGCAAGAGTATTGCCTTGTAAGGACACTGTTTTAGAACGGGATGTGGCGATAAAAATTATGCCGGGAAGTGCAAATAGGCGTCGGGTTCTCGACGAAATTAGTGCTTTACTGAAGATGCGCTCCAAGCATGTAGTTCAGGTGTACGATATTCTGAAAATAAAAGTTGATGATCTCGCTATAGAAGTTGATGATCTCGCTATTGTTCAAGAGTTTATCGATGGTAAAGATCTTTTTGATGATGCGCTAGTTCCTGGTTCTGCTGCAGAATATCTGAAGATGGTCTGGCAGATTGCTTCAGGGATTTCTGATATCCATGCTTTGGATGTGATTCATCGAGATATAAAGCCGAATAATATGAAGATGGACCCAGAGGGGTTGATCAAGATATTTGATTTTGGTCTTGCTCGCGATGAGGGGATTAGTGCAGCGACAGTGGGTTTTATTGGTACTCGAGGATTCGCTGCTCCAGAGCTTTATCAGCACGATGCGAAATTCACTGCTGCGGTTGATGTTTTTGCGTTTGGTAGTTCCGCCTTGTACATCGGCTTGCGTGACTTGCCCGGGGAGTTATTGTGTCAGCCTCCAATTGCTTTAGCTGAGAATTACTTCGCTAAGCTCCCTTTTGCACTGGCTGGTGAGGTTGCTGATGTGTTGAACTCTTGCCTTGATATGGACCCAGGGAAGAGGCCATTAATGAAAAATGTGCGCGATGTATTAGCTAAGCACTTGCTCTTTGACCGTCATAAGGCGCTTGTTGTATTCAATGGAAAGGCCTCTTATCTGGACTCAAACAATCGAACTGTAAATCTCCGTCTCCCGTCGATGGGGGAGGTCGGGATTAGTTATGATGGCTTCAGTTTTTTGATTCAGCGTCAGAGTGGCGATGTTTTTGTGAATAATCGCCGAGCTGTCGTTGGTGAAAAGCTTCCCGGTGCGTGCGTTGTAGCTCTTGGGGCGCCTGAGAAAACAAATCTTAGAAGATATATTACTTTCGATCTTTCTCATCCGGAGATTGTTCTGTGACTGGCCCGTTGACGTGTGGTGATGTAATTGGCAGTCGCTATGAGATTCGGAGTTATTTGGATGAGGGTGGCATGCAGTACGTGTATGTTGCACTAGACCGTATAACTGAGCGGCTCGTTGCGCTGAAAACACCTAAGAATCACTCTGCTACAAAGCGCTTTCGTCGAAGTGCAGTCGTGGCGGCGAAGGTTAACCATCCTAATGTCGCTAAAACGCTGGATTATGTAAGAGAAGGCGAGCGGCGGTACTTAATTGAGGAATTGATTGAAGGGAAGGATTTGAAGGCCGCGTTACTAGTAAGTGCGGATTTTCTTGATCCATATTTGGCGGCTAAGGTTTTTCATCATTTGGCTAAAGGGGTGGCAGCGGCACATCATGCTGGTGTTATTCATCGTGATCTAAAACCAACAAATATCATGGTTGTTGGTGATTATTCATTGAGTGAGCTAAAAGTCACGGATTTTGGTATCGCAAAGATGGCCGGTGAAGAGTTGCTAGAAGCAGTGGAGGGGGGTGATGCCAGCATGACAAGTTCTCAGACTGCAGTTGGAGCACTTCCATATATGGCTCCTGAAGCGATTGAAACGCCTAAGGAGGTTGGTGCGCCTGCTGATATCTGGTCGATAGGTGCCATGATGTACCACTTGCTATCCGGTAACTATCCATTTGGTCAGGGCTTGAAGGCAGTTCCTCAGATTATTGCTGCGCAGCCGCCGGCTATTCCTGTATTTCTAAGTTCAAATCCTCAATTTTCTCCATTGGCGAGTGAGTTGATGGGGCTGGCAATTTCATGCTTGAAGAAAAATCCGCAGGATCGTCCTACGGGAGATCAGTTGGTCTCGAGGTGTAGCGAGCTTTGCTATACGTCATCGCCTAGGTTTCGGGGGGTTGTGCGTGATTTTCAATTTAGTGCTTTTGGTTTTATTAAAACGCTAAGCGGAGATGTTTTCTATCATAGAAATTGCGTCTACGGAGCTTTGCCGGCAGTTGGGGAGGAGGTCATGTTTTCCAGATATGTTGGAGGGGGTGCGGATAGGGCGTTGCCGGTAGTTAGACTTAAGAATTGATGATTCCACTTATAGCCTGTAGGCTTTGATATCAGTGGATACAGTTATATGGGAACCGCGTGAATTTTAATGGGCTTCGGGGTAGCAATATCGCTTAGCTGGTGGTAAGTGGCTAGCCTGACAGCGCGTCGGAAAATTAAAATATCGTTCCCGCTTCTCCGAGGTGCATTGCTCAATCGGACATGTTCTAGAGTTAAAAGGGGTCGGATTTATTTTCTGACCTTAAAGGGAGAGCAGGGATGCGATTATGAAAACTGACTGGGACGACGCGCCAGACTATCTTCGCAGCAAGAGGCAATCCCCTTGGCGTACTGTGATCACCCTCGGCGTTGGTGCTGCGATCACATGGGGGCTGATCGCGCTATTTGCTCAGCCAATCGTGATCGATGTTAACCAGCTTAAGCAGGCCATCCGCGTTGGCGGTCAACCGCTATTCAGCGAGCAGCCAACCCAGGCGTACAGCGAACCTGCTGCGCCAATCCGATTACCATCCCTGTCACTTGAACCTGTACAGCAGGTTGCTCAGCCGCCAATTAGCAAAGCTGAGATTGAGTGGTTTGAACGGATGGAAACCATCGCGACCCAGCGTGCGCAGAACAGGTTTAACGATAACAATTACAGGCCCAAACAGCCTGAAAACACCTACAGTCCGCCCAGTTACCAACAAGCCGAAACTCGCCAGCGTGAGCAACCACAACCACGCCGAGTGCAACGTGAGCGAACTTCGAAGTGGATCAAGAGCTGGAATGGTGGCTCGAACTACTTAGCAGAGTGGGTGGCCGTTAATAACTACATCGACAGTAGCAGCGTGTGCGCCAACCACCGTAAAGGCTCAATCGACTACAGAGAGTGTCGCAAGGCCGCTAAGCAGCACTATCACGAAGAATGCAGAACATGGCGAGCCCGCTACGATAATGACCGTAAAGATCATAGTGATCGTATGAAGCAGCGCTATTGCTCAGCGGCGAGCAGTTTTAGCCCGATGGGGTAGGCCTTACGGCGGGTTTGGCCTGCTGTACTCGGCGGCGAAGGCTTGCAAAATATTGACGATCAACCGGCACCGTGGGGCTGGTTGCAGCCCCTGAGAGAAGCTGGTCGCGCAGTTGCGTGCGTACGTCATTTTCCATGTGAATCCGCCTTGAATAAATTAACCTAAAAGGTTATTTTGTGCTGTATGGAAAAACGCAAACCCCATTACAAGCTGGAGCTGGTGAAGCAGGCCGTAGCCGAGCAGCGTTATCGCTTCACCCGCGTGGCCCTTGAAGGGGGCGCTGAGCTGGGTATGGAGGTGGCCGATATGCTGGCCGTGATCGATGCCCTGACCAGCCGCGACTTTTTCAAGAGCATGACAACCTATGCGGATCATACTAACTGGCAGGACGTTTACCGACCCGAAACCGAGTTCGGGCAGGTGTATCTGAAGTTCACGCTGGTGGCCGATCTGCTGATCGTTTCCTTTAAGGAGAAGTGACCATGAAATGTCCAGTATGCAGCGGGGCGGAACTGGTCCACGACACCCGCGATATGCCCTTCACCTACAAGGGCCAAACCACCCAAATTACCGCCGTAACGGCTGACTGGTGCGATGCGTGTGGTGAGTCCCTGACTGGGCCTGCTGAAAGCGAGCGCGTTATGCGTGCCATGAACGAGTTCCGTCAACAGGTTAACGCCCAGGCCGGAAATCAAGAGCTGATTCGCAGTGTGCGCAAGCAATTGCACTTGAGCCAGCGCGAGGCGGCCGAGCTGTTCGGCGGTGGACCTAATGCGTTTTCTCGTTACGAACGAGGCAGCACGGAAGCCCCTCAGCCTTTGGTGCAACTGTTCAAGATACTGGGTCGCCACCCTGAGTTGATCAACGAGCTGCGTGCAGGCTGAGTGTCGATAAAGTGTCGAAAACACTGTGCTGAATAGCAACAAATCGACACGGAGGGGAGGGCGGAAGCCCCGTATTGCAACGGTTAGCGACGGATCGACACCGAAAAAGAAGGGTTCAAATCCCTATCTTCCCGCCATATCGAACGTTTAAGCCCCTGAAATTATTAGAGTTTCAGGGGCTTTTCGTTTTGGGTAATGACTTCCGGTGACACTCCTCTATTCCCCCAGCTGCGTTCGCCCATGGCCTCCTGCGAGAAGCGCGGCGAGTCCTGCCGGGTCTGAACCCCTATTGTCTTCCGGCCAGTAGTTCTTCGCCGCACGCACCTTGTGCCGGGTGAGCAATAAGCCTGGCTTATTCAGCTTGGTTGCAGCAGGTGCATGCCTGGCCGGGCTTCTCGACGCCACACTTTTCCGCTAGTCCCAACGGACGATGTTGCTCGCGCCCCAAGGCTATTAAATCGCTCTCCATAGGGCCTCCCCCGGCATTGCGCCGCGGGTGGGTCGAGTCTTAGTGCAACGAGGAGAGCGCCCATGGATATCCGTGGTCTGGGTTACGTCACCGTGTTGTCCAGCGACTTGAAGCGCTGGCGCGACTACGCCACGCAGGTGCTGGGCATGATGGCCGCCGCCGGCCCGCAGGCGGATGAGTTGCTGTACCTGAAGATGGACGAGCGCCCCTACCGCATCCTGGTGGAGAAGAGCACCCAGGATGGCTATGGCGCCTGCGGTTGGGAGCTGGCCGGCAAGGCCGCCTTCGAACAGGCACTGGTCGAGCTGGCGCAGGCCGACGTGCCGGTGCAGCGCGGCAGCGCGGTGCAGGCCGAGGTGCGCAAGGTGCAGGAGCTGGCCTGTTTCAAGGACCCGGACGGTAACCGTCACGAACTGTTCTGGGGCCCGCGCCAGGACTTCGCCCGCTTCGTCTCGCCGGTCGGGGTCAAGGGCTTCGTCACCAGCGACCTGGGCATGGGCCATGTGGTGCTGCCGGCGCCGAGCTTCGAGCGCTGCCGCGACTTCTACGAGCGGGTGCTGGGCTTCGGTTTGTCCGATTTGATGAAGGTGCGCTTTAGCGCCGATCCGGCCGAGCCGGAGAAGCGCATTCACTTTATGCACTGCAACAACGGCCGCCACCACTCCCTGGCGATCTTCGAGTGCCCGATGCCACACGGTTGCGTGCACATGATGGTCGAGGTCAATGGCCTCGATGAGGTCGGCCGCGCCCTCGACCGCATGCAGGCCGCCGGCGTCAAGCTGTCCGCCACCCTTGGCCAGCACACCAACGACCAGATGGTCTCCTTCTACATGCAGACCCCGTCCGGCTTCGACCTGGAGTACGGCTACGACGGCCTGGTGGTCGACTGGGACCAGCACACGCCGTTCGAGAGCACTGTGGTCAGCCACTGGGGTCATGACTTCAGCGTGGGCCGCCAATGAGGACGCACAGCATGGATAAACGTATGACCACGGCCGAGATCGTCGGCCAGTTGCGCGACGGCATGTGCATCGGCATCGGCGGCTGGGGCCCGCGGCGCAAGCCGATGGCGCTGGTGCGCGAGATCCTCCGCTCCGAGCTGAAAGACCTGACAGTGGTCGCCTACGGCGGCGCCGACGTCGGCATGCTGTGCGCCGCCGGCAAGATCAAGAAGCTGGTGTTCGCCTTCGTCTCGCTGGATTTCATCCCGCTCGAGCCGTACTTCCGCAAGGCCCGCCAGGACGGCGCCATCGAGGTGATGGAGATCGACGAGGGCATGCTCCTGCTCGGTCTGCGCGCCGCCGCCATGGGCGTGCCGTTCATCCCCACCGCGGTGGGCCTGGGTACCGACGTGCTGACCCACAACCCGCAGCTGAAGCTGATCGCTTCGCCCTATGCCGACGGCAAGGACTGGCTGGCCATGCCGGCGCTCAAGCTGGATGCGGCGCTGGTCCACGTCGACCGCGCCGACCCGCGCGGCGTCTGCCAGATCCAGGGCCCGGACCACTACATGGACGACCTGTTCGTGCGCGCCGCCGAGCGCGCCTACGTCAGTTGCGACGAACTGGTCGACAGCGGCTATTTCCACGCCCACCCGGAACAGGCGCGCCAGGTGTTCTGGGAGCGCAATCAGACCAGCGCCGTGGTGCACGTGCCGGGCGGTGCCCACCCGAGTTCCTGCGCGCCCTTGTATGGCTTCGATGTCGCCCACTTCAAGGCTTACAACGCCTCGGCCCAGCAGGCGGACGGCTGGCAGGCCTATGCCGAGCAGTTCGTGCACTGCAGCCATGAGCAGTACCTGGAACGGGTCGGCGGCCTGGCCGCGATTCACCAGCTCCCCCTGCCGGTTTTCTAATCGAGGCTCAAGATGACCCCTAGTACCACGACTTACAGCCTGGCCGAACTGCTGATCTGCGCCGCCGCCGAATGCTGGCGCGACGACGGTGAGGTGCTGGCCAGCGGCATCGGCGTGATTCCGCGTCTGGCCGCCTCGCTGAGCATGCTCAGCAGCAACCCCGCGCTGCTGATGACCGACTCCGAGGCCTATATGGTCGCCGAGCCGGTACCGCTCGGCGCGCGCAACGGCTACCAGCCCAAGCTCGACAGCTGGATGGGCTTCTCGCGGATCTTCGACAACGTCTGGGGCGGCAAGCGCCATGCCCTGGTCGGCCCGACCCAGATCGACCGCTTCGGCCAGGCCAACATCAGCTGCATCGGCGCCTACGCCAAGCCCAAGGCGCAGATGCTCGGGGTGCGCGGCTTTCCCGGCAACTCCATCAGCCACGCCAACTCATTCTTCGTGCCCAGCCACAACCGCCGGGTATTCGTCGAGGGCGAGGTGGATATGGTCGCCTCGGTCGGCTACAACCCGGCGCGTCTGGCGCGTGGCTGGTCGCTGGACGAGATCGATATCCGCCTGATCGTCACCGACCTGTGCGTGCTGGACTTCCAGGGCCCCGACCGGCAGCTGCGCATCCGCTCGCTGCACCCGGGCGTGACTGTGGATGAGGTGCAGGACAACACCGGCTTCGCTCTGCATGTGCCGGAGGCGATCCCCACCACCGCCGCGCCCAGCGTCGAGCAGTTGCTGCTGATCCAGCAACTCGACCCGCACAACCTGCGCGCCAGTCAATTGAAAGACAACCCGCCGGGCGAGCGCAGCCCGCGCTGACGGCCACACGCAGTCCCGCCTGCCGGAGAAACAGAAGATGAGCGAACTGAACCCGCAAGACGACAGCCAGGTGGTGCTCTACGAGGTGCGCGATGCGGTGGCCCTGGTCACCATGAACCGCCCCGAGTACCACAACGCGCAGAACTCGCAGATGACCTATGCGCTGGACGCCGCCTTCCGCCGCGCCTGCGATGACGACGCGGTCAAGGTCATAGTGCTGCGCGGCGCCGGTAAGCATTTTTCCGCCGGCCACGACATCGGCACACCGGGGCGTGACGTCAACCAGAGCTTCGAGCGCGCCAGCCTCTGGTACGACCACGTGGGCAAGCCCGGCGGTGAGTTCCTCTATGCCCGCGAGCAGGAGGTCTACCTCGGCATGTGCCGGCGCTGGCGCGAGATGCCCAAGCCGACCATCGCCATGGTCCAGGGCGCCTGCATCGCCGGCGGCCTGATGCTGGCCTGGGTCTGCGACCTGATCGTCGCCTCGGACGATTCCTACTACGCCGACCCGGTGGTGCGCATGGGCATTCCCGGGGTTGAATACTTCGCCCACGTGCACGAACTCAACCCGCGCATCGCCAAGGAGTTGCTCTTTCTCGGCGAGCGCATGCCGGCCGCGCGGGCCCAGCAGATGGGCATGCTCAACAAGGTGGTGCCGCGCGATGTGCTGGAGGACGTGACCCTGGACATGGCCCGGCGCATCGCGCAGATGCCGCGCCTCGGCCTGCAACTGAGCAAGCAGGCGGTGAACAACGCCGAGGACCTGATGGGCAAGCGCGCCACCATGGACATGGTGTTCGGTCTGCACCACTTCGCCCACGCGCACAACGAACTGGTCTCCGGCGACCGTCTCGGCGGCTACGACGCCAAGGCCATGGCCAGCTCCCAGCGCAAACCGGCGGAGGCCTGATGGCGATGGCCCTGAATACCCGTCTGACCGAGCTGCTCGGCTGCCGCTACCCGATCATCCAGACCGCCATGGGCTGGGTCGCCGAGCCGAAACTGGTGGCGGCCACCGGCAATGCCGGCGGTTTCGGCTTCCTCGCCGGCGCCACCATCGAGCCGCAGCGGATGGAGGCGGCGATCCTCGAGACCCAGGCGCTCAGCGACGCGCCGTTCGGGGTGAATTTCCATATGTACCAGGCTAACGCCGGCGACATCGTCGAGTTGGTGCTGCGCCACAAGGTCAAGGCGGTCAGCTACAGCCGCTCGCCGGGCAAGCAGATGATCGGCCGCCTGAAGGACGCCGGAGTGGTCTGCATCCCTACGGTCGGCGCCCTCAAGCACGCGGTCAAGGCCGTGGAGATGGGCGCCGATGCGGTGACCATCCAGGGCGGCGAGGGTGGCGGGCATACCGGCTCGGTGCCGACTGCCCTGCTGCTGGCCCAGGTGGTGGACGCGGTGCAGGTGCCGGTGGTGGCGGCCGGTGGTTTCAAGGACGGGCGCGGCCTGGTCGCGGCCCTGGCCTACGGCGCCGCCGGCATCGCCATGGGCACGCGTTTTCTGATGAGCAGCGACAGCCCGGTGCCGCCAGCGACCCTGGCGCGCTACCTGGCGGTGCGCGACCCGGCGGCGATCATCATCAGCCGCGCCATCGATGGCATGCCGCAGCGGATGATCCGCAACGAATTGCTCGACCAGCTGGAACGCTCGGGCGGTCTCAAACGCCTGCTGCTGGCGCTGCAGAGTGCCCTGGCTTACCGCCGGTACAGCGGCGCCAGCCTGGCCCAGTTACTCGGCAGCGCGCTGAAGCTGCGCGGTGCCGGCGAGCTGAGTGCGGCGCAGACGCTGATGGCGGCCAACGCGCCCATGGTGATCCAGAAGGCCATGGTCGAAGGCCAGCCGCAACTGGGCGTGCTGCCCGCCGGGCAGGTCGCCGCGAGCATCGACAGCCTGCCCAGCTGCGCAGAATTGATTGGCCAGATCGTCCGGGAAGCCGAAGCGCGCCTGGCCGAGCTGTGCCGCCGAGCCTCCTGAACAGAATTTCCTGAAAGGACCCCCTATGAGCAATCCCTTTAGCGTCAGCATCGACAACGGCATCGCCGAGCTGGTGTTCGACCGCCCGCCGGTCAACGCCTTCGACTGCCAGGGCTGGGCGGCCATCGCCCGCCAGATCGAGGACCTCGGCCGCGACGCCAGCGTGCGGGTGATCCTGATCCGCGCCGAGGGGCGTGGCTTCTGCGCCGGCGTGGATATCAAGGAACTGGCCGCCGACGGCAACCTGATCGTCGCGGTGAACAAGGGCAACTACGACAGCTTCAAGGCCATCCACCGCAATCCCAAGCCGGTGATAGTCGCGGTGCACGGCTTCGTCCTCGGCGGCGGCATAGGCATCTGCGGCGCGGCCGACATCCTGGTCGCTTCCGAGTGCGCCACCTTCGGCGTGCCCGAGGTGGACCGTGGCGCCATGGGCGGCGGCGCGCACCTGCAGCGCCTGTTCCCGGTGCAGAAGGTGCGTCACATGTACTTCACCGGCGAGATGATCGACGCCGCCGAGGCCTATCGCCTGGGCGCGGTGGAGCGGGTGGTGCCGCGCGAGCAACTGCGCGAGGCGGCGCTGTGCATCGCCCGGCAGATAGCCGCCAAGAGCCCGGCGATGATCGCCCTGGCCAAGGAGGCGCTGAGCGGCATCGAGGACGGCAACCTGGAAGACAAATACCGCTGGGAGCAGGGCTTCACCCTCGAGGCCTACCGCTCGCTGGATTCCCAGGAGGCGCGCGATTCCTTCGTGGAAAAACGCAGCGCCCAGTTCAACGGCTGACAGGACAGAACGCTATGGACCTTAGCTATACCGAGAGCCAGCAGGCCTTCCGCGCCGAGGTGCGCGCCTGGCTGGCCGCCAACGTGCCGCGCGAGCCGCTGCAATCCTTCGATACCGAGGCGGGCTTCGCTCAGCACCGTGCCTGGGAGGCCACCCTCAATCAGGGGCGCTGGGGCATGGTGACCTGGCCGAGCGAACTCGGCGGGCGCGGTTGCGACCTGATCGAGTGGCTGATCTTCGAGGAAGAGTATTACCGCGCCGGCGCCCCGGCGCGGGTCAATCAGAATGGCATCTTCCTGCTCGGCCCGACTCTGATGGAGTTCGGCACCGAGGAGCAGAAGGCGCGTTTCCTGCCGCGCATGGCCACCGGTGAAGACATCTGGGCCCAGGGCTGGTCCGAGCCGGGTGCCGGCTCCGACATGGCGGCGATCAGAGCCCGCGCCGAGCGGGTCGGCGATAAATACGTGCTCAACGGCCAGAAGACCTGGTCGACCCGCGCGGTGTGGGCCGACTGGCTGTTCGGCATCTTCCGCACCGACCCGCAGTCCAGCCGTCACCACGGCCTGACCTTCATCCTCCTGCCGCTGAACAGCCCGGGCATCAGCGTGCGGCCGATCGCCCAGCTCAACGGCCTGCCGGGCTTCGCCGAGATCTTCTTCGACGACGTCGAGGTGCCTGCGGCCAACGTGCTCGGCGGCGAGGGCCGTGGCTGGCATGTGGCGATGTCCACCGCCGGCTTTGAACGCGGCCTGATGCTGCGCTCGCCGGCGCGTTTCCAGGAAACCGCGCGACGCCTGGTCGAGCTGTACCTGGCCAACCGCGAGCAGGCCGACCAGGACCCGGCCATCGGCGAGGCGGTGATGCGCGCCTACCTGGATGCCGAGGCCTACACCCTGGCCACCTATATGACCGCCTCGAGTCTGGGCAAGGGCGGCAAGATTGGCCCGGAATCCTCGACCAACAAGATCTTCTGGTCGGAACTGGACCAGCGCATGCACGAGACCGCCATGAGCATCCTCGGCCTGCGCGGCGAGCTGCTGCCCGAGGCGCCGGACGCCGGCGAAGTCGGCCACTGGCTGGACGGCTTCCTGTTCGCCCAGGCCGGGCCGATCTACGCCGGTACCAACGAAATCCAGCGCAACATCATCGCCGAACGCATGCTCGGCATGCCGCGCGCCTGAGGAGTCGCCCATGAACTTCAGTTTTACTAATGATCAACTGCTGTTCCAGGCCAACGTCAGGAGCTTCCTGACCAACGAGGTCACCCCCGAGCGCATTCGCGAACTCTGGCAGACCGCAAGCGGGCGCAGCGACGAGCTCTGGGCGCAGCTCGCCGAACTGGGCCTGACCGCCCTCAGCGTGCCGGAAGCCTACGGCGGCCTGGGCCTGCGCGAGCTGGACTTCGTCCTGCTGGCCCAGGAATGCGGCTATGCCGGCCTGGCGGAACCGCTGGTGGAATGCATGCTGGTCGGCGTGCCGCTGCTCGCCGCGCTGGACGATGCGCAGCAAGCCTTCAAGGAACAGTGGCTGACCCGCGTGGCCGAGGGTCGCGCACGCCTGGCGGTGGGCCAACCGGGTAACCCCTTGGTGAGCGACGCGCACGTTGCCGACCTGCTGCTGTTGCCCCATGGCGATGAAGTACATGCAGTGCCGCGTGCGGCGGTGCAGTTGAGCCGTAACCAGTCGGTCGACCCCAGCCGCCAGTTGTTTCGCCTCGACTGGACGCCGAGCGCCGCCACCTGCGTGGCCGCCGGCGAGCAGGGCCGGGCGCTGTGGGCCGCCACCGGCAATCGTGGCGCCCTGGCCACGGCGGCGCAGTTGCTCGGCCTGGCCAAGCGCATGGTCGATCTGGCGGTGGACTACAGCTTCGAGCGCAAGCAGTTCGGCAAACCGGTCGGCTCCTTCCAGGCGGTCAAGCACCTGATGGCCAATGTCGCGGTGCACATCGAATTCGCCAAGGGCCCGCTGTACCGCGCCGCCTACGCGGTCAGCGAGGATCAACCGGGGGCGGCGGTACAGGTCTCCCACGCCAAGCTGGCCTGCGCCGAGGCCGCCTTGCTGGCGGCCAAGCATGCTATCCAGGTGCATGGCGCCATGGGCTACACCTGGGAGGTCGACCTGCAGCTGTTCATGAAGCGCGCCTGGGCCCTGGACAAGGTCTGGGGCGACCGCGGCTGGCACAAGGCGCGGGTGCGTGAGGCGCTGTTTGCCGGCGCGCTGAGCCCGGGTGCCGGGCAGACCTTTTAGCCCCGACAACCTGACCCACTCCGCCAAGCGCAGCGGGACAGGCTTTTTTGAGTCCATTTGCAACCGAGGTACCCCATGCCCGAGGCCTATATAGTCGATGCCCTGCGCAGCCCCACCGGGCGGCGCAAGGGCGGCTTGAGCCAGATCCACGCCGCCGACCTGGGCGCCCATGTGCTGCGCGCGCTGGTCGAGCGCAACGGCATTCCCGACCACGAGTACGACGACGTGATCTTCGGCTGCGTCGACACCATCGGCCCGCTGGCCGGCGATATCGCCCGCACCAGTTGGCTGGCTGCGGGCCTGTCGCAGGCGGTGCCCGGCACCACCATCGACCGCCAGTGCGGCTCCTCGCAGCAGGCCGTGCATTTCGCCGCCCAGGCGGTGATGAGTGGCACCCAGGACGTGGTGATCGCCGGCGGTGTGCAGACCATGACCCAGATTCCCATCTCCTCGGCCATGACCGCCGCCGAGCCGCTGGGTTTCAGCGATCCCTTCTCCGGCTCCGAGGGCTGGGTGCGGCGTTACGGCAAGCAACCACCGACCCAGTTCAAGGCGGCGCAGATGATCGCCGAGAAGTGGGGGCTGTCGCGCGAAGCGCTCGAAGCCTATGCCCTGGAATCCCATGAGCGCGCCCTGCGCGCCATCGGCGAAGGCCGCTTCGCCCGCGAAATCGTGCCGCTGGCCGGGGTCGAGCAGGACGAGACACCGCGCCAGACCACGCTGGCGAAGATGGCCGAACTGGACTTCTTGTTCGGCTGCGACCGGGTCACCGCCGCGGTGTCCAGCCAGACCTGCGACGCCGCCAGCGCGATGCTGATCGTCTCCGCGGCGGCGCTCAAACGCTACGACCTGACCCCGCGCGCGCGCATCCAGCACATCAGCGTGCGCGCCGAAGACCCGATCTGGATGCTCACCGCACCGATCCCGGCCACCGAGTACGCACTCAAACGCGCCGGCATGCGCCTGGACGACATCGACCGGGTGGAGATCAACGAGGCCTTCGCCTCGGTGGCCATGGCCTGGCTCAAGGAAACCGGCTACCCCCACGCGCAAACCAACGTCAACGGCGGCGCCATCGCCCTCGGCCATCCGCTCGGCGCCACCGGCACCCGGCTGATGTGCAGCCTGCTGCATGAACTGGAACGCAGCGGCGGCCGCTACGGCCTGCAGACCATGTGCGAGGGGGGCGGCCAAGCCAATGTCACCATCATCGAACGATTGTGAACAGGTGATTCAAAGCTGCTGCGCTCGACGATGCTGCGTTGGGACGACGACTGAAAATGCTCATTTACGCCTCGTAAACTCCGCTTTTCAGTCGTCGTCCCACCTTGCCTCCTCTTCGCTCGCGACGCTTTGAAAACACCTGGCGAACATCCTTAACAGAGCCTTGCAGCGGTTTGTACATAGTGGGGCAAGGCCCACCCCGTAGACCGATGTAGTCCTGGAATTCTTGGAGAACAAAATGCCTATTTGCAAAGACCGCGTAGTCATCATCACCGGCGCCGGTGGCGGCCTGGGCAAGGCCTATGCGCTGGCCTTCGCCGCCGCAGGCGCCAAGGTGCTGGTCAACGACATCAATGCTGCCGCCGCCGAGGCGGTGGTGGCCGAGATTCGCGGCGCGGGCGGCGAGGCCCGCGCCAACAGCGGCAATATCACCGATTACGCGGCTGCCGGTGAAATCGTGCGCCAGGCCATCGACGATTTCGGCGACCTGCACGTGCTGGTGAACAACGCCGGCATCTGCCGCGACCGCATGTTCGCCAGTCTCACCGAGGCCGACTGGGACGCGGTGATGGCGGTGCACCTCAAGGGCCACTTCTGCCTGGCCAGCCACGCGGTCAAATACTGGCGCGAGCAGGCCAAGGGCGGGCAGACGGTCAAGGCGCGCATCATCAACACCAGCTCAGGCGCCGGCCTGCAAGGCTCCATCGGCCAGTCCAACTACGCCGCGGCCAAGGGCGGCATCGCTGCGTTGACCCTGGTCCAGGCCGCCGAACTGGCGCGCTATGGCATCACCGCCAACGCCCTGGCCCCGGCCGCGCGCACCGGCATGACCGAGCAGGTGTTCGCCGCGGTGATGCAGAAGCCGGAGCAGGGCTTCGATTACTTTGCCCCGGAAAACGTCGCGCCGCTGCTGGTCTGGCTCGGCTCGGAGGCGTCGCAGACGGTCAGCGGGCGGCTGTTCGAGGTCGAGGGCGGTAAGCTGTCGATCGCCGACGGCTGGCGCAAGGGCCCGGAACTGGACAAGGGCGGACGCTGGCTGGCTACCGAGGTCGGCGAGGCGGTGCAGCAGCTGATCGCCCAGGCGGTGCCGGCGCAGAAGGTCTATGGCAGCTAAGCCGGCGTAGCGAGTAAGCAAACCGGGCCAGCAGGCCCGGTTTTTCTATGGGGCTTCACTCAAGGCTACTTGGCTGGCGTTCCCGGTTTTTTGCGCAGTGCTGTCGGTTGCGGCGCGCGACTTCATAGCTCTGGCGACTGGCCTAAATCGACCCGTTGGCGTCATTTGGCATAGCGCAGCTTTCGACCAACTGGTAGTAGCTAGGCGGGCTTAGTTAATCCAGTACCCCGCAGGCTGGGGCAGCGGCAGTAGCCACAGGTTTCCTTGATGATGCTCGGCCAGCCAGGTAGGCGAATGCGGCCGCAATCACCAGCACAGCCGCGCTCAATTCGAAGGTCGCTCGATACCCACTCAGGTCGAAGGCCAACCCGCCAAAGGTAGCGCCTGAAGCAATCGCCAGCTGAACCACCGCTACCATCAGCGCGCCGCCCGCTTCCGTATCATTTGGCAGGGTTCTCGCCAGCCATAACCACCAGCCGACCGGCGCTGCCGTTGCAACCAAGCCCCAGAAACCCAGCAAGACGGCTGCAGTCATCGCCGAGCCACCCAACGCAACGAGCGCAAGGGCAATGACGGCCATCAGCATCGGGATGGTGATCAAGGTCCGATACAGGCCTTTGTTCAGGAAGCCTTCAATCAGGAAAGTGCCCGCCAGGCCAGCCGCCCCCAGCACGAACAGCATGAGTGACAGCATGGAGGCGCTGACCTGGCTGACTGTTTCCAAAAACGGTCGCAAATAGGTGAACAGCATGAACTGACCCATGAAAAACACACCAACCGCCACCATGCCCAGCGCCACCGGCAGGCTCTTCATCAAGCTGAATAGATTGCCGCTTGCGGCGCGACGCTCGGTCTTCATCTTGGGGAAGCTGAACAGCAGCCATACGGCGGCAATCGCGGCGACCGGCACAATACAAAAAGCCGAACCCCGCCAGCCGATCAGCGCACCGAGGAAGCTGCCCAGGGGCGCCGCAATCACTGTGGCCAGGGCATTACCGCCATTGACCACTGCCAACGCGCGCGGCACTTGGTCATCCGCCACCAGGCGCATGGCGGTAGCCGCCGACAGTGACCAGAAGCCGCCAATGGCGACGCCAATCAGCGCGCGGCCAACCATGAACAGGCTGTAGTTCGGCGCGAAGGCCACCACCGTTGCGGAAACGATCATCAGCACCGTCAGGCACAGGAGCAGCAGTTTTCGCTCGACCCGTGCCGCCACCGCGGCGATGACCAGACAGGTCAACAAAGCGAACAGCCCCGAGACGGAAATACTCTGGCCGGCCTGCCCCTCGCTGATGTGCAGGTCGGTTGCAATGGGCGTCAGCAGGCTGACGGGCATGAACTCCGAAGCCACCAGCGCAAATGCGGCGAGCGACATGGCGAGAACCGCGCCCCAGGATGGCTGGCGACTTTGCGGGGAGACAACTTGATCGGTCATGGATAGAAGGGCCTGGGTTTTTAGATGCGCACCGCCGTTGCAATTGGCAGGCGCGGGGTCTCTGTCATTAGCCGAAGCCTTGCTGAAAAGCTGACTCAAGGCGGGGTACAGATGCTGAAACGCGGCACCAGGATCGGTACCGCGAGAGCAACGCTGCCTATCTCAGGCACCGATCAATTACTGCAGATTGCTCTGGAAGAACGCGGTGAGTTTGGCGAACGGGATCAGGTTGACCCGGTCGTACAGATCCACATGGCCGGCTCCCGGAATGATCACCAGTTCCTTGGGCTCGGCTGCGCGCTGGAAGGCGTCCTCACTGAATTCGCGCGAATGTGCTTCAGCGCCGGTGATGAACAGCAGCGGGCGTGGCGAGATGGTCTCGATGTCATTGAAGGGGTAGAAGTTCATGAACTTCACGTTGCTGGTCAGCGTCGGCATGGTGGTTGTTTGTGGTGTAGCGCCGGCAGGTGTGACTTCGCCTCGCGGGGTGCGATAGAAGTCGTAGAACTCATCACCTATTGGGTTACCGGTCAGCTTCAGCGGTGTGCCGCCGGTGAGCTGGGTTGCACCACCCTGGAATTCTGCATAGCGCTGCTCGGCCGCCTCGCGGATGATCTGCCGGCGTTGCTCCAGGGTCACGGCATGCTGCAAACCGTTGCGGTTGGCCGCCCCCATGTCATACATGCTGACGGTTGCAATAGCCTTCAAGCGTGGATCGATCTTGGCGGCGCTGATGACGAAACTGCCGCTGCCGCAGATGCCAATGGCGCCGATGCGCTGACGATCGACCAACGGCTGGGTACCGAGAAAATCCACGGCGGCGCTGAAGTCTTCGGCGTAGATGTCAGGGGATACGGCGTTACGCGGGGTGCCCGCACTTTCCCCCCAGAAGGACAGATCCAGCGACAGCGTGACGAAGCCTTGCTCAGCCATTTTGGTCGCGTAGAGGTTTGCGCTCTGCTCCTTCACCGCGCCCATCGGGTGGCCGACGATGATGGCGGCATGCTTGGCTTTGGCGTCGAGGCCCTTCGGGGTGAACAGGTTGGCTGCCACCTTCATCCCGTATTGATTGTTAAAGGAGACCTTTTGCACGGTCACCTTGTCACTCTGGTAGAAGTTGTCCGCCCCATTAGACCTGTCGGCTCCCATTGATGAGAAAGAGCTGATGAGCAGCCCTAAGGCCAGCAGCATGTTTTTCATGTGATATTCCTTGCCGTTGAGTTGTTGCCCGATAGGGACACATTCTCCGGCGCTGCTTGTATGTCCTGTAGCGCATTTCGCTGGATTACTTGCCTAATCCGATGAGCTTTCATTTTCTCGGTGGGAAGGGCGCGGGCTGGCGAGTTAGAGTTCGTTCACGAGGTATAGGCAGACATGACCATCAACAACGACACCCTGGCTCAGAGCACATCGCCCCAAGAGGCGCTTGCGCAGATCATTGGCGCCCGGATCACCCAACCGGGTGATTACGCAACGCCTATCGCCGGCCTCGGCTTCTTTCGCCGTGAACATCCATCGGCCCCGGTCGTCTGCATGGTCGAGCCGAGCATCATCCTCGTCGCCCGGGGCGAGAAGCGCCTGTGGGTAGGCGGTGAGGGGTATCTATATGACACCTCGCGATTTCTGATCACCTCGCTGGATCTGCCCGCCAACTCGGAGGTGATGGTGGCGAGCCCGGAGCAGCCCTGTCTGGGGCTGACCTTGAAGCTCGACCTGCGCATGCTGGCTGAGTTGATTGCCCAGGGCGGCCTACCGCCAAGTCGTGATAAAGCCGTTGGGACGAGCGTGGGAATCGGTTCGGCGACCCCGACTTTGTTAGCCTCGTTCGGGCGTCTGTTGGCGCTGCTGGATGAACCCGAAGCCATCCCTGTGCTCGCGCCATTGATCCAGCGAGAAATTCACTACCGGCTGCTGCTGAGTGACCAGGCGGCCAGACTGCGCCAGATCACTGCTGTCGATGGTCAGGGTTATCGAATTGCCAAGGCCATTGACTGGCTGAAGCTGCACTACGCCTCGCCGCTGCGCGTCGAGGAGCTCGCCGCACGGGTGCAGATGAGCGCACCGACCTTTCATCACCACTTCCGCCAACTCACCGCGATGAGCCCGCTGCAGTACCAGAAGTGGCTGCGGTTGAACGAGGCAAGACGCTTGATGTTGAACGAGCACCTGGATGTATCGAGCGCGGCCTTCAAGGTCGGCTACGAAAGCCCCTCCCAGTTCAGCCGAGAATACAGCCGTTTGTTTGGCGTGCCACCCAAGCGAGACATGGCAGTGTTGCGCGGACGAACCAATGACATTAATGCCTATAAGAGCGACACCTTACCGCCGGTAGCACTTCATAATTAGACAGCCTGCCGACTGTCCTTTTGGCCGGTAGTTGCCGGTCCTGACAGGCCGCTGCCGATCCAGAGCGGCCGGTCGAGACAGGCAGAAACCGGCCAGAAGAAGACCATGGGCTAAGGCTTCGCGGAGGCTATCGAAGCCCAGGGCGCCGTCCTGAACGAAGACGAAAATGAGCAGAGGGCGAAGACAGAAACCGCCAGTATCAAAGGCATCGGGAGTCAAACGAAGTCGCTCAAGCACAGGCAGAGAATAACTACAGGCCACCTTCGGGTGGCCTTTTTGCATTAGCGGGTAATACTTCTCTATATAGGTGGGCGTGGTGCTGGTGGCGCGCGCCGCGAGGAGGTGTGAGGTGAACAAGCTATCAATTGTGGGTGCCGGTATGGTGGGTGAGGCGGCGGCTCAGATCATCGCCCGGGAAGAGTTCTGTCGTGAGTTGATGTTGATTGATGTGCAGGGTGAGTTGGCACAGGGCAAGGCGCTGGACGTCTGGCAGGCGGCAGTTGAGTCAGGTTCTGATACCCGGGTTTACGGTGGGTCCAATGCCGAAATGCTGCAGGATTCTGACCTAGTGGTGATTACGGCGGGGGTGCCCCGCAAGCCAGGTCAGTCGCGCCAGGATGTATTGAGTATCAATCTGCCAATTCTCGATAGCATCATGCTGGATATTAATCGTCATGCTCCGGCGGCGACGGTGTTGGTGGTGTCGAACCCGGTTGACGTGCTGACCTATCGGGCTTGGTGTCTCAGTGGGCTGGGACGCGGCAGGGTGTTCGGGCAGGCGGGGGTGCTGGATACAGCGCGCATGAAGTGTTTCATTGCTGAGGAGACAGGGTTTTCTGTTCGGGATATCACGGCGCTGGTGCTGGGGGGGCATGGCGATAGCATGGTGCCGCTGATGCGATACTGTGCGGTCGGTTCGGTGCCGCTGTCTCACTTCCTGTCCAGTCAGCAGATAGAGCGGATTGTGGAGCGCACACGTCAGGGTGGCGGCGAGATTCTCGGTTTGAAGAAGCTGGGGAGCGCCTGCGATGCGCCGGGCGTGGCAATTGCACAGATGGTGGACGCTATCGCCAATGGGCGAAACCGCATTTTGCCGGCGGTCGCGATTCTCGAGGGCGAGTACGGGCGGACAGATATTGCCATGGGTGTCCCGTGTGTGCTGGCAGAGGAGGGGGTTGCGCGGGTGATCGAGTTGTCTCTGGATGCGCAGGAGCAGGCGATGTTCGACCGCTCTGCAGATCAGGTGGTGCGTGATATTGCTGAAATGAATGCTTTGTGAGCGGGGGGGTATATGAGGGGGGGCGCAAGAGGGAGTGGAGCCACTAGGCAATACGCTCGAATCGTCAAAGCCTGGGTAACAGCTATTGGCCTTGATCCGGCCATGTGATGAATCCGATCAGGCGGCAACTATCCTGACACCGGGGGAGCCTCTGGGTAGTAAAATTCGGGATCAATTCTTTCTTTGTCTGCAAGAAGCCATCCTATCGCCCATAGAACAGGGCTTTTTCCAGCATTATTCGCACCAATTAGAAATGTTGCCTCTCCGAATTGGGCTTCGGCGGCATGAATACGTTTGAATCCGTTAATACGCAATTTGTGGAGCTTCATTTAGTCATCCTTGAAGAGGAGGAAACGAGGGCTGTGCCAAATGTGGTGGCGCATGGCCATATTGGTGGGTCCGTCAGCACTCGACAAGATGACCATTGGCTAGGGTCTGTTGCCGTTTCATTGCGAGCCGCGTTGCCGCGAGAAATGGCCCCCGATTAGGCGCAGGACGCAGGTAATGGTCATTCCCTTGCCAAGTCCTGCAACAACAGCGGGGGCCATGTCCCGCGCAACCCGAAGGGCCGGGCCTGTTTTTGCGCGATGCGGCGTTTCTCGTCGCTCATTTGGAACAACCAAACCGCGCTCCTCGTGCCTTGCCTCGCGCAAAAACAGGCTACGGCGCGGCCGCGAATGAAACGGCAACAGACCCTAGCGTTTCTTCCCCTCAGTTGGGCTGTCGCCGCCAGCTACAGGGCGATAACGTCCGGGAGCGAGCGACCGCTTGTGGCCGATTCTGTTGAAAAAGCCGGCCTTGGTTACCACGACGTAAAAGTTGGCGCCTGAGATTGAAATCTTAAAATTCGGCAGAGGTTTGTGGGCTCAGATTTCACGTAGGGACGCACAGAAAAGGGTTTTTCATCGGTCACTCTTGGGGCCGCTAGGGCAAAGCGACTTTTTCAACAGAATCGGCCGCTTCCTGCCTACCACATCGCAGATAGGCTTATGTAGCGTTATCCCTCCCAGCGAATTACCTCAAGGCCTTACCGGCCTTCACCGCTTGAACAGCGACGAGTCCAACCGCTTGAAACGGTGCACGATCCGCTTGCGGGAGACATCGGGGTAGGTCTTCTGCGTCAGCACCACCGGCACCGCCGGCTTGACCCGCGCGGACCTCAGTTTGCGCTGCACAGAGGCCAATACTGCCTCATCGGTGACCGGCCCCGGCTGGTCCTGCGAGGCCATCCCGTTAGCGTTCCTTATCCGTTCACTGTGTGTCGATGGCGACTATAGGTCCATCGCCGTGGCCATCAGCACGGCGCTTCGCGGCTTAGGCGACCTAGGCGGCGGGGTGTCGGCGGGCGGCGGCGCGGCAATCGCCTGACCGGCCCGGGCATCGGCCATTCGGACTAGGCAGCGGTAACGATTCCGCCGCTTGGCGAAGCCGCCAGACTCGTCGGCAAAGGGGCGTATACGCCCCGCCAGACGAGCAGAAGGCGCGCCTATGGAATTTGCATTCAGCGACGAGCAGGAAATGATCCGCGAGTCTGCCGAGGGTTTTCTCGCGCAGGTCTCCGACTCCGCCGCGGTGCGGGCGGCGATGGTCAGTGCGCGCGGTTATGACGCCGAGCTGTGGCAGCGCCTGTGTGGCGAGCTGTACTGGCCGGCCATTCATATCCCCGAGGCGTACGGCGGCCTCGGTCTGGGCTACGTCGAGCTGGCGATCCTGTTGGAGCAGATGGGCCGCCGGCTGCTCTGTTCGCCGTTCTTCGCCACCGCCTGCCTGGCCACCCCGGCGTTGCTGCTGGCCGGCAGCGAGCAGCAAAAAAACACCTGGCTGCCGCGCATCGCCGCGGGCAGCGTCACCGCCACCCTGGCCTTCGCCGGCGCCAATTGCTGGGGCGCCGAGACCGTGCAGGCCACGGCGGTCGCCGAAGGCCAGGGCTTCGTGCTCAACGGCACGTTGAACTATGTGCTCGACGGGCACAGCGCCGACCTGCTGATCATCGCCGCGCGAACCCCCGGTTCGACTGGCGCGGCGGGCATCAGTCTGTTCGCGGTCGCCAGCGACAGCGCCGGTATCCAGCGCCAGGCGCTGGCGACCATGGACCAGACCCGCCGCCAGGCACGCATCGACCTGCATAACCTGTATCTCGACGCCGACTGCCTGCTGGGCGAGCTCGGTGGCGCCTGGCCGCAACTCGAACGCACCCTGCAACTGGCCTGTATCGGCTTGGCCGCCGAGCAGACCGGCGGCGCCCAGCAGGTGCTCGACCTGAGCGTGGCCTATATGCAGGAACGCCAGCAATTCGGCCGCGCCATCGCCAGCTTCCAGGCGCTCAAGCACCGCGCCGCGGACATGATGCTGCAGGTCGAGTGCGCGCGCTCGGCGGCTTACTACGCCGCCTGCGTGGCCCAGGAGCTCTTCGACCCGGCGGGCGACGCGGCGGTGGCGGCCGAGCTGCCGCTGGCCGCGGCGCTGGCCAAGGCCGAGTGCGGCGAGGCCTTCTTCCACTGCGCGGGCGAGTCCATCCAGTTGCACGGCGGCGTCGGCTTCACCTGGGAGTACGACCCGCACCTCTATTTCAAGCGCGCCCGGGCCGGCGAGGCCTTCCTCGGCGCGCCGTCCTGGCAGCGCGAGCGCATCGCCGCCGCGCTGCTGGACGCCCCACCAGCCGGAGAGCAGCCATGAAGCTAGGATTCACCGCCGCGGACGAGGCATTCCGCGCCGAGGTCGCCGCCTGGCTGGCGGCCAACCTGGGCGGCGAGTTCGAGGCGTTGCGCTTTCGCGGCGGCCCGGGCGACGAGCACAGCTTCGCCGAGCAGCGTAAGGCCTGGGAGCGCAAGCTGGCAGGCGGTCGTTGGACCTGCGTTGGCTGGGCGCCGGAGCATGGCGGCCGTGGCCTGTCGATCAACCAGCAGGTGATCTTTCACGAGGAGTACGCCCGCGCCGGCGGTCCCGGGCGCATGGGCCATATCGGCGAGGGCCTGGCCGGGCCGACCATCGCCGCCTTCGGCAGTGAGGAGCAGAAGCGCCGCCTGCTGCCGGGCATAGTCGCCGGCACGGAGTTCTGGTGCCAGGGCTATTCCGAGCCGGGCGCAGGCTCCGATCTGGCCAACGTCAAGACCCGCGCCGCGCTGGACCGCGCCAGCGGCAGCTGGCGGATCAACGGGCAGAAGGTCTGGACCTCGCTGGCCCACGAATCCGACTGGTGCTTCGTGATCGCCCGTACCGAAGCGGGCAGCGTCGGCCACCAGGGCCTGTCGTTCCTGCTGGTGCCCATGGCCCAGGCGGGGGTCACGGTGCGGCCGATCGAGCAGCTGACCGGCACCTCGGAGTTCAACGAGGTGTTCTTCGATGACGCCGAGACCGACGCGGCCAATATCCTCGGCGCGCCGGGGGAGGGCTGGAAGATCGCCATGGCCCTGCTCGGCTTCGAACGCGGGGTGTCGACCCTGGGCCAGCAGATGCTGTTCCACAACGAGCTGGAGGAGATCATCGGCATAGCCCGGGCCAATGGCGCCGCCCGTGATCCTGTGCTGCGCCAGCGCATCGCCAAGGCCTGGAGCGGCCTGCGCATTCTGCGCGCCAACTCCCTGCGCATGCTCTCGGGCCAGCAGGACGGCCGGCTGCAGCGCGAGGCGATGATCTACAAACTGGGCTGGTCCACCTGGCACCTGGAGCTGGGCAAGCTGGCCATGGACGTGCTCGGCGCCGACGCCGAGTTGCTGGAGGGCGGACCCTACCAACTGGGCCGCCTGCAGTCGATGTTCCTGTTCAGCCGCTCGGACACCATCTACGGCGGCAGCAACGAAATTCAACGCAACATCATCGCCGAACGCGCGCTGGGCATGCCCCGCGAACCGCGCGTGCGCGGCTGAACCCGTTTCCAGGAGTTTGCCCATGTCCATTCCCAACTACGTGCCGGGTCACGGCCTGCTGCGCGGCAAGTCGGTGCTGATCACCGCCGCCGCCGGCGCCGGCATCGGTTTCTCCGCCGCCCTGCGCGCCGCCGAGGAAGGTTGCCGAGCGCTGTTCATCAGCGATATCCACGAGGGCCGCTTGGCCGAGGCGGTGGCGAAGATCCGTGAGCAGAGCGGGCTGCAGCAGGTATTCAGCCAGGTCTGCAACGTCGCCGATGAGGCCCAGGTGCAGGCGCTGATCGAGGCGGCCGAACGCGAGCTGGGCGGCGTCGATGTGCTGATCAACAACGCCGGCTTCGGCGGCTCACGGCTGCTGGTGGAGATGAGCGACGAGGAGTGGAGCCGGGTGCTCGATGTGACCCTCACCGGCACCATGCGCATGACCCGCGCCATGCTGCCGAAGATGATGGCGCGCCGGGCCGGGGTCATAGTCAACAACGCCTCGGTGCTCGGCTGGCGCGCGCAGAAGGAGCAGAGCCACTACGCCGCGGCCAAGGCCGGGGTCATGGCGCTGACCCGCTGCGCCGCAGTGGAGGCCGCCGAGCATGGCATCCGCATCAACGCGGTGAGCCCGAGCATCGCCCTGCACGATTTTTTGCGTAAATCCGCGCCGCAAGCGGTGCTGGAGCAGCTGGCGGCCAACGAGGCCTTCGGCCGCGCCGCGGAAGTCTGGGAGGTGGCCAACGTGATGATGTTCCTGGCCAGCGACTACAGCTCCTACATGACCGGCGAAGTCTTGTCGGTCTCCAGCCAGAGGGCCTAGGCATGCCGCAGATATTCGAGACCCCCTTTGCTCTGGCCGGCCGGGTCGGCGAACAACTGGGTCACAGCGACTGGCTGACGCTGGAGCAGCAACGCATCGACCAGTTCGCCGAGGCCACCGGCGATCACCAGTGGATTCACGTCGATCCGGCGCGCGCGGCAAAGGGCCCGTTCGGCGCCTGCATCGCCCATGGCTACCTGAGCCTGAGTCTGGTCAACCTGTTCCTGCCGCAGATCCTCGAGGTGCGCGGCGTCGCTATGGGCGTGAATTACGGCTGCGAGCGGGTGCGCTTCCCCAATGTGGTCAAGGCCGGCGCCCGGGTACGCGGCAGCGCGCAATTGATCGCGGTGGAGGAGGTCAAGGGCGCGGTACAGGCGACCATCCGCGTCACCGTCGAAATCGAGGGCGAGGAGCGCCCGGCCTGCGTAGTGGACAGCATCAGCCGCTATTACCCCGCCTAAAAGCTGCTGCGCTCGCCCATGCGGCGTTGGAATCACGGCTGAAAATGCTCATTTGCAATCAGCAAACTCCGCTTTTCAGCCGTGCTTCCGCCTTGCCTGACCTTCGCTCGCGACGCTTTTAGCTGAGCTATTGAATTACCTTCGAGGACTACCGCAATGAAAGAAGCCGTCATCGTCTCCACCGCGCGCACACCCATCGGCAAAGCCTTTCGCGGCGCCTTCAACGACACCGAGGCGCCCGTGCTGGGCGGTCATGTGGTGCGCGAGGCGGTACGCCGCGCCGGCATCGAGCCGGGCGAGGTGGACGATGTGCTCATCGGCGCCGCGGCGCAGCAGGGGACTCAGTCCTATAACCTCGGCCGCTTGTGCGCGATTGCCGGCGGCCTGCCAGCGAGCGTGGCCGGCATGGCGATCGAGCGCCAGTGCGCCTCGGGCCTGATGAGCATCGCCATGGCGGCCAAGGGCATCATCTGCGACGAGCTCGACATCGCCGTGGCCGGCGGTCTGGAGTCCATCTCGCTGGTGCAGAACAAGCACAAGAACCTCTACCGCAACCAATCCAATGCGGTGCTGGAACGCGACCCCAGCGCTTATATCCCGATGATCGAGACCGCCGAAATAGTCGCCGCGCGCTATGGCATCAGCCGCGAGGCGCAGGACGAATACAGCTACCAGAGCCAGCTGCGTACCGCCCTGGCGCAAAGCGCCGGTTTGTTCGACGCCGAACTGGCGCCGCTGCGCAGCCGTCAGGCGGTCTTCGACAAGGCCAGCGGCGAGACCCGCCATGAGTCGCTGATCCTCACGCACGACGAGTGCAATCGCCCCAGCACCAGCCGCGACAGCCTGGCCGCGCTGGAGCCGGTGTGGCAGGGCGGGCAGTGGAGCGGGCCGGGTCGCTTCATCACCGCCGGCAACGCCTCGCAGCTGTCCGACGGTGCCAGCGCCTCGGTGCTGATGAGCGCCAAGCTGGCCGAGCAGAAGGGCCTGGAGCCGCTGGGCATCTACCGCGGCCTGGCAGTGGCCGGCTGCAATGCCGACGAGATGGGCATTGGCCCGGTCTATGCGATCCCCAAGCTGCTCAAGCGCCACGGCCTGAAGGTGGACCATATCGGCCTGTGGGAACTCAACGAGGCCTTCGCCTGCCAGGTGCTGTATTGCCGCGACACCTTGGGCATCCCCGACGAGCGCTTGAACGTCAACGGCGGCGCCATCGCCATTGGTCATCCGTTCGGCATGTCCGGCGCGCGCATGGTCGGCCACGCCCTGCTCGAGGGTAAGCGCCGCGGCCTGCGCTATGTGGTGGTGAGCATGTGCATCGGAGGCGGCATGGGCGCCGCGGCGTTGTTCGAGGTGGTCTGAATCGGCCGAAGCGGGTGGCGTGTGGAATGCGCCGCCTGAAGCACCGAGGGGAGGTGAGGATGGCCAAGGTCTATGGTTTTGAGGGGGTTATCCCGGTGGTCGACCCGCGCGCCTTCGTGCACCCGGATGCGGTGCTGATCGGTGACGTGATCATCGCTGCGCACTGCTATATCGGCCCGGGCGCCTGCCTGCGCGGCGACTTCGGGCGCATCCGCATCGAGGCGGGGGCGAATGTCCAGGATAACTGCGTACTGCATTCCTTTCCGGGCGCCGAGATGTGGGTCGGGCCCTGCGGTCATATCGGTCACGGCGCCATCCTGCACGGCTGCCGGGTGGGCGCCAATGCCTTGGTCGGCATGCACGCGGTGTTGATGGATGGTGTCGAGGTCGGCGAAAACGCCTTCGTCGCCGCCCTGGCATTCGTCAAGGCGGGGCAGGTGATTCCCGCCAACAGCTTGTTCGCCGGCCAGCCGGCGCGGCTGCTGCGCGCGCTGAGCGCAGACGAACTCGCCTGGAAAAGCCGCGGCAGCGCAATCTACCAAGAGCTGGCGAGCCGTTGCCTGCAGACGCTCGAGGCGGTCACGCCGTTGTCCGCCGAGGAACCGGATCGCCCACGCATACGCTGGGCGGAACAAACCAGCAAACCCCAGCCAACATTCGAAGCCCTAGGTTAAAGGATAGGTCGATGATCAAACCGGAACAGATACAGCAATGCATGGCGCGTTATGTCGAACTGGTGGATAGCTGCGATATCGACGGCATAGTCGCGCTGTACGCGGCGGATGCGGTGGTCGAGGACCCAGTCGGCAATCCGCCGATTGTCGGCCTCGCGGCCATCGACGCCTTTTACCGCGAGGGACTGGGCCTGAGCGAGGCCCGTGCGACGCTCAGCGGGCCGGTGCGCGCCACCCTCAATGGCTGCGGCGCCATGGCCTTTCGCGTGGACCTGAACTGGAGCGGGCAGCTTTGTTCGATCGAGGTGATCGACGTGATGGAGTTCGATGACGCCGGCAAGATTCGCTCGATGAAAGCCTACTGGAGTGCAGCCAACCTGCAGCTGCGGGGTGAGGCATGAGCCTGGAGCAACGCATCGCCCGGCTGGAAGCGCTGGAAGCCATTCGCCAGCTCAAGCACCGTTACCTGAATGCCTGCGACCTCAAGGATGTCGAGTGCATCCGCGACTGTTTCGCCGAGGGCGAGATCCTTATCGACTATGGCCCTCTGGGTGTGTTCAAGGCGCGCGAGCCCTTCGTCGCCCTGTACCGCGAGCTGGCCTGCCGGGACTCGGTGATTGACCTGCACCACGGCGCCAACCCGGAGATCGAACTGCTTTCGGCGAGCGAGGCCGAGGCGCGCTGGGCACTCTGGTATTTCAATATCGACGCCAACAGTGGCGCCACCCGCCAGCTCGGCGGCTTCTACCAGGACCGCTATCGGTTGACCGAGGCCGGCTGGAAGATCGTCGAAACGCGCTTCCGTGCCCACTCGCAGACCAGCGGCAGCGCCGGCTAAGTGCCCCCGCCGGCAGTCCCGCTGCATAGCCCCGCGGCTTGGCTATAGTGCTTGCTGGTGGGGGCGCCGTCCGCCGCCCGCTCGACCCAATTCGACAAGGGGGTAACGGCCATGTCATTCAGCCTCAGCTCTGCCGCTTTTGCTGCCCAGGCGGCGATTCCGCTGCGCTACAGCTGCGAAGGCGAGGATATTTCCCCGCCGTTGGCCTGGAGCGGTGCGCCGCCCGGCACCCAGAGCCTGGCGCTGATAGTCGACGACCCGGACGCGCCGGACCCCGCCGCGCCTCAGACCACCTGGGTCCACTGGCTGCTGTATAACCTGCCGGCCAGCACCCAGGCGCTGGTGGAAGACCTGCACAGCCTGCCGCCCGGCACCTTGCAGGGACTCAACGACTGGGGCAGAACCGGCTACGGCGGGCCCTGTCCACCCATCGGCAAGCATAGGTACTTCCACAAGCTGTACGCCCTGGACTGCGTGCTGCCAGACCTGGGGCAACCGACCAAGGCCCGGCTGGAGAGCGCCATGCAGGGCCACGTGCTGGCTCAGGCCGAGCTGATCGGTACCTACCGCAAGGGTCGGTGAGGGGCGACTACTGGCCCTCGCCGGACAGCTCCAGGCAACGCTCGAGCAACGCCGCCGCCTCGGTCAGGGGGGCGCTGCAGCTGTGCTCTCGGCACAGATAGGCGGTGGCTTGCCCGACCAGCGCCGGCCGCTCCGCGCCGATCGGCACGTCCGCAGCGCAGGCCAGCACCCGTGCCGGCAGGTAGCGACGCAGCAGGGGCTGGACCAGGGCGCGGGCGGCGGCGCGCGGGCCGGCGATGATCAGGACCAGCGGGCCGCGTCGGGCGAAGTCCTCGGCGGCCAACAGATGGGCGAAACCGCTGGGCGTCTCGGCGGCCGCGGCGGCGTACATGCTCAGCAGCTGCTCGGCGCGTTCGCGGTAGAGCGTGCGGCCGCTCAGCTCGAACAGACGCAGCAGGGCGAAGGTGCTGCTCGAGGTGCCCGACGGCCAGGCCTGATCGTAGGGCGCGCGCGGCCGGTGCACCAGGGCTTCGCCATCGTGGGGGGTGAAGTACAGACCCTGGTCCCAGAACTGCTCGAGTATCAGTTCGACCAGGCGCGTGGCCCGGGTCAGATGGCGTCGCTCGAAGGCGCACTCGTAGAGATCGAGCAGGGCGTTGGCGAGGAAGGCGTAGTCCTCGAGAAAGCCCGTGCCCTTCGCCCGGCCCTCGCGCCACGCGCGGTACAGGCCGCCGTCGGGGCGCGTGAGGTGGGCCTGGATAAAGGCGGCGGCGCGCCGCGCGGCCTGCAGGTAGGCCGAGGTGCCGGTGGCCTGGTAGGCGGCGCACAGGCCCTGGATCATCAGCGCGTTCCAGCCGCAGAGGATGTTCTCGTCGCGCCCCGGGCGCACCCGTTGCGCCCGCGCCGCCAGCAGCCTGGCGCGCAGCGCTGGCAGCTGCGCCTCCTCCGCTGCGTCCAGCTCGGCGTTGCGTTGCAGCACACTGCTGCCGCCCTCGAAGTTGCCCGTCGCGGTCACCCCGTAGGCGCGGCAGGCCAGCGCGGCGTCCTCCGCGCCGAGCACGGCCTGCAGCTGCGCCGGGGTCCAGGCATAGAAGCGGCCTTCCTCGCCCTCGCTGTCGGCGTCCTCGCTGGCGTAGAAGCCGCCCTCGGGGTGGCTCAGGTCGCGCAGCAGGTAACCGATACAGTCCTCGAACACCCGCCGCCATTCGGGCTGGCCGGTGGCGCGGTAGGCGTCGGCATAGAGTTTCACCAGCTGGCCGTTGTCGTAGAGCATTTTCTCGAAGTGCGGCACGGCCCAGCGCTGGTCCACGCAGTAGCGGGCGAAGCCGCCGCCCAGCTGGTCGTAGAGGCCGCCGCCGGCCATGCGCGCGAGGGTCAGCTGCAGCGCGGCGAGCAGTGCCGGCTCGCCGAGGCGCTGGTGGACACGCAGGATCAGGTCGTAGATGGCCGGGTGGGGAAACTTGGGCGCCTGGCCCAGGCCGCCGTACAGCGGGTCGGTGTGCGCGGCGAACTGCCGGGCGGCCGCGGCCGGCGGGTCGGCCTCAGTCGGCGCCGCGCCGGCCAGCAGCTGCGTCTCCAGTAGGTGGTAGCCCCGCAGCAGCTGCGCGGCGTTGTGCAGCAACTGGGCCCGGTCGTTGCGCCAGGCCGCGCTGAGGGCCAGCAGCACCCGGGCAAAACCGGGGCGACCGAAGGCATCCTCGGGCGGGAAGTAGGTGCCGGCGAAGAAGGGCTCGCCGGCCGGGGTGAGGAATGCGGTCAGGGGCCAGCCGCCGCCGAGGCCCATCATCTGCACGGCCTGCTGGTAGAGGTTGTCGAGGTCGGGGCGCTCCTGGCGGTCGACCTTGATGTTGACGAAGTGCTGGTTGAGCAGGCGCGCCAGCTGCGGGTTCTCGAACGACTCGTGGGCCATGACGTGGCACCAGTGGCAGGCGGCATAGCCTAGCGACAGGCGGATCGGCTTGTCCTCGGCGCGGGCGCGGCGCAAGGCCTGCTCGCCCCAGGGGTACCAGTCCACCGGGTTGTCGGCGTGCTGGCGCAGGTAGGGCGAGCTTTCCTGGGCGAGTCTATTGCTCATGGCGGGCGCCTCGCAGTGGCTGAGTCACGGCAGAATCTTCATAACAGGCCCAGCTGCAGACGGGCCGCCTCGGACATGCGGCTCTGATCCCAGGGTGGGTCCCAGACCAGTTCGACCTCGACCTCGGCGACCCCGGGCAAGGCCTCGACCTTGGCCCGCGCTTCCTCCTGCAAGACGTCGCCCATGCCGCAACCGGGGGCGGTCATCGACATCTTGATCGACACCCGCTGGCCGCCGCCTTCCAGCGGCTGGGCCTGGCACTGGTAGATCAGCCCGAGGTCGACCACATTGACCGGAATCTCCGGGTCGTAGACGGTCTTGAGCGTCTCCAGCACCTGCTGGATGTCGAAGGCGCCGCTCGCCGGGGGCGGCGCGCTGGTCGGCGCAGCCTCCCGCCCCAGGGCATCGGCCTCGCTGGCGGCGATCCGCGCCAGCCGCCCGCCGGCGATCTGCACCGTGAAGCTGCCCCCCAGCGCCTGGGTCACCAGCACCCGCTCGCCCTGCGTCAGCAGCAGCGGCTCGCCGTGCGGAATCAGGGTAGCCGGGCAGTCGCGCCTGAGTGCCTGCGGAAGGGTCTGGGCTGGCCGGTTGGGATTGGCGAAGTACAGGCCGGTGCCCTGCAGGTCTTCCCGGTAGTCGATGGACAGGCCATGGGCGCGCTGCGCGCTGGCCGGATCGAGCAGCAGGCAGATGCCGTTCGCGTCCACCACAGTGTCGCCCTCGGCGCCGGGCTCGAACAGCAGCTCGTGGGCGAAATGCTCGTCGATCCGCAGGCGCAACCAACTGCCGCCACCCTCGGCCAGGGCCTCGCGCAGGATGCGCCGCGCCGCGTCGCTGAGGCGGATATCGGGACTGGGGTTAGCCTCTGTCATGCTCTACTCCGTCGTGACCGGCGCAGCGCCGCCTTGCAGGGCGCTGCGCAGGGTGTGCCAGGCCAGGGTGGCGCACTTGACCCGCACCGGGAACTCCCAGACCCCGGCCAGCACCGCCAGTTTGCCGAGCTGCTCGGGCGCTTCCAGGGTGCTCGGCCCCTCGGTGAGCAGCTCATGCACCCGGGCGAACAGCGCCAGCGCCTGCTCCGGGCTGTGCCCCTTGACCGCCTGGGTCATCAAGGAGGCCGAGGCCATGGCGATGGCGCAGCCGGCGCCCTGGAAGGCGATGTCCTCGATCAGCCCATCGGCGAGTTTCAGCTCGACCCTGAGCTCATCGCCGCACAGTGGGTTGAAACCCTCCGCCGTGCAGCTGGGCTCCGCCAGCCGGCGGAAATTGCGCGGCCGCCTGCCGTGGTCGATGATCACCTCCTGGTAGAGGTCGCGCAGCTCGCCATTCATTTGAACAGCTCCCGCACCCTGGCCAGGCCGGCCAGCAACGCGTCTATGTCCTGCACGCTGCTGTAGCAGCCGAGGGAGGCGCGGGCCGTGGCGGCGACGCCGAAGCGCTGCATCAGCGGCTGGGCGCAGTGGTGGCCGGTGCGGATGGCGATCCCTTCGCGGTCGAGGATGGTGCCGATATCGTGGGGATGGATGCCCTCGAGGACGAAGGACAGCACGCCGACCTTGCCCTGTGCGGTGCCGATCAGGCGCAAGCCGGGCACCGCCGCCAGCGCCTGCTGCGCGTAGGCCAGCACATCCTGTTCGTGGGCGGCGATGGCCTCCAGCCCCAGCTCGCCGAGGAAGTCGATGGCCGCACCGAGGCCGATGGCCCCGGCCATGTTCGGCGTACCCGCCTCGAAGCGCTGCGGCGGCTTGGCGTAGAGGGTCTTGGCGAAGCTGACCGAGAGGATCATGTCGCCGCCGCCCTGGTAGGGCGGCATCGCCTCGAGCAGCTCGCGGCGGCCGTAGAGCACGCCGATGCCGGTGGGGCCGTACATCTTGTGCCCCGACAGGGCGTAGAAGTCGCAGCCCAGGGCGCGTACATCGACCCGCAGGTGCGGGACCGCCTGGGCGCCGTCGACCAGCACCGCCGCGCCCCGGGCGTGGGCCAGCTCGACGATGCGGCGGATCGGGTTGAGGGTGCCGAGCACGTTCGACACATGGCTGACGGCTACCAGTTTGGTCCTGGGTCCGATCAGCCGTTCCAGTTCATCCAGCCGCAGGGTGCCGACGTCGTCGATCGGCGCCACCCGCAGCCGGGCGCCGGTCTGCTCGCAGAGCATCTGCCAGGGCACCAGGTTGGAGTGGTGCTCCATGGCGCTGATCAGCACCTCGTCGCCGGCCTGGAGCTGGCTCTTGCCATAGGTCTGCGCCACCAGATTGACCGCCTCGGTGGTGCCGCGGACGAAGACGATCTCCTCGGCCTGTTCGGCGTTGAGGAAGTGTCGGACCTTGGCCCGTGCCTGCTCGTAGGCCTGGGTGGCGCGTTCGGCGAGGTAGTGCACGCCGCGGTGCACGTTGGCGTTCTCCTCGAGGAAGAAGCGCGACATCGCCTCGATCACCGCCTGCGGCTTCTGGCTGGTGGCGGCGCTGTCGAGGTAGACCAGCGGCTTGCCGTAGATCCGCTGGGCGAGGATGGGGAAGGCCTGGCGCACCCGCGCGACCTCGTAAGCCGCAGGCGTCAGGTGCTCGCTGTGCAGAGCGCTCATGGCGTCAGCTCCCGGCTGCGCAAGCGCGCCCGCACCAGCCGCTGCAGGCGGGCGCGCAGCGGCTCCAGGGGGATGGCGGCCAGCAGTTCGTCGACGAAGGCGTAGCAGAGCAGGGCCCGCGCCTGCGCGTGGGGCAGCCCCCGCGAGCGCAGGTAGAAGATCGCCTGCTCGTCCAGCTGGCCGACGGCGGCGCCGTGGGCGCATTGCACGTCGTCGGCGAAAATCTCCAGGCGCGGCTGCGAGTTGCTCTGCGCCGTCGCCGACAGCAACAGCACCTTGTTGGTCTGCCGGGCATCGCTCTTGAGCGCCCCCGGACGCACTATGATGCGGCCGTCGAACACGCCGTGGCCGCGCCCCTCGATCAGCCCCTTGTACAGTTCGCGGCTGGTGCAACGTGGCGCGCGGTGCTCGATGCAGGTCTGGTTGTTCAGGTGCTGCAGGCCCCGGGGCAGGTACAGGCCGTTGAGGCTGACGGTGGCGCCCGGGCCCTCAAGCCTGACCCGCACCTCCTGCCGCGCCAGCAAGCCGCCGAGGGCCAGCGAGTGCGCGACGAAGCGGCTGTCCTCGGCCTGGCGCACGTCGAGCAGGGCGACATGGAAGGCCGTGCGGCGCTCGTTCTGCAGCTTGTAATGCTCGAGTTCCGCGCCGGCCTCAAGCCTGATCTGGGTGACGGCGTTGCTCAGGTAGCGCTCGGCGCCCACGCCGAGATGGCTCTCGACTAGGCTCGCGCGACTGTCGGCACCGGCCAGCACCCGGAGGCGCGGGTGCGCCGCCTTGGGCGTGGCACCCGGGTCGCTGAGGAACAGCAGCTGCAGCGGCCGCTCGACCCTGGCGTGGGCGGCGATCTGCACCAGGGCGCCGTCCTCGGCGAGGGCGCTATTGAGCGCCGCGAAGGCCTGCGCCGGCGCATCGAGCGCCGTGGCGAATAGCGGCTCGAGCCGCTGCCGCTCATCCAGCGCCAGTGCCGCCAGTGGGTCGACCCGGATGCCCGCAGGCAGCTGCTCGAGCGACGACAGCTCGGCGGCGAAGTAGCCATTGACGAACACCAGCCGCGGGCCGCCGTAGTCGCCGGCCAGCGCCGCCAGCCGTGCGGCGGTCAGGTGCCGACGACTGCCCGGCCCGGCCGGCTGGAAGGGGGTCTCCAGAATGGGCGCGATGCGGGTGTACTTCCAGGCCTCGTCCTTGGCCGTGGGAAAGCCCTGCTCGGCCAGCCAGTGCCAGGCCGCGCGGCGCTGCTGCTCGAGCCGCAGGGGCTGACCAGCAATGTCCCTGGGCTCGAGGCGGGCGAGGAAGGCCGTGCTCGCCGCGCCGTTCATGAGGTCGCTCCGGGCGCCGGCTGTTCGAAGTGCGCGTAGCCGTGCTTTTCCAGTTCGACGGCCAGCGCCTTGTCGCCGGACTGGACGATGCGGCCGTTGGCCATGACGTGGACCCGATCGGGAACAATGTAGTCGAGCAGGCGCTGGTAGTGGGTGATGATCAGCAGCGCGCGGTCGGCGCGGCGCAGCGCGTTGACCCCGGCGGCGACGCTGCGCAGCGCGTCTATGTCCAGGCCAGAATCGGTTTCGTCGAGAATCGCCAGCTGCGGCTCCAGCATCGCCATCTGGAAGATCTCGTTGCGTTTCTTCTCGCCGCCGGAGAAGCCCTCGTTGACCGCGCGGTTGAGGAAGCTTGGGTCCATTTCCACCAGCGCCATGCGTTCCTTGGCCAAGGCCAGGAAGTCCATGGCGTCGAGTTCTTCCAGTCCGCGCTGGCGGCGCAGGGCGTTGAGGGCGGTGCGCAGGAAGTAGAGGTTGCCGACGCCGGGGATCTCCACCGGGTACTGGAACGCCAGGAAGACCCCGGCGACCGCCCGATCTTCCGCCGCCATGGCCAGCAGATCCTCGCCCTGGTAGCGCACCTCGCCGCTGACCGCGTAGCTCTCGTCACCGGCCAGCACCCGGGCCAGGGTGCTCTTGCCCGAGCCGTTCGGCCCCATGATCGCGTGCACCTCGCCGGCTTCGACCCGCAGGCTGATACCGCGCAGTATCTCGTGGCCTTCGACGCTGGCGTGCAGCTTGTCGATCTCCAGCATGCTTCACCTCCGGCTTCAGCCGACGCAGCCCTCCAGGCTCACCCCCAAGAGTTTCTGCGCTTCCACCGCGAACTCCATCGGCAGCTCCTTGAACACCTCGCGGCAGAAACCGTTGACTATCATCGATACCGCGTCTTCCTCGCGGATACCGCGCTGGCGGCAGTAGAACAGCTGATCCTCGCCGATCTTCGAGGTGGAGGCCTCGTGCTCGACCCGCGCGTCGGGGTGCTTCACCTCGACATAGGGGAAGGTGTGCGCGCCGCACTGGCTGCCCAGCAGCAGGGAGTCGCACTGGCTGTGGTTACGCGCGCCACTGGCACCCTTCTGGATCTTCACCAGGCCGCGGTAGGTGTTCTGCCCATGGCCGGCGGAAATGCCCTTGGAGAGGATGGTGCTGCGCGTGTTGCGGCCGATGTGGATCATCTTGGTGCCGGTGTCGGCCTGCTGGTAGTTGGCGGTCAGGGCCACCGAGTAGAATTCGCCGACCGAGTCGTCGCCCTGGAGAATCACCCCCGGGTATTTCCAGGTGATGGCCGAGCCGGTCTCGACCTGGGTCCAGGAGATCTTCGAACGTGCGCCCAGGCATTTGCCGCGCTTGGTGACGAAGTTGTAGATGCCGCCGCGACCCGCGGCGTCGCCCGGGTACCAATTCTGTACGGTGGCGTACTTGATCTGCGCGTCGTCCAGCGCCACCAACTCGACCACCGCGGCGTGCAGCTGGTTGTTGTCGCGCATGGGCGCGGTGCAGCCCTCCAGGTAGCTGACGTAGGCGCCTTCCTCTGCGATGATCAGGGTGCGTTCGAACTGGCCGGTATCGGCGGCGTTAATGCGGAAGTAGGTAGACAGCTCCATGGGGCAGCGCACGCCCTTGGGCACGTAGCAGAAGGAGCCGTCGGAGAACACCGCCGAGTTGAGGGTGGCGAAGAAGTTGTCGCTGTAGGGCACCACCGAACCCAGGTATTGGCGCACCAGCTCGGGATGCTGCTGCACCGCCTCGGCGAAGGAGCAGAAGATCACCCCGGCCTCGGCCAGCTTGTGCTTGAAGGTGGTCGCCACCGACACCGAGTCGACCACCGCGTCCACCGCGACGCCGCTCAGGCGCTTTTGCTCGGCCAGGGAGATGCCGAGCTTGCCGAACATCTTGCGCAGCTCGGGGTCGATCTCGTCGAGGCTCTTGGGTCCCGGGTTTTTCGACTTGGGCGCCGAGTAATAGATGATGTTCTGGTAGTCGATAGGCGCGTAATGCACGTTCTGCCAGCTCGGCTCGGTCATCGTCAACCAATGGTGGTAGGCCTTCAGGCGCCAGTCGAGCAACCACTGCGGCTCTTGCTTCTTGGCCGAGATCAGGCGGATGACGTCCTCGTTGAGCCCGCGCGGGAGGGCATCGCTCTGCAGATCGCTGACGAAGCCGTACTTGTAGGCGCGACTGCTGAGTTCGCGGATCTTGGCATTGTCAGTGCTCATCGCTTCCTCCTGCTGCGGGCAGGCCATGCACGACGGGACTCACCTAGGTTTCACCCAGCTCTCAGGGGGGGCGGATGAGCGCCTTCTCGTCGGCCGACTCGCCAGTTCTCACTATACTCCATTCCCAGGTTTAGCAAGCCTGTTCTTTATAAAGTCATTTTAATCAGTAATTCAATGAGTTGGACTGGTTGCCTGTCTCGGCTTAGGCCTCGGCCGTTTCCCGCACCAGGATGTCGTCGCCGTCCAGGCGCACTTCGAAGCGCTCGACCCGGTAGACCGGCTCGGTGAGGCACTCGCCGCTGGTCACGTCGAATTCGTAGGCGTGTATCGGGCAGGTCACCACGGCGCCGCAGAGGCTGCCGTCGCCCAGGGGGCCGTCCTCGTGGGGGCAGCTGTTGTGGATGGCGAAGTACTGGCCGTCAACGTTGAACAGCGCGACGGGGGTGCCGGCGACATCCACCGTCCTGCCCGTGCCTGGGGCGATCTCGCCCCGCCGGGCGACCTTGATAAAGTCGCTCATGGCCTCACTCCCGGCTGCGGGCGCCGTGCCGAGCGGGGCGCCGCAACCTCTGCTAGACGATTGTTCCTAGATTATCAATAATCGACTTTACAAAGTATGCAAAGGGCCGCGTCGATGCGCATGACCAGTCAGCAGTCCGAGGTGCCCGGCTCCGGCCGCGAGCGGGTACTCTTCCTGCTCAAGCGGGACGGCCCCCAGGCCACCGCGGGGCTGGCGCAGCGGCTGGGCGTCAGCGGCATGGCCGTGCGTCAGCAGCTGTCGGTGCTGCGGGGCGAGGGCCTGGTCGAGTTCAGCGACGAGGCGCGGCGGATCGGCCGGCCGGCGCGCATCTGGCGGCTGACGGCCAAGGCGGCTGAACGCTTCCCGGATCGCCACGGGGCGCTGGCGGTCGACTTCCTCCAAGTGGTGCAGAGCAGCTTCGGCGAGGAGGGCCTGCAGCGCCTCGCCGATGGCTGGACCGATCGGAAGCTGGCCGCCTATCGTGCGCAGATGCCGGCCCAGGATAGTCCGATCGAGCAGCGGGTCGCCGCCCTGGCACGGCTCCGCTGCGCCGAGGGCTTTATGGCCGAGTGCCGAGTAGCCGAGGATGGCACGCTCGAACTGGTGGAAAACCACTGCGCCATCGCCCAGGCCGCGCACCATTGCTCGCAGCTGTGCGGCGGCGAGTTGAGGCTGTTTCGCGAGCTGCTGGGCGAGGCGGTCAGGGTCGAGCGGGTCGAGCATTTCCTCGCCGGCGACCGCCGTTGCAGCTACCGCATCCTGGCGCAGCCGAACACGCCCTGAGCCACGCGCTCCAAGGGCGGCGCGCCCTAGCAGGCCGCTGAAAAACTACCTACGTTGCCGATACGGTGTTAAAAACAGGCTCGGAATGCTCATTTACAACTCGTAAATTCCGCTTCCTCGTCTCTTTTTGCCTTGTCTCGGCTGCCTCGCCTACATTTTTCAACGGCCTGCTAGGCGCCGCGGACGAAGGCCGGGTTGCGCGTCTCGCCGGTCTCGTAGAAGGCCTTGAGATTGACGGCGATCTGCGCCACCACCTTGTTCAGCGCGCGCCTCAAAAACAGACGGTCCAGCAGCCGGCCGAACGGCCCGCCGGCCGGGCGGTAGATCAGGCTGGCGGTGAAGCGCGTGCGCGCACCGTGCGGGGCGATGGCATAGCGGAACCAGGCCTGGCGAAAGGGCGGCGGCGCGCCCTTGGCACCGCGGTGCAGGCGGATCAGAAAACCCTCACCCTCGTGCCATTCCTCCACCGTCTCATCCAGCCAGTGGCCGTTCTTCTGGAAGACCCGGCGGCTGGCGCCCAGACCCTGCTGGGGGCCGGGATGCAACTGGCAGCCGGTCAGGTCCGGCACATAGTGCGGGGCCAGGGTCAGGTCGCGCAGTCGGCCCCACACCTGCTCGCTGGGCAGGTCGATCAGCAGGCTGTGGCTGGCATGTGCATCGGGCATAGACACCTCGTTCAATGGGCTTGGGCGGCGTCGAGAAAGGCCGGGCGTTCGCCGCCGCCATGCACGCCGATATCGGCGCCGCTGACGTAGCGGGCCAAAGGTGACGCCAGGTACAGGCAGCTGTCGCCGATCTCCTCCGGCTCGGCCAGGCGTTGCAGCGGGATGGTCGCGGCCACCCGGGCCAGGCCGGCGGCATCGCCATAATGCAGTTCGGCCTGCTCGGTGCGGATCAGCCCGGCGGTCACCGCGTTGACCCGCACCCTGGGTGCCCACTCTACCGCCAGCGAGCGGGTTAGGTTGAGCAGCCCGGCCTTGGCCGCGCCATAAGCGGCGGTGCCGGGGGAGGGGCGGGTGGCGCTGACGCTGCAGATGTTGATGATCGCACCGCCTTCGGCCTGTGTCTGCATCACCCGGTTGGCCAGTTGGCAGAGGTTCAACGGTGCCAGCAGGTTGAGGCGGATGATCGCCTCGGAGAAGCGCGGCGAGGCCGTGGCGGCGTCTGCATTGGGTGCACCGCCGGCGTTGTTGATCAGCACATCGAGGCGGCCGTAGCGTTCGACTATGGCCTCGATCAGACCCACCGCCTGCTCCCAGTCGCGCAGGTCACAGGGCAGGAACAGCGCCTGACGGTCGTCGTGTTCGGGCAGCTGCGAGGGCGCCTGGCGCCCGCAGATCACCACCTCGGCGCCGCACTCGAGAAAGCGCCGGCTGATGCCGCGGCCGACGCCCTTGCCGCCACCGGTCACCAGTACCACCTTGCCGCGAAAATCCATCGGGTCGTGCATCTCGGCCTCGCTCCTCTATTTCGAATAGGCCCGAGCCTAGGACGCCGTGGCGCAGGCGCCTACGTCCGATGGGACTAGTGAGGTGTCAATCCTGAAATGCCGGCTAGCTGTAGGGTGGGTTAGCGGCGCCAACCTCCGAACGATCAGACAGCGTTATCGTGGCGCGCCGCGTAACCCACCAGGCGCCTCGCCTCGAATCTGGATTGCGTTGCCCGATGGTGGGTTACGGCGCAACGGATTTTGCGGGTTGATCGCTATCGGCAGCGTGCGCCTAACCCACCCTACAGGCCCGCGATCGGGCTGTAGTCCTCTCGGACGATGTTGCGCCGCGGGTGGCTGGGAATAATCCGGCAAACCGTGAACCCGAGGAGGACCCCATGGGCGCTAGACCGCAAGGGCATTTCGTCACGCTGAACGATGGACTCAGGCTGCACTATGTCGAGCTCGAATCTGAGCAAGGGGCCGGGCAGGGCGAGCCGGTGGTGTTTATCCACGGCAGCGGCCCCGGCGCCAGCGGCCACAGCAACTTCAAGCAGAACTACCCGCAGTTCGCCGCCGCCGGCTACCGGGTGATAGTCCCAGATCTGCCGGGCTATGGCGTCTCGGACAAGCCCGAAACCACCTACAGCCTGGACTTCTTCGTCGCCGCCCTGGTCGGCCTGCTCGATGCCCTGGATATCCAGCGCTGTGTGCTGGTGGGTAACTCCCTGGGTGGTGCCATCGCCCTCAAACTGGCGCTGGACCAGCCGCAGCGGGTCGCCAAGCTGGTGCTGATGGCGCCAGGCGGCTTGATGGAAAAAGAGCAGTACTACCTGCAGATGGAAGGCATCCAGCAGATGGGCGCGGCCTTCGCCGCCGGTGAGCTGAACGATGCGGCGGGCATGCGCCGCCTGCTCAGCTTGCAACTGTTCGACCCGGCGCTGATCAGTGATGAGACCGTGGCCGAGCGGGTCGCGGTGGTACAGCAGCAGCCGCGCTGCGTGCTGTCGAGCATGCAGGTGCCGAACCTGGCCAGTCGCCTGGGCGAGCTGCAGTGCCCGATCCTCGGTTTCTGGGGGATCAACGACAAGTTCTGCCCGGCCTCCGGCGCGCAAACCATGCTTGAGGCCTGCCGCAATATCCGCTTCGTCATGCTCAGCGAATGCGGGCACTGGGTGATGGTCGAGCACCGTGAGCTGTTCAATCGCCAGTGCCTGGACTTTCTCGCGGAGGGGCGGTCATGAGCAACGACCTCGCCCTGCAACAGCTGCTGCGCAAGCAGTACGCCGCCGAGCTGTATCAGGCCCTGAGCCAGGGCCAGTGCGTGCCGCCGCTGACCACGCGCTGGCCGCAGATCAGCATCGAGGACGCCTACCACATCTCCCTGCAGGTGGTGGAACGGCGGGTGGCGGCCGGCGACGCCATAGTCGGCAAGAAGATCGGCGTCACCTCCAAGGCGGTGCAGCAGATGCTCGACGTGCACCGGCCGGACTTCGGCTTCCTCACCCGGCAGATGCACTTCGCCGAGGGCGCGTGCATCTCGCTTTCCGCCAACAAACTGATCCAGCCGCGCGCCGAGGGCGAGATCGCCTTCCTGCTCAAGCGCGACCTGGTCGGCCCGGGTATCAGCGAGCAGGACGTGCTGGGCGCCAGCGAATGCGTGATGCCCTGTTTCGAAATAGTCGATTCGCGCATCCAGGACTGGCGCATCCGCATCCAGGACACCGTGGCGGACAACGCCTCCTGCGGCGTATTCGTGCTCGGCGAGCAGCGCCTCGATCCGCGCCAGCTGGACCTGCCCAACCTGCGCATGCAGGTGTTCAAGAATGGTCAGCCGCTCAGCGAGGGCCTCGGCTCCGCCGTGCAAGGCAACCCGCTGACCGCCGTGGCCTGGCTGGCCAACACCCTCGGCGCCTTCGGCATTCCGTTCAAGGCCGGGGAAATCATCCTCTCCGGTTCGCTGGTGCCGCTGGAACCGGTAAGCGTCGGCGACCATTTTTCCCTGACCATCGACGGCCTGGGCAGCGCCCGGGTGTCCTTCGAGGAATGACCATGAGCAAGAAACTCAAAGCGGTAATCATCGGGCCGGGCAATATCGGCACCGACCTGTTGATGAAGATGCGCCGTTCCGAGTGGATCGAACCGGTGTGGATGGTCGGCGTCGACCCCGAATCAGAGGGCCTCAAGCGCGCCCGCGAATTCGGCCTGAAGACCACCGCAGCGGGCGTCGATGGCTTGCTGCCGCACGTGCTGGACGACGACATTCGCATCGCCTTCGACGCCACCTCGGCCTATGTGCACGCCGAGAACAGCCGCAAGCTCAACGAGCTGGGGGTGATCATGATCGACCTCACCCCGGCGGCCATCGGCCCCTTCTGCGTACCGCCGGTGAACCTCAAGCAGCACGCCGCCAGCCTGGCGATGAACGTCAACATGGTCACCTGCGGCGGTCAGGCCACCATCCCCATGGTCGCCGCCGTGTCGCGGGTACAGCCGGTCAGCTACGGCGAGATAGTCGCCACCGTATCCTCCGGTTCGGTGGGCCCGGGCACTCGGCAGAATATCGACGAGTTCACCCGCACCACCGCCGGTGCGGTGGAGCAGATCGGCGGCGCCAAGCGCGGCAAGGCGATCATCGTGATCAACCCGGCCGAGCCGCCGCTGATGATGCGCGACACCATCCACTGCCTGACCGAGGGCGAGCCGGACCAGGACGAGATCCGCGCCTCGGTGCTGCATATGGTCAAGGAGGTGCAGCGCTACGTGCCGGGCTACAAGCTGATCAATGGGCCGATTTTCGACGGCAACAAGGTGTCGATCTTCATCGAGGTGGAAGGCCTCGGCGACTACCTGCCGAAATCCGCCGGCAACCTCGACATCATGACCGCCGCCGGCCTGCGTACCGCCGAGATGTTTGCCGAGGAAGCGCACAAGGGCGCGCTTCAGTTACCCGCCCGCTGAAAAGTGCCTGCGCTCGGTGAGGCGTTGTTAAGCACAGGCTCGGAATGCTCATTTACAGCTCGTAAACTCCGCTTCCTCGCCTGTTCTTGCCTAGCCTCACCGTCGCTCGGCGACTTTTCCTACTTAGGAGAAGCACGATGAACTTGCACGGTAAGAGCGTCACCCTCCACGACATGAGCCTGCGCGACGGCATGCATGCCAAGCAGCATCAGATTTCCCTGGAGCAGATGGTCGCGGTGGCCTGCGGCCTGGATGCCGCAGGCATCCCGCTGATCGAGGTTACCCATGGCGACGGCCTGGGCGGCGCCTCGCTGAACTACGGTTTCCCGGCCCATAGCGACGAGGAGTATTTCGCCGCGGTGGTGCCGCTGATGAAGCAGGCGAAGATTTCCGCGCTGCTGTTGCCGGGCATCGGCACCGTCGAGCACCTGAAGATGGCCCATGAGCATGGCGTCTCGACCATCCGCGTGGCGACCCACTGCACCGAGGCCGACGTGTCGCAGCAGCACATCGGCATGGCGGCGAAGATGGGCCTGGATACCGTCGGCTTCCTGATGATGGCGCACATGCTCAGCGCCGAGAAGTTGCTGGAGCAGGCCAAGCTGATGGAGAGCTTCGGCGCCAACTGCATCTATTGCACCGACTCGGCGGGCTACATGCTGCCCACCGAGGTGTCGGAGAAAATTGGCTTGCTGCGCGCCGAACTGAACCCGCGCACCGAAGTCGGCTTCCACGGCCACCACAACATGGGCATGGCCATCGCCAACTCCCTGGCTGCGATCGAGGCCGGCGCCGCGCGCATCGACGGCTCGGTGGCGGGCCTCGGCGCCGGTGCCGGCAACACGCCGCTGGAGGTGTTCGTCGCGGTGCTCAAACGCATGGGCGTGGACAGCGGCGTCGACCTCTACGCCATCATGGACGTGGCCGAGGACCTGGTGGTGCCGATGATGGATCAGCCCATTCGCCTGGATCGCGATGCCCTGACCCTGGGCTATGCCGGGGTCTACAGCTCGTTCCTGCTGTTCGCCAAACGCGCCGAGCAGAAATACGGCATCTCCGCCCGCGAACTGCTGGTGGAGCTGGGCCGGCGCGGTACCGTCGGCGGTCAGGAAGACATGATCGAAGACCTGGCACTGACCCTGTCGCGGGCACGCGGCGTGCTGCCGACCTGAACGACCGAAACCGGCTGAACCACGGCAGGGCTTGCCAGACAAACCCTGCCGTTTTTATTGGCTATGTCTCAGCAAGGTGTTGGCCGCCGCTTTTGTAGGGTGGGTTGGCGGCGCAGGCCGGGTAGCTGAAATCAACTGCGGCATTGGCGCGCCGCGTAACCCACCAAGTTGGCGCTCGGCGTGCTGATCATGGTGGGTTACGGCGCCACTGACCGGGTAACAGCCATTAGCCTTGTACCAGGCGCCTAACCCACCCTTGGATCTGGGCGTGACGCGGTGGGGCGGGTCAGGGCAGCAGGCGATGGATCGAGGGCGGAGGCATGTAGCAGCCGCCGACATAGGCCTGGCAGGCGGGCTGGCTCGCCACTCGGTAGGCGGGGTGGGTCAGCAGCAGGCTCAGGGCGGCCGCGCTGGCGACGCAGATGACAAGCAGCAGAACTGTCGCGGGGTTCTTCATGGCGCACCTCGGCTTCCACGGGCCGACGCAGTCAGACGGTTTTGCCACTGCGGCTGGCACTGGGTTTTGTTGTTGTGCGCTCACCTTAGGCGGCGGGCAGGCGACCGGCTTCGTCCGAATGGACTAGCTCTGAGTGCGGGCGATTAGCGGTCGGCAGCTGGCGTCTTAGTTGCGCCGGGCGAGGGCGCTCAGGGCCATGAACAGCGCGGCGATGGCGCGCGCTTCGTGCAGTTCGCCACGGCCCACCAGGTCGCCGATCTGGCTCAGCGGCAGGCGGATCAGGTCCAGCGGTTCGGGTTCGTCGCCGGGCAGGTAGCTGGGGCTCAGCTGTTCGGCGAGTATCACCTGGCAGCTATGGCACAGGTGGCCGGGCGCCAGGGTCAGTTCGCCCAGTTCGGTGAGGCGATCGGCGCGCAGGCCGACTTCCTCGATCAGTTCGCGCTGGGCCGCCTGCAGGTAGGTCTCATGCGGTTCGGCGCCGCCCTTGGGCAGGCCGAGCACCTGGCTTTCCACGCCCACCGCGTACTCGCGCACCAGCAGCACATGCTCCGGGTCGGGCAACGCCACCAGCATCACCGAGCGGTAGCCGGTGCCGCGCAGGCGTTCGTAGACCCGTTGCTGGCCGTTGCTGAATTGCAGGTGCAGGGCCTCGATCTGGAAGTAGCCGCTTTCGGCCAGCAGTTCGGTTTTCAGGATGGTCGGACAGCTGCGCATGGTGTGGCCCCTGTGCGTGGGGAGGGTGTCTCGGTGAAGACACTCTGCGCGCCACCGCCCACCCCGCCATCGTCCATGCGGACTACGGGAGGCCCGTCTGTTTATTTGGTTTACCTGGGAGCCTGTAGGCTGGCGTAGAGCGCAGCGAAACCCAGCGACGTCAGCGTGGCCACGCTGGGTTTCGCCAAAAAACGGCTCTACCCAGCCTACGCCCCGTCGCTACCTTCACCCTCAGCCCCTCGGGGTTGGCATCCCGTGCCGCCCTGGTTAATTGGGTTACCTGGGAGCCTGTAGGCTGGCGTAGAGCGCAGCGAAACCCAGCAACGTCAGCGTGGCCACGCTGGGTTTCGCCAAAAAACGGCTCTACCCAGCCTACGCCCCGTCGCTGCCTTCACCCTCGGCCCCTCGGGGTTGGCATCCCGCGCGCCCTGGTAATTGGGTTACCTGGGAACCTGTAGGCTGGCGTAGAGCGCAGCGAAACCCAGCAACGTCAGCGTGGCCACGCTGGGTTTCGCCAAAAAACGGCTCTACCCAGCCTACGCCCCATCGCTGCCTTCACCCTCCGCCCCTTGGTGTTGGCATCCCGTGCCGCCCTGGTTAATTGGTCTACCTGGGAACCTGTAGGCTGGCGTAGAGCGCAGCGAAACCCAGCAACGTCAGCGTGGCCACGCTGGGTTTCGCCAAAAAGCGGCTCTACCCAGCCTACGCCCCGTCGCTGCCTTCAGCCTCGGCCCCTCGGGGTTGGCATCCCGTGGCACCGGACCTCGTGCATCCAGGCAGTGGTCTTCCAACGGAGGGGGAGACCGGCGCTATCTCGCTCGGGTTCAAGTTGGCGGACTAAGCAAGCCCATCAGTGAGGCTCAGCCCAGAGTCGCCACGCTACGCAGAATCAGGCGTACCAACATGGTCTGGCGGGTCACCCCGGTCTTCGAGAAGGTCGAGCGCAGGTGCGCGCGCGCGGTGTTGCGGCTGATGCCCAGTTCTTCCGAGGCTTCGTCGAGGGTCAGGCCGTTGGCCAGCAGCATGGCCAGCTGGGTCTCGGCCGGGGTCAGGTCGAACAGCGCGCGGACGATTTCCTGGGGGGCGCTGGACTGTTGTTCCGGGTCGCTGATGAAAATCACCACCGCCGGGCACTGCTTGCCCTCGCTCCAGGCCGACAGCGGCACCGAACGCACGATGATGCCCAGGTCCGCGCGCCCGGATGGCCGCTGCACGCGCAGGGCCTCGACCACCGAGGGGTGGCCGCTCTTCTGCGACAGCAGCGACTGTTTCAGCAGGCGGCGGAATTCCTGGGTGTCACGGGCGGTGCCGACCTGCAGGCCGTCGTTAACCAGTTTGAGGCCGTCCTTTTCCTGCAGCAGCTGGTCGGCGACCTGGTTGGTCTGCAGCACCTTGCCCGCCTCGTCGAGGATGATGGTGCCCACGGCCATCTGGTCGACCGCACCGGCATACAGGTTGCGCTCGGTCTCGATGCGATTGAGCTGCATATGGATCTTGATCGAGCGCTCCAGGTGGCTGATGAATTGCCCGAGCAGGGCCTTGTCGGCCTCGTCGAAGGGCGGGCTGGCGCGGCCACGGCTGATGCGGATGCGGCATTGCGCGCCGTCGCTGGTGTTGATGTCGGCGCCGAGGATATGGAACACGTCCACCGGCTCGAGAAAGTTCTTGTAGAACTCGGAATTCAGCCAGTCGTCGGTGGAGACGAATTCGGCGAGGGTGACGACCTGGCGGTTGGGCAGGTCGACGAAGGGGTCGAGGGTGAAGAAGTGCTGGTTGTAGGAGGCGGTGGCCTCGGCCGAGGTGCCGGTGGTGTTGACCATCAGGCCGGCGTCATGCTGGCTCGGCGGACGCAGGATAAAGGTGACGTACTTGCTGTCCAGGTGCAGGTTGAGCTGGTTGAGAAAGCTGGCCCAGGGAATAGTCTCCAGCGGTCCCTGGTAGAGGTTGCCGAGTATCTCGCTGAACGTCTCGAGCGTGAGGGCGTGTGCCATAAGGGAGGTACCCTGGTTATTTTTATGCTGTGCCGGACCCCGAGCATAAACGGCGCCTTCTGCCTCGCGCAACGCTCAGGCTAGAGGGTAGCGGGATGACGGCAGGGGCTGCCGCCATCCCTTGCTTCAGGCCGGCTCGGGGCTGCGCACGGCGAACACCTTGCGCTCGCCGAGTTCGGCCGGCAACGCGGCGACGTCGTGGTAGAACTGCTGGTACCACTTGCGCAGCTGATAGACCGGGCCGTCGCCGTCGCACAGCAGCGGGTTGTCGACCCGGGTCTTGCTGTGCCAGATCGCCACGTCTTCGTAGAAGGCGGCCTGCGCCTGCTGCACGTAGGCCTTGGCCATGGCGCTGTTCTGTTCGTCGCTGAGCCCGGGGATTTTCTTCACCAGCACGCCGTAGCGCAGGGTGAAGCTGTTGAGGTCGATCGGCACATGGCAGTTGAGCAGGATCGAGTGGATCGGCTGGCCGTCCATTTCGCCGGTCATCTCGGTGATCTGGTAAGCCGGGCCGAAGTAGGTGGCCACCGTGCTCAGCGCGCTGTCGCCGGACAGCCGTTCGCTGCGCGCGCGCATGATCTGGGTCGCCATATGGCCTTCGAAGACGTTGCTGAACTCCTCCACCGGGGCGCCATGCACCGTGCCGAAGTGCGCCATGTCGGCGACGTTATCGATCAGCTCGCGGCAGTTGGTCGCGATCTGCAGCTCGGCGACTTCCCAGTCGGCCCACTCGTCGCTGAAGCTGGCGGCGATCCGCGGGATGCGCTGCTCGGCGATCGGCGGGTTGCCTTCCGGGTCGTTCCAGACGAACAGCAGCTGGTTTTCCTCCATCAGTGGCCAGGACTTGATCTTGGCCCGCGGCGGGATGCGCTTGGCGTAGGGAATATCGTCACACACGCCATCCGCGCCCCAGCGCCAGGCGTGGAAGGGGCAGCGCAGCGAATTGCCCTCGACGCAGCCCTGACTGAGGTCGGCGCCCATGTGCGGGCAGTAGCCGTCGAGCACATGCAGTTCACCGTCCTCACCCTGGAAGGCCACCAGGCGGGTGCCGAACACGTCCAGGCGGTGGGCCTTGCCGTCACGGTATTGGGATGCCAGGCCGAGGCAGTGCCAGCCACGGGCGTAACGGTCTTCCAGTTGGCGCGTTTCGATGCGATGCAGGGGGGTCATCTTGTTGTTCTCCGCAGGCGTTGCTGATTGGGCTGGCGCAGGTTCAGGCAAACCTGGGGCAGCACTGGTGCACGTTGCGAATTCTGCAACGCCCACAGCTGAGGGCATCGTCTGAATGGACGATGGCCGTCCCGGCCCGGGCGGCTCTACTGGTGGTGCTACCACTATCAGCAGGAGTCGAGCATGAGCAGTGAACAGGGCCGCGTGGCGGTGATCACCGGAGCGGCCAACGGCATTGGCCGTGGCCTGGCCGAATACGCCGCGGGGCTGGGCATGCGCCTGCTGCTCAGCGATGTCGATGAAGCGCAACTGCAGGCGCTGTGCGCCGAGTTGCAGGGCCGTGGCGTCGAGGCCATCGCCTGCGTTGCCGACGTCGGCGACCCGGTGCAGGTCGAGCACCTGCGCGACGTCGCCGTGCAGCAGTTCGGTGGCGTCGACCTGCTGTTCAACAATGCCGGGGTGATGCAGACCGGCCACTGCTGGGAAATCAGCCACGCACAGTGGCAGCGCATGCTCAGGGTCAACCTGGACGGGGTGATCAATGGCATCCGCAGTTTCGTGCCGCTGCTGCTGGCCCAGGGTCGCCCGGCCCATGTGATCAACACCGCCTCGCTCGCCGGCCTGCTCAGCAGCCCCTTGATGGCGCCCTACAACGTGACCAAGCAGGCGGTGGTCGCGCTCTCGGAAACCCTGCACTACGAACTCAGCCAGTTGCAGGCGCAAGTCTCGGTGTCGGTGCTCTGTCCGGGGCCGGTGGCCAGCGCAATCATGGCTTCGAACCAGGTCGCGGGTGCCGGCGCGCAGTTCAGTGAACTGCTCGACGCCAGCATTCGCCAGGGCATGAGCCCGCTGGAACTGGCCGAACTGGTGTTCGCCGCGATTGCCGAGAAGCGCTTCTGGATATTCCCGCACAAGTTCTTCAAGCCGGCGTTACAGCGACGGCTACAGAGCATCCTCGAAGAGCGCAACCCGGTCTTCCAATTCGTTGAGGCCGATGAGCCAGGAGCTAGCCATGCCGCTGGATAAACAGATCGCCGCGGTACTCGAACAATTCAGTGGCCTGCCTGAGCCCGACTTCAGCCAACTCAACGCCGCCGACTACCGCCAATTCTCCGACAACCTGATGCCGCCGATCCCCGGCGAGCCGCTGGCCGAGGTCCGCGACCTGCGCGTGGCCGGCGCCGATGGCGAGTTGGATGCGCGGCTGTACCGGCCGCTGGACCAGGCCAACCTGCCGCTGCTGGTGTTCTTCCACGGTGGCGGTTTCGTCATCGGCAACCTGGATACCCATGACAACCTGTGCCGGGCGCTGGCCAAGCAGAGCGGCGCCGTAGTGGTGTCGGTGGCCTATCGCCTGGCGCCCGAGGCCAGGTTCCCGGCGGCGCCCTTGGACTGCTACCGCGCCACCTGCTGGCTGGTCGAACAGGCCCAGGCGCTGGGCGTCGACGCCAGCCGCCTGGCCGTAGCCGGCGACAGCGCCGGGGCCAATCTGGCGCTGGCGGTGAGCCGCCTGGCGCTCGAGCGCGGAGGGCCGCGCATCGCCTATCAGTGCCTGTTCTACCCGGTCACCGACGGTCGTTGTGGCAGCGACTCCTACGCGCAATTCGCCGAGGGCTTCTTCCTCACCCGGGCGATGATGCAGTGGTTCTGGCAGCAGTACCTGGCGCGTGGCGAACAGGTCACCGAGCCGCTGGCCTCGCCGCTGTTGGCCGAGGACCTGGCCGGCCTGCCGCCGACCAGCCTGATCAGCGCCGAGTTCGATCCCTTGCGCGACGAGGGTGAGGCCTTGGCCCAGCGCCTGCAGCAGGCTGGCGTGGCCTGCCGTATGCAGCGCTATGACGGCATGATTCACGGCTTCGTCAGCATGGCGCCGTTCGTCGAGCGCGCCGCCGAAGCCCTGGCTGTCGCTGCCGCCGATCTGCGCGCGGCTTTGAATTGAGAGGTCTGGCATGCAGTTGAACAGTATTCAGGAGCTGCTCGAGGCGCTGCGTCACGGCGAGATGGTGGTGCTGACCGACGACGAGAAGCACAGCGAAGGTGTGCTGATCATGGCCGGCGAACAGGTTGACGCCGAGGCGATCAATTTCATGGCCGTGCAGGCCCGCGGGCTGATCTCCCTGGCGCTCACCGAGGAGCGCTGCCGGACACTCGGTCTCGGTCTGATGGTGCCTCATTCGCGGGCTCCGAACGGCCAGGGTTTCACCGTCTCGATCGAGGCGGCGCAGGGGGTGAGTACCGGCATCTCGGCCGCCGATCGGGCGCGTTCGGTGCAGGTCGCGGTGGACCCGGCCAGCCGCCCCAGTGATCTGGTGCAACCCGGGCATATCTTCCCGATCCAGGCGCAGCCGGGTGGGGTGATGAACCGCGCCGGCCCGGCCGAGGCGGCTTGCGACCTGACCCGCCTGGCCGGTCTGTTGCCGAGCGCCATCCTGGTCGGCATCCTCGACGAGGACGGCGAAATGGCCCAGGGCGAGACGCTGCTGCAGTTCGCCCGGCAGCATGGGCTGAAGATCGGCAGCATCGCCGAACTGATCCACTACCGCATCCTCCACGAGGGCTGCATCCAGCATTCCGGCGAATATCCGCTGCGTACCCGGCACGGCGAGTTTCGGGTGCTGACCTACCAGGATGCGTACCGGGGTCAGTTGCACCTGGCGCTGGTCAAAGGGCGAGTCGACAGCCATCGGCCCACCCTGGTGCGGGTGCAGGCGGTCGAGACCCTGCGCGACGCCCTGGGCTGCGAGCCCGAGAGCGGGCCGGCGCAGTGGAACCTGGACCGAGCCCTGGCCCAGGTGGCTGCCGAGGGCAGCGGCGTGGTGGTGCTGCTGGCCCAGCGGGAAACGCCGGACAGCCTGCTCGAACAACTGTGCCAGCAGAGCGCGGGCAAGCCGCGGCCGCCGCAGTTTGCCCAGCGCACCCTGGGTATAGGCGCGCAGATATTGCGCGACCTCAATGTGCGCAAAATGCGCCTGCTGAGTTCACCGGTGCCCTACAAGGCGGTGGCCGGCTTCGAGCTGGAGGTGGTGGAGTTCGTTCCCTTCCAAACCCTGGCCGACTGAACTTCCAGCGCCGCATCCGCCTGGTTGCGGCGGCGCAACAATAAACAAAGCCCCGGTGCTTACGCTGCCGGGGCTTTGTTTTGGCTATGTCCCAGTGGGTTGTTGCAATGGCTAACGGGCTAAAACACAACCCCTGTAGGAACCGGCTTGCTGGCGATGCATTCGCTGTCAGCCGAATCGTCAGCAAGCTGGCTCCTACGAAGAGCTTCGGCTCGTGCAACAGCTCACTCAGACATAGCCTTGTGTTACTGCCCGAGATACAAGGGGGGCAGGTTTAGGGGGTCAGCCCCTCGAGCATCTGCTTGGTTTGCTGCTGCAGCGCCTCGGGGGCGGTCATGTTGCCGTCGATCACGGTGATCACCGCATTGCCGGCGAACAGTTGGTAGGCATCCGCCTGCTGCTGCTCGGTGGTCGGCGTCGGCGGTGCGACCAGGTTGACCCGCACCACGCCGTCGCCGCCACGTTGGGCCTGGAAGCCGACCATGCCCCAGTTGCCGATCGGTGCATAACTGACGCCTTTCACCTCGCCGGCCTCCAGGGCCGGGTAGTTGATGTTCAGCCCCGTGGTGCCAGGCAGGCCGAGTACGTTCAGCGTGCAGAACGGCTTGGCCTTGCCGCCGCTCTTAGCGCACTGCTGCTTGGCCTTGGCGCCTTCGGCGGTGGCCTGCTGGATCACCCGGACTGTGAAATTGGCCGTGTCGTCCATGGCATTCAGGGTCTTCAGGTAGCCGGCCTGTTGATCGCGCATGATCAGTTCGAGGTCGATCGCAGTGGACACCGCAATCGCCGGTACGCCCTTGAACATTGCGCGTATCGCGGCGTTGACCGTGCCGGACATCTGCGTCAGCGGGCCGACGTTGTCGCCGAAGTTGCTGCCGGAAACCACCAGGTCCGGCGGATTGTCCTTGAGCAGCAGGTCGAGGCCGACGTTGACCGCATCCACCGGGGTGCCGATGGCCATGTTCTTGCCGGTCGGCGCGTTGAAGCCAGCGGGGGCGCCGACGCAGTATTTGCCGGCGGCCAGTTCGCTCACCGCCAGGGCTTGGCCGGGGCTGACCACGCTGGCCGCGCCTATGCCGCTGTTGTCCTTGTCCGGCGCGACCTGGGTGACCTGGTGGCCAGCGGCGATCAGCGCCTGGTACATGGCGCCGATCCCCGGGGCGCGACAGCCGTCGTCGTTGGTCAGGAGGATGTTCAAGGCATGGGCCGGTTGCGCCAAGGACACGGCGGCCAGGGTCAGTGAAGTGGCTAGCAGGTTTCTCATTGTTATTGTCTCCACAGGGTTTAGCCGAAGGGCAAGAAGGCCCGCCAGGCAGTCGAGCGGGTATGACAGGCGCACGGCAGCCTTGGGCCCGGGTTGAAGGACCCTCGCCTGTGTACAACCAGGCGAAGGCCGCTCAATTACGGGTGTGTGAGTGCTTGGATGCTGGGGTGAGGCACGTTGGCCTCAGGGCATGCAGCTAAGTCCATACCTGGCTGGCGCCATAGCGCGCAGCCAAGGTTTAGCGGGTGCCCAGCTTGCGCAGGTTGCTCGGGGTGAAGTCGCCGACCTGGAAGTTGCTGGCATTCAGCAGGGCCGGTTGCTGATCGACCAGCAGGCGGTCGACCATGTAGGAGCCGGCGATCAGGTCGTGATACACCCCCAGGCGGGCGTGATAGCGCTGCATGTCGTAGGCGTAGACCGAGGTCTGCATGTTGGTGCGCCAGAACTGCCCGCGGCTGTCGTAGTTGTCGGCCAGGGTGGCGGCCCAGGAGTCCTCGTCGAGGTAGAGCACGCGCTTGGCATAGATATGCCGGCTGTTGGGCTTGAGCTTGGCCTCCAGCACCCAGACCCGGTGTTTCTCGTAGCGCATGTAGTCGGGGTTGAGATGCCCGTTGGTGGCCAACAGTTGCTCGGTGGTCACGCTGGGATCATCGAGCTTGTAGTTGTGGTAGGGGATATAGACTTCCTTCTTGCCCTTGAGCGTCCACTCGTAGCGGTCCGGCGCACCGTTGAACAGACGATCCTCGTCGTACACGCGGAAGCCGCCGGCGCCGGTGGGCGAGTCATAGCCCACGGTGGGCGCGCGTCTTACCCGACGCTGCCCCGGTGCGTACATCCAGGCCTGGCGCGGATTGCCCACCGGGTTGACGAACTCGTGGCCGACCACCATCTCGCCCTTCTTGCGCACCGGTTCCAGGGTGGTGAGCAGGAAGTGGGTGAACATGCCGTCGATCGACTCCAGGGTGTTCTTCGGGTCGGACCAGACCGAGTAGATCTTGTAGTTGACCTTCTCGAACACCTTGTTGCCATCGCTGTAGTTCACCGCCTGCAGGTAGGTGGCCTCTTCTTCCGCGGCGCGCCCCTGCATGGTGTGGTTGAGCATCAGCTCGCTGCCGTTCTGCGGAATCGGGAAGGGCGAGGCACCGAAGGCGTTCGCCGCGGCATTACCGCCGTCGATCAGTTCGGCGTTGAGGGCGTTGTGCTTGATGTACTCCTCGGTCTTCTGGTCGTAACGGAAGTCGCGGTGACTGGGGTAGACCGGAATCTTGAAGGTTGCCGGGTAGCGTTTGAGCAGGGCCTGCTGGCCGTCGCTGAGATTGTCGGCGTACTGCGCCATGTTCTCGGCGGTGATGACGAACAGCGGCTTCTCGTCGGCGTAGGGGTCCGGATAGACCGCGCCGGGGCCGGCGAATTTCACGTGCGGCGGCGCACCGCGCCATTTGCCGGACCACTCGGGGATGCTGCCGTCGGCGTTGCCGGCTTTTTCCGCGCCCATCGGCGTCAGGTCCTGGCCCAGGCGCGCGGCTTGTTCCGGACTGACCTTGGCCTGGGCGGCCAGGCTGGCGCCGAGCAGGGTAGCGGCGAGGGCCGTGTGCAGCAGAAGGTGGTTTTTCAGGGTCATGCTGGGTTCCTCCGTCAGAGGCTTCAGAAGCGGTATTTGAAGTTGAGGGCAAGGTTGTCGCGATCCGCCAGGGGCGAATTCTTGGCGTTGCCCAGAAAGACGTTGTAGCTAGCCTCCACGGTGAAGTTGCCGAGATAACGCCAGGTGCTGCCGACGCTCATGCGATCGTCGCCCTCACCCGAGTTGATCGAGCCCAGCAGCGAACTGTCGCGTTGTGCGGCGGTGCTGTAGGTGATGGGCACCGACATGTCCCAGCCGCTGAACACGTTGTTGTAGTCGAAGGTCGCCTGCACGGTGTAGCCCCAGGCGTCGCGGTCCTTGAACAGGGTGTCGGAGCGTGGGCTGTCGAGCGGGCCGATGCCGGGGATGAACACCGAGAAGGACTCCGCCTTGTCGTGGCTGAGGACGTTGTTGTAGATCACCTCGCCGACCAGGGTGGTGTTGTCCGCCCAGGCGGTGGGGCCGAGCACGTGGATCATCGACATCTGCGCCTGCAGGGTCTTGGCCCTGACCGCGTGCGGTGGTAACGGGATGTCGATGGGGAAGCCGAAGCCGTTGAAGGTGGTGGCGGTGTCGACCAGCACCGGCTGGCCGTCGCGGTAGCTGACTTCGCCGGCGAGGCTGGTCTCGCCGAGCACGGTGGCGAAGCTGGCGCCGTACTGGTCGATGTCGTCGAAATAGCGCACCCGGTAGCTACCGAAGTCGCTGAGGAAGTCCAGGGTCGGGGTCTTGTCGTGATAGCGCGAATAGTAGAGGCCGAACTCGGTGTTGTTCAGCGACTCGGCGGTGTAGGTCAGGGCCACACCGTACTGACCGCTGTCGGACGGCTTGTCGTCCTTCAGCCTACGCAGGAAGCCGGTGGAGTCGTTGAAGCCGCCCTCGTCGATCAGGTCGGTGGTGGAGAAGTAGCTGCCGACCCCGAACAGTTCGGTCTTCTCCCATTCGTACTGGTAGTAGGCCTGCAGGCCGAGGTTGTCGGTCAGGCTTAACTGGCCGAACAGCTGGCCAACCGGCAGCAGGATCTCCTTGACCTCGACCCCCGGGGTGGTCGTCTTGGTCGCGTCCACCGGGCTCTGCGCCGAGGAGATGCCCTGGTAGAACAGGCTCTCGCCCCAGCTCACCACCTGATCGCCGAGGCGCAGGTTGAGGTTGTGCCCGCCGATGTCCCAGCTGCCATAGAAGTAGGAGTCGAGCAGGCGCAGGTCCTCGCGGTGCTGGTCGATGGTTTCCTGGGAGAAGCGGTCGGGACGCGAACATTGGCCACCGGCGAAGCAGTTGGAAGTACCGCTGGCGTTGTCGTTGCCCTGGTCGTAGACGTTGTCGTAGAAGCCGGCGGCGCGGACGAACAGGCCGTAGTCTTCGCGCCATTTGAAGTCGGCTTCGCTGATGAAACCGACGCGATTGTTGATCAGACTGCCTCTGTCGAAGGCGTTGTCGCCATCATTGCCATCGGCGTTGGCGGTCAGGCGGCGGTCGCGACCCTCGGTACGCCAGGCCAGGCCGTAGCTCAGGGTGGTGTCCCAGTCGACGCTCAGCTCATCGCTGGGCTGAAAGGACAGGGCGCTGGCCTGACTGGCCAGGCCGCCGACCAGCACCGCCAGGCCGAGGCGGATGGCAGTGCGTAGCGGTTGTGGGGCGATTGTTGTTTTTATCATGTCGTCCTCTTACAGAAGTCGGGGCTACCCGACCTGCACTTCAGGTTTAGGGGGGAGCTGGCGTGACTATGGAGTCATAGCCGAAGGCCCAACATCGTCCAAGCGGACTAACCCGATCGGCGCAATTCTCCTCTTATCACTTTAGTCCCATCGGACGATGCCCTTTGTCCCGCCAGCTGCGAACAATCGCTGCCATGACCGCCGGCACGTCCGTGCTGCCGCGGCCCCTTTATGACTGTGCAGGCCCTGGGCGGAGGTGAGCGATGAATGAACCCAAGATCGACTGGGATGACTGCTGCGATGTGCTGGTGGTCGGCTCCGGCGCTGGCGCCATGACCGCCGCGTTGCGCGCCCATGACCTCGGCCTGGATGTGCTGCTGATCGAGAAGAGCGAGCAGTACGGCGGTACCTCGGCGGTGTCCGGCGGCGGCATCTGGATTCCCAATAACCATCGGATCGCCGCGCTTGGCGGCAGCGATTCGGTGGCGGAGGGGATTCGCTATATCCAGGCGGTGACCCAGGGGGAAATCGCCGATGGGCGCATCGAGGCCTATGTCGAGCACGGCCGCGAGATGGTCGAGTACCTCGAGCGGCACAGCCGGGTGCGCTTCGAGGCCCAGCCCGGCTACGCCGACTATTACCCGGAGGTGGAAGGCGGCAAGCCCGGCTACCGCTCCATGGACCCGCTGCCCTTCGACGCCACCGAACTGGGCGAGGAATTTCTGCGCATGCGCCCGCCGTCGCCCGGCACGCTGATGCTTGGGCGCATGGCCATGACCATGAAGGAGGCGCAGGTGCTGCTGTGCCGCGGCTCGGGCTGGCTCGGCCTGACCGCCAAGGTACTGTGGCGCTACTGGCGCGACTGGCGCGGCCGCCGGCTGTCGCGCCGCGACCGTTTCCTGACTCTGGGCAACGCGCTGATCGGCGCCCTGCGTGCCTCGCTGCTGGACCGTGGCGTGCCGCTGTGGCTGAACTGTGCGCTGGAAGAGTTGATCATCGACGACGGGCGGGTCTGCGGTGTCCTGGCCCTGCGCGAGGGGCGGCCGCTGCGGATCAAGGCGCGCCATGGGGTGATACTCGGCGCCGGTGGTTTCGAGCGTAACCAGGCGATGCGCGCGCAGTACCTGCCGCAACCCTCGCAGGCCAGCTGGAGCGCCACGCCGCCTTACAACACCGGCGATGCGATTCGCGCCGGTCAGGGCATAGGCGCGGCCACCGCGTTGATGGGGCACAGCTGGTGGGCGCCGACCACCCATGTCAACGGCGAGGAGAAGCAGCGCGCGATGTTCGTCGAGCGCAACTTGCCCGGCTGCGTGCTGGTCGATTCCGCCGGCCAACGCTTCGTCAACGAGGCGGCGCCCTACACCGACATCGTCTACGCCATGTATGCGCACAACCGCGAGGGGGCGACCAGCGTGCCCTGCTGGATGGTCTTCGACGCCGAGTTCAGGCGCAAATACCCCTGCGGTGCGCTGCTGCCCGGTTACGCCCAGCCCGACTGGCAGGTGCCCAAGGCGCTGCGTGGCTACTTCCACAAGGCCGCTAGCCTGCAAGGTTTGGCTGCGCAGATCGGCGTCGACCCGCAAGGGCTGGCGCGTACCGTGCAACGCTTCAACGGCATGGCCGAGCAGGGCCGCGACCTGGATTTCCACAAGGGCGAGTCGTTGTTCGATCGCTACTACGGCGACCCCCATGTGCAGCCCAACCCCTGCTTGGCACCGCTGAACAAGGGCCCGTACTACGCAGTGCGCATCGACGCCGGCGACATCGGCACCAAGGGCGGCCTGCTCACCGACGTGCATGCCCGGGTGCTGCATGTCGACGGCCAAGCCATCGCCGGCCTGTATGCGGTGGGCAACTGCGCCGCCTCGATGATGGGCCGTACCTACCCGGGCGCCGGCTCGACCATCGGCCCGGCCATGTGCTTCGCCTACCTGGCGGCCAACCATATCAAGAGTCAGGTCGAGCAACGCCTGCACAGCCCGTCCTTGTCCGCCGAATCCGCCGAATCCGCCGATCAGGCCTAACCCCAGGAGCTGCCTATGCCCATTGAAATGCCCCAAGTCGCCGTGGTCACCGGCGCCAGCCGTGGCGTCGGCCGCGGTATCGCCCTGGCCCTGGGCGCCGCCGGCATGACCGTCTACGTCACCGGCCGCAGTCCGGCGCAGGCCGGCTCACGGCTGTATGGCCAGGTCCTGGAAAGTACGCTGGAGGACACCGCCAGGGCGATCAGCGCGGCGGGCGGCCACGGTATCGCGGTGACCTGTGACCATGCCGAGGATGCCCAGGTGCAGGCGCTGTTCGCGCGGGTCGCGGACGAACACGGGCGCCTGGACCTGCTGGTGAACAACGCCGCCGCCATCCATGAGCAACTGATCGAGCCGGGGCCCTTCTGGGACAAACCCCTGGAACTGGTGGACATCCTCGAGGTCGGCCTGCGCTCGGCCTATGTCGCCAGCTATCATGCCGCACCGCTGCTGCTCAAGGCCGGCCGTGGGCTGATCGCCTTCACCTCCTCGTTCGGCGCCGGCTGCTATATGCACGGCCCGGCCTACGGCGCGCAGAAGGCCGGGGTCGACAAGCTGGCGGCGGACATGGCCATCGACTTCGAGGGCAGCGCGGTGGCGGCCTTGTCGCTGTGGCTGGGGCCGCAGTTGACCGAGCGCACGCGCCTGGCCGGCGCGCAGCACGGCGAGCAATACCAGGCGTTTCTGGCCCAGGCCGAGACCCCCGAGTTCAACGGCCGGGTGATCCACGCGCTGCTGGGTGACCCGGAGTTGCCGAGCTATAGCGGGCAGACCCTGGTGACCGCCGAGATCGCCCCGCGCTACGGCATCAGCGAGGCGGCAGGCCGCCAGCCGCCGTCCTACCGCGAGATGCTCGGCGCGCCGCGCCAGCAGCATCCGGCGCGGGTGATCTGAGGCAGAAAAAACCAACGGGCCACAAGGCCCGTTGGTTTTTGCCGGGCATCGCCACGTGGCTTCAGCCCGCCGACGGCACCTTGAGCAGGTACTGGCTGGTGGGCACCACATCGATCTTGTCGAAGTCGAGGAAGCGTTGGCAGCTGTCCATCATCGCCGCCAGGTTGCGCTGGAACTTGTCCTCGTCGCCGGGCGCGTCGAAGAAGGCCCGAGGATCGGTCATGGCCGCGGGCGGGAAGCACTCCTCGACGATGGCATCGATTCGCGGTGCGCCGTGGGTCAGGGGCAACACCACCAGGTTCTGCACGTAGAGGAAGTTGTCCTGGGTCTCGATGGCCACCTGGGTGTGCTGGTTGCGCCAGATGTCCAGCCAGGCCTCGGCGCTAAGCCGTGGCGGACGGGTGAGCAGGGCCACCTGGGCGAAGCCGTGGGTGCGCTCGCCCACTTGCGCCGGGTAGCGGGTGTTGCGGATCGCCACGGACTCGCTGACCAGGTAGCAGGCAAAGCGGGTAACCGCAGCGCCGAGCACTTTATCGAAGGGATAGCGCAACGGCCCGTTGGCACTGTCGACCCAGAGCGCCAGGGTGGCGTCGATCGGCGGCTGGCTATTGGCTTGGCGCAACCCAGCGGCCGGCTCGACGTGCTGGTCCACGACGTTTACCTGCAGGCCGCGGGCGCCCAGGGCGAGCAGCTGTTCGGCGACGTCGTTACGCAGCCGCTGGGCGAAGGCGTCGGCGCTGGTCTGGGGATCGCGCCAGAGGGTGTAGATGATCTTTTCCATGTGGGCAGTACTCTCGGTGGTGGAGGGGTGGAAGGGCCGCTCGGCTAGGCGAGCGGCCCGTATTCGCTAAGGTGGTGGATTGCGCTAGGGCCAGCCACGCGCGGTGTGTGGTTCAACCCCAGTAGGCCTGGCCGCCGTCCAGCGGGAGGGTCGCGCCGGTCAGATAACCGGCGTCGGCCCCCACCAGAAACACCACGGCCCTGCCGATGTCGCGCTCGCAGTCGCCGACCCGCTGCAGCGGGATGCTCTTGATGAACTCGGCGGCTTCATCCGGGCGCGCGTCGATCCAGCCGGCCATTCCCGGCGACAGGGCGTGCGGGGCTATGGCGTTGACGCGGATGCCCGCGGCGCCCCATTCGCAGGCGGCTGCCCGGGTCAGGGCGCGGATGGCTTCCTTGACCGCGGCATAGGCGCCGTAGCCCGAGGCGTCCCAGCGCACGGCGGCAGAGGAGGCCAGGCTCACCACCACGCCGTCGCCTTTCAGGTAGGGGTAGCAGGCGCGCATCATGCGCAGGGTGGCGAGCGGACCCGAATCCACGCCCTGCATGAAGGCCTCGTCGCTCACCTCCAGGATCGGGCCCAGCGGCACCACCTGGGCGTTGTTGATCAGGATATTCAGGGCGCCGAAGCGCGCCACCACCTGCGCCACGCAATGCTCGATGTGGTCTTTGCGCATCACGTCGCAGACTATCGCCTCGGCGCTGCCGCCGCGGCGGCGGATCTCGGCGCAGGTCTGTTCCAGGGTGCCGAGCGTACGTCCGGCCACGGCCACCTTCACGCCGGCTGCGGCCAGTGCATAGGCGATGCCCTGGCCCACGCCTTGGCCGCCCCCGGTGACCAATGCCACCTTCCCTTGCAGATCTGTCACGTTCACTACCTCTTGCTGGTAAGTCAAACAACTCGGCTCTCGAGCCGAGGGTAAACCTGGGGCGTGCCCGCGAACTCAGGCCAGGGCCACCACGCTGTTCAGCAGGGTCTTGACCAGCAGGGCCTGGCGCGTCGCGCCGGTCTTGGCGAAGACCCCGCGCAGATGCGCGCGGACGGTGTTCTTGCTGGTGCCCAGGGCAGTGGCGGCCTCGTCCAGGGTCAGCCCGTCCATCATCAGCAGCGCCACCTCGGTTTCCGTCGCGGTGAGCTGGAACAGCTTGCGCAGGGTGGCGCGCGAGGCCTGCGGCGAGCCCAGCGGGTCGCGGATAAACACCGCCACCGCCGGCCGCCTGCTGCGGTCATCGGCGCAATAGTTCAGCGGGATCGGCCGCAACAGCAGGCTCAGCGGCGCCTCGCCGCCCGGCCGCGACAAGGCGATCACCTCGCAGCTGGCGCTGGCCGCCGTGAGGTGCTGGGCGAGGGTGGTCTGAATCGCCTTCTGCAGGGCCCGGTTTTCGACCGAACAGTAGGCCTGCAGGCGGTTGTGGCGGCTGTGGATGCCATCCTGCTTGGCCAGCAGGTCAGCCGCCGCCGCGTTGCTTTTCATCAGCTGGCCGCTTTCGTCGAGGAGCAGGGTGCCGACCAGCAGGCGGTCGATGGCGCCGGCGTAGAGCCCGCGCTCCGACTCCAGCACGTCGAGGGTCGAGTGCAGGTCGACCGCGCGCTTGAGGTGGGGCAGGAGGATGCCGATCAGTGCCTTGTCGGCCGCGTCGTAGTCGCGCCCGGCATGCTCGCGGGAGACGAACAACGCACACTCCACGCCGGCCTCGGTGCGCATGTTGCTGGTCAGGATATAGCGCAGGTCCAGGGGTTTCAGGTACTGCAGATAGAACGCGTGGGCGCACCAGGCGTCGTCGCCGAACACCTCGTCGGCGGTGGCGATGCGGTCGGTCGGCCAGTCGAGAAAGGGGCAGACCGCATAGTAGTGCTCGCTGTAGGAGGGTTCCCCCGGCAGCAGCGGGCCATAGGCCGAGGCGTTGACTATCAGGCCCGGGCGCTCGCTGGCCGGGGTGCGCAACACCAGGGTGACGAAGCTGGCCTGCAACTGCTGGCGGATGGCCTCGAGCAGGCTCGACCAGGGCGTCGGCTCCAGCGGCCCTTGATAGACCTGGCCGAGCAGTGTGCTCAGTTGGCTGGGGGGCAACGCGGCGACGTCGAACAGTTCCGGCGCTGTGGTGATCGGCATGGGTGTAGCCTCCGCGTGCAGCACCTGCGCTGAGTTCGGGGTGCCAGTGGCTCTGAGCATCGACAAGCGCGTGGCGGACGGCATCGTCCGTTTGGCCTAGCTGGCGTTGGTCGATACTGGGTTGTCGGTGGGCCGTACCACCGCCCCTCTGCCGGCAGGAGAGGGGCGGCGCCGGGCGAGCGGGTTTCAGCGTCCGGGGATATGCGCCAGCAGATAGGCGACTATGGCTTCGGCCGCCTGCTGCGGTGAATCGGCGCGGGTGTCGATGCGGATTTCCGGGTGCTCCGGCGCCTCGTAGGGTGAGTCGATGCCGGTGAAGTGCTTCAGCTCGCCGCGCCGCGCCTTCTGGTACAGGCCCTTGGGGTCGCGCTGCTCGGCGAGTTCGAGCGGCGTGTCGACGAAGATCTCGACGAACTCGCCCTCGGCGACCAGGGCGCGGGCCATGGCCCGCTCGGCGCGGAACGGCGAGATAAAGGACACCAGGGTGATCAGCCCGGCGTCCAGCATCAACCGCGCCACCTCGGCTACCCGGCGGATGTTCTCGACCCGGTCGGCCTCGGTGAAGCCCAGGTCCTTGTTCAGGCCGTGGCGCAGGTTGTCGCCGTCCAGCAGGTAGGTGTGCCGGCCCAGGGCGTGCAACTTCTTCTCCACCAGGTTGGCGATGGTCGACTTGCCCGCCCCCGACAGGCCGGTGAACCAGAGGATCAGCGGCTGCTGGCGCTTGAGTTCGGCGTGGGCCTGGCGGTTGACGTCGATCGCCTGCCAATGCACGTTCTGCGCCCGGCGCAGGGCGAAGTGCAGCATGCCGGCGGCAATGGTGTTGTTGCTCAGGCGGTCGATCAGGATGAAACCGCCGGTATCGCGATTCTCCGTGTAGGGGTCGAAGGCGATGGCCTGATCCAGGTGCAGGTTGCACAGGCCGATCTCGTTGAGTTCGAGGGTGCGCGCGGCCAGGTGCTCCAGGTTATTGACGTTGACCTTGTGCTTGAGCTCGGTGCAGGTCACGCCCAGGGTGCGGGTGCCGATTTTCAGCAGGTAGGGGCGCCCGGGCAGCAGCGCTTCCTCGTCCATCCACACCAGGGTCGCCTCGAACTGGTCGGCGCTGGCCGGCGGGGCGTCGGTCAGGGCGAGCAGGTCGCCGCGACTGATGTCGATCTCGTCTTCCAGGCACAGGGTCACCGCTTGTCCGCAGATGGCGATGTCGCGCTCGCCAGCCGGGGTGAGGATGCTGGCGACGCGACTCTCCTTGCCCGAGGGCAGCACGCGGATGCGTTCGCCACGGCGGATGCTGCCGGCGACTATGCTGCCGGCGTAACCGCGGAAGTTCAGGTTCGGCCGGTTGACCCACTGCACCGGCAGGCGGAACGGCTGCGCGCCCTGCGCCTCGTCCTGCAGCGGCACGTTCTCCAGGTGCTCCAGCAGCGTCGGCCCCTGGTACCAGGGGGTCTGGGTGCTGGCCTCGATCAGGTTGTCGCCGCGCAGGGCCGACAGCGGAATGCACTGGATGGTGTGCAGGCCGATCTGCGCGGCGAAGGCGCGGTACTCGGCTTCGATGCGCTGGAACACCGCCTGGGAGTAGCCGACCATGTCCAGCTTGTTGATGGCCAGCACCACCTGGCGGATGCCCAGCAGCGACACCAGGTAGCTGTGTCGGCGGGTCTGGGTCAGCAGGCCCTTGCGGGCGTCGACCAGGATCACCGCGACGTCGGCGCTGGATGCGCCGGTCACCATGTTGCGGGTGTACTGCTCGTGCCCCGGGGTGTCGGCGACGATGAACTTGCGCTTGTCGGTGGCGAAGTAGCGATAGGCCACGTCGATGGTGATGCCCTGTTCGCGCTCGGCGCTGAGGCCATCGACCAGCAGGGCGAAATCCAGATCGCCGCCCTGGGTGCCCTGGCGCTTGGAGTCGGCTTCGAGTTGGCCGAGCTGGTCCTCGAACAGCATCTTCGATTCATACAGCAACCGGCCGATCAGGGTGCTCTTGCCGTCGTCGACGCTGCCGCAGGTGATGAAGCGCAGCATGCCCTTGGTCTGCTGGACCTGCAGGTAGTGCTGGATATCCTCGGCGATAAGATCGCAAGCCTGTGCCATCAGAAGTACCCCTCTTGTTTTTTCTTTTCCATGGAGCCGGCCGAGTCGCTGTCGATCAGCCGCCCTTGGCGTTCCGAGGTCGTGGTCAACAACATTTCCTGGATGATCGCGGGCAGGGTGTCGGCCTCGCTCTCGATCGCGCCGGTCAGCGGATAGCAGCCCAGGGTGCGAAAGCGCACCTTCTTCAGTTGTGGCCGCTCGCCCGCGCGCAACGGCAGGCGTTCGTCGTCGACCATGATCAGGGTGCCGTCGCGCTCGACCACCGGGCGCGGCTTGGCGAAGTACAGCGGCACTATGGGAATCTGTTCGAGATAGATGTATTGCCAGATGTCCAGCTCGGTCCAGTTGGAGATCGGGAACACCCGCAGGCTTTCGCCCTTGCGTTTGCGGGTGTTGTACAGGCGCCAGAGCTCCGGGCGCTGCATTTTCGGGTCCCAGCGGTGCTGCTCGGAGCGGATCGAGAAGATGCGTTCCTTGGCCCGCGACTTCTCCTCGTCGCGGCGGGCGCCGCCGAAGGCCGCGTCGAAACCGTGCTGGTCGAGGGCCTGCTTGAGGCCCTGGGTCTTCCAGATATCGGTGTGCAGGGCCGAGCCGTGGGTGAAGGGGTTGATGTGGTTCTCGATCCCTTCGGGGTTCACGTGCACCCGCAGCTCCAGGCCCAGGCGCTCGGCGGTCTGGTCGCGGAAGGCGATCATCTCGCGGAATTTCCAGGTGGTGTCCACGTGCAGCAGGGGAAAGGGCAGGCGCCCCGGCGCAAAGGCCTTCAGCGCCAGATGCAGCATGACCGCGCTGTCCTTGCCGATCGAATAGAGCATTACCGGGTTTTCGCACTCGGCGACCACCTCGCGCATGATGTGGATGCTCTCCGCCTCCAGCCGTTCTAAATGGGTCAACATCGTGGTTCTCCTCAAGTTGTGCCGGGCCTGCTGTGAACGTCGGGCGGGCCGCGCGCCTCGCAGACAGGCTATGCGGCGCGGCGCGGCGCACTCTTCGTCTGACCAGACTAAAAAATCCGCGGCGAGGATCGGCGTTGGGGATTGCGGCGAGGGCCGAGGTAAAGGACAAGGCGCGGCGTTGCGCCGCGTCCATGCCCGGCGCGCCTGGGCGCACGCCGGGAGGCCAGAAGGGGCTTGGCTTAGGCCGGCGCGGCGGCGAGTGCCTCGCGCTGCAGGGCCTCCGCCCGGCTCTTGAGCGCCAGGGCGACGGCATCGAAGCCCTGCTTGACCCAGGCGCCGTGATTCTTCATGACGATTGGCGCGGTCGGCCCGAGGAACAGGTCGGTGGTGTAGTAGCGGCAGCTCGCCGGCCCTGTGCTCTCGATGTGCTGCTCGCGACGCGCGGCATCGGGGTTGTCGGCCGTGGCGTGCATCTCCCAGGCCAGCAGGCGGGGCGGCGCGAAGTCGGCCAGTTGCTCGACCACCAGCAACAGTTCACCCGGGCGGCTCGGGTCGGGCAGGTAGAGGTGCACCGGCTCGCCGAGGCGCAGGCTGGATTCCACCTTGACGGTGTAGGGGTTCCACTGCGGGTAGCGCTCCAGATCGGTCAGCACCGCCCAGACCCGTTCGGCGGGGGCGGCGATGTCGACACTCAGCGAGCGGACCAGATTCTCTTCATCAGGCATGGGGGACTCCTTGGCAGGGTGGGCAACGCACGCACCGTGCGGCGTCGTCCTCCGCGATCCTCCCAACGCAGCGGCGAAGATTCCTCGTCCGGGTGGACTAGGTTCCCGCTCGCCGCGTCCCTTTCGCGAGCAAGCTCGCTCCTACAGCAAAGACCGAGCCGGAGCAAAGACCGAGCCGGATGTCCGGCTCCTTAGTCCGGTCAGACGAAGAATCCAGCGTATTGGCCTCCCTAAGGTGGCTGCAGTGGCGGGGCTGCCCGCCGGACCCGAGGAGTTGAACATGGCAAGCGATGACCGAATCGAACAACAGGTGCGCAGCGGTGAGAGCTGGGCGGCCTTTTGCGACCAGCTCAAGCGCAGCGGCGAGCAGATCCTGCGCGCCGAGGCGCCGGCCGACGCGCAGACCCGCGCCGAGGGCTTTCGCTACCTCAGCCGGCTGCTGCGCATCGCCCTGGATATGCACCTGGAGTTCGCCGACGCGGACTTCCCCGGTTTCTTCTCGCCGTCCCACGAGACCGCCAAGATCGGCGCCGACAACCCGGACAACCGCTACCAGTACGCGCGTCTCAACGGCCGGCACGACTACCGCGTCAGCGGCCAGCGCGGCAGCGTCAGCTACCTCAGCTTCGGCGCCCAGAAGGGCGGCTACGAGAGTGACGGCAAGATGACCCAGACCGGCTTTATCGACGCCGGCCAGCTGCAACTGGACGCCGACGGCCGCTTCGAGCTGATCCTCAGCCAGCAACCGCCCGCAACGGGCAACTGGCTGCGCCTGGAACCCGAGAGCAACGCCCTGGTGGTGCGCCAGACCTTCCTCGACCGCGCCAGCGAGCAGCCGGCGCAGTTGCACATCGAACGCCTGGACAGCGGCCAGAAACCGCAGCCGCTGAGCGCCGAGCGTCTGCACCTGGGGCTGCAACGCGCCGCCAGTTTCGTCGAGAACACCGCGGCCTTGTTCGCCGACTGGGCCCAGGGCTACCAGGCGCTACCCAATCAGCTGCCGCCGGCCGACCAGGCGCTGTGCCAGGCGGTGGGCGGCGATCCGAACATCTTCTATTACCACGGCTACTGGGCGCTGGCCGAGGACGAGGCGCTGCTGATCGAGGTCGAGCGGGTGCCCGATTGCGACTTCTGGAACCTGCAGATCAACAACTACTGGATGGAGTCGCTGGACTACCGCCATCACCGCATCTGCCTGAACAAGCATTCGGCGCACCTGGGCAGCGACGGCGGGCTGCGCCTGGTGCTGAGCCACCGCGACCCCGGCCTGGCGAACTGGCTGGAGACCGCCGGGCATGCCGACGGCACCCTGTGCATGCGCTGGGTCGGCGCCGAGCGGCCGGTCCACCCCACCACCCGAGTGGTCAAGCTCGACCACCTCAAGGAGCTGCAATGAGCACGTCCATGATGCCGGGCGATGCGTTCGCCCCAGATAGCCTGCTGGCCGAGGCCAGTGTCCGTGCCGGCGGGCTGGACGACTTCGGCCCCGGCGATTTCCGTGAGGCCCTAGGTGTGCTGGCAGAGGCACTGCGCGACGAGGCGCAGTTATCGGAACAGGGCAGGCTGTTGCTGCGCGAGAAACTGGTGGCGCAACTGGCCAACCGCCTGGTGATCGAAGACCACTGCAAGCGCCATCCAGAAATTCTCCAGCAGCCCATCGACGATCCCTTGGTGATAGTCGGCCTGCCGCGCACCGGCACCACCCTGCTGCAACGGGTGCTGGCGGTGGACCCGCAGTTCAGCAAGGCGCTGTGGTGGGAAACCCGCTACCCGGCGCCCTTGCCCGGGGAAACCCTGGAGCAGCCGAAGCTACGCATCGAGCGGGCGCGCGCCGAGGTCGCCGCGATGATCGACTTCGTGCCGCAGATACTGGCCATCCACCCGCTGGATGCCGAGCAGCCGGACGAGGAGTTCATGCTCATGGAGCACGCCTTCCTCTGCGCCATGGATTCCTACGTCAACGTGCCGGCTTATACCGCCTGGCTCGATCGCCAGGACCAGACCCAGGTCTACGCCTACCTGAAGAAGATGCTGCGGTTCCTGCAATGGCAGCAGGCCCGCCGCGGCATCCCGGCGGGGCGCCGCTGGCTGCTGAAGAGCCCGCAGCACCTGCACACCCTGGAGCTGCTGCTCAAGGTCTTCCCGCGCGCCCAGGTGATCCTCACCCACCGCGATCCGGGCAAGACCATTGCGTCCCTGGCCAGCTTCATCCACTGCCTGTGGCAGCTCTACAGCGACCAGGCCGACCCGGCCCAGGTCGGCGAGCAGTGGAACCGCCGCATGGCGCGCGCCCTGCGCCACAGCATGGCGGTGCGTGACGGCATGCCGGGCGAGGCTTTCCTCGATGTGCACTTCGCCGACACGGTCAGCGACCCGCTTGGCGTGGTCGAGCGTATCTACCGCTTCGCCGGACTCGAGTTGAGCCCCGCGGTGCGCGCCGCCATGGCCGCCTGGCTGCAGGACAACGGCCGCGAAAAGCGCGCGGCGCACCACTATGACCCGGCCGCCTTCGGCCTCGACGAGGCGCGCCTGCAGCACGACTACGGCGCTTACCGCGCCCGCCACCTGGCCTGAACAGACGGGATTAGCTGTAGGAGCCAACTGGCTGGCGATCTGGCGCTTCCAGTGCCAGGAGAAGCATCGCCAGCAAGCTGGCTCCTACAAAGAACGGATCGATAACCACAAGAGGAATTGCACATGCTGCTCAAAGACAAAGTCGTGATGATCTCCGGCATCGGCCCGGGCATGGGCATCAAACTGGCCCTGGAGGCCGCCCGCGAGGGCGCCCGCGGCGTGGCCATCTGCGCGCGCAACGAAGCGCGGCTGCGCGAGGCGGAGCAACGCATCCAGGCCCTCGGCAGCGATTGTCAGGTGCTCTGGATGCCCACCGATGTCAGCGACGCCAAGGCCTGCGAAGCCTTTGCCGAAGCCACGCTGGCGCGTTTCGGACGTATCGATGCGCTGGTCAACAGCGCCTATGCCCATGGCGGCTTCGAACCACTGGAAAGCTGCCCCGACCAGCAGTTGCAGGAGGCGCTGAACGTCAACCTGTTCGGCTCCCTGCACCTGACTCGCGCCGTGCTGCCGCAGATGAAGGCCCAGCGCGCCGGCGCCATTGTCATGATCAACACCCTGGGCGTGCACCAGCCCTACGCCGGCGGCGCTGGCTACGCGATTTCCAAGGGCAGCCTGGCGGTGGCGGTGCGTTACCTGGCGGCGGAGCTGGCCGAGCATGGCCTGCGGGTCAACGGCCTGGCCTGCGGCTGGATGTGGGGCGAGCCGGTGCAGGCCCATGTGCGCCAGACGGCCGCCGCGCGCGGGGTCAGCGAGGAGCAGGTACGTGCCGAGTTCAGTGCCGGGATTCCCGGCGGACGCATGCCGGGTGACGAGGAATGCGCCCGCGCGGCCTTGTTCCTGGCCTCCGACTACGCCAGCGCGATCAACGGTGCGCAACTGGACGCCAATGGCGGCGGGTTGATGCGCTGAGGAGGCAGCCAGATGAGCGACTACTTCGTGTTCAACGGCGACGCCGACGGGCTCTGCGCGCTGCAGCAGCTACATCTGGCCGAGGCGCCCCGGGCGACCCTGGTCACCGGGGTCAAGCGTGACATCGCGCTGCTGCGGCGGGTCCAGGCCGGCCGCGGCGAGCGGGTCACGGTGCTGGATCTGTCCCACGCGCAGAACCATGACGACGTCCAGCGGCTGCTGCGGGACGGCGCCAGCCTGCGCTATTTCGATCACCACTTCGCCGGCGAGCTGCCGCAGCATGCGCGCTTCGAGTCGTACATCGACAGCGCCGCCGAGGTCTGCACCAGCGCCCTGGTCAACCGCTACCTGGACGGCCGCCACCCGCGCTGGGCGGTGGTCGGCGCCTTTGGCGATGCCATGCCGCGCCTGGCCCAGGCGCTGGCTCAGGGTCAGGGTCAGCGGCTGACGGCCGGCGAGCTGGCCCGGCTCGAACAACTGGGGCGCTACCTGAACTACAACGCTTACGGCGAGAGCCTCGCCGACCTGCATTTCGACCCGGCGGCGCTGGCCGAGGCGCTGGCGCCCTTTGCCGACCCCCTCGACTTTATCCGTGCCAGCCCGGTGTTCGCTGCGTTGCGTGAGGGCTACGCCGCCGACATGCGCAAGGCCGCAACCCTGGTGGCCGAGCGTGAGGTGGCGGGTGCTCGGCTATTCCGCCTGCCGGACGCGGCCTGGGCGCGGCGGGTCAGTGGCGTGCTGGCCAACGAGCTGCTGCGTCAGCGCCCGGAGCAGGCCCTGGCGCTGCTTTCGCCGCTGTCCAGCGGCGGTTTCAGCGTCAGCCTGCGGGTGCCGGCCAGCCACGACCTCGGCGCCGACGACTTCTGCCGGCGCTTCGCCACGGGCGGTGGGCGCAAGCGGGCGGCGGGCATCAACCTGCTGCCCGAGGTCGGGCTGGAGCCTTTCGCCAGCGCGTTCGAGGCGGCGTTCGCCAGGGCCTGAGAGCGCCGCCTGGCGTGCTTCAGGCCAGGGCCGTTGCGGCCTGGGGCAAGTCCTGGCGCAGCAGGGCTTCCAGTTGCTCGGCCGGTTGCGGCAGGGCGTAGAGGAAGCCCTGCAGCAGGTCGACATCCAGGCGGCGCAAGGCCTGCGCCTGCTCCTCCGTCTCCACCCCCTCGGCCACCACCACCATCTTCAGGGCGTGAGCCAGGTCGGTGACTGAGCGGACAATCGCCTGGTCGACCGGGTCCTGGGCCAGGTTGACCACGAAGGAGCGATCCACCTTCAGGGTGTCGACGGGGAAGTGCTTGAGGTAGGCCAGCGACGAATAGCCGGTGCCGAAGTCGTCGATGGAGATGCGTGCGCCCAGGTCGCGCAGGGCCTGCAGGGTCACGGCGGCGGCCTCGGGGTCGCGCATCACCGCGGTTTCGGTTACCTCGAAACCGAACTCGATGCGCGCCGGGTCGAAGGCGGTGGTGTTGAAGATGCGCTGCACCGTCGCGATCAGATCGGACTGGATCAGCTGCCGAGCGGACAGGTTGATCGCCACGCTCAGCGGGAAACCGGCATTGCGCAGCAGGCTCCAGCTATGGGCCAGGCGGCAGGTCTGCTCGATGACCCAAGTGCCTATGGGCACGATCAGCCCGCACTCCTCGGCGACGGGGAGGAACTCGGCCGGGGCCAGCAGCCCCCGCTCCGGGTGTTGCCAGCGCAGCAGCGCCTCCACGGCGGCCACCTGGCCGCTGGCCGCCGCCACTATGGGCTGGAAGTGCAGGCGGAACTCGCCGCGTTCCAGGGCTCGGTGCAGGTCGTTTTCGATGCGCAGCCGGCTCGCGACCTGCATCTGCATCTGCTCGTCGAACAGCTGGTAATGGGCACGCCCGCTGCTCTTGGCTTCATACATGGCGATATCGGCCGAGCCGAGCAGCTTCTCCGCCTCCACGCCCGGGGTCGCCATGGCGATGCCGATGCTGGCGGCGACGAAGATGCTGTCGTCCTTGAGCTGGATGGCTGGGGCCAGTTCGTCCTGCAGGCGCTGGGCGATGACCGCCGCGTCGCGGTAGTTGGCGACGTCCGGGCAGACCAGCACGAACTCGTCGCCGGCCAGGCGTGCCACCGTGTCGACCGGCCGCATCACCCGTTGCAGGCGTTGCGCCACGCTGATCAGCACCTGGTCGCCGGCGTCATGGCCGAAGCTGTCGTTGATCCGCTTGAAATGGTCCAGGTCGATAAACAGCACCGCCAGACCAGGCTGGGCGTCGTCGCGCCGGGCCAGGCAGTGGCGCAGGCGGTCCATCACCAGCACCCGGTTGGCCAGCCCGGTCAGCGGGTCGTGCAGGGCGCGGTGCTCCAGTTCCTGTTCGGCCTGCTTGCGGGCGCTGATGTCGTGGGCGAAGGCGAAGAAGCTCCAGCCCTGGGCTTCCTGCAGGGACCAGAGGGTGATCTCGATGGGGAACTCGCGGCCGTCGCGGTGCAGGGCCGGCAGCTCCAGGCGCTGGCCGAGGACCTTGGACTGGCCCTGGGCGAGGAAGCGCTGCATGCCGCGCTGGTGCGCCTCGCGGTATTGCAGCGGCACTATGGTGTCGGCGACCGTGCGTCCCAGCACCTCGGCCTGGGACCAGCCGAACTGGTTGACCGCGGCCTTGTTCCAGGCGCTGATGCGGCCCTCGGCATCCATGGCGATAAAGGCGTCGCCGGCGCTGTCGAGGATCTGCCGGCTGCGCTCCTCGCTGGTGTGCAACGCGCTCTGCGCGGCCTGGCGCTCGAACACGCGGCCGAGCAGGACGCCGATCTGGCCCATCACTTCGAGCAGTTCGGGACGCAGCTGTTGGGGCCGGGTGGCGAAGAACTCGAGCACCGCGGTGATGTTCTCGCCGGCGTGTACCGGGAAGGCGAAGGCCGCGGCCAGGCCCGTGCTGGCGGCCACGTCGCGGCGCAGGAAGTCGGCTTGGTGCCGCGCATCGGTCAGCGCCAGCGGCTGTCCGCTGGCCAGCACCCGGCCGGGCAAACCCACGCCAGGGGCGAAGCACAGCGCCTCACTGGCGCGACGGAAGTCGGCGAAGGCGTCCGTCGGCAGATCCTCCTGCAGGTGCCACAGCCCGCTGGAGACCAGGTTGCCGTCCGCGCGGCTGCGCAGCGCATGGCCCAGGGACCAGCCGGTGACCCGGCAAATGCTGCGCAGGGCCGCGAGCAGTGCGGTTTCAACGCCCAGCGCCTCATTGGTCGCTACTGCGACTTCTTTCAGCAGGTGGATATAGGTTGTGGCAAGTTCTTCGGAATGATCCGGCATGGCGGCACCTGGCGGTTAATGGCGCGCATTTTAGCTTACTCGTCGGGCATGCTGGGTTGCGTCTGTCGTCGCCGACCGACACCCCAGCGGTGCCGATTGCGCCTGCTCGCCAGCCCGCCAGCCAGGCCGGTGCGGGCACACCTAGGCTTCGCGCGCCGCCCACTCGCGCAGGACATTCTTGGTCACCTTGCCGGCGGCGTTCAGCGGCAGGGCCTCGACCACCTGCACCCGGCGCGGCACCTTGTAGTTGGCCATCCGCTCGCGGCACCAGGCGAGCACGGCCGACGTCTCGATGCGGCGACCGGGGGCGGGCAGCAGGAAGGCCATGGCCACCTCGCCGAGGCGCTCGTCGGCGATGCCGATCACCGCGACTTGGGCCAGGCCCGGGTACTGCAGCAGGCCCTGCTCGATCTCCGCCGGGTAGACGTTGAAGCCGCCGGTGATGAACATGTCCTTGAGCCGGTCGGTGATGCGCAGGTAGCCCTGGGCATCGAGCACGCCGATATCGCCGGTGTGCAGCCAGCCGTCGGCGTCTATGGCATCCAAGCTGGCCTGGGGGTCGTTGAAGTAGCCGCGCATCAGGTTGTAGCCGCGTACCAGCAGCTCGCCGGCCTGGCCCGGCGGTAGCGGCTGGCCCTGGGCATCCACGCAGCGCAGTTCGACCCCGGGCATGGCTCGCCCGCTGCTGTTGGCGACCAGCTCCGCCGGGTCGCCGGGGCGGCAGATGCTGGCGAAGCCGCAGGCCTCGGTCAGACCGTAGGCGGTGACTATGGTCGCGAAGCCCAGTTCGTCGCGCATGCGCTGGATCATCTGCACCGGGATCGCCGCGGCGCCGGTCACCGCCACGCGCAGCGAGGACAGGTCGTAGTCGCCGCGCCGTGGGTGGGCCAGCAGCGATTGATAGAGGGTCGGCGGCCCCGGCAGCACGTTGATCCGCTCGCGCGTCACGCAGGCCAGCAGCTGCTCGACATCGAACACCTGCTGCGGATAGATGCAGCAGCCGCGCATCAGCGCCGCCAGCCAACCGGCCTTGTAGCCGAAGGAGTGGAAGAACGGGTTGACGATCAGGTAGCGCTCGCCTTGGCGCAGGCCGACCACCTCGCTCCAGTCGCGCACCACCCGCAGGTTCTGGCCGTGCTCGGTCATCACCCCCTTGGGCCGGCCTGTGGTGCCGGAGGTGAACAGCAGATCGGACAGCGACTGCGCCGTGACCGCCACCTGACGGCGCGCCAGCACGGCAGCGGGGATATTGCGGCCGAGGGCGAGAAACTCGGCCCAGCCCAGGCAATCCGCAGCGCCGCCACGCAGGCCGACGATCTGGCGCAGTTGCGGCAAGTGCTCACCAGCCAGTTGGCGCGGGTAGTCGAGGCCGAGGAACTCGCCGATGGCGAACAACAGGCTGGTGCCGCTTTCGCGCAGAACGTAGGCCGCCTCGCTGCCTTTCATCCGCGTATTCAGTGGCACCAGTACTGCGCCGACGCTGTGCAGGGCACTGGCGGCGACTATCCATTCCCAGATATTCGGCGCCCAGATCGCCACCCGCTCACCGGCCTGGATCTCCAGCGCCAGCAAGGCGCAGGCAGCTTGCTGGCGCAACTGGTCGAGCTCGCGGTAGCCGATATGTCGGCCGCCGTCGATGACGGCCGGGCTGTCGCCAAAGGATTGGGCGGCGTTGGCCAGCAGTTGCGGAATGGTGGTGGATTCGACGGGCGACATGGTACCTCCTCGGGCAGAGGATCAAGGCAAAGGGGAAGCGGGCCGGGCAGAGCGTCCGGCCCGCGGAGGTGGGCTTACTGCGGCGGAGCGAAACGCCGGCCGGCGGAGAAGCCGCCATCCACCGCGATCATCTGTCCGCTGACGAAGCTGGCCTCATCCGAGGCGAGGAACAGCGCGACGTTGGCCACTTCCTCCGGCTGCCCGGCGCGGCACAACATATGCTGCGAGGCGAAGTAGACATGGAAGGCTTGATTGTCGCGGACCATGGAGGTCATCGGCGTATCGATCAGCCCGGGGCAGAGGCCGTTGACGCGGATATTGGCATGGCCGTAATCGATGGCCATGGAGCGCGTCAGCTGGTTGATGCCGCCCTTGGCGACGTTGTAGGCGACGTTGTTGTCGCAGCCCTGCAGGCCGAAGATCGAGCCGATATGGATGATCGAGCCGCTGCGTTGCGCCTGCATCGGCGCCAGGGCGTACTTGCTGGTGAGCATGCTGCCGGTCAGGTTGATGTCCAACACCCGTTGCCAGTTGGCCGTGCTGGTGGCGGTAACACTGCCCTGGTCGGCGATGCCGGCGGCATTGACCAGTACATCCAGGCGGCCGAAGCGGTCGACGATTTCGTTCATCAATTGCTCGATTTGCGCCTCGTCGCGCACGTCCAGGCTCATGAACAGGCCGGGAAACTCGGCCGGTGCACTGCCGATATCCAGCCCCACCACCTGTGCGCCTTCGGCGGCGAAGCGCCGTGCACAGGCCAGACCGATCCCGGATGCGGCGCCGGTCACCACCGCCACCTTGTTCTGCAAACGCGCCATAACTGAACCTCTTTATTGTTGTGGGCCAAATGCCTGATACGCAGTCTAACCAGCGACTTGCTAGCAGTGATCGTCCGATGGGACTAAGCCGAAGGCAAGGGCATCGATTGGCGCGCAGGATGGGTGCGCGGCATGGGGCGTTCGTAGGGTGGGTTAGCCGTAGGCGTAACCCACCATTGCTGCGGCACGCGTAGGGGCTGGATGACATTGCGGTGGGCGGTGTCCGTCGCGGTCGCGCCGGTGGGTTACGCCGCTGCGCGGCTAACCCACCCTACAAAAGCTGCGGCTCGGCGCAACGTTCAAGGATAAAAAACCCGGCCGAAGCCGGGGAAAAAGGAACAGACACAAAGAGCAACGCTTCAATCGGGAAACTTCAACTGCACCCGCGCACTGCTCGGTCGGCTCTGGCAGGCCAGGGTCCAGCCGGTGGCCAGCTCCTGGGCGCTGAGCACGTCGTTGCGCGCCAGCTGGGTTTCGCCTTCCTCGACCCGGCACATGCAGGCGCCGCAGAAGCCTTCCTCGCAGGAGGAGGGCACCGCCAGGCCGGCCGCCTTGCAGCTCTGCAGCAGGGTGTCGCCGGGTTGGCAGGCGATCTCGTGGCGCTGGCCGTCCAGCTCCACGCTCAGGCTCTCACAGGCCGAGTCGAGGCTCGCCGCGCGCGCCTGGGCCTCCTGCGCCAGCAGCTCATCCGGGTCGGGCGGCGAGACGAAACGCTCGACATGGATGCGCGCCGGCGCTTCGCCGAGCGCCAGCAGCGCGCCTTCCACCGTGTCCATAAAGGGCCCGGGACCGCAGATGAAGAATTCGGCGCCGGCATGCCCGCGTACCAGCTGGCGCACCTCGGCGGCGGTCAGGAAGCCCTGCACCGAGTCCAGTACATGCACCACCTGCAGGCGTTCGCCGTTGGCCTTGGCCAGCTGACGCAACTCGGCCTTGAAGATCACCGAGGCCTCGTCGCGGTTGGCGTAGATCAGCTTGATCCGCCGGGCGCTGGTCTGCAGCGCCGACTTGAGGATGGAGAACACCGGGGTGATGCCCGAACCGCCGCCGAACAGGACCAGCTCGTGCTCGCCGGCGCTTGGATGACTCTGGCTCAAACAGAAATGCCCGGCCGGTGGCAGCACCTCCAGCCAGTCACCGGCCTGCACCTGTTGGTTCATCCAGTTGGACACCCGGCCGTCGGCGACCCGTTTGATGGTCACCTTGGGCAGTGCATCGCAGTGCGGCGAGCTGGCCATGGAGTAGCAGCGGGTCAGCAGCTTGCCTGCGTAGGGCACGCGGAAGCTGAGGAACTGCCCCGGCTTGTAGGCGAAGCGTTCGCGCAGCTCGGCGGGCACCCGCAGCACCAGCGAGCGGGCGTCGGCCGTTTCGTCGATCACCTCGGCCACCTGCAGGCGGTAGCTGGCGCTGGACGGCGCCTGTTCGACAGGCGTCAGGTGCAGCTGCTGGGTACCCATGTTCACCTCCGTCTCAGAAGCTATTTTCAAATTGTCTGCGCTCGGTGATGCTGCGTTAAAAATGCCATTCGGAATGCTCATTTACAGCTCGTAAACTCCGCTTCCTCAGCCATTTTTGCCTTGCCTGACCTTCGCTCGCCGATTTTGAAAACACCTTCTTACAGGCCGCTGATCAGCTGGGCGTTGTCCACCCGCAGCTCGCTGCCGTTGATGAACCGCGACTCGTCCGAGGCGAGGAACAGCACCAGGTTGGCGATGTCGCGCGGTGCGCACATGCGGTTCATCGGGTCCTGGTCGAGGGTTTCCTGGGGGATCGGCTGGCCGCCGGTCAGGGCTTGGGTCATCGGCGTGTTGATGCCGTCCGGGTGCACGCTGTTGCAGCGGATGCGATAACCCTGCTGCTTGCAGTGCAGGGCCACGGAACGGGTCATGGCCGCCACCGCGCCCTTGGACGCCGAGTAGGCGCAGAACATCGGCATGCCGCCCAGGGCCGCGACCGAGGACATGTTGATAATCGAGCCGCCGCCGGTTTCCTTCATCGCCAGTACCGCGTACTTGCAGCCGAGGAAATAGCCCTCACCATTGATCCGCTGGACCTTCTGCCACAGCTCCAGGCTGGTGTCCTCGATGCTGCCGAGGGCGAGGATGGCGGCGTTGTTGATCAGCACGTCGAGACGGCCGAAGCGCTCCAGGGTGAACTTGATCACGTTCTGCCAGTCGGCTTCGCTGGCGATGTCCTGGCGGATAAACAGGGCGTTGTCGCCGATCTCGGCGGCTACCTGGCGGCCGGCCTCCTCGTTGAGGTCGGTGAGCACCACCTTGGCGCCTTCACGGGCCAGCAGCAGGGCGTCCTCGCGGCCGACGCCGCTGGCGGCGCCGGTGATGATGCAGACTTTGCCTTCTACTCGTTGCATTGTTGTTCTCCTGATCGAGCTGTTGCGGGTTGAATCTGGGTCGCCAGGTGGGCGGCGGCGCGGCGGCCGGAATACACACAGTCGGCCAGTGACAGGCCGGACACATAAAGGTTGGAGGCGATGCCCACGGCGTTACGCCCGGCGCTGTACAGGCCGGCGATGGCTGTGCCGGCAGCGTCCAGCACCTGGCCACTGCGCTCGCAGACCCTGAGCCCACCGAGGGTAATGACCGGGCAGGGGAACAGGCGGCTGTCGAAGGACAGGTCGAGGGCATACCAGGGCCCTTGCTCCAGAGAGGCGAGCATGGCCGGCGACTTGCCGAAGGCATCCGCTACTTCGCCGCGGGCGCCGCGGTTGTACTCGGCCAGACTCTGCTCCAGCTGCGCCGACGGCAGGCCGCAGTGCTCGGCCAGGGCCGCCGGGCTGGCCGCCCGCTTGGCGTTGGCCAGCAGGTTGAGCAGCACCGGCAGGCGCTGGAACTGCCAGACCTTGCCCGGGCCGACCTGGCGCAGCGCCTCGCGTACCAAGGCCCGGTTGAGGATCAGGATGGCGCGGCCGCCTTGCTCCTCGACCATGGCGTGACCGAGGGTGGCGCCGTAGACCTCTTCGTTGCAGTAGCGCTGGCCGCTGCCGTTGACGATCAGGCCGCGCGCCCAGGCCAGCGGCGGGTTGATGAAACGCCAGGCGCTGACCTTGTCCATCCGCGCCAGCGCGCCGCCCACACCCTGGCCAAGGCGGATGCCGCTGCCGTCGCAGCCAGTGGTACCCAACGGCAGGCCGGCCAGGTACTGCGGCGCATGCTGCTGCACCAGCTCAGGGTTGAAGATGAAACCGCCGGCGCTCAGCAGCACGCCGCGCTCGGCGCGAATCAGCCGGCGTTCGGCGTGGCTCAGCTCGATCCGCCGCAGCCGCGCGCGCAAACGATCGGCCAGGGGCGGGGCGTACATGTGGATGGCCGTGGCCCAGCGGCTCAGACGCCGATGCCAGCGCGCGGCGCGGCTGTCGGGCGGCAGTTGCCAGGCCTCGACGCCGAGCACCCGTTCGCCCGGGCCGAGGATCAAGCGGCGCACCTCGCACTGTTGCTGCAGGCGTGCGCCGCGGCTAAGGGCGGAATTTTTCAGTGCGGCGAACAGGCTGGCGCCGGACATCCCCGGCCCCTTGCTGCGGTGCCCGCGCGGCGCCGGCGCGGCCTGCGCGGCATAGGCCGGCACCGCTTCGTTGCCGGAGTAATAGAGGTAGTACTGGTCACTCGGGTAGGACGTCTTGTGCGGCGGTACGCTGGCCTCGAAGGCTACGCCCTGGCGTTCCAGCCAGGCCAGCTGCTCGCAGCTGCGCTCGCAGAAGTCGCGCAGGGTGGTGGCGGCTACCGCCTCGCCGACTTCCTGGCGCAGGTAGTCGAACATCGCCGTGCTGCTGTCGTTGTAGCCGGCCTGCTGCTGATAGGGCGTGCCGCCGCCGGCATACACCACGCCACCGCTGAGCGCGGTGGCGCCGCCGCCGGCGAAGCGTTCCAGGGCCAGTACCGACAGACCGCGCTCACTCGCTTCGATGGCCGCGCAAGCTCCGGCGCCGCCGAAACCGACCACCAGCAACTCGGCGCGGTCGTCCCAGTGGAGCGCCTCGGCAGCGCTCACCCGCAGGGGTGCAAGAGCCTCGGTCGCCGTCATGCCGCGCGCCTCAGCCGGCTGCGGCGAGGGTTGGCGCCGGCGCGGTGGTGGTGTAACCGCCATCCAGGTAGACCAGCGGGCTGATCGAATCAGCGTTGTAAATCTGCTGGATGCGGCCGATGAAGATGCTGTGGGTGCCGTAGCTGAACTTGCCGTCCTGGCGACAGAGGATCGCCGACTGCGCATCGCCCAGGTAGGGGATGCCGTCGGCGCTGCTCAGCCAGTTGCCGCGCTGGAAGCGCGCCTCGCCCTTGATCGGGCCGCTGCACAGGTGCGACAGCTCTTCCTGCTCGAGGCCGAGGATGTTCACGCAGAAGTCCGCGCCAGCGTCCAGCACCGCGTGCAGCGAGGCGGTCTGGTTGACGCAGATCAGCAGCGACGGCGGCTCGGTGGAGAGCGAGTCGACCGCGGTGGCGGACATGGCGAAACGCTCGGTGCCGTTGCTGGTGGTGATGATGGTCACCGACTTGGCCAGACGACGCATGGCCTGGAGCATCTCGGTTTTCAGATTGACTGGGTTCATCGCACGGCCCTCTCGTTGTACAAGGCTTGGTTGTGCACGCTCGGTGGTGCATGGAGTGCGATGGATTCTTGCAACGGCTTGGCCCGGCAACATCGTCCGAGGGGACTAGGCGAACTGCCGCGGTTATTCACCTGGCGTGCTATCTCGTCGACCCTGATTTCAGTGTCTAGGCATATGGTCCGTTTGAGGGATGTTGGCCGCTTGCGCTGTTGTTTGAATGTCCGCGTAGGGTGGGCCGCCGCTGCCGGGCAGGGCGATCCGCTACCGCTGAACGCGCGCCCCGGCGGACGGGGCGAACAGAGGAGAACAACAAGATGCTCGACCAAGAGCTGATTCGCCAACGTCTGCTGCAACGTGCCCGCGAACTGGTGCCGCTGTTGCGCGAACGCGCGCCGCAGGCCGCCGCGCTGGGCCAATTGCCGGAGGAAACCATCCGCGACTTCCAGGACGCCGGTTTCTTTCGCATCCTCCAGCCGGCCCGCTGGGAAGGCTACGAGCTGGAGCCCAAGGACTTCTTCGAGGTGCAGATGTGCCTCGCCGAGGGCTGCATGTCCTCGGCCTGGGTGCTCGGCGTGGTGGCCATCCACAACTGGCAGCTGGCGCTGTTCGACGACCGCGCCGCGCAGGACGTCTGGGGCCAGGACTCCAGCGTGCTGATCTCCTCCTCCTATATGCCGGTGGGCAAGGTCGAGCGGGTTGAGGGTGGTTTCCGCCTGAGCGGTCGCTGGGGTTTCTCCTCCGGCAGCAAGCACTGCGACTGGGTGTTCCTCGGCGCCATGGTGCCGCCGGCCGAAGCGGGTGGGGCGCCGGACTACCGGACCTTCCTGGTGCCGCGCGGCGACTACCAGATAGTCGACAACTGGAACGTCATGGGCCTGGAAGCCACCGGCTCCCACGACATCCTGGTGGAGAACGCCTGGGTGCCCGAGTACCGCACTCACCGCGCGCTGGACGGTTTCATGCAGAACAGCCCGGGCAACGCGGTCAATACGGCGCCGCTGTTCCGCCTGCCGTTCGGCCAGATCTTCGTGCGCGCCGTGTCGTCCTCGGCGATTGGCGCCTTGCAGGGCGCGGTCGACCAGTTCGTCGCGCACAACCGCGCGCGCGTCGGGGTCAACGACGGGCGCAAGATGGTCCAGGACCCGGCGGCGCAGAGCGCGCTGGCTAACGCTATGGTCTGTGTCGACGAGTGCAAGACGGTGCTCTACCGCAACTTCGCACTGATGCTGCAGCGCGCGCAGAACGGCGAGCCGCTGGCGATGAGCGAGCGGGTGAAGATGCGCTACGACTCGGCGCTGGTCGCCGACAAGTGCGCGCGGGCGGTGGGTGAGCTGATGTTCAACAGCGGCGCCTCGACCATCTTCCGCAGCCACGCGATCAACCGCGCCTTCCGCGACATCCACACCGGCCGCGCCCATGTCGCCAACAGCCCGGCCAAGTACGCCTGGAACCTCGGCGGGGTGAGCATGGGCCAGGACAGCAGCGACTTCTTCCTCTGAGACCCTGCCTCGGATCTGCTGTGCGTCGGCGATACTGCGTTAAAAACAGCCTCGGAATGCTCATTTACAGCTGTAAACTCCGCTTCCTCGGCTGTTTTTGCCTTGTCTCGCTCTAGCTCGCGAGATCCGCAACAAGTTCTGAGGCGCGGCCGCACGGCATAGCTCTCACACAGGCTGGCTCGCGCTTAATCGATTCGCCAAGTGCCGTCGCCTAACCCCTCCACGACGCCCGCAACCGCGGGCGTCGTGCTTTGCGCAGTACCGATCCAAGTAGTCTGTTTGGAGGATTCCGCCGGCCCCTCGATCCTCGACCATGCGCGCAAGGCCTAGGGATTCCCAGGCTCAACCGAATCCAGAACAAGAAGGGCTAGCGAATGAAATTTTCCCTGATCTATGAGGCACAGACAGTCGACTCCAGCCGCGCCGGCGACCGCAAGATTTTCCAGGACACGGTCGAGCAGGCGGTGCTCGCCGACAAGCTCGGCTTCGACACCTTCTGGTGCGTTGAGCACACCGCGCTGAGCAACTACTCGCACATGTCCGCGCCGGAAACCATGCTCGCCTTCGTCGCCGGCAAGACCGAGCGCATCGGCATCGGCCATGGCGTGGTGTGCCTGCCGCCGGCGATGAATCACCCGGTCAAGGTGGCCGAGCGCATCGCCACCCTCGACCTGCTGTCCAAGGGCCGCGTGCACTTCGGCGTCGGCAAGGGCGGTACCCAGCAGGAGGCCGGCACCTTCGGCTACGACCTGGCGACCCTGCAGCCGCAGATCGACGAGGCCATGTACCTGATCCCGAAGATGTTCGTGCAGGACGAGATCGAGCACCACGGCGACTTCGTGCAGATCCCGTTGCGGCCGATCCACCCCAAGCCCTACCAGGATCCGCATCCGCCGATGTACCTGGCCTGCACCAACACCGAATCGCTCAAGCGCGCCGGTGAGCGTGGCATGGGCGCCCTGGTGCTGGGCTTCGGCGGCCCCGAGGAAATCGCCAAGAAGGTTGCGGTGTACCACGAGGCCTGGGACAAGCGTGAGCTCAAGGATCAGGTCGGCTTCCGCCCGATCCGCCATATCGCCGCGCTGTGTCCGGCCATCGTCCTCGAAGACAACCAGCAGGCGCGGCAGATCGGCATTCGCGGCCAGCGCTACTTTATGGAGTCGCTGTCCTACTGGTACGCCGGCGGCGAGCGCCCGGACCCGGAGAAGTGGAAGGACGACACCTTCGTCGATGGCAACGGCCAGGCGGTGATCAAGTCGCGCTTCGCCTCGGAAGAGGTGACAGTGGACTTCTCCGACCCGACCATGTCGATGATGAACCCCAACCACGCCTACGGCACGGTCGAGGATTGCATCGGCTACGTGCAGCGTCTGCAGGAGGCCGGTGCCGACGAGATCCTGTTCATTTGCCAGATGGGTACGGTGCCGCAGTGGGCGCAGCTGGAAACCCTGAAGAACATCGGCGAGCAGGTGATTCCCTACTTCCGCGAGCAACCGACCAAGGCCTGATCCCTCGGGTCATGCCCGAGGTGCCGACCCAGGTACGCATTGCAGCAGCGAAAAGCCCGCGGATGAACAGTCATCCGCGGGCTTTTTAGTGGGCGCGCCGCACCGGGCTATGTGAGTCCGCGTACAAGGCACGGCGGAGCAGGTAGACTGCCTCGCGAACCCGGCTGTGGCAGTGGCGCAACACCCCGCCACGGGCCGCGCGGAGGTTGCGCCCGGCGCGGCGCCGCTTGGCTGGCTACGCTGAGGCTTAAGTCGCCGCCCCCTGATCTAGATGCCAGGCTTGTGCGCCGGCATTGCCTGCCTGGATACCCTGATGCCTAGCGCCCTTGTGAGTAACCCGATGCTGCGCGGTATTTTGCTGACGCTGGTGTCGGTCGCCTGTTTCGCCAGCCATGACGCGGTAGCCAAGTACCTGGCGGGCCTGTACCCGATCCTCGTGCTTACCTGGTTCCGCTATCTGTCGCACACCCTGTTGATGGGGGCGGTGCTGCTGCCCAAGCATGGCCTGAGCATCCTGCGCAGCCAAAGGCCCTGGTTGCAGCTGACTCGCGCCCTGGCGCTGCTGGGGGTGAGCCTGCTGTTCGTCACCGGGCTGCGTTATGTGCCGCTGGCCGAGGCCACCGCGGTGATCTTCCTGGCGCCGCTGTTGGTCACCCTGTTGTCGGCCACCCTGCTGCGCGAGCGGATCAACCTGGCGCAATGGCTGGCGGTAGTGCTGGGGTTTATCGGGGTGCTGGTGATCGTGCGGCCGGCCGGTGCGATGTTTACTCCGGCTATCTTATGGCCGCTGGGTGCGGCCCTGTGCTTTGCCCTGTATCAGATACTCACCCGGATCAGTGCGGCGCATGACAGCGCAGCGACCAGCAATTTTCTCGCGGGGGCAATCAACTGCCTGATTGTCAGCCTGTTGATCCCATTTTTCTGGCAAACCCCGCAGTGGCAACACCTGTTAGGCCTGCTCAGCCTCGGGGTGATCGGCATGTGCGGTCATCAGCTGCTGATCCTGGCCTTCCGTCAGGCCTCGCCGGCGATCCTGGCGCCCTTCAGTTATGGCCAGCTACTGTTTGCCGGGCTGTTCGGCTGGCTGGTCTTCGACCAGGTGCCGGACGCCAGGGCTCTGCTCGGCATGGCCTTGATCATGCTGGCAGGACTGGGCATCGCCTATATGCAGGGTCGAGGCCGATAGGGGCCAAGTGGATTAGCCAGTGGCACTGGGCCAATCCCTGTGGGCGCTGGGCTCAAAAAGCTTTGCTGGGTAGCGCTGCGCTCAACCCACCTTGCCGGCACCGATCACTTTCTCTGCCACTGGCCTTGCACCTGGATATATTGCCCGGGCGGGGTCTTATCCAGGGCTTTCTGCCCGGCGATGGCTTCCACGTCGCTGAGTTGGATACCGTTCTGCGCCGCCAGCTTCTGGTATTCGGCGCGGCGCGCCTGGTTGATCAGTCGGGCGATTTCACTGGCCTGGCCGCCGCCTTTGACCACCCCTAGGTAACCGTTGGGCATCTCGCCGAGCTGGCCGCTGACTTTGGCGTCGCCGAGGGCCGACATGGCTTCATTGAGGTTCAGCGCGGCGGCTGGCAGGCTCAGGCTGAGCAGCAACAACAGGCCGGCAAAGCGTTTAAACAGGGTCATGGTCGGGCTCCTCAAAACAGTCCGCTGGATTCGCTGAACATGCTGTCCAGGGCTTTATCCACCTTGATATAGATTTCGTGCTCGATCTTCACGTTGAGATTGATATTGATCGGCTCCTTGGGTGCCTGCAGTTGTACCGTCGGGGTACAGGCTGCACTCAGCAGGCCTAGCAACAGGGCGGCGAGATAACTACGCAAGCGCATGGCGCTTTCTCCTTGGTTAAGGCCCCTTGGGGATGGCGGCTGCTCTGCGCTGCAATATGCGCTGCTGCACCCGCTGCTTGATGATTTCGCTCACTTTATCGGTCAGTTGCAGGCTGGCCAATAGGCTGGGAATGTCTTCTTGCAGATTGATGTTGAAGTGGATCGGGCGGCCTTGTTCGATAGCCGGGTTCTGGCCTTCCAGGCGCATGGCCAAGCTTAGCGTGCCTTGCTGATCATAGTTGACCTGGCTGTTCAGGGTGGTGAAGTGAAAGTCCTCCAGCGATTGCGTCACCAGCTGCATGGCGGGGTTGCTCTGCCCCAGTGCCCTGATTCGCTCCGAGTCGAATTGCAGGCGGCCGCCCGGTGGGCGAGCCGCCATTTGACCCTGTGCGATTTCGATGCCACCGCTGCTTATGCGCAGCGGCAGTTGACCGTCGAGTGTGCCGTTTCCGGCTAGCCCTTCTGTGGGGTAGAGGGTAAACAGCCGATCCAGTTTCAGGCCGCGTAATTCAAGCGGGAAAAGCAGGCTGTCCTGGCGCAGGTTCCACCGGTCAGGGGCTAGCTGGGCCGTGCCGCCCAGCAGCATTGCCTGGGCCTGTTGCACATGTAGCTGGCCTTTATCCAGTCGGCTGATGGGCGCGCTGTAACGGCCGCGCAGCTGCAGGGGGCCGATGGGGATGCCCGGGTTGGCTTGCTCCAGGCTCAGGTTGACCAGCTCGATATCCAGTTGCCGCGGATTCAGCTCGAGGTGCAGGCGGCCGTCCAGGCCGGTGAGCTCGGTCCGGTCGTAGATCCCGGCAAGGCCTTTGCCGGAGAGGTCGAGCTGTACGCTGGGGGCGCTGCCGTTCGGCGCTTGGCTCAGGTGTGCATCGGCGCTCAGGCGGCCGTTGTTCAGATCAAGCAGGGCAGGCCAATCGGCCAGGGTGCTGGCCAGTGGATTGCCGGCGCGAAGAAACAGCTCAGGCAGCTGCGCCTGTGCCTGTAGGCCACGATTGGCGCTGTGCTGCAGCTGCAGGCGCAGCTGTAAGTCGGCAGCCGAGGACAGTTGGCCGTTCAGCTCGACTTGTTCCTGCGTGGCGGCGAGTTGCCCGTGCCAGTGCCAGCCTTGCGGCTTGAGCGCCGCCTGCTCCAGGCGCTGGGTTGCCAGGGTGATGGGGCCTTGCAGGCGCCAGGTTTGCAGGCTGCCGGCTTGGTGTTGCGCGTGCAGTTGCAGGCCGTCGGTGCTGCCGCTGAGTTGGCTCAGGCGCAGCTCGTCGCTGGCCAGTTCGCCGAGGTTTAACTGCGAACCTTTTAGCAGCTTGAGCTCGAGTTGCTGATCATCCAGGTAGCCATTGAGTTTAAGCGCGGCCTTCAAGTCTCGAGTCTTCCAATCAGCGAAGGCGATGCCCGGATTGCTGGCGGTTAGCTGCGCATCGGCCAGGTGCACTGCCCAGGGGGGCGCATTCGCCAGTGCCAGTTGGGCCTGCAGCTCAAGTGTGGTGGCGCCATCGCTGCGCAGGTTTATCGCCAGGGGCAGGGCGCGGCCTTGCAGATTGGCGGGCAGCCCGCCGAGCGGGGCGCTCGGTTGGATGCGCAGATGCAGCGAGTCGTTGTGCAGCGCTGGCGGCAAGTCGCCTAGCCAGGCCGGTGCCAGTTGATCGAGTTGCAGGTCGGCGGTCAGTCGTTCGGCGAACCATTGGCCCTGTTCGCCGCGCGCGGCGATGTCGAGGTTGCCTTGTAGCTGGCCGATGCCAGGAATGGCCCAGGGTGCAGGCAGCGTGGCGGCGGCCTCGAACTGCCCGGAAGCGCTGTACAGCCGTTGCAGCGTCAGGGCGCCGGGTGGCAATAGTAACTGCCAGTTCGCCGCCAGTTGCGCAGCGCTTGGCAGGTTGGGCAGCTGTAGGCCGGGTGCTAGCGCCCAAACGCTTAACCAGCTGTGCAGGGCGGCGGCTTCGTTCAGCTCGGGGGCTGACAGCGTGCCCTGCCATAGCTGCCCGTCGGGACTGTTACTCAGGCTGCTGTGCAGGCTCAGTTGGGGGTGCTGGTTGATCGTCAGATCCAGCTGAAGTGACGCCTCATCGGCTGTGCCCTGCAGCTGCGCGAGCCACGCCAGATGCTGTGCGTCGTGCTGCAGGTTGAGTCGCAGTTCCAGCGCCCGTTCCCGTCGAAGTGCCTGCAGGTCGCCCTGGAGTGTGCAGCGCCCGCTTGCGCAGGGCAGTTCAGCCGAAAACCCGTCGATGCGCAGGCTAAGCGGCAGCCAGGGCAGTGCGGTCGCGAGCGCTTGTGGATCAAACAGTATGTCGTTTGGTTGCGCCTCTGCAGGCTTTGCGGCGGGTTGCCAGGCCAGTAGCAGTCGGCCCAGTTGAATATCCTGCCAGAAGGGTGGGGCGAAGCTGAATGAGCGCCAGGCCAGGCGCAGTTGTTCGGCCTGCACCAGCAAGCCGCCGCTGCTGTCCTGTTGCCGCAGGGTGAGGTGCGCCAGGGTAATGCCTTCGAACGACAGGCTGGGACCCTGCCAGTCGAGCTGACGGATAGCGTAGCGCTCCAGCAAGCGCGCCCAGCTGAGATAGGCGTAGCCGCTCAATAACAACAGCAGAACGAACACGCTGATGATTCGCAGCCAGGCGCGTCGGCTGATCATGGGCACAAATCCGTAGTCCTTTAGGCAGAACGCATGCTGTCGCTGGACGTTAACCCATGTGCCCCTGGCTGCCAATCATGGTGTGATCGTGTTTGTGTATTTACATCATTTAGTACTAGTATTGTTGTGAATGAATCAAGAGGTCGGCGGTTATGAGCGCACTTATTCGACCGGTAGTCGATGCCGATGCGGTATTGGCCAAAGCCTTGCTCAGTACCCGCGAGCAATTGGGGCTGACGCAGCAGGAGTTAGCCGACATCGTCGGTGTCCATCGCACGGCGATTAACCGGTGGGCCGACAGTGGCCTGCGCCCGCAAAGCAAAACCGGTGAGTTGGCGCTGTTGCTGATTCGGGCCTACCGCGCGTTGTTTGCCCTGTTCGGCGGCAACTTGCAGGACATGCAGCATTTTTTGCGCACCGAAAACCGCCATCTGGCCGGCGTGCCGCTGCTCTTGATGGGTCAGGTGCAGGGGCTGGTGCGGGTGGTGGAATATCTCGATGCGATCCGCGGCAAGGCCTGACGGGTGATGAAAAGCGACTGCGCTCGGCGCTGCGTTCTGTGAGCCGGTGCCGGCTCGACTGTGTCGGGACGGGTTGGGTTGTCGCGGGCCAATAACAATAAGGAACAGCCGCCATGGAAATCTGGCAAGAGTGTCACGGAACTGAACAGGTCAAGCCCATACGCGGGCGCCTGGTGCGCCTGGTCGAGAGTCAGGAGCAAGTCGCCACCTTGCAGCTGGTAGATAGTCTGGCCGAACAGGCACTGTTGGAAGAGCTGCTGGAAACCAGTAAGCCACCCTTGCCCGAGAGCGCCGAGCCGCTGCACTACCTGCTGAAAACCCCGTTCCGTTACCCGCCGCTACGTTGGGGGTCGCGCTTTGGCAACGTGTATGAGCCCAGCCTGTTTTACGCCGCCCTGCGTTTGGACACGGCGATGGCAGAAGCCGCCTATTACCGCTTTGTGCTGTGGGACGGCATGCTCAGTCCGCCGCCCAGCGCGCGCATCCTCTCCGAGCATGTCTCGTTCGAGGCGCGCTATCAGGTCGAGCGTGGCATTCAGTTGCACAAGCCGCCGTTCAGCGCCTGGCATGAGGTGCTGAGTCATCCCAGCCACTATCGGCCGACTCAAGCCCTGGGCGCGGCGATGCGCGAGGCCAGGGTCGAGGCCTTCGAGTACCGTTCCGCCCGCTGCCCCCTGGCGGGGCTCAATGTCGCGCTGTATACCCCGCAAGCGTTGGCGGAAAAGCGCCCACGTAACCTGCTGCCCTGGTTGTGCGAAACCACGGCGGATTACGTGGCGTTCAAGAGCGCGCAAACACCCGACACGCCGCGTTTGTTCCGTTGGGCTGACTTTCTGGTGGATGGACGCTTGCCGCTGCCCGCCTGAAAGTCGATTAGTGGGGCGACTCGTTCGACGGCTGTTTCGGCATGCCCTTGGTGTTCGATAAGCCACATATGAGCCCCGCGCGGATTGCTGGCCGATGGTGCGCGCTGGGTGCGCCGTATCGCTCCGCGCCGTCTATGCTGGGCATTGGCCAGCATGGGGCGCCAAATAGCGCCGGTTTATGTTGCCCGGGTGGCTAGCCGGGGGAGCTGGTTTTGCTGGGCTAATGCCCTGCAGTAGGGCATTTCGGACAGTCGGTGAAAAAACTTGTGCACATTCGTGGGGCGCCTTGTCAAGGATGATTTTGTGATTGCTGTAAATCCTTGATTCTCTTTGATGATTTTATAAGTCAATGAAAAATATGAATTTTTTGTGCTGGTGAAAAAAACGCCAGTTTGACTTCAGGCCCCATGGGATGGGCGATCAGGGCGCTTGCTCCCACCTTATCCACTGAGTTATCCACAGCTTCTGTGGATTGTCTCAGGCGCTCGCTCTAGGCCGCGGCTAAGGGGCTTTGGTAAGGCTTTACCTCTGCGAAAAAAAGAGTAGAGTGGCGCGCCTTCCCGACTACCCGCTGTTTCTTATGCCTCGCGTACTTCCTCGTTTAACGGCTGAATCTGCCTCCGCTCGTCCTCGTCTGCCTATGCGCGTGGCCATCTGGCTGCTGGACAACCCGCGTCTCGGCGAGGCGCCAAGCGTGAAGCGCTTCGCCGGGCATTTGCTCAAGCAACCGGCCCGTCAGGGCGTGGTGTTGGCGCAGAGCCGTTTAGGCCAGTTGCTCTGCCGTGATTGCGGTAACTCGCTCGACCGCCGCATGGGCGTGGATCTGCTGCGCCAAGCCGCTCGTGCAGGTGACCGCCGCGCGCAGCTGGAGTTGGGCCGGTTCTATAGCCAGCCACGGATCAATGAGACGCAACAGGCTCGCCATTGGTTGGAGTCGGCGGCCACTCAAGGTTCGCAAGAAGCCAAACACCTGCTGGCACTCCTCTGATCCTCAGCTGACGCACGCTGCGCGGGGCTGGGTATACTGCCCGGCATTCTTGCGCGGAGCTGTTTATGCCACTCGATCTGCCCCCTCTGCTTCCGGCCCTGCTGCTCGGCGTGCTCGCTGCGGCCGTTCCTCTATTGGCGCTGGTTTGGTCGCTGCAGCGGCGGGCAGCCGCTCTAGCGCTCGAGTCGGGTCTGTTGCAGGAGCGTCTGAGCAGCGCGCAGTTGGCCCAGGCAGGCTTGAGCGCCCAGCTCGATGGGTGCCGTCAGGAGGTCGCCGAGATCGGCGAAATCAAGGCCGACCAGCAAGCCGAACTGGCCGCGTTGCGGCGTGAAGCCGAGCTGCTGCAAAACGAACGGCAAATGGCCCGTGAGACCGCCCAGGGCTGGCAGGCTCAGCGTGAGCAACAGGAAGCCGAGTTACGCCGGCTGAGTGCCGAGCGCGCCGCCTTGAGCGCCGAGCTGCATGAGCAGCAGGGCAGTCATCAGCAGCGTTTGCAGGACCTGCAAGGTTCGCGCGATGAGCTGCGCGCGCAGTTTGCCGAATTGGCCGGGAAGATCTTCGATGAGCGTGAGCAGCGTTTTGCCGAAACCAGCCAGCAGCGCCTCGGCCAGTTGCTCGACCCGCTCAAGGAGCGCATTCAGTCCTTCGAGAAGCGTGTCGAAGAAAGTTACCAGCAAGAGGCCCGCGAGCGTTTTTCCCTGGGCAAGGAGCTGGAGCGCTTGCAACAGCTCAATCAGCGCTTGAGTGATGAGGCGACCAATCTGACCCGCGCCCTGCAAGGCCAGAAGACCCAGGGCAACTGGGGTGAGCTGGTGCTGGAGCGGGTGCTGGAGCATGCCGGGCTGGAAAAGGGGCGCGAATACCAGACCCAGGTCAGCCTGAAGAGCAGCGATGGCGAGCGCTTCCAGCCGGACGTGCTGATCCAGCTGCCGGGTGACCGACAGGTGGTGGTGGACGCCAAGGTCAGCCTGACCGCCTATCAGCAGTTCGTCGCCGGCGAAGATGAGGGGCAGCGTCAGCAGGCGTTAAAGCAACATGTACTGTCGCTGCGCAGCCACCTGAAAGGCTTGTCGCTGAAGGATTACCAGCGCCTGGAAGGGCTGCACAGCCTGGATTTCGTCCTGCTCTTCGTGCCGATCGAGGCGGCTTTCGCGGCCGCCTTGCAGGCCGATCCGAATTTGTTTCAAGAGGCCTTCGATCAGCACATCGTGATCGTCAGCCCCACCACCTTGCTCGCCACCCTGCGGGTGATCGACAGCCTCTGGCGGCAGGAGCGGCAAAGCCAGAACGCCCGTGAGATCGCCGAGCGTGCCGGCGCGCTGTACGACAAGTTCGTCGCCTTTATCCAGGATCTGGATGAAATGGGTGCGCGCTTGCAGCAGCTGGACAAAGCCTATGCCGCGGCGCGCAACAAGCTCTGCGATGGGCGCGGCAATATCGTCAGCCGGGTGGAGAATCTCAAGCTGCTGGGTGCTCGCGCGAGCAAGAGCTTGCCGGTGGAGTTGCTGGAGCAGGCGGCCGGCGTGCCGTTGTTCGACGAGGCCGGCGAGTAGGGGCTGCTGGCCGTCTGCGCGTGGCCGCGTTATCCACAACTGACTCTAAGGTCCGATATTATCCGCCGAGTCGCCCCGCAGTTGCGCTACCACTCCGGGTCGCAGGCCCGCGAGGCGCCCGAGCGCTTCACCACGCAGGGCGTTGCTCAGCGCAGCGTCAGGTGGCGGCTGAGCAGGGCGCGCAGCGCCGCTGGCTTGACCGGTTTGGCCAGGTAGTCGAGACCCGCGGCGTGCACGGCGGCGATCAGTTCGGGGCGGCCGTCGGCGCTGATCACCACGCCGGGCAGCGGCTCGCCGAGTTCACTGCGCAGCCAGGCCATCAGTTCGGTACCGGTTTCGCCTTCGTCGAGGTGGTAGTCGACCAGGGCCAGCTGAGGGCGCACGTCTTCACTGAGCAGGTGCTCGCATTCCAGGCGGTTGCGCGCGGTCCACACCTGGCAGCCCCAGCGCGACAGCAGGCTGTGCATGCCGGTGAGAATGCTGTCTTCGTTGTCGATGCAGATCACCTGGCTGCCGGTCAGCGGCTGGCTGTTGAGTGCCTGGCCGTCGAGCCGTTGTGGCGCCGCCAGCGCTGTTCGCGCCAGGGGCACGCTGACGCTGAACACGCTGCCCCGGCCGGGCCAGGAGCGCACTTGCAGCCGGTGATCGAGCACGCGGCAAAGGCCGTCGGCAATCGCCAGGCCGAGGCCCAGGCCTTTCTCGGCGCGGGTCTGGTGGCTGTCGAGGCGCTTGAACTCCTCGAAGATCACCTTGCGTTTATCTTCCGGGATGCCCGGGCCGCGATCCCACACCTCCAGGCGCAGCTGTCCGCCTTCGCGACGCACGCCGAGCAGCACCCGGCCCTTGGCGTAGCGGAAGGCGTTGGTCAGGAAGTTCTGCAGCACCCGGCGCAGCAGTTTGATGTCGCTGTCCACCCGCAGCGGGCTGCCGCGCAGGCGGAAGTCGACGCCCTGTTCGCTGGCCAGCACCTTGAACTCGGCGCCGAGGGTGTCGAACAGGCTGTTCAGCGCAAAGGGACTGCGAGCCGGGGTGATGCGGCCGTTCTCCAGGCGCGAGATGTCCAGCAGGTCGCTGATCAGGTCTTCCGCCGAGTGCAGCGAGCTGTCCAGGTGACGCACCAGCTCCTGGGCCTCGCGGGGCAGGCCGTCGTGCTGGTGGGAGAGGGCGGCGGAAAACAGCCGAGCGGCATTGAGGGGCTGCATCAAGTCGTGACTGACCGCGGCGAGGAAGCGGGTCTTCGACTGGTTGGCCGCCTCGGCGTGGGCCTTGGCCTCGCCCAGTGCCTGATTGAGCTGCGACAGTTCCTGGGTACGTTCGGCAACCCGCTGTTCCAGGCCTTCGTTGGCGGCTTTGAGGGCGCGCTCGGCCTCGCGGAATTCGGTGATGTCGGTGAAGCTCATGACGAACCCGCCACCCGGCATCGGGTTGCCGATCAGTTCGATCACCCGGCCATTGGGAAAGGTCCGTTCGGAGCTGTGCGCGGTGCCCTGACGCATCCAGTACAGGCGCTTGTTGACGTGCTCCTCGACTTCACCGCCGCCGAGCAGGCCGCGTTCGGCGTTGAAACGAATGATCTCGGCAATCGGCCGGCCCAGGTACACCAGGCCCTCTGGGTAGTCGAACAGCTCGATGTAGCGCGGGTTCCACGCCACCAGGCGCAGCGATTGATCGACCACGCTGATGCCCTGGGTGATGTTCTCGATGGCGCCCTGCAGCAAGGCGCGGTTGAACTGCAGCACCTGGGAGGCCTCGCCGACGATGCGCACCACATCCTCGACCTGCATTTCGCGCCCTTCGATGGCCGCCTTGACTACCGCGCGGGTCGATGAGGCGCCGAGCACGCCGGCGAGCAGGCGTTCGGTGTGCGCGATCCACTCGCTGGTGGCTGGCAGGTTGGGGTTGAACGTTTTGCCCTGGCGCTCGGCGAAGCGATTGAAGCTCTGCTCTGCCCGCTCCGCGCCGACGAAGCGGCTGGCCAGCAGCAGCAGGTCCTCGACCTGCACCGCCAGCAGGCTGCGGCTGCTGGGCTTGGCGCCGAAGTCATGGCCGATGAAGCGCCCGGCCTGCCAGTGTTCGGTGACCCGCGTACGGGAGAAGTAGGAGACCCAGGCGAATAGCAGGAAGTTACCGGCCAGCGACAGCACCACGCCGCGATTCAAAGGGTCGATGTCCAGGCCGATGGGGGCGTACAGCAAGCCCTGTAGGCCGGGAATGCTTGCCAGTGGCCAGTTCATGCTGCGCGCCAGGACCGGCAGAACCAGGGTGTAGAACCAGATCAGCGAGCCGACGCTGAGGCCGGCAAACACCCCGCGGCGGTTGGCCTGCTTCCACACCAGGGCGCCGAACATGGCGGGCGCCAGCTGACCGATGGCGGCGAAGGATATCTGCCCGATGGTCGCCAGGCTGGTGTTGGAGCCGAGCAGCCGGTAGCACACGTAGGCCAGCAGCAGGATCAGCACGATGCTGACCCGCCGCGCCGTGAGCATCCAGTGGCGGAACGCCTCGAACGGCCGCTCGGTGTTCTGCCGGCGGAGCAGCCAGGGCAGCAGCATGTCGTTGGAGATCATGGTCGACAACGCCACCGAGGCGACGATGACCATGCCGGTGGCCGCCGAGGCGCCACCGATAAAGGCCAGCACGGCCAGGGCCGGGTGGGCTTCGGCGAGCGGCAGGCTGATGACGAAGGAGTCCGGAATCACCCCGGCCGGCAGCAGCATCTGCCCGGCCAGGGCGATGGGCACGACGAACAGCGCGGCGAGTACCAGGTAGGCGGGAAACACCCAGCGGGCGATACGCAGATCCCGTGGTTCGATGTTCTCCACCACGGTGACATGGAACTGGCGCGGCAGGCAGATGATGGCAATCATCGCCATGCCGGTCTGCACCAGCATGGCCGGCCAGTTCACCGCCTCGGCCCAGAACTGGTCGAGTGCCGGAGTGGCCGCGGCCCGGTCGAGCAGGTCGGCGTAACCGTTGTACAGGCCGTAGGTGACGAAGCTGCCGACGGCGAGAAAGGCCAGCAACTTGACCAGCGCCTCGAAGGCGATGGCCAGCACCATGCCGCGGTGGTGCTCGGTCACGTCCAGGTTGCGCGTGCCGAACAGGATGGTGAACAACGCCAGCACCAGCGACACGATCAGTGCGGTGTCCTGGGCGCGGGTGCCGGTGGACACGGCGCCGGCACCGCTGAGCAGGTTGAACCCGAGGACGATGCCCTTGAGCTGCAGGGCGATGTAGGGCAGTACGCCGACCAGGCAGATCAGCGCCACCACCACGGCCAGCGCTTGCGACTTGCCGTAGCGCGCGGCGATGAAGTCGGCGATCGAGGTGATGTTCTCCTGCTTGCTGATCATCACCATCTTCTGCAGCACCCAGGGGGCGAACAGCAGCAGGATGATCGGCCCCAGGTAGATCGGCAGGAACGACCAGAGCTGCTCGGCGGCCTGGCCAACCGCGCCGAAAAAGGTCCAGCTGGTGCAATAGACGGCCAGGGACAAGCTGTAGACCCAGGCACGCACGCGCGGCGACAGGGGCGCACGGCGGCGATCGCCATAAAAGGCGATGGCGAACAGGATGGCCATATAAATCAGGGCGACCGCGGCGATCAGCCCGCTGGACAACGACATGCACACTCCGACAGCAAACTATGTGGGGCTTCTTCGGTCGAAGCTGGAAGCCGATCATGGCGCCAGCCCGGAGCGAGAATATAGTGCCAAGGTACCTTCTACAGTGTCGCAGCAAAGTGCCGCGCCGTCAGGCACGACCAAGGTCGCAAGTGCCTGAGGCGGGGGCTTTGCCGCAGGATTTCGAGAATTGTCTACGGGCGCTTGCCCTGTTAGCGTGGCGCGCTTGCGTTTATGTCCGAGGAGGGGCCCCATGTTCAGGCCGCAACTGATTACCCTGCAGCGCGGCGCGTTGCGTATCGAACCCATGGTCGATGCGGATATTCCGGCGCTGGTGACCCTGGCCGAAGCCAATCGCCAGGAACTGATGTACATGAGTGGCGCGCTACGGCTGGACTGGTACCGGCTCGGCTTGACCGAGCAGCGCGAGGGCAAGGCGTTGCCGTTCGTCATTCGCCTCGGCGATCAACTGGTCGGTACCACGCGTTTCGGTGACTTCCTGCCGACCTTGCCGGCGGCGGAGATCGGCTGGACCTGGCTCGACCGCAGCCAGCACGGCAGCGGGCTGAACGACTCGGTGAAGTACCTGATGCTGCGTCACGCCTTCGAGACCTGGCGGATGGTGCGGGTGCAGCTGAAAACCGCGGCGAGCAACTTGCGTTCGCAGCGCGCCATCGAAAAACTCGGGGCGCAGCGCGAGGGCGTGCTGCGCAATCATCGTCGCCTGGCCGACGGGCGCCTGGATGACAGCGTGCTGTACAGCATTACCGATCAGCAGTGGCCGGCGGTTAAGCAGCAGCTGGAGGCGCGTTTCAGCGGTTGAGCGATGGCGCAGGGAAGCAGCGAGCACACACGTTTCTGGCAGTCCCGCGAGTTGGGCGGCATTGAGCTGCTGCACGCGCATTATATTGAGCAGTGTTTTACGCCGCATGTGCACGAGGGATTCGTATTCACCGTAATAGAGCAGGGCGCTCAACGGTTCAGGCATCGTGGCACCGATCACCTGGCGCCGGCCGGCAGTATGGTGTTGATCAACCCGGACGAGCTGCACACGGGTTCCAAAGCCCATGAGTACGGCTGGCGCTACCGCGCCTTCTACCCTGAGGTGGCGCGGGTGAGCTGCGTGCTGCAGGAGCTGGAACTCGGCCTGGCAGGTCTGCCCGGTTTCGCCGACAGCGTGTTGCATGACCCTTTGCTGGGGCAACGCTTCGCCGAGTTGCACCGTCTATTGGATAGCCAGGCCAGCGCCTTGCAGCAACAGACGGCGTGGCGTGAGGCGATCCTGCTGCTTTTTCAGCGCCATGCGCGGCTTCCCCAGGTGGCGGCGCCTGGCCGTGAGCCACAGGCGGTGGCGCGGGCCAAAGAGCTGTTGGCCAGCCAGTTGGCCGAGCCACCCTCGCTGGAGCAGTTGGCGGCGGCGGTCAATCTCTCGCCTTTTCACTTCGCCCGGGTATTCCGCCGCGCCACCGGCCTGCCGCCGCATGCCTGGCTCAAGCAGCGGCGTCTGGAGCAGGCGCGGGCCTTGCTCAGAAGCGGCTGCACGCCGCTGAGCGTGGCCATGCAGTTGGGCTTTGCCGATCAGAGCCACCTCACGCGCCAGTTCAAGCAGGCCTATGGCGTCGGCCCGGCTGAGTACCGCAACGCCGGCATCCGCTGACATCGCTCCGCCCCCATGCGTGGGAGCGGCCTTGGCCGCGATACTGGCCGAGAAGAACCATTGTCACCAACGCCTCCTGCATAGCAGTCGTTTGTGAAGCTGGCGGGTGCAAGTGCGCAAGATCGTTCAAGACGGCTGGCGGGTGCAGCGGTAGGCTTTCGAGTCGGAGGAACCACTATGACCCGCTCGCAAGAATTCACCCAGGGTGCCCGCGACATGCTGCCGATGCTGCTCGGCGCCATTCCGTTCGGCATCATTTTCGGCAGTCTGGCCGGTAGCGCCGGGCTGAGTACCTGGCAGGCCCTGGGCATGTCGTTGCTGGTGTTCGCCGGCTCGGCGCAGTTCATCGCTATCAGCCTGCTCGGCGCCGGTGCCGGGTTGACCGTGCTGTTGCTCACGACCTTGGTGGTCAACCTGCGTCACGCGCTCTACAGCGCCAGCCTGCAACCCTTCGTGCGTCACCTGCCCAAGCGTTGGCGCGTGCCGCTGGCCTTCTGGCTGACTGACGAGGCCTACGCGGTGGTGGTGCATCGCTATGCCGACAGCGATCCGCTGGCCGATGCCTCGCCCAACAAGCACTGGTACTTCCTCGGCGCCGCCCTGGCGATGTACCTGAATTGGCAGCTATGCACCCTGGTCGGCGTGCTGTTTGGTCAGAGCGTGCCGAACCTCGCAGCCTGGGGGCTGGATTTCGCCATGCTTGCCACCTTTATCGGCATCGTCGTGCCGATGCTGCACAATCGCCCACAGGTCGCCGCTGCGCTGGTGGCGAGCGCAGTGGCCCTGGCTTGTCACGCACTGCCGTACAAACTCGGGTTGATGGCGGCGGCGTTCAGCGGGATTGTCGTGGGTGTGCTGCTGGAGCGGCGTAATGAACGGCTTATCGAGGAGCACCCGTGATGGATAATTGGTTGCTGATTCTCGGCATGCTGGCGATCACCTTTGCCACGCGCTACAGCCTGTTCGCCTTTCCCGATCTGCGCTTTCCGCCGTTGGTGCGTCAAGGCCTGCACTACGTGCCGACCGCGGTGCTGAGCGCCATAGTAGTGCCCGGCATGTTGCTCCCGGACGGCGAGCACTGGGTGCTGCGCCTGGATAACGCCTACCTGCTGGCGGGGCTGGCGGCCATCGCCATCGCCGCGCTCACGCGCAACCTGCTGGCGACCATTGGCGGTGGTTTCCTGGGCTTCTTCCTGTTGCGCTGGGCCTTGGGGCAATTGCCTTTGTGAGCTGCGCCGGTTTTGCCGACAGGGCGGCAAAAGTCGCCGATCCTTGTGGCTTTACACCGGGTGAGCGCAGTCCAATGTTGGACGGGCGCCAAAGGCCCGTTAACAGGCTTTCACGGCCTGTGAGGTTTTTCCGGCCCTGTCGGCCCCAGCCAGGAACATGGACGATGACCCAACAATCACAATTCAGCTTGCTCGGAAAAAAGCGCTTCCTGCCGTTTTTCCTGACTCAGTTGCTCGGTGCCTTCAACGACAACATCTTCAAGCAGTCATTGATTCTCGCAATCCTGTTCAAGTTGAGCGTCAGCGCGGACCGCGCCCTGTTGATCAACCTCTGCGCCTTGCTGTTTATCCTGCCGTTCTTCCTGTTCTCCGCGCTCGGCGGGCAATTCGGCGAAAAGTTCGCCAAGGATGGCTTGATCCGCAAGATCAAGTTCGCCGAGATCCTGATCATGCTGGTCGGCGCCGCCGGGGTATTGCTGGATAACTTGCCGTTGATGCTGCTGGTGCTGTTCGCCATGGGCACCCAGTCGGCGCTGTTCGGCCCGGTCAAGTATTCGATCCTGCCGCAGCACCTGCGCGAGGAGGAGCTGATTGGCGGTAACGCGCTGGTGGAGATGGGCACCTTCCTGGCGATCCTGGCCGGCACCATTGGTGCCGGGGTGATCATGGCCAGCAGCGCATACGCCAGCCTGGTCGCCGGCTCGGTGGTGCTGGTGGCGCTGCTCGGCTACCTGGCCAGCCGCGGCATCCCGCGTGCCGCTGCGGCCATGCCGGAGCTGGTCCTGGATTGGAACATCCTGCGTCAGTCCTGGGGCATCATGCGGCTGGGGTTGAAGGAACAACCGGTCTCGGTGTCGCGTTCGCTGGTCGGCAACTCCTGGTTCTGGTTTCTCGGTGCGGTGTACCTGACGCAGATTCCGGCCTACGCCAAGGAGTGGTTGTACGGCGACGAGAGCGTGGTGACCCTGATTCTCACGGTGTTCTCGCTGGGCATCGGTCTGGGCTCGATGCTCTGCGAGCGCATGTCCGGGCACAAGGTGGAAATCGGCCTGGTGCCGTTCGGCTCGATCGGCCTGACCCTGTTCGGCATCCTGCTCTGGTGGCACTCCGGCGGCTTCCCGCAGGCCGAGCAGGCGCACGATTGGCTGGGCGTGTTGGCGCAAGGCCAGGCCTGGTGGATTCTCGGTTCGATCCTCGGCATCGGTTTGTTCGGCGGCTTCTACATAGTGCCGCTGTATGCCCTGATCCAGTCGCGCACCGCGGAGCACGAACGGGCGCGGGTGATCGCGGCCAACAACATCCTCAACGCCTTGTTCATGGTCGCCTCGGCGATCGCCTCGATCCTGTTTCTCAGCGTGGCCGAGCTGTCGATTCCCCAGCTGTTTCTGGTCATCTCGCTGATGAACATCGCGGTCAACAGCTACATCTTCAAGATCGTGCCCGAGTTCAGCATGCGTTTCCTGATCTGGCTGCTCGGTCATTCGATGTACCGCGTCGAGCACAAGGGGCTGGACGCCATCCCCGATGAAGGCGCCGCGGTGCTGGTGTGCAACCACGTGTCCTTCGTCGATGCCCTGCTGATCGGCGGTGCGGTGCGGCGGCCGGTGCGCTTCGTCATGTACTACAAGATCTACAACCTGCCGCTGCTCAACTTCATCTTCCGTACCGCCGGCACGGTGCCGATTGCCGGGCGCAACGAGGACCTGCTGGTCTACGACGCGGCGTTCAAGAAGATCGCCGAATACCTGCGCAACGGCGAGTTGGTGTGCATCTTCCCGGAGGGCAAGTTGACCGCCGATGGCGAGCTTAACGAGTTCAAGGGCGGCATCGAGCGCATCCTCGAGGAGAACCCGGTGCCGGTGATCCCCATGGCGTTGCAAGGCCTGTGGGGCAGTTTCTTCAGCCGTGATCCGGAGAAGGGGTTTTTCAAACGCTTGTGGTCGCGGATCAATCTGGTAGCCGGCGGGCCACTAGCGGCTGAAACGGTGAAGCGCGAACTGCTGCAAGCGCGGGTGGCCGAGTTGCGCGGCGATTGGCGCTAGCCTGGGGTGGTTGGGCTGGGCGCGCGCTATGAGTACTGACTCGCTGACCTAAACGCTTGAACCGCGCCCCGCATCTGGGGGGGGCCCGTTGCTGGGACGGCGCCACACCGAGGGCCAGCGAACAGTAAGCCCGGCGTCAGCTACTTGAGTCTGCCGGTAAAGCGGCGATCTGGTGCGGGCCGTGCTTAGTCGCTGTCGCCACCCGACTTTCCCGCTCCCTAAAAAAGGCCAGTATCAAGACTGGCCTTTTTACTATCGGGTAGCACTCAAGCGCTCTGCACTTCGCCTGTGCTCAGTTGTTCGTGGCGTTGGCCAATCACTTGGGGCAATAGCGAGCCGACCAGCATGCCGAGGGCGCTCAGCAGCAGGCCCACCAGTTGCGGCGGCCAGAAGTCGCTGTCCTGGTAGCTGTACTCCAGGCTCAGCCACGACAGCAGGCCAAAGCTGATGGCCAGCAAGGCGCCCTGAGTGGTGGCGCGGCTCCAGAACAGACCCGCGATCAAGGGGACCGATGCGGCCACCAGGGTCACTTTGTAAGCGCTGCCGACCATCTCGTAGATGCTCGCGTCCGAGTACAGGGCAAAGCTCAAGGTGATGATCGCGCAGGCAACAATGGTCCAACGCATGGCCGTGAGAAACTCGCGGTCATTCATGTTCGGTCGCAGGCGCTTGAGTACGTTCTCGGTAAAGGTCACCGACGGCGCCAGCAGCGTGCCCGAGGCGGTGGACATGATGGCCGAGAGCAGGGCGCCGAAGAACAGCACCTGGGCAAACACCGGGGTCCGTTCGAGGATCAGGTGCGGGAGGATCATCTGCGCGTCCTCTTCGAGGAAGTGCTTGACCATCGCCGGGTCGATCATCGAAGCCGCGTAGGTGAGGAAGATCGGCAGCATGCAGAAGCCCAGGTAGAAGATGCCGCCGGCGATGGTGGCGCGCGAGGCGATCTTTTCGGTTTTCGCCGACATCACCCGGGCGTACACGTCCTGCTGCGGGATGGAGCCAAGCATCATGGTCACGCCGGCACCGATAAAGGCGACGATATCCTTGGCGGTGAAACTATGCATAAAGCTCAGCTTGCCTTCGCTGGCCGCCTGGCTGATGACTTTCTGCGGGCCACCGGCCATGTCGCCGATCAGCCAGGTCAGGTAGCCCAGGCCGACCACTATGATCGCCATCTGGAAGGTATCGGTCAGTGCCACCGACCACATGCCGCCGAACAGGGTGTAGATCAGCACGATCAGGGTGCCGATGAACATGCCCTGAGTGATGCTGATGGAGCCCTCGGACAACACATTGAACACCACGCCGAGGGCGGTCAGTTGGGCGGCGATCCAGCCCAGGTAGGAGGCCATGATCACTAGGCTGGTGATCAGCTCGACTTTCGGGCCGAAGCGCTTGCGGAAGAAGTCGCCGAGGGTCAGCAGGTTCATCCGATAGAGTTTGCGGGCGAAGAAGAAGCCCACCAGCATCAGGCAACCGAAGGAGCCGAAGGGGTCTTCGACGATGCCGGAAAAGCCGTCCTCGATAAATGCAGCGGGGATGCCGAGGACGGCTTCCGAGCCGAACCAGGTGGCGAACACCATCGCCATCACCAGGGGAAAGGACATGCTGCGGCCACCAGCGGCAAAGTCTTTTGAGTTGTGCACGCGCGTCGAGGCAAAGATACCGAGGCCTACTGTGATCAGCAGGTAACCCACAACAAACCAAATCAGCATGTGTTTTGTTCCAGTGGCTCTGGCTTGTCGAGTTGTCGTCGGCATGCGCATGGCAGGCAGGACAGAGCGGCGCGACAGGCGAAAAATTGTTGTTTTGGTGGGTGGGCCGACGACGCTGGCTGCCAGGTAAGCCCTTGGGGTTACCTACTGACCAGACGGTTGCCTGACACCACGTCGCGCAGTCTGCCAATATCGTAAAATATGTCAAACATTTACGACGAATTGTCCGGTTAAAAATTACAGGTGGGCCAGATAGAGCCTTTGGCTGTTTTTCAAGTTAATGATTTTAAACAAGATAAAATTATTTTCTTGAATTTCGGCAGTTGTATATTTTTAACAGCCTGGTGCTGGCTCGATAAGGCGCCAAGCGCAGTCGAGCGAGCGTTGCCAGTGGTGGCAGCAGCGACTCGCATGGCCGGAGTTTTGCCCGCATGCGCTGCGTGCGGCAGGTGGATGGTCAGGCTGGAGGCTTGCAGCCAATGCTTCTGGCTGTACGTTGAGGCGCCGCGCCGCCGGTCTGGCGCGCTAGTGGCTTAGCTTCAGCCCGAGCAGGCCGCAGACGATCAGCGCCACGCTGGCCAGGCGAATCAGTGCCATGGATTCGCCGAACAGGATGATCCCCGCGATCACCGTGCCGACCGCGCCAACGCCGGTCCAGATTGCATAGGCGGTGCCCAGCGGCAACTCCTTCATCGCCAGGCCGAGCAGGGCCAGGCTGACGATCATCGCCGCGACGGTGAGCAGGGTTGGCAGTGGGCGAGTGAAGCCGTCGGTGTACTTCAGGCCGACAGCCCAGCCGACTTCGAACAGGCCGGCGAAAAACAGAATGATCCAGGACATGAAGGCCTCCACTTGGACGGTAATGGCGGGGCCGTCCCCGGTGATCACTCACAGGAGTGTGAGGTCGTCCTCATGTCGTGCGCTATTGTGCACAGTTCGATTGCTTGTACAAGCGGTGGCGGATTAGCGGAGGCTTTGGGTGTTCTCGGGTGCTATCTGGCAGCCAGCGAGTCAGGCCGCGTCCGATCACCGGCGATCGGCTCGCCGATGAGATGCCTGCGCAACCGAGCCTGCGTTGCAGGCCTAAGCCTAGGCGCAGGCGCGCGAACCAGGGGCTGCCTGGCTCGCACAGGCATGGGCTTAGAGGCCCTGCGGCGTGTCTTCGCCGCCCAGAGCTTCGAACAGCGCCGGGAGGAACTCGACGAAGGTCATCATCATCAGGGTGAAACTGGCATCCAGCTGGCCGAGGGCGTCTTCGCCACCATCCTGTTCGGCTTGATCCTGCAACAGGTCTTCGAAGCGCAGGCGCTTGACCACCAGTTTGTCGTCGAGCATGAACGACAGTTTGTCCTGCCAGGCCAGGGACAGCAGGGTGACCTGTTTGCCGGCGGTCATGTGCAGCTGGATTTCGTCGCTGGTCAGATCCTGGCGCTTGCAGCGCACCACGCCGCCATCTTCATGGGTATCGCGCAATTCACACTCATCGAGCACGGTGAAGTCGGCTGCGGCCTGTTGCGACTTGACCCAGTCGGTCATGGTCGCGCTCGGGGCGATCTTCACCGTCAGCGGCCGCACCGGCAGCGAGCCAATGGCCTCGCGCAGGGTGGACAGCAGGTCTTCGGCACGCTTAGGGCTGGAGGCGTCGACCAGGATCAGACCCTGGGCCGGGGCGATGGCGGCGAAGGTTGCCGACTTGCGGATAAAGGCGCGCGGCAGGAAGGTCTGCACGATCTCGTCCTTGAGCTGGTCGCGCTCTTTCTTGTAGACCTTGCGCATCTGCTCGGCTTCGATCTCGTCGACTTTTTCCTTCAGGGCATCGCGCACCACGCTGCCGGGCAGAATGCGTTCTTCTTTGCGTGCGGCGATCAACAAGAAGCCCTGGCTGTTATGCACCAGCGGCGCGTCGGCGCCTTTGCCGAAGGGGGCGATGAAGCCATAGGTGGTCAGCTCCTGACTGGCGCACGGACGAGCCGGTTTGGCAGCCAGCGCGGCTTCGAGTGCCTCGGTATCGAACGGGACGTTTTGGGTGAGGCGGTAAACCAGCAGGTTACGAAACCACATGACGGGGTGACTCTCCATTAACGCAAAGCGCGCATTATTGTCCCCCGCAGCCTCTCAGGCCAACCCTGCGCTAAGCCTTTGGCGTGTCGATAATTTTTTTTTCGAAGAAGGCTTGCCAAGGTGAGGGTGGCTGTCTAGAATGCGCCCCACTTCGAGAGTGAAGGGTGATTAGCTCAGCTGGGAGAGCATCTGCCTTACAAGCAGAGGGTCGGCGGTTCGATCCCGTCATCACCCACCAAACTCGCTTTTGAAGTTACGCGCAGCGGTAGTTCAGTTGGTTAGAATACCGGCCTGTCACGCCGGGGGTCGCGGGTTCGAGTCCCGTCCGCTGCGCCATTTTCCCCTCGCTTCACCTCGGCAACACCTCTTTCGCGGCGCTCGCTGCAATCTTCTTAAAAAACTCTAAACACCTGAACTTATACGCATTTCTTGGCTCGTATCCTGGTAGCCAGTGATCGTAGCGGCCTGCTAAGCTCGCGCCTTCACTCGATTGCCCTAGGGCGCTCCGAACAAGGAATAAGCATGAAACAGCATCGTTTAGCGGCGGCGGTCGCCCTGGTGGGCTTGGTTCTCGCAGGTTGTGATTCGCAAACCAGCGTCGAACTGAAAACCCCGGCGCAGAAAGCCTCCTACGGCATCGGCCTGAACATGGGCAAGAGCCTGGCTCAGGAAGGCATGGATGACCTGGACTCGCAAGCCGTTGCCCAGGGCATCGAAGATGCAATCGGCAAGAAAGAGCAGCGCCTGAAGGATGAAGAACTGGCCGAGGCCTTTGGTTTCCTGCAGAAGCGTTCCGAAGAGCGCATGGCAAAACTCAACGAAGAGTCGGCCAAGGCCGGCAAGACCTTCCTCGCGGAGAACGGCAAGCGCGAGGGTGTGGTGACCACCGACTCCGGTTTGCAGTATGAAGTGCTGACCAAGGCCGACGGTGCCCAGCCGAAAGCCACTGACGTGGTGACCGTGCACTATGAAGGCAAGCTGACCGACGGTAGCGTGTTCGATAGCTCGATTCAGCGCGGCAGCCCGATAGACCTGCCAGTCAATGGCGTGATTCCGGGTTGGGTCGAAGGTTTGCAGTTGATGCACGTCGGCGAGAAGTACAAGCTCTTCATTCCGAGCGAGCTGGCGTACGGCGAGCAAAGCCCGACCCCGGCAATCCCGGCCAATGCGGTATTGGTGTTTGAGCTGGAACTGCTGAGCATCAAGGATACTGCTGCCAAGGACGCTGCCACCGAGCAGTGATACCGGCAGGCTAACAACAACGCCCCGTCTCGACGGGGCGTTGTTGTTTATAGCGGTCAAAAAAGCCGAGCGAGAGCTGACCGAGGAGTCTGAACAGGGCTGTTGTGGTGCGCCGATGTTACGGTTATGCACATTTCGCCAGTTGGCCGGACTGACCTGCGGTAGCTTTCTGTAGAAACCTTTTGCAATTTGTAAATCATTGATTTATTTGATTTTTATTGGCTGGATAAAAAATGGCCGATCTGTGGTCGAGCCGCATGGGCCGGGCGTTTGCTAGGCTAATTCAGAATCTGTTCACAAGGTTATCCACAGCTTTAGTGGATAACCCGAGCCAACCCAGTCAGCATGCGGGCTGACGAGGAGTGACGATGAAAGCTCCGTGGAATTTTGCGCGTTACCTGCCCTTGGCGCAGCGTTTTCTGAGTGGTGGCCGGTTACCCGGCTTGCTGTTGGCGGTGGCACGTAAGAGCGCCAAGCAGGGCGAACGCTTTGCCGGTTTCAAGGAGGATCTGCGGCTGCTGCAAGGTCTCTGTCTGGCGTGGTGGCGTGGCGAGTATCGGGCAGTCAGTACTCAGGCGGTAGTGGCTGTGGTGGCGGCATTGCTGTATTTCGTAACGCCGCTGGATGCATTGCCGGACTGGTTATTGGGGGTGGGCTTGATTGATGACCTGGCCGTACTGGCCTGGGTGCTTCGTACCTGGAGCGATGAGCTAACGGCTTTTCGCAGGTGGCGGGAGGCTCAGACGCCCGCCAGGCTCGAGCTCATCGAGCGGCTCCCAAGCGATGAGCATTCAGTGTTGCAGGCACCATCGTCTTGAGCTATTCAGGTTTCGCCATCGAGTATCCGGGCAAGCAGCCCTACGTCACATAGCTCTTGCGCGTCGCTCCAGGTGCTCCGGCAAGCAAGGCATAGGATAAACAGTGTGCGCGCACAGGCACCCATGCAGCAGCATTGGGGTATTCGCTTGGCGGTTTAGATCACGACCTTTTTGCCATCGGACTGTTAAGATAACGGGCCTGCACGGAGCGTGCTGAGGTTGTCGGTACTGCTTCCCATGGAGAGTCGAAGATGAATGTGCAAGTGATCAAACGTGACGGCGAACCCGAATATGCGGTGCTGCCTTGGGCGGACTATCAGGCGTTGCTGCAGGCCGCTGGCCGTGCAACGCAGGCGCCTGAGTCGGCAGCCGATGCCAGGCCGGCGCTGAGTCAGTTGGCAGGCTTGCGCGAAGCGAAGGGCCTGTCGCTGGCAGAGTTGGCGCGTACCGTAGGTATTAGTCCCCATTATCTTGGGATGATCGAAAGCGGCGAGCGCCAACCGGATGCGGCTATTCAGCGCGCCTTGGCCTGGACGCTGGGTGTGGCAGGTTGGGAGTCGGCATCGTGAGCGTGAGTATCAGTCGCCAGCATTGGCAAGCGCTGCTCGGTGAACTGGAGAACGCTCGGCGTCAGCGCCATCTGCTGACCTACCGGGCGCTGATCGAGCGTTTGGCTCTGCCGACGCCAGCAATGCAGACCCTGACTGCGGCGTTGGAGCATCTGGCGGCGCTGGATGCGAGTGCCGAACGGCCGCTGCGCAGCGCGCTGGTCATCAGTCAGGGCGCCAGCCGTTTGCCGCGTACCGGCTTCTTCGATTGCGTGACCCGGCTCGGTCGCTTCGGCGGTGCTTCGGATGGCGTTGCGGCGGCCTCCTGGCATGCCTCCGAAGTGGTGCGGGTGTTCGAGTTCAGTTATCCAGAGGAAGACTAGGTGCTGTGGCACCTGCGCGCGCGTATCAGTTATGTCATCGCTCGACGGCTGTTTCACTGGTCCTGGCTGGTCAAGCAGCCGCGCGGCTGGCGGTGGCTGGAGGGGCAATTCGCGCGCATGGCCAACTTGGGTGATGTCGCGGCGCAAAGCTTTTACGGCCATATTCTGCTGTTTCGCGGCCAAGGCTTGGGCGCCCGAGAAGAGGGCATTCGTCTGCTGCGCCTGGCCGCCACGGCTGGTGATGGCAAGGCCGCCTATCAGCTCGGTGCGTTGAGCCTGGCCGGCGATACCCGACAAGCGCCGGATGGCCTGCAAGCCGCGGGCTGGTGGTCGATGGCCGCGGCAGCCGGTCACCCCTTGGCCGCCCAGCGTCTGGCCGATCTGTATCGGGACGGCGCCACCGGCTTACACGCGGATGCCGAACAAGCTGAGCGCTTTGCTCGGCGGGCGCACGAGTTGGGGTTGTAGCGCATGACTAGGTTGGCGCTACGCTCCGCCGCGTCCAGTCGCGAGTCTTACCTGTGCATGTTGTTTACGCCGACAGTTTCTGCGTGTCGATGATATGCAGGCTGTAACCCGGCACTGCCTTGGCGTGGCGCTTGGCTTCCGAGGCCAGGCTGGCCAGTTGGGCGGCATCCAGTTCGGCGCACTGCTCGGGGCGTAAATGCACCACGCCGAGGGAGAGCGATAACAGCGGAAACTCCTGGCGCTGACCCTGGCGATTGTGCGCGCTAATGCAGCCGGCCTGCAGGTGCTCATCGCGGTAGAAGCGTCGGCACTGGCCCTGAAAGTCTTCCAGTAGCCGATTCAGCCGGGCACGCCAGTCCACCGAGCCGAGCACCAGCAGGAAGTCGTCGCCACCGATATGGCCGACGAAGTCGCGTGCCGGGTCGACCCGTTCGTTCAAGCATTGCGTCAGACACAGCAGTACTTCGTCGCCTTTGGCATAGCCGTAGAGGTCGTTGAACGGCTTGAAGCTATCGATATCCACGTAACAGATCACCGCTTCGCGGCTCTGTTGCAGCAGGCGGGTCAGGCACTGCTGGATAGGCACGTTGCCCGGCAGCATGGTCAGCGGATTGGCATAACGGGCCTGTTGAATTTTTAGTTCGGTAATCAGCTTGAGCACGTCGATCACCCGACCGAGCCCCAGGTAGCAGCCGCCCTGGGTGATGATGAAGTCTTCTTCGACGCGCTGGCGGGCACGGCTGGTGAGTAGGCGACTGACCTGTTGCAGTGACTGTCCCAGTTCGACGGCGAGAAAGTCATCGCTCATCAGGCGGCTGATCGGTTTGCGCGCGAACAACTCGGTGGCGAAGGGTTTCAATAAGATGTCCGACAGCGAGTGGCGATGGACGATGCCAACCGGCTGCTGTTGCTCGTTGAGCACCGCCAGGGAATTGAGATTGGCCTGCGCGCGAAAGGCTTCCAGCACTTCGGCGGTCGGGGTGTCATGGGCCACGGCCGACTGCTGGTTGAGTAGTGCGGTCAGGTCGCAGCCCTCGTCACTCAAGGCCGCCGGCGCGTTGTCGAGTTTCGGCAGCAGGTTGCGTGCATCGCGCGGCGGTTGTTCCTGGGGGCGACTGAGCAAATAACCCTGCAGCAGGTCGACGCCCATCTCCGAGAGTACGCTGAGCTCTTCGGGCAGTTCGATGCCTTCGGCGATCACCGTGGCCCGCGAGGCTTTGGCCATTTGCAGGATCGAGCCGACGAACTCGCGTTTGACCGCATCCAGGTGAATGCCGTCGATGAAGTGGCGGTCGATTTTCACGTAATCGGGTCGCAGCTCCGACCACAGGCGCAAGCTCGAGTAACCGGCTCCCAGGTCGTCCAGGGCGATGGAAAAGCCCATGGCGCGGTAATGGTGCAAGGCGGTGTCGAGCAGGGCGAAGTCGTCGGTGGGCGATTGCTCGGTCAGCTCGATCACAACCTGGCTTGGCGGAATACCCAGGCTCTGCAGCAACTGCAGGGTGCGGCCTGGCTGGTGGCTGGGCTCCAGTAACGAGTCCGGAGAGACGTTGAGGAACAGCTTGCCTTCCAGCTTCAACTCGCTGAAGCGCCGGCAGGCACTCGTGCGGCAAGCCAGTTCCAGTTCGCTCAGGCGCCCGGCGTGACGCGCCACCGCGAACAGGTTGATCGGCGAATGCAGCGGGCTGTTCGATGGGCCGCGGGTCAGGGCCTCATAGCCGAGGATGCGCCGTTCAGAGAGGGAGACGATGGGTTGAAACAGGCTATGCAGGTCGTCGTGTGCGAGGATGTGGCCCAGAGCGCTCAACTGCTCGGTGACGGTCATGGTGGGTCTCGATATCCAGAAAAAGCGAAGGGGCTGATAGTGTTATCAGCCCCCTGCATTTCACGACAGATCGATGACTATTTGATGACAGTGGCGGGTTAGTGTTTCGCCACAGGGGTTTCGAGGCCCAGGTAGTCGAGCAGGATGTGCCCGGTTTCGGCGAGGAAGGCATCATCTTCCGGCTTGGACTTCTTGTCTTCGGCCGCTAGCGTCTCTTCATCCTCTTCTTTCTTCAGCTCGCTCAGCAGCGTTTCGCCTTTGGCCTTGCGTCGACTGTTCTCGATGACCAGTTGCTGCGCCTCGATGTCGGCCTGTTGCGCACGGCGTTTGCGTTCGTTGAGGCTGACCGTGGTTTCGTTCATCAGCTTCTGCGCCAGGCTCAGCCGATCACGGGTGAAGGCGAAGTCCGGGTTCTTCGCCGTACGGTCGTCATAGCGGCTTTTCAGCTCGGCCAGGAAGGGTTTGATCGAGTCCAGTTCGGGCTTGATCGCCGGGCGAATGCTGTCCCAGGGCAAGGCCTCTGGCAGTGCGCTCTCGCCGATTTCCTTGGTATCCATGACGTCGGGGTACTGGATGTCCGGAATCACGCCCTGGTGCTGGGTGCTTTGTCCTGATACGCGGTAGAACTTGGCCAGGGTCAACTTCAGCTCGCCGTGGTTGAGCGGCTGGATGGTCTGTACCGTGCCTTTACCGAACGTCTGGCCGCCGAGGATCAGGGCGCGGTGATAGTCCTGCATGGCACCGGCAAAAATCTCCGAAGCCGAAGCGGACAGGCGGTTGACCAGTATGGCCATTGGGCCGCTATAGAAGGTACCGGCATCGTCGTCGGCCAGCACGTCAACCCGGCCGTCGCTATTGCGCACCAGCACGGTAGGGCCCTTGTCGATAAACAACCCGGTCAGTTCGGTGGCTTCTTGCAGCGAGCCGCCGCCGTTGTTACGCAGGTCGATGACCACGCCGTCGACTTTTTCTGCTTGCAGTTCGCTGAGTAGGCGTTTGACGTCGCGAGTGGTGCTTTTGTAATCCGGGTCGCCGGCGCGGAAGGCTTTGAAGTCCAGGTAGAACGCAGGGATTTCGATGACGCCCAGCTTGTAGTCACGGCCTTCGTGCTCGAGTTTGAGTACCGAGGACTTCGCCGCTTGCTCTTCCAGTTTCACCGACTCGCGGGTGATGTTGACGATCTTGCTGGTCTGGTCGTTCGGCGCATTGCTTGCCGGAATCACTTCCAGACGCACTTGCGAGCCTTTCGGGCCGCGGATCAGTTTGACCACTTCGTCGAGGCGCCAGCCGATCACGTCGACCATCTCGTCGTCGCCCTGGGCAACACCGATGATTTTGTCCGTCGGGGCGATTTGCTTGCTCTTCTCGGCCGGCCCAGCGGGCACCAGGCGCACCACCTTGACGTACTCGTTATCGCTTTGCAGCACGGCGCCGATGCCTTCCAGCGAAAGGCTCATATTGATATCGAAGTTCTCCGCGTTATCCGGGGAGAGGTAGGTGGTGTGCGGGTCGTAGGTCATGGCAAAGGCGTTGATATAGGCCTGGAACACGTCCTCGCCGCGGGTTTGCTGCAGGCGCGCCAGCTGGCTCTGGTAGCGCTTGGTCAGCAACTCCTGAATGGCTTTCGGCTCTTTGCCGGCGATTTTCAAGCGCAACACTTCATCTTTCACGCGCTTGCGCCAGAGGTCATCCAGTTCGGCGAGGTCCTTGACCCAGGGGGCCTTCTCGCGATCGATCAGCAGGCTTTCATCGACGCTGAAGTCTATGGCATCGACGCCTTTGTCGAGCATCTTCAGGGCAAACTGCAGGCGCCCTTGAAAACGGTCCAGATGGCGCTTGTAGATGGCGAAACCGGGTTCCAGGTTGCCACCCTTGAGGAAGTCGTCGAACTTCGTGCGCCACTGGTCGAATTCGGCGATATCACCCGCAGTAAAATAGCTGCGCGACGGATCGAGGAACTTCAGGTAGCCCTCATAGATCTTTGCCGAGCGTTCGTCATTCAGTGGTGGCTTGCTGTAATGGTGGCGCTTGAGCAGTTCCACGACATTCAGGCTGGCAATGACTTGCTCGCGACTTGGCTGCAGGTATTCCCAGGAATCGCTGGCGCTGGTCTTTGCGGCCAGTGGCAGTGCACTGAGACCGATGGCCAGGGCGAGGGTGGCGCTGAACAGTGAACGCTTCATGCTGAGTCGACGTGGGGGCAGTTGATAACGCATATTAGGCCGTCTTTAAGGGCGCCAGGTTCCATCGGCGCAATGCAAAAGCCCGGCGAATCAGCGCCGGGCTCGGTTAAATGCACTATGGAGGCAGCGTGAAGGCATTGCAAGGCGTTGACGGGCGAGTGGAGTGGGCGGAGCAGCCTACCCCGGTCTGTGATGTAGGGGAAATTCGCATTCGCGTGGCGGCCGCAGGCTTGAATCGCGCCGACCTGTTGCAGTGTGCCGGGCTGTATCCACCGCCGCCTGGCGCCAGCGAAGTGCTTGGTCTCGAGTGTGCGGGTATCGTCAGTGAAGTCGGTGCCGGCTGCGACTGGAAAGTCGGCGACCGGGTCTGTGCATTGTTGTCCGGCGGCGGCATGGCCGAAGAGGTGGTGATCGATGCGCGGCATGCCTTGCCGGTGCCGGAGGGTGTGTCGCTGCAGGAGGCGGCGGGGTTGCCGGAAGTCTATGCCACCGCCTGGCTCAACCTGTTTCAGTTGGCGGGGCTGAAACCGGGCGAGAAGGTGTTGCTGCATGCCGGTGCCAGTGGCGTGGGCTCGGCGGCGATCCAGCTGTGCAAGGCCTTCGGTAGCCCGTGCTGGGTCAGTGTCGGCTCGGCCGAACGCCTGGCTTACTGCGAAAGCTTGGGCGCTCAGGGCGGCGTGCTGAGGGGCGATGACAAGCTGCACAGTCTGCGCGACTTCGGTCCCTTCGATGTGATTCTCGACCCGGTCGGTGGCGACTACGCCGCGCTCAACCTGGAGTTGCTGGCGCGTGATGGCCGCTGGCTGAATATCGGCCTGATGGGCGGGCGCAAGGCCGAACTGGATCTGGCGTTGCTGTTGGGCAAACGCATTCAATTGATCGGTTCGACGCTGCGTAATCGCGACGATCAGTTCAAGGCCGATCTCATGCGCGACCTGCTGCAGCACCTGTGGCCGTTGTTCGCCGAGGGTCGACTCAAGCCGCAACTGGCGCGCAGTTTCGCGATCGAGGATGCGCAGGAGGCTTTTACCGCGCTGGCGAGTAATAAGGTCAACGGTAAATTGGTACTGGTTATAGACCCGACATTGACCTGATCCGTTAACGATTGGCTTTATCAATCGAAACCATGGCGGCAATCAATCAGCTTTTTCGGGCCAAACGGCTAACATGCGCCCTGTAAATTTTCTAACCCTCATAAAGGAACCAGAGATGAACCTCATCAACACCCAAGTTCAACCGTTCAAGGCCAACGCTTTTCACAACGGCAAGTTCATCGAAGTGACCGAGCAATCCCTCAAGGGCCAGTGGTCGGTGCTGATCTTCATGCCGGCAGCCTTCACCTTCAACTGCCCGACCGAGATCGAAGACGCCGCCAACAATTACGCCGAGTTCCAGAAGGCCGGTACCGAGGTGTACATCGTCACCACCGATACCCACTTCTCGCACAAGGTCTGGCACGAGACGTCGCCGGCCGTTGGCAAGGCCAAGTTCCCGCTGATCGGCGACCCGACCCATGCGCTGACCAACGCCTTCGGTGTGCACATCGCCGAAGAAGGTCTGGCGCTGCGTGGCACCTTCCTGATCAACCCGCAAGGCGTGATCAAGACCGTGGAAATCCACTCCAACGAAATCGCCCGCGACGTATCGGAAACCCTGCGCAAGCTGAAAGCCGCTCAGTACACCGCCGCCCACCCGGGTGAAGTGTGCCCAGCCAAGTGGAAAGAAGGCGAAGCGACGCTGGCTCCGTCCCTCGACCTGGTCGGCAAAATCTAACAACGGTTTGAGCGCTGCTGCGCTCGGCGATGCAGCGTTGTATTCAGATTCGGGCTTGTCATGTACGTCAGTACACTCCGCGCCCTCACCTGATTACGCCTTGCTTCGCCTTCGCGCGCGACGCGCTCAACTCCGTTGTTTAAATCGTCTACGCGCTTCTAAGGCTGCAACCCAGCTTTTGTAGTGCCCGAACGCCCGGGCGCGATCCGCCCGGGCGTTTTTGTGTCTGAAATTCGTTAAAAGGGATAGCCAAATCATGTTGGACGCCACGCTTAAAACCCAGTTGAAGGCCTACCTCGAGAAGGTCACCCAACCCTTCGAGATAGTCGCGTCCCTCGATGACGGCGACAAATCCCGCGAACTGAGCGGCCTGCTGCACGACATCGTCGGCCTGACCGACAAAATTTCCCTGCGCGAAGATGGCAGCGACGACCGCAAGCCGTCGTTCTCGCTGAATCGCCCAGATGCGGATATCAGCCTGCGCTTCGCCGGCATCCCCATGGGCCACGAATTCACTTCCCTGGTGCTGGCGCTGCTGCAGGTCGGCGGTCATCCGTCCAAGCTGGCGGCGGACGTCATCGAGCAGGTCAAAGGTATCGAAGGCCAATTCAACTTCGAAAGCTACTTCTCGCTGTCCTGCCAGAACTGCCCGGACGTGGTCCAGGCGCTGAACCTGATGGCCGTGCTCAACCCGAATATCCGTCACGTCGCCATCGACGGCGCGCTGTTCCAGGATGAAGTCGGGCAGCGCCAGGTCATGTCGGTGCCGAGCATCTACCTGAATGGCGAGTTGTTCGGCCAGGGCCGCATGGACGTCGAGCAGATTCTCGCCAAGCTCGACACCGGCGCCAGTGCTCGCGACGCCGAGAAGCTCAATGCCAAGCAAGCCTTCGATGTGCTGGTGGTCGGCGGTGGCCCGGCGGGCGCCGCTGCGGCTATCTATGCCGCGCGTAAGGGGATTCGCACTGGCGTCGCCGCCGAGCGGTTCGGCGGCCAGGTGCTCGACACCATGGCGATCGAGAACTTCATCTCGGTGCAGGAAACCGAAGGGCCGAAACTGGCGCGCGCCCTGGAAGAGCACGTCAGGCAGTACGACGTCGACATCATCAACCTGCAGCGCGCCAGTGCGCTGATTCCGGCGAGCAGCGCCGGCGGCTTGCATGAGGTGAAATTCGACAGCGGCGCGTCGTTAAAGGCCAAGACCCTGATCCTCGCCACCGGCGCCCGCTGGCGCGAGATGAACGTACCCGGCGAGCAGCAGTACCGCGGCCGTGGCGTGGCCTATTGCCCGCACTGCGACGGCCCGCTGTTCAAGGGCAAGCGGGTGGCGGTGATCGGCGGCGGCAACTCCGGCGTCGAGGCGGCCATCGACCTGGCCGGCATCGTCGCCCATGTCACCCTGATCGAGTTCGACAGCCAGTTGCGCGCCGATGCGGTGCTGCAGAAGAAGCTGGCCAGCCTGGGCAACGTCAGCGTCATCAAGAGTGCCCTGACCACCGAGGTGCAAGGCGATGGGCAGAAGGTCAGCGCCCTGGTCTATCGGGACCGCACGAGCGACGAACTGCGCACCGTCGAGCTGGAAGGCATCTTCGTGCAGATCGGCCTGCTGCCCAACAGCGACTGGCTCAAGGGGGCCATCGAGCTGTCGCCGCGTGGCGAGATCATCGTCGACTCGCGCGGCGAGACCTCGGTGCCGGGGATCTTCGCCGCCGGCGATGTGACCACGGTGCCCTACAAGCAGATCGTCATCGCCGTGGGCGAGGGCGCCAAGGCTTCGCTGAGTGCCTTCGACCACCTGATCCGCTCGAGTTGATCGAGTAGCGTTCAGGCACACCAGACAGCGGATAACCGGCATGGTTATCCGCTTTTTTGTGCGCGCGAGTTCATCGCGGCAAGCGAGTTGACCTACCTCTTATTGCGCTCATTCGCCGTGTGTCTGGCCGACTCGGCAATGCCAGGTGTGCTGCTTGACAGGTTAGATGATGGGTGACATATATCTAGGCTTATGGATGAAATCCAAAGGCCGGATTCACTGCTGCAGGGCCGCGAATGGCGGGTTAACTCGATGGAGAATCACATGAGCAAGCAAAACGAGAAGGGCACGGCATTGATCACCGGTGCGTCGTCCGGGATTGGCGCCACTTATGCCGAGCGCCTGGCGCAACGGGGCTTTGACTTGTTGCTGGTGGCGCGCGATCAGCAGCGCCTGGAAGCCTTGGCCGAGCGCTTGGCGCGCGAGCACGGGGTGAAGGCCGAGGTCTTCAAGGCCGACCTGACCAGCAAGGCCGATCTGCAAACCGTGGAGCAGCGCTTGCGTAGCGATACCGCGATTAGCCTGCTGGTGAACAATGCCGGGGTGGCAATGAACGGCACCTTGGCCGAGGCCGATCTGGATAAAGTCGAGAGCATGATTCAGCTCAACGTGGTGGCGCTGACTCGCCTGTCGGCGGCCGCTGCGGCGAACTTCGGCGGGGTTGGACGCGGCGCGATCATCAATCTCGCCTCGGTGGTGGCGCTGGCGCCGGAGATGTTCAATGCCGTCTACAGTGCGAGCAAAGCCTATGTGCTGAGCCTGACCCAGACCTTGCACGGCGAAGTCGCCAAGCTGGGGGTACAGGTACAGGCGGTGTTGCCCGGCGTGACCCGTACCGAAATCTGGGAGCGCAGCGGCATGGACGAGTCGGCACTGCCGCCGGAAATGATCATGGAGGTGGGCGAGATGGTCGACGCGGCATTGGCTGGCTTCGATCAGGATGAGTTGGTCACCATCCCTTCGTTGCCCGACGCTGCGGACTGGGGCGCTCTGCTGGCGGCGCGGAGCAAGCTGGGGCCGAACCTGTCGCGCAACAGTGCGGCGGCACGCTACAAGTAATCGCCTGCCGGGTCGCTGTTGCCACGGCGCCTGTTCCGTTTGCGGAGGGGGCGCTTTTTAGTGGCTGGTTGCTTATGCCTTGGGCTGGGTTTCGACCTGTTCGAGCAGCAGGCGTCGGGTGGTGTGCAGCAGACGGTCGGCCAACTCGGGATCGCTGGCACTGCGTGACAGCAGCAAGGCGCCGACCATGGCCGAGAGCATCAGCACGCTCTGCTCATCGGCGTGTTCACCCTGCAGGCAGGACTCGATCATCTGCAGACGGTCGCTAATCACCTTGTCGGTGATGGGGCTGGGTTGGCCGCGCTGGCCCAGTTCGGCGGACATGGTCGGCAGCGGGCAGCCGGCGCCCGGGTCGGCGCGGTGCGCCGTGGACAGGTAGCGCGCGATAAAACTCGGCAGCGGGGCGGCACCGGCGAAGACTTCCCTGGTGGCTTCCTCGAGCTGTTGCGCGGCGTTGTTCAGGGCAGTCTCGACCAGCTCGTCCTTGGACTTGAAGTGGGCATAGAAGCCGCCATGGGTCAGGCCCAGGGTTTTCATCAACGGTTGCAAACCGGTGGCGCCCACACCGTCGCGGCGAAACAGGCGCGACGCTTCATCGATGATGCGTTGGTGGGTTTTGGCTTTATGGTCTTCTGAGTAGCGCATGGTCTGTTTAATCCCGCCAAGATTCTTAGGATGCTGGCTGTAATCTTACGCCTGTTGTCGGTCTAAGGCTGTATGTCTGTTGCTGGGGCCTGAGTGGATACGCTGAGCTCGGCGGCTGCGCGGGCCGGGCGGCCGAGCACCAGGCTGCACAACGCCGGTAGGAACAACAGGGTCAGCAGGGTGCCGACCAGCACGCCGCCGATCAGTACATAGGCCAGCGACGACCAGAACACCGAGAAGGTCAGGGGAATAAAGGCCAGGGCGGCGGCCAGGGCGGTGAGCACTACGGGACGTGCCCGATGCACCGTGGCTTCGATGATCGCCTCGCGAATCGGCATGCCCTGTAACTGATTCTGTTTGATCTGGTCGGTGAAGATCAGGGTGTTGCGCATGAGGATGCCGCCGATGCCGATCAGCCCGAGAATCGCGTTGAAACCGAAGGGCTGGTCGAACAGCAGGAGGGTCGGTAACGCGCCGATCAGTCCGAGCGGCGCGGTAGCGAAGACCATCAACATTACGCCGAACGAACGCACCTGAAACATGATTACCACCAGGGTCAACAGGATCATGATCGGAAACAGCACGGCCAGGGCCTTGTTGGCCTTGGCGCTTTCTTCCACTGGCCCGCTGAGCTCGATGCGATAGCCGGTGGGTAGCTCGTTAATCAACGCCTGCAGGTCGGCGTACACGGCCAGTTCGACATCCGGTGGCTGTTGGCCATCGACGATGTCGGCGCGTACTTCGAAGGTCAGCTCGCGATCACGGCGCTTGAGGATGGGGTCTTCCATCACCGCCTGGAACCGGCCGACCTGCTCCAGCGGGATCGACTGTCCGCTGCGGTTGGCGATAGTCAGGTCCTCGATACTGCCGAGGTTTTCCCGCTGGCTGTTCAGTGCCCGGGCCACCACCGAGACCGTGCGCGTGCCTTCGCGGACTTCGGTAATCGGGTTGCCGCTGAGCAGGGCATTGAGCTGGGCTTTCACCTCACCGGGGGTGAAACCGAGCAGGCGCAGGCGATCCTGATCGAGCACCAGACGGTAGGCGCTGGCGCGCTCGCCCCAGTCGACAAAGCTATCCCGGGTCAGCGGGTTGGCCGCGACTATTTGGCGTACGTCCTCGGCCAGGTCGCGCAACACCTCGAGGTCTGGCCCGGAGACGCGAAAGACCACCGGAAAAGGCACCGGCGGGCCGAACACCTGTTGCGTGACCCGGACCCGTGCGGAGGGAAACTCACCGGCGGCTATGCGTTCGCGCATGCGCAGTTTCAGCGCGTCGCGGGCTTCGGCGCTGGCCGTCTGCACCACCAATTTGGCAAAGGCCGGGTCCGGCAGTTCCGGGTTGAGCGAGAGTACGAAGCGGGGGGCGCCTCCGCCTACATAGGCGTCGACCAGTTGGGTTTGCGGCTCCTGCAGCAGGGCGTTTTCGACCTGCGCCACCACGGCTTCGGTACTCCTGAAGGCACTGCCCGGTGGCATGTAAATCTCGATGAACAGTTCGGAGCGGTCGGAGTTGGGGAAGAACTGCTTCTTCACCAGGCTCATCCCGGCACCGCAGAGCAAAAAGAGGACGACCACCAGGGCGGTGACGCGGTAGCGGTGTTGCACACACCAGCTCACCAGCCTGCGCAGTGTCTGGTAGACCTTGCTGGCGTAGATTGCTTGATGGCCGCCGGGTACCGGGGTGATGGCCGGCAGCAGCTTGACTCCGAGGTAGGGCGTGAAGACCACGGCCACCAGCCAGGAGGCGATCAGGGCGAAACCGACGATCCAGAAAATGTTGCCGGCGTATTCGCCGGCGCTGGAGCGTGCGAAGCCGACCGGCAGGAAGCCGATGATGGTCACCAGGGTGCCGGTGAGCATCGGCGCGGCAGTTGAGTTCCAGGCGAAGGTGGCGGCCTTAACGCGGTCGAAACCCTCTTCGAGCTTCACCACCATCATCTCGATGGCGATGATCGCATCGTCCACCAGTAGGCCGAGCGAGAGGATCAGCGCGCCGAGGGTGATGCGGTCGAACTCGCGGCCACTCAGCAGCATGATCACGAAGACGATGGACAAGGTCAGCGGCACGGCTGCGGCGACCACCAGGCCGACGCGAAAGCCCAGGGCGAGCAGGCTGATCAGCATGACCACGCCCAGGGCGACGAAGAACTTGAGCATGAACTCGTCAACCGCCAGGCGAATGTTCTTGGCCTGGTCGGAGACTTTTTCGAAGCGGATGCCCAGCGCTAGATCGGCGAGGACTCGGGCTTCCTCGCCCTGCAAGGCCTTGTCCAGTTCGAGGCCATTCCAGTGCTGCTGCATGATGATGCCCAGCACCAGCGCCGGCTCGCCCTGATGGCGGATGCGGTAGTTCGGTGGATCCTGGTAGCCGCGACTGACCGTGGCCACATCGGCCATGCGCAGTACCTTGCCATTGGCCTCGATGGGCACATTCTCGATCAGTTCGAGGCTGTCGAGCGCACCGTCGATACGGATATAAGCTCGCGGTCCGCTGGTTTCGACGAAGCCGGAGGGGGCGATGCGGTTCTGGCTGGCCAGGGCGGCGAAGATCTGCTCCGGTTTGAGGCCGAGGGTGGCCAGGCGCTGGTAGGAAAACTCGACGAAGACCCGCTGTGGCTGTTCGCCGAGGATATTCACTTTCTTCACCCCGGGCAGGCGCAGGAAGCGCTGGCGCAGCTCCTCCGCCTGCAGGACCAGTTGACGGTGCGGCAGCTGCTCCGCCTGCAAGGCATAGAGGGCAAAGTAGACGTCGGAGTATTCATCGTTGAAGAAGGGCCCGAGCACGCCTTGCGGCAGTGCGGCCGCCTCGTCGCTGAGCTTCTTGCGGGCCTGGTAGAACAGGGCCTGAATCTGCTCGGGACGGGTCGAGTCGAGAAACTGCACCTTCAGCGAGACCAGACCGGGTTGGGCGATGGTTTCCACGCGGTCGTAGAGGTCGAGTTCCTGCAGGCGCTTTTCCAGACGGTCGGCGACTTGTTCCTGCATTTCCTGAGCTGTGGCGCCGGGCCAGACGGCGGTGATCGTCATCACCTTGACGGTGAAGGAGGGGTCTTCCGCACGCCCCAGTTTGCTGAAGGCAAACACCCCTGCACAGAGTACCGCGATGAGCAGAAACAGGGTCACCGGGCGGTGCCGCACGGCGAGTTCCGAGAGGTTGAGGCTGCCCATGCTAGTGTTCCTGTTGCGGCTGGTTGGCCAAGGCGAGGGGTGGACCGGGCAGTAGACGTACAGGGTCACCGCTGTGCAACAGGTGGGCGCCGAGGGCCACGATGCGTTGCCCGCTGCTCACGCCGCCCTGCAGCAGGGCATATTCCTGCTCGAGCCTGGCCACCTGCACGGGAGCGAAGCGGACCCTGTGGTCGTCTCCGATCAGCCACACGCCGGGGCCCGTGCCAGGGTCGTGCAAGGCCCCGAGCGGCACCCGCAGCAGGCTGTTCTGCAACGGGCTCAGCAGGCGCACGGTGATGGTCGACCCGATGGCGAAACGCTCGGCGTTGCCCTCGAGTCTGTAGCGCGCCCGATAGGTACGGGTCATCGGGTCTGCGGCGGCGGATAGCTCGCGCAGGGTGGCGCCCACCACTTGCTCGGTGGCGCCGTAAGGCAAGGCCTGAGCGGGGCTGTTGGCTTGGCCGCGTTGATTCTCCGGAATATCGATCACCGCCTCGCGGGCGCCATCGTGGGCCAGGCGGGCCACCACCTGACCTTCGGCGACCACTTGCCCGCGTTGCACCCGGACATCGGTGATGATGCCGTCGCCATCGGCTTTGAGCGTCGAGTAACGGCGGCGGTTCTCCACCTGACTGGCTTCCGAACTGGCCGCCGCCAGTTCGGCTTCGGCCACGCGCAGGCGGGTGGCCGATTGGTCGAAAATCTGCCGTGACACCGCGCCGCTGCGGGCCAGGCGGCGATAACGCTGTTCATCGTCACGGGCTTGACGCAACTGGGCCTGGGCTGCACGCACACGGTTGGTTGCCGCGCGCAGGGCCAGGTCGAAGTCGTCGATATCCAGCACCAGTAAGGTATCGCCGCGGGCAACCCGATCGCCGGGATCGACACGACGCTCGATGACTTTACCGCCGACGCGAAACCCCAGGTCACTCTCGGTGCGCGCCGCGACCACGCCGGTGTAGGCCGTTTGGTGTTGTCCGGCCGGCTCAACCAGGGCCGTCAGCACCGGGCGCGGTTGGAGGACGGCGGGCGTGTTGCCGTCTGCTTGGCTGTTGCACCCGCCGAGCAGCAACAATGCCGCGAAAGGCAGCAGACGAACGAGGTTCGGCTGAGTCAGGGTCATGATTCTGTCCTCCGTTAGGCCGCGGTTCAGGGCTTCAACCCTCAACCGCTTCGAGCAGGGTGGCGACGCCCTGGCCGCCGGCGATGCATTGCGTGGCGATGGCGTAACGGCCACCCGTGCGTTTGAGCAGGCTGGCCGCCTTGCCAGTGATGCGCGCGCCGGTGGCGCCGAGCGGATGGCCGAGCGCCAGGGCGCCGCCATCGAGGTTGACCCTGGCCATGTCCAGGCCCAGCTCACGCACACAGGCAATGGACTGGCTGGCGAAGGCTTCGTTGAGTTCCACCAGGTCGATGTCCTGGATGCTCAGGCCGGCGCGTTGCAGCAGCTTGCGGGTGGCGACGACCGGGCCCATGCCCATGATTTCCGGTGCGCAGCCGCCCACGGCAACCGCCTTGATGCGTGCGAGGATGTGCAGCTGGTGGTTACGGGCGAACTGCTCGGTGCATACCAGCAGTGCGGCGCTGCCGTCGGTCAAGGGTGAGGCGGTGCCGGCGGTGACCGTGCCGCCGAAGGCCGGCTGGAGTTGGGCCAGGGCATCGGCGTGGGTGTCGGGGCGAATGCAGCCGTCCGTGTCGATCGGGCCGGCGGGGGTGTCGATCGGCACGATCTCCTCGACGAACAAGCCGCGCTCACGTGCGCTGGTGGCCTTGGCATGGGAGGCGACGGCCATTGCCTCCTGCTCGCTGCGGCTGACGGCGAAGCGCTCGGCAACCTGCTCCGCGGTGTGGCCCATGCTCATATAGACCGCGGGGAAGTCGCTCAGCAGGGTCGGGTTCGGCGAGGTATTGAAGCCGCCCATGGGCACTCGGCTCATCGACTCGACGCCGGCGCAGATAAACGCCTCGCCGGCGCCGAGGAGGATTTGCCCGGCGGCGAAATGCACGGCAGTCATCGACGAACCACAGAAGCGATTGACCGTGGCGCCGCCCAGGGTCTCCGGAAAGCCGGCGCGGAAGCTGGCGATGCGCGCGATGTTCATACCCTGTTCGGCTTCCGGGTAGGCGCACCCCATGATCACGTCCTCGATTGCGCCGGGATCGAGATCGAGCTTGTTCACCAGACCTCTGAGGGTATGTGCGGCCAGGTCATCCGGGCGAATGTCGATCAGCGCGCCTTTCTTGGCGAAGTGGAAGGGCGAGCGGGCAAAACCGGCGATAACGATAGAGTGCATGGTCATGATCCTGTTGCTCCGGTTCAGGGCCGAGGCCTGGGCTGGCTGGAGGGTGTTGCCGTTGACCTTTAATATGATAGTTATAATTTAATAGGCCGTATATATGTCGCCTGTAATTTTATTGTTGCTGTCTGACGCTAGGCACGTCGGCTGCAGGCGTGAATATGCGGGTTAAGCAGGCAGACGCTGCTGTTCTGAAAAGCAGGCATCGAGCACGCTCTGTTGCCACAAACACTGGCTGAGCTGAGTGCCAGTGGGGTGGTTCTGTGGCCCGGCACCGAGACCTGGCAGGGCTTCGAGTTGGAGCGGCTCGCAGTAGCCCTGCGCTGGCAGGTGGAGTGAGTGGGTGCGGCTCAGCTCGGCAGGCTGAGAATCAGGCAGGTGGTCGAGCCAACCGCATATAGGCGGTCGTCGACATCGTAGAGGCGCCCTTCGGCCAACGCTGTGGAGCGGCCCAGGTGAACGATCCGGCCCTCGGCGCGGATCGGTCCGACGTTGCCGCTCAGCGCGCGCACGTAGCTGATACGCAGGTCGGTGGTGGTGTAACCCTGGCCTGGCTTGAGCCGGGTATGGATAGCGCAGCCCATGCAGGAGTCGAGCAGGGTCGCGGCGTAGCCGCCATGCACACTGCCCAAGGGGTTGTAGTGGCGTGCATCGGGGGTGCCCTGGAAGACGAAGCGGCCGGGCTCCCATTCCAGTGGGATGAAGTCGATCAGGTCACCGAACGGCGGGCAGGGCAGCTCGCCGTTACCGATGCGCTCGAAGAACTCCTGTGGTTGCAGTTCGCTGACCTGGGCCAGGCTCAGGGTGCCCGGTGCGGCAAGTTTGCCGCGTATGGCGTGTTCCGCAGCCTGCCAGGCAGCCAGTTTGGCTTCGCGTGATGGGGTTTGCATGGCGTTGGCCTCCTCGGCACGGGGTGGTAAGTAGCGGATGATCGGCGGTTGTTAAATTATGACCATAATCTTATTGTATGGATTATGGTCGAAATATAAAAGGCCGACAGCTGCTCATGTCGGCCATTACTTCGTACCGAGTACCCAGGTAGAAAATAGGAGAAGCCCCATGCATGACTATCCCGCGCCATCGCGCACCCTCTTGCTGATCCTGGTCGCCCTGACCGCGTTGGGGGAGATCTCGACCCAGATGATCATCCCCAGTCTGGGCGCCATCGAGTTGATGATGGCGGCACGCGCGGGCAGCAGTGTCATGGCCTTGTCCGCGTTCGTCGCGGCGTTCGGCCTCGGCCAGTTGCTGCTCGGGCCGGTGTCCGATCGCATCGGCCGCCGACCGGTGTTGCTCGCGGGCCTGTCGGTCTATCTGCTGGCCACCCTGTGGATGCTGTTGGCCAGCAGCATGGGCGAGTTCATCGCCGCTCGCGTGCTGCAGGGGCTCGGTGCCTGCGCGGCGCTGGTGCTGGCGCGGGCCATAGTGCGCGACGTGTGGCAGGCCCAGGCCGGGCCGGCCCTGGCATTGACCGTGATCGGCATGCTCTGCGCCATCGTCGTGTCGCCGATGATCGGCGGGCTGCTGGCCAGTTACTCGGGCTGGCAGGCGCCGATCCTGCTGGCGTTGCTGATTGGCATGGGCGTGTTGCTCGCGGTAGCGGCGCTGTACCGCGAGAGCAATCAGCACCTCGACCCTCGGGCCGGACAACTGAGCACGCTGGCGAGCAATTATGTGGACCTGCTCAAGTCGCGTTCCTTCCAGGCCCTGGCACTGACCTTGGCCTGCACCTATGGCGCCATGTTCGCGGTGATCGCCGGTTCTTCGGCGGTGTATATCGGCCTGCTGGGCCTGAGTGCGGCTGAGTACGGTATGACCTTCGGCGCCATCGTCTCGGCACTGATCGCCGGCGCCCTGTTTACCCGGCGCAAGATCATGCTCCTGGGGCCGCAGAGGATCGTCGGCATCGGCGCAGTCCTGGTGGCGACGGGCGCCATCGGCACCTTGCTGGTGTATCAGTTGTTTGGCTTGTCGGTCATCGGCCTGTCCTTGCCCCAGGTACTGGTCACTCTGGGCGGCGGCATGCTGCTGCCGGCCTCGGTGGCAGGTGCGGTGATGCCCAACGCGCATAGGGCGGGGCTGGCGGCGGGATTCATGGGCTTCGCGCAGATGGCCGGTGCGACCTGCAGTGGCTTGCTGCTGAGCACCCTGCAGGATGGCACGGCGTGGCCTATGGTGTTGCTCAATGGGCTGTTCGCTGTCGCGGCCTTCAGCGCCTTTCAGCTGTTGCGACCGCGACCGGTGGCGAGCGCCGCGCTGGCCCCATAAGTCTTTCATGAATCCAGAGGAGCGACGGCATGAGTAGCTATGACGTGGTGATAATCGGTGGTGGGCCCGGCGGCTACAACGCCGCCATTCGCGCCGGGCAACTGGGCCTCAAGGTGGCCTGTATCGAGGGCCGCGAGACCCTCGGCGGCACCTGCCTGAATGTCGGCTGTATGCCGTCCAAGGCCTTGCTGCATGCCTCGGAACTGTATGAGGCGGCGGTCACTGGCGAGCTGGCCAGCCTCGGCATCGAGATGCAGCCGACGCTCAACCTGGTACAGATGATGAAGCAGAAGAATGAGAGCGTCAGCGCCCTGACCAAGGGCATCGAGTTCCTGTTTCGCAAGCACAAGGTCGAGTGGATCAAGGGCTGGGGGCGCCTCAACGGTCCGGGCCGGGTGAGTGTGAGTCACGCCGACGGCAGCTCCAGTGAGCTACAGGCCAAGGACATCGTCATCGCCACCGGTTCCGAGCCCACGCCGCTGCCCGGGGTGAGCCTCGACAACCGGCGCATCCTCGATTCCACCGGCGCGCTGGCGTTGGCCGAGGTGCCCAAGCACCTGGTGGTGATCGGCGCCGGGGTGATCGGCCTGGAACTGGGCTCGGTGTGGCGTCGCTTGGGCAGCGAAGTGACAGTGGTGGAGTACCTGGATCGCATCTGTCCGGGCCTCGACACGGAAACCGCCAAAACCCTGCAACGCACCCTGAGCAAGCAGGGCATGGCCTTCAAACTCGGCAGCAACGTCACGGGCGCCAGCGCGACGGCCCAGGGCGTCGAACTCAGTCTGGAACCCGCAGCAGGCGGTGTCGTCGAGCAGCTGCAGGCCGACTACGTGCTGGTCGCCATCGGGCGCCGACCCTATACCGAGGGGCTCGGCCTGGAGAACGTCGGCATCACCCCGGATAGGCGCGGCATGCTCGACAATCAGCAACACCGTAGCGCGGTGCCGGGCATCTGGGTGATCGGCGACGTTACCGCCGGACCGATGCTCGCGCACAAGGCCGAAGACGAGGCCATCGCCTGCATCGAACGGATCGCCGGGCATGCCGCCGAGGTAAACTACGGTGCGATCCCCAGCGTCATCTACACCAAGCCGGAAGTGGCCACGGTCGGCCTGACCGAGGAGCAACTCAAGGCCGAGGGGCGCGCCTACAAGGTTGGCAAGTTTCCCTTCAGCGCCAACAGCCGGGCGAAGATCAACCACGAGGCCGAAGGCTTCGTCAAAGTGCTGGCCGACGAGCGCAGCGACCAGATCCTCGGGGTGCACATCATCGGCCCCAGCGCCGGCGAGCTGATCGGCGAATACTGCGTGGCGCTGGAGTTCAGCGCCTCGGCAGAGGACATCGCACTGATCTGCCACCCACACCCGACCCGCTCCGAGGCGTTGCGCCAGGCGGCGATGAACGTGCATGGCTGGGCGATGCAGGCCTGATGCCGGAGGGGCTCGTTCGAGCCCCTGCTTCTAGAACGGTGATGCGGCGCTCGGCAACCTGCCGCGGGGTGCCCGTCGCCAGCTGCCGACAGGGCTGCAAGTCGCCTATCAGTGCGTCGCGCGCGTGACGACGGCTTGATGAATTCTTCACCGATTTTTCACTCAGGCTCACCTACCTTGCTCGCGCCGACAGCTTCCTGCCGGCTGGATCAGCCATCGACTTGCCTTTGCCAGCCGCGCGGTGCGTGCGCTGCTGGGAGACGAATGCGCCTGATCCACTTCTATTTTGCGGTTGGGGACTCTCGGATGAACAAATTGCCTCAAATCACCCTGGCTTTCTGGGTGATGAAAATCTGTGCGACCACGCTGGGGGAAACCGCCGGTGACCTGTTGTCGATGACCCTGAATGTGGGTTATGCCATGAGTTCGTTGATCCTCATCAGCCTGTTTCTGCTCAGCCTGATTGGCCAGTTGATGGCGCGTAACTACAAGCCGGCGTTGTATTGGACGGTGATTCTCGCTACCAGTACGGCCGGCACCACCATGTCGGACTTCATGGACCGCACCCTGGGGCTCGGCTATGCCACCGGCTCGGCCATCCTCATTGGCATTCTGATCACCACCTTCGCCGTCTGGCGGCTGAGCGAGAAGTCGCTGTCGGTGGACAATATTCAAGGGCTACGCGGCGAGCTGTTCTATTGGCTGGCGATCCTGTTCTCCAACACCCTGGGGACCGCGCTGGGTGATTACCTGGCCGATGATTCGGGGCTGGGCTTTGCCGGTGGCGCCTTGTTGATCGGCGGCTTGATCGGCGTGGTCGCGCTGGCCCGGTACTACACGCGGATTTCGGCGGTGGCGCTGTTCTGGATCGCCTTCGTGCTGACTCGCCCGTTCGGCGCGACCCTCGGCGACTTCCTCACTAAAACCCATGACAAGGGCGGCCTGGACTTCGGCACAGTCGGTTCCACGGCGATTCTCGCGGCGGTTCTGCTGGTGCTGGTGGTCTTTGCCATGCGCAGTCAAAACCGCAATGCGAGCCCTATCGCCGCGCCCGTCTCGGCCTGACGGCATAGGCCAGGGCTGGTCGGCTCGCCGCTTGAGTCGCGGGCCGCTCCCCCCGCATTGCGCTCGACCGAACGCCGCCCACCCAGGGCGGCGTTTTGCCCATGGGCCTATGCTAACCAGACGGTCAACGAATTCTTCACATAGTCCCGACACGCCTTTCACATCGCGCTCCTTAGGCTTCAGCCATTCTCTCGACCTGCGCATAGAGGCCGTTGTGCGAAAAAATCCTCAGTCAATCGAAAGCCCCGAAGGCGCCACCAAGTGGACCTTCGCCATCAGCCGCAACCTTCTGATCCTGGCGGTGGCGCTGTGGTTGATGCTGACCATGAACATTCCCTTCTGGCGGGATGTCTGGCAAGGCGTTGGCGGTTGGAGCAATGACAACAGCCTGTTTCTGATCACCCTGCCGCTGCTGGTGTGGCTGTGGCTGTACCTGTTGCTCAGCCTGCTGGCCTGGGGACGGCTGACCAAGGCGATCCTCGGCGTGCTGCTGCTGGTGTCGGCGGCTGCCAGTTTCTTCATGAGCAGCTACGGCATCGTCATCGACTACAACATGCTGACCAACGTGTTGCAGACCGACAGTGCCGAGGCGCTGGACCTGTTCAGCTGGGGCATGCTCGGCTGGCTGTTCGCCCTTGGCGTAGTACCCGCACTGGTCGTCAGCCGGGTACGCCTGATCAACCGGCCTTGGGCGCGAGAACTGGGCTTCAAGTTGGCGAGCATGGTGCTGGCCTTGGCCTGCCTCGGCGGCATCGCGATGAGCAACTATCAGTCGTACGCCTCGCTGCTGCGCAATCACCATGAGCTGCGCCTGTTGCTGACCCCGTCCAACGTGGCGGCGGCGGTACATGGCTATAGCAAACGTCAGTTCGCGACCCCGGCCCAGTTGCAGGTGGTCGGCGCCGATGCTCACCAGGTCAAGCAGGTGGGCGGTGCCGCTAAGCCCAAGCTGACGATCCTGGTGGTCGGGGAAACCGCGCGGGCGGTGAATTTCTCGCTCAATGGTTACGCTCGTCCGACCAACCCGGAGCTGGCCAAGCAAGCTGTCATCAGCTTCCGCAATGCCAGCTCCTGCGGCACCGCCACCGCGGTATCGGTGCCCTGCATGTTTCTCGACGTCGGCCACGACAACTATAAGGACTCGATGGCTAAAAACCGCGAGGGCCTGCTGGATGTGCTGCAGCGCGCCGGGGTCGCGGTGTTGTGGCGCGACAACAACTCCGGCTGCAAGGGCGCCTGCGACCGGGTGCCGAATGACGACGTGTCGCACCTGCAGATCCCCGACCTGTGCGAGGGCAATGAGTGCCACGACGAGGTGCTGCTCAGCGGCCTGCAAACCTACCTGGACACGCTCGATCACGATGCCGTGGTGGTGCTGCATATGAAGGGCAGCCATGGCCCGGCGTATTTCAAGCGTTACCCGGCGGCGTTCGAGAAATTCACTCCGGTGTGCCAGGACAACCAGCTCGACCGTTGCTCGGCCGCCAGCATCGTCAATGCCTACGACAACTCGCTGACCTATACCGACCATGTGCTGGCGCAAACCATCGAATTGCTCAAGGGCAACGCCAAGCGCTTCGACACGGCCATGCTCTATATGTCCGACCACGGTGAGTCGCTGGGCGAGAATGGCCTCTACCTGCACGGCCTGCCTTACGCCATGGCGCCGAGCGAGCAGACCCATGTGCCGATGATCGTCTGGCTATCGGCAGGGCTGGAAAAGCGCTCGGGCATTCAAGCCAGTTGCCTGGCCAAACACCAGGACGTCGCCTATTCGCACGACAACCTGTTCCACTCGATCCTCGGCCTGATGGATGTGCGCACCTCGGCGTACCAGCCCGAGCGTGACCTGTTCCGCCAATGCCTGCCGCAGAACACCGCCTCGGTGGACAGTGAGGGGCTGGTCAAGGGCGTGAATTAATCGCACTACGCTTGCGCAGGCTCGTGGCAACACACACAGAGTTTGTTGCCATCGGGGTCGCGAAAGTAGCCGCCATAGTAATCTGCGTGATAGTCGGGGCGCAGGCCGGGTGGACCCTCACAGCTGCCGCCATGGGCCAAGGCAGCCGCATGGGTGCGCGCGACGGTATCACGACTAGCGGCCAGCAATGCAATCATCTGACCGTTACCGGGTGCCGTGACGTGGACATCGAATGGCGCGCCAATGACCAGCAGCGGCCGCGGCGCCTCGGCAGGCATCCAGCCTGCCCACGGTCGCTTGGCATCGCAGAATTTCAACCGCAGTCCAAGCTCCGCGGCGATGGCGGAGTAGAAGCTGAAGGCGCGGTCGAAGTCGGTAACCCCGAGGCATACGTGAGAAATCATGATCCTTCCTTAGTCTGCAGCCTGCCGGGCAGCCACAGCAGTGTCCGACCTAGGGTATCCAGCGAATCGGATTAACCAAGACTCAGGTCTTGAACATGGCCAGGTTCAGCGGCAGCTCATCGCCCAGCCAGGCGGCATGGGTGCTGTGGTCGGCCAGGTCATCGCCGGTCACACCATGCACCAGAACCGACAAACCCTGACGGTTGGCCTCCAGCCAGGGCAGCAGTCGATCGAACTGCACAGAGTCGAAAGACAGCTGGCAGCTCCAGCGCGGATGCGGGCCAACCAGGCGTTGATGAATACGCCCGACTTTGACCGAGAACCGCTCGCCGGCCTGTTCACAGATCGAGGTGGCCAGCGCCAGCGACTGCTCATCGAAGTAAACATGCGCGTGGTACCGGGGGTAGGTATTGCTGGGGCGCGTGGTCATGGTCGAGTCTCGGTGGGTCGCATCATGATAGACCTTAGTGGTCGAGCGAAGGTCTGCTCAGGGGGGGTAATAGGCGCTGCATCCGCCTGTTCAGCGCCCTGGGTTTCTGCAGGCGGATGGCCACCTAGAGTCGACTCGGTGCTCAGGATGACAGCGGGTAAGCCTAGGGGCCCCGGCTCATGCTATCGTCGCGTTTTTCCAGTCATGCGGCGTGGAGCTGTAGATGAAATTCATACACCAGCGCGAACACCTTAATGAGGACGACATCGTCGTCATCGAGTGCTCGCAGCCCTGCAATATCCGCCTGATGAGCGATGCCAACTTCCGCAGCTTTAAGAACGGCGGCCGCCACAGCTATCACGGCGGCGCTTTCGATCGTTCGCCGATCAAGATCAACGTGCCGAGCAGCGGCTTCTGGAACATCACCATCGACACCGTCACCCGTAAAGCGGTCAGCTTGACGCACAAGCCGAAGATGACCTATTCGATCAAGTTCGTGCGCCGCTCGGAGTCACGCCTGAGCTGATTTCAGCGGGCGGGCTCAACGTTCGTTCGCGGCTTTTCCGGGCTGGCTCTGCCCAGTCGGTACTGGTTGTTGCCGCTGCGCTTGGCTTCGTACATCGCCAGATCGGCAGCGTGGATGAGTGTGTCCATGCTCGGCGCATGATCCGGGAATACCGCAACACCCAGGCTGGTGCCGATGTGCTGCAAGGTGCCGCCGATGCCGATCGGTGGCGCCAGCCCGGCGAAGATCTTCTCGCAGATGCCCTGCGCTTCATCCTGCAGGCTCTTGCCCTGGGTCAGCCCTTCGAGAATCAGCACAAACTCGTCGCCGCCTATCCGCGCCACCGTATCCGACTCGCGTAGCGTGTTCTTCAAGCGCGTGGCCGTGGTGACCAGCACCCGGTCGCCGGCCGCATGCCCGTGTTGATCGTTGATCGCCTTGAAACCGTTGAGGTCGACGAACACCAGGGCCACCCGGGTGGCGTTGGCGCATGCCCGCTCAAGCGCCTTGCCCAGCCGGTCTTCGAGCACCAGGCGGTTGGGTAAACCGGTCAGTGGGTCGTGCCGGGCCAGTTTTCGTAACTGCTTGGCCGAGGCTTTCTCCTCGCTGATGTCGCGGACCACCCCCATCATTTTGATCACCTGGCCGTGCGCGTCCTTGACCACGTTGCCGGTCTCGCGCAGCCAGTGAGTGCTGCCGTCGGGCCAGATAACCCGGTATTCCTCGTCATGGTTCTCGCCGGTTTCAATGCAGCGCAACTCGCCAGCGCGCACCCGCGCCTGGTCATCCGGGTGCACGCTGGCGCAGAACAGTTCATAGCTGGGCGTCACTTCGCCGACCTTGTAGCCGAACATGCCGTAGATGGCCTCCGACCAATACAGGCGATCGGTATCGACATCCCAATCCCAGGTGCCAATACGGGCGAAATACTGGCTGCGCATGAAGCGTTCGGCATCCTCGGGGGAGCTGCCGTATTCAGTCTCAGGGTGGATCAGCACGATGGCGTCTTCACTGCTAACAGGGAGCAGGCGGGTGATCTCGACAGTCCGCCACTTACCCTCCGCTCCGATAGCCTGGGTGTGCTGGCGACGAGCGTGCGCGGCGGCTTGGTTGAGTTGCGGTAGCCAATGGCTAAGCGGTGCGCCCACCAGTGCTGCACCGGTATCGCCCAGCAAGCGAGCGGCTGCGGCGTTGTGCCGACGGACCCGACCATCGGCGCCGATCAGGATCACGCCATCGGGCAAGCGCTCCAGCAGCGCCCGATACTCGCCCAGTTGCTGCTGTGCGCTGCGCTCACGGCGCATCAGCACTGCCAAGAGCGCAAGGAGCAGTAGCGTCGCACAGAGGCTGAGCCAGATCGTGGTCATAGCATACTGAGTGAAGTTATTTCGGAGAGCCCGAGTAGAGACAGGCTGTTGCGGGCATTATGCATGGCCCTGTCCATTGAGGGGGTATCCATGAACTGGCTAGTCTGGATGATCGCCTCCGGCCACGGAGGTTGAAACGATCCGCAGCAAGGGCGGATGTGTCTCATCGGACAATACAGCTGCCCTTGCTTGATCATGTGAGGCGTTGTCCGATGACAAATTCTTTTGCCAGAACATCGCGTTGCCCATTTGCGGGTCGAGTTCATAACCCGAGTAGCCGCATGCCTTGTAAGCAGACTGCGCTATTAGGTTACCCTGGAGAACTTCAAGCGTCAGTTTGCAGCAGCCTAGGCGTCGTGCGATTTCTTCGGCTTTCGATAAGAGTAATTTCGAGATTCCACGACCGCGATGCTCACCGAGAACCACCACATCATGGATATTCAATAATGGTTTGCATGCGAAGGTAGAAAAGCCCTCGAAGCAAATAGCCAAGCCAGCAGGCTTACCCTCCAGGAATGCAATAATTAGGCTATGTCCCAATAGCGTGTTGCATGGTGCGTCCAACCGCCTCCTGGATACAGTGAGCCGGCCGAATATGCTGCTGATAGCGCTCAAGCATGCG
>NZ_VIUH01000005.1:10694-208236 GCF_007993865.1 Pseudomonas sp. SJZ079 | reverse complement strand
CGCATGCTTGAGCGCTATCAGCAGCATATTCGGCCGGCTCACTGTATCCAGGAGGCGGTTGGACGCACCATGCAACACGCTATTGGGACATAGCCATGAAAAAGCCCCGCACTTGGCGGGGCTTCTTCATGTAACGCGGATCAATCTTCGCGGTAGCGACGCAGCTTCAGCGGCTTGCCGCCAACACGGGTGTCTTTCAACTTGGTCAACAGGCGCTCCAGGCCATCTTCCGGCAGCTCAACCAGGCTGAAGCTCTCGCGCACTTGAATGCGGCCAATGGCTTCGCGCACCAAGCCGCCTTCGTTAAGAATGGCACCCAGCAGGTTCTTCGCGGCGATACCATCACGCGCACCCAGCGCGGTACGGCAACGGGCGCGGCCTTCAGCCAACGGCACGGGGGCGCGACGCTCACGGCTGTCGCCACGATCGGAACGCTCGCTGCGCTCACGCGGTGCATTGTTCGGCACCAGCGGTTGCTCGCGCTCGACTTCAGCCAGGGTCAAGGCCTGACCCTTGGTGGCCAGGCGCAGCAACGCGGAAGCCAGGGCACGCGGGCTGCAACCGATATCGGCAGTCAGGCGATCCAACAGCTCGCCATGAGTGGCTTCGGCATCGGCCACCAGCGGCGTCAGGCTGGTGGTAAGCTTTTTGATCCGCGCATCCAGCACTTGCTGGCCGTTTGGCAGTTTGACTTCGCCAACCTTCTGCCCGGTCACACGCTCGATCACCTGCAACATGCGGCGCTCACGCGGCGTCACCAGCAGCAGCGCGCGGCCGGTACGACCGGCACGCCCGGTACGACCGATGCGGTGCACATAGGATTCAGGATCGTAGGGCATGTCCACGTTCATCACGTGAGTGATACGCGGCACGTCCAGGCCGCGAGCGGCAACGTCGGTCGCGATGACGATGTCCAGACGGCCATCCTTCAGCGACTCGATCACCCGCTCACGCTGGTTCTGAGCGATATCGCCATTCAGCGCGGCAGCCTTGTAACCCTTGGCTTCCAGGATAGCGGCAAGATCCAGGGTGGCTTGTTTAGTGCGTACGAAACCGATCAACGCGTCGAACTCTTCGACCTCCAGCAGGCGCAAAACCGCGGCGTGCTTCTGATCGGCATGAACCATCAGGTGAGCCTGCTCGATGGCGGTCACGGTCTGGGTCTTGGAAGCGATCTTGATATGTTGCGGATTGCGCAGGTGCTTCTCGGCAATGGAGCGAATCGAGTGCGGCAGCGTCGCCGAAAATAACACGCTCTGACGGGTCTCAGGCATGGCCTCGAAGATTACTTCGAGATCGTCCATGAAGCCCAGCTTGAGCATTTCGTCCGCTTCATCGAGCACCAGGTACTGAATGGTCGAGAGGACTTTTTCATCGCGACGCAGGTGGTCGACCAAGCGGCCAGGCGTCGCAACTATGACCTGCGCACCCTGGCGGATAGCTTTCAGCTGCGGACCCATGGGCGCGCCACCGTAAACGGCAACCACATTCAGGCCAGGCATCTGCTTGGAATAGGTTTCGAACGCAGTGGCCACCTGCAGGGCCAACTCGCGGGTCGGCGCCAGAATCAACGCTTGCGGCTCGCGCTTGGCCGGGTCGATTTTCGACAGTAATGGCAGGGCGAAAGCTGCGGTTTTTCCGGTGCCGGTCTGCGCCTGGCCGATCATGTCCTGACCAGCGAGAATTACCGGGATGGCTTGCGCCTGAATTGGCGACGGCTCTTCGTAACCAACGGCAGTCAGTGCGGAGAGAATATTGGGGTGAAGTCCGAGCGCGGCGAAGCCGCCGATTTCCTGGGTCATGGGTCTGCCTCAAGTGCATCCGCAAAGACCCATGTTCCAAAGCTGCGCATGCCGTGTAAGACCCTAAAGTCACCCTGGCAGCCCTGTCGGCGGGGATTTGCGAAAACGTAGTGAAAAATAAATCGTCAAGGATAGTCCGCTAAGCGAACTGGCTGCCGAAGATAGCCTTCGAGCGAATTGCACAACCTGAACGTGGCCATGAATTGACCGGCGCGCACTATACCGGAAAACCTGACTAATGTGCTGATTTTGCCGTAACAAAACGCATGCACCGCTAAACGGTCATCCTTTACTGGCATGCAGAAGTCCATGCCGGTGACCTTGGACAAGCCCGAGCAAGGCGGCTATACCCCAATTATCCGCTCTTCGCCCAAGGAATTTGCGCCATGCCCCAAAGAGCCAGCCACCGCGTCAGCTGTGAAAAGCGTGGCCACATCATGCGGATCGGCCTGGATCGCGCGGCCAAGCGCAACGCGTTCGACCTGGAGATGCTCAACGACCTGTGCCTGGCTTATGGCGAATACGAGCACGACAGCGAGGCCCGCGTAGCCTTGATCTTCGCCCACGGCGAGCATTTCACCGCGGGGCTGGACTTGGCCAATGTCGCCGCCCAGTTTGCCGCCGGCTGGCAGATACCCTCCGGTGGCTGCGACCCCTGGGGCGTATTCGGCGGGCCGCGAGTGAGCAAGCCGATAATAGTCGCCGCCCAAGGCTACTGCTTCACCATCGGTATCGAACTGATGCTCGCCTCGGACATCAACCTGTGCGCCAGCAATACCCGCTTTGCGCAGATGGAGGTGCAGCGCGGCATCTTCCCGTTCGGCGGCGCCACCCTGCGCATGCACCGCAATGCCGGCTGGGGCAACGCCATGCGCTGGTTGCTGACCGGTGATGAATTCGATGCGCATGAGGCTTATCGTCTGGGCCTGGTCCAGGAAGTGCTGGCCAGCGAAGAGCTGATGCCGCGCGCGCTGTGGCTGGCCGAACGCATCGCCGACCAGGCGCCGCTGGGCGTGCAGGCAACCCTGGCCTCGGCGCGCCAGGCTGTGCTTGAGGGCGAAGCCGCTGCGGCGCGCCATCTGCACCCGACCATTACCCGGTTGATGGCCAGCGAAGATGCCGAGGAAGGCGTGCGCGCCATGCTCGAACGCCGTCCAGGTGACTTCAAGGGGCGCTGATCCAGCCTTGAGCAGGCCATTGAAAACGCTAGCGTGCGGTAGCCGGGCGCGCATCCGCTGCGCTTTTCCCATACCGGTGTGGGCCACCAGGCGCAACGAAGCGGAGTGACCGCCAGAAGCTGGCCCGCAGGGCGGGCGATGCGAGCAGCTCCCCGCCGATATAGCGCGACTACCCGCGATTTCAGCTAGCCGGGCGCAATACCTCGAGTAATGACTGCAAGGAGTAGCCCAGGCGCGGCGCCAGGGCCTCAGCACGACGCTGCAAGCCGGGCAGATCGAGTTGCTGGTCCAGGTCGGCGGGCACCAGCACAATCACGTTGCCTTCCTTCACCGGGCACTCCCAGTAATGCCGGTGGTAAAGGCCACGCAGCAACGGTGCTCCCAACGGCTTACCGTCATTACCGGCCCACTGATTGATGATCAGCCAGCCACCCGGATTGAGGTGCTGCTGGCAGCTTTCGAGAAATCGCCATGCCAGGTGACCGACGCCGGGACCATGGTCGGTGTACAGGTCGACGAAGATCAGATCGGCGGTTTCCGCAGTGCCCAGCAGTTCCAGGGCATCGCCGATACGGATGGTCAGCCGTGGATCGTCGTCCAGCCCCAGGTACTGCATGGCCAGGCGCGGCACCTCGGGGCGCAACTCGATGGTTTCGACGTCGTCCAAGGGCAGGAACTTGAGGCAGGCCTGGGTCAGATTGCCGGCACCGAGGCCCAGAAACAGCGCGCTTTCCGGCGCCGCATGACACAGCGCACCGAGCAGCATGGCGCGGGTGTAGTCATACTCCAGCCAGCTCGGATCGGCGGTGAATACGCAACTCTGCTCGATCGCGTCACCGAACTCGAGGAAACGGTAGTCGCCGATCTCGACCACCCGGATCACACCAAATGCGTCCTGTACTTCGGCGAGCAAGACTTCCTCTTGCATCTCATCCACCGGGGGTAAACCTGGCATCCACCTCATCTCCACCATGACCGCCCCGGCCAAGCCATGCCGGGGAAAGCGTCAATTGTCATTGAAGCGCCCTACTGGGGTCACGTGCTAATTCCGAGCAGCCCATTCCATGGCAGCGGCCGCAGCATTAATCGCGCCGCAGCGCAGTCCATGCAACGGCTCTATCACGGCTATCGGCTTGAAGCCGCGGGCTGATCGGTTACCATGCCAATCTGCCTAACCGTCATAAGCCGAGAATCTCGATGTCGCAACCCTGGAGTCCCGAAAGCTGGAGAGCCAAACCGATCCAGCAACAGCCGCATTACCCTGATGCTGCCCACCTGGCAAACGTCGAGCAGACCCTCGCCGGCTACCCGCCACTGGTGTTTGCCGGCGAAGCCCGCGAGCTGCGCCGGCAATTTGCCGAGGTGACTCAGGGTCGCGCCTTTCTGCTGCAGGGCGGCGACTGTGCCGAAAGCTTCGCCGAGTTCAGCGCGGCGAAAATCCGCGACACCTTCAAGGTGCTGCTGCAGATGGCCATCGTCATGACCTTCGCCGCCGGCTGCCCGGTGGTGAAAGTCGGACGCATGGCCGGGCAGTTCGCCAAGCCACGCTCGGCCAACGATGAAACCATCGGCGACATCACCCTGCCGGCCTACCGCGGCGACATAGTCAACGGCATCGGCTTCGACGAAAAAAGCCGCGTGCCGGATCCCGAGCGCCTGCTGCAGGCCTACCACCAGGCGACTGCGACGCTGAACCTGCTGCGCGCTTTCGCCCAAGGCGGCTTTGCCGACTTGCACCAGGTCCATCAGTGGAACCTGGACTTTATCGCCAACTCGGCGCTGGCCGAGAAATACAGCCATTTGGCCGACCGCATCGACGAGACCCTGTCGTTCATGCGCGCCTGCGGCATGGACAGCTCGGCGCAAGTGCGTGAAACCAACTTCTTCACCGCCCACGAAGCCCTGCTGCTCAACTACGAACAGGCTTTCGTGCGTAAAGACAGCCTGACCGGGGGATTCTACGACTGCTCCGCGCACATGCTGTGGATCGGCGATCGCACTCGCCAACTGGATGGCGCCCATGTCGAGTTCCTGCGCGGCGTCGGTAACCCGATCGGGGTGAAAGTCGGCCCGAGCATGGACAGCGAGGAGCTGATCCGCCTGATCGATATCCTCAACCCGGACAATGACCCGGGTCGCCTCAACCTGATCGTGCGCATGGGCGCCGACAAGGTCGAAGCCGGTCTGCCACGCCTGATCCAGACCGTGCAACGCGAAGGTCGTCAGGTGCTGTGGAGCTCCGACCCGATGCACGGCAACACCATCAAGGCTTCCAGCGGCTACAAGACCCGCGACTTTGCGCAGATCCTCGGCGAAGTGAAGCAGTTCTTCGCCGTACATCAGGCCGAAGGCAGCTACGCCGGCGGCATCCATATCGAAATGACCGGACAGAACGTCACCGAGTGCATCGGTGGCGCACGACCGATCACCGAAGATAGCCTGTCGGATCGCTACCACACCCACTGCGACCCGCGGATGAATGCCGATCAGTCGCTGGAACTGGCCTTCCTGATCGCCGAAACCCTCAAGCAGGTGCGGCGCTAGAACCAGGCGCGCCGGGCAAACGGTCGTGTTTGCGACTTGCTGCCCTGGCGCACCGGCCTCCCCCGCACAGTTTCGCCCCATGCCGGTGCGAGCGCCTGACAGCCATGCACGTCAGGCGTATGGTGAAAGCTTAATCATTCAAGGAAGGGGGTAGTGATGACCTGGTATATCTGGCTCCTGATCATTCTCGTGCTGGGCTCAATAGTCGGTGGACTGATGATGCTGCTACGCACCGCCAAACCCCTGCCACTGAGCGAAGAACAGCTGAAAAAAATCCGTGAACGCAAAGTCGAGATGGAAGCCCAGGACGCTAAGGACGCTCGCGAGCGCTAGCCTACTGGTTAGCGTGGTAACGGGCTGCGCGCAGCTGAAGCCCGCGCCGGTCGACGCCTGTATGGCGCTATTCAGTGACTTGCAGACGGCCACCCAGGCTCACAGGGACGCCCAATACCAGCGCCTGCAAGGTTTTCCTGGCCTGCGCAGCGATAGAGTTCTGGCGACCCTCGGCCCCCGCCTGCACAGCCCGGAGCAGCGGCACCTGTGGCTACGACGCCTGGCCGAGCACGATGCCGAAGCCAGCCGGATCGAAATCGTTCAGCTGGCGTCCAGTCCACGGCAGGCCTGGCTTAGCGCTCCCCGGCAGACCGCCCTCACGCAGTGCCGGCAAACTCAGGTCGAGCATCTGGCCGGTGATCCGGCGGCTTTCGCCCGCGCAGTCGACGCCGCGCAAGTGCCCGATGACTACCGCGACGGCGCCCGCACAGTTGGCCTCTACCCCCTGTTCAAGCCCCTCTACCGCAGGCTTATTGCCGCTTGGCAGCGCGATGCCGCCGATGCCGAAGCGCCCAAGGACAGCCCCCACTGGTTGGGCTATCAGCCGGTGCCAACAACCCCAGTCGTGCAACAGCCTATAACGCTGCACGAAGATGCATTGGGCTTGCCGCAGGCGGATGCAGAGCAACTCAAGGCACTCTTCGCCCATCATGCGCCCTGGCTGAAGATCGAGCAGGCCAGCCGCAGCGATCGCATCGGCAGCCCGCGTTACAACAGCGATGGCGCACGTGGCTTCAATCCGCTGCAAACACGTCTCTTCCAGCACACCAGCTGGAGCCAATTGAATGGGCGCTGGCACCTGCAGCTGATCTATCAATTCTGGTTCAGCCAGCGCCCCAAACCCCATCCCCTGGATTTGTACGGCGGCGAACTGGACGGCCTGCTCTGGCGGGTCACCCTCGACCGCGACGGCAACGCCCTGCTGTATGACAGCATCCATCCCTGCGGCTGCTGGCACAGCTTCTACTTGCCGGCCGACTCGCCTCTGCGCTTCCGCCAACCGACTGGCGAAGAGCAGCGTCTAGCGCAGCACCTGACGCTGAACGGCGAGCAGGCGCCGACGCTCTGGTTGAGCGCGGGCGAACATCGCCTGCAATGGATCGACGGGCGACGTTCGCCCTACCCCTCGGTGAGCTACCAGCGCACGGCACTCGATGAGCTGCGCCAACTGTCCCACCCGCAAGGGCAACGCAGTCTCTATGCCAGCGACGGCCTGGTGCCCGGCAGTGAGCGCCTGGAACGCTGGCTGCTGTGGCCTTCCGGGGTAAGCTCCGCCGGCGCGATGCGCCAGTGGGGCCGGCATGCCACGGCCTTTATCGGCCGTGCCCAGTTCGATGACCCGCAGTTACTGGAACGCTATTTCCAGCGACCCTGAACGCTACACGGCAGCCAGGAAACCCGCCGCGAGACGGCGCGCCACACAAGGAGGTGCCATGCCGTTGTCCATGCGTTTGCTCCTGCCGACTCTCGCCCTGGGAGTCGGCTTTGTCTCGGGGTTCGTTCAGCCCAGCGGCCTGGTCATCGGCGCCGCTTTTATCGCCCTGCTGCTATTCGGCGAAAAACACCTGCCTAGCGCTCTCTGGTGGAGCCTCAGCCTGCTCGCCTGTATCGCTCTCGCCGCTCATGCGCTGCCTGGCTTCAGCCCCTGGCAACTGTGGCCGGCACGCCAGATCAGCGTCGACGCCCCGCCTTACGCCTTGCGTCTGTCGTGGGACAAGCTGCTGGTTGGCTTGAGCCTGCTCGCCTGGTGGCTGGGCCAAGCTGATTCGTCGCTCACTCGGCTACAGCCGCGAAAGCTAGGGGCTGCGATGCTACTGACGCTGATCGGCGTGCCGCTGCTGGCCTTGCAACTGGGCGTGGTCGCCTGGCAGCCGAAATGGCCGCAGGACCTGTGGCTCTGGTTGGTGGTCAACCTGGGTGTCACGGTGCTGGCCGAAGAACTGCTGTTTCGCGGCCTGCTGCAAACCCGCCTGATCGCCTGGCTGGGGGCCTGGCCGGGGATAACGCTGACGGCGCTGTTGTTCGGCGCCGTGCATGCCCCCTTCAGCCCACTGTTTGCCCTGGTCGCCGCAGTCGCAGGTCTGGGCTATGGCCTGGTCTTTCACTACAGTGGCCGCCTGAGCCTGGCGCTAGCCCTGCACGCTGGGGTCAATCTGCTGCATGTGCTGTTATTGAGCTATCCACTGCGCTTGGTTTAACCACTATCTGATAGCGGCCAAAGATGTCGGCCAACTGGCCATTCTGACGGAGTTGCTCCAGCAACCCGGCAAACCGCTCGGCACTGATAGGTGAACCTGGACGCATCAGCACATGATGCTGATAGCGCTGATCGACTCGCTCGGAGACCAGCACCTGCCCGCTGTATTGTCGATGCCGCCGAAGGAAATCGCCGATATACGAACGTGTAACCAAGGCGATTTCCACCCGCCCATGCAGCAGCATCAGCAAGTTGCTGTCATGCGAATAGCTCAGTCTGGCATTGAAGGTCCTACGGAGAAATTCGGGCTCGGCATTGAAGTCGGCAAAGGCATAGTGATAGCCACTGTGGAGCGCCAGACGCTTGCCGCCCAGATCGTCGAAGTACTCTTGCGTGCGCCCCGGCTCGGCACGCGCGACAAATACTTCGGAGTCCTCCAAGCCCATTTCGATAGCGCTGTGGGCAATCGATTGCCAACCCCACGCAGGATTCTCGAAAATCGCCAGGTCGATTCGCCCCTCCTCGAAGTCACGGAAACGTCGAGCGACCGAGGTCGGTCGCATGATGAAGTGAAAATCAGACTGCGCCCGATTCAGCGCATCGAGCAGCGGCACCAACAGACCGCGGGCCTGCGCCTGCTCGGGTTTGTCCACATAAGGCGGAAAATACACGCCGCTGACATTCACTGTCTGCTCGGCGGCAAGCGGCCCGGCCAGCAGCAGGGTTAAGAACAATGACCAAACGCTCAATATTCTGTACATAGATAGCGATACCCCTCAGCATTTCCTTGCTGCAGTAAAGCCGGCCTGAATCAGACAACCCGGCCGGTCAGTGCCGTCTATCCACCTGGTGAACCTGGCACCAGAAGATGATAACGGCTGAGCAACGCATCCAGCTGCCCGTCGCGATTGAGCGCCAACAGTAAGGCAGCAAAGGCCTCGGACGCCAGGGGCGCCTGCGGACGAAACAGGGCATGGTGCTTGTACACTTGATCGACCCGCTGCGACACCAGAAAGCCCGAGGATAACTCAGGGTGGCGATCCTGATGAATCTGCAAATAAGAACGGGTAATCACCGCGATGTCCGCCCGCCCGCGCATGAGCATGGTCAGGTTGTTGTCATGGGAATAGGTGAGTACCGCATCAAATGCCTGAGTGAGGTACTGCTGATCGGCATTGAAGCCCGCAAAGCCATAGTGGTAGCCGCTGTACAGTGCCAGACGCTTGCCCTTGAGCTGCTCGAAATAACTTTCATCGCGCCCTGGCTCGGCCCGCGCGACATACACCTCGGCATCTTCGATGTGCAAATCAAGGGCGCTGTGCGGCGTATCTTGCCAACCCCAGCCAGGCGACTCGAATAGGATCATGTCAAACCGTCCGCTCTCCATATCCCGGTAGCGGCGGGTCACCGAGGTCGGCACCAGCACGAACTGGTAATCGCTTTGCAGTCGATTCAGTGCCGCCAACAACTCCGGCAACAGCCCGCCAGGCTTGGCACCTTCCGGCTTCACTGCATAGGGGGGGAAATGGTAGGCACCGACCAGCACAGGCTGCGCGGCAACCGCAGGAAGCCCTACCAGTAGAGATAACGCGAACAGCAGTCCCTTGAATACCCGGCTCAAACGGTACACCTCGTAGCGAACAACGCCGTGTCCTGCTCCCTGTAGTGGCTGGGCGTACTTATCCTTGTCGCGCGCATAGTATCAAAAGGCCACTTTAGCTTAGTCGATTTTATTCACACTTCCTTAAGTACCAGTGACAACGCTTCTTCGGCCAGCTGATCCAGGCTCATGGGGCCTTCCGGGCGAAACCAGGTAGTGGTCCAGCTCAGCGCACCCGTGAGAAAGCGCCGCAGGATAAACGGGTCGGCATTGAAATAGCCCTCAGCCTTGGCCTCATTGAGCACCTCGAGCCATAGCTGTTCATAGCGGTCACGCAGTTCGAGAATGAACGCCTGGCCCTCTGCCGAGAGCGAACGCCATTCATAAACCAACACCGCCATCGCCTCGCCGGTGCCGCCCATGATCGACTGTAGCTCGCAGCGAATCAGCGCCAGCACCCGTTCACGCAGGCTGCTGGCCTCGGCCAGCGAGGCTTGCATCAACGCGGTGTTGTAGCGAATGGTCTGTTCCATCACCGCGCGCAGGATCTCATCCTTGCTCTTGAAGTGATGGAAGATGCTGCCCGATTGAATGCCCACCGCACTGGCCAGGTCGCGCACCGTGGTGCGCTCATACCCCTTGCTGCGAAACAGATGGGCCGCGGTCTGGAGCAGCTTGCCACGGGCGCTGTCTGGATCGGTGATCAAGCCACTGCTCACCAACTCGCGCAACACCGCCTGTGCTTGTCGATCATCCACGCGGGTGATTCTCCCCTGTTGTTATTTATCGATGTGCGACCCGTAGGGCAGCACAACTGCCCAGCAAGCGCTGCAAGGTACGCCAAGTGTTTGTCGTAACTGGTGAAATTTATGCCCCGCAGGACCACCAAGCAAGCGCTTGGGCGCATTTTTGGCCGAAAAGCCCTCACCTTTTACTTTTCAACCAAGCGCTTGCTTGGTAGCCTCTACAGCATCTTCTCAGCATGTTGCGGGCCCTTCCAATGACCAAAACCGTACGCATCGGCTGCGCCTCCGCTTTCTGGGGCGACACCTCCACCGCCGCCGCCCAGTTGGTAACAGGCTGCGAACTGGATTATCTGGTGTTCGACTACCTGGCCGAGATCACCATGTCGATCATGGCCGGGGCCAGGCTGAAGCAGCCCGACGCCGGCTATGCCACTGACTTCGTCGAGGTGCTGGCGCCGCTATTGGGCGAAATTGCCGACAAAAAAATCCGCGTGATCAGCAACGCCGGCGGGGTCAACCCGCTGGCCTGCGCCAGAGCACTGGCCACGGCGTGCGAACAGGCCGGCGTGAATCTGAAGATCGCGGTGCTGCAGGGCGATGACCTGCGCCCCCAACTCGGCGGGCTCAGCCAGGCTGGCACCCGGGAAATGTTCAGCGGCGCGCCGCTGCCGCCGATGTGCCTGTCGGTCAATGCCTATCTCGGCGCACCGGGCATCGTCGAGGCGCTGCAACTCGGTGCCGACATTGTCATCACCGGTCGCGTGGTCGACAGCGCCGTGGTCAGTGCGGCGCTGGTGCACGAATTCGGCTGGGCCTGGGATGATTACGACAAGCTGGCGCAAGCCGCGCTGGCCGGGCATATCATCGAATGCGGGGCGCAGTGCACCGGCGGCAACTTCACCGACTGGGAGTCCGTGCCGGACTACGAACACATCGGCTTCCCAGTCGTCGAAGTGACGGCCGACGGCAGCTTCATCGTGACCAAGCCGGAAGGTTCCGGCGGCTTGGTTACGCCCTTCACCGTGGGCGAGCAAATGCTCTACGAGATAGGCGATCCGCGCGCCTACCTGTTGCCGGATGTGGTCTGCGATTTCACCCAGGTCCGCCTGGAACAGATCGGCAGCAATCGCGTCGAGCTCAAGGGCGCTCGCGGCCTGCCGCCCAGCCAGCAGTACAAGGTCAGCGCCACCTACCCGGACGGTTTCCGTTGCACCGCCAGTTGCCTGATCGCCGGCATCGATGCGGTGAAAAAGGCCGAACGGGTCGGCCAGGCAATCATCAACAAGACCGAGGAGATCTTCGCCGAGCGCGGCTGGGCGCCTTACCAAGAAGTCAGCGTCGAATTGCTCGGCAGCGAGGCCACTTACGGGGCCCACCGCCAGCGCCAAGACAGCCGCGAGGTGGTGATCAAAATCGCCGTACGCCACGTCAAGAAGGACGCGCTGCTCCTCTTCTCCCGCGAGATCGCCCAGGCAGCTACCGGCATGGCGCCGGGGCTGACCGGCATAGTCGGCGGTCGCCCCACGGTCTATCCGCTGATACGCCTGTTCTCCTTTCTGGTGGATAAAACGCTCTGCAACCTTGAGGTTGAACTGAACGGCCAACGCAGCCCGGTCGTCCTGCCGTCGCTGGCGACTTTCACCGGCCCGGCTGAGGCGGTAGAGCCACCCCCAGCAAATGGCCAAAGTGCAGCCCGCGTGCCGCTGATCAAGCTGGCCGTGGCCCGCTCCGGCGACAAGGGCAACCACAGCAATATCGGCGTGATGGCGAGAAAGCCCGAGTATCTGGCGTGGATCGCTGCTGCGTTGAGCGAGGACGCCGTGGCCGAATGGCTGCAGCACGTGTTGGACGCACAAACCGGCAAGGTCAGCCGCTGGTACCTGCCGGGCAGCCACAGCCTGAACTTCCTGCTGGAAAACGCCTTGGGTGGCGGTGGCGTGGCCAGCCTGCGCATCGACCCGCAAGGCAAGGCCTTCGCCCAGCAGCTGCTGGAATTCCCGGTGCCTGTGCCCAGGGCGCTGGCCGACAGCCTGTAGGCGCGAGCTTGCTCGCGATCAGCCACAACGCAGAAGCATCGCCAGCAAGCTGGCGCCTACCAGAACAGATGCAGGCGCAACGAGGAGCAGAACCACCATGGCATACGACTCGAACTTCAAATCCGGCCTGTTCAGCGGCCAGACTATCCTGATCACCGGTGGCGGCAGCGGCATCGGCCGCTGCACCGCCCATGAGCTGGCGGCCCTCGGCGCCCATGTGGTGGTGGTCGGACGCAAGGCCGACAAACTGGAGAAAACCGCGGCAGAGATCATCGAGGACGGCGGCAGCGCCAGCTACCAAGTCTGCGACATCCGTGACGAGGAACAGGTGAAAGTCATGGTCGCCCAGGTGCTCGCCGAGCGCGGCGTCATCCATCACCTGGTCAACAACGCCGGTGGCCAGTACCCCGCCCCGCTCGCCTCAATCACCCAGAAAGGCTTCGAGACCGTGGTGCGCACCAACCTGGTCGGCGGCTTTCTGGTGGCCCGCGAAGTGTTCAACCAGAGCATGAGCAAGACTGGCGGCAGCATCGTCAACATGCTCGCCGACATGTGGGGCGGCATGCCCGGCATGGGCCACTCCGGCGCGGCGCGCGCGGGCATGGAGAATTTCACCAAGACCGCCGCCGTGGAGTGGGGGCATGCCGGGGTGCGGGTCAATGCCGTAGCCCCCGGTTGGATCGCCTCCAGCGGCATGGACACCTACGAAGGGGCGTTCAAGGCGGTGATCCCGACCCTGCGCGAGCATGTGCCGCTCAAGCGCATCGGCAGCGAATCGGAAGTCTCCGCCGCCATCGTCTTTTTGCTGTCGCCCGGCGCAGCCTTTATCAGCGGCACCTGCATCCGCATCGACGGCGCCGCCAGCCAGGGCAGCCGTGCCTTCCCGCTGTTCAAGGCGACGCCTGGGCTGAGCAGATCCTACAACGGCTTCCATCGGGCCTACCTGCCCGATGTACTGAAGCAGCAGGAGGAGTAAGGCGAATGCCGGTTATCCAGTCTGACATCGACGTCCACAGCCAAGACTTCGCGAAGAATCGCGAAGCCATGCTGACCGCCGTGGCGAGCTTTCGCGAGGTCGAACAGCAGTGCCTGCACAAGGCCAGCGAGGCCAAGGCCAAGTTCGACAAGCGCGGCCAGTTGCTGCCACGCGAACGCCTCAACCTGCTGCTCGACGCCGGCGCGCCTTTCCTCGAGCTGGCATCGCTGGCCGGCTACAAGCTGCACGACGACAAGGACGGCAACCAGGCCGGCGGCGGCATCATCTCCGGCATTGGCTACATCGCCGGGGTGCGCTGCCTGGTCAACGCCAGCAACAGCGCAATCAAGGGCGGCACCATTTCCCCCAGCGGATTGAAGAAGACCCTGCGCCTGCAGCAGATCGCCTTCGACAACAAACTGCCGGTGGTGACCCTGGCCGAAAGCGGCGGCGCCAACCTCAACTACGCGGCGGAAATCTTCGTCGAAGGCGCGCGCGGCTTCGCCAATCAGGCGCGCATGTCGGCCATGGGCCTACCGCAGATCACCGTGGTGCACGGCTCCAGCACAGCCGGTGGGGCTTATCAGCCAGGGCTGTCGGACTACGTAGTGGTGGTGCGTGGCAAGGCCAAGATGTTTCTCGCCGGCCCGCCGCTGCTCAAGGCCGCCACCGGCGAGGTCGCCACCGATGAACAACTGGGTGGCGCCGAGATGCACGCCCAGGTCGCCGGCACCGCCGAATACCTGGCGGAGAACGACGCCGACGGCGTGCGCATCGCCCGCGAGATAGTCGCCCTGCTGCCGTGGAATGCCCAGTTGCCGACGCGGGTTAAGCCCGGCTACCGCGAGCCGCTGTACCCGGCCGATGAGTTGCTCGGCCTGGTGCCCGCCGACGCCAAGAAGCCCTACGACGTGCGCGAGATCATCGCGCGTATCGCCGATGGCTCCGAATTCCTCGACTTCAAGCACGAGTTCGACAACCAGACCGTCTGCGGTCACCTGCGGATTGAAGGCCAGCCCTGCGGCTTTATCGGCAACAACGGCCCGATCACCCCGCAAGGGGCGGCGAAGGCTGCGCAATTCATCCAGCTGTGCGACCAGAGCAACACGCCGATTCTGTTCTTCCATAACACCACCGGCTTCATGGTCGGCACCGAGTCGGAACAACAAGGTGTGATCAAGCACGGCTCGAAGATGATCCAGGCCGTGGCCAACGCCCGCGTACCCAAGCTGACCATAGTGGTCGGCGGCTCCTACGGCGCCGGCAACTACGCCATGTGCGGTCGCGGCCTCGACCCGCGCTTCATCTTCGCCTGGCCGAACAGCAAGACCGCGGTGATGGGCGGTGCCCAGGCCGGCAAGGTGCTGCGCATCGTCACCGAGGAGAAGCACGCCAAACAAGGCAAGCAGGCCGACCCGCAGATGCTCGACATGCTCGAAAGCGTCACCGCGCAGAAGCTCGACAGCCAGTCCGGCGCGCTGTACGGCACCGCCAGCCTGTGGGACGACGGCCTGATCGATCCGCGCGACACGCGCAAGCTGCTCGGTTTGCTGCTGGATATCTGTGCCGAAGCAGAAATGCGCCCGCTGAAAGCCAACAGCTTCGGTGTGGCACGATTTTGATGAGTGAATCCTAGGCTGGGTAGCGCGAAGCGAAACCCAGCGTTGTTTAACCCACTGGGTTTCGGCATCAAAACGCCGCCACCCAGCCCAGGCAAGATCGGGAGAATAAGAAGATGATCTTTACCCAGGAACACGAAGAACTGCGGCGTACCGTGCGTAACTTTGTCGACAAGGAAATCAACCCGCACGTCGACGAATGGGAGAAAGCCGGGCGCTTCCCGATCCACGAGATCTTCAAGAAGGCTGGCGAGCTGGGTCTGCTGGGCATCTCCAAGCCGGAGCAGTTCGGCGGTATGGGCCTGGACTACAGCTACTCGATAGTCGCCGCCGAGGAATTCGGCACTATTCATTGCGGCGGCATCCCCATGTCGATTGGCGTGCAGACCGATATGTGCACCCCGGCGCTGGCGCGCTTCGGTTCCGACGAGCTGCGCGATGAGTTCCTGCGCCCGGCCATCAGCGGCGAAATGGTCGGCTGCATCGGTGTTTCCGAAGTGGGCGCCGGCTCCGACGTCGCCGGGCTGAAAACCCTGGCCAGGAAAGACGGCGACGACTATGTGATCAACGGCAGCAAGATGTGGATCACCAACTCACCTTCGGCCGACTTCATGTGCCTGCTGGCCAACACCTCGGACGACAAACCGCACGTCAACAAGTCGCTGATCGTGGTGCCGATGAACAGCCCGGGTATCAGCGTCAGCCCGCACCTGGACAAGCTCGGCATGCGCAGCTCGGAGACCGCCCAGGTATTCCTCGACAACGTCCGCGTGCCGCAACGCAACCGCATCGGCCACGAAGGCGCCGGTTTCATGATGCAGATGCTGCAGTTCCAGGAAGAACGCCTGTTCGGCGCGGCCAACATGCTCAAGGGCCTGGAGCACTGCGTCGACGCCACCATCGCCTACTGCAAGGAGCGCAAGACCTTCGGCAGCGCGTTGATCGACAACCAGGTCATCCACTTCCGCATGGCCGAACTGGCCAGCGAGATCGAGGCCCTGCGCGCCCTGGTCTACCAGGCCACCGAGCTGTACGTGAACGGCAAGGACGTTACCAAGCTGGCCTCCATGGCCAAGCTCAAGGCCGGGCGCCTCGGCCGTGAAGTCACCGACAGCTGCCTGCAGTACTGGGGCGGCATGGGCTTCATGTGGGACAACCCGGTGTCACGCGCTTACCGCGACACCCGCTTGGTGTCGATCGGCGGCGGCGCCGACGAAATCATGCTGGGCATCATCTGCAAGCTGATGGGGATACTGCCCGGCAAGAAGAAAGGCTGAACCAGTTCGTAGGAGCCGGCTTGCTGGCGATCGGCGGCACTGCGATCGCCAGCAAGCTGGCTCCTACTGAAAGCCAATAGCGAACCTGTCGAGTACTACGCGATGCCCTCACTACCCACCTGCGACACCCTGCTGCTCAAGCTGGAAACCGGTGTGTTGCATATCACCCTCAACCGCCCGGACAGCCGCAATGCCATGAGCCTGGCCATGGTTGCCGAACTGCGCGCGGTACTGACCAGCGTGCGTACTGCTCTCGACGTGCGCGCCCTGGTGCTGCGCGGGGCCGGCGGGCACTTCTGCGCCGGTGGCGATATCAAGGACATGGCCTCGGCGCGCAGCGCGGGTGCCGCGGCCTACCGCGAACTGAACCGCGCCTTCGGCAGCCTGCTGGAAGAAGCTCAGTGCGTGCCGCAGGTGTTGATCGCCGTGCTCGAAGGCGCGGTGCTCGGCGGCGGCTTCGGCCTGGCCTGCGTGTCCGACATCGCCATCGCCCGCGCGGACGCCAAGTTCGGTCTGCCAGAAACCAGCCTTGGGGTTATCCCCGCGCAAATAGCCCCCTTCGTGGTCAAGCGCATCGGTCTGACCCAGACCCGGCGCCTGGCCCTGACCGCCGCCCGCTTCGACGGCGTGGAAGCGGCGCGCCTAGGGCTGGTGCATTTCAGCGAAGCGGATGACCACGCCCTCGATCGTCGTCTGGACGAGACCCTGGAGCAGATCCGCCAGTGCGCACCCGGCGCCAATGCGGCCACCAAAGCGCTGTTGCTGGCCAGCGACAGCGCGCCGCTCGGCGCCCTGCTCGACCAGGCGGCCGAACAGTTTGCCGCGGCGGTGACCGGCGCCGAGGGCAGCGAAGGCACCCTGGCCTTCGTGCAGAAACGCACACCCAACTGGGCCCAGTGACACACCGTGGCCCGGATGCAATCAGGAAACTCCAACCCCGGATTGCATCCGGGCTACGAATAACAGGAGCATGACGCGATGCCCGCCTTCACCAAGATCCTGATCGCCAACCGAGGCGAAATCGCCTGCCGGGTAATCCATACCGCGCACAGCCTGGGCTACCGTACGGTGGCGGTGTACAGCCAGGCCGATGCCGAGTCGCGCCATGTGCAACTGGCCGACGAGGCGCTGTGCATAGGCCCGGCGCCGGTCAATCAGTCCTACCTGCTGATCGACGCCATCATCGACGCCGCGCGCAAGAGCGGCGCCGACGCCATTCACCCCGGCTATGGTTTTCTTTCGGAGAACGCCGAGTTTGCGCGGGCCTGCGAGGTCGCCGGCATCCAGTTCATCGGCCCGTCCGCCGAGGCCATCCGCCTGATGGGCAGCAAGCGCCTGTCGAAAATCGCCATGCTGCAGGCTGGGGTGCCCTGCATTCCCGGCTACGAAGGCGCCGAGCAGGACGATGCCACGCTGAGCCATGCAGCCGAGCGCATCGGCTACCCCCTGATGATCAAGGCCAGCGCCGGTGGTGGCGGCCGTGGCATGCGCCTGGTCACGGCCCCTGCCGAACTGGCCGCGCACATCCGCAGCGCGCGTTCGGAGGCGCAGCATGCCTTCGGTTGCGGCGAGTTGATTCTGGAAAAGGCCGTGCTGCAGCCACGCCATGTGGAAATCCAGATATTCGGCGATCAGCACGGCAACATCGTCTACCTCGGCGAGCGCGACTGCTCGGTGCAGCGTCGTCACCAGAAGGTGGTCGAGGAAGCGCCTTGCCCGGTGCTGACCCCCGAACTGCGCCAGGCCATGGGCGAGGCGGCGGTCAAGGCAGCGGCCTCGGTCGACTATGTCGGCGCCGGCACCGTGGAGTTCCTGCTGGATCGGAGCGGCGAGTTCTATTTTCTGGAAATGAACACTCGCTTGCAGGTCGAGCACCCGGTCACCGAGCTGGTCAGCGGGCAGGACCTGGTGGCCTGGCAACTACGCGTCGCCGAAGGCCAGCCGCTGCCACTGACCCAGGACGCCATTCGCCTGAGCGGACACGCCATCGAGGTGCGCCTGTACGCCGAGGACTCGAGCCACGACTTCATGCCGCAGACGGGCAATGTACTGCGCTGGGAGCCGGCATTGCTCGACGGCATCCGCATCGACCACGGTTTGATCGAAGGTCAGGCCATCACCCCGTTCTACGACCCCATGCTGGCCAAGATCATCGCCTACGGCGCCACCCGCGACGAGGCGCGGCGCAAGCTGGTGCGCGCGGTGGAGGATTGCGTGTTGCTGGGGGTCAAGGCCAACCAGCGCTTCCTTGCCAACCTGCTCAAGCACCCCGAGTTCGCCGCCGGCAACGCCACTACCGCCTTTATCGCCGAACACTTCGCCGCAGACCCGAGCCTGAGCCCACAGCCGCCTAGCCCGGCCGAGCTGGCCTGCGCCGCCGCCCTGCTCTATCAGGCCTCGGCGCAGTCCAGCGCTCACCAGACCGGGCTGGCCGGCTGGCGCAACGCCGGCAATGCCCCCTGGCGCTTCCTGCTCAAGCACGACGAACAACAGTTCGCGGTCGAACTGACGGTACTGGAGTCCGGGCAACAGCCACGACTCAGTGCAAGCGTCGGCGAACATCAACTGCACTTACGCCTGCTTGGCGCAGACGGTTACTGGGCCGCTCTGGAGCTGGACGGTGTGCGCCGGCGCCTGGCCTATCAACAGAGCGCCAGCACACTGTGGCTGTACGGCCACAATGGCAATCTGGAGCTGATCGACGTCACCCATGCGCCTGCCAGCGCCGCCGTGGGCACGGGTTCAGGCACGGTCAAGGCACCGATGGACGGCGCCATAGTGGAAGTCCTGGTAGAGGACGGCAGCCGCGTCAACAAAGGCCAGCTATTGCTGGTACTGGAAGCGATGAAGATGGAACACCCGGTGAAAGCCTCTATCGACGGCATCATCCGCCGCGTGCTGGTGAGCAAGGGCGATCAAGTGCGTAACCGACAACTACTGCTGGAAGTCCACGCAGAATGAGGGGCGCAACGGACTTACTGCATGGCCCCGGCATGGGACGCATAACTGACGCCAGAATAGTGGCTTTTTGCATCCAGGCAGATCATTATTCTGCGCGAGCAGTAACTAGGATGCAGCATGCCCCGCCCTTTGCCACACAGCGAAACCACTGCCTCTGCGCACTTTCGATCGACTTTCGCTCGGCGCACCTTGCCCGCGATTGTGACTGTATTGTTGTTGGCACTCGCGGCCACCACTTTGACCCTGGTCCACGTCGCGCGTCAGCAAGACGCACAAGCGGCGCAGCAGAGCCTGCTCTTCGCCAACAAGGCGATAGAGGCGCGCCAGCCGAGCCTGATCGGGTCGGTGAGCGATAATGCCTTCTGGGGCGATGCCTACCAACATCTGCATCAACGCGTCGATCTGGAGTGGGCCTACACGCGCCAGAATCTGGGGCCCTCGCTGTACCAGGACTTCGGTTACGAAGGCCTGTTCGTGGTCGCCCCGAATGGCAAGACGGTGTACTCGGTGATCGAGGGTGAGTTGCGCACGCAGGACATTCGCCAGTGGCTGCGCGGCGATCTCGACAACCTGCTCGCCCGCGCGCGCGACACCACGCAAGAGGCCGAGCCGCTGGTGGCAATCATGCAGGTCGGCGACTACCCCGCGCGAGTCGCCGCAGCCCGTTTGACCAGTGGTGACGATCCTTCGGTCAGCGAAATAGCGGGCCCAGCCTCGGTGCTGATCTTCGTTGACGTGCTCGGCGCACAAAAGCTGGCGGACTACGGGCAAAACTATCAGCTGACGAATTTGCGCATCCCCCGCGATACGCAGGATGCAGCCGAGCAACCTGCCCTGACGCTGGTCACCGACACCGGCACTGCGCTGCTGTTGCGCTGGGACCAGGCCCATCCGGGTCGGGATATGCTGCTGATGATCATGCCACTGCTGGGCCTGGTTGGCCTGGCACTCGCCGTCCTCACCTGGCTGGTGCTGCGCCATGCCATGGCCAATGCACGCCTGGTGGAACTCGGCTATACCCGCCTGGAGAGCAGCAAAGCGGCACTCGCCACCAGCGAGGCGCGCTTTCGCGATGTCGCCGAAGCCACCTCGGACTGGATCTGGGAGGTCGATGCCGACTATCGCCTCACCTACCTCTCCGGACGTTTCGAGGCGGTCACCGGCCTCCCTCCGGCCAGCTGGCTGGGACGCCCTCTCAACGAGCTACTCAACTGTGACGGTCAGCCCATAATCGACTGGCTCTCCACCCCCCGTCGACCTAAGGCAGATCGCACCACCCTCGATTGTCACTTTCTGGCCGCCGACGGTCAGCGGCGCACCTGTCGCATTGCCAGCGGATCCATCAGCAAGGACATGCGCGGCGACAGTCATTATCGAGGCACAGCCAGCGACATTACGGAAGAAGTCGAGGCCCAGGCACGCCTGCAGCACCTCTCGCAACACGACGTCCTGACAGGGCTGGCCAACCGCAACCATCTGCGTGAGTTTCTCGAGGGCAAACTCAACACTCTACCGCCCATAGAACAGCCGCTGGTGATGCTGAGCATCGATCTGGATCGTTTCAAGCCAATCAATGACGCCCTCGGTCACGCGGCGGGCGACCAAGTGCTGCATGACGTTGCCCGACGCCTGCGCGAGTGCACCCGCGATGATGATTTGTTGGCCAGGCACGGCGGCGACGAATTCGTCATAGTGCTCAGCGGTATCTACTCGCGAGAGAACGTCGACCAGCTATGCGGGCGCCTGACTGAAAAGATCAAACAACCTTTCCTGATCGAGAATCAGGAAGTATTTATCGGCGCCAGCATCGGCATCGCCATGGCCCCACAAGACGCCGGCCAGGTCGAGGAGCTGCTGCGCTACGCCGATTTGGCCCTCTATCAAGCCAAAGCCGCAGGACGCAATACGTGGCGCTTCTATGCACAAGAAATGAACGCGCGCATCGTCGAACGCCGGCAACTGGAACAGGACCTACGCCTGGCCCTCAACCAGACTGACCAGTTGTGCCTGCACTATCAGCCGCGCTACCGCGTCGATGGCTTGCAACTGGCAGGCGCCGAGGCCCTCGTCCGCTGGCTGCATCCGCAACGCGGCCCGCTCGGCCCCGACCATTTCATCCCCCTGGCCGAGGAAACCGGACTGATCGGTGCGCTAGGCATCTGGGTCTTGCGCAACGCCTGCATCGAGGCCATGCGCTGGACACAACCGCTACCGGTGTCGGTGAACCTGTCGCCCTTGCAGTTTCGTTGCAGCGAGCTGGTCGATCAGGTCAAGAGCGCCCTCGACGAGAGCGGCCTGCCCGCCAGCCGACTGGAGCTGGAAATCACCGAGAGCGTGATGCTCGAGGATGCCGAGGGCGCACGGGTGACCCTCAAGCGGCTCAAGGCACTTGGCCTGCGCCTGTCCATGGACGACTTCGGCACCGGTTACTCCTCCCTGAGCTACCTGCACACCTACCCGTTCGACACCTTGAAAATCGATCGCAGCTTCATCGCCGACCTCGACGTCTCGCAAGACCGCCGCGCCATAGTCCAGGCCATCATCGGGCTGGGGCGTGCACTGTCCATGACCGTCACCGCCGAGGGGGTGGAGAATCAAGCGCAATTAGGCCTATTGCAAGCGGACGGCTGTTACGAGGCTCAAGGCTACTACCTGAGCCGGCCGCTGCCCGCCGAAGCATTACGCACACTACTGCACGGCGAGGTCGACGCCTAAACTCTACACACGCACCCACCAGGTTTACTTCTTGTCAGCTCATGCCATAACCACAACACCGGAGGAGCACCATGACACTCGCCAACCAGACCCTGTTCATCACCGGCGCCAGCCGCGGCATCGGTCGCGAAATCGCCCTGCGCGCAGCGCGCGACGGCGCCAATATCGTCATTGCGGCGAAGAGCGCTGAAGCCCACGCCAAGCTGCCGGGCACCATCCACTCGGTGGCTGCGGAAGTCGAGGCGGCCGGCGGCAAGGCCCTGGCCCTGCAGTTGGATGTGCGTGACGAGCAGGCGGTGAAGGCGGCCATGGAGCGCGCCGCCGAGCATTTCGGCGGCATCGATGGCCTGATCAACAACGCCGGAGCGATCAAGCTGCTCGGCGTGGAAAAGTTGGAGGCCAAGCGCTTCGACCTGATGTTCCAGATCAACACCCGCGCAGTGATGGTCTGTAGCCAGGCGGCGCTGCCCTACCTGAAGCAGAGCGCAAATGGCCATATCCTCAGCCTGTCGCCGCCGCTGAACATGGCCAGCAAGTGGTTTGCCCAACACGGCCCCTACACCGTCACCAAGTACGGCATGAGCATGCTTACCCTGGGCATGAGCGAAGAGTTCAAGAAGTACGGCATCAGCGTCAACGCCCTGTGGCCGCAGACCATGATCGCTACGGCCGCCATCGAATTCGAGCTGGGCAGCCGCGAGGCCTTCAAGCGCTCGCGCACCCCGGCGATCATGGCCGACGCGGCCCACGCCATCCTCTCCAGCAGCGGCCGCGCCATCAGCGGTCGACTGTTGATCGACGAGGAAATCCTCCGCGAACAGGGCCAGACCGAGTTCGACCACTACCGCTTCGACCCGGAGGGCGGGTCTCTGATTCCGGATCTGTTTCTCGATTAAAGCTCTGCAGCCGCCTGCTACCACCCCACATAGTGGCAGGACCATCGCCGACAGGTCTGTCGGCGATGGCCTCTCTTACTGCCTGAACTCGAACTGCACTTCAGCACCGTCCAGCAATTTCGAGGAATCCTTGTCGCCCTCATTGCTGAGCAACCGGCCATTGAGCTGGAAAGGGTTGTCCACCCGCCCTTTATCCTCGAACAGCGACGGCAGCAATGGCTCCAGCGCTCGCTCTGCGTCGCCGTGCTCGGCATTTAGCTGCTCGGTCAATTCAGGCGGCAAACTGAGGTCCAGCTTGCTCTTCGCTGGTTCTTTATGGGGCTTATCCAGCGTTGCTGCGGGCACTGCTACAGGCTTGGCAGACGCGAGCAGCGGTTTTTTTTCTGGGGTAGGTTGAGGGGCTTGCATAACTTGAGAAGTGGGGGCAGCAGACTCGACGGCGATGGCCGGTGCGGCCGGCTGCACACTCTTGGCAGGTGGGACTTGCTGCACGCTAGGCGTGCTGGATTTTTCCGGCTCGACCTTGGCCGGCGCCAACTTAGGTTCGCACGCACTCAACAACGGGATTAACAGGGCCACGCCCAGGTAACGCATAACAGTCATAGTCGCTTTAACAGGCACTTATTCAGTTGGAAAAATGCAGGCGTTCGCCTGTCCGAACCGCCCGTCCGAGTCGCCCCGATAAGCGGGTACACGGCCGAGCGGTTACTCAATCGGGGCAGTAAGCCGAGCGCTGCCGCGCCCCATCGAAGACTTACCGCAAGCACTATGCTGGCCTGCCTGCGGGCGCCTGACAAGTCAGTTTTTTAGCTCAACGGGCTGCCTGCCCTGCGTCGGCAAGCGCTTCAGCAGCGCCTCGAGATCCGCCTGCGGGTAGCGTTGCTGCAGCTCAGTGAGTCGCGCGTTGACCTCCGCCTGCCGACCTTGCTCACGTAACTCGGCAATCTGCCGCAACGCAGCGTGCAACTCCGCCGCCAGTGGCGCCGCGGCGGCCTCGCTGCGCGCCGCTAACTTGCTGCGGGCGCTCGGCGCCTGAGGCAGCTCTGACGGCGCCGCCGCATCGGCCAGCGCACTGGCCTCAGGCTCAACGTTGGCCTCAGGCTGATTCAACTGGAATGATTCGGCCATGGCCTTTTTCTCTGACGCCACAGGCGCGGCATAACGCTGCAGCGCAGGCGCCGTCGGCAGCGGGCTGTCGTAGCTCGGTGCAATCGGCGCAGGTGTCCTCAGGCTGATACCCAGCCCCAGACCGAGCACCGCGACGCTGCCCAAGGCCACCGACCAGCGCCTGCGCGGCGCGCCGCCAAACAGCCAGGCCTGCAACTGCGCCACGGCGCTGGGCGGCTTAGGGTGTTGCGAGCGCAACGCCGCGCTGGCGGCCGCAAGAATCCGTGCATCCAGTTCGGCGCAAGGTTCGCTACCGTGTTGCCCGCGATAATGCTCGAGCAACTGTTGCTCTTCGCTATCGGGTAATGACTGGTGATCTTTCATGCGGATACCTCTTCGACTGCAGCCGGGTCAGCCAACAGCCGACGTAACTTCTGCAGCGCATAGCGCAAGCGGCTTTTCACCGTTTCCACCGGTGTGCGGGTCAACTCGGCGATCTCGTGCAGCTGCAACTCAGCATGCGCGCGCAACAAGAAGACCTCACGCTGTTCCTCCGGTAAGTCGTCCAGCGCCGCCTGCAAGCGCTGCTGGTCGCGACTGAGGCTGAGCTGCTGCTCGGGATTCGCCTGACTATCGGGCTCAGCATGCACCTGCTCGTCGAATTCGTCCTGCAAGCCCTGGCGCTTGCCGTGCTTGCGCCAATGGTCGATCAAGCGGTTACGCGCGATCTGGTACAGCCAGGTCTTGAACAGCAGCGCATCACGCGGCAACGAGTCACTGCGTATAAGGCTCAGCCAGCTGTCCTGAAACACCTCTTCGGCCAGCGCCGGATCGCCGCACAGACCACAGAGAAAGCGAAACAGGCCAAGCCGGTGGCGCTGATACAGCAGTGCAAAGGCCTCGGCATCACCCTGCCGATAACGCCGCAGCAGCGCGGCATCATCATCGGCAGAAACACTCGCAACAGACTTAACAGTCACACTCAATCGACCTTAGCGTTACTGGGTTGAGGATTCGGCACGGGGAGCGCAAGCGAATTCTGCAGGCTCTGGGTCAATTCGACCAGCTGGACGAACTCGCCGCGCAAGCCAAAACGATCCTCACCCTTAGCGCTACGCGCCAGCGCGGCACTCGCCGCCAGGTCGAACTTGCCGGTGTATTGCCCACCCTTGAGCTGCTGGGCAAAGGCTGCCACTGCCGTAGCAAAGCGCAAATCCTCGCTGGCTTCGGCGATAAGCGGGATCCGCTGCGGCAGCTGGATCGGCAGTTCCAGCAAGCGACTGTCGCCCTGCTGCGGGGCCTTGTAGCGAATACGCAACCACGCCAACTCGCCAGCCTTGCCCTCGGCCTTGGCCACGCGCTGATAACGCAGCGGCTCCAGCCAACCCCGATGGCCGACCGGGACTATCTCGTACAGCGCGGTGACGCTGTGGCCGGCACCAATCTCACCGGCATCGACCTTGTCGTTGCTGAAGTCTTCGCGGCGCAGGGCGCGGTTCTCGTAGCCGAGCAGGCGGTATTCGCTAACCTGGGCCGGATTGAACTCGACCTGGATTTTCACATCCCTGGCCACCACCGCCAGGGTCGAACTGAGTTGCTCGACCAGCACCTTGCGCGCCTCGCGCAGGTTGTCGATATAGGCGTAGTTGCCATCCCCGGCATCGGCCAACTGTTCCATCAGCTGCTCGTTATAGTTGTCCGTACCAAAGCCCAGGGTGGTCAGGGACACACCGGTTTTGCGCTTCTCGGCGGCCAGCGCCTTGAGCGAAGCGAAGTCGCTGATGCCGACATTGAAGTCGCCATCGGTAGCCAGCAGGATGCGGTTGATCCCGCCAGTGATAAAGCCCTGCTGCGCCTGCTGGTAGGCCAGCTGAATACCCGACTCACCGGCCGTCGAACCGCCCGCGCGCAGTTGCTCGATGGCGGCACGAATCTTGGTTTTCTCAGTGCCCGCAGTCGGTGCCAGCACCAGCCGTGATTCACCGGCGTAGGCTACCAGCGACACACTGTCCTCGGCGCGTAGCTGCCCGGTTAGCAACTTCAAGCTGCTCTGCACCAGGGGCAACCCCTCCCGGCGGTCCATAGAGCCGGACACATCCACCAGAAACACCAGATTGGCCGGTGGCAGTGCCGCGACCTGGGTATCCGAGGCCTTGATGGCGATGCGCAGCAGGCGGCTCTGCGGGTTCCACGGCGTCACCGCCAACTCGCTGCCAACCCCGAACGGGACGTCACCCTTGGGCTGCGGATAGGCATAAGGGAAGTAGTTGACCAGCTCCTCCAGACGCACCGCCTCGCTCGGCGGCAGCTGGCCCTGATTGAGGAAGCGTCGCACGTTGGCATAGCTGCCGGTGTCCACGTCGATGCTGAAGGTGGATACCGGCGACTCGGCCACCGCATGCACCGGGTTGGCGGCGAGCCGTTGGTATTGTTCGCGGTAGGCCTCCCGGTAAGCCGGCACTTGATAGTCGGCTAGCGCAGGCGCGGGCATCTCACTCGACTGCTGGGCAGTCGCAGGGTAACGGGAGCGCTCGGCTTTTTTCTCCGGCAGCACGGCCAACGATTCATGCGCAATGTCAGCCGCCGGGTGCCTAGCGATAGGACGCTCGCTGGGCGGCTCGGACTGAGTGGCGTTACAGGCGGTCAAGCTCAGCAACAGGCTGGCGCTAAAGCCAAGCCAGAATGGCTGCCGGGGCAGCGCGATAGACGGGTACATGATGCGTCTCCTGGGCAGGAAAGAAGAACTCCTGCCTCAGTAGACGCACTGCCTGATGGATTAGGGTTAACCCGCGTGAGGGTATTTTAGAAGGCCCCAGTGGTCTCCTGGCACAACTGGTTGGCCAGCATGCCCAGGGTCATCAGCGCCCGCTCGGCTTCACGGTTCCAGGGAATGCCGCAGTTCAGCCGCACACAGTGATTGAACTGTTCGGTATTGCTGAAAATCAGCCCTGGCGCGATGCTGATGCCTTGCTGCAGCGCACGTACATGCAAGTCCTTGGTGTTGACCCGTGCCGGCAGACTGACCCACAGAATGAAGCCGCCATTGGGCCGAGTGATCTGCGTACCTTCGGGAAAATTCTGCTGCACCGCCAGCTGGAAAGCACTGAGATTCTTGCGGTATTCCTGGCGGATATGCCGCAGATGGCGATCATAACCGCCGTTCTCCAGGTAAGCCGCCACCGCCATCTGCGTGACACTGCAGGCCGAGTGGGTGCTGAAGGTCTGCAGGCGCTGAATTTCGTCCTGGTACTTGCCCGCGATGATCCAGCCAATGCGCACACCCGGCGACAGGGTCTTGGAAAAGCTCGAGCAATACACCACCCGCCCTTCCCGATCATGGGATTTCAGCGCCTTGGTCGGGCCCTGCTCGAACATCAGCTCACCGTAGATATCGTCCTCGATGATCTGAATATCGAAATCACTGGCCAGGCGCAGCAGCTGCTTCTGCCGCACTTCCGGAATGGTGCCGCCCAGCGGGTTGCTTAGCCGTGCGGTCAACACCAAGGCCTTGATTGGCCACTGGCTGGCGGCCAGCTGCAAGGCTTCCAGGCTGATGCCGGTGGTCGGATCGCTGGGAATCTCGATGACTTTCAACCCGAGCAGATCGGCCAGCTGCAACAGACCGTAGTAAGTCGGTGACTCGGCGGCGATCAGATCTCCCGGACGGGTCAGCACCCGCAGCGACATCTGCAAGGCGTCCACACAGCCATGGGTAATCACCACTTCCGAGGGGTTGACCACCACCCCGGCATCGCGCATGCGGATCGCCACCTGCCGGCGTAACGGCTCAAACCCGGGACTGAACATGTAACTGAACGCCCGCGGGCTGTGAAAGCGGGTGACCTTGGCCAATTGCTGATGCAAGGCACGCACCGGCAAATACTCCACATGCGGCACGGCGGCGCCCAGCGGAAACACCCCTTCACGGCGCGACTCGGTCAAGATCTGGTTGATGATACTGCTGCGGGTCACCAGACCCGGCCGCTCGACACGCGCGATATCCGGGGTCGGTGCGGTTAGCGCAGGCGTCTGGTGCACATAGAAGCCCGACTGCGGCCGCGCGCGGATCAGACCGAGGTCCTCAAGGTTGGCGTAGGCCTGCAGCACCGTGGCGTGGCTGACGCTGAGCTGCGAGCTCATCTTGCGCACCGACGGCACCCGCTCCCCCGGCTGATAGACACCGCGACGGATATCTTCCGCCAACTGCTGGGCGATACGCTGATAGAGCAACAGATTGGTCATAGCCGCATTCCTGCCTAACTGAACCACAACAGTAACCCGATACAGCGAAAGTGCACCGGTACAGACCTGAAAATTGTCGACGATACAGTGCAAATCCGCCAAGGACTGTATCGGTCTAATTGGATCAAAGGATGACTGTTCTGGAAATAAGCCGGTCTGAAGCGGTGCATTGCCCAGAGTTAGTGACTCAGACGTTAGATACCAGCGCACAATCAGCCCGCCGAGCGGCAAAGTGCGACCACAAAAAACCCCGGTAGCCTGACGCTAGCCGGGGTTTGTAGTGCACCCTCGATCAGCGAGCGGCGCCCAGACGCCCTTGCTCGTCGGAAAATACGATCTCGACTCGGCGGTTTTGCGCACGCCCTTTAGCCGAAGCATTCTCCTTCACGGGGAAGTTCTCCCCATGGCCTTGCACCTCGATGCGCTTGGCGTCGATCCCCAGATCGACCAGCATATCGGCCACGGCCTGCGCCCGCGCCCGGGACAACTCGAGGTTCACCTGCTTATCGCCCCGGTTGTCGGTGTAGCCCTCGATACGCACCACCCGACGCGGGTTGAGCTGGAGGAAATGCACCAGCTTCAACACTGTACGGTTGGCCGAGGCCTGAAGATCAGCTTGCCCGGCATCGAACAACACGTCGCCCAGGGTCATCACCAGGCCTCGCTCGCTCTCGCTGGTCGCCAGGCTGAGCATTTGTTCTTCCAGCCAATTGCCATGCTCCTGCACGCTCAGCAGCTTGGCTTCACGCAGAGCCAACTGCAGGCGCTGGACGTCCAACTCGAGCTTGACCGCCCGCTCCTGGTTCAGGTTCAGCGCGCTGTGCTGCTCGGCGATTTCACTGTAGCGCTGACTCAGGTAAGCGTAATGCCTGACATCGTCGGCACTGCCCCAGTAGCTCGACAAGCGGTCTGCACGAGCCAGCGATTCACCGGCGCGAATCACATCTTTAGGCGCACTGCGTAGCACATTGGAATCCTCCTTGACCGCCTGAAAACGGCTGCGAGCCGCCTCGAGCGCCTCACCGCTGTCCGTCGGCGAGCCCGCACAACCGCTCAACAGCAGGGCCAGCATGACGCCGATAACTGCTCGGGTTCTAGCGCTCATTGCAACGCCCCCAACTGCTTACGCAGACGGTTGATCCGATTGTGCAACTCGCTCAGTTGCGCCTGGCTTTTCTCGGTCAACACGCGCGCTTCTGCCAAGCGTGCATCCAGCTCGGCCTGTTCGGCGAGCATCCGCGCATCCTTGTATGCCTCTTGCGCCATGGCAGCTTGGGCCTGTGCCAACTTGTGTTCGGCCAGAGACAGTTCGGCCACTTGCTCACTCGCACCGACGGCTTTAGCTTGGCTCATCGCCTGCTCGCTCAGCCGCAGTTGCTCGGTTGGCGCCGGGTCACTGGCACAACCGCTCAGAACTATCAGCACCAGCGCGCTGTATAAAAATCGATTAGTCACGAATATTTCCTACTGATTCGAGGCGCTGGCGGGTCGTAACCGCTGCTCCTTCCATCGCAGCAAATTGCGCTGCAACAAGTCCTCCGGCAGGCCGGCGGCGGCTAATTCTGTCATTTTTTTCGCTAACTGTCCGCGCAGCCAGGGGTCGTTGCACGCCGAGTTGTGCGACAGCGAGAGGTACAGGCCTTCGCTGGCAATCGGTGGGGACAATGCCAGCAGGTCGTCCTGCAAGCCCAGGGTGTAGGCCAGCGCTTGCCCCGGCTCTCGCTCATGCAGCACATAGTCGACTTCGCCAAGCATCAACTTCTGAAACAGCTGGGTGAGACTGGCGCCTTGTTCGAGGCTCAAATTGGCTTTGGCGAACTCATCGAATGCTAGGCCGAAATCACTGCTGACCATGGCCCCCCGACGCTCGCGCAGGTCAGCCCACTCGATGTAGGGGAAACTCGCCACGCTGCGCACCCAGACCACCTTGGCGCGACTGAACACCGCTGGATACACATAATCCATCGTCTCCAGATCGGCGAGGGTCAGCGCCGCGCCCGCCAACAAATCGACCCGCCCGCTACGTACCTCCTCCTGGGCTTTATCCCATGAGCGACTGTAGAGCATCTCGATCCGCACCCCCAGCTCTTTACCCAGGCGCGCCAGCAGGTCAGCCTGAGCACCGATCAAGCGCTGCGGGTTCTGTGGGTCACGCCAGCTGAAGGGCGGGTAATCGGGATGGCCGGTGGCGACCAAGCGCTCACACTTGCCCGCAGCCATGGCTAAGCCAGGCATACCGAGTAATGCGATAAACACTAAACAGGACTTCAGAAAAACACGATCAAGCATTCAATAGGTCTCGACTTAACGTTCGCTGGGGCGCACGCCGCTGCCGAACGCCTGGGTTGTTCTTCATGCTAGGTTAGCGGCCGCACACTGGTAATTCGCGATAAGGACATGCCATGAAAAAACTGTTGCTCGCTCTACTGCTGGTAATCGGCGTTACCGCCGGTGGGCTGTATACCTTCCCTGCCGCGTTACTGGCCAGTGCTCAATACCTGGAACAGCAAATAGCCGGGCTATCCAGTGAGCAGCTGGAGGTCGCGAATCTTAGCATCCATTACTACGAAGGCGGTCCGAGCGACGCTGAAACCCTGCTGATGATCCATGGGTTCGGCGCCAACAAGGATAACTGGCTGCGCTTTGCCCGCCACTTTACCGAACGCTACCACGTAATTGCTCTCGATTTACCGGGCTTTGGCAACAGCAGTCAGCCACTCGCCAGCTATGACGTTGGCAGCCAGGTGGAACGCGTAGCGGCCTTCACCCAGGCCCTGGGGATCAAAAAAATCCACCTGATCGGCAACTCCATGGGCGGCCATATCAGCGCACTGTATGCCGCGCGTTACCCGGAGCAGGTGCGCTCAGTCGCCCTGTTCGACAATGCAGGCGTTACCGCACCGCACAAGAGTGAACTGACCGAACGACTCGAACGCGGCGAGCGCAACCCTCTGATAGTGAAAGAACCTGAGGACTTCAAGCGACTGCTGGATTTTGTCTTCGTCGAAGCGCCACCCCTACCGGCTGTGCTGAAGAACTATCTGGCCGAGCAGGCTATCGCGCAGAGCACGCACTATGACAAGGTTTTCGATCACCTGAGGAACCGCTATATCCCGCTCGAACCCGAACTCCCGAAGATTCGGGCTCCCGTTCTGCTGCTGTGGGGGGATAAGGACAGGGTACTGGATGTCTCCAGCATCCAAGTCATGCAGCCACTGCTGCGTAACTCCAGCGTGGTGATCATGAAAAACTGTGGCCATGCGCCAATGATCGAGCGCCCGAAAGAAACCGCACACCACTATCAGGCGTTCCTCGACAGCGTCGAGGGCTAACAGCTCCTAGGGTCTGTTGCCGTTTCATTCGCGGCCGCGCCGTAGCTTGTTTTTGCGCGAGGCAAGGCACGAGGAGCGCGGTTTGGTTGTTCCAAATGAGCGACGAGAAACGCTGCATCGCGCAAAAACAGGCCCGGCCCTTCGGGTTGCGCGGGAAATGGCCCCAGCTGTTGTTGCAGGACTTGGCAAGGGAATGACCATTACCTGCGTCCTGCGCCTAATCGGGGGCCATTTCTCGCGGCAACGCGGCTCGCAATGAAACGGCAACAGACCCTAACCGCAGGCAACAAAAAACCCGCTTGATCAGCGGGTTTTTTATGGGGGCAAGAAAAGCTGGCTTACACCAGGTTTTCGAACTCCGGGATGGCTTCGAACAGGTCAGCAACCAGGCCGTAGTCGGCCACCTGGAAGATTGGCGCATCCTCGTCCTTGTTGATCGCGACGATCACCTTGGAGTCTTTCATGCCAGCCAGGTGCTGAATCGCGCCGGAAATACCGACGGCGATGTACAGCTCCGGAGCGACGATCTTACCGGTCTGACCGACCTGCATGTCGTTCGGCACGAAACCGGCATCCACCGCGGCGCGCGAAGCACCGACGGCAGCACCCAGCTTGTCGGCCAGGGCGTACAGATGCTTGAAGTTGTCGCCATTCTGCATGCCGCGACCACCGGAAACGACGATCTTGGCAGCGGTCAGCTCAGGACGATCGGACTTGGCCAGCTCTTCGCCGACGAAGGCCGACTTACCGGCATCGCCGCCTACGGCGACGGCTTCAACGGCCGCCGAACCACCCTCGGCAGCGACCGGGTCGAAACCGGTGGCGCGCACGGTGATCACTTTCACCGCAGCCGAGGATTGCACGGTGGCGATAGCGTTACCGGCATAGATCGGGCGTTTGAAGGTATCGGCGCTTTCGACGGCAATGATCTCGGAGATCTGGTCAACATCCAACTGCGCCGCAACGCGCGGCAGGATGTTCTTGCCGTTGCTGGTGGCGGCAGCCAGAATGTGGCTGTAGCCCTTGCCCAGCTCGGCTACCAACGGCGCGACGTTTTCCGGCAGCTGATGGGCGAAAGCCGCATTGTCGGCAACCAGTACCTTGCTAACGCCGGCCACTTTGCCAGCAGCATCGGCAGCGGCGCCACAGCCTGCGCCGGCGACCAGCACATGAATATCGCCACCGATGGCTTGCGCCGCGGCGATGGTATTCAAGGTAGCGGCAGCCAGAGCAGCGTTAGTGTGTTCTGCAACAACTAAGATAGCCATTTAGATTACCTTCGCTTCGTTCTTCAGTTTCTCGACCAGTTCAGCCACGGACTTGACCTTGATGCCGGCGCTGCGGGTAGCAGGCGCTTCGACTTTCAGGGTCTTCACGGTGGAAGCGGTGGAAACACCGAGGGTTTCCGGAGTAACCACTTCCAGCGGCTTCTTCTTGGCCTTCATGATGTTCGGCAGCGACGCGTAGCGCGGCTCGTTCAGACGCAGGTCGGTGGTAACGATTGCCGGCAGGTTCAGTGCAACGGTCTGCAGGCCACCATCGATCTCGCGAGTGACGTTGACCTTGTCACCGGCCACTTCGACCTTGGAGGCGAAGGTACCCTGTGCGTAGCCACTCAGCGCAGCCAGCATCTGGCCAGTCTGGTTGTTGTCGCTGTCGATCGCCTGTTTGCCAAGGATCACCAGCTGCGGCTGCTCCTTATCGACCACTGCCTTGAGCAGCTTGGCCACGGCCAGAGAGTTCAGCTCATCGCCAGATTCAACCAGGATGGCACGGTCGGCGCCCAGGGCCAGGGCGGTACGCAGCTGCTCTTGAGCAGCAGTCGGGCCGATCGAGACGACGACGATTTCGCTCGCCACGCCCTTCTCTTTCAGGCGTACAGCTTCTTCCACGGCGATTTCGCAGAAGGGGTTCATCGACATCTTGACGTTGGCAAGATCAACGCCACTGTTGTCCGCTTTGACGCGAACCTTGACGTTGTAGTCGACCACTCGTTTGACAGCTACAAGAACCTTCATGGATTCCTCGTTACTCTCCGGTGAATAGGAATGTCGCCAGAAGCGAACATGGCGGGTGATGCGAATCGGCCGGAACCGACGGTCAGCCTATAGCAGCTGACGCAAAACCGCCCGTATCTTGACCGTACCACCCAGCCCGGTCAATACAGCGAAGCGACCAATCGGCCGCGATGATGTAGTACGATTCTAGCAGCCCTACAGAAAATTCAAACAAACGTTTGTATTGGATCATTTGGGGGGGCTCGATATAATGCGCGCGCATCGCCCAGGGAACGAGCCTGATCGTCAAATACAACTAGAGAGCCTTGAGTAGGAGATAACCTGTGGAACGCGAATTTATGGAATTCGACGTCGTCATCGTCGGCGCCGGCCCTGCTGGTTTGTCCGCCGCCTGCCGACTGAAGCAGAAAGCCGCCGAAGCGGGTAAAGAAATCAGCGTCTGCGTGGTCGAGAAAGGCTCCGAAGTCGGTGCACACATACTGTCCGGCGCGGTGTTCGAGCCGCGCGCATTGAACGAACTGTTCCCCGACTGGAAAGAACTCGGCGCACCGCTGAACACCCCGGTCAAGCGCGACGACATCTACATGCTGACCAACGCTGAGAAATCCACTCGCGTGCCTGACCTGTTCGTGCCCAAGACCATGCACAATCAGGGCAACTACATCATCTCCCTGGGCAACCTGTGCCGCTGGCTGGCTCAGCAAGCGGAAAACCTCGGTGTAGAAATCTATCCGGGCTTCGCCGCCCAGGAAGCCCTGATCGACGAAAAAGGCTCGGTCTACGGCATCCTCACCGGCGACCTCGGCGTCGACCGCGAAGGCAAGCCGAAAGAGGGTTATTACACCCCGGGCATGGAATTGCGCGCCAAGTACACCCTGTTCGCCGAAGGCTGCCGTGGCCATATCGGCAAGCAATTGATCAGCAAGTACAACCTGGACAGCGAAGCCGACGCCCAGCATTACGGCATCGGCCTCAAGGAAATCTGGGACATCGACCCGACCAAACACGAGCAAGGCCTGGTGGTGCACACCGCCGGTTGGCCACTGGACGTGGTCGGCAATCAGAATACCGGCGGCTCGTTCCTCTACCACCTGGAAAACAATCAGGTAGTGGTCGGCTTGATCGTCGACCTGTCCTACAGCAACCCGCACCTGTCGCCGTTCGATGAGTTCCAGCGCTACAAGCACCATCCGGTGATTGCCCAGTACCTGGAAGGCGGCAAGCGCGTGGCTTACGGCGCACGCGCCATCAGCAAAGGCGGCCTCAACTCGCTGCCGAAGATGGTGTTCAACGGCGGCGCACTGATCGGCTGCGACCTCGGCACGCTGAACTTCGCCAAGATCAAGGGCAGCCACACCGCCATGAAGTCCGGGATGCTCGCCGCAGACGCGGCGGCCGAGGCGTTGTTCGCAGGCCGTGAGGGCGGCGATCAACTGACCGGTTATGTGGATGCGTTCAAGGCCAGCTGGTTGTACGACGAATTGTTCAGCAGCCGTAACTTCGGCCCGGCGCTGCACAAGTTTGGCGTTCTGGCGGGCGCGGCATTCAACTACATCGACCAGAACTGGTTCGGCGGCAAGATCCCCTTCACCCTGCACGACACCAAGCCGGATTACGCCTGCATGAAGCTGGCCGCCGAGTCCACCAAGATCAATTACCCGAAGCCGGACGGCAAGCTCAGCTTCGACAAGCTGAGCTCGGTATTCCTCTCCAGCACCAACCATGAAGAGGAACAACCCTGCCACCTGAAGCTCAGCGACCCGAGCATCCCGATCGGCAAGAACCTGCCGATGTACGACGAGCCCGCGCAACGCTACTGCCCGGCCGGCGTATATGAGGTGGTGACTCAGGAAGACGGCGAGAAGCGCTTCCAGATCAACGCGCAGAACTGCGTGCACTGCAAGACCTGCGACATCAAGGATCCCGCCCAGAACATCACCTGGGTCGCACCTGAAGGTGCCGGCGGCCCGAATTACCCCAACATGTAAGCAAGATGTAAGTCACGCGAAAGGCTCCCACGGGAGCCTTTTTCTGTTCCAGTAAAGCCACGACCGCACGCCAGCCGTGTGGCTATTCGGGTTGCGGACCGATCGAAAAAAACTGCCCGTCACTCCACACACCCAGCCAGGTTTTGCCGTCGATCTCGCGCGGCACCGCCAGCTCGACCAGCTGATAGAACACGTTGCGATGAATCAGCGCCTCGAGGTTACTGCGCACGTGCACATAGGGCGCCGGCTCCTGGGTCTGCTCATTAAGCATCACGCGTAGCGGATGCTCGGCGCCGGCAATGACCTCCTCCTCGACGTTAGTAGTGAAACGCAGCAGCTGCGTCTGGCCCTCACCCTCCACGTGCAAACTGACGGCGACGAAGGGCGCATCATCGACCTGGATGCCGACCTTCTCCACCGGAGTGACCAGAAAGTAGTCGTCACCATCGCGACGGATAATGGTCGAGAACAGCTTAACCATCGGTTTGCGGCCGATTGGGGTGCCCATGTAGAACCAGCTGCCGTCGCGCGCGATGCGCATGTCGATGTCGCCGCAAAAATCCGGATTCCACAGGTGCACCGGCGGTAAGCCTTTTTTCTCGCTCTTGGGAATCTGTGCCAGCAGGTCGCTGGCTTTGCCCGGGTCAGTCATCTGCAACTCCTAGCGACTCAAGCCCAACAAGCTACGGGCGTAGTCCTGCAAGGGTGGGCCGAGTAAATCTTCTGGCCTGGCATCATAAAACGTCAGGAAACCACCGCGGCTACGAATTCGTGCGGTATCGACAAGGTAACGGGTATTGGTCTCGATCAGCATCAACTGAATCACGCTACGGTCGGTACCGAGTCGATCCAGCGCTTCCTGATCAACCCACTCATCAGCAGTGCCTATACGGTCATCGGCATAGGCAAAGCGGCCGTACAGCAAATAATGCGCGCCGAGCTCGCGCGCCTGCACCATCGCCTCCTCCAGGCCCGCCGGAGCTCGAGCTCGGCGCACCATAGGGAAATACTCGACGAAGCCCTTGAACGCCTCCTCGGCCACCACATTGGGCCGCGGATAAGCATCGCCCGAAGGAACGAAGTGTCCCTGGGCAATATAGATAAAGGAATCGGCTTGCAGGCGCCGCGAACTGGCGCGGCTAGTCTGGCTATGATCGAGCACGCCGGCATCGCGCAATTGATAAGCGGCGCCATCGGCCAAATCACTGACCTTCATGCAGCCGCCAAGGGCCAACAACGCCAGCAGTGAAATCAGGCTACGCATCACACTCCTCCCGTGCCGGTGACGAAAAACCGGCGGATTACGTTGCAATGCAGATTCCACGCCACAACAGTCTGTTACAAACCGCAGCGCAAAGAAGCCTGTTGAGGACGCTCGCTGGCCTGACGCACCTCGGCCAACGGACGCGTTTTATCCGCGTCCAGCATGCCCTTGAGTGCCGGGTAATTGAAGGCATTATCATTGCGCAACACCGTGTCGCGCAGCTCAGCCCCCTGCGCCAGGCGCTCGACTTCTACGAACAATTGCGCCTGCCTCAACGACTGATAGTCGGCAAACGCCTGCCGGAAGCGCGCATCGCCCAGACCACCAAAACCTGAAGTGTGCACCCGACAGGGACGGTTCCGAAGTAGTTCCTGAAAGAGCCACGGCGATCGTTTGATGCTCGCTGCCGCACATTGCATTTGTCACTGCATTATCGTGACGTGGTCGATGAGGGCTGGGCATAACCTTCGTCGATCATGCGTCGACTGAGCAGGATCAGACTCTGTCCTGGCCGGTAGGGTGCTACCGGCCAGGATCGAACACTCTGCACGCCCATCAGGACGATCCAAGGGCTGGCAACCAGGATCAATTGGCTTGAACGGGAGAAAGCCATGCTAAAAACTACAGTGCTGACTCTGCCTCGCCCTCAGGGGGCTTGTGCAAGTGGCGCCGGTAGCCCTGCGGGGGGCTGCCACTCCAGGTGCGGAAGGCGCGGGTAAAGGCACTCTGTTCGGAATAGCCCAGCAGCAGGGCAATCTCCGCCAATGACAGACGGGGATCGGCGAGGTACATGCGCGCCAGCTTGAAACGCACGTCGCCGAGCAGCACGCGATAACGCAGGCCGTGCTCGGCCAGCTGCCGATAGAACGAACGCAGGGAGCAGTTCATCCGTCCCGCCAGGGTGGCGGCGGAAGGCTCCCCCTCCTGCAGGGCCACCATCATGTGCTGCTGCAACTGCTCGATGAATTTGTCGGGCCTGGGCTGATGCGCCAGCATCGCCTGAGCCTGTTGGTCGAACAGGCCGCGCATGTAAGGGTCGCTGGTAGTGATGCGCATGGCCAGCAGGCTGGCGGGGATCTCCAGGGCGTGGCAGGGCGCCTCGAAGCGCACCGGACAGCCCATCAACACTTCATAGATGGCGGACTCCGCTGGCCGCGCATAGGGAATCTCGATGGCGATTGGCGCAATGGCCTGGCCAATCAGCGCCTGGTACAGGTTGACGAAGGCCGCCACCCCGAATTCGCTGGCCAGCGGAATGGTGTGATGTTCGCCCTCCCCCCAGCTGTAGCGGACCACCTCGCCCTGCCGGCTCACCTGGATATCGAGATTGCTCACCAGCAGGGTCTGGAACCGCCGGTAGCGCATCAGCGCCTGGCCCAGGCCACTGCAGGAGGCGGCCAGGTAACCGACCACGCCAAAATGCTGGGGCTTGGCGCAGCGGCCGATACGCAGGCCCAGCGCCGGCACCGGGTGCAAGGCCTGCAGCCGCTCCAGCAGTCCCCAGAACAGCAGGATGGGCATGTGCTGACTGCTGGAAAAGGGCGCCAGGGCCTCTAGCACGTCGGGCGCGGCCAGCTGATTCTTCTCGATGTAGTCGCGCAGGGTTTCGGCCAGGGCGCAGGAAATAGAAACGTCTTTCGACATGCGGTGTCCGGATTGCCAGGGGCATGGCACAAAATGTCAAACAGCAGACCATGGTGTCAAGACGCCGGGGATACAGAGGCCGTAAATTTGCCGGCAGATAGTGCTGCGACCGGGGATTTCCGGAGGGTGGCCACACGTCACGGGCTGGAGAATAAAAATGGCATACGTCGTAACCGCAAGCTGCTTGGGTGACCGATACACCAAATGTGTGGATGTGTGCCCGGTGGACGCCTTCCGCGAAGGCCCGGAGATGCTGTATATCGACCCGCAGGTGTGCATCGACTGCAACGCCTGCCTGACCGAATGCCCGGTGCGTGCCATCTATCCGGACTCCGCCGTGCCGGAGCCGATGCAGGACTACATCGAACTGAACGCGCGCATGGCCAAACAATACCCGCCGATCACCGAGAGCCTGGATCTCGACGATAGCCCGGCAGGCATGACGGCCAAGGCGTCGCGCGCCGTTGGCCCGACCCGCCGCCTGGCGGTGATTGGCGCCGGCCCTTCGGGCTTTTATGCCGCCGACGAAATGCTCCGGCAGCTGCCGGAGGCGACTGTGGACATCTTCGAGCGCCTGCCTACACCCTTCGGCCTGGTGCGTTACGGGGTCGCCCCGGATCATCCGAAGATCAAATCGGTAACCGCCAGTTTCGACAAGATCGCCCGTTCGCCCAAGGTGCGTTTCTTCGGCAACGTCGAGCTGGGGCGCGACCTCAGCCGCGATGAGCTGCTTGAGCACTACGACGCGGTACTCTACGCCACCGGTGGCTCGGCTAGCCGCCCGCTCGCCCTGCCCGGTGCGGAGCTGGCGAACATCCAGGGGGCTTCCGCCTTCGTCGGCTGGTACAACGGCCACCCGGATTGCCGCGACCTGCAGGTCGACCTGTCCGGCGACACTGCCGTGGTGATCGGCATGGGCAACGTCGCCTTGGATATCGCGCGCATCCTCGCCATGCCGGTGGCCGAATTGGAAGCCACCGACATCGCCGACTACGCCTTGGAGGCCCTGCGCCAGAGCAATATCCGCGAGGTCTGTCTGGTCGCCCGGCGTGGACCGGTGCAGGCGGCATTCACCCCCAAGGAGCTGCGCCAGCTGTTGGACACCCAGGGCGTGGACATCCTGGTCGAGGCCGACGACCTGCTGCTGGACGCCGCCAGCGCTGCGGAGCTGGCCGAGCCGCTGAACACCGAAGCCCGGCATAACATGAGTCTGCTGCAGGAAGCCCTGGCCCGGCCACGCCTGGCTGACCGGACTATCCGCTTGGTCTTCAAGGCCTCGCCCAGCGGCTTCGCCGGCGCCGACAACCGCGTCGTCGCCATGCAGGGCGTACACAATAGCCTGCAGGACGACGGCCGCGGTTCGGTCAGCGCCCAGGCCAGCGACCGACAATTTCGCCTAGACACCGGCCTGGTGCTGAATGCCACCGGCTATCAAGGAGTGGCTATTGCCGGGGTCCCCTTCGATGCACGCCGCGGCGTGATTGCCAATGATAGCGGCCGGGTTCTCGCCGGCCAGGGCGTGGTGTCCGCCAAGGAATATGCGGCGGGCTGGATCAAGCGCGGCGCCAGCGGGGTGATCGGCAGCAACAAGCAGTGCGCGGTGGATTCCGTCGGCCGGCTGGTGGCGGACCTGGCCGAGGCACCCGCGGCGTTCGCGCCGGGGCAGACCCCGGACGTGCTGGCCCTGCTCGAGGCGCGCGGCGTCGAATTCGTCTCGTTCGACGACTGGACGCTGCTCGACGCACATGAATGCGCACAGGGTAAGCCACAGGGTCGGCCGCGGCGCAAGGAAGTGCAGGTCGCGCGCATGCTGGAGATCATTCGCGCCCGGCGCCAGGCGGCCAATGAGGCTCAGCAGTCCGCTGGCGCGCCCGGACTTGCAGCCAAGGCAGCCGCCAGCGACCAGATGGCGAGCATTGCCAGTGTCGAGGTCAGGACCCACTTCCGCACCTGTACCCTGTGCGAGGCCATGTGCGGAATCAAGATCGAGTACCAGGGCGACAAGATCCTCTCCATCGCCGGTGACCCGGACGACCCGCACAGCCACGGCCATATCTGCCCCAAGGGCTACGCCATGCAGGATCTGCACAACGATCCGGAACGCCTGCGCACGCCGCTCAAGCGCGTCGGCGAGCAGTGGCTGCCGATCTCCTGGGACGACGCCCTGGAGGAAGTCGCCAGCCGCCTGACGGATATCCAATCGAGACACGGCAACGATGCGGTGGCGGCCTACTGGGGCAACCCCATAGCCCATAACCTGGGCATCCTGCTGACCATGGGGCGCTTCCGTCAGGCGCTGGGCACGCGCAACCTGTTCTCCGCCTCCAGCCTCGACCAGATGCCGCACCAGCTGGTGTCTTACCTGATGTTCGGGCACAGCCAGCTATTCACCATCCCGGACATCGATCGTACCGACTATATGCTGATGCTCGGCGCCAACCCGGCGGCCTCCAACGGCAGCCTGATGTCAGCGGGCGACGTACTCGGCCGCCTGCAGGCGATCACCGGGCGCGGCGGCAAGATCGTGCTGATCGACCCGCGGCGCACGGAAACCGCGCTGTACGTTAGCGAGCACCAATTCATCCAGCCCGGCACCGACGCACTGTTCCTGCTCGGCCTGCTGCAGGTGATCATCGAGCGTCGCCTGAGCAAGCCGGGCCGGCTACTGGAACTGAGCAAGGGCTGGGAGGCATTGAGCGCCCTGCTCGAGCGGGTTCCGCTGGCACGCATCGCCGAACAGACCGGCATCGCCGCGGCCGACATCGAGCGCATCGCCGTCGAATTCGCCAGCGCCAACCAAGCGGTGTGCTACGGCCGTATGGGCGTCGCCACCCAGGAGTTCGGCGCCCTCAACCACTGGCTGATCAACCTGCTGAACATCCTCACCGGCAACCTTGATAGTGCCGGCGGCATGATGTTCAGCACCCCGGCGGTGGACATGCTGAAAACCACCGGGCGCGGCGGCTTCGACCGCTATCGCAGCCGGGTGCGCGCCCTGCCCGAATTCAACCGCGAACTGCCTGCCGTGGCCATGGCCGAGGAAATGCTGCAGCCCGGCAAGGGCCAGGTGCGCGCCTTCGTCAGCGTCGCCGGCAACCCGGTGCTGTCCTCGCCCAACGGCCGGCAACTGGAGCAGGCCCTGGAGCAGCTGAAGTTCATGGTCTCGGTGGATTTCTACCTCAACGAGACCACCCGCCATGCCCATATCATCCTGCCGCCAACCGGGCCGTTCGAACACGAGCAGTACGACCTGGTATTCAATTTGTTCTCCGTGCATAACGTGGCCAAGTACGCCGACCCGCTGTTCGCCCATCCGCCCGGCACTCGCTCCGACGGCGATATCTTCGGCGAGCTGAGCAAGCGTATCGAGCGCCGCAAGATCGCAGGCAAGCCGTTGCGGCAGCGCCTCAAGTACCTGGCCAACGCGCGACTGGGCGAATACTTCACACCCCAGCGCATCCTTGACCAGGGCCTGCGCAGCGGCGCTTACGGCAACGGCGGCGGCCTGCTGTCCAGGCTCAATCCCTTCGCCCGCAAAGGCTTGTCCCTGGCGGAACTGAAGAAGCACCCCCACGGCATCGACCTGGGGCCGCTGAAGCCGTCGCTGCCGGGCCGCCTGTTCACCAAGGACAAGAAAATCGACCTGGCGCCCACAATCCTGCTGGCCGACCTGGACCGGCTGTGCCAACGCTTCGGCGAGCACGCCGCCAAGCCCGGCCTGCTGCTGATCGGCCGGCGCGACCTGCGCACCAACAACTCCTGGATGCACAACAGCTACCGGCTGGTGAAGGGCAAGGACCGCTGCGCGCTGTTCCTGCACCCGCAGGATGCCGCCGCCCACGGCCTGGGCAACCGCGACCAGGCGCGCCTGGTCTCGGCCAAGGGCGAACTGCTGGTGACGGTGAAGATCACCGAAGACATCAAACCCGGCGTGGTCAGCCTGCCCCACGGCTGGGGTCATCACCGTCCCGGCATGCGCATCAGCACCGCCCAGGCCAGTCCTGGGATCAGCATGAATGACCTCACCGACGAGCAACTGGTCGACCAGTTGTCGGGCAACGCGGTACTGAATGGGGTGCCGGTGACACTTCAGCGCTTCGACGGCGCCGAGCAGTGATCCCTCAGTAGGCTGTTCATCCGGGGTCTGCCCGAATTGCTGGAGGTGTGGGCAACACCGCCTTCGACCTGGAGGTGAAACCGCACTGCCCTCTGGCGAAGTGGTGCACGACTTGTTCCATGTCGCGGCCCGCTATGGGCACGACGTGATCGATTGCATCCGGGTCGACCAGGTGAATGCGCTTCGCCATGACAAGTCCGCGCGCAACCTGGTCAAGCAGAGCCGCTGGCTGCTCTGGCGCAGCCGGGAAAACCGCAAAGGCGAGCAGGCGGTGCAGGTGCAGGAGTTACTGGCTGCCAATCAGCCCCTGGCCACCGTCCATGGGCTTAAGGACGCCCTCAAGGAGGTCTGCTATGCGCTTAGCGTGCGTGAAGGTTGGCAGCGCTGGCGGACCTGGTTACGCCACCGCCCGAGACAGTGGATTGATACCGCTACAGCACTTCGCCAAGAATCTCAGGCGCTACGCCCGAGGCATCCTCGCCAGCGCCCGCTTCCACATGCATACCAATCTGCTGGACGGGTGAACAACCGCATCAAGGTGATCAAGCGCATGGCCTATGGTTTCAGGGACTCCGACTACTTCTTCCTGAAAATCCGGCCGCCTTCCCTGGGAAAACGTGATGCAAGCCATTCAGAACGAGTGGCTGAGCAGCAATCCACCGCCGGAGTCGGGGCTGGCATCGGAAAAGCCTTTAAGCGCATACAACTGGACCTTCCAAGATGGGCTGAGCCTCTGGGTCAGGAACAGGGTGAACTCCTGGATTTCATCGCCATCGGAGGTCACTTTCTGTCGCCAGTCATACACCGCGCCGACGGAAGTCGCAGGCGCAAGTCGGGTAACAAAGCCGAGCGAGGCAAAAATCGGATCGCGGAAGTCAGTTCCCGATGGATCGCCGAACTTCTTCCAGCCCAGCGTGGCAAAACTAGTGATTGCGCCGAAAGCCTGCGCGAGGTCGATCTGTGCGGAGTAATCGGCCTTGCCGGTGCCGAGACAGCTGTCTTCATCGGCCGTCGGCAGCTTTATCTTGCCGACCAGATCCACCATCAGCCCATCACCTCGACTGCCGTCCAACAGCGCGAAGCCCGCGCTGGCCACAGTGTCACCCAGACCGCTTTCAACGCTGCCGCAGTCCCCCGCCAGGGGTTCGCCATCCGGCCCCACTGAGGGATTGGTGATGCGCAGGTATGGGATGGTTAACTTGTAAATAATGGAACCGGTTTCATACCTGGCGATCACCGGGACATACCAGGTCTCGCTGGTGGTCGGGCTTCCATATTTCCCCCGCGAGTAATCGAGCCCTGTCGAAACCGTGAACTCCTCGGCCAGAGCCGGCAGAGCCAGGAACACCAACAGGCCCGGCAAGATCAGGCGAGCGGTTCGCATGTTTACCTCGTGGCTATCCAGATATCGACGTTCACCTCTCGATCATTGCCCGTCCTGACGGAACCTTCATAACGCCCGGTTACCCCCTGTTCCGCGGTCAGGCAAGTGCGGCGACAACCCGCCTTGCTTAGCTTAGCCGGCTATCTGCTTCTCGCTTGGGCAATGTCTGCCTCCAGCAGAGATCGACTCGATCTTTAGTTGGGGCCGGATCGGTCCACCTTGTCGGGTCGTTCGACGCGTTCAGGCCTGTCCACACGCTCTACGCGTTCAACCCGTTCCGGTTTATCAACACGGTCCAGCCGTTCGATTCGCTCGATACGCTCCACCCGCACACCGTTCTCGAAAATCTCGATCCGCTCCCGGGTTTCCAGGCGGCCGCCGGAGTCGCGTACCTCAATCCGTTCGCGACGCTCAAGGTCGCCGGAAGGCGATTCCACTCTCCGCTCGATGCGCTCCCGAGTCTCGTCATCGTCACTCCGTTCAACTCTCTCCCGGGTCTCGCCATCGTCGCTGCGCTCGCGTGACTCATTGTCGTCCTGATCGGAGCCCTTACTCTCGTGCTGCTCGGTTTCTGTCGTAGACGAGCCATGCTGACCGGAACCCTGTTGGCTGGAGGTGGCGGGCTGCTCCCGGGTGAATTCGATGCGCTCGGCGCGGATTTCCCGTCCCTTGCCGAACACGCCGGTCACCCTGATACGTTGGTCGAGCGTAAGGTCGGCGGCCTGCCCGCCGGAATAGGAGGTGCTGCGATCCACATAGGCCGTGAAGCCACCGAACTCAATGCGGTCTCCCTGCTGTCCGCGCACCAATCCCTCCACCAGCGCATTACGCACCCGTCCAGCGAAGGGCATGCCTGGATCGCTACGCGTCTGGACAACATTCAACTGCCTGCCATCCCAGGTTCCGCTCACCAGGACCTCGCTGCTGGGCGCCAGCGGCTTGCTCAGGACCAGTCCTTGAAGGTCACCGGTGCGCGCGATGGCGCCAATGGCGCTGACCTGCGCCAGGTTCGGTGCCCGATCGATCCGGCTGGCGATCACTTCGCCACGGGCATTGCGCAGTCCACTGACCCGTACCGACTCGCCGATTCGCAGCCCTTCGGCCACGCGCGCGCTTGGAGCAACGCGCACGGACTGCCCCATCACCCGCAGCGAGGCGAAGCCCGACGCCACATCGGTAATAGGGCCTTCATAGGCATGCAGGATGGCAATGCTGCGCGCCTCCAACCCTCTGGACGACGTGCGAGCCTCCACCGCCACGACCTGGCCGATAGCCAGTTGGTTACTGCTGGCGGGTACGCCGTTCTCGCTGAGCGAAACCTCGCTATCGAAGTGCACTTCCACCCCGTTGACACAGATGGAAGCAAAGCCGGTGATGGTGCCCACAATGCCGGTACCACCCATTCCACCGTCATCGGCCGCGCCGGTACCTCCTACGCCACCGCCATCAGCCGCGCCGGTGCCTCCTACGCCACCGTTATCGGCTGGAGCGCCGGTGCCGCCGATTCCACCGGTGGCAACGGCTCCTGTCCCACCCATGCCGCCCGGCTCAAGACAAACGGGAGCGGCGCTCAACGACGACGCAAGCAGGAACGGGCCGCAAATGAAGGCAAAGATACACAGGAGGCGAGAGGCAGTGCTCATGACGAACTGGCCTTAGTCGGGGTGGAGACTGCTGACGGGCTAGGTTCAGTGTAGAAATAAAGGCCGATGGTGATGCGCTGTCTGGAATCGGGGGGCGGAACGTCCCGCTCTTCCAGCTCGGCTGCCAGCAGGTTGAGGCCGTTCAGTACCTGCATGCCTTCGACCTCCACGGCTTCACGCAGATGGGAAACCGCCCAGGGTGACAGGCTGTCGTAGTGGACACTGCGCTCGAAGAAAGGCGCCCCGGCTTCGGTCAGGTTGTGCACGGCGGCGCAGGCATGGTCGTGGAGGTTGTGCCGAAAATAGGCGGCTTTTTCGTCAAATCCCTTTTGCGGAATGAATGCCATTGTCTCCAAGTGGACGCAGTCCTGGTCGTCTATTCGCACAATGCCCAGACGCAGCCACTCGTCCAGCACGACGCGAGCACGGATATCCTTGCTGACCTGAGCTACCAGTGCATCGAACGAACACTCGCCACCCATGCTGGCCAGGCGAGCCAAAGGCAGCGGCCGGCCAGGTTGCGTGCAGAACGGCGAGTTGTTCAACCAGACACTGACCAGGTGAGCGCCAAACGAAATGATATCGGGCAGCGAGACGTCCTGCCCGGCCGTCTTGGCCCGCAGGCGCCTGACATCCTTGCGATGCACACCCGTAAGCAGGCTGATTCTACTGTCAGTCGGGGGCTTGTCGTCGAGGCGGAATTCGCGCTCGGCGACATCAACGAATATCTGCTTGAGCAGTTCGGCAAAACTGGTAAAGGTGACCCCCTTTTTGAGCATCAACCTCACCAATGGGCGCATGACGTATTGCAGCGCCGGCAGTAGGGAGGGAGGCAAGGTGGGCAATTGCATTCAACACATTCCTTAAAAATAGTAGCGCGCGAGGCGCTCACCCTAAGCGGTCAGCCCAGTGCTTCACCGGAGATTTTCGGCGATCCCGCCTCCATCGCCTAGAGCACTACAACCGTCTAGGTTAACGACCCACCAGCACAAAACCCGGAGGAACTCCGGGTTTTGTGGACAACTGGAGCGACTGTTCAGACCCCAGTTTGGTCTTCGTCGACATCATGGTCGGGGCCGTCATCCGCACCCTGGCCGACACCATGGACCTCGCCCACGTCATGGTCGGGACCGTCGTCCGCACCGTGGCCGACACCATGGACCTCGCCCACGTCATGGTCGGGACCGTCATCCGCACCGTGGCCGACACCGTGGACCTCGCCCACGTCATGGTCGGGACCGTCATCCGCACCGTGGCCGACACCGTGGGGGCCGCCGGCCTCGTGATCCGCATCATCCGCATCGTGGTCAATGCCACGCCCGCTGTTCGCGCTCCCAGGACCACTGTTGCTGCCGTGGCCACCACCGTCGCCGTCGTGACCGCCTCCACCACCACCGTGGCCACCGCCGTCGCCGCCGCGACCACCACCGTCGCCGCCATGACCGCCTCCACCGCCACCATCGCCGCCGTGTCCGCCACCGCCGCTGCCGCCATCTTTGGCATACACGCTGGAGAAACTACTGACGTAATCGGGCACCAGAACCGTGGATGCCGACAAGACTCCGCCAATTGCCAGAGCCAACAAACATTTCTTGAGCAGCATGATGAACCTCCGCTTAGAGTTGCGTGGTTACTTGCGTATCGAACGCCGTAACCAGGAAGTTTCCCGCCGCCCATTGGGGCGGCCAGCCAACTAGCGCGGCCATTTATCTGCAGCGAATGTGCAACTGCGGTTTCCGCACGATCCTTCGGAGCCAGTTAGCATCGTTGCGTGGGAATTTTTCCCACACACTGAGATTAGACCTGTCAGTCCGAGTGTCAACGACCGAATATCGGGATTAGCCGCGCATGAGGTTGCTTGAACCCGAGACCGTGGGCGTCGCATGAGCATTTGATGACGAACCGGGTTGGCTATAGCGATCCAGCGATGGAGGCAGGAATACCGGTTCTATCTAGTGAATGGGGAACTCGGCAGCAGGCACGCGGAAATACCCGAACTCCGAGCGGCGACTTAGCCGCCGATAATTTTCATCACCGTCGCGCCGCCCGAGAAGGCGATCTCCTGCTTGTCGCCCAACGCCTTGACCAGCAACCCCTGCAACGCCGGCAACGCCTCATGGCGCGGCTTGTCGAGCAGGTCGCCAACGTAATGGCGATTGCTCGATGACAGGCAACCGTGCAGCCAACCGGTCGAGGACAAGCGCAAGCGCGAACAGGTGCGGCAGAACGGTACGCTTTCGTTGGCGATGACCCCGAAGAAGCCCATTCCAGGAATCTGATAGCGCAACGCCGTGGCATCCAGTGGGGCCTCGGCCTGAGCAAAAGCATGCCGCTCACCAATCATCGCCAACAGCTCGGGCATACCGACAAACTGCTGGACGAAACTGTTGCCAGGCCGCGCCAGATGGCCCATGCGCATCAACTCGATGAAGCGCAACTCAAAGCCGCGCTCCAGGCAATAGTCGAGCAGTGGCAAGACCTGGTCGAGGTTCTGTCCACGCAACGGCACCATATTGACCTTGATCGATACACCCGCCGCGCGCGCCGCTTCCATACCAGCCAGCACCGTGGCCAGATCGCCGCCGCGGGCAATCGTGCGGAACGCATCGGCATCAAGCGTATCCAGGGACACGTTCAGGCGGCGGATACCGCTTTCCAGCAGCAACGGCAGCTTGCGCGCGAGCAACTGGCCATTGGTGGTGAGGCTGATGTCGGCCAGCCCCAACTGACTGACGCCACGCAACAGCATGTCCAGCTTCGGGCTGACCAAGGGCTCACCGCCGGTGATACGCAGGCGCTCGATACCCGCCGCTTCGATCAGGTAGGCCACACCGCGCACCATGGCCTCGGCGGACAGTTCATCCTGCGCCGCCACCAGCCGTTTACCGTCCGGCACGCAGTAAGTACAGGCGTAATTACAGGCGGCGGTCAGACTGATGCGCAGGTTGCGAAAGCGTCTACCTTGGCGGTCAACAATCATGAAAGACTCCGACGAAGAATACTCGGAGTATATCGCTGCAGCCGGTCCCAGCACATGCACCGCATACGCTATAGACCTGCTGAATAACGTCAACTAGGCGGCGCTTCGCCGTCACGTTTACGCTTGTTGCCCATGCGCACGCCGATATCCATGAGGAACTGGAAGAAGCCTTCCTGATCCTCCAGCACGTTGCTCCAGAACGGTGAGTGATACAGCGCCACCGCCCCATGCACCAACGCCCAAGCGGCGCAGTAGTGGAAGTACGGCGGCACGTCTTCCAGCTTACCCTCGGCAATCCGCCCCTTGATCAGCAGGGTCAGGCGCTCGAAGTTGGAGGCGCGGATCTTGTGCAGCTGCTCGACCATTTCCGGTACCTGGTTGCCCTTGACCACCTTTTCCTCAAGGCGGTCGAACAACCGATAGCGCTGCGGGTCACGCATGCGGAATTCAAAGTAGGCGCGCGACAACGCCTCCTTATCACGGTCCACGTCGGCCGAGTGCAACAACTCGTTCAAGTCGCGCTCGTAGTCGAGCATCAGGCGCAGGTAGATCTCCGCCTTGGACTTGAAGTGCTTGTAGATGGTGCCTTTGCCGATACCGACCGCGTCAGCGATCATCTCGACAGTTACGCTATCCTCACCCTGTTCCAGGAACAGTTTCAGCGCGGTGTCGAGAATTTCCTGTTCGCGGCGGCGGAACTCACGAACCTTACGGGGCTCTTTCAGCATATAAAGGGACTACAGGGTCAAAAATAGAAGCCGAGTATTATGCCTATTTAGCGCCAAATTGCACGGATCATCCGACCATGTACGCCATTCATGATGAGTTTCCGCAACTTCCAGATATCCGTTATTTGAATCACGCCGCCATCGCCCCCTGGCCCAAACGCGCTGTCGTCGCCGTCAGCCGTTTCGCCGAACAGAACGCCCAGTCGGGCGCACGCGATTACCCTGAATGGCTATTGGTCGAGCGAACGCTACGCGAGCGACTGCAACGCCTGCTCAACGCACCGTCCAGCGCCGATATTGCACTGGTCAAGAACACCTCGGAGGCGCTGTCATTCGTCGCGTTCGGCCTGGACTGGCAAGCGGGCGATCAGGTGGTGATCAGCGATGAGGAGTTCCCCTCCAATCGAGTGGTCTGGGAGGCGCTCAAACCCAAAGGCGTAGAGGTGATCCAGGTCAACCTGCAACAGGGCGACCCGGAAACTAATCTGCTTAATGCCTGCGGCCCGCGTACTCGCCTGCTGTCGATCAGCGCGGTGCAATATGGCAACGGCCTGCGCCTGGACCTGGAACGCCTCGGCCATGGCTGCGAAAAATTCGGTGTGCTGTTCTGCATCGATGCGATCCAGCAGCTCGGCGCCCTGCCCTTCGACGCCCAGGCCTACCGGTGCGCTTTCGCCATGGCCGATGGCCATAAGTGGTTACTCGGCCCGGAAGGCCTGGGCGTGTTCTATTGCCGCAGCGACCTACGTGAACAATTGACCCTGCACGAATACGGCTGGCACATGCTCGAGCACGCCGGCGATTTTCAGCGTACTGACTGGCAAGTGGCACGCACCGCCAGACGGTTCGAGTGCGGCAGCCCGAACATGCTCGGCAGCATGGCTCTGGAGGCCAGCCTGGGGCTGCTTGAGGAGGTGGGTATGCTAGAGGTGGGCAAGGCCCTGCAGGAACGGACCCAGTGGCTGATCGACGGCCTGGACAGAATACCCGGGGCCAGCCTGCACAGCCCCCTCAATCCGTCACGACGCGCCGGCATCGTCACCTTTAGCCTGGCCAGTTGGGAGAACCAGGCACTGTTCGAACGCCTCAAAGCCGGAAAAGTAGTCTGCGCACTGCGCGGCGGGGGCGTACGCCTGTCGCCACATTTTTACAGTGAAGCGCGAGTTATCGAGGAAACTCTACAGCTGCTACGCCAGCTGGCATCGGCCTGAGAACTCAACAGCCGCATAGGTATTCCAAATTTGTTTAAAAAATGAGCTGAATCGGCCTGGACGTTCGGCAAACTTCGCCAATACTCAAAGGTACTGGTGTGCGGCATCTCCCCCCAAGTGCCCCACCAGGCAAGGTACCGTGGACCGCGTACCTTGATTTACTCCTAATGGTCTTAACCCGGATTCATCCCCCAGAACCCGGGTTTTTTTTACGTCTGTTTTTTCGCAACCGCCATCCGCAGACTTGGAGGGCAGCGTCAGGCAGCCACTCGCGCCAATGGAAACAAGCGCTTGAAATTGGCGGTGGTTTGCTCGGCCAACTGCTCGAAACTGACGCCGCGCAATACCGCCAGGTACTCGGCCACGTCACGCACATACTCCGGCAGGTTCGGTTTACCACGATGCGGTACCGGCGCCAGATAGGGTGAGTCGGTTTCCACCAGCAGGCGATCGACCGGCACTTGGCGGGCGACTTCACGCAGCGCCTCGGCATTGCGAAAGGTGACGATGCCGGACAGGGAAATATAAAAACCAAGATCCAAGGCCGCCTTGGCCATCGCCCAGTCCTCGGTGAAGCAATGCAATACACCCGCCTGTGACAACGCCGCTTCGCGCAGCAGCATCAGGGTATCGGCACGCGCCTCACGGGTATGCACGATCACCGGCTTTCCGGTGACCTGGGCAGCCTGCAGGTGCAGGCGGAAGGCGTCCTGCTGCAATTCAGCCGCCTCGGGTTCGTAATGATAATCCAGCCCCGTCTCACCAATGGCCACCACACGTGGGTGGTTCAGCTCGGCCAGCAGCCAGTCCAACGCTGGCGCAGCCCCGGGCTCCAGATCCAGCGGATGCACGCCGACCGAGCAGTCGACATCGGCATAGCGTTCGGCCAACCCCTTCACCGCGGCGGCATTCTCGGCGCTGACGCCGATACACAGAAAATGACCGACGCCGCGCGCCCGCGCAGCGTCCAGCGCCGCATCAAGAGAGCCGCTGTGGGCAGCCAGATCGAGGCGGTCGAGATGACAATGAGAATCTACCAGCATGGATAACTATCGCTTAAGAGTCGGCGCCAGCACTGGCACCGCGAGCCTTACGGCTCTGATATAAGAATGGGTTACATGGTATGGGTCGGGCGATCCGACTTCAGCGCGCCTGCCAGGTAAGTTTCGATCTTGTTGCGTGCGGTGTTGTCACCGTCATTGAACTGCACGCCCACACCCGCCGCCCGGTTACCCTGAGCGCCCTTGGGCGTAATCCACACCACCTTACCCGCCACTGGAATCTTCTCCGGCTCGTCCATCAGGTTAAGCAGCATGAATACTTCATCGCCGAGCTTGTAGCTCTTGCCGGTCGGAATGAACAACCCACCATTCTTGATAAAGGGCATGTAAGCGGCATAGAGCACGGACTTGTCTTTGATGGTCAGAGACAAGATCCCGCTACGCGAACCCAAGTTAGGTGGCAAGCTCATGTGGTGTTCCTGGTTTTTATGACTCGATGGCCGATTCTAGCCCGGTCCGGGCAGGCTTGCCCACTGCACCAGCAAGGCTTCGAGAAGCAAGACACGGTTGAGGTTAGCCTTGCCGATGACTTTCTGCCGTTGCGCCAGCAGCCAATCCTGCACCCTGAGCACCTTGGGCTGCGGCGTTTTCTCCGCCAGGTACTGCACGACTTTACGCATATCGCCCTGACCCAAGCCGGCTTCGTCACGCGTCATCTGATAGCGCAGCATCAGTTGCGTCCAATCGCAGAACCAGTCGAACAGCAATGCTAACGGCACCGCATTCCAGCTTTCAGCCAGCTGACTCGGCGCCAGCTGTTGCTTGAGCAACTTCTTCACGCCCTCAACCACCTGAGTTCGCTGCTGCCGAACCCCCTGCGCCTGCATACGCACGGCCGCCAAAGGAGAGCCCGCAGCCAAGTAGAGCAGCTCGCCGCGCTCCTCCTCAGTGCTGTCGGGTAGAGCCTCAGCCAGCCAGGCCAGACTCATTGCCGCAGTCGGCAATGGGCATGCCTGTTGCACACAACGGCTCCTTACCGTAGGCAGCAGTCGGCTCGGCTGATGGCTAACCAATAGCAGGACAGTGTCGCCGGAGGGCTCTTCCAGGCTTTTCAGCAGGGCATTGGCGGCGTTCAGGTTCATCGCTTCGGCCGGCTCGACCAACACCACCTTACGTCCACCCAACTGCGCGGTCTGCACCACGAAACTGACCAGTTCCCGCACCTGATCGACCTTGATTGGCTTGTCCGGTTCCTCCGGCTGCAGGATGAAGTTGTCGGGGTGGGTGCCGGCCGCGAGCAGATGACAGGCCTTGCACTGGCCACATGCCCCCACATCAGTCGGTTGCCGGCAGAGCAGATAGGCCATCAACCGCTCGGCCAAAGCACGCTTACCGATACCCGCCACGCCATGCAACAAATAGGCATGAGCGTGCTGCGTACGCCCGACCAATTGCCGCCAGAGTGCGGCCTGCCAGGGATACACATCAACCACGGCTCAGCCCTACGATGTGCGGCAGCAAACCATCCAAGGCCTGCTGCACCTGAGTGAGCGACTGCGCGGCGTCGACGATCCGATAACGCTGAGGCTCGATACTGGCGCGGCGCAGGTAGGTCTGTCGGACCGACTCGAAGAACTCTCGCCCCTCTTGCTCGAAACGGTCCAAGCGACCACGCGCAGCGGCGCGCGCCAGACCGACCTCGATCGGCAAATCGAATACCAGCGTCAAGTCCGGGCGCAACTCACCCTGGACAAAATTTTCCAGTAACGCAATACGCTCTTCCGACAAGCCACGACCACCACCCTGATAGGCATAGGTCGCATCGGTAAAACGATCGCAGAGTACGACACAGCCACGCGCCAAGGCCGGACCGATTACCCGTGCCAGGTGCTGGGCACGCGCCGCGAACACCAATAACAACTCGGTATCGGCCGCCATCGGTTCATCGCTCTGCGCCAATAATAGTTCGCGCACGCGTTCCGCCAGCGGTGTACCGCCGGGCTCGCGGGTCAACAGCACCTCGATGCCGCGCTCGCGCAAACGTTCGGCCAGGTAGTCACGGTTAGTGCTCTTGCCGGCGCCTTCCGGGCCTTCCAGGGTGATAAACAAACCGCTCACAGGCTGTCCTTATTAATTGCTGGGCTGTACCGGGGCGGGGCTGGATCGGTAATCCGCACGACGATTGAGCTGATACTCGCGCACCGCACGGTTGTGTGCCTCAAGGGAGTTGGAAAATACATGACTGCCATCGCCACGGGCGACGAAATACAAACTCCTGCCCGCCACTGGATGCAGCGCCGCATGAATGGCCTCGCGCCCGACCAGGGCAATCGGTGTCGGCGGCATGCCGTCGATCTGATAAGTGTTATAGGGCGTCACTTCGAGTAGATGGGCGCGCGTCAACCGGCCTCTGTAGCGCTCACCCAGACCATAAATCACCGTCGGGTCCGTCTGCAGGCGCATACCGATACGCAGACGGCGTATGAACACCCCGGCAATTGCGCCGCGCTCCTCGGATACACCGGTTTCTTTTTCGATCATCGAGGCCATGATCAAGGCGTCGTAAGGCTCCTTGTATGGCAACTCATCGGCACGCGCCTCCCACTCCTCGGCCAATACCAGCTCCAGGCGCGCATAGGCTTGCTTGAGCAGATCCAAGTCGGTCATACCGCGAACAAAGCGATAGGTATCGGGAAAGAAGCGCCCTTCGGGATTGACCCCCGGCTGCCCCAAACGCTCCATCAACTGCTCATCGTCCAGTTCACTCAGGGTGAGCTCAAGCTTGCTTTCGCGCGCCAAGGCCGCACGCACCTGACGGAAGCTCCAACCCTCGACCAGGGTCAGGTTGTACTGCACTACCTCGCCGCGCCGCCAGAGCGCCAACATGTCACGCACCCTGAACCCGGGAGTGAGTCGATATTCGCCACTGTGCAGGGGCTGATCACGCAAGTTGAACCGCCAGTACAGCCGCAACCAAAACGCATCGTGCAAGACGCCTTCGGCCTGCAGACGATTGAGCACGCCACCCGGCGTGGCCCCGGCCGGTACGTCAAGCAAACGTTCTTCAGTGAGGTTTAGCGGCTGCTCAAGCGCCGAGTGTTGCTGCCAGGCGAGGAACACCACGAGCAAGCCAGCCAGCAACACACCGCCTTCCAGCAGCAGCAATATTTTGCGTATCACGAATCAGCAATCCAGTAGGTCGCGGGCAATAACCTGCAGTTTACGGGTCAGCGGGCCCACCGACCAGTCGCGCCCTTGCAGTGCCCGCACCGGCCAAACGCCGTAGAGACTATTACAGAGGAAGACTTCGTCGGCCGCCAACAGCTCGTCATAACCGATATCCCGCACCTCGCAGCTCAAGCCAAGCGACTCGGCCTGCGTCTGCAACTCCGCACGCATGACACCGGCCACGCCGCAGCGGGATAGATCGGGAGTCAACAACCGACCATCTTTAACCAGAAAGAGGTTGCTGTAGACGCCCTCGATCACCCGCCCCGAGGTGTCTCGCATCAAGCCCTCGGCATGCTCGGCATCGTGCCATTCGCCACGTGCCAGAACCTGTTCCAGTCGATTGAGGTGCTTCATACCTGCGAGCAAAGGCTGCTCAGCCAGACGTGTCATGCAGGCAAATACGCGCACGCCCTGCTCGGCATTCGCCGCGGGATAAGACGGCTTTGGATTGCCCTGCAGCAGCCGGCGCGGCACCGATGGCTGTGGCGGCGCATAACCGCGCAAGCCATCGCCTCGGGTGACCATCAACTTGGCCACGCCATCGCCCAGTTGGTTGCTAAAGGCCAGCAATTCGGTACGGACCTGCATCAGGTCAAGCGGTATGTACAAGCGCGCACAGCCTTCGGCCAAGCGTGCGAGGTGGCGATCCAGCAAGCAAGGTGCACCACGGTTGACGGCGATGGTCTCGAACAGACCATCGCCGTAGGCCAAGCCACGGTCCCTGACGGACAGCAGCGAGGCCGGACAGCCGTCGATCCAGCTCAGCATCAATCGGCGAACCGGCGGAACACCAGCGAGCCATTAGTGCCGCCAAAACCGAAGGAGTTGGACAACACTACGTCGATTGGCATGGCCTTGGCCTGATGCGGCACGAAATCGAGGTCGCAGCCCTCGTCCGGCTCATCCAGGTTAATAGTCGGCGGCGCCACCTGATCACGCAAGGCCAGCACACTGAAGATCGCCTCTACCGCACCCGCGGCACCAAGCAGATGCCCGGTCATCGATTTAGTCGAGCTGACCGCGAGTCGATAAGCGTGCTCACCGAATACCGCCTTGACCGCCGAGACCTCCGCCTTATCGCCAGCCGGGGTCGAAGTGCCATGGGCATTGATGTACTGCACCTGATCGGCACCCAGTCCGGCATCGCGCAGCGCATTGGCCATGCAGCGCGCCGCGCCGCCACCATCTTCCGGCGGCGAAGTCATATGGTACGCATCACCACTCATGCCAAACCCGATCAGCTCAGCATAGATGGTCGCGCCGCGTGCCTTGGCGTGCTCCAACTCTTCCAGAACCAGGGTGCCGGCGCCATCGGACAATACAAAGCCATCGCGTCCCTTATCCCAAGGACGACTGGCCTTAGCCGGCTCATCGTTGCGCGTAGACAGTGCACGGGCAGCCGCAAAGCCGCCGATGCCGAGACCACAGGCGGCCATTTCCGCGCCACCCGCCAACATCACATCGGCCTCACCGTAGGCGATATTGCGTGCAGCCATACCAATGCAGTGAGTACCAGTGGTGCAGGCCGTCGCAATGGCATAGTTCGGTCCCTGTACGCCCAGATGGATCGACAGAAACCCTGAAATCATATTGATAATCGAACCTGGCACGAAGAATGGCGAAATTCGTCGCGGCCCTTGCTCGATCAGTGATTTGCAGCTGTTTTCGATATTAGTCAGGCCGCCGATACCGGAGCCAATGGCCACGCCAATACGCTCACGGTTGGCATCGGTTACTTCCAGGCCGGAATGTCGCATCGCCTGAAAGCTGGCAGCCAGACCGTATTGAATAAACAGATCGATCTTGCGCGCTTCTTTGGCCGACAAATATTCCTCGACATTAAACCCCTTCACCGAACCACCAAAACGGGTGGAATAGGCGGAAAGGTCCATGTGTTCAATTAAGCCGATGCCACTGCGCCCGGCCAAAATGCCCTGCCAGCTACTCGGCACATCGTTACCCAGCGGCGACAACATGCCCATACCGGTAACCACGACGCGTCTACGCGACACAGCAATCTCCTCTTGTTCGGTTTCACAACGCTTAGGTGCGCCTAACGGGCCGTTGAAAAAGGTAGCGAGCGAAAGCAGAGTAGGCACGAAAGCGCAGCGTACAAACTGTACATGAGCATCCGAACCAGGGATCGACGCCGTACAACGCGCGAAGCCCGCACTGGTTTTTCAACGGCCTGCTAAAGAAAAGCCGCACGCCTGATAAGGGCAGTGCGGCTTTTCCGAGTCAGGAATCGACGATTAGCTTATTGCGCGTGCGCAGTCACGTAATCGATAGCTTCTTGAACAGAGGTGATCTTCTCAGCTTGCTCGTCCGGGATCTCGGTCTCGAATTCTTCCTCGAGAGCCATCACCAGCTCAACGGTGTCAAGAGAGTCGGCACCCAAGTCTTCGACGAAGGAAGCGCTGTTGGTTACTTCGTCTTCTTTGACGCCAAGTTGCTCGGCCACAATTTTCTTGACGCGTTCTTCGATGGTGCTCATACCTTGTTTTCACTCCTATTGGACAAATCCAGGCAGCTGGTCTGCGGCCAAGTGTATAGAAAGGGTTTTTAGCATTTCAAGCTGAATGCTGGGGTGCCCCCAGGAACACTTCAACGATCTATCTATAAACCTGTTGCAGCTTTATAACGGATTTTAGACAGCATCTATGACAGTTTTCTGAAGGCACCCGTCACATTCAGCTCATATACATACCGCCATTCACAGGGATAGTAGCTCCTGTGACGTAGGCTGCGCCATCCGAAGCGAGAAAAGCGACCACTTTAGCGATCTCTTCGGCTTGCCCCAAACGACCCAATGGAATCTGCGCCCGTAACGCATCACGCTGTGCTTCTGGTAACTCACGGGTCATATCGGTGTCGATGAACCCAGGTGCCACGGCGTTTACGGTAATAGCCCGCGAACCGACTTCTCGCGCCAGTGCACGACCAAAGCCTTCCAGCCCGGCCTTGGCCGCAGCATAGTTCACCTGACCGGCGTTGCCCATAGCACCAACGACCGAACCGATGTTGATGATGCGCCCGAAGCGCGCCTTGGTCATACCGCGCAATACCGCTTTGGACAGGCGATAGAGGCTGTTCAGATTGGTATTGATGACATCGAACCATTCGTCATCTTTCATCCGCAACATCAGGTTATCGCGGGTGATCCCGGCATTATTGACCAGGATCAACGGCTGACCGAGGTGCTGCTGAATGTGCTCCAAAGTGCTGGCCACCGACTCGTTACTGCTAACGTCCAATACCAGGCCAGCACCTTCGATGCCATTGGCTTTCAGGGTTTCGGCGATGCGCTCTGCACCCGATGCCGAAGTAGCCGTCCCGATGACCACAGCGCCTTGACGCCCCAGTTCCAGGGCAATCGCCTGACCAATACCACGGCTCGCACCGGTGACCAGAGCAACCTTACCTTGCAGGCTCATAAGCCTCTCCTTAATCAGGCTAAGGCCGCGCGCGTGGCGGCGAAAGCGTTTAGGGTATCCAGATTATGGGTATTAATGCCTTTGACGCAGCGCTTATTCAGCCCCGACAAAACCTTGCCTGGGCCACACTCGACCAGATCGGTCACGCCCTGCTCGGCCAAACAAACGATCGACTCAACCCAACGTACTGGGCTGTACAACTGCGCCAGCAAATTATTCTTAAGGCTGTCGAGATCGGCCACCACCGCCGCACTGACGTTCTGCACCAGGGGAATCTGCGGTGCCTGCCAGGCAATGGCAGAGACGAACTCGGTGAAACGCTCAGCGGCCGGACGCATCAGCTCGCAGTGCGATGGCACGCTAACGGGCAACGGCATGGCCCGCTTGGCACCACGCGCCTTACAGGCGTCTATAGCACGCATCACAGCGGCAGCGGCACCAGCAATCACCACCTGACCAGGCGCATTGAAATTCACCGCACTCACGACCTCACCCTGCGCAACCTCGGCACAAGCCGCAAGCACATCCGCATCCTCCAGGCCGAGAATTGCCGCCATGCCACCCTGCCCGGAAGGCACAGCCTGCTGCATTAACCGACCGCGACACTCCACCAACTTCACCGCTTCGGCAAAACCGAGGCTGCCAGCAGCCACCAACGCGGAGTACTCACCCAAGCTATGACCCGCAACGAATGCTGGGCGTACGCCACCCTCGGCCAACCACAGACGCCATAAGGCGATGGATGCAGTCAGGATTGCCGGCTGGGTTTTATCTGTTTGATTAAGCTGATCTTCTGGCCCCTGCTGGGTCAGCGCCCAGAGGTCATAGCCTAGCGCTTCGGATGCTTCGGCAAAGGTGTCGAGAACTGACTTCTGCTCTGCGCCGTGCTCGGCCAGCATCGCCAGAGACTGCGAACCTTGGCCAGGAAAGACGAATGCGAGGGATGCAGACATGTAATCGGGCCTCTAATGGTCTTATCGACGTAAAAATTGACGCCTGACATAGCCAAGCGCGACAAACTGACAGTTGGATGACGAGCCGCCAACTGCGGTCACATCCTAGAGCAGGAGATCTTCGAGGCGACCATGCAGGCGCTGCGGTAGATTCTCGTTAATCTCCATCAAGGTTCGGCGAATTGCGCTTTTGAAACCCTCTGGACCCGCTGCACCATGGCTTTTCACGACTATACCTTGCAGCCCAAGAAAGCTCGCCCCGTTGTACTGTGCGGGCGCAAGATCAGCCCGCAGACGGCGTAACAAGGGCAAGGCCAAGGCGCCGACCACACGCGAGGCCAGGCTTCCCTTGAACAGCGACTCGACCCGTGCGGAAATCATCGCAGCCAAGCCCTCACTGGACTTGAGCAAGACATTACCGACGAAACCGTCGCACACCACCACATCGGCCTCGCCGCGATAAAGCCCATCACCCTCGACAAAGCCGATGTAATTCAAACCAACGGCCTGCTGCAACAAACTGGCAGTCAGCTTTACCTGCTGATTACCCTTATTCTCTTCGCTACCGACATTGAGAAGCGCCACCCGCGGGTTGACGACCCCCAACACCTCGACCGCTACCGACCCCATCACAGCAAACTGATAGAGGTGCTCGGCACTGCAATCGACATTGGCGCCCAAATCGAGCAAATGACAGCAACCGCCCTGCGTCGGAATAGCCGCCATCATTGCCGGACGATCAACCCCAGGCAGGGTTTTCAGCACATAGCGCGACAGAGCCATCAAGGCGCCGGTATTACCTGCACTGATACACGCCTGCACCCGCCCATCACGCAATAACTCCAGCGCGACGCGCATCGACGAATCCGGCTTACCGCGTAACGCCTGTGCGGGGCGCTCGCCCATAGCGATTACCTCACCGGCATGTTCGACACGCAGACGCGCACGATCAACCCCGGGATTCTGGGCAATCAAATCTTCGATTAGAGGAGCTTGGCCGACAAGGACCAGATGCAGCGAGGGGTATTCAGCCAGACAAGCAATACTGGCCGGAACAATGCAGTGGGGACCGAAGTCCCCACCCATTGCATCAATCGCGATGATTGGAGCGGACAAGGATTACTCGTCAGCGCCCTTATCGATCACTTTGCGACCACGGTAAACACCTTCCGGCGATACGTGGTGACGCAGGTGAACTTCACCGGTGCTCTTCTCAACGGACAGAGCGTTACCCTCAAGGGCGTCGTGCGAACGACGCATGTCGCGGGCGGAACGGGATTTTTTGTTCTGCTGAACAGCCATAACTAATTAACTCCTAAACGTTTGGGTCACGCTTTAACTGTGCCAATACACTGAACGGGTTGGACCGCGTTACCTCGTCCTCACTCGACTCGGGCTCTTCGAGGCCGGCCGGTTGCTGGCAATCTTTTGGGTCATGGGCCGGAATGATGGGCAAGGCGAGCAACAGCTCCTCCTCAACCAACGCCAGCAGATCCAAGGGATCCTCACCCAACTCCAGTACGTCATAGCCTTTCGGCACAGACTGGGTATTCGCACCTTCCTTCACCACAGCGTAATCACATGCGCTTTGGATCGGCAGAGCGACCAGCTCCAGACAACGCTGGCAAACCATACTGACCTCAACCGCGAGCTCACTATGGAAAACCACAGCGTTACGCTCGTCGCGCTCGAAGAAAAACTTCGCACGCACCATACCGTGGTTATCGGCAAGCGGATCACAAAGTCGCTTTAAATCGGCAAGCGGCACCACACCCTCAAGGGTGGTAGTGCGATCAGCCAATTTGCGCGGATCAACGTGAGGTGGAATCGGACCATTCGACATAGGCGCCGCATTCTAGGGATGCGACCACCCCCTGTCAAAGGAAATTCAGCCTGTCCAGCAGCCAGACCGACCGCTAAAATCGCCATCCTATATAAGGAGAAGGCCATGCTACCCCTGGTACTCGCATCCAGCTCACCCTACCGCCGCGAATTACTGTCGCGCCTGCGCACCCCCTTCACCTGGGGCGCCCCCGCAATAGACGAAAGCCGCCACCCGGATGAAGACGCAAACAGCCTGGTTCGTCGCCTAGCCGAAGAAAAGGCACAGGCGCTCAGCGCAACGCACCCGAAGCACTTGATCATCGGCTCAGACCAAGTCGCCGTGCTCGACCGGAAAATCCTCGGCAAGCCCCACACATTCGAGCGCGCCCTCGAACAACTACTGGCCGCCAGCGGCAACAGCGTCACCTTCCTGACGGGCCTCAGCCTACTCAACAGCGAGAGTGGGCACCGCCAGACCGACTGCATACCCTTTACCGTGCATTTCCGCGAACTATCCGAGGCGCAAATCACCCGCTACCTGCAAGCCGAACAGCCTTACGACTGCGCCGGCAGCTTCAAAGCCGAAGGCCTGGGCGTCAGCCTGTTTCGCCGCACCGAAGGCGATGACAGCAACAGCCTGATCGGCCTGCCCCTGATCCGCTTGGTGGACATGCTGCACGACGCCGGCATCGACATCCCATGACACCTTCCGATAACCCACCCTATAAATGAAGAAGCCCGACCAAGGCCGGGCCTCCACATACTTTAGACGGGCCTAGCGCAATACAGGCCCCTGGAAGCCCATCCAGATGGCCAGATGCTCAGCAACACTGGCGCCGAGCTTTTTCGCAAATCGGTCAAACGACGATTCCTGCACCGTGAAATCAACCAGTTCTTTTTCGCCGATCACTTCTCGCGCCACGTAACTGGTGTTACCCAACGCGTCGACCAAACCGAGCTTCAAGGCCTGCTCCCCCGACCACACCAACCCCGAAAACAGCTCAGGGTGCCCATCGACCTTCAACCGCTCACCACGCCCCTGCTTGACACTGTCGATAAACTGGCGATGGGTGGTTTCCAGAACCCCCTGCCAGAAGCGCGCCTCTTCCTCCTTGGGCGGCTGGAACGGATCGAGAAAGGCCTTGTGCTCACCCGAGGTATAAACCCGGCGATCGACCCCCAACTTCTCCATCACTCCGACAAAACCAAAACCGGCAGCCGTCACCCCGATAGACCCGACTAAACTGGCCTTGTCGGCATAAATCTGGTCTGCCGCACTGGCGATGTAATAAGCACCCGAGGCACCGAGATCGCTGATCACCGCATACAGCTTGATCGCCGGATACTCCACACGCAGCCGGCGAATTTCATCGTAGATATAGCCCGACTGCACCGGACTGCCACCCGGACTGTTGATCCGCAGGATCACACCCTTGGTATTGGCATCCTCAAACGCCGCGCGCAGACTGCCGACAATGTTGTCGGCGCTGGCGGCCTCTTGATCGGCGATCATTCCGCGCACCTCAATCAGCGCAGTATGGCTGCCACTACCTGCAACCCCCTTTTGCAGATTGAACAGCGGGGCAAGCAACGCAAGCCCCGCAAACAGATACACAACGATCAGCAACTTGAAGAAAATCCCCCAGCGTCGCGCCCGACGCTGCTCTTGCACGCTAGCCAGCAGGGCTTTCTCCAGCAACTTCCAGCTTTTATCTTCGCCCTCTACCGCTGCCGATGCTTTCCATTCATCCGCCATAACCACCCACCTCAACTCGTTGCTCATCTGCGCACTGCTCAAGCCAAGTACGCAATTCGGTAAAATTCTCTATCGCCAACTTAGGCGCATGCTCGCGCAAGGCCGACAAAGGCATGGCACCGTAGCCGACCGCCACGGAGTCAATCCCCGCGCGTTGCGCCATTAACAAATCGAAGGATGAATCACCCACCATCAGAGCCTGATTCGCCGCAACGCCGCAATGCGCCAGAATCTCTTCCAGCATAAGCGGATCCGGCTTACTCGCCGTCTCGTCTGCGCAGCGAGTGGTATCGAAATAATTCAACCAGCCTCGCCCCGCCAGCACCCGCTGCAATCCATGCCGCCCCTTGCCCGTCGCCACCGCCAAGCGATAACCCGCCGAGCGAAACACCTCCAGCGCTTCGGCAACCCCTGGAAACAAGGCCGAAGGTTGCTGCTCCAGCGCCAGATAATGTTCACTGTAGCTGCAGCGAAAGCGCTCAACACATGCCGACTCGACGAGATCTGGATACAAGCTCTGGATCGCCTCGGGCAAGCCAAGCCCGATAATACCCTTGACCCGTGCATCGCTACGCCGCACCAAGCTGCAGGCATCGGCCGCGCAATGCATCGCCTCGACGATACGACCGATTGAATCGACCAAGGTGCCATCCCAATCGAAGATCAGCAGCCGGTAATCAGACACTCAGCCGCTCCAGCGTGCGCTTCCACACCTCATCGACCGGCGCCTCCAACCGCAGCTCACCGCCATCCGGCAAGGGCACCACCAACTCATAAGCATGCAGAAACAGACGCTTGCCACCCAACTCACGAATCTCGCGACTGAAGTCGTCATCGCCGTATTTGCTGTCACCCGCAATGCAATGCCCGGCATGCTGGGCATGCACACGAATCTGGTGAGTTCGGCCGGTTACCGGCTTAGCCTCCACCAGGGTGGCGAACTCGCCGAAACGGCGCAGCACGCGAAACAGAGTCAGCGCCTCCTTACCCTCATCACTGACCTCAACCATGCGCTCCCCCGAGCGCAGATTGCTCTTCTGCAAGGGCGCATTCACCCGCTTCTTGGCGGTTGCCCAGTGGCCGCGCACCAACGCCATATACCGCTTGTCCACACCATCGCCGCGCAGGGCCTCATGCAAATGGCGCAACATGCTGCGCCTCTTGGCAATCATCAACAGCCCAGACGTGTCGCGATCGAGGCGATGCACCAACTCCAGCTCCTTGGCATCTGGACGCAACTGGCGAAACGCCTCGATGACCCCATAATCCAAACCACTGCCGCCATGCACGGCGATACCGGCCGGCTTATTCAGCACAATCAGCGTTTTATCCTCATACACCACTGCCGCCTCAAGCCGCTCAAGCAGCCCGCGCGCCAGCGGAGCCGGCTCATCACGCTCAGCCAGACGCAAAGGCGGTACGCGAACGATATCGCCGACCTGCAACTTATATTCTGGCTTGATCCGACCCTTGTTCACGCGCACTTCGCCTTTGCGCAAAATGCGGTAAATCAATGTCTTGGGCACACCCTTGAGTCGAGTGCGAAGAAAGTTATCGATACGCTGGCCGGCGAGTTCCGGCGCAACCTCGAGCAGCTGAACGCCGGAGGTTGGAAGGGCAGGAGTTGTCATCCGGCGATAATAACAATTTTTATGGATTTGAAGCACTTAATCATTGCTGCTATAGTCGCGAACGCCGCCAAAAGCGGCCTGGTATGCGGATGATCGCCAAAACTGCCATCCCCAACCAACGCAACCCATTCAGGACGCGGGGCCGTCCGACGGGTTCTTCAGAGATAGAAAGGCCGCGAAGGTCCCTCGAAGAGTTCGGAAATAAAGCCTTAACACATAGATGCGCAGCCATCCCCATTGGACGGTTGCGGTAAATGCCAACCCGCTACGGATTCTGCGAGCGGCACAAGATTTTCAGCGATACGTGTAGGGTGGAGATGTACAACTGCTGGTCTGCGTAGCAATTAGCTTTACCAAGACGCTTTATCTCGTCCGCTACCAGCAATTGATTCCTCCTCCTGACTTAGTGCTTTCTGTCACCACAGCGAGCAGGAGACGTCCGTCGCGGCCCAGTCCAACTGGCTGACCGTCGCTTGACACTGAAACGCCTTACGACCGTTTCTGACGCGCCTGACACCGACCCTGAGAGTCGTGTGTGCCGAACGCCGCTTCCGGAAGCACCGGAAACCGACGGTACTACATGAAAAGAATGCTGATTAACGCAACTCAACCCGAAGAGTTGCGCGTTGCTCTGGTCGATGGCCAACGCCTGTACGACCTGGACATCGAATCGGGCGCCCGCGAGCAGAAAAAGGCCAACATCTATAAAGGCCGTATCACTCGCGTCGAGCCTAGCCTCGAAGCGGCCTTTGTCGACTTCGGCTCAGAGCGTCACGGTTTCCTTCCCCTCAAAGAAATCTCCCGCGAGTACTTCAGCAAGGCTCCCGAAGGGCGCGTCAATATCAAGGACGTGCTGAAAGAAGGCCAGGAAGTCATCGTTCAGGTCGAGAAAGAAGAACGTGGCAACAAGGGCGCAGCCCTGACCACCTTCATCAGCCTGGCCGGCCGCTACCTGGTACTGATGCCGAACAACCCGCGCGCCGGTGGCATCTCACGCCGCATTGAAGGCGAAGAGCGTAACGAGCTGCGTGAAGCGCTGAACGGCCTCAACGCCCCGGTCGACATGGGCCTGATCGTACGCACCGCCGGCCTCGGCCGCTCCAGCGAAGAAATGCAGTGGGACCTCGATTACCTGCTGCAACTGTGGGGCGCCATTAAAGAAGCCTCACTGGATCGCGCTGCACCCTTCCTGATCTACCAGGAAAGCAACGTCATCATTCGCGCGATCCGCGACTACCTGCGCCAGGACATCGGCGAAGTACTGGTCGACAGCGTCGAAGCGCAAGAAGAAGCCCTGAGCTTCATCCGCCAAGTGATGCCGCAGTACGCCAGCAAGATCAAACTCTACGAGGACAGCGTTCCGCTGTTCAACCGCTTCCAGATCGAAAGCCAGATCGAAACCGCCTTCCAGCGCGAAGTCAAACTGCCTTCCGGCGGCTCGATCTTTATCGACCCGACTGAAGCCTTGGTGTCGATCGACATCAACTCGGCCCGCGCGACCAAAGGCAGCGACATCGAGGAAACTGCCCTGCAGACCAACCTCGAAGCCGCCGAAGAAATTGCCCGTCAGTTGCGCCTGCGCGACATCGGCGGCCTGATCGTCATCGACTTTATCGACATGACCCCGGCGAAAAATCAGCGCGCCGTGGAAGAAAAAGTTCGCGAAAGCCTCGAAGCCGACCGCGCCCGCGTGCAAGTTGGACGCATCTCGCGCTTCGGCCTGCTGGAAATGTCCCGTCAGCGTCTGCGCCCCTCCCTCGGCGAAAGCAGCGGTATCGTCTGCCCACGCTGCAATGGCCAAGGCATCATTCGTGATGTCGAATCGCTGTCGCTGGCGATCCTGCGCCTGATCGAAGAAGAAGCCCTGAAGGATCGCACCGCCGAGGTTCGCGCCCAGGTGCCAATCCCAGTCGCCGCGTTCCTGCTCAACGAAAAGCGCAACTCGATTACTAAAATCGAGCTGCGCACCCGTGCGCGCATCGTGATCCTGCCGAACGATCACCTGGAAACGCCGCACTTCGAAGTTCAACGCATCCGCGACGACAGCCCCGAAGCCCAGACCAACCAGTCCAGCTACGAAATCGCCACCACTGAAGTGGAAGAGGTCGTTGAGGCCAGCGCCACCCGCACCCTGGTACGCCAGGAAGCCGCAATCAAGACCGCACCGCAGCGCACCGCAGCGCCGACCCCGGTCGAGCAGGCCGTCGAGCCGCAAAAACCTGCGACCGAGCCTAGCCTGTTCAAAGGCCTGGTGAAATCGCTGGTCAGCCTGTTTGCCGGCAAGGAAGAAGAAAAGCCTGCAACAGTTGTAGAGAAAAAAACCAGCGAGCGCCCACAGCGCAGCGATGAGCGCCGTAGTGGCCGCCAGCAGAATCGCAGCCGCGGCGGTCGTCGTGACGAAGAGCGCAAGCCTCGCGAAGAACGCGCGCCACGCGAGGAGCGTCAACCGCGCGCCCCGCGTGAAGAGCGTCAACCACGTGAAAACGTAGAAGTTCGCGAGCCACAGGAAGTCCGCCAGGCACGCCCACCACGTGAGCCGCGCGAAGGCCGCGATCGCAAACCACGCGAAGAGCGTCAAACGCGCGAGCTGCGTGCCCCCTTGGACGCACCTGAAACTGCTAGCGAGGAGACTCTCGCCGAACGCCCGCAACGTGAGCCGCGCCAGCCGCGCCCACCGCGTGAAGAGCGCCAGCCTCGCAGCGAACAAGCGCCTAAAGTAGAAGCAGAAGCAGAAGAAGCACTGCCAACCGAGGAGCAACTGCAGGACGAGGAACAGGATAGCGCCGAAGGCGAACGCCCTCGCCGCCGTTCACGTGGTCAGCGTCGTCGCAGCAACCGCCGCGAGCGTCAGCGTGATGCCAATGGCAATCTGATCGAAAGCGCCGAAGAAGGCAGCGAAGGCGGTAGCGAGGCCCCGGCTCAAACAGCGGCTGCACCCACCGTTGCCGCCGTCGCGCTCGCGACTACTGAAGAAGCGACTGCTGAGCCGGCAGTGACCGAGCAGACAACCGAGGAAACAGTTGCCAAGCCCACGCTTGAAGCGGCTGCAGCCGAGCCAGTCAGCATCGCCAGCAATGAAACTGCCGAAGTAGCTGTCGACGTGAAAGAGGCCCAGGCCAGCGAAGTCGAAGCGCCGCCTGCGACTGACACCGCCGCAGCTCAAGCAACCGAAAGCGCAGTAGAGGCTGAACCAGCGCCGGCAGAGATCGCCCGCGAAGTTGAGGCCGAAACGAGCGTCGACACCCCTGCAGCAGAACCTGCCGAAGGCGCTGTAAGCGCAGCCGAAGCAGCGCCAGTGGTAGTGACTGCTGGCGGGCGTGCACCGAACGACCCTCGCGAAGTGCGTCGACGCAAGCGTGAAGCCGAGCGCCTGGCCCGCGAAGCAGCCGAAGCGCCAGCGCCACAGGCCGAGGAAGCCCAAGCTGAAGCCGTTGCCGAACCCCTAGCGGAAAGCAGAGCGGCTGACGACAACAGCGCATCGGCAGAGCCTAAAGCTCAGGCTGCAACTGAGGCGCCAGCCAACCCGGCTGCCGAACCAGACAGCACAGCCACCAGCGAAACTGAAGCTGAAACTGGAACTGAAGAGCAAGAGACTGAGCGCGCGGTTAAACCCCACGCCTGAAGCGATTCAGCGGCATAAAAAAGGGGATGCTTCGGCATCCCCTTTTCCTTTGTGGTGTCTCTCAACGGGCCGACCACCAAGCCGCTAGAGCTCAGAGCACGTTAGGCTCAATCTCCAACTCAAGCGCAAAACGCTGAGCAATATCCGCCTGAATACGCCGCGCCAGCGCCAACAGCTGCGATCCCGTGGCCTGACCATAGTTGACCAGAACCAAGGCTTGCAGGCGGTGCACACCGGCATCACCCTCGCGAAAACCCTTCCAGCCCGCCCGCTCGATCAACCAACCCGCCGCCAACTTCACTCGCCCATCCGCTTGCGGGTAGGCTACCAAGCCCGGATACTCGCGACCCAGGCGCTGTGCCAGTTCGGCCGACACTTGGGGGTTCTTGAAAAAGCTGCCGGCATTACCCAGCACGGCCGGATCCGGCAGCTTCTCATTGCGAATGTCACAGATCGCTCGACTGACATCGACCGCAGTCGGCGCATCAATGCCCTGCTCATTCAATCGCTGACGCACAGGACCGTAGTCCAGATGCAGAGGCGCCGTGCGACTCAAGGCAAAGCGCACCCGCAAAATCACCCAGCATTCTGGCTCGCGCTTGAACAGACTGTCGCGATAGGCGAAGGCGCAGTCGCTCAGGGTAAATTCACGCAGCTCACCGGTCCGCCGATCCAGCGCCGTCAACCCGGCGAACACGTCCTTCAACTCGACGCCGTAGGCGCCGATATTCTGCATCGGTGCGGCACCGACCGTACCCGGGATCAGGCTGAGGTTTTCCAGCCCGACCAAGCCGTGCTGCAACGTCCACTGCACGAAAGGGTGCCAGGACTCGCCGGCCTCCGACTCGACCAGCACCCGTTCGCCGTCGTCGTGCAACACACGAATACCGCGACTGACCATGCGCAGCACCAACGCCTCGACATAGGCGGTCAACAGCAGGTTGCTGCCACCCCCAAGCAGTAATACTGGCAAGCGCTTGCCCGCCGCATAGGCCAGCGCCTCGCGCACCTGATCATCGTTATGCGCCTCAGCAAACTCACGCGCATAGACCTCAACCGCGAAACTGTTATGCGCCTTGAGCGAGACTCGCTCCTGCACAGACAAACTCATAGACGCCCCTTCAGCTCGACCAGCAATGCATCACTGGCCTGTTCAATCAGATCCAGCACCCGCTCGAAGCCCTGCTCGCCGCCATAATAAGGGTCGGGCACTTCGTCCACGGCCAATTGATAGCGACGCAGGAATAGATCGAGCTCGGCCGAGCTGTTGCCGGGGCGCAGACTGAGGAGATGACTCAGGTTGCTGTTATCCATAGCCAGAATCAGATCGAATCGGGCGAAGTCGCTCATCGACACCTGGCGCCCACGCAAGGTCGCGAGATCATAGCCGCGCTGCTGCGCCGCCTGCCGAGTGCGGACATCCGGCGCCTTGCCGACATGCCAGTCACCCGTACCGGCAGAATCGACCTCAATACGATCGGCCAGGCCCGCCTCACGCAACTTGTGGCGCAACACGCCTTCGGCAGTGGGCGAGCGGCAGATATTGCCCAGACAGACAAACAAAACCCGCATCAAGCCCCCAAGAGTCGGCGCACGCGCTCGAGATCTTCCGCCGTATCGACGCCCGCCGGCGGCGCTTGCAGCGCGTCAGCCACATGGATACGCACGCCGTGCCACAGAGCACGCAGTTGCTCCAGACACTCGGTATCCTCCAGACAGCAAGGGCCCCAGGCGACGAAATCATGCAGAAACTGTGTGCGATAGGCGTAGATACCGATGTGCCGACGATAGGGCACACCGTGCGGTAGCTGCTCGCGGTTGCCGGCAAACGCATCGCGCGCCCAGGGTAAGGGCGCACGACTGAAGGTCAGTGCCAGACCATTGAGGTCCGTCGACACCTTGACCACATTCGGATTGAACAGCGCAGCGGCCTCCTCGATCGGCTCGGCCAGGGTGGCTATCGCCGCCTCGGGGTGAGCGGCCAGATTGGCCGCCACCTGATCGATAATCGCGGGAGGGATCAGCGGTTCGTCTCCCTGCACGTTGACCACGATGGCGTCGGCGGCCAACCCCAGCGCAGTGGCAACTTCGGCGAGGCGATCGGTACCGGAATTATGCTCGGCGCGAGTTAACTGCACCTCGGCGCCAAAGGCCCGACACGCCTCGACAATCCGCGCATCGTCGGTCGCCACCACCACCCGCTGCGCGCTGCTCTTGCACGCCTGCTCCCAGACGCGCTGGATCATCGGTTTGCCGGCAATCTCCTGCAGAGGCTTGCCCGGCAGGCGACTGGAGGCGAAACGCGCAGGAATCACCACAGTAAACGCTGTGCTCATTTACTTATCCAGGCGCTCGTCGACGTTGAGGGTACGCGCTTCGCTTTCCAGCATCACCGGAATGTCGTCACGCACCGGAAAAGCCAGGGCATCGGCCTTGCAGATCAGCTCGGATTTATCGGCGGCAAGCTTCAACGGCCCCTTGCACAGTGGGCAGGCCAAGATATCGAGTAGTTTCGGGTCCATGGGAAATCCTTGAAGGAAAACGATTGCATCGGCCGACACTAGGTGCACAACGCCATGCAGGATTAATCGGCGAGCGACAGCAAGCGGGTCAGCTGCCCATCGAACCAGGTGATAAAAGCCACAGAAGGCTCGGCATCTACCGCCAGGTACCACCAGTCATCAGCGGCAAACGCTCGGCACTTCACCGCATCTTTCTCCGTCATCAGCACAGGATGCGCCGGACTGAAATCCAGCAGTTCAGGGCTGTACTGCGCATGGTCGGTAAAAGCATGGGGAATCGCTCGCCAGTTTAGCGCCTCCAGCGTATTGAAGAAACGCTGCGGGTTACCGATGCCCGCCACGGCATGTAGGCGTTGTTGCGCTGGAAAATGCGTCAGCGGGCGCTGCTCGCCGCTGCGCAGATTGACCAGCACGCGGGGCCGCAGGCTGAAGGCATAGCCGCCTTCTGGATCGCTGGCGGCGCCGTTGTAGAGCAACGCATCGACACTGTGCAGACGCTCGACCGGCTCACGTAGCGGCCCAGCCGGCAGGCAGCGCCGATTGCCCAGACCGCGCGCCGCGTCGATCAACACCAGTTCCAGATCACGAGCCAGACGGTAGTGCTGCAGGCCATCGTCACTGAGGATCAAGTCCAGGGGTTCTGCTTCGAGTAACCCACGCACTGCGCGGCCACGGTCCGGATCGATCATCAGCGGCACGCCACTGCGCTGCACGATCAGCAACGGCTCATCACCAGCCACGCTGGCGACCTGATCGGCCTGTACCCGCCAGGGCAACTGTGGCGGCGCAGCACCGTAACCACGACTGACCACCCCGACCTTGAGGCCTCGGCGCTGGCAATGCTCGATCAACCAGAGAATCAGCGGGGTTTTACCGGTGCCGCCGACGGTGATATTTCCGACCACCAGCAGCGGAACCGGGGCACGGTAAATATCCCCCTCGCCCGCCAGGAAACGCGCACGTTTGCGCCGCACGACTCGACGGTAGAGCAGTTCCAGCGGGCGCAACAGGTTGAGCGCCGGATGACCGGCGTACCAGGCGGATAGCAGACGTTCGGCCAACGATGCCATCAACGAGAGGCCATCAAGGCGCAGCCTGCGCCTCGACCGTGGTAATGCGCAGGTGAGCAAAGCCCAGTTTGCCTGCTGCATCCATGGCCGTGATCACCGCCTGGTGTGGCGTCTTGGCGTCGGCACTGATGGTCAACGGCAGGCTGTTGTCGCCCTCCGATTCTTTTTGCAGCGCGGCGATCAAACTGTCCAGGCTACTTTTCAGCAATTGCCGGCCGTTCAGCGAGTAACTGCCATCGGCGGCGATCAGCACCTCCAGTTGCTTCAGCTCGGTCTGTTCCGGCGGCGTGCCACTAGCGGCTTCTGGCAGGTCGACCTTGAGCTGAGTCTCGCGGGTGAAGGTGGTGGTGACCACGAAAAACAGCAGCAGGATAAACACCACGTCGATCAAGGAAGCCAGGTTGATCTCGACATTTTCCCGCGGTTTGCGTCGAAACTTCACGCCTTGCCCTCTCCCAGGTCGACGTCACGATCACCCTGCACCACCTCCACCAGCTTGATCGCTTCCTGCTCCATGCCTACCACCAGCTCATCGACCCGACGCTGCAGGTAACGGTGGAAGAACAGCGCTGGAATCGCCACCATCAGACCGGCCGCGGTGGTAATCAAGGCCTTGGCGATACCCGCGGCGAGCAGCGGAGCATTGGCCATCCCTGAACCCATAAAGGAACTGAAGATTTCGATCATGCCCAGCACGGTACCCAGCAAGCCGAGCAGCGGGGCGATACCGGCGATAGTGCCGAGCGCATTCAGGTAGCGTTCCAGCTCGTGAATGACCCGTGCAGCGGCCTCCTCGATGCACTCCTTCATGATCTCGCGACCGTGTTTGGAGTTGGCCAGACCGGCGGCCAGAATCTGCCCGAGCGGGGAATCGGCACGTAACTCTTTAAGCTTTTGGTTATTGAGCTTTTTGTCTTTGATCCAGCGCCACACCTGACCGAGCAGGTGAGGCGGTGTGATGCGGCTCGGCCGCAGAGTCCACAAGCGCTCGGCAATGATGCCGGCCGCAGCGATAGAGCACAGTATGATCGGCAGCATCATCCAGCCGCCAGCTTTGACCAGTTCCCACACGGTGGCAAATCCCCTTTGGAAAAGTGGCGCCACTCTAGCATAGGGTCACCTCAGCGCCGACCGTCGCCGTTCTCATTTTTCCCGCCAGAATCGCGCGTGCTGACGCAATCCCCGGCCCGCGGCAAAGGCGCCCAACTGCACATGCAGCGCACCCTGCTCAACCGTGTCATAGATTTTTGCGGAGACGCCCTCATAGCGAGCGAGCACCGTGGGATGCGGATGACCGAAGTTGTTGTGCTGCCCACGCGAGATCAGCACCGCACGCGGCGCGACCGCCTGCACAAATGCCGGCGAGGACGAGCTGCGACTGCCATGATGCGGCGCCAACAGCCAGTCGGCGCGCACATCCAGTCCGCTCTCAAGCAACGCGCGCTCGGCACGGCTATCGATATCGCCGGTCAACAGCATGCGCTCACCAGCGGCTTCAATCAGCAAGACACAGGAGGCCTGATTCGCATTACTCGCCTCCGACCAGCGCCAGGTGCTGAAACGCACCCCATCCCACTGCCAGCTTCGCCCTGCCTCACAGGCTTGCGCCTGCAGCGCAGCGGGTAACGCGGCAGGCTCACCACTGACCACTCGCTCGATCGCCATGCCCCGCTGAACCGCGCGAGCACCGCCTGCGTGATCATTGTCGGCATGACTGATCAGCAGCAGATCAAGTCGGCGCTCATCCAGACCGCGTAAGCTCGGCAGCACCACTCGTTCGCCGATATCAAAATCGCCGAAGCGCGGCCCCGCGTCATATAACAGCGTATGCCCATGGGTACGCAGCAATACCGCCAGCCCCTGCCCGACATCCAGCACCCACACTTCGGCCTGACCAAGTGCCGGGCGTTGTTGCGGGGTGTAAAACAGCGCAAGCAATAAAAGCCAGCCCAGGCTGCGCAGTGGCACGCCTGCTGGCAATAACAGCAGCACAGCACCCAGCGCACACAACAACCAGGACCACAGCGGCAACACGCTGGGCTGCCAGGCCGGCAACCAGTCGGCGATCTGCGCCAACAGCATGAACAGCAGATCGAGCAGCCCGCCAGCCACCCATAACAGTGCCTCACCCACACCAAACAACGGCAATAGCAGGGTTCCCAACAACGCCAGAGGTACAACCGTCAAGCCAACCCAGGGCACCGCAATCAAATTGGCGACTGGCCCACTGGCGCTAACAGGTAATCCCAGCGCCAACAGTAGCGGCAACAATCCCACAGCCATCGCCCATTGCGCCCGCCCCAGCGTCTGCCACCAGGTCCAGGCGCCCAGACGGCCACCGAAAATCAGCATAAGCAGCGCCACCGCCCCGAAGGACAGCCAGAAACCCGGCTGTAGTCCGGCCAAGGGTTCCAACAGCAAGACCACAGCCAACGCTGCCAGCAACGGCAAACCGGTGCCCAGGTGGCGAAATCGCCAACGCCAGAGCAGCACCAGGCCGACCATCATGCATGCCCGCCGAACCGGAACCTCGAAACCCGCCAGCATCCCGTACCCCAGCGCGCCGGCAAAAGCCAACACGCAGGCACAAGGCAACCAAGGCCACGCTTTCGGCCACCACCCCAAGCGGGCCAAGCCCGCAATCAGGCCATACAGCAGCCCAGCCAAGAGGGCGATATGCTGACCGGAAATCACCATTAAGTGCACCGTGCCGGTGTCTTGCAGCACCCGCCAATCGGCCACCGACAACCCCGAACCATCCCCAAGTACCAAAGCCGCCAGCGCCCCCTCACGACCGTGCGCCGGACTATTGAGCATGCGTTGGCGCATGCTGTCGCGCCAAGCGCCGGGGCCAGTCGCGGCAGCCAACCGGGTACCCGTTTGAACCGTGCCGGTGGCGCCAATGTGCCGCGCCAGTAGCCAGGCCTCGTAATCGAAGGCTTGCGGATTGACCAGGCCGCGCGGACGCTTCAGCCGTACCGCCAGCCGCCAGGTTTCACCGGCGCGCAACTCGGGCCCGCCATACCAGGCCAACCGCAACCGCTCGGGCAGCTTGGCCCGACGCGAGGTGACCTGCTGCAATTGAAAACGCACAACGCCATCGCTCACTTCCGGCAAGCCGGACACCCGCCCCTGCAACCACAGGGTGCGACCATCCAGCTGCGGATCCAGGCGATCATCCAACGCCCATTGCGCGCTGACGCACGCCCAACTGAAGCCAAAGAGAAAAAAAGCCAGCGGATAACTGCGAAAGGGCAACAACAGCAGACCGATTATCGGCAGCAGGTATAACAACCAGACTGGCGGCAGCGTCGGTAAAAATCGCAGCAGTAACATACCGGCCACCAGCGCCAACATCCCTATGCGCATCGCCACACACTCCTTGTGCTTGCACCCCGCCGATACGGCCAACGGTCTGCATTCGCTTATCTGCTGTCACAAAGTGTGAAAGCAGACCGCCATGAATCTGTGCATAATATTGACGCTGTTAGCCTGCCAGAGAGCCCCCATGCCGCGTCGCTTATTCAAGCGCTACATGCCCAACCCGAATCGCATCAAGGACAGCAAGTCCCTGCGGTTTCTTGGCACTCTAATCCACGACCCCAATCTCTGGCACCTCAATCGCCACTCCGTCTCTCGCGCCATGGCCATCGGCCTGTTCTGGGCGATGATTCCCATGCCCCTGCAGATGCTCGCCGCCGCCGCCATGGCCATTCCCGCGCGCGCCAATTTACCGATTTCCATTGGTCTGGTCTGGCTGACCAATCCGGTCACCATGCCGCCGGTGTTTTATTGCAGCTACAAGTTCGGTGCCTGGATGACCAACACCCCCCCCTTAATGATGCCCGAGCACATCAGCCTGAGCTGGGTCGGCCAAGTCATGCAAAGCCACTGGCAACCGCTCTACCTGGGTTCATTGGTGCTGGGATTGATCTTCGCGCTGCTGGGTTACCTGGCCACCAACAGCTACTGGCACTGGTGGGTGCGGCATAACTGGCGCAAGCGCCAGGAAGCGCGCCGTAATCGCGCCAACAAGGATTGAGACGAAAAAGCCGTTACTGAGTAACGGCTTTTTCTTGGAGAGAGACTAGCTCACTCGTAGCGCAAGGCCTCGGCGGGCTGGATGCGCGATGCACGCCAGGAAGGGTACAGCGTGGCGAGAAAGCTCAAGACCAGGGCCGCCGTGCAGATCAGCAGCACATCCGGGACCTGCAAGTCCGATGGCAAGTTGTTGATGAAGTACACATCAGAGCTGAGCACCTGCTGGCCGATCGAGCGCTCCAGCCAACCGACCAGCTGACTGACATTCAATGCCGCCAGTACACCCAGCACGCCACCGATCAGCGTACCGATCACGCCTATCACCGTGCCCTGAACCATGAAAACTCCCATGATCTGCCGGGGCGTCGCACCCAGGGTGCGCAGAATGGCGATATCGGCGCCTTTATCGGCCACCACCATGATCAAGGTGGCAATGATGTTGAATGCCGCCACCGCCACGATCAACAACAGCAACAGGCCGATCATGGTCTTTTCCATCTTCATCGCACTGAACAGACTGCCCTGGCTCAAGGTCCAGTCACTGGCGCGGTAGCCTGCGCCCAGCTCCGCGACCACGGCGGCCGACACCTGCGGCGCCTGGTAAAGGTCTTGCAACTTCAGGCGTACGCCCTGCACCTGCCCCGGCTGCATGCGTTGAATCTGCGCGGCATCGGCGACATTGATCAACGCCAGCGAACTGTCCAGCTCGGCACCGACCTTGAAAATCCCGACCACATTGATCCGCTGCATGCGCGGGGTGATGCCGCCGGGCACCGAGCTGACTTCCGGCACGATCAAGGCCAGCTTGTCGCCTACTTTCAGTTGAAAGCGTCGCGCGGTGATCTCGCCAATCACCACGCCGAACTCACCCGCCTGCAGGTCCGCCAGGCGCCCCTGCACCATGTGATCGCCAATAATCGAGACCTTCGGCTCCAACTCGGGATCGATGCCGTGCAGCTGAATCGGCTGCATCGCACCCCGGTAGGAGAGCATGCCCTCCAGCTCGGCAAACGGCACCGCAGCCAGCACTTGCGGGTTTTTCCTGGCGGCAGCCGCCACCGCCGACCAATCATCCAGCGGTTGCACGCCGGCGATACTGGCATGCGGCACCATGCCGAGGATCCGCGCGCTCATTTCCTTCTGAAAGCCATTCATCACCGACAGCACCACGATCATCGCCAAGACGCCCAAGGCGAGGCCGATCATCGAGGTCAGCGAAATAAAGGAGATGAAATGATTACGCCGTTTCGCCCGGGTATAGCGGGTACCGATAAAGATACTCAGAGGGCGGAACATCAGGCGGCCACCAACTTGCCATCTTCCAGGCGCAACACCCGGTCCATCTGCTGGGCCAGTTGCATGTCGTGGGTGACCACCAGAAAGGCGGTCTGCGACGAACTGCTCAGCTCCTTCATCAAGTCCTGAATGCCCTGTGCGGTGTGGTGATCGAGGTTGCCGGTTGGTTCATCCAACATTACCAAGCCGGGTCGATTGACCAGCGCCCGGGCAATCGCGACACGCTGGCGCTCGCCGCCGGACAGCTCCGCCGGCTTGTGCGCCAGGCGATGGCCAAGACCGACGCGCTCGAGCAACTGCGTGGCCCGCTGGCGCGCCTCGGCAATCGCCGTACGGCCGATCAGCAAGGGCATGCAGACGTTCTCCAAGGCGCTGAACTCCGGCAACAGGTGATGAAACTGGTAAACGAAGCCCAGGGCCCGATTGCGCAGCAAACCGCGTTGCTTTTCATTCAGCGCCGACAGCTCTTCACCGGCCAGCCAGACGCTGCCCGTAGTGGGCGTATCCAGGCCGCCGAGCATGTTCAGCAAGGTGCTCTTGCCTGAGCCCGAACTGCCGACAATCGCGATCCGCTCGCCAGGGTGCAGTTCAAGCGTCAAGCCATCCAGCACCACCACCGATTGCGGGCCTTCTTCATAGCACTTGCCGAGGTTGCGACAACTCAGAACGGCCTGATCCTGCTTCACTAGGTCACCCATAACTTGATTATTCATAACGCAGTGCCTCCGCAGGCTGAGTGCGCGCCGCACGCCAAGCCGGATAAAGGGTCGCGAGAAAACTTAGAACCAAGGCCGCGCCGCACACCAGCAGCACATCCTCCAGCAACAGCTGGGAAGGCAGGTAATCGATGAAATACACATCGGCGTTGAGAAATTTCATGCCCAGCGCTCGCTCCAGGGCGGCGATACCGGCGCTGACATTAAGCGCCGCGCCGATCCCCAGGAGCGCGCCGAGCGCCGTGCCGAACACCCCGATCACGGTGCCCTGGACCATGAAGATCGCCATGATCTGCCCCGGCGTCGCACCCAGGGTGCGCAAAATGGCGATGTCGCCTTTCTTGTCGGTAACCACCATGACCAGGGTCGAGATGATGTTGAAGGCGGCCACTGCAACGATCAGCAACAGGAGCAGACCGATGATGGCCTTCTCCATGCGAATCGCCTGATACAGGTTGCCGTGGGTGCGCGTCCAGTCACGCGCATAAAAATCGCCATCGCCGAGGCTTTTCGCTAACTCCCAGGCGGTTCTGGGTGCTTGGAAGAGGTCGGCGAATTTCAGCCGTATCCCCTGCACTTGCTCGGCCTGCCAGCGCTGCAGGCGGGCCAGGTCTTGCACATGGGTCAAGGCCAGGTAGCCGTCGATCTCGCCTGCGCCAACATGAAAGATGCCGACCACGGTGAAGCGCTTGAGCCTGGGGAACATCCCGGCGGGCGTCACCGTCACTTCCGGGGCGACGAAGGTGAGCTTGTCGCCGAGACCAACCCCCAGCTTGGCGGCGGCCTTATCGCCGATCACCATGCCGAACCCACCCGGCTCGAGGTCTTGCAGGCGCCCTTGCTGGAAGAAATCGCCAATGATCGAGACCTTCGCCTCTTCCTGCGGATCGATCGCATTGATCAGCACCTTCTGCACCTTGCCCTCATGCGTGAGCAGGCCCTGCATCTGGCTGAACGGTGCCACCGCCAACACCTGCGGATGCTGCAGGGCGGTATCGGCCAGCTTGCGCCAGTCAGCAACCGGCGTAGCGCTTTCTACTGTGGCATGCGGCACCATGCCGAGCACACGGGTACGCATCTCATGATCGAAGCCGTTCATCACCGACAGCACCACGATCATCACCAGCACACCGAGTGCCAGACCGATCATCGAGGTCAGGGAAATGAAGGAGACGAAATGGTTGCGGCGTTTGGCGCGCGTGTAGCGCGTACCAATAAATACGAACAAGGGTTTGAACATGGCGGAGGCTGATTCGCGGGAAAGAGGAACGTCCTTGTGGCGGGGCTAGGCAAGCAGCTTTACACTCAGACCACCACTGCTGCCATGGGTTCGCCATGCCGACTCAAGATGAAGATGATCGCCGCGAATACTATCGTATCGACGACACGATCGCACTGGAATTCACCCCCCTGTCCGGTGCCGACGCACTGGCCAGTGACGAGCTTCACGACAGTTCTCCGCTGTTTAACCTGCTCAGCGAGCTGCACCTGATGGACTTCGAGTCGCAGCATTTGCTGCGGCATATCAGCGAACGCGATCGCACCCTGGCCAACTACCTGAAAGTCGTCAATAAACGTATCGACCTGCTCGGCCAAGCCGTGGCGCTGAGCCTGATGCGTGATATTGGCTCACCCAAGCAGGTCACGCTGTCCGAAGGCGGCGTCAGCTTCAACAGCCCACACAGCATCGCCGTCGACAGCCACCTGGCGATCAAGATCGTTCTGATGCCACAGGCGCTGGGGCTGTTGCTAAGGGCCAAGGTAATCCATTGCCGCCCCCTCGCCGACGAACAATTCGAAATTGGTACAGAGTTCGAAGCGTTGACCGACGCACAGCGCCAGTTACTGGCCCGACATATCCTACAAAAGCAGGCACTGGAACGCCGCCAGGCCCGCGAACACCCCTACCCCTCTGGATGAGAGCCCATATGCCACGTCTGCCTGCCCTGTTCATGCTCTTATGGCTACCGCTGACCGCTAGCGCAGAGTCGTTGCAAATCCCCCTCGGCGAGCAAGGTGCCGCGTCCCTCCAGTTACCCCAGCGTGGCGAATCACGCCGCGCGGTGCTGGAACGCTTCGGTCTGGCCGACGAAGAACACCCGACGATCGGCCAGCCGCCCATCACCCGCTGGGATTACCGCGAGTTCAGCGTGTACTTCGAGTACGACCATGTAATCGACAGTGTGCGCCACCATCAGCCGCGTACTGCCATGCCGGTGAAGGAACAACCATGACCCTGATCTATGGCCATCGCGGGGCCAAAGGCGAAGCACCGGAAAATACCCTGGCCAGCTTCCAGAAATGCCTGGAGCACGGCGTGCGTCGTTGCGAGCTGGACCTGCACCTGTCGCGCGACAGCGAGTTGATGGTGATTCACGATCCGACGCTGAAACGCACCACCGGCCACCGCGGCAAGGTGGTCGAGCACGACGCCGCCGAACTGGTCACTTATGACGCGCGTAAGAGCGGTCCGAACTGGGTGCAGCCCTGCCCCATCCCGCGCCTGGCAGAACTCTTCGAAACCTGCGATTTCGAGCATTGGCAGCTGGAAGTCAAAAGCGCCTCGAAAGTCCGCGCGGCACGCACCGTCACGGCGATTGCCGAGCTGAGCGAACGCTACGGCTTGACTGACAAGGTCACCGTCACCTCTAGCTCGCGAGCAGTGCTGACTGCACTCAAGCAGCTGACGCCACAACTGTCGCGCGGGCTGGTTGCGGAATATGCCTGGCTCGACCCCCTGAAAGTTGCCCGCCATTATGAATGCCAATTGCTCGCGCTGAACTGGACGCTGTGCACCCCGGAGCGCTTGCTCAAAGCACAGAAATCCGGACTGCATGTCTCGGTCTGGACAGTCAACGAGCCGGCGCTGATGCAACGACTCGCGGATTTCGGCGTTGACAGCCTGATTACCGACTTCCCAGGCCTGGCGGCAGCGACCCTGGCACGCTGAGTCAATGCATCGAAACCAACCGCCTACAAAAAAACCGGTCACCAGGACCGGTTTTGTTATGTGCAGCCTGGTCAGAAACTCTCCCGATTTGGCCAGCGCCACGCCCGGGAGTCGCTGAAGGGGTCCTCCCCGACCGGCTCAGGCCACCGGTCGGAGCCGCTCAAAAAAGCCGATTGAGGCCGTCGAACGCCGCCACCCGATAGGCTTCCGCCATGGTTGGGTAGTTGAAGGTGGTGTTGACGAAATACTTGATGCTATTCGCCTCGCCCTTCTGGTTCATGATCGCCTGACCGATATGCACAATCTCCGAGGCCTGGTAGCCAAAGCAGTGCACCCCCAGAACCTCCAGCGTTTCGCGGTGGAACAGAATTTTCAGCATGCCCACCGGCTCATGGGAAATCTGCGCGCGCGCCATGCTCTTGAAGAATGCCTTGCCCACTTCATAAGGAATCTTCGCCTGGGTCAGCTCACGCTCGTTCTTGCCGATCGAGCTGATCTCCGGAATGGTGTAGATCCCGGTCGGCACGTCATCGACGAAGCGCCAGCTGTCGTTCTCGACGATGTTACCCGCCGCGGAACGCCCCTGGTCATAGGCTGCACTGGCCAGGCTCGGCCAGCCGATCACATCGCCGGCGGCGAAGATGTTCGAAACGTCGGTGCGATAGTTCTGGTCGACTTCGACCTGACCCCGGCCATTGACCTGAATGCCGATGTTTTCCAGACCCAACTTGTCGGTGTTGCCGGTACGCCCGTTGCACCAGAGCAAGGCATCTGCCTTGATCTTCTTGCCCGATTTCAGGTGCAGAATCACCCCGTTATCCAGGCCTTCGATGCTCTCGTATTCCTCGTTATGACGAATCAAAACGTTGTTATTGCGCAGGTGATAACTGAGCGCATCGGAGATTTCTGCATCGAGGAAGCTCAAAAGCTGGTCACGGTTGTCGATCAGGTCGACCAGCACCCCGAGACCGCTGAAAATCGACGCATACTCGCAACCGATGACCCCGGCGCCATAAATGATCAACCGGCGCGGCGTGTGACTGAGGGTCAGAATGGTGTCGCTTTCGTAAACCCGCGGGTGGCGGAAGTCGACATCCGCAGGGCGGTACGGGCGTGAGCCGGTGGCGATGACGATCTGCTTGGCGACCAGCTTTTCCACCACGCCGTTCGGACAGACCACTTCGACGGTTTGCTCATCGGCAAAACTGCCAGTACCGAAGAACAGGTCAATCCGATTACGCGCGTAGTAGCCGGTGCGGGACGACACTTGCTTGTCGATGACCCGCTCGGCGCTTTTCAATACATCGGGAAAGGAGAACCAACGCGGCTCGCCAATCTGGCGGAACATCGGGTTGGTGTTGAACTGCATGATCTGCCGCACCGAATGGCGCAGCGCCTTGGACGGAATGGTACCCAGGTGGGTGCAGTTGCCGCCGACTTCACGACGGCTATCGACCACGGCCACCTTGCGCCCGGCCTTGGCCGCATTCATCGCCGCCCCCTCACCCGCGGGGCCAGAGCCCAGCACCACTACGTCGTAGTTGTAGACCGCCATGTTTACTCCTTCAGATCACGCCGGCGTGCTTATTGCGCACCCTCGGCAGGGCCAGCACTGCAGTTACGCAGTCTGGCTATCGATACCTCTGCTGTTGCAGCCTACCCCGTCCTAGCTCGCGGGTGGCGCCTAGCGCTTGGTCGCGTCGTAAGCCAGCGTCTCGGTGCTCGATGAGGCCGACTCACTATTGACCTCCTCGCACTTCTCGCGGCTACCGCCACAGATCGAGCATTCCTTTTCAATGCCCAGATTGGCGATGCCACCACAGGAACCGGCAATCGGTTTACGCCCCATGATCACGCCAACCGCCATCAACGACACCACCAGCAACATGGTGAAAAATACGATTAACCAAGTCATTGCTCTTCTCCTGCAGCGAATAGCTGCTCGAAAGCCGCGGTACTCTGTGTGACGAAACCCTCGCCGTCACGGGTCACGAAAAATGCCGCGATGCCTTTCTGTTCAGCATACGCCAAGCCTCGCTCTGGCCCGAGCACCATCAGCAAGGTAGACAGCCCATCCGCCCGCAGGGTAGAGGGATCCAGCACGGTGACCGCAGCCAACTTGTGCCGGATCGGCGCCCCGGTTTGCGGGTCGATGGTGTGCGAGTAGCGGATGCCGTTCTCTTCGAAATAGTTGCGATAGTCACCCGAGGTGGAGACACCGTAACCATCCAACTGCACAATCCGTTGCGCTACCCGCTGGTCATCCCGCGGCGCCTCGATGGCGATGCGCCAAGGCTGACCATCCGGCTTCTTGCCAGCGGCCTTCAGCTCACCTGTCACATCGATCAGATAGCTACTGACCCCCAGCTCGAGCAAGCGCGCGGCGATCCTGTCGACGGTATAGCCAGCCGCAATACTGTTGAGATCCAGCTGCAGGTCAACGTCCTTGCACAGCTGCTGCCCCTCGATATGCAGATGCGCGTGTCCGGTGCGGCGCCGCGCTTCGGCCAACTGCTGCGCGCTCGGCACCCGCTCAACCCGAGCCTGCGGGCCAAAGCCCCAGAGGTTGAGCAACGGCTCGAGGGTCAGGTCAAAGGCGCCACTACTGTCCTGCGCCAGCGCCTGCCCCACGCGCACCAGCAACAACACCCCATCCGGCATGGCCATGCAGCTGCCTGCCGGAGCCCGATTGAACGCGGAAAGGATCGAGTCATCACGGTAGGTGGACATCTGCTGATCGACTTCGGCGAGGATCGCCTCGGTCTCAGCCTTGACCACTTCCACCTCAGGCAGATTTTTACTGCGTACGTATTTGACCGAATAGCTGCTGCCCATGGTCGGGCCGGCGAACTCCTCGACCCGCTCAGAAAACCAGCAGCCCGTTAGGGCTGCCGCCAAGGCGACAGCTATAACGGGCCGGAGTACCGCGAGTTTCATGCTTAGCCGCCGAAGTCGTCGAGCAGGATATTGTCCTGTTCCACGCCCAGGTCGACCAACATCTTGATCACCGCGGCGTTCATCATCGGCGGGCCGCACATGTAGAACTCGCAATCTTCCGGAGCCGGGTGGTCCTTCAGGTAGTTCTCGTACAGCACGTTGTGGATGAAGCCCTTGAGACCGGTCCAGTTGTCTTCCGGCTGCGGGTCGGACAGCGCCAGATGCCACTGGAAGTTCGGATTTTCCGCCTGCAGCTGATCGTATTCTTCGTTGTAGAACGCCTCACGCATCGAGCGTGCGCCGTACCAGAAGCTGATCTTGCGGGTGGACTTCAAGCGCTTGAGCTGGTCGAAGATGTGCGAACGCATCGGCGCCATGCCGGCACCACCACCGACAAACACCATCTCGGCATCGGTGTCCTTGGCGAAGAACTCGCCGAACGGGCCGTACACCGTGACCTTGTCGCCCGGCTTGAGGCCGAACACCCAGGACGACATCTGCCCGGGCGGCAAATGATCCTTGCCCGGCGGCGGCGACGCGATACGGATGTTGAACTTCACCAGACCGACTTCTTCCGGGTAGTTGGCCATGGAGTAAGCGCGAATCACGGTCTCTTCGACCTTGGACACGTATTTCCACTGGTTGAACTTGTCCCAGTCGCCGCGATATTCCTCTTGAATATCGAAGTCCTTGTAGTGCACTTCGTGCGGCGGACACTCCAGCTGCACATAACCACCGGCGCGGAAGTCGACGCTCTCGCCTTCCGGCAGTTTCAGCGTCAGCTCCTTGATGAAGGTGGCCACGTTGGGGTTGGACTCCACCGTGCATTCCCACTTCTTCACGCCGAAGACTTCTTCCGGCACTTCGATCTTCATGTCCTGCTTGACCGCGGCCTGGCAGGACAGACGCCAGCCTTCCTTGGCCTCGCGGCGAGTGAAGTGCGATTCCTCGGTGGACAGCATCTCACCGCCACCCGACTCGATGATGCACTTGCACTGGGCGCAGGTACCACCACCACCGCAAGCGGATGACAGAAACACATTGTTGGCCGCCAGGGTTTGCAGCAACTTACCGCCGGCCGGCACCACAATGGTTTTTTCGCCGTTGATTTCGATGCTCACATCGCCGCTGGAGACCAGCTTGGCGCGCGCCGCGAGAATGATCAGCACCAGCGCCAGCACGATGCCGGTGAACATGCCGATCGCGAGAAAGATTTCGTAGTTCATCTGTTCATTCCTTCCTTACAACTGCACGCCAGAGAAGGACATGAAGCCCAGAGACATCAGGCCGATGGTGATGAAGGTGATACCCAAACCCTGCAAACCCGCCGGTACGTCGCTGTACTTGAGCTTCTCGCGAATCCCCGCCAAGGCGGCAATCGCCAGTGCCCAGGACAGCCCCGAGCCGAAGCCGTACACGGTACTTTCTGCCAGGTTGTAGTCGCGTTCGACCATGAACAGCGTGCCGCCCATGATCGCGCAGTTCACCGTAATCAACGGCAGGAACACGCCGAGGGCGTTGTACAAGGCCGGTACATACTTATCCAGCAGCATCTCGAGGATCTGCACGATCGCCGCGATCACCCCGATGTAACTGAGCAGACCGAGGAAGCTCAGGTCGACCTCAGGCAAACCTGCCCAGGCCAGCGCGCCGTCCTTCAGCAGGTAGGTGTAGATCAGGTTGTTGGCAGGCACGGTGATCACCTGCACCACCACTACCGCGATGCCGAGACCGATTGCCGTCTCGACTTTCTTGGAAATGGCAATGAAGGTGCACATGCCGAGGAAGAAGGCCAGCGCCATGTTCTCGACGAACACCGCACGGGCCAGCAAGCTAAGGTAATGCTCCATTAGTAAGCCTCCTTGTTCGAGACTTGCGGGGCCATCTTGAAGCTCGGCTTCTCAAGCTGCTCTTTTTTCCAGCTGCGCAGCCCCCAGATAAACAGACCGATGAGGAAGAACGCCGAAGGCGGCAGCAGTAGCAGACCGTTAGGTTGATACCAGCCACCGTCGTTGATCACCGGGATGATTTCATAGCCCATCAACTTACCGGCGCCGAACAGCTCGCGAACGATGCCCAGCACGATCAGCATGGCACTGTAGCCGAGGCCATTGCCGATACCGTCGAAGAACGACAGCACCGGCGGGTTCTGCATGGCGAACGCTTCGGCACGGCCCATCACGATACAGTTGGTGATGATCAGACCGACGAACACCGACAACTGCTTGGACAGACTGAAGGCATAGGCCTTGAGCACCTGATCCACCACGATTACCAGCGAGGCGATGATCACCATCTGCACGATCATGCGGATCGAGCTGGGGATCTGGCTGCGGATCATCGAGATGAACAGGTTGGAGAACCCGGTCACCAGGGTCAGGGCAATCGACATCACCAGGGCAGTTTTCAGGTTCGAGGTCACCGCCAAGGCGGAGCAGATACCGAGAATCTGCAGACCGATCGGGTTGTTGTTGAAAACCGGATTAAGCAGGACTTCTTTAATAGTCGGCTGCGACATGATCAAGCCTCCCCTGCGCGCAATTTAGCGATAAACGGACCGAAGCCGTTCTGGCCGAGCCAGAAATGCAGCAGATTATCCACCCCCTTGCTGGTCAGCGTGGCGCCAGCCAGGGCATCGACCTGATGCACCGCCTTCGGGCTCTGCGGATCGACGCCGCCTTTGACGACTCTCACCGCCAGCTTGCCGTCCTGGTCAAACAGGGTTTTGCCGGGCCATTGGCCTTTCCACTTGGGGTTGTCCACTTCGCCGCCCAGACCCGGGGTCTCGGCATGCTGATAGAAGCCCAAGCCAGCCACGGTATTCAGATCGCCCTTCAGCGCCATGAAACCGTACAGCGTCGACCACAGGCCATAGCCACGAATCGGCAGAACCACGGTTTCCAGCTTGCCGTCCTGTTCGATCAGGTAAACCGTGGTGTAGCGCTCACGGCGCTTGATCGAGGCAATGTCCTGATTGCCAGTCAATACGCTGGAGAGCTTCGGGTCCTTGGCGGCTTTCAATGGGTCGAAGGTCGCCGGATCCTGTGCATCGCTGAAGGTGCCGGTTTCGAGATCGACCACCTTGGCGGTAATGCGGCTGGCATACAGTGCCTTGACTTCCTTGCCAGTCATCCCGGGTTGACCCAGGCCGGCAATCGCCAAAATGCTGCGCTGCTTATCCAGCAGACGGTTGTCCACTTGAGTCGGTTTCAGCGCAATCGCGGCGCCGGCAACGAATACCGAGCACACCAGGCAGACCAGCAGGGCCACCGTCAGCGTGCGTGCGGTGGATTCTTTTTGACTAGACATTGCGTGCCAGCCTCCGCTTGATATTGGCTTGAACGACGAAGTGGTCGATCAGCGGTGCGAACAGGTTGGCGAACAGGATCGCCAGCATCATGCCTTCCGGGAACGCCGGGTTGACCACTCGAATCAACACCACCATCACGCCGATCAAGGCACCGAAAATCCACTTACCGGTGTTGGTCATGGACGCAGATACCGGATCGGTGGCCATGAAGAACATCCCGAAGGCAAAACCGCCCACCACCAGATGCCAATGCCAAGGCATGGCGAACAACGGGTTGGTTTGCGAACCGATGCTGTTGAACAGCAGGCTCAGGCCGATCATCCCCAGCATCACCCCGGCGACGATGCGCCAGGAGGCGATCTTGGTCAGCAGCAGTACACCGCCACCGATCAGGATGGCCAGGGTGCTGGTCTCGCCCAGCGAGCCATGAATGGTGCCGACGAAGGCGTCCATCCAGGTGATGCCCTGACCGACCACGTTATCGATACCGCCGGCCGCGGCCAGGCTCAGCGAGGTCGCCCCGGCAAAGCCATCGACCACGGTCCATACCGCGTCACCGGACATCTGCGCCGGGTAGGCGAAGAAGAGGAAGGCGCGACCCGCCAACGCCGGGTTGAGGAAGTTCTTGCCGGTACCACCGAACACTTCCTTGCCGATCACCACGCCGAAGCTGATGCCCAGTGCCACTTGCCACAACGGAATGCTCGGCGGCAGGATCAGGGCGAACAGCACCGAGGTGACGAAGAAGCCTTCGTTGACCTCGTGCTTGCGGATCGAGGCGAACAACACCTCCCAGAAGCCGCCGACGATAAAGGCCGTGGCGTAAACCGGCAGGAACCACGCCGCACCCTGGATGAAGTTGTCCCACAGGCTGCTGGGGTCAAACCCGGCCAGGGAGCCGATCAAGGCGAAGCGCCAACCTTCCTGGGCCGCCAACAGCTCGGGGCTCTGGGCGAAGATCAGGTTGGCCTGATAGCCGGTGTTCCACATGCCGAAGAACATCATCGGGAAGGTACACAACCAAACCGTGATCATCATGCGCTTGAGGTCGATACCGTCACGCACGTGAGCGGTGGTTTTAGTCACGCTCCCGGGGCGGTAGAAGAAGGTATCGACGGCTTCGTACAGGGCGTACCATTTTTCGTACTTGCCGCCATGTTCGAAGTTGTGCTCGATTTTATCGAGGAATGCACGAATTCCCATGATCAACCCTCCTTCTCGATGCGGGCGAGGTTATCGCGCAGAATCGGGCCGTATTCATACTTGCCGGCACACACATAGGTGCACAGCGCCAGGTCTTCTTCGTCGAGTTCCAGACAGCCCAGTTTCTGAGCCATTTCGGTATCGCCAACGATCAGATAGCGCAGCAGTTGGGTCGGCAGAATATCCAGCGGCATCACGGCTTCGTAATTGCCCACCGGTACCATGGCGCGCGGGCTGCCATTGGTGGTGGTGGAGAAGGCGAAAGTCTTGGCCGCCATCAGCTTGGAAACGAAGATATTCATCACCGAGTGCTTGTTAACCCCAGCACGCAGGTAATGCATCATCTCGCGATCGGTACCTTCGGCCAGGCAGGACACCTGCAAGTGGTAACGCCCCAGATAGGCAAAGGCGCCTTGGGCGGTGCGGCCGCCGAGCACCGAGCCGGAAATCAGCCGGTTGTAGCCGGACTGCAGCTGCCCGGCTGTTAGCTCTTGCAGGTTGGCACCGAGGCGGGTCAGCAACAGCCGCGGCTGTTCGACCACCGGTCCCGCCAGGGAGATCACCCGTTCGACCCACAGCTGTCCGGTGCTGAACAGCTTACCGACGGCAATCACATCCTGATAATTGATCGACCAGACCGCCTTGCTGACGCTGACCGGATCGAGGAAATGGATATGCGTACCCACCAGGCCGGCTGGATGCGGGCCCGCAAACGCTTCGGTCTGGACCTTGCTCAACTGCTCGCCGGGCAGGTTCGCGCCATCGGCCTTGCAGAGGAAGACTTTGCCCAGGCAGCTGAGCACTTTGAGCCCATTTTCGAAGTCAGTGGCGTATTCGCCGATGACCAGTGCCGGATCGGCAGCCAACGGATGGGTGTCGATGGCAGTGACGAAAATAGAGCTGGGTACGGCGTCCACGGCCGGAACCTTGCTGAACGGCCGGGAGCGCAAGGCGGTCCAGAGGCCGGACTGTTGCAGGTTCTCGCGCACTTGAGCATCGCTCAGGCTGTCCAGCTGGGTGGCCGGATACTGAGCAAAGCTCACCTGTTCATCGCCATCGAGGTCAATCACCAGCGACTGCAGAACACGCTTCTCGCCCCGGTGAATCGCACTGACCACCCCCGCACCCGGCGCGGTGTAGCTCACCCCGGGTGACTTCTTATCCGAGAACAGCACTTGGCCGAGTTTGACTCGATCGCCAACCTGCACCTCCATCGTAGGCTTCATTCCGTGATAATCGGAGCCTATGACGGCGACGCTGCGTACCGGCCTTGCGGCCTCGATACGCTGCGCCGGCGCGCCGGTTATGGGCAGATCGAGCCCATCTTTTATTTTGATCATAGGTTTGCCTAACCACTGATTTATAAGCTTTTTTTAGAATACGAGCGACATCTGGATGCTTAATAGCCAATTGCGCACCAAAGTATTATTGGCGCGAATGATGATGTCGGACGCGGGTAAAAAATCCGCTTGATTATAAAGACCCCCCCCTAGGACTGACTACCCAAGCGCTTGCTTATTTTGAACTTTCCGTTACAGAGCACGACATTAAGCTCTCTAGGCAACCAGGGAGTTCGCCACGCGTCGACTGCTCGCGCCCGTCACCCCGCTACTGCTCAGCCCGCCTTACTCGCCAACAGCAGCGAGCGCCCGCGCAAAGCGAATGTCCCCGCACAAATCCAACCCGACCACGCCCGCCTGACGCTGAAACATCAAAGCGTAGTGACCTAGCCCTGGACGAACGTCCATGCCGCCGCGCTATACACGGAGCCGCAGGCCAGCCGGACACTCACGACTCCCACAGCAAGCGTCTTGAGCTGTATTACTTCCGGACCATCGAACGCGAGGACGTAATCGAGGCTGCCTGGGCGAGCCTAAAAAGGCAGCAGGATGAGTCCGCACTTGCCCAACTGCGTAATGAACTGGACGCCTTGCACACCAGTTTTCGCGACATTCGCCCAGGCGACCGTTACGCCCTGAACTACAACGACCGCAACGGCCTGACCCTGGGACGCCATGGCCAGACTGCCCTTACCAGCCGCAATCCAGAGCTGACCATGGCCCACCTGGACATCTGGCCGGTACCCGAAGGTCTATCGGAGACGTTACGCAGGCGCCTACTGGCCGATTAATGCCGGCCAAAAAAAGGATAAAAAAACGGGAGCCGTAGCTCCCGTTCTTATTCGCGCCTAACGCTTAGCTCGGAAAAGCCGGCGGGTTGACCCCGACCATATCTTCCATCACGCGAACCACCTGACAGCTGTAGCCGAACTCGTTGTCGTACCACACGTACAGCACGACACGGTTGTCGTTGGCGATAGTCGCCTCGGCATCCACCACGCCGGCATGCCGCGAACCGACGAAGTCAGTGGAAACCACTTCCTGCGAGTTAACGAAATCGATCTGCTTGTGCAGATCCGAGTGCAGGGCCATATAGCGCAGGTACTCGTTGATCTCTTCGCGCGTAGTAGCTTTCTCCAGGTTCAGGTTGAGAATAGCCATGGACACGTTCGGCGTCGGCACGCGGATCGCGTTGCCGGTCAGCTTGCCAGCCAGCTCGGGCAGCGCCTTGGCCGCCGCAGTGGCCGCACCGGTCTCGGTGATGACCATGTTCAGCGCGGCACTGCGACCACGACGATCACCCTTGTGGAAGTTGTCGATCAGGTTCTGGTCGTTGGTGTACGAGTGAACCGTCTCAACGTGACCGTTGATGATGCCGTACTTGTCGTTGACTGCCTTGAGCACCGGTACGATGGCGTTAGTGGTGCAGGACGCGGCCGAAACGATGCGATCATCGGCAGTGATTTCACCGTGGTTGATACCGTGCACGATGTTCTTCAGCTTGCCTTTGCCTGGCGCGGTCAGCACCACACGGTCGATACCCGGGCAGGCCAGATGCTGCCCCAAGCCATCGGCATCGCGCCAGACACCGGTGTTGTCCACCAGCAATGCGTCGTGGATGCCGTACTGGGTGTAATCCACCTCAGTCGGGTTCTTCGCGTAGATCACCTGGATCAGGTTACCGTTGGCGGTCAGGGTGTTGTTGGCCTCATCGATCGTGATAGTGCCGTCGAACGGACCATGCACCGAGTCGCGACGCAGCAGACTGGCCCGCTTGACCAGATCGTTTTCGGCACCTTTGCGCACGACAATGGCACGCAGGCGCAAGCCATCGCCGCCGCCGGTTTTCTCGATCAGGATGCGTGCCAGCAAGCGGCCGATACGACCGAAGCCGTAGAGCACCACGTCGGTGCCTTTACGCGCCAGCAGGTTCTGCTGCCCGGCTACCGGTTCCAGCTCGTCGCGCACGAATTGCTCGATGCTACGGCCGTTACCTTGCTTGATGAACTTGGCCACCAAACGCCCGAGGTCCACGGAAGCGGCGCCCAGCTTGAGCTCGCTCATGGTCTTGAGAATCGGGAAGGTGTCATGCACCGACAGCTCGGCATCACCGTCCAGGCGGTGGCGTGCATAACGGTGAGCCTTGAGGATTTGAATCACCGAACGGTTGATCAGGCTACGACCGTAGATCGAGGTAACCACGTTGTTGTTACGGTAAAGCTGGCCAATCAGCGGAATCATCGCTTCAGCAAAAGCTTCGCGATCGATCCATTCACCGAGACACTGGTCGGGCTTCTGAGTCACGGGCAGTACCTTCCACATGTAGGGGCTGAAAAAAGGGGCTACATTATGACGGCGCACGCAGGCATGAGCAATGCGCGCCTGTCGCGACTGACATAAAGCACCCTCGCCCGCTACAATCGCCGACCTTGTGCCATGACTGTGAGCCGCCTGTGTCCGTACTGCGTCTACCGTCCCTACCGGCCATCGCCGGCAAACAACACTGGGGCAACCTGCCCGGTGCCGCGCTGAGCCTGGCGATCGCCGAAGCCGCTAGCGCCGCCAAACGCTTCACCCTGCTGCTGACCGCCGACAGCCAGAGCGCCGAGCGCCTGGAGCAGGAGCTGAGCTTCTTCGCCCCGAACCTGCCCGTACTGCACTTCCCGGACTGGGAAACCCTGCCCTACGACCTGTTTTCGCCGCACCAGGACATCATTTCCCAGCGTATCGCCGCGCTCTATCGCCTGCCGGAACTGAAACATGGCGTGCTGGTAGTGCCGATCACCACGGCCCTACACCGCCTGGCGCCGACGCGCTTCCTGCTCGGCAGCAGCCTGGTCCTGGATGTCGGCCAGAAGCTCGCTGTCGACGAGATGCGTACACGTCTGGAGGCGGCCGGTTATCGCTGCGTGGACACGGTGTACGAGCACGGCGAATTCGCCGTGCGCGGCGCGCTGATCGACCTGTTCCCGATGGGCAGCGACCAGCCCTACCGCATCGACCTGTTCGACGACGAAATAGAGACGCTGCGCACCTTCGACCCGGAGACCCAGCGCTCGATCGACAAGGTCGGCTCGATCAAGCTGCTGCCGGCGCGCGAATTTCCACTGGAGAAGAAGGCCGTCAGCGACTTTCGCGGACGCTTCCGCGAGCGCTTCGACGTGGACTTCCGCCGCTGCCCGATCTACCAGGACCTGTCCACCGGCATCACCCCGGCCGGTATCGAGTACTACCTGCCGCTGTTCTTCGAGACGACGGCGACGCTGTTCGATTATCTGCCGCAGGACACCCAGGTGTTCTCCCTGCCGGGCGTGGAAAAAGCCGCCGAGCACTTCTGGACGGACGCCCGCAATCGCTATGAAGAACGCCGCGTCGACCCCGAGCGCCCGCTGCTGCCGCCCGCCGATATCTTTCTGCCGGTAGAGGACTGCTTCGCCCGCCTGAAGGACTGGCCCCGTGTGGTCATCAGCCAGGACGACATCGAAACCGGCGTCGGCCGCCAACGCTTCACCGCGCAACCGCTGCCGGACCTGGCGATCCAGGCCAAAGCCAGTGAGCCGCTGGCCGCCTTGCGCCGCTTTATCGAGGACTATCCCGGCCGCGTGCTGTTCTGCGCCGAGTCCGCCGGCCGCCGCGAAGTGCTCCTGGAGCTGCTCGCCCGCCTCAAGCTGAAACCCAAGGAAGTTGACGGCTGGCCGGCGTTCACGGCAAGCACGGAACGCCTGGGCATCTGCATCGCACCGCTCGATGAAGGCCTGTTGCTGGAGGACCTGGCGCTGATCGCCGAGAGCCCGCTGTTCGGCCAGCGGGTCATGCAACGCCGTCGGCGCGAGAAGACCCGCGATGGCGGCGACAATGTCATCAAGAACCTCACCGAACTGCGTGAAGGCGCGCCGGTGGTGCATATCGATCATGGCGTCGGCCGCTACCTGGGCCTGATCACCCTGGAAATCGACGGCCAGGCCGCCGAATTCCTGGCCCTGATGTATGCCGAAGAAGCCAAGCTCTATGTGCCGGTAGCCAGCCTGCACCTGATCGCACGCTACACCGGCAGCGACGACGCCCTCGCCCCGCTGCACCGCCTTGGCTCGGAAACCTGGCAGAAGGCCAAGCGCAAGGCCGCCGAACAAGTGCGCGACGTGGCCGCCGAACTGCTGGACATCTATGCTCGCCGCGCCGCCCGCGAGGGCTACGCGTTCGCCGACCCGCAGCTGGATTACGCCACCTTCAGCGCCGGCTTCCCCTTCGAGGAAACCCCGGACCAGCAGACCGCGATCGATGCGGTTCGCGACGACATGCTCGCGCCCAAACCCATGGACCGACTGATTTGTGGCGACGTTGGCTTTGGCAAGACCGAAGTGGCCATGCGCGCCGCCTTCATCGCCGTGCACAGCGGCCGTCAAGTTGCCATCTTGGTGCCCACCACCCTGCTCGCCCAGCAGCACTACAACAGCTTCCGTGACCGCTTCGCCGACTGGCCGGTCAGGGTCGAGGTAATGAGCCGCTTCAAGAGCGCCAAGGAAATCGGCGAAGCCATGCAGCAACTGGCGGCCGGCCAGGTCGACATCGTTATCGGCACCCACAAGCTGCTGCAAGACGACGTCAAATTCAACGATTTAGGCCTGGTGATCATCGACGAGGAACACCGCTTCGGTGTGCGCCAAAAGGAACAACTCAAGGCCCTGCGCAGCGAGGTGGACATCCTCACCCTGACCGCGACGCCGATCCCGCGCACCCTGAACATGGCCGTAGCCGGGATGCGTGACCTGTCGATCATCGCCACGCCGCCGGCACGGCGCCTGTCGGTGCGCACCTTCGTCATGGAGCAGCAGCACAGCGTGGTCAAGGAAGCGCTGCTGCGCGAGCTGCTGCGCGGCGGCCAGGTCTACTACCTGCACAACGACGTGAAGAGCATCGAGAAGTGCGCCGCCGACCTGGCCGAGCTGGTGCCTGAAGCGCGCATCGCGATCGGCCATGGGCAGATGCGCGAGCGCGAGCTGGAACAGGTGATGAGCGACTTCTATCACAAGCGCTTCAACGTGTTGATCGCCTCGACCATCATCGAGACCGGCATCGACGTACCCAGCGCCAACACCATCATCATCGAGCGCGCCGACAAGTTCGGCCTGGCCCAGTTGCACCAGTTGCGCGGCCGCGTCGGTCGCAGCCACCACCAGGCCTACGCCTACCTGCTGACCCCGCCACGCAAGCAGGTGACGGATGACGCCCAGAAGCGCCTGGAAGCCATCGCCAACGCCCAGGACCTGGGTGCCGGCTTCGTCCTGGCCACCCACGACCTGGAAATCCGCGGCGCCGGCGAACTGCTCGGCGACGGCCAGAGCGGGCAGATCCAGGCGGTCGGCTTCACCCTCTACATGGAGATGCTCGAACGCGCGGTGAAAGCCATCCGCAAGGGCGAGCAACCCAACCTCGACCAACCACTCGGCGGCGGCCCGGAAATCAATTTGCGAGTCCCCGCGCTGATCCCCGAAGACTACCTGCCGGACGTGCATGCACGGCTGATCCTCTACAAACGCATCGCTTCTGCCGCCGACGAAGACGGCCTGAAAGAGCTGCAGGTGGAGATGATCGACCGCTTCGGCCTGCTCCCGGAGCCGACCAAGCACCTGGTGCGACTGACGCTGCTCAAGCTGCAGGCCGATCAGCTCGGCATCAAGAAAGTCGACGCTGGCCCGCAAGGTGGCCGCATCGAGTTCGCCGCCGACACCTGCGTCGATCCACTGACCCTGATCAAGCTGATCCAGAGCGCGCCTTCACGCTACAAATTCGAAGGCGCCACCCTGTTCAAATTCCAAGTGCCGATGGAGCGCCCGGAGGAACGATTCAATACTCTGGAGGCGCTGTTCGAGCGCCTGACTCTCTCCGCTTAAAGGACTAACCCATGCGTGCGCGTCGCAATCTGGCCCTGTTGCCGCTTATCCTGCTCTCGTTGCTGAGCGGCTCCCCCGCCGTCGCCGCGGACTGGTATCAGGTTGAAATGATCGTCTTCCGCCAGGCTGGCGAAGCCGTCCCCGCCGGCCTAACCGCGCCGGATGACTGGGCCAAAGGCGCTCAACCAATCGAGTCCACGCAGGAACGCGCCACCGCACTCGATGGTCAAGCCGAGAAGCTGAACCCGGCCAATGGCTACCGGGTGCTCCTGCACAAGGCCTGGACCCAGGAACTCGGCAGCGAAACCAGCAGCGTGGCTCTGCACACGGGCAATCCGCGATTCGGCCATTACCCGGTCGAAGGCACGCTGTCGCTCGTACAAGCGCGCTACATAGATCTGACAGCCGATCTATGGATCAACAGATTCGACGAGAGTGGCCTACTGATCAGCAGCGAGCGACTCAAACAAGGCAGCCGACTGCAGACCGGCAAGCTCACCTACCTCGATCACGGCAATCTGGGCGTGCTGGTTCGCATCAGCGCCATGTAAATTCCAGGCAATAAAAAGGACCGCAGACTGCGGCCCTTTCATGCATATCGATCGACTATTCAGCCAGCTAGCACCAACGCCAGAACGGATTTGACCTTGCCCATCCCCTCATCCAATGCACGCTCGATTTCCGCCATGGTAATCAGCGCCGCAGTTTTCCCTGCCGCCGGGTTCACCACCAACGCCAAGCAGGCATAGGGCAGCGCCAGCTCACGCGCCAGTACCGCCTCGGGCATTCCGGTCATGCCGACAATATCGCAACCGTCACGCTCCATCCGGGCAATCTCGGCCACCGTTTCCAGGCGCGGTCCCTGGGTGCAGCCGTAGATGCCATGAGTGCTGTAAGCACAGCCTTCGCTCGCCAATGCAGCGCACAGCATGTCGCGCAGCTTAGCGTCATAAGGATGGCTGAAGTCGACATGGGTCACATGCTCAAGCTCGCCTTCGTAAAAGGTATGCGCCCGGCCTGAGGTGTAATCGATGGCCTGATGGGGCACGCAGAAATGCCCCGTTCCCATGGCCTCATGGATACCGCCAACCGCATTGACCGCGACAATGGCCTGAGCGCCTGCAGCCTTCAACGCCCACAGGTTCGCGCGGTAATTGACCTGGTGCGGCGGAATCCGATGCGGGTGGCCATGGCGCGCAAGAAACAGCACTTCACGCCCGGCGTATTCACCCCGCAATACCGGCGCCGACGGCGCACCATAGGGCGTATCGAGATTCAGCGCAGCTGTGATGGTCAGGCCGTCCAGTTGGGTCAGGCCAGTGCCGCCGATAATGGCGTAAACAGTCATCAAACTTCCCTCAATTGATTAATTGCGCCGCACGCAAGGCCCCGATCGCCTCCAGCCAGCGCGGGCTCTGCCGATACTCAACACCCGGAAAAGCTTGCCGGCGCATCTGTGCTAGGCCCGCAGGCGCCACCACCTTGAGCCGCTGCAAGGCACTCAGGGCTAACTCCGCAGCCGCCCGGTCGTTGCACACCAGCCCCATGTCGCATCCAGCCGTCAGGGCAGCCTCGATGCGGCATGCCGCATCGCCGACCACATGGGCACCTGCCATGGACAGGTCGTCACTGAAAATTACGCCCTTGAATTGCAACTCGCCGCGCAGAATCTCCTGTAACCAACGCCGCGAGAATCCTGCGGGCTGGGCATCGACCTTGGGGTAGATGACATGTGCAGGCATGACCGCTGCCAACTGTCGACTCAAACGCGCGAAGGGCTGCAAGTCGCTGGCGCGAATCTGCTCCAGGCTGCGCTCATCCAGCGGAATCGCTACATGGGAATCCGCCTCGGCCCAACCATGCCCAGGGAAGTGCTTACCGGTGGACGCCATGCCCGCCGCGCTCATCCCGCGAATAAAGGCGCCCGCCAATAGCGTTGCGCGCTGTGCGTCGCCCTCGAAGGCACGGCTGCCCACCACCGCGCTGCGCTGGTAATCCAGGTCCAGCACCGGGGCAAAGCTCAGGTCCAAGCCCACGGCCAGCACTTCAGTGGCCATCAACCAGCCACAGTGCTCGGCCAACGCCTCGGCATTGGGGTTATCGGCGATCGCGCGCATCGCCGGCAACCGCACGAAGCCCTGGCGCAAGCGCTGTACCCGGCCGCCCTCTTGATCGACTGCGAGCAGCAGATCCGGGCGTATGGCGCGAATCGCCGCGCACAGCTCACGCACCTGCCGCGGGTGCTCGATATTGCGCGCAAACAGAATCAGCCCGCCCACCTCGGGTTGGCGCAGGATCTGTCGATCCTCGGCGGTCAGCCACGTACCAGCGACGTCCAGCATCAACGAACCTTGCAGGCTTGAACTCACGAAAAATCCTTAATTGAGTGGCGTTGCGGCCCATTCCGGGCATGCCGCCTCATCGATCTGAACGGCGCAATGAATGGGGACTAACGGGAAGAGCAGGAGAAGATCGGCATTACGCAGCCGCACGCAACCATGCGAGCGAGGGACACTCATCGGCTCACTGTCCGTGGTGCCATGCAGGTAAATATAACGGCGGAAGGTGTCGACAGCCCCCAGGCGATTGCGCCCTGGCTCGCAGCCACTGAGCCAGAGTATGCGCGTGAGGATCCAGTCGCGACCGGGAAATTGCGCGGCCAAGGACGGCGACCAGACTTCGCCGGTCCAGCGCCGCCCGCGCAGCACAGCCCCCGACGGCAATCCGCTGCCAATCTTCGCGCGCACCTGGTGCAAGCCACGCGGCGTGCAACCAGAACCATTAAGCTCGCCAGGCCCATTCAGGGCCGTAGATACCGACAGGCGCAGTATCAGCTGCCCATCGGCAAAGCCATACAGGCACTGATCGGCGAGGGAAATATGCAAAAGATCGAGAGTGCGCATGGGCAGCAATCTTAGCGGATCGAACCCGCCAAGCCCACCCACTTGCATGCTGTTAAGCCTATGCTGCGACTGGCTTGTCGCTGCAGCAAGGGAGACAGACCAATGAACCCAGGCCCACCAGCCCAGCCTTAAACTTTGGCTGGAACAGCCTGATTCTTGGGGCGCAATTTGAGTTGCGCCTTGGCTAAGGCCTCATCGGTGACGCCACTGTCCGAACGCATCCCGGCAGCCAGGAACGGCACCATCAAGCGCATCACCTGCTCAATCGAAGTATTCACCCCGAAATCGTTTTCGGCCATGGCGCGCAAGGCTTTGATCCCAGACATGCTGAACGCTGCGGCGCCGAGCATGAAATGCACCCGCCAGAACAACTCCAAGGGCGGAATACGGGGAGCCGCTTCATGCACCAGGAGCATGTAACGGCGAAACACCTTGCCGTACACCTCATCCAGGTATTTGCGCAGGTGGCCCTGACTCTGGCTGAAGGCCAACCCCAGCAAGCGCATGAAGATCGACAGATCGTTGCCACTTCGCGGCTTGACGGTCAGTGCCTGCTCGACCAATAGCTCGAGCAATTCTTCGAGGCTGATCTTGACTTCAGGCTTAGCCTGACGGCGATCCAGCTCACGCTCCAGGCTGCTGCAAAACGGGCCAAGGAAGCGCGAAAACACCGCTTGAATCAGTGCCTTCTTCGAGCCGAAGTGGTAGTTCACCGCCGCCAGGTTGACCCCAGCCTTGCTGGTGATCAAGCGCAACGAGGTTTCGGCGAAACCCTTCTCCGCGAACAACTGCTCTGCCGCATCGAGAATGCGTTCAACGGTTTCCGACTGGGCCATATCTCATCACCTGACAAACACTTGTTTGAAACATACGTTTCAGCCTGCTGCCTTGTCAAGTCTGGCAATCCGTATTTCGGCTGGGCAGTCACACACCCCATAACAACATGTAGCAAGACGAACGCCAAGTCCATCGAGTAACAGGCTACGGCCGCGAAACGACCAACAACCAATCTGACCGATAGCAAAAGCAGGATTGCCAAGCCCGAGACACTGTATATAATCCCAGTCACTGTATAAAAAGACAGAGCGCCCACATGACCAAACTGACTCCACGCCAAGCCGAGATTCTCGCCTTCATCAAGCATTGCCTTGAAGACAATGGCTACCCGCCTACCCGCGCGGAAATCGCTCAGGCACTGGGTTTCAAATCGCCCAATGCCGCCGAGGAACACCTCAAGGCCCTGGCCCGCAAAGGCGCGATTGAAATGACCCCTGGCGCCTCTCGCGGCATCCGCATTCCAGGCTTCGAGCCCAGTGACGAAGAAGACGGCTTGCCGATCATCGGCCGAGTAGCCGCCGGCGCACCTATTCTGGCGCAACAACACATTGAAGAATCATGCCGCATCAACCCGGAGTTCTTTCGCCCTAAAGCCGACTACCTGTTGCGTGTACGCGGCATGAGCATGAAAGACATCGGCATCTTCGATGGCGACCTACTCGCGGTCCACACCACCCAGGAAGTGCGCAACGGCCAGATAGTAGTCGCCAGGATCGATGACGAAGTAACGGTAAAACGCTTTAAGCGCGAAGGCACTAAAGTCTGGTTGATCGCGGAGAACCCTGAGTTCGCACCGATTGAAGTGGACTTGGAAAAACAGGATCTGATCATAGAAGGCTTGAGTGTCGGCGTTATTCGCCGCTAAAGGAGGCGTTATGCAGTTCCCACAGTCGCTTAACCGTACACAGCTGCCACTCTTTGAAGCCTTTCTAACCACAGCAACCCCGCTACTGACCGAAGTACGGGAAACGCCATGGCAGGATGAGCCGGAAGCCTTCAGTGAAATGTCGCTACGTGGCGCTGCCGGACACTGCCTGACCCTACTTGCACCCATTCTTCGCGAGCTGAGCCAGAACGATGATGAACGCTGGATGGCCCTGATAGCCCCGCCTTCCAGCCTGACACAAACCTGGCTACGCGACGCCGGACTCAACCGCGAGCGGATCCTGCTGCTGCATCCACGCAGCGCACAGAGCGCCCTGGAACTGGCCCAGGAAGCGCTAAAGCTGGGGCGTAGCCACACCGTCGTCAGCTGGCTGCACCCTCTCGAGCGCGATGCTCGGCTGCAGCTGGAACTGGCTGCACGACAAGGCAAGGCGCAGAGCCTGAATATCAGCCTAGGTTAAAGCGTTGTGGCAACTAGGGCACAAGGACTGTGCGCGATGCATGGCTCAGGTAAGCGCGAAACCACTGGATACAGAATAAAAGTTTCAAAATATCCAATAGGCGGTCCTGCCCATCTATTCAATGCAGGACACGGGGCCCTTCTTCTTCCTGCTGAAAATTATTCTCGGCCAGCTTACCGGCCATTTGCACGCCGACATTCAGCATCGCCTTAGCCACCTCGACATGCTGCCCCTGCAGAAAAGCCTTGGCATCGGCAGAAAAATCCAGAACCACCAAGGATTCTTCATCCTCCGCACGACGCAGGGCGATGCGCCCGTCGGGTAATTCGACGATTTCAAGGAAGGACGTTGGCATAAGGTAGGTTCTCCAGGAAAGGTCGGCATTGTAACAGCCGACCAGGGCTCACCCTAGTCCGCCTGTCCAAACTCAGCTCAGCTCAGCACTCGCTGAGCGACTCGCGAAAGCGCAGCGCCAATTCTTTTAACTGCTGACGCCACGCCTCCAGTGTCGCGCACTCCAGCGACGGCGCTTCCTGGTCGAGACTGACCGCCTCAATCAACGGCTGACGCGGGTCGGTCTTAGCTTTCTTCGCCATCAACGGAGGTTGGAACAACTCGGCATAGGCCTTCAGCAACTGCGCCAACCAGGTTTCCGGCTGCTCCGCCAACTCGACCAACTCCGCCAGCTCGGGACTCGGTGCTGCATCCAGCACCGCGCGGTTCAGTAGCAGCTCGGCCCGCGGCACCTGACGCTCGGCCAGGTGGTAGTAGCCGGCAATTTCATGGCAGAGGCCCAATAGCGCACCGTATAGGTGGAACAGCGCCACTTCACGTTCAGCCTGAATCAGCGCCTGGGCATTAACGGCCCGGCCCTCCTCCGCCTTGCGCCAAGACTCCAGCGCCAGCCCGGCAAAGTAGATCTTCTGATTGGTACGGGTGTACAGCTCATTGGCCATGAGTGGGTCCTCAACAACAGATCAAGTCACTATACGCGCGCCTGCAACAAGCAGACGCGCGTCCTGTCCGCTCAGCGCTTGTCTTCGACCTTCCACTTGCCACCGTCATAGAACGCACGCCAGCCCGTCGGTTTACCATCAACCTCGGTCTGCACGTACTGTTCCTTGGTCTTGCGGCTATAGCGAATCACCGCCGGACGCCCCTCCGGGTCTTTCTTCGGAGCGTCGAACAGGAAGTTATATTTCGGATCGATTTCATCTTTATGCGGAATCAGCTCCAGCACCAGAGGCGCGCGGGTTTCGCGGTTCTTGGGGAACTGGCTGGCTGCCAGGAACAGACCCGAGGCGCCATCGCGCAGCACGTAGGTATCGTTGACCTTCTCGCACTTGAGTTCGGGCATCTTCACCGCATCCATCTTCGGCGGTGCTGGCTCTCCACTCTTCAGCAACTTACGGGTGTTCTTGCACTCGCTGTTGGTGCAGCCGAAGAACTTGCCAAAACGCCCGGTCTTCAATTGCATCTGGCTGCCACACTTATCGCACTCAAGGCTCGGGCCTTCGTAGCCCTTGATGCGGTATTGACCCTGTTCGATCTCGTAACCCGAGCAGTCCGGGTTATTGCCACAGACGTGCAGCTTGCGAGTCTCGTCGATCAGATAGGCATCCATGGCGGTATCGCACTTCTGGCAACGATGCTTACCCAGCAACACCCGCGACTCGGACTCACCCTCATCATCCGCGGCGATTTCATCGCCCGGAATCAGGTTGATGGTCGACTTGCAGCGCTCTTTAGGCGGCAGACTGTAGCCCGAACACCCGAGAAACACGCCAGTTGAAGCCGTGCGAATCATCATAGGTCGGCCGCACTCGCTGCAGGCGATATCGGTCAGCGTTGGCGTATTGGCGCGCATACCGGTGTCGCTGTCCGAGGCCACTTCAAGCTTCTTCTTGAAGTCGCCGTAGAACTCGTCGAGGACATGCTTCCACTCGCGCCCGCCCTGAGCCACATCGTCGAGATTCTCTTCCATGCCGGCGGTAAAGCCATAATCCATCAGATTGGAGAAACTTTCGGACAAGCGTTCGGTGACGATGTCGCCCATTTTTTCCGAATAGAAACGACGGTTGTGCAAGACAACATAACCACGATCCTGAATGGTCGAGATAATCGCCGCATAGGTCGACGGACGACCGATCCCACGCTTTTCCATTTCCTTGACCAGGCTGGCCTCGGAATAACGCGCGGGCGGCTTGGTGAAGTGCTGGCTCGGATCGAGCTTGATCAGCTTGAGCACTTCGCCCTTGTCCATCTCCGGCAGCACGTCGTCATCGCCTGGCTTGCTCAGCTGCGGCAATGCGCGGGTGTAACCATCGAACTTGAGGATCCGACCCTTGGCACGCAGTTCGAACTGCGCCGCCGCGACTGTGACGGTAGTCGACAGGTACTCGGCCGGCGGCATCTGGCAGGCCACGAACTGGCGCCAGATCAATTCATAGAGGCGCTCGGCATCACGCTCCATGCCCGTCAGCTGGGTTGGCTTCATGTTGACATCAGAAGGACGAATCGCTTCGTGCGCCTCCTGGGCCCCTTCCTTGCTGCTGTAGACGTTCGGGTTGGCCGGCAGGTACTTCTTGCCGAACTCGCCCTCGATGAAGTCACGCACCATGCTCACCGCATCCGCCGACAGGTTGGTCGAGTCGGTACGCATGTAGGTGATGTAGCCCGCCTCATACAGGCGCTGCGCCATCATCATGGTTTTCTTCACGCCGAAGCCCAGGCGGTTGCTCGCCGCTTGCTGCAGAGTCGAGGTAATGAACGGGGCCGACGGCTTGCTGCTGGTGGGCTTGTCTTCACGCTTGGCAATGCTGTAGCTGGACGCCTTGAGCGTGGCCAGCGCGGCCATGGCCTGAGCTTCATTCAGCGGTTTGAAGGCTGTACCGTTCTCCCGGGCAACCTCGAAACGCACATTGGCGCCCTTGGCGGTGCCGAGATCCGCGTGCACCTCCCAGTACTCTTCCGGGACGAACGCGCGGATTTCCTTCTCGCGCTCAACCACCAGCTTCAACGCGACCGACTGCACCCGGCCGGCGGAGAGGCCACGGGCAATCTTCGCCCACAGCAGCGGCGAGACCATGTAGCCAACCACGCGATCGAGAAAACGCCGCGCCTGCTGGGCATTGACCCGATTGATGTCCAGCTCGCCCGGCTGGGCGAAAGCTTCCTGAATCGCTTTCTTGGTGATTTCGTTGAACACCACACGCTTATAGCGGCTGTCATCGCCACCAATGGATTCGCGCAGGTGCCAGGCAATGGCTTCCCCCTCGCGATCCAAGTCGGTTGCGAGGTAGATGGTGTCGGCATCCTTGGCTAAACGCCTAAGCTCCTCAACGACTTTTTCCTTGCCAGGCAGGATCTCGTACTTGGCCTTCCAACCCTGCTCGGGATCGACCCCCATGCGAGCTATAAGCTGACGTTTGGCTTTTTCCTTGGGCGACAGCGCCGGCACTTCGCCAGCAGCCGCCTTGCCACGCTTGACCGGCTCTTTAGCCGCGCTAGCCGAGCCACTGGTAGGCAGGTCACGGATGTGGCCGATGCTCGACTTCACCACGTACTGGCTACCCAGATACTTGTTGATGGTCTTGGCCTTAGCCGGGGATTCCACGATGACCAGCGATTTGCCCATGGATCAGAAAATTCCTGAAGTCGAAGTAATGAAAGGCGCCAGGCACCTTAGCGGCACCGCTATATATAGTGGTGATGAAGGTGAGGTCAAGCGCAGGAAACCCGCGAGCACAGCTCAGGGCTGAGCAAAAACTGCAGGTTCGGCCTTAATCAAAGCGAAGCGAGGAAGTGTTTTGCCGTCCACCACGACCTCCTCGCAGAACATCTCCAGCGGGCGCACCCACAGCCCGTAATCGCCATATAGCGCCTGGTAGACCACGACCTGCTGCTCCACCTCGGAATGCCGAGCGACACCGAACACGCGGTACTCCGGCCCCTTGTAGTGACGATAAACACCAGGTTGTAACTGCATTGCTAAATTCCCTTGAAAAAACTGACTGCACACAAACAAAAACCGGGGCCCATGGCCCCGGTTTCGCATTCAGCAACGCTTAATTAAACGCGTTCGAATACGGTAGTGATGCCCTGACCGAGACCGACGCACATGGTAGCGACACCTAAAGTGCCACCGTTCTGCTTCATCACGTTCAGCAGGGTACCGGAGATACGCGCACCGGAACAACCGAACGGGTGACCCAGAGCAATCGCGCCGCCGTGCAGATTGACCTTTTCGTCCATCTTGTCGAGGACTTTGAGGTCTTTCAGTACGGGCAAGCCTTGAGCAGCAAAGGCTTCGTTGAGCTCGATGAAGTCGATGTCAGCCATGCTCAAACCGGCACGCTTCAAGGCTTTGTGCGTGGACGGCACTGGACCGTAACCCATGATTGCCGGATCGACACCGGCCACAGCCATGGCACGTACCACGGCCATCGGCTGAATGCCGAGATCCTGGGCACGCTGGGCCGACATCACGATCATGCAGGAAGCGCCGTCGGTAATCTGCGAGGAAGTCCCCGCCGTCACAGTGCCACCCTTGGGGTTGAACGCTGGCTTAAGCGCCGCCAGGCTTTCCAGGGTGGTTTCCGGGCGAATGGTTTCGTCGTAGTCGAACACCTTCAGGAAGCCGTTTTCGTCGTAGCCTTGCATAGGGATGATTTCATCCTTGAACTTGCCTTCGACGGTGGCTTTGTGCGCCAGACGGTGAGAACGCTCACCGAAGGCGTCCTGCTGCTCACGGCTGATGCCGTGCATCTTACCGAGCATCTCGGCAGTCAGCCCCATCATGCCGGAGGCCTTGGCGGCGTACAGCGACAGGTGCGGGTTCGGATCGACGCCGTGCATCATGCCGACGTGGCCCATGTGCTCCACACCACCGATGACGAACACGTCACCGTTACCGGTCTGGATTGCCTGCACGGCAGTGTGCAGGGCGCTCATGGAGGAACCACACAGACGGCTGACGGTTTGCGCAGCGCTGGTGTGCGGGATCTGGGTCATCAGCGACGCCATGCGCGCGATGTTCCAGCCCTGCTCCAGGGTCTGATTGACGCAACCCCAGATCACGTCTTCCACTTCGGCCGGATCGACCTTGGTGTTGCGTGCCAGTACGCCGCTGATCAGGTTGGCCGACATGGTCTCGGCACGGGTATTGCGGTGCATGCCGCCCTTGGAACGACCCATCGGGGTACGACCGAAGTCGACGATGACTGCATCTCTAGGATTCAGGCTCATAAATTCACTCTCGCTCTAGTCTGTCCGCGATTAACCGAAAAACTTCTGGCCGCTGGCGGCCATTTCGCGAAGCTTGGCAGTCGGGGTGTACAGCGCGCCCAGATCGGCGTACTTGTCGGCCAGGGCAACGAATTCGGCTACACCGATGCTGTCAATGTAACGCAGCGCACCACCGCGGAACGGCGGGAAGCCAATGCCGTAGATCAGGCCCATATCGGCCTCGGCTGCGGTATCGACAATGCCGTCTTCGAGACAACGCACGGTTTCCATGCACAGCGGGATCATCATGAAGTTGATGATGTCCTCGTCAGTCACTTCACGCTGTTCGCCAACGATGGACTTGAGCAGCTCGTAAGCCTGAGGATCGATCACCTTCTTCGGCTTGCCGCGCTTGTCCATTTCGTAGGCGTAGAAACCTTTGCCGTTCTTCTGGCCCAGACGATCGGCTTCGTACATCACGTCGACCGCAGTGCGGCCTTCGACGGCCATACGGTCCGGGAAGCCTTCAGCCATCACGTCACGACCATGGTGCCCCGTGTCGATGCCGACCACGTCGGACAGGTACGCCGGGCCCATCGGCCAGCCGAACTTCTCCATGACCTTGTCGATACGTACGAAGTCGACACCGAACTCGAGCAATTTGGAGAAACCGCCGAAGTACGGGAACAGCACGCGGTTGACCAGGAAGCCTGGGCAATCGTTGACCACTACCGGGGTCTTACCCATTTTCTTGGCATAGGCCACGGTGGTCGCCACGGCTACTTCGCTGGACTTCTCACCACGGATCACTTCAACCAGCGGCATCATGTGCACCGGATTGAAGAAGTGCATGCCGACGAAGTTTTCCGGACGCTTCAGCGCTTTAGCCAACAGGCTGATGGAAATGGTCGAGGTATTGGAAGCGAGGATCGCATCTTCCTTCACCGCGCCTTCCACTTCGGCCAGGACGGCTTGCTTGACCTTGGGGTTCTCGACCACGGCTTCGACGACTATGTCGACATTGCCGAAATCACCGTAGGACATAGTTGGACGAATGGCGTTGAGGGCTACAGCCATCTTCGCCGGCGTCATGCGCCCCTTGGCAACAAGGTTACCGAGCAACTTGCTCGCTTCGTTCAACCCCATCTGGATACCCTCTTCACGGATATCCTTCATCAGGATCGGGGTACCTTTGGAAGCGGACTGATAGGCAATACCACCGCCCATGATGCCGGCGCCGAGAACGGCAGCCAGTTTCACATCTTTGGCGATCTCGTCGTGATCCTTGGCCTTTTTCTTCAGTTCCTGGTCGTTCAGGAACAGACCAATCAGGCTCTCGGCGACCGAGGTCTTGGCCAGCTTTACGAATCCAGCTGCTTCGACTTCCAGGGCCTTTTCACGCCCGAAGTTAGCCGCTTTCTGGATAGTCTTGATGGCTTCAACCGGTGCCGGATAATTCGGACCGGCCTGACCCGCAACGAAACCTTTGGCGGTTTCGAAACACATCATTTGCTCAATGGCGTTGAGCTTGAGCTTTTCCAGCTTTGGTTGGCGTTTGGCCTTGTAGTCCAGCTCGCCGGAAATAGCGCGCTTGACCAGATCCAAGGCAGCAGCCTGCAGCTTATCGGCAGTCACCACAGCGTCCACAGCACCGACCTTGAGGGCGTCGGCGGCACGGTTTTCTTTACCCGCGGCGATCCACTCTACGGCGTTATCGGTACCGATAACCCGCGGCAGACGCACGGTACCGCCAAAGCCCGGATAGATACCCAGCTTGACTTCAGGCAGGCCAACTTTGGCGCTGTCGACCATGACTCGGTAATCAGCAGCCAGACACATCTCAAAACCACCGCCCAGGGCGATGCCATTGATCGCGACTACGGTCGGTACGCTGAGGTCTTCAAAATCACTGAAGATCTTGTTGGCTTCGAGGTTGCCAGCCACCAGCTCTTCGGCAGGCAGCTTGAAGCTGTCGACGAACTCGGTGATGTCGGCGCCGACGATGAATACGTCTTTGCCACTGGTGACAATCACGCCTTTGATCGAACCATCGGCCTTGATTGCATCAACGGACTGACGCAGCTCGTTCAGGGTTAGACGGTTGAATTTGTTGACGGATTCACCCTTGAGGTCGAATTTCAATTCGACGATGCCGCTCTCAAGAGCCTTAACCGTGATGGCTTTACCTTCGTAAATCATCAACTGATCTCCACGGTATGGAAGCTGAACAATACACATCGGAGCCAGCCAGAGGGCTAACCCGCGGCAGAGCCGTCGAGAATAGCCCCAATTAGCCTGGCACACCCGCCGACGCGATAATCGGGTTGTAAAGGCGTCGCCTCATTCAGACAAACGCTCAATTCATACGCCCGTTTGATTTGGGTGTGCCCACCTTCAGGGATAAAGCACGAATTGTCAATTGGCCTTGCGCAGCTCGGCGCCACCGCACAGACGCACAAGCCCGGCACACGCGGGGGGGGATGTTGTGGCGAACAACCGATCATCTGCGTCGATAACCCAGCATTCGTCAGGTCATTAGCCGACAAATGTGATCCAGCGCATAGCTAGCCAAATCTTTTCGCTCCGGGTACAGTCGTGCCAACACGGCCGGTTCTGACCCGACGTGACCACAACAAAAATAATGAATGCCCGTAAAGGGCCATGGAGCTGTTCATGTCGAGCCGATTGCTTGCGATGTCCTTGAGCGCCCTGCTCGCCGCTGCTCTTCCCAGTTACTGCCTCGCGGCCCAGACACCCGATGCGTCCACCAACCTGCTGAAACTGCACCAGCTGCGCCTGGCTGCGCAGAAGAGCCTGGGCGACTTCTATATGTACAACGGCATGGAAGGCGACCAACGCTATGCACGGATGATCAACGAATCACTGAGCGAAGCCAATGCACACCTGAATGAGCTCAGCGAGATGCCCGGCGAAGGCTCAAAGGCGTTGCGCTCACAGCTTGAGCAGCAATGGCAAGGCTATCAAGTAGACCTGAACAACCTGACCAGCGCGTTGAAAAGCCAGGGTTACACCGACCTGCAACCAGTCGCCAATCTAGCCGCTCGCAATCAGCAACTAATGGCCCTGAGCCAGGAGCTGTACGGAAAGATCCAGCAGGAAGACGGCCACAACGTGGCCGCACTCACCCAGCAGAGCCGTGAACAAAGCCTGCTGATGCAAGCTATAGCAGTGGACTACGCTTCACGTAGCGCCTCGGTAGGCGCGAGTTTTTTTGGCGGCGGCAGCAGTCGCCCCATGGAGGAGCTAGTCAGTGAGTTCGCCAGCAAACTGGCGAGCATGGAGAAAGCCCCGCAAAACACCCCGCAAATCACCCAGACCTTGCACGGGGTCAACAGCAAATGGCGCTACATCGAAAAATCGCTGATGAATTACAACGAAAACAGCGTGCCATTTCTGGTGAACAAGTACTCCGACAGCATCATCGAAGGCTTGGAAAGCGTTTCCGCTCAGTATTCGGCCACTCAGCACTGAGTCAATAGCGCCTAGAAGCATGACTTATTCGAAATTTCCGGCCTGCCTGGCCGCTCTTCCAGCCCGGTGCTTGCATCGGGCTTTTCTTTGCCTAGATATGACCTGCTACTCAGGCTCGCGCCAGCAAGAAGTCCGCCACCTTCTGCAGCGCGCCGGGTTGCGCCCGCTCCCCCCAGTACAGGGCAACCATCTGCGCCGTGGCTTCGACCTTGAACACGTCGGCAGGCAAATCGGCCAGTTGTTCGGCCAACGGCGAGTCGTCGCAGGGTTCACGCCATTTATTGACCCATTTGCCCGGCTCGACCTGCCAGTAACACCACGTGTCTTGATGACCACGACGGCGTACCCGATGATATTGCGCACAGGTGCTCGGGGGCTCCGGCGCCAACCAATGCGGCCAGCTCTCGCGCGACAGTTGCATCGCCAGCCCCATTCGCCTGGCCTGCAAACGCACATCCATCTGTCCGCGCTGACGCCGCGAAGGTACCAGCCAAGACAGCGGACTGAGGACACAGGCCAGGAGCAACAGTCCAATCCACCACGTCATGGCATCATCTCAGGTAAAACCTGTTGTAAGCGTTCAATACAGCCATACTTATCATTACTGGTCATCCTCATAAGGAGTCACTCATGCCCTATCAGCACATTCTGGTCGCTGTCGACCTGACCGAGGAGTGCGACCCGGTCATGCACCGCGCACAGAAACTGGCCGCCAGTGCGCAGGCCAGGCTCTCCGTGGTGCATATAGTCGAACCCATGGCCATGGCCTTTGGTGGCGACGTGCCGATGGACTTGTCGATGCTGCAGCAGCAACAGTTCGAGCAGGCGCGGGAGAAGCTGGACAGTTTTGCCGGGAAATACCCGGAACTCGGTGCCGACCAGCGCCATCTCGCCTACGGCCAACCCCGCCAGGAAATCCATCGTTTGGCTGAGGAGCAAGGCTGCGACCTGATCATCGTTGGCAGCCATGGTCGTCACGGCTTGGCACTGCTACTCGGTTCTACCGCCAACGACGTACTGCACGGCGCACCTTGCGATGTACTGGCCGTGCGCTTGAAGAAGCCCGAGTAGTCTCGCCACCCGGCGAATGACGCAATCGACGTCATTCGCCACGCCCCTCAGTCGAGATAATCGCCCGCGCTCATCACCAGCGGGCGAATCTTTTGCAGCTGGGTTTCCAGTGAATACGTCATGCTCGACGACATCGAGAAAAAGGTCAGAAAGGCCTTGAGATTCGAGTCGCCCTTACAGGTATCGTGAATACGCTGCCAAAACGCCTGATTGACCAACTGCAACTGCTGGAACATGCGCACCAGCCCTTTCAGCTCCCAATCCGCATGCCGCCCTTCACGGAAATTGAAGTACTGCCGCGCCAGGTACAGCGAGACCGCGCGCAGACTGAATTCCTGGTTGCTGGCAAACGGCAGGTGGTTTTGCGCCATCGGCCTGAGCTTGCCCAATACCGGACAGGCGCTGGTCGCCATGATCACCCCGAGCAGCGCTCGCAGGCCCTCCTCCAGACCAACCAGCTTGGTGTATTCGCGCTCCGGTGTACGCACCCAGACCGTTGCCTTCTTGATGGCCGGCAGCCCCTGGAAGTCCTCGATCACTCGATGCAGGTCAACCGCCGCCGGACAATGGCTGAAGTTCTCCCGACTCAGCGGACAATTGCTGCACTGCTGGTTTTCCAGCCGGGTCCAGCTCGGCGCAGCTTGCGCCACCGCGATGTCATATCCGCGATCCAGTTCGATCAGGTAGCTGAACTCATGGTTGTCGTCGAGGGTAATGCGGTACTCGATGGGCATTGCTTGCTCCGCCAGACTTCTTCGCGTCCTGTTTAAGGATTATTCGCCGCGTTGTCGCTGTATTTAACCCTCCAGCTCGGCCCAACGCTCCAAGAGGTGATCCAGTTCATGTTGCAGGCTTTGCAGGCGCGCCAGGGCCTGCGCGGTTGTCTCCGCAGGTTGCTGGTAGAACACCGGGTCGCCAATCTGCTCTTGCAAGGCGGCCATCTGCTGCTCGACCGCATCGATTTGTCCGGGAAGCGCTTCCAGCTCGCGTTGCAGCTTGTAACTCAGCTTCTTCTTCGCTGCCGGCGCAGCAGGCTCAGACTGCGCCGCTGCAGCCTGCGGCTCGACCACCGCCGAGGCCAACTCGGCCTTGCCCGCCTTGCTTTCGCCGACGCCCAGCAAACGCGGCGAACCACCCTGGCGCAACCAGTCCTGATAACCGCCGACATACTCGCGAACGCGCCCCTCGCCTTCGAATACCAGGGTGCTGGTCACCACGTTATCGAGGAACGCCCGGTCGTGACTGACCATCAACACGGTGCCTTTGAAGGTCAGCAACACCTCCTCAAGCAGCTCGAGGGTTTCCACATCGAGGTCGTTGGTCGGTTCATCCAGTACTAATAGGTTGGCGGGCTTGCTGAACAGCTTGGCCAATAGCAGGCGGGCGCGCTCACCGCCCGACAAGGCCTTGACCGGGGTGCGGGCACGTTGCGGGCTGAACAGAAAATCGCCCAGGTAGCTCAATACATGGCGGCTCTGGCCGTCGATATCGATAAAGTCGCGACCTTCGGCGACGTTGTCGATTACGGTTTTCTCCAAATCGAGCTGATGGCGCAGCTGGTCGAAATAGGCCACCTCGATCCGCGTGCCCTCAACCACCGAGCCGCTACTCGGCTGCAAGCCACCCAGCATCAATTTCAACAAGGTGGTCTTGCCGGTGCCATTGGCCCCGAGAAGGCCAATACGATCCTGGCGTTGCAGGACCATGGAAAAATCCTTGACCAGGAACGGGCCATCCGGATGCGCGAAGCTGACGTTCTCCAGCACCATCACCTGCTTGCCGGACTTGTCGGCAGTATCCAGCTGGATCGCGGCTTTGCCGGTTCGTTCACGTCGTTCGCTGCGCTCCACCCGCAGGGCCTTCAACGCACGCACACGGCCCTCGTTACGGGTACGCCGCGCTTTGATGCCCTGGCGAATCCATACCTCTTCCTGAGCCAGGCGCTTGTCGAACAAGGCGTTGGCTACTTCTTCGGCGGCCAGCGTGGCCTCCTTGTGCACCAGGAAGCTGGCGTAATCACCGTTCCAGTCGATCAGGCCGCCGCGATCCAGTTCGAGGATGCGCGTGGCCAGGTTCTGCAGGAATGACCGGTCGTGGGTGATGAACAGCACCGCGCCCTGGAAATCCATCAAGGCTTCTTCCAGCCAGGCAATCGCGCCGATGTCCAGGTGGTTGGTCGGTTCGTCGAGCAGCAACAGATCCGGCTCGGAGACCAACGCCTGGGCCAGCAGCACGCGCCGGCGCCAGCCGCCGGACAATTCGGCCAGGGTTTTATCGGCCGGTAGCTGCAAGCGACTCAGGGTGCTGTCGACCAGCTGCTGCAGGCGCCAGCCGTCGCGCGCCTCGAGGTCCTGCTGGACATGCATCAGCTTGTCCAGATCGGCATCGCTGTGGATGTTCTGGGCCAGGTGATGATATTCGGCGAGCAGTGCACCGACGCCCTCCAAACCCTCGGCCACCACGTCGAACACAGTGCGGCCGTCGGCCACCGGTAACTCCTGGGGCAGCTCGCCGATCTTCAGCCCCGGAGCACGCCAAACGGCGCCATCGTCGGGCTTCTGGTCGCCCTTGACCAGCTTCAACATGCTCGATTTACCCGTGCCGTTGCGGCCGATGATGCACACCCGCTCGCCACGGGCGATCTGCCAGGACACCTTATCCAGCAGCGGCATGGCGCCGTACGCCAGGGAAACATCGGTGAACTTAAGCAGGGTCATGGCACGCCTCAACAATACGGCGAGTGATAAATACCAGGGCAAGGGTGGCAGATGCCGGGTTTGAACATTCAAACCCGGCACAGGCTCGATCTTGCCGGTATCCATCACCGCAAAAATCTACTTGTCGGCACTCTATAAGCGCTGACAAAAACTGGGCGCGCATTCTAACCGAGAAGCGCCCCGGCATTACCGGCATTTTTTATTCGACGCCTGGAGTCGGTCGCCGACTTTCGCCGCCCCCAGGCAAAAGGCTAAGCTAGTCGAATCCTGCGTCGGCTGTGCCGCCGCTCAGCCTCGCGTCTAATCCGGAAGTGTCATGTGCGGTCGTCTGCTTAGCCTGTTTTCCTGCTTATTTCTCTCTGCTGCCACGCTCTCCGCCGCTCAGGCCGCCAGTCTGGCCGAACAACGGCAGTACTATGACGAAGCCAAGAGCGCGCTAGCCAAAGGTAACAGCGCACCTTATCGGCGCTATGCCAACGCCTTGCGTGATTACCCGCTGGAGCCGCACCTGGCGTATGACGAGCTGACCGCGCGTCTGAAATTTGCATCGAATGACGAAATCGAAAAGTTTCTCGCCGAGCATGGCGATCTGCCACAAGCCAGCTGGATGAAACTGCGCTGGTTGCGCTGGCTGGCCGAACGCGGCGAGTGGCAAACCTTCGTCAATTACTACGACCCGACGCTGAATTTCACCGAACTGGACTGCCTGTATGGGCAATATCAACTGGGCCACGGTTTTACCGCAGAAGGTTACGCCACCGCGGAAAAGCTCTGGTTAGTCGGTAAATCCCAACCGGAAGCCTGCGATCGCTTGTTTGACCGCTGGGCGGCCGCAGGCCAGCTCACCGAAGCCAAACGCTGGCAACGGGCCAAGTTGGCCGCCGAGGCACGCAACTATGGCCTGGCCACCTACTTGATCAAAGGCCTACCGACGCTCGGCAACCACGGCAAGCTATTGCTCGAGGTGGCGCAGAAGCCGCAGCTGCTCAGCCAGACCGAGCGTTTTAGCCGAACCGATCAGGCCATGGCCGATGTGGTGGGTCTGGGATTGCGTCGCCTGGCCCGTCAAGACCCCGAAAAGGCCCTCAGCCTGCTGGACGGCTACGCCCGACGCATGCAGTTTTCCAGCGAGGAAAAGGTAGCCATCGCCCGCGAAATCGGCCTGACCCTGGCCAAGCGCTTCGATGCCCGCGCGCTGCAGGTCATGGCGCAGTACGACCCGGAGTTGCGCGACAACACCGTCAGCGAATGGCGCGCGCGTCTACTGTTGCGCCTCGGTCGCTGGGACGAAGTTCACCAATTGACCCGGCAAATGCCTGCCGATCTGGCCAATACCAACCGTTGGCGTTACTGGCAGGCGCGCAGCCTGCAACTGGCGCAACCCAACAACCAGGAACCCCAGCTGCTCTACCAGAGCCTGGCCAAGGAGCGTGACTTCTACGGCTTTATGGCTGCCGATCAGGTCAAGGCGCCTTACCAGCTGAATAACAAACCACTGGCACTGGACCCGAAGATCCTGCAGAAGGTGCGCAATACCGCCGGTATCCGCCGTGCCCTCGAGTTCAACGCCCGCGGACAGATAGTCGACGGACGCCGCGAGTGGTATCACGTCAGCCGCTTGTTCAGTCGCGACGAGCTGGTCGCCCAGGCACGCCTGGCCTATGACATGGAGTGGTATTTTCCGGCGATCCGCACCATCAGCCAGGCCCAGTACTGGGACGATCTGGACGTGCGCTTCCCCATGGCCCACCGTGACAACCTGGTGCGTGAAGCGAAGAAGCGCGACCTGCATTCCAGCTGGGTGTTCGCCGTCACCCGCCAGGAAAGCGCCTTCATGGCCGATGCCAAGTCCCACGTCGGCGCCATGGGCCTGATGCAGCTGATGCCGGCAACCGCCAAGGAAACTGCGCGCAAGTTCGGCATTCCCCTGAGCAACCCCAATAATGCCTTGCTACCGAGTGTGAATATTCAACTCGGCGCCGCCTACCTGAGCCAGATTTATGGTCAGTTCAATGGCAACCGCGTGCTCGCCTCAGCCGCTTACAACGCCGGCCCCGGACGCGTACGCCAATGGCTGCGCGGCGCCGACCACCTGGCCTACGACGTGTGGATCGAGAACATCCCGTTCGACGAGACCCGTCAATACGTGCAGAACGTGCTGTCCTACTCGGTGATCTACGGGCAGAAACTCAATGCCCCGCAACCGCTGATCAGCTGGCACGAGCGCTACTTCGACGACCAATAACTCCTGAGATTTGCAAACTACGCGAGCCTGGCCCGCGTAGGCTTACTCAAGCACCTCAACCGGCATATCCAGGGCCAGCACACCCACCCCGTCGGCGATCAGGTTCTGCCCGAAATACACCTCGCCATCGCGCTGGCGGTAACCTCGCAGCGTCGCCAAGGGTTCACGATCGACGCTGCGCACGCCGCTCTGCGGATCGAGCGTGGTCATGATGCAACGCGAGCAACCCTTGGCCACACGGAACTCCAGCTCGCCGATACGGATACGCTTCCAGCCGTCCTCGGCATAGGGTTCGGCTCCTTCGATCACCAGATTGGGGCGAAACCGCAGCATCTCCAAGGGTCGGCCGACCCGCGCCGAAAGGTCGTCCAGTGACGCCTGACCGATCAGCAGCAAGGGAAAACCATCGGCAAAGGCCACCTTGTCGCCGACTTCTGCATAGTCGGTATCGACTTGACGCGCGCGCTCTGGCGGCACTTGCACCAGGCGGCAGGCACGCCCGAGCAACTGGCTCAACCACAGGGCGGCGGCGTCACCGGCATCCGGCACCCGCAGGCTGTCTCGCCATATGGTCACACCGCGTAGTTCGGCCTGCGCTGTCGGTAGCGCAACCGGTAGCTCGCTCATGCCCGGCGCACTCAACAGCAGTTGCTCGGCACCTTGCCAGCGAGCTTTGAGCTGGGTCATCTGCGGCAGCAAGCGCTGGGTCAGAAAGCGCCCGCTCTCGGCATCGACTACCATCCAACGGCGGTCACCGAGCACACCCAGGGCGTCCAGCTGAGCCTCGTGCAACGGCTCGCCAACGGCGGATTTCAGTGGATAGCGGTACAACCCAGAGAGACGCAACATGAGCCAGTCTTCCATTCGGCAAAACGCCCTTATACGAGCAACCCGTCGCGCTCACAAGCCTGCGCTGTGCTTGAGCCTGATCATCCTCAGTGCCTGCAGCGGCAGCCCGCCGGATAATCTGGGGGTCGATCGGGGCCGCCTGGCGCCCTGCCCGTCTTCGCCCAACTGCGTCAGCAGCCAGGCCGATAGTGGCGACCAACAGATTGCGCCATTAACGCTGCAAGGGAGCCCGAGCCAGACCCGAGCGCGGTTGGTCGACATCTTGACCGGCGAACCAGGCGTGCGCCTGGTGGCCCAGGACGCCCACTACCTGCGCGCGGAGTTCAGCAGCCAGGTACTGCGTTTCATCGACGATGTCGAGTTCCTGATTGGCGAGGAGCGCGTCGAGGTACGTTCTGCCTCACGCTTGGGCTACTCGGATTTCGGCGTCAACCGCAAGCGCATCGAGCGACTGCGCCAGCGCTTGGCCGAACAGCCCCAGGAGCCCGTCGGACTTGACCCTCCGTAGCGAGGGACGTCCTGTTTGAGCCAATTTGGCTGAACTTTCGAGGCGAATAGTGAGCTATTTAACGAGAAAGAGCGGCGGAAATGGGCAAATCCGGATTTCCCGCAGTAGGGCAGCGTTAAGTCCGTCAGGCTCCTAGACGCTGGGTTGGTCGAGCCGCAAACGCTCACAGATCACGTCGACCAGTTTGTCCGGCTGGAACTTCGAGAGAAAATTATCGCAGCCGACCTTTTTCACCATGGCTTCGTTGAAGCTGCCGGACAGTGAGGTGTGCAGCACCACGTACAGATCCTTGAGCCGGGGATCGTTACGGATCTCGGTGGTCAGACGATAACCGTCCATTTCCGGCATTTCCGCATCGGTGATCACCATCAGCAGCTTGTCCTGCATGTCCAGGCCTTCATCGGCCCAGCTCTTCAGCAGCTTGAGCGCGCGCAGACCATCGCTGGCCGAATGAGAGACGATATCCAGTTGAACCATGGTGCTCTTGAGTTGGGTCATCGCCACACTGGAGTCATCCACCAGCAGCACTTCGCGCCCCCGAGCAAATTCCAGCAGGGGATCCGCCAGTTTTTCCGCAGACACCTTGGTGCTCATCGGGGTGATTTCCGCCAGCACCTTCTCCACATCGATGATTTCCACGATATGGTCCTCGACCTTGCTGATGGCTGTGAGGTAATGCTGGCGACCCGCGCCCCCAGGCGGCGGCAGAATCGATTCCCAGTTCAGGTTGAGAATGCGTTCGACACCGCCGACCAGGAAGGCCTGCACCGAGCGGTTGTACTCGGTAACGATGATGGTGCTGCGCTCATCCGGCACCTGCGGGCGCATGCCGATGGCCTGCGACAGATCGATCACCGGCAAGGTTTGCCCACGCAGGGTGACCACACCACAGACAAAGCGATGGCGATGCGGCATCAAGGTCAGCTTGGGCATTTGCAGGACTTCCTGCACCTTGAACACGTTGATCGCGAACAGCTGCCGTCCCGTCAGGCGAAACATCAGGATTTCCAGGCGGTTCTCGCCCACCAGCTGGGTGCGTTGATCTACTGAGTCGAGAATGCCCGCCATTGCGCGCTCCTGTTGCCTGTGGGTCGAATCTAACCATGACCAGCGTATCGGCCGAAAAGCGCGCCGCTAAAGCCATTATGACGGGGCCTCATCATGCCCGAGCCCGCGCCACCACACCAGCAGCGCCACGAATCAGGCGCCAAGCATCAGACGCGCGCATCAGTCAGAGAGCAACGGCGAACCGGCCGGCAAGTGCATGCGCAGTACGCCCGCGCGTGCGACAAAGCGCAGCTGCCGACCTTCCATCGGCTCACCGTCCAGATTCAAATCCAGGCCCGCCGGCGCATCGATCTCCAGCCAGGGCAGGCGCGCGCTGAGCGACACGCTCTGCAAGCCGTTGATCCCCCCGGACAGCAGGGTGCCCAGGGTGCCGACCGCGTCCTGGGCGGCCGGCACGATGCAGATATCCAGCAAGCCGTCATCGACCTTGGCCTGCGGACAGAGCAGGTGCCCGCCACCGGCTTGGCGACCGTTACCAATGCCCAGGGCGAGAAACTCGCCCTCCCAGAGAAAGTCAGGGCCGGTGAAGCGACCGAATGAGGAGCGTACTTCGGCAAAACGGCTCAAGCCCGTGAGGAAGTAAGCGGCGCCACCGAGCACTTGCTTCAGGTCTTCAGGCGTATTGGCGGTGACGTTGGAGCCAAACCCACCCGTGGCCATATTGAGAAATAACTGGCCGTCGACTTCGCCCAGATCAACCGGCCGTGCCGACACATCCAGCAATGCCAAGGCCTCGCGCGCTGTCAGCGGCACCCCGGCCGCGTGGGCGAAGTCATTGGCGGTACCCAACGGCAGTAATGCCAGGCTGGCTTCGGCTTGCGCCAACGCCATGGCCTCGGCCACCTCGCGCAGGGTGCCGTCGCCACCGCCAGCTATCAGTGTCGGGTAACCCGCTTGCAGCGCCTCAGCGACCAGACGCCGGGCGTCGCCACCTTCCCAGGTCAAGCGCACCGCCAGTTCCCAGCCTTCGTTGCGGCGCGCCAGCACTGCGGCACGCACGTCTTCATTCAGCGCTTGCTTGCCGTGCAGGATCAATAACGCCTTACGTTCGTGCATTGCCTTTCCCCTGGAATCCTGTGATCGGTGCTCCGCAGCCCCGATCCTGTTCATACAGCGCGTCATCGATGGTTGTGCCGCTTAGCGGTGCAGTGAACAGCCTTACCGGCACCAGGTTAAATCTAATAAATCGATATTAAAGCTCGAATAATAGCGATTTTTAAACGAATAGCTTTGAGCGACCATCCTCTCATAGCAACCGCCAGCACCTGGCAAGCGCGCCAGGTCGCATCACCTATGAGGACATTTGCATGATCGAAGTTCGCCCCTTTGCCCAACTCGGTGGCGCCCAGCACGGCTGGCTGACTGCCCGCCATCACTTTTCCTTCGCCGAATACTACAACCCCGAACGCATGGAGTGGGGCCAGCTACGGGTGTGGAACGATGACGAAATCGCACCACATTCCGGCTTCCCGCCCCATCCGCATCGCGACATGGAGATCATCACCTATGTGCGCCAGGGCGCGATCACCCATAAGGACAACCTGGGCAACCAGGGCCGCACCGAAGCCGGGGACGTGCAGGTGATGAGCGCCGGCAGCGGCATCGCCCACAGCGAATACAACCTGGAGGATGAAACCACCACGATCTTCCAGATCTGGATCACCCCGGACCAGTTCGGTGCCCCACCCGCCTGGGGCGCCAAACCCTTCCCCAAGGGCGAACGCGCCGGCACCTTCGTCACCCTGGCCAGCGGCAACCCGGAGGATCAAGATGCCCTGCCCATCCGGGTCAACGCTCGCCTGGCCGCGGCGACACTAAAAGCTGGACAGAGCGCCGAATATCGCTTGTCGCCGACGCGCAAAGCCTATCTGGTCGGCGCCACTGGTCTGTTCACGGTCAACGGCGTCACCGCCGAGGCCCGCGACGGCGTGGCGGTGCGCGATGAGGCCGTGATCACAGTAAGCGCCCTCGAGGACAGCGAAATCATCCTGGTCGAAATCGCCTGAATGCAGCCGCGGCCAGAGCTCAGGCCGGATAGCCGGTGATCTGGCGAATCTTCTGGTACAGCGGTTTGAGCTGCTGGTACATGCCCAAATAGACCTCGGTGTACAGCTGCTGATAGATGCGCTGAGCCTGCGGGTTGGGCTGGAACACCTCGCCAACGCGGGTCATGGCCGCGATCGCGCTGGGGAAATCGGGGTGCAGACCGAGGCCCACCGCGCAGTCGATGGCCGCGCCCAGGCCGGAGGTCTCGTAGACGTGCGGACGCTCGGCCGGCAGACCGAAGATATCGGCGGTGAGCTGCATCGCCGCGTCGCTCTGCGAGCCGCCCCCGGACACCCGCAGACGGGTGATGCGGGTGCCCGAGCGCTTCTCGATCTTCTCCTTGCCCTGGCGCAAGGCATAGGCCAGGCCCTCGAGAATCGCCCGGTAGAGGTGAGCGCGGGTGTGCACATCACCGAAACCGATGATCGAGCCCTTGGCCTCCAGCCCCGGCTCGCGGATCCCCGGCGACCAGTAGGGCTGCAGCATCAGGCCCATGGAGCCGGGCGGCACCGCGTTGACCAACTCATCGAACAGCGTCTCGGGCTCGACGCCCAGTTCCTCGGCGCGCTGCATCTCGCGCAGGCCGAATTGCTGCTTGAACCAGCTGACCATCCAGAAGCCGCGGTAGATCATCACCTCGGTGTTGTAGTGATCGGGAATCGCCGCCGGATAAGGCGGAATCAGCGGCACGGTCTCCAGGTACTTGCGCCGCGTGGTGTTGATGGTCGCGGTGGTGCCGTAGGACAAGCACGCCGTCTGCGGTTCCACCCCACCTGCACCAAGCACTTCACAGGCCTTGTCGGCACCGGCGGCGATCAGCGGCAAGCCTTCGGGAATCCCGGTGTGCTGGCTGGCGGCGACGGAGATGCTGCCGAGCCGCTCACCCGGTTTGTACAGCTCCGGCAACTGCTCGCGGCGCACCGGCATCGACTGCCACTTCCAGTCACCCGGTTTGGCCCACTGCAGGCGCTTGTAGTCGAACGGCAGGTAGGCCACGCAACAGGCCACCGAGTCAACGAAACGGCCGCACAGACGATGGGTGAGAAAGCCCGAGAGCAGCAGCAGCTTGTCGGTCTTCGCCCAGATTTCCGGCTGCTGCTGGGCGATCCAGTTGGCCTCGGCCTGGGCGCGAAAGAAGTCCACCGTGGCTTCTTCACCGATCAGCTTGAACAACCAGCCCCAGGGCCCCTTGATCTTGCCCTGAACCTCGGCCTGGCGCTGGTCCAGCCAGAGAATCGCCGGACGCAGCGGCTCGCCCTGGGCATCGACGTTGATCAGGGTGCCGCGCTGGGTGGTCAGCGACACCCCCTTGATCAGGCTTCGGTCGATGTCCACCTGGGCCCACAGCCGCTTGCACGCCTCGCCCAAGCTGGCCCAATAGTACTCGGGGTCCTGCTCGGCCCAGCCCGGCTGTTCGGAGTAGTAGGCCTGCAGCTCGACTTTGCCCTTGCCGACCAGGTTGCCGTCCAGGTCGAACAACAGTGCCCGCACGCTCTGGGTCCCGTTGTCGATGGCCAGCAAATAGCTTTTCTCGCTCAAGACGCAGTCCTTTCTGATTGATTTCGCACAGCCTCTCAATCCTGCGGCAGGCTGTAACAGCTGCGCCAGAGTGCCAGGTAGTCGCGTTCTTCCCGCTCCCAGCGCGCGTCGTTCCAGCCCAGCAGGGGCTGGCACAGTGCACGGATGCGTGGCAGCTCGGCCTGCGCACCAGCGGCCAGCAGCAAACCGAGTCGGGTTCGGCGTAGCAGCAAGTCATCCAGGTGCAGCACCAGCTCGCTCTGCGCGGCCCAGGCCAGCTCGACCCACAGGGTCTCGGTGGCCGCGACCCGCTGGTTACCGACCCGTTCCATCAGCGCCAACAGGCCCGGCAGCTCGCGGCCATGACGACCGGCCAGACGTTTCTGCTGGGCCGGGCTGAGCGTCGGCATCGCTGGCGTGGTACAGGGTCGAAAGGTCGCCGTGCCCCGATCAAGCACCGGCTGACCGACAAATTCGGCGCAGGCCTGCAGCACCTCCAGGGCCAGCAGGCGGAAGGTGGTCAGCTTGCCGCCGGCCAGGGTCACGCAACCCGGCTCGACCCACAGTGCGTGCTCGCGTTTCTCCTCCGAGGGCTCGCGGCTGGTGGCGCCATCGCTGACCACCGGGCGCACCCCGGCCCAGGTCGACAGCACGTCGCCGGCTTGGATCTGTGCACCCGGGAACTGCTGGGCACAGGCGGCCAGCAGATAGTCCACCTCCGCCGACGTGATGCGGGCGTCCCGGTCTAGCGGCTCGGGGTGATCCAGATCGGTGGTGCCCACCACCGTGGCGCCTTCCCAGGGGAAAACGAACACCGGGCGCCGATCCGCGCCGTGCATGAAGCTGAAGGCATGCGCCACCGGCAGGCGCCAGGTCGGCAACAGCAGGTGGCTGCCACGCAGCGGACGGATACGCTCAAAGCTGTTCTTCGGCCGCAGTCGATCGGCCCAGGCCCCGGTGGCTTGCGCCACGGCCCGGCTGCGGAAGCTGAAGCGCTGGCCGCTTTCACTGTCCTCGACCCGCAGACCCACCACCCGATCAGACCCGCGCAGCAGCTCGATCACCTTCACGCCATTCAGCGCCTCGCCGCCGTCGCCGCGCGCCTCACCGAGCACGCGCATGACCAGGCGGGCGTCGTCGGTGACCGCGTCGAAGAAGCGCGTGCAGCCGAGCAGCCCCTCCTCCTTCAACCCCGGCGCCAGGTAGCGCAACTGCTGCAGCGGGTAGTAGAGGTGATTGCGCTTGCCGGCCAGGGCGTCATAAACCGCCAGCAGGCCGCCGAACACCTTGGGGCCGGGAAAACCGCCGCGGTAATGCGCCATCAGGAAGCTCAGCGGGTCGACCAGCCCTGGCGCCTCCTGCAGCAAGCGTTGGCGCTCACGCACCGAGTCGCGGGTCAGCTTGAGCTGGCCCTTGGCGATATAACGCAAGCCGCCATGGACCATCTTCGACGAGCGGCTGGAGGTGCCCCAGGCGAAGTCGCGCTGTTCCAACAGCAGACAGTTCCAGCCGCGCCGCGCCGCCTCGCGGAGGATGCCGGCGCCACTGATGCCGCCGCCCACCACGATCAGGTCCCAGTCGCGCGCCGCCAGTTCGGGCAACGCCTGTTCGCGCCAGGCGGCATTCCAGGGCTGCACGCTCATTGTTCGAGCAACACGCCGGGCGCCAAGCGCTGATCGGGGTCGAAATGCGCGGACAAGGCCTTGAGCGCCGCCATGCCCAGCGCGCCCTTCTCCACCGCCAGGTAAGGCGCGTGATCGCGACCGACGCCGTGCTGATGGCTGATGGTTCCGCGATTCTCGGCGATGGTCCGGCACGCCACATGCTTGAGCTGTTGCCAGCGCGCCAGGGTTTCGTCGTAGGTGTTGCCCGGACGGAACACGTAAGTGGTGTAGATGCTCGAACCCTCGCCGTACACGTGGGACAGGTGGGTGAATACATGCACCCGCTCGCCCTCGCTGGCCAGGCCGTCGCGCAGACCGGCTTCGAGCTTGTTCAGCAGACTGTCGACGTTGCACCAGTCGGTGGCGGTCTCCAGGGTATCCACCGCGTAGCCGGCACTCCACAGGCCATGACGCAGGTAAGGGAAGCGGAAACGGTTCTCCGCCCACTTCTTGCCCAGCAGGGTGCCGCTGAACACCCCGCCAAAGCCTTTCAAGAGCCTCTTCGCCTGTTTCAACGACGCGGCGTTCTGCACCCGGCTGCCGGTGACGCCGAAGGTCAGCATGCACTTGCCGTGGTCCGCGCCGCGCAGGGCCAGGTATTTCTCCAGCCAGGCGATCTGCTGCGGATGACCGGCCAGGGCCAACTGGGTCTCGGTTTCGATGGCATTGGACAGGCGCAGCATGGACAGCGGTACCCGCGCCTGCACCAGCTGGCGAATGCCCAGCAGTGCCTGCTGCCAGTTGGGCAGGAACACCGAGTAGAAACGTTCCTGCTCGGCCAGACGGGTGATGCGCACCTTGACCTCGGAGATGATGCCGAAGCGCCCTTCCGAGCCGAGCACCACTTCGCGCAAGTCCGGGCCGGCGGCGGAGGCCGGGAAGGTCGGAAGCTCCAGGGTACCGGCGAAGGTCTCCACCGAGCCGCCGGCGAACAGCTGCTCGATACGCCCGTAACGCAGCGACTGCTGGCCGCTGGAGCGGCTGGCGACCCAGCCGCCCAGGGTCGACAGCTCCCAGGACTGCGGGAAGTGGCCGAGGGTGTAGCCACGCGCGCGCAGCTGGCTCTCCACCTGCGGGCCATTGGCACCGGGACCGAAGGTGGCGATCAGGCTGTCCTCGTCGATCTCGACCAGCTTGTTCATGCGCTCCAGCGACAAGGTCAGCACCGGTCGACTGCTGTGCTGCGGGTTGATGTGGCCGGCCACCGAGGTGCCGCCGCCGTAGGGAATCAGGATGACGTCGTGCGCACTGGCCCAGGCCAGCAGCTGGCGGATCTGTTCGGCAGTCTCCGGGTAGGCGACACCATCGGGGAACACCCCGAACTCGCCGGAGCGCATGGCCAACCAGTCCGGCAGGCTCTGGCCACGGGCGTGGCGCACACGGTCCTCGGCAGCAAGGGTGTAGAGCGCGTGGGTCGGCAGCCGCGAAGCCGGTACCTGGGCCAGCACCTGCTCGAGGCTGGCATCGGCGAGCACCTGGCCCGGCCCCACCCGCTCGGCGAGAAAGGCCGCACCATGCGCCGGCAGTTCTACCACGGTCGCCTCATCGCCCCAGCCGTTCCAACGTCGCATCTGCCTCTCCCGAGATATTCCGATCACACTCATTGACTGCCTATACTAGCCAGCCCCCTGCGGGCGTCACTGTCGAAACGGGACAGGCCTTATCGCCAATCAAGCCACTCAGAATAAGAACCCGCCATGGATAACCTCGGCTATACCTCAGTTCCCGCCCTGCTCAAGTACCTGCGCCACGCCGAACACCTCGGCCTGGATGTCGAACAGGCACTGGCGGCCGCAGGCATCCAGAGCGAGGACCTCAGCGACAACGGCAAACGCATTCCCAGCGAGACCCACGAACGCTTGCTCGAGCATTTGCTGCGGGTCTCCGGCGACCCGCTGTTCGGCCTGCATAGCGCCCGTTTCGTGCAGCCGGGCTCCTGGAGCGTGCTCGGCTATATCACCATGAACTGCGCCACCCTGGGCGCAGCCATGAGTCGCATCGTGCCCTACGAAAAGCTGGTAGGCGACATGGGGGTGAGCCGGATCGAGGCGCGGGCCGATCAGGTGCACTTGATCTGGACCTGCCGCCATCAAGCCGCGGAAATCCGCCGGCACATGGTCGAGAACGTGCTGGCCTCCTGGCTGCTCTATGCGCGCTGGATCGCCGACATGGACCGCTCGCCTCGCGAAGTGTGGTTCGAGCATGCGCAACCGAGCGGAGTGGACGTGACTGAATATGAAGCGGTGTTTGGCTGCCCGATCCGCTTCGAGCAGCCCTGCAACGCGCTGATCGTGCCACAGGAGTATCTCGGCGTGGCGCTGCGCCAGGCCGATGCCAATCTGCTGCGCACCCTGGAAGAACACGCCCTGACGCTGATGGCCGGGCTGGACGACGACGAACCGCTGCCGCGGCGGGTGAAGAACGCCCTGCGTCTGCTGCTCAAGGATGGCCTGCCGCGCAAGGAACGCGTGGCGGAGAAATTCAACATGACGGTGCGCACCCTGCAGCGGCATCTGCAACAGACCGGCACCAGCTACCAGCAGATACTCGACGAACTGCGCCAGGAGCTCGCCGAACACTATCTGCTGCGCAGCGACCTGGCGATTCAGGACATCGCCAGCTACCTCGGCTTCACCGAGTCGCGCTCCTTCCACCGCGGTTTCAAGGCCTGGACCGGCCAGACTCCGGGCGAGTTCCGCGACAGTCGGCGCCAGGCCGCGCCGCTCAATCCGTAGGCTCGGCTGAGCCTGCGCCACCCCACCCTGCGCGGCGCTAGCCGAGAATCTCGCTCAGCGGAATAAAGCGCAGGCTGTCGCCCTCCTCCAGCGTTTGCCCTTCCAGCAGTTCGGCAAGCCCTTCGGCCCAGGCCGCACTGCGTAGCACCCCCGAACTCTGGTTCGGATAGGGCACCACACGGCCACCTTCCAGACGCGCGCGCAGATATTCACGACGCTTGCCCGGTTTGCTCCAGGCGAAGCCGGCTGGCACTTGAAAGCCCAGTGGTTCGACCCGCTGTACGCCGAGCCGGCGCAACAGGTAGGGCCGCGCCAGCAGACCGAAGGTCACCAGGCTCGACGCCGGATTACCTGGCAGGCCGATCACCGGTACACCGCGAAAATGCCCGCAGGTCAGTGGCTTGCCCGGCTTGATCGCCAGCTTCCAGAAGGTCAGCTCACCCTCTTCGCGCAGCGCCTCGCCGAGAAAGTCCGCCTCGCCGACCGACACGCCGCCGGTGGAGAGAATCAGGTCGACATCGCTCAGCGCGGCCAAGGCCGCGCGGGTCAGTTCGAGATCATCGGCGAGGATGCCGCCATCCACCACCGCGCAACCGAGACGCCGCAGCCAGGCGATCAACAGGCTGCGGTTGCTGTTGTAGATCTGTCCCGGCCCCAGCGGCTGACCCGGTTCGATCAGCTCGTCGCCGGTGGACAGCACCGCCACCCGAGGACGCCGGCGCACCCGCAGCTCGGCCGCGCCGAGCGAAGCCGCCAGGCCCATTTCGATCGGCCCCAGGCGCGTGCCCGCCGGCAACACGCTATCGCCGACTCGGGTTTCCTGGCCCTGCGGGCGCACGTTTTGGCCGAGCCGCAAGGGCTCGCTGAAGCGCACTCGGCCATCCTCGCCAACCTCGACGTTTTCCTGCATTTCCACCGTATCGGCGCCCGCTGGCAGCGGCGCACCGGTGAAAATTCGCGCGCAAGTGCCCGGCTGCAATGCCTCGGGTGCACTGCCGGCGAGAATACGCTGACTGACTGCCAGCGGCTCGCCACTCCAGTCCGCCAGGCACAGGGCATAACCGTCCATGGCGCTGTTGGCCCAGGGCGGCAGGTCGAGCGTGGCAATCAAGGGCTCGGCCAGCACGCGGCCATCGGCATCGGCCAGGGCGACCCGCTCGGTCTCGTCGATGGGCGCCGATTCGGCCAGAGCCAGCAGATGCGCCAAAGCCGTCTCGAGCGGCATCAAGCCGGTGTAATCGATACCGCTCATCCGCGGCTCTCGCAGGCGGCCGCCTGCGTTAGATGAGGGACGAAATTGCAGGGGCGGTGCCGGGCATCCAGCTGCTCGTTGAGGATACCGTCCCAGGCGGTGCGGCAGGCGTTGGTCGAACCCGGCAGGCAACACACCAGGGTGCCGTTGGCCAACCCGGCCAGGGCGCGCGACTGAACCGTCGAGGTGCCGATATCGGCCACGGAAATCTGCCGGAACAGCTCGCCGAAGCCATCGACCTGCTTGTCCAGCAGGCAAGCCACGGCTTCCGGCGTGCTGTCGCGAGCGGTGAAACCGGTGCCGCCGGTGATCAACACCACCTGCACGCTGTCGTCGGCGATCCAGCCGGCGACCTGGGCGCGAATCTTGTACAGGTCGTCCTTCAGCAGCACGCGGGCAGCCAGGCTGTGTCCCGCGCCTTGCAGGCGGTCGACGAACAGCTGGCCAGAGGTATCGGTTTCCAGGGTACGGGTATCACTGACGGTCAGAACGGCGATATTCAACGGCACGAATTGCGCCTCGGCCTTGTGGTTCATGGCAGGCTTCCAGTTGTCCAAAAGAATGCCCGATGTTATATCACAGGCCCACCCTTGGAGGCTTCGTCATGCCCGCTGCGACTGTTCTACCGCCCTGCTCCGTACTGCTGTTGGCCGGCGGCCGCGGACAGCGCATGGGCGGTCGCGACAAGGGGCTGGTCGACTGGCATGGCCGCCCGCTGATTGCCCACTTGCATGACCTGGTGCGCCCCCTCAGCGACGACCTGATCATCTCCTGCAACCGCAATGCCGAACGCTACGCACCATTCGCCGACCGCCTGGTGCAGGACGACGACGCCGACTTCCAAGGCCCGCTGGCCGGCATTCGCGCGGGCCTGCACGCAGCTCGCCACGACTACCTGCTGGTGCTGCCCTGCGATGCGCCGCTGCTCGACAGGTCGCTGCTGGCAAGCCTGCTCGCGAAAGCCGGTGCGCAACCGGTCGTGGTGCGCCAAGGTGAGTTCTGTGAGCCGCTGTTCAGCCTGATCCCCAAATCCCTCTGCGCCGCACTGGAGAATGCCTGGCAAGCTGGCGAACGCAGCCCCCAGCGCTGGTTGCGCAGCCTCGATCCCAGGACGGTCGACTGTCCAGCCAACGACCCACGCCTGGCCAACCTGAACACTCCGGAGTTACTGGCACAGAGTGACGAGTAGCCACGGATAGGCCAACATGAGGGAACCTGAACGGGTAATTCCCGTCTGAGGCTGAGTAGACATTCTCGATCAACCAAGGAGACAACCCATGACTCAACGGACTCTGCCCGCACTCCTACTCACTCTGGGCCTGGCCACACTGGCAGGTTGCGCATCGCCATCGGTGATCACCCTGAATGATGGCCGTGAACTCCAGACCCTCGATCAGCCGGAGTACGACGAAGAGACGGGCTTCTACGAATTCGAACAACTCGATGGCAAGCGCGCCAAGGTCAACAAGGATCAGGTGCAAACCGTCAAAGAGCTGTAAGCCGCACCTGCACTCAGACGCCAGGCTCGCCCGAGGCGCTACGGCTGAGTGCAGCCGCCGCACAAAGAGCGCCCTCAAAGGAACGCCCGCCGCTCGAAAAATTTAAGCCTAACCCCTTGTACAGCAAAACTTTTTCAGTACAATCTGAACCTGTTCGGAGTGTAGCGCAGCTCGGTAGCGCGTCTCGTTCGGGACGAGAAGGTCGCAGGTTCGAATCCTGTCTCTCCGACCAAATCCCAGTTTCATCGATTGCTCACCGCAGTTAATGAGACACACAAAAAAGCCCGTCTCGCGCGGGCTTTTTTGTGTCTGGCGGTACCTACTTGTCTCTCCCTAGAAATTCCCAACGTATATGCCCGCTTGAACGCAGGCTGAAAACGCGAACCCTAGGCATATCCCGCGAAACCAAGCGCAGCTCACAAGCCGACACCAGCCTTCCCAGCCTCGCACTGCAAAGACCTAATGATCTCCCGGTCACCGCTACAGAAGCTCCCCCAGCCGCCCCGGCACAGCTAATCCGAGGCCCGGTGCTGAACCACATACGGTCCGACCTGGCCAAGTAAGCCGATTTCAAACGCCAGCATTGAGCGCTCACGGGGCTTTCATGCCCCCCTTCTTTACCCGACCTTTACACCCTACTGACCGCCTCTTACACAAAGCCGATGTCTCATGAATGCAGGGATAAATAATCCCAAACATTTGGAGGCAGATATGCATACTCGCATTTCAATACTCGCCCTGGCCACGGTGCTCCTGCTGATGACCGGCTGTGCTTATCACGAATACAACGGCCGGGCCGGCGGCTATTACAGAGACGGCGATCGTCATCAATCCGCAAGGATTCAAACACACAGACAACACAGATATGAGTATCGAAACCACGAACGCGACGACCGCCGCCGACCTGATCGCGAGGACAGCAGGCGTCACCACCGCTGAGCGAAGCCCTGGCGCTTGAGCGCATTTGAAACGGCCAAAAAACACTACAGGGCCAGCAAATAACTTCGCACACCGACCGCAACTGAGCTGGAGTTTTCATCCAGCCTGATCGCGCGGGCTTCTCTGTGGTGCTTGCGTACACCTGCCTGAACGGATACGCGCTTAAGCCAAACTCTGAAAAGCACGCAGCATGGCCTTGCTCAAGTCCACCGTGGAGAACTTGGTGAGCATGTCGTTGGCGCCAACCGCGCGGGCTTTTTCGGTATTCATGGTGCTGTCCAGCGACGTGTGCAGCAACACATAGGTTTGCCCGATACGGGCGCTCTGACGAATAGCCCGGACCAGGTTGTAGCCATCCATTTCCGGCATCTCGATGTCCGAGACCAACACCTCGATTGGCTGGCCAGCCTCGGCTTGCGACTCCAGCATCTCCAGCGCGCTGGCAGCGCTTCTCACTGCCTGACAATCCAGATCGAATTTACGTAGCGCCGCCAGTGTCAGCTGCAGGGCCACATGCGAGTCGTCCACCACCAGCACACGGCGCCCGCTCAACAGCCCACGCTCGGCGCTGGTGAGCAATTGTTCATCGACCTCTTCGGGGACTACCGGGGCGATTTCGTGCAGTACCTTCTCGATATCGAGAATCTGCACAATCACGCCATCGATCTGGGTAACCCCGGTAATGAACGCTTTAGACCCCGCACCCGCCGGTGGCGGACGCACATCGCGAGTCGAACACTGGACGATGCGTTCCACGCTTTGCACGTGCAACCCCTGACGTGAACGACTGAGCTCGGTGACGATCAGGCAGCCATCCTGGCTATCATTGCGACCCACCTCGCCAATTGCCCGGGCCAGGTCGATCACCGTCAAGGCGGCACCGCGCAGAGTGGCCACGCCGCGCACGTGAGGGTGGCGACTGGGCAATTTGGTCAATGTAGGACACGGAATGATTTCATTGACCTTCAACAGATTAATACCCAGTAATCTGCCGCTGTGCAGACGAAATAACAGCAGCGATAACGCATCCCCCAGCACCATACTCAAGGCAACTCCCCTTCCTAGCTAGCCATACAACTTCAGTAAGAACCTAACAGCGGGACTTTGCCCATCCGGCAAGCAACCTATCATCGATAGACCGCAGCGCTCTCTGCTCAGCGCAAAAATGTCACGACTTGCTCGGCGTCGAACGGCCAATTCAGTTCGGCACCGGTGTCGCAACGACGCAGCACCGGAATACGCAAACCATAATGCTCGACCCACTCTTCTTGGTCGGCGATGTCGACCAGCTCAACCAGTAAGCCGTGCTCGACGAAAGGCATCAGCAGCGCCTCGGCTACTTCGCACAGGTGGCAGCCAAGGGTGCCGAATAGTTGGCATTCAGGGAGCATCCCCACGCCTCCACACACAACGAAGCGTTAAGTCTAGCACTTGCCTCAGGCGGCAGCAGTCGGCGCATTATCCTCCCGCAATACGGGGTCGAGCAGACTCTGTAGGCCAACGAGCAAGCGGCCATTGAGTTGCTCGGCCTTCTCCAGGCGCGCCGCGTCGAAGCGCTCATCCAGGGCAAAACCACCTTTGAGCAGCGCCTGCAAGCTGTCCTGACCATGCTCCATGACTTGATCGGCACTGCGCAGCGCATCCAGCAGGCCTCGGGCATAGTCAATCAACGAGCCATTGGCTGCACTGGCCACCTGCCCCCCCTCATCGGCCACCGCGCTATAGGCATCGGAGGCTTGGCGTACACGGGTCTGGGTCAGGTGTAAGGACATCGACGCCAACTGCTCGCCGTCCATCTCAAGTGCCATGGCGCGATCGAAGGCACCGGCCAAGTCGCCCGAGTAGAACTTGCTGGACAACGCCTGCACCTGTCCGAACAGCGCCCCTAGCGCCGCGCGCTCCTCTTCGTCCAGCTCGCCTTCGACACTGACCTGCCAGGTGCCGATTTGCAGACTAGAGGATTGGCTGCTGGCAACTAACGCGGTGCCGCTCGCATTGCTAGCCGCCGCCACGCGGCTCTGCGACCAGCTGGCCGAGCCCTGAGCGATGGAGATGCGCAAGCGATCACCATTGCGCGTAGTTACGCTCAGGTCGAAGCTTTGCGCCTGAGCAGCAAAGCGCTCGCGATGTACAACGGCCGCCGAGCTGCCTGAATCTGGCCGCACGACAGGGCCGAAGCGCTCGCTCAGGTTGCCCAAACCAGCTTGGATACGCTGGTAGGTGTCGTCGATATCCGTCGCCACCTTGCCCTGCAATACGCCCATGCCATCGAGAACTTTACGCGCGTCGGCAAACCCCTTTTCCACCCCTTCGCGAGCCTGATTCAGCAAGCCTTGCAGCTTCGCCGGATCGGCACCCGCAGCCGCTTCGCTGTGCAGGCGCTGCTCAATGAAACCAAGCACCCGACCGGCAACTTTTTCCGGGGTGAAATCATCCCGCTGACCACTCAACGCCCCCGGCTCCAAGCCAAGGCGCTCGGCAAGACGATTAACCAGGGTGTTTTGCGCGTCGGCCGCACGACCAGCCGTGGCTGAGCCGTTAAAAGATGGCGGACGCGAAACGAAAGAGGGCAAAGCAGCCAGAGGGCTCATGATCAAGTTCCGAGGCAAGGTATCTAAGCGGTTGACGGCCGCCACTCGCATATCTTTAGCCGGCGGGCAGCAGCAACCGACCAAAGGCCGCAATTCTGCGCAGGCAGAATAGTTTCGGCCCTGCCAGCAGAATTAGTCCTGCCTGCATAGGCAGTTCAGCCGGCCTCGGCTATCGCCTCTAAGTCGCTGATATAAAACGCCTGCCGACTAAAGTCTAAAGGTCAGTCAATTGTCCTCATGCTTTATTTCACAGCGCCGTAATGGCCACTAATCGCCGACCCGCCTATCAATGAGGACACAATAATAATGAGCAAGCATCCCCTCGCCCGCGCAGTGGCGTTTGCCACGCTGGGTGCCAGCCTTACTCTCCCCTCCCTCGCCCATGCCGAGTTCATCAAGGACAGCAAGGCCAGCCTGGATCTGCGCAACTTCTACTTCAACCGCGACCTGCGCGACACCACTGCGGCGCAGCAGTCCAAGCGTGAAGAATGGGCCCAGGGCTTTATCTTCAAGGCCGAATCCGGCTTCACCGAGGGCACCGTCGGTTTCGGCCTGGACGCCTATGCCGGTCTGGGCCTGAAGCTCGACTCCTCCGACGAGCGCGCCGGCACCAACCTGCTGCCCAACAGCTTCGGCGACGAAGGCCCGGGCGAGTACTCGGAAGCCACCGCCACGCTCAAGGTCAAGGCCTCCAAGACCGTGGCCAAGATCGGCGGGCTGATGCCCAAGCTGCCCACAGTGGCTGCCAACGATTCGCGCCTGCTGCCGCAGACCTTTCTCGGCGCTCATCTGAACAGCCAGGAGATCGACGGCCTGACCCTCGATGCCGGCCAACTGCGTGAGCTCAACCAGCGCGACTCCACCGACTTCCAGGACCTCAGCCTGAACTCCGGCGCCAAGCGCAACTTCAAGTTCACCGGCAAGGGCAATCAGGGCGACGACTTCAACTTCGCCGGCCTCAGCTACAAGCTGACCGACAGCCTGACCGGCGCTTACCACTACGGCGAGCTGGAGCAGCTGTACAAACAGCACATAGTCAACCTGGTGCACGTGCTGCCGATCGCCGACAAGCAGAGCCTGAAGACCGACCTGCGTTACGCCCGCTCCACCGATGACGGCGCAAGCAACGTCGACAACAAGGCCTTCGGCGCCATGTTCACCTATGGCCTGGGCTTCCACAGCTTCGGCCTGGGTTACCAGAAGATGAGCGGCGACACCGGCTACGCCTACATCAACGGCACCGACCCGTTCCTGGTCAACTACGTGCAGATCGGCGATTTCGCCAACAAGGACGAAAAGTCCTACCAGCTGCGCTACGACTACAACTTCGCCGGTCTGGGCATTCCCGGCCTGACCTTCATGACCCGCTACCTCAACGGCGACAACATCGACCGGCTGAACGCAGCTGGCGAAGGCAAGGAGTGGGAGCGCAACAGTGAGCTGATGTACGTGTTCCAGGACGGCGCGCTGAAGAACCTCGGCATTCGCCTGCGTAACGCTACCGTGCGCTCGAACGTCGGCAACGACCTCGACGAGAACCGCCTGATCATCAGCTACAGCCTGCCGCTGTTCTGATAGCTGCCGACAGCCACAAAAAAGCCCGGACAGCATGCCGGGCTTTCTTATGTTTGCAGGCAATCAGTCCTGACTGACAGCTCCAATCTTATGCACCGAGAGGTCGGCCCCGTAGTATTCCTCCTCCTGGCTCAGGCGAATGCCAATCAGCATTTTCAGAACACCGTAAACCACGAAGCCACCAGCCAGCGCTATCACTACACCCAGGCCGGTACCAATCAGCTGGCTGGTCAGGCTGACACCGCCCAGGCCGCCCAAGGCCTCCTGACCGAAGATGCCGCAGGCAATCCCACCCCACACACCACACAACCCATGCAACGGCCATACGCCGAGGACGTCGTCGATTTTCCATTTAACCTGGGTCGCGGTGAACGCCCAGACGAACAATGCACCTGCGATCGCGCCAGTCACCAAGGCGCCGACCGGATGCATCAGATCGGAGCCCGCGCACACCGCCACCAAGCCGGCCAGCGGGCCGTTGTGCAAAAAGCCCGGGTCGTTACGGCCGACCAGCAAGGCCGCAACCGTGCCACCGACCATCGCCATCAAGGTATTCACTGCCACCAGGCCACTGACACTGCCCAGGGTCTGCGCACTCATCACGTTGAAGCCGAACCAGCCAATGATCAGGATCCAGGAACCGAGCGCCAGGAACGGAATGTTCGACGGCGCAAAAGCCACCAGACGACCGTCGCGGTAACGCCCATCGCGGCGGCCCAACAGGATCACCGCGCCGAAGGCCAGCCAGCCGCCCATCGCATGCACCACCACCGAACCGGCGAAGTCATGGAAGCTGGCACCATAGCTGGCCTTCAGCCAGTCCTGCACGCCATAGTTGCCGTTCCAGATCATGCCTTCGAAGAACGGATAGATGAAGGCCACGATCAACACCGTGGCACAGAGCTGCGGGCCAAACTTGGCACGCTCGGCGATGCCGCCAGAGATGATTGCCGGGATCGCTGCAGCGAACGTCAGCAAGAAGAAGAACTTCACCAGCGCATAGCCATTCTCTTCAGTCAGCACGCTCGCCGGCTCGAGAAAAGTCACGCCGTAAGCGACCCAGTAACCTATAAAGAAATAAGCCAGCGCAGACACGGCGAAGTCCGAAATGATCTTCGACAAGGCATTGACTTGGTTCTTCTGCCGCACCGTGCCCACCTCGAGGAAGGCAAAACCGGCGTGCATAGCCAGCACCATAACGGCGCCCAGCAGGATAAACAGGGTGTTGGAGCCATGAATCAGGCTTTCCACGGCACTGTTGATGTTTTCCATCAGCGAAGAAAACTCCGTCGTCGGGGAAAAAGCACCAAAGCGGATCACTCACAGACCGAAGCGCACCATATAGCAGCACACTCGCCGACCTACACCACTTCAAACAATCTCCGCCGGCCCCAAAATGATGCCAACCAAAATTGCGTACTAGGCACTTAATCCAGGTTTATTAATGACTTATTGATGCACCGTGGCGTCCTGGCCACCCCCTTCATAGCCCCATAAAAGAGCACCGAACTGGAAGTGCGCACCAGCATAATGCAAGGGTTGTACCAGCAACTGGGACAACAGTGCCAGGCACCCTAGGCGCATCATGGGGAGGAACCCACGCCCCTTACTGCACTCGAACCCCTTACACTCAGATGTCAAAGGAGAGACCCATGGCCCGCAACAGCACCAACCCAACCAGCCAAGATGAGTTGCTTAACGAGTTCCAAGCCCTGGTTCACGACACCGAAAAGCTGCTGCAACACTCAGCCAGCCTGGCTGGTGAGCAAGCCGAAGAGCTTCGCGAACAGATCCGCGCCAGCCTTGGCCGTGCCCGCTCTACTCTGCACAATGCCGAAGACTCCCTGCGCGAGCGTGGCAAGGCGGCGGTTCAGGCAACCGAAGGTTATGTGCAGACGCACCCCTGGCAAACAATTGGCATTGCCGCCGGCATCGGCTTGCTGCTTGGCATGCTGATCACGCGGCGCTGATGAGAGACGACATGGACGCCACGCCCCCTGCCGAGCCTAGTCGCGGCCCTTCACCGCGGCGCTTTGCCGCCGCCTTCATGGGCCTACTGCATGGTCATGTCGCATTGTTCGGCGAAGAGCTGAAAGAGCAGCAAAGCAATGCCCTGCGTCTGTTCGTACTGTCCAGCCTGAGCTTAATGTTTGGCTTGCTGCTACTGATTGGCCTGTCTGCCGCATTGCTGATCGGCTTTTGGGACAGCCATCGAGTGGCTGTAATTACCGCGCTGTGCGCCTTCTATGGCCTCGGCTTTCTGCTTTCGTTGGGGTACCTGCTGCTGCGCCTACGTAGCGCCCCCACCCCATTCAGTGCCAGTCTTGAAGAATTGGCGCACGACCGCGAGCAACTGCTGCCATGAATCTACCAGAACTGCCCGCCAAGGCTTCACGCAGCGAGCTGCGCAAAGCCATGCTGCGCCTGCGCCTGGAGATGCATCGCCAGGAGCTGCGCCACGAAACCATGGTATTGATGCAACCACTACGGCAGGCACAATACTTCAGCAGTCATTGGCGTACGGAGCTGGGCAAAAGCAACGCACCACTATGGGTCGCAGGCGGCGCCTTATTGCTGGCCACTTTCGGCGTGCGCCGCAATAACTGGCGGCGCTGGTTTCGTATCGCTCTGATCGCCTTTCCGTTGCTCCGCCGACGCCCACCACGGCACCCGGCTGACCAAACAACAACGCCACAACCCCGCAGTGACTAGCTGGCTGCAAACTTGCTTAGCTGAATCATTCGCCGCACCGTGCGGCGTTCTACTGCCTATAGCTAAGGATGTGCCCGGTGCTCGACGGTCAACCTCTCGCCGTCTTCCAACCCTTCATCGACACAGCCACCGGTAAGATTGCCGGGGTTGAGGCACTCGCCCGTCTACGCGATGCCGAAGGTCAGCTGCATTCAGCGGGGCCACTGTTCAGTGACCCGAAAACACCCCCCGCCGCCCTGCGTCGACTCGACCGCCAAGTTCGCGAGCAGGCGCTCAAGCGCTTTCATACAGCGCCAGCAGACTGGTTTATGAGCTTGAATATCTCACCGCGCTGGATCGGCCGACTACGCCCCGAGCAGCCACTACCGAGCCTTAAACAACTGGAACGCAGTGGCATCGACCCGGCACGAATCGTTTTTGAAATCACCGAACTGGGCGGTGCCAGCCAACGATTGCCTGGCGTAGTCGCGCGCTATAGGGAAGCCGGGGTGCGCATCGCCATCGATGACTTTGGCGCAGGTTACTCGCAACTCGACCGTGTGCTGGCATTACAGCCAGACATACTCAAATTGGATATGCGCCTGTTTCAGGAAGCCGCACGTGGCGGCCCCTCCTGTGAAGTGGTCAAGGCTCTGGCGCAAATGGCCGAGAAAACCGGCTGCTGGATTATCGCCGAAGGCGTGGAAACCGAAGCCGAACTGGACTTCGCTCTGGAGTGTGGTGCGCGCTATGTGCAGGGCTACCTGTTCGCTAAACCCGAATTGAATTTTTTCCACGGCAACGCCTTTGTCAGCCGCTACGCCCAGCTTCGCGACCGATATGTGCAGCACAAGCTTGCCGGGCGTGTGCGCTTGAAAACTTTGCGTCAACAGGTCGGCGAATTGATGGACAGGCTGAAGAACGGGGTCGAAAACGGAGTAACAAGCAACAACCTACCCCAGCCGGATGCATATCCCTGGCTGCTGCGGGTCTATCAATGCGACCGTCACGGTACTCAACTCACACCTAACTTAGAACGGCACGAACGGACCTGGCGTGCGGACTCGCGCTACCTTGGTCATAACTGGTCATGGCGACCCTACTTCTACCAGCTGCTCTCAGAAGACTGGGAGGACCACCGCCTGATCCTCTCCAGCACCTATCGTGACGCCAGCACCAACCAGTACTGCCTGACCGCAGGGCAGTTCCTCGATGAGGGCCGCCTATTACTGGTGGACATCGATGCTGCCGGCTTGTAGCCACCAACCAGGGTGTGCAGTCGTTAATCGGCTTAACGCCGACTAGGCTTAGAGAGCTACGACTCCAACTCTGAGGCTGAGCGCATCATGCCCACTCATCCCGCCCGCGGCCTGGCGATTTGTCTGTTGCTGGCTCTACTCCCCGCCACACGAGCCAATACTGACGAGCCGACGTATCGGGAAATCAAACCCATCCTGCAGGCCCGCTGCGTGCTTTGTCACAGCGGGCCACAACCTCCACTCGGGCTAAGCCTCGACAGCCTCGAGCAGTTGCTCAAAGGCAGCCAAAATGGGCCCATCGTTCGCGCAGGCGCCCCCTCCAGCAGCAAACTGATAAACCGCCTGAAAGGCCTCAGCCAACCGCGCATGCCTATGACTGGTCCGCCTTTTCTCAGTGAAGAAGAGATCGCCCTGTTCGAACGCTGGATAACCGGCGGCCTTAAGCCCGGCTCAGCTGAGCGCTCAGCCGAAGTCGACAGCAGCCCCTCAGTCAGCCCAGGTAGCGCAGTGAACTACGCCCAGGTTGAAAAGCTTCTCGTCCGACGCTGCGTAAAGTGTCACTCACCTTCTGGGCTTATGGGTGGACCGCCTGAAGGCTACCTGCTGACGTCTTATGCAGCGACCTTGAGCCATGAGGATCGCGCCCGAGTCGTGCCCGGATCAGCCGACAGCAGCGAGCTGGTGCGCCGCATCCGCGGCCAGGCAAGACCACGCATGCCGTATGACGGCCCACCTTTTCTCGACGACACGGAAATCGCCCTGATCGTCGACTGGATCAATCAAGGGGCCCGCGATGCGCAGGGCAAGCCGGCCAGCTTGCCAACGGGGGCCAAGGTGCGCCTGCACGGCAGGCTTGAGGCGAACTGGCGGCTGGACTCACTACCACTCAAGGTCAACGCAGCAACTCGTCTTGAGCATTCGCCACGGACCGGTGATTACGTGCAAGTGCGCGGACGCCTAACGAGTGGCGGCGCTCTGATCATAGAGCGAATCAGGCCACGCCACTGACCGCGCGCACGAGGTCAGCCAGGTGCATCCGAGCGGTCGATAGCGGGGTAACCGAGTTCAGATACGGCCCAAGCCGCACACAGCTACCGCACCACTGCTCAGGAGACGGAGCAATCTCTTTGTGACGCCAGGCGACGGCGCTCATTCACAGCAGGCCAATCAGAACCGCAGGAGCTGGTTACCAGCCTAGATTCCAACGTAATGTGGGGTGGCATTAAAGGCGCCGCAGACCTTCAGAGTCATAAGGCCGACGGACTTCGACCCTCGCAGCACATTGCCCCCGGTACTACCCAACAACTAAAAACCCGATATGGCTACTCGTCTTCATTCACCCGGTCACGCAACTCTTTCCCCGGTTTGAAGTGAGGTACGAACTTGCCGTCCAAACATACCGACTGACCCGTTTTCGGGTTACGACCAACTCGTGGCGCGCGGTAATGCAGAGAGAAGCTCCCGAAACCGCGAATTTCAATGCGGTCACCAGTGGCCAATGCCTGGGACATTTGTTCCAGCATGGTCTTGATAGCCAACTCGACATCCTTGGATGACAGCTGCCCCTGGTGGGTGACAATTCTCTCGATCAACTCCGACTTGGTCATGGTTTTCCCTTCTTTTTCAAGCGGCTAGATCATTTGACCTATTCCAGTTTTTAGCACGTTGCGCAGAGCTTGAACAGCCCGCAAGGCTTTACAGAGGAGCCAGACCGCAAAAAGTAAAGGGGGAAATTCCAAATAGCGCGGATAACGCCCGGACAACCTGGCATGCCCAAGCGACAGGGCTGCAGACTGCTTGACGGAGACCTCGCCATCCCTGTGAGCCCAGGTATCCTCGCGCTCAGGGGCGAGCCGCTGCACGGAAGACACCTAGGGTCTGATACTTTCTTACAGGCACAAAAAAGGGCGACCGAAGTCGCCCTTTTTCTGGATTACCCGAACTTAGTTCTGGTTTTCCATTTGTGCACGAATCAGATCACCAATGGTGGTCGGACCGGCAGTCTCAACGTCCTGCTTACGCAGTTCCTTGATTGCATCTTTGTCGTCAGCGACGTCTTTCGATTTGATCGACAGGCTGATAACACGACTCTTACGGTCGACGCTGATGATCTTAGCTTCGACTTCTTCGCCTTCCTTCAACACGTTACGCGCGTCTTCAACGCGGTCACGGCTGATTTCGGAGGCTTTCAGTGTGGCTTCGATGCCTTCAGCCAGGGTGATTACAGCGCCCTTAGCGTCAACTTCTTTAACGGTACCGCGCACGATGGCGCCTTTATCGTTAATGGCAACGTAGTCGGAGAACGGATCTTCTTCCAGCTGCTTGATGCCCAGGGAGATGCGCTCACGCTCCGGATCAACGGAGAGGATAACGGTATCCAGCTCATCGCCCTTCTTGAAACGACGTACGGCTTCTTCGCCCACTTCGTTCCAGGAGATGTCGGACAGGTGAACCAGGCCGTCGATGCCGCCATCCAGACCAATGAAGATACCGAAATCGGTGATCGACTTGATGGTGCCGGAGATCTTGTCACCCTTGTTGAACTGACCCGAGAAATCTTCCCACGGGTTAGTTTTGCACTGCTTGATACCCAGGGAGATACGACGACGCTCTTCGTCGATATCCAGAACCATGACTTCCACTTCGTCGCCAACCTGAACGACTTTCGACGGGTGGATGTTCTTGTTGGTCCAATCCATTTCGGATACGTGCACCAGGCCTTCCACACCTTCCTCCAGCTCTGCGAAGCAGCCGTAGTCGGTCAGGTTGGTTACGCGCGCAGTAACACGAGTGTCCTGCGGGTAACGTGCCTTGATGGCAACCCACGGATCTTCGCCCAGCTGCTTGAGGCCCAGGGAAACGCGGTTGCGCTCACGATCGTACTTGAGGATCTTGACATCGATCTCATCGCCAACGTTGACGATTTCAGACGGATGCTTGATACGCTTCCAAGCCATGTCTGTGATGTGCAACAGGCCGTCGACGCCGCCCAGATCGACGAATGCGCCGTAATCCGTGAGATTCTTGACGATACCTTTGACTTGCTGGCCTTCCTGCAGGGACTCGAGCAGAGCTTCGCGCTCGGCGCTGTTCTCGGCTTCCAGTACGCTGCGACGGGAAACGACAACGTTGTTGCGCTTCTGGTCCAGCTTGATGACCTTGAATTCGAGCTCTTTGCCTTCCAGGTGAGTGGTATCACGCACCGGACGCACATCGACCAAGGAACCTGGCAGGAACGCACGGATGCCGTTAACGTCGACAGTGAAGCCGCCCTTAACCTTACCGTTGATAACGCCCTTAACCACTTCCTCAGCGGCGAAAGCTGCTTCCAGAACAATCCAGCACTCAGCGCGCTTGGCTTTCTCGCGGGACAGCTTGGTTTCACCGAAGCCATCTTCAACCGCGTCCAGCGCGACGTGAACTTCGTCACCGACCTTGATGGTCAGCTCGCCTTGTTCGTTGAAGAACTGCTCGAGCGGGATGACGCCCTCGGACTTCAGACCGGCGTGAACTGTGACCCAGTCACCGTCGATATCGACAACGATACCGGTGATGATTGCGCCCGGCTGAAGGTTGAGAGTTTTTAGGCTTTCTTCAAAGAGTTCCGCAAAGCTTTCGCTCATGTTGATTCCTGTTGTTCAGGGCAGGAAATCTGCCCAAACCACATTCCAGACAATGTGGGTACGTTCATATAAAAAGAGGCCTACGGGACTAGGACTGGTCTCCCGCATGCCTCCTTGCGAACCGCTCAGCTTACGCTGCGGTTCTTCTCACTCAGCGAGATCGCGGTTGGCGACTTCGCTTAGAATTCGTTGCAGCACCTGCTCGATCGAAAGATCCGTGGAATCCAGTTGAATCGCATCGGCTGCCGGCTTGAGCGGAGCCACTGCGCGCTGGATATCGCGCTCATCACGTGCACGAATCTCGTCGAGGAGACTCGCAAGATTAACATCATCGCCCTTGGCCTTCAACTGCAAGTAACGCCGCCGGGCGCGCTCTTCCGCGCTGGCGGTCAAGAACACTTTTAACGGCGCCTCTGGAAACACCACGGTGCCCATGTCCCGACCATCGGCCACCAAGCCCGGCATCTCCAGGAAGGCCCGCTGACGCTGCAACAACGCCTCGCGCACAGCCGGAAGCGCGGCGACCTGGGAGGCGCCCGCACCGATCTGCTCATTACGGATGGCGTCAGTCACTTCCTCGCCCTCCAGAATAATTCGTTGACCCTGGCCATCAGCGACCGCAACGAATTGCACATCCAGATGAGCGGCGAGCACTTTCATTGCCTCTTCGTTGGTCAGGTCGACGCCATGATTACGCGCGGCAAACGCCAGCAGACGATATAGCGCCCCTGAGTCGAGCAGACACCAACCCAACCGCTGAGCCAGCAGCCCGGCCACGGTGCCTTTGCCCGACCCGCTCGGCCCATCGATGGTGATTACCGGCGCCTGGACAGTCATGACTTAGCCTCCTCGCCGACCCGAATACCGACCTGACCGGCCAAGGCGAGAAAATTCGGGAAGGAGGTCGCGACGTTGGCGCAATCATGGATCCGAATCGGCGCTGTAGCGCGCAACGAAGCCACGCTAAAGGCCATGGCGATACGGTGATCGCCGTGGCTGTGCACCTCGCCGCCACCGATGCTGCTGCCCTCGATGATGATGCCATCGGGTGTCGGCTCGGCCCTGACGCCCAGCGCCCGCAAGCCGTCGGCCATGACCTGAATACGGTCCGACTCCTTGACCCGCAGCTCTTCGGCGCCGCGCAGCACGGTGCGACCTTCGGCGCAGGCGGCCGCGACAAACAACACCGGAAACTCGTCGATCGCCAATGGCACCAGGTCTTCTGGAATATCGATGCCCTTGAGCTTGGCCGAGCGCACACGAATGTCCGCCACTGGCTCGCCGCCGACTTCGCGCTGGTTTTCCAGACTGATATCGCCGCCCATCAACTTGAGGATGTCGATGACGCCAGTGCGGGTCGGATTGACGCCGACATGCTCAAGCAGCAGCTCCGAGCCTTCGGCAATACTTGCCGCGACCAGGAAGAATGCCGCCGAGGAGATATCCGCTGGCACCTCGATATGCGTCGCCGTCAGCTTGTGCCCGGATTCAACGGTCGCGGCCTTGCCCTCGACTGCTACCGGATAACCAAAGCCGCGCAGCATACGCTCGGTATGATCGCGAGTCGGCGCCGGCTCAATCACCGTGGTGGTACCGGCCGCATAGAGTCCGGCGAGCAACAGGCTGGACTTCACCTGGGCGCTGGCCATCGGCATTTCATAGGTCATGCCGCCCAAGCGGCGACCACCGCGAATAGTCAGCGGCGGACGCCCCTCGGCGGCCGTCTCGATCAACGCCCCCATGGCACGCAGCGGCTTGGCCACACGATTCATCGGCCGCTTGGTCAGCGAAGCGTCGCCGGTCAGGGTGGTGTCGAACGATTGCGCCGCCAGCAAGCCAGAGAGCAGGCGCATGGAGGTGCCCGAATTACCCAGGTAGATCGGCCCAGGTGGCGGCTGCAAGCCATGCAGACCAACCCCGTGAATGGTCACACGACCATGGTGCGGGCCTTCGATGACCACCCCCATGTCGCGGAATGCCTGCAGGGTCGCCAGGGCATCTTCGCCCTCGAGAAAGCCCTCGACCTCGGTCGTGCCTTCGGCCAGCGAACCGAGCATGATCGAGCGGTGAGAAATGGATTTGTCGCCCGGAACGCGAATTCGTCCAGAAAGCGTGCCACCGGGATTAGCCAGGAAAATCAGATCATTCGAGTGCATAGCGTCCACATAGGCCCTACGGGCTAAAATTTTGCTGAAATGCTCGCGAGCCACGCGGGCGCGGGTGAACACGCCCAACAGTTGATGCCCGTCCCCTGCGTCGACCGCATCACGCAATGCGTCGAGGTCGGCGCGAAATACATCCAGGTTGCGCAGCACCGCCTCGCGATTCGCGAGAAAGATGTCGTGCCACATCACCGGGTCGCTGCCGGCAATCCGCGTAAAATCGCGAAAGCCCCCGGCTGCATAGCGAAATATTTCCAGATTCTCGCCGCGCTTGGCCAACGAGTCGACCAGACCGAACGCCAATAGATGCGGCAGATGGCTGGTCGCGGCGAGCACATGATCATGATGCTCGACTTGCATCTGCTCGACATCCGCCCCCAGCTCACGCCAGAGACGATCGACCAGCTGCACGGCCTGCGCATCGGTTTGCTGCAGCGGCGTCAGAATCACTTTGTGCCGGCGGAACAGTTCGACATTGGCTGCCTCGACCCCACTCTGTTCGGACCCGGCAATCGGGTGACCCGGCACGAAACGCGCCGGCATCTCGCCAAAGGCCACACGAGCGGCACGCACCACATTGCCCTTGGCGCTGCCGACATCGGTCAGCACGGCCGCACCCAAATCAAGTTTGGCCAGCTCACCCAGCAGCTTTTCCATCGCCAGGATAGGCACCGCCAGCTGAATCACCTCGGCGCCCTGACAGGCGATAGCCAGATGCTCCTCACAGCGATCGACAACACCCAGCTCGACGGCCAGGCGACGCGACTGCGGATCGAGATCGACGCCCACCACCTCACGACAGACGCCGCGCTCACGCAGACCCTTGGCGAAAGAGCCGCCGATCAGCCCGAGACCGACCACCACCAGGCGACCGATTATCGGAGCATTGGATTGCACCTTATTGACGGCTGCAGCCTTCAACTCACTCACGCGTCGAGCACCTTGGCCAACGCCTCGAGGAAGCGGGCATTCTCTTCCGGCAAGCCAATGGACACTCGCAGGTGATGCGGCATACCGTAATTGGCGACTGGACGCACGATTACCCCCTCGCGCAGCAGGGCCTGGTAAAGCGGCATGGATTCACGCCCCAGGTCGACGGCGATGAAATTGCCCTTCGATGGAATCCAGCTCAAGCCCATCGCCTGGAAACCTTCCTGCAGTTGCGCCATACCGGCATCGTTGACCCGGCGACTGTGCGCCAGGTACTCGGTATCACTCAGCGCCGCACAGGCCGCAGCCAACGCCAGGCTGTTGACGTTGAACGGCTGACGCACGCGATTCAGCACATCGGCGACCGCCGCCGAGCTGATCCCATAACCCACACGCAGCGCGGCCAGACCGTAAGCCTTGGAGAAGGTGCGCGAGACCAGCAGATTCGGGTATTGACTCAGGTAATCGAGGCCGTCCGGCAACTCGTCGCCTTCGGCGTACTCGATGTAGGCCTCGTCCAGCACCACCAGCACGCGCTCCGGCACCCGCGCGAGAAAATCGCTCAGCGCCTGCGGGCCAAACCAGGTACCGGTAGGGTTGTTGGGGTTGGCAACGAAGAGCACGCGGGTGTTCTCATCGATGGCCGCGAGCATGCCATCCAGGTCATGGCCGTAATCTTTGGCCGGCACCGCCTTACCCTGCGCACCGACCGCCTGAGTGGCGATCGGATATACGGCAAAGGCATGCTCACTGAACACCGCGTTCAAGCCCGGCGCCAGGTAGGCGCGAGCGACCAACTCGAGGATGTCATTGGAGCCGTTGCCCAGAGTGACCTGATTCAGCGCTACGCCGCAGTGCGCCGCCAACTGGCGCTTCAGGGCGAAACCATTACCGTCGGGGTAACGCGTCAGTTCAGCCAGTTCGGCGCTAATCGCCTCCAGCACCCGGGGACTCGGCCCCAGCGGGTTCTCGTTACTGGCCAGCTTGACGATGCTCGTCGGATCGAGATCCAGTTCGCGAGCCAACTCGTCCACCGGCTTGCCCGGTACATAGGGCGACAGCTTTTGCACGCCTGGCTGGGCCAGGCCGAGGAAATCACAGCTCATTACTTGCCTCTTGTTGATCCGTCCCACTCACGCGGCGCGCCCGCCCTCTCACACCCGCAGCCTGATTACCCCAGGCTAACGGGCAGGCAATCTACAGAACCGCCTTGGGATAGGAACCCAGCACCTTGAGCGCCACGGCTTCCTGGTTAATCTTTTCAAGCACGTCCTTGATCAGCGGATCGCGATGATGCCCAACGAAGTCGATGAAGAATACGTAGGTCCACTTGCCACTGCGCGAGGGACGGGTTTCGATGCGGGTCAGGTCGATACCATTGTGATGGAACGGCACCAGCAGTTCATGCAAGGCGCCGGGCTTGTTGCTCATCGACACGATGATCGAGGTCTTGTCGTCGCCGGTCGGTGGCACTTCCTGGCTGCCGATGATCAAGAAGCGCGTGGAGTTATCCGGGCGGTCTTCGATTTTCTCGGCCAGTTTAGTCAGACCATAGAGATTCGCCGCCATATCACCGGCAATCGCCGCCGAATTCCACTCACCCTTCACCCGTTTGGCCGCATCCGCATTGCTCGACACCGCGACCCGCTCGACATTCGGGTAATGCGCATCCAGCCACTTGCGGCACTGGGCCAACGACTGCGCGTGCGAATAAATCCGCGTAATCCTGTCGGTCTTGGTGGTTTCGCCGACCAACAGATGGTGGTGAATGCGCAATTCGACCTCACCACAGATCACCATGTCGTGCTCGAGGAAGCTGTCGAGGGTATGGTTGATCGCGCCCTCGGTAGAGTTTTCCACCGGCACCACACCGAAGTTGACTGCACCGGCAGCCACCTCGCGGAATACTTCGTCGATCGCCGCCATAGGCACACTTATCACCGCGTGGCCGAAGTGCTTCATCGCCGCCGCCTGGGAGAAGGTGCCCTCCGGACCGAGGTAGGCGACCTTGAGCGGGTTTTCCAGGGCCAGGCATGAGGACATGATTTCGCGGAACAAGCGCGCCATTTCCTCGTTGTCCAGCGGCCCCTGATTGCGCTGCATGATGCGCTTGAGCACCTCGGCCTCGCGCTCCGGACGGTAGAACACCGGTTTCTCGCCTTCCGGCAGCGCCTTCATCTTGACCCGCGCCACCTCTTCGGCGCAACGCGCACGGTCACTGATCAGCTCAAGGATTTTCTCATCGAGATTATCAATGCGCAGACGCAGGGCCTGCAGTTCTTGCTCGGACATCAGCCGTGCTCCTTCTCGAACTCCGCCATGTAGGCCACCAGGGCCTGCACCGCGTCGAGACCTACCGCGTTATAGATGGATGCGCGCATACCGCCAACCGAGCGATGGCCCTTGAGGTTGAGCAGACCACGGGCGTCGGCGCCCGCGAGGAACGGCTGGTCCAAACGCTCATCGGCCAAACGAAACGGCACGTTCATCCAGGAGCGGGCATTCTTGGCGATTGGGTTGCTGTACAGCTCGCTGCTGTCGATGGCGCCGTACAGCAGCTCCTTCTTGGCGCGATTACGCTGCTCCATGACTTCAACACCGCCCAACTCCTTCAGCCACTCGAAGACCAGGCCGGAGAGGTACCAGGAGAAGGTCGCCGGGGTGTTGTACATCGAGCCGTTGTCGGCGGCGATCTTGTAGTTGAGCATGGTGGGGCAGGCGCTGCGGGCACGTCCGAGCAGGTCTTCGCGGACAATCACCACCACTAGACCACTGGGGCCGATGTTCTTCTGCGCACCGGCGTAGATCAGACCGAATTTCGACACATCGAGGGGGCGCGAAAGGATGTCCGAGGACATGTCCGCCACCAACGGCACGTCGCCGACCTCGGGAACCCAGTCAAACTCCAGGCCGCCAATGGTTTCATTGCTGGCGTAGTGCAGGTAGGCGGCATCTTTCGACAGCTGCCACTCGTTCTGCCCGGGAATAGCAAAATAGTCGTAGGGTTTAGCGCTGGCGGCGACGTTGATGTTGCCGTAGCGGCGAGCCTCGTCGATGCTTTTCTTCGACCAGATACCGGTGTCGATGTAGTCGGCGACGCCGTCTTCCGGCAACAGGTTCAGCGGAATCTCGGCGAACTGCTGACTGGCACCGCCCTGCAGGAACAGCACCTTATAGTCGGAGGGAATGGCGAGCAGGTCACGCAGATCCTGCTCAGCCTTGCTGGCAATTGCCATGTACTCGTCGCTGCGGTGACTCATCTCCATCACCGACAGGCCTTTGCCCTGCCAGTCGAGGAGCTCCGCCTGGGCGCGTTGCAGAACAGCTTCAGGAAGCGCGGCAGGGCCGGCGCAGAAGTTAAAGGCTCGCTTGCTCACATCCACTCTCGCTCAAATGTTGGACGGACCACCGGCTCACGGCATGCCCGTCGAATCCTACAGTGCAGCGAGCGAGGCCGAAGCGGCCCCGGCCCCGCTCAGACGCGTCACTCCTGGTCGACCGGACTGTCGTCCGCCAGGTCGTCCAGCGCCTCGCCTGCAATCTCTTCGCCAGCAGCCTCTTCGCCTTCCAGTTCATCGTCCTCGACTTCGGACGGTTCCTGCACACGCTCAAGACCTACCAGCTTTTCATCCTTGGCCAGCTTGATCAGGGTCACCCCCTGGGTATTGCGACCCAGGCTGGAGACCTCGCCAACACGGGTCCGCACCAAGGTACCCTGGTCGGAAATCAGCATGATTTCCTCGCCATCGAGCACCTGTACGGCGCCGACCAGCTTGCCATTGCGCTCGTTGCTGACCATGGCAATCACGCCCTGGCCGCCGCGTTTGTATTCCGGGAACTCGGAGATTGCAGTGCGCTTGCCGTAACCACGCTCGGATGCGGTGAGGATCTCGCTGCCCTCCTCCGGAATCAGCATGGAAATCAGCTTCTGACCTTCCGGCAGACGCATGCCGCGCACACCGCGAGCGGTACGACCCATGGCACGCACGTCGGTCTCCTTGAAGCGCGTGACCTTGCCGCCATCGGAGAACAGCATGACTTCGCGACTGCCATCGGTGATGGAGGCGGAAATCAGTGTGTCACCTTCATCCAGCTCCAGGGCAATCAGGCCCACGCTACGCTGACGACTGAACTGCTCCAGCGGAGTTTTCTTCACGGTACCGCCAGCGGTCGCCATAAAGATGAAGTGACCCTCGGTGTATTCCTCTACCGGCAGCATGGTGGTGATGAACTCACCTTCGCTCAGCGGCAGCAAATTGACCAGCGGACGGCCGCGAGCGGCGCGCGAGGCCTCCGGAATCTCATAGGTCTTCATCCAGTACACCTTGCCCTTGCTGGAGAACAGCAACAGCGTGGTGTGGCTATTGGCGACCAACAGGTGAGCGATGTAGTCCTCATCCTTGATGCCGGTCGCCGACTTGCCTTTACCGCCACGGCGCTGCGCCTGATAGGCGGCCAAGGGTTGTGACTTGGCGTAACCAGTGTGGGAGATGGTCACCACACGTTCTTCTTCGGTGATCAAGTCACCCAGGGTCAGGTCCAGGCGGGCATCGAGAATCTCGGTGCGACGAACGTCGCCGAACTCGGCCTTGATGCCTTCCAGCTCCTCGCGAATGACTTCCATCAGACGCACGGCACTGGTGAGGATGCGAATCAGCTCGCCAATCTGATTGAGAATTTCCTGGTATTCACCCAGCAGCTTCTCATGCTCCAGACCGGTCAAACGGTGCAGACGCAGATCGAGAATGGCCTGGGCCTGCTCAGGCGAGAGGAAGTACTTGCCATCGCGCAGGCCAAATTCCGGCGCGAGACCCTCCGGACGGCAGGCATCGGCGCCAGCACGCTCGACCATGGCTTCCACTGCAGTGGATTCCCACGGTGTGGCGATCAGCGACGCCTTGGCTTCCGCTGGACTTGGCGAGGCCTTGATCACGGCGATCACCGGATCGATGTTGGACAATGCAACCGCTTGCCCTTCGAGGATATGCCCACGCTCACGTGCCTTGCGCAGCTCGAACACGGTACGCCGGGTTACTACTTCGCGGCGATGCAGGACAAAGGCTTCGAGCATGTCCTTGAGGTTGAGAATCTTCGGCTGGCCGTCGATCAAGGCCACCACGTTGATGCCGAACACGCTCTGCATCTGGGTTTGTGCGTAGAGGTTATTGAGGATCACCTCCGGCACTTCACCGCGACGCAGCTCGATGACGATACGCATACCGTCCTTGTCCGACTCGTCGCGCAGCTCGGTGATACCCTCGAGCTTCTTCTCTTTCACCAGCTCGGCGATCTTCTCGATCAACCGCGCCTTGTTCAACTGGTACGGCAGCTCGGTGACGACGATCTGCTGACGGCCGCCGACCTTGTCGATATCTTCGAACGTGGCGCGAGCGCGGATATGGATACGCCCACGCCCGGTGCGGTAGGCCTCGATGATGCCGGCACGGCCGTTGATGATCGCGGCAGTCGGGAAGTCCGGGCCGGGGATGTACTGCATCAGCTCATCGACGCTCAACTCGGGATTGTCGATCAGCGCCAGGCAGCCATCGATCACCTCGGAAAGGTTGTGCGGCGGAATATTGGTGGCCATGCCCACGGCGATGCCGCTGGAGCCGTTGACCAGCAGGTTGGGCACCTTGGTCGGCATGACTGCGGGAATCATCTCGGTGCCGTCGTAGTTCGGCACCCAGTCCACGGTTTCCTTGTGCAGGTCCGCCAGCAGCTCATGAGCCAGCTTGGTCATGCGCACTTCGGTGTATCGCATGGCGGCGGCGTTGTCGCCATCCACCGAACCGAAGTTGCCCTGGCCATCGACCAACAGATAACGCAGGGAGAACGGCTGCGCCATGCGCACGATGGTGTCGTACACCGCAGTATCACCATGCGGGTGGTACTTACCGATCACGTCACCGACCACACGGGCGGACTTCTTGTACGGCTTGTTCCAGTCGTTGCCCAGCTCGCTCATTGCGAAGAGTACGCGGCGGTGCACGGGCTTCAAGCCATCACGCGCGTCCGGCAAAGCACGCCCGACGATTACGCTCATCGCGTAATCGAGGTAGGACTGCTTCAATTCGTCTTCGATATTGACCGGGAGGATTTCTTTGGCCAGTTCGCCCATGAGTAGCCTGCTTCCTTTTTTCTAGTGAAGCTCCGCACCATCCATCCTGAACGAGGCGAAGCTCGCCGCTGCGGCTCAAGGCCGGCAACGACGCACGACAAATCAATGAGTTATGCCATGTATCCGCGCAGATAAGGCGACCGCATTTGGCACCCTTGAAAACCGCCGGAGCTTACCACAATCGACGCCCTACACCTATCCCCGAGCGCAGACCCACCGACCGTCAGCAAGCCGCCACGCACGGCCATCAATGCAAGCGCTTGCGGCACATCAACCGAGCCATTTTCGCCGCATCGGGACGTTCAACCACGCCTTTCTCGGTCACGATGAAGTCGATCAGATCGGCCGGCGTCACATCGAACACTGGATTAACCGCCTCCACCCCCGCCGCCACCCGCTGACCATTGACCTCCAGCAGCTCGCGACCGTCACGCTCTTCAATGGGGATGTCATCGCCACTCTCCAGCGCCATGTCGATGGTCGAACTCGGCGCCACCACCATAAAACGCACCCCGTGGTGCATGGCGCTGACGGCCAGCTGGTAAGTGCCGATCTTGTTCGCCACATCGCCATTCGCGGCGATGCGGTCGGCACCGACAATGACCCAAGTAATACCCTTGGTTTTCATCAGGTGCGCAGCGGCCGAGTCGACATTCAGGCTCACCGGAATGCCTTCGTTGGCCAGCTCCCAGGCAGTCAGACGCGAACCCTGCAGCCAGGGACGGGTTTCGTCGGCGTAGACACGCTCTACCAGGCCTTCCAGATAAGCAGCGCGGATCACCCCCAGCGCCGTGCCAAAACCGCCAGTGGCCAGCGCCCCGGTATTGCAGTGGGTCAGCAGGTTTTGCGGATTGCCTTGATGCTTGCGAATCAGCTCGACACCGAGCTGAGCCATGGTCAGGTTGGCTTCACGATCGCTCTGGTGGATGCCCAGCGCCTCGGCCTCCAGCACCGGCAGCGGACATTCACCCTCTCTTAGGCGATCCAGACGCTCGCGCATGCGATTAAGCGCCCAGAATAGATTGACCGCGGTCGGACGAGACTCTGCCAGCACCTGAAAATCCGCCTCCAACGCCGCCCGCCAATCGCCGCCTGCGGCCACTCGCGCCTGCGCACCGAGCAACAACCCATAGGCGGCGCTAATGCCGATGGCCGGCGCCCCGCGCACCACCATGCTACGAATGGCCTCGGCCACGGCGGCGGCACTGTCGTAGCTCTGCCAGATTTCCTGCAGAGGCAGCAGGCGTTGATCCAACAGATGCAAAACGCCCTCACGCCATTCGATGGCCTGAACCTTCTCCGCCGCCAGCAATCGCTCGCGCATGACCTACCTCACAGTCCCAAACAAACAGCCGGCAATTATACGCACAAGCACAACAAACAGGCTGAACCGCTGCCCGAGGGCTTGTGCGCAGCGCTACCCACTCGCAGCACTGGATGCACCTCGCACAACACCCTCCTAGCAACCAGTAGACCCCGCACGCCCAGGATCGAGCGCCAGCCGCGTAGCGCCAAACAGCGTTTTCGGCTTCAAGCGCATAGCGTTCCCCTATAAACTCGCCCCTTTCAGACAGCCGGATGCCCCACCATGCCCGAAGCCCCACTCGACCTTCTCCTGCTCCCCACCTGGCTGGTGCCAGTCGAGCCCGCCGGAGTGGTGCTGCTTGAGCACGGTCTGGGTATTCGCGATGGACGCATAGTGCTGATCGCACCGCGCGCCGAGGCGCTTAAACACCAGGCCCTGGACGTACGCGAACTGCCGGGTCACGTGCTGACCCCAGGACTGGTCAATGCCCACGGCCATGCCGCAATGACACTCTTTCGTGGCCTGGCCGACGACCTGCCACTGATGACCTGGCTGCAACAACATATCTGGCCGGCCGAGGCCAAGTGGGTGGATGAGACCTTTGTTCAGGACGGCACCGAGCTGGCCATCGCCGAGCAACTGAAGGGGGGCATCACCTGCTTCTCGGACATGTACTTCTTTCCGGAGCTGGCCAGTGAGCAGGTGCACAAGAGCGGTATCCGCGCGCAAATCACCATTCCGGTACTGGACTTCCCCATCCCCGGCGCCCGCGACGCCGACGAGGCGCTGCGCAAAGGCCTGGCACTGTTCGATGACCTCAAGCACCACCCCCGCCTGAAGATTGCCTTCGGCCCCCACGCCCCCTATACCGTGAGCGACGACAAGCTGGAAAACATCCGCATGCTCGCCGAAGAGCTGGATGCCGGCATTCATATGCACGTACAGGAAACGGCTTTCGAAGTTCAGCAGAGCCTGGAACATCGCGGCGAACGGCCACTGGCGCGGCTTGCCCGCCTCGGCCTGCTCGGCCCGCGCTTCCAGGCCGTACACATGACCCAGGTCGACGAAGACGACCTAGCCCTGCTGGTCGCCAGCAATACCAGCGTCATTCACTGCCCGGAATCCAACCTCAAGCTGGCCAGCGGCTTCTGTCCGGTGGAAAAACTCTGGCAGGCAGGTGTCAACGTCGCCATCGGCACCGACGGCGCAGCCAGCAACAACGATCTGGATTTGCTCGGCGAGATCCGCACCGCGGCCCTTCTGGCCAAGGCCGTCGCCGGTTCGGCCACCGCCCTGGATGCCCACCGCGCATTGCGCATGGCCACCTTGAATGGCGCACGCGCCCTGGGCCTGGACGAGCAGATCGGCTCACTGGAACTGGGCAAGGCCGCCGACCTGGCGGCCTTCGACCTCTCCGGTCTGGCGCAACAACCGGTCTACGACCCCGTCTCGCAGCTGATCTATACCAATAGCCGGGCCTGCGTGACGCATGCCTGGGTGGGCGGCAAACTGTTGCTCGAAGCCGGTAAACTGACTCGCTTGGACGAGCAACGGATCATCGCCAACGCTCGCGCCTGGGGAGCAAAGATCACCGGCAAAGGCTAACAGGCCGGGAGTCGGACTGACGCGCCCCGCACCACGGACGCGCCGGCAGCATGCCCCAACTGCGACAAACTGACATACATTGGCTCGCCCACTGGCGCCCACTCCACACTGTGAAACTGGCAACATGAGCGCTTCAAGCCTCAGGCTTCCCGCTTACAGTTTTATCCAGGGAAAAATATGAGCAACGTCGATCACGCCGAAATCGCCAAATTCGAAGCCCTCGCCCACCGCTGGTGGGATCGCGAAAGCGAATTCAAACCCCTGCACGACATCAACCCGCTACGAGTCAACTGGATTGACCAACGCGTCAGCCTGGCCGGTAAAAAAGTGCTCGACGTCGGCTGTGGCGGCGGCATCCTCAGCGAAGCCATGGCGCAACGAGGCGCCACGGTCACCGGCATCGACATGGGCGAAGCACCGCTGGCCGTGGCCCAACTGCACCAGCTGGAATCCGGCGTCACGGTCGAGTACCGGAAGATCACGGCCGAAGCCCTGGCAGCGGAAATGCCGGAGCAGTTTGATGTGGTCACCTGCCTGGAAATGCTCGAGCACGTGCCGGACCCCGCCTCGGTGATCCGCGCCTGTCACGCCATGGTCAAGCCTGGCGGCCAGGTGTTCTTTTCCACCATCAACCGCAATCCCAAGGCCTATCTGTTTGCCGTAATCGGCGCGGAATACCTGCTGAATCTATTGCCACGCGGCACCCATGACTTCAAGAAATTCATTCGCCCCTCCGAACTGGGCGCCTGGAGTCGCGCCGCGGGCCTGCACGTCAAAGACATCATCGGCCTGACCTACAACCCGCTGACCAAGCACTACAAGCTGGAAGCAGATGTCGACGTCAACTACATGATCCAAACGCTCAAGGAGGCCTAATGCGCTTACGCGCGGTTCTTTTCGATATGGACGGCACCCTGCTCGACAGTGCGCCGGACTTTATCGCCATCTGTCAGGCCATGCGCGCCGAGCGCGGCCTGCCATCGATCGCTGACCACCTGATCCGCGATCAGGTCTCCGGCGGCGCTCGAGCCATGGTCGCCTGCACCTTTGCCATGGACCCGCAAGCCGAGCAGTTCGAGGCGTTACGCCTGGAGTTCCTGGAGCGTTACCAGTCTCACTGCGCCGTGCTGACGCGTCCGTTCGACGGTATCGAGCAGCTGCTCGCCGATATCGAACAGGCCAAACTGATCTGGGGCGTAGTCACCAACAAGCCGCTGCGCTATGCCGAGCCGATCATGCAACAACTGGGTCTGGCGGAACGCTCAGCCATACTGATCTGCCCGGATCATGTGACCAACAGCAAACCCGACCCAGAACCGATGATCCTGGCCTGCGCACAACTGGGCGTCGATCCGGCCAGCGTACTGTTCGTGGGCGACGACCTGCGCGACATCGAATCCGGTCGCGCTGCCGGCACCCGAACTGCCGCAGTCACCTACGGCTACATTCACCCAAACGACAACCCGAGAAACTGGGGCGCCGACGTGGTGGTCGACCATCCACTGGAACTGCGCGCGATACTCGACCAAGCGCTGTGCAGTTGCTGAGCTACGGCTATTCGTAGCGCCCAGGATGGCTGAGCCAGCCATTGCATCACCAGCGGCTGCCGTCGCGCCCGATAGCGAGTTACGCCGTTTCGCGGCGAGGCCGCCCTACCCACCAGAGAGACCGTGCCATGTTTGAATACTCCGCCCGCCCCGACCTGCTCAAGGATCGGGTGATTCTGATCACCGGCGCCGGCCGTGGAATTGGCGCCGCCGCCGCGCAAGCCTTTGCCGCCCATGGCGCGACCGTACTCCTGCTGGGCAAGACCGAGGAAAGTCTGAGCAAGGTCTACGACGCCATCGAGGCCGCCGGCCACCCTCAACCCGCGGTAATTCCCTTCAATCTGGAAACCGCGCTGCCGCACCAGTACGACGAACTCGCCGCCATGATCGAGAGCGAATTCGGCAAGCTGGACGGCTTGCTGCACAACGCCTCGATCATCGGCCCGCGTACGCCACTGGAGCAGCTCTCCGGCGATAACTTCATGCGCGTGATGCAGGTCAACGTCAACGCCATGTTCATGCTCACCAGCACCCTGCTGCCGCTGCTGAAACTCTCGACAGACGCCTCGGTGGTATTCACCTCCAGCAGCGTGGGTCGCAAGGGCCGCGCTTATTGGGGCGCCTATGCGGTCTCCAAGTTCGCCACCGAGGGCCTGATGCAGGTGCTGGCCGATGAAGTCGACGGCATCACCACGGTTCGTGCCAACAGCGTCAATCCAGGCGCGACCCGAACCGACATGCGCGCCCAGGCTTATCCAGGGGAAAACCCGGCGAGCAACCCGTCCCCCGAGGTGATCATGCCGGTTTACCTGTACCTGATGGGACCCGACAGTAACGGCGTCAACGGCCAAGCGTTTGACGCCCAATAAGCACAGCGACCCGCGCAGCAACCCCCTATCAAAAAATTGACGCCCCGTGCCTCGGGCCGGCAACAGATTGCCGGCCTGCGCGCCAAGCAAACGGCTAGCAAGTGGCAAATACTGGCCACTTGCCGCCACACAACCCTCGTAAGTGACTGACTTCACATAAATTTTCAGAAAGCTGAACCCTTTGGCACGAAACTCGCTCTAACCCCGCAGTAGTCGTGCTAACGCGCCAGAGGTTCAGCGTTTATGGTCCCCCCTAGCCAGAACAACACCATCGATTTCGATGCAGCCAAACTGCAGCGCCTGGGCTTCCCCGGCAACCGCACGCAATCGCTGCGTCCGGTCAGCCTGGCCCAGTTGCGCCAACAGCTCAGCATGCAATTGCAGACCAGCCTGGATGTCGAACGCATCCTCAGCCTGTTCTTCAGCGCAGTGCAGCGCCTGGTGCCACTGGATGCTCTGGCCTACCAGCACCAGACCAGCGACCTGCGCCTGGAGCTGGGCGAGCGCGCCAGTCACTCGGCCACCTATCGCCTCAGCCACGAGGGCGAATACCTCGGCGAGCTGATTTTCCGCCGTAAACGACGCTTTACCGACGCAGAACTTGCTCAACTGGAATCCCTGCTCGCCAGCCTGCTGTTCCCACTGCGTAACGCGCTGCTCTATCGCAACGCGGTGCAAAGCGCCCTGCGCGACCCACTGACCAACACCGGCAACCGCATCGCCATGGATCAAGCCCTTGAGCGCGAAGTCGAACTGGCTCGACGCAACCTCATGCCACTGTCCTTGCTGATGCTCGATCTCGACCACTTCAAGCAGGTCAACGACAACCACGGCCACAGCGTTGGCGACGAGGTGCTAAAAGCCGTCGCCACCACCCTGAAGAGCCAGCTGCGTAATGTCGACATGGTCTTCCGCTATGGCGGGGAAGAGTTTCTCGTACTCCTCTCGGGCACCTGCCGCGAAGCGGCGAGCATGGTCGGCGAGCGCCTGCGCCAGGCGGTAATGGAGCTGCAGTGCGTGGCCCAAGGTCAGCCAATAAAACTGTCAATCAGCCTTGGCTGCGCCCCCTTACTACCTGGCGAGTCGCCAGAAAGCCTACTGCAGCGTGCCGACGCGGCCCTTTATGCCGCCAAGCGTGACGGGCGCAACCGCCTGAGCGTGGCCAGTTAAAACAGTTGGATAACAAAAAGGGGGGCTCAACTGAGCCCCCCTTTCTTTATGCGTCTCGGCGGCCTACTAGCCAGCAAACGCCTGTCTTCCTGCGCCTACTGCGGCTTACGCTCACCGCGACCAGAGCCCGGGCGCTGGCCTTCCGCAGAGCTGCGACGCTTGACCGGTGTCGAAGCGGGTTTGCGCGCAGGGCGCTCAGATAGCTCGACACCCGGGCGCTGCTGCTTCGGCTTGGCCGGACGCTTCTTATTCATATCCTGCGGTCGCTCGGCAACTGCCGTGCCCTTTCCTTCACCGTCACGGCCTTGACCTGCTCGTGACGGACGCGGCGTGCGCACTGGGCGCTCAGCGTTTTCATCACGACTGGCACGTCCCGAACGCGCCTGTTCGCCGTCCTTCGGCCCGCCATGCGCCGGACGCAAGGTCCGCTGCGGACGCTCGCCACGACCAACCGGCTTGGCCGACTTACGCTGCAGTCGGTCGAGTTTGTCGCGGGTCTTTTCCTTCATATCCGGCAAGGCAACCGGCTTGAGGCCGACTTCCTCACTGAGGATATCCACCTCACGCTGGCTCATTTCACGCCAGCGGCCCATGGTCAGGTCCGAGGTGATGAACACCGGGCCGAAACGCACGCGCTTCAGGCGGCTAACGACCAAGCCCTGGGATTCCCACAAGCGGCGCACTTCACGGTTACGGCCTTCCATCACCACGCAGTGGTACCAATGGTTGAAGCCTTCGCCGCCGGGCGCTTCCTTGATATCGGTAAACTTGGCCGGGCCGTCTTCGAGCATGACGCCGGCTTTCAGGCGCTCGATCATCTCTTCGTCGACTTCACCGCGCACGCGCACCGCGTACTCACGGTCCATCTGGTAAGACGGGTGCATCAAACGGTTGGCCAGCTCACCGTCGGTGGTGAACATCAGCAGACCGGTGGTGTTGATGTCGAGGCGACCGATATTGATCCAGCGCCCTTCTTTCGGCCGTGGCAAGCGGTCGAACACGGTTGGACGACCTTCAGGGTCATCGCGGGTGCAGATCTCACCGTCCGGCTTGTTGTAGATCAGCACGCGGCGCACGTTCTCCGCGGCCTCTTCGCGCTTGAGCAGGCGACCATCGATGGCGATGGCATCATGCAGATCCACGCGCACGCCAAGGGTGGCGACCACGCCGTTGACCTTGACCCGACCTGAGCCGATCCAGGCTTCGACTTCACGGCGCGATGCCAAGCCCATGCGGGCCAGGACCTTCTGCAATTTTTCGCCGGCTGGACTGTATTCTTCGGATTCACTCATCTGGGCACCTCCCGGTGTTGCTCTAGTGATGGACGACGACGGAGCGTCGAAGGGGCGCGCATGATACGCGGATCGCCGATCCCCTGCACGGTTTGAGATTAGCGGCCGGGCAGCCACTCGTCAGCTTTTACGCCGAACGGTGACGAGCGATCCAGGCCGCTGCCGAGTTGCGCTTGACGGGCTGACTTCAAGCAGAGGGATGCAGGCTATACGGGAACCCACATACCCATAAATAGTGACCTTCATCAATCCCGGGTCAGTTCCTCGTCCACTTCCGCCACAGTCTGATCAATAGACTCATTTGCAGAGTCCAATTCGGCCAAATCATCGAAATCGGTCTTCAAGCCCTGCTCCATCGAGTCGAGCTCGGCCAACAAGCTGCTGAAGCTGGTTTCCTCGAGCCCGTCAGTGGCAGGTTCATCCGCAACCGCCAGATCGGCGCGCGCCTGCAGGCTGGCAGGCACTTGCGCATCCTCATCGAAGGCCAGCACGGGCTCGGGCTCCAGCTCTCGTAACGCCGCCAAGGGCGGCAGTTCATCGAGGCTCTTCAGGTTGAAATGGTCGAGGAATGCCTTGGTGGTGGCGAACATCGCCGGCTTGCCCGGCACGTCGCGGTAACCGACCACGCGAATCCACTCACGCTCCAGCATGGTTTTGACGATAGGGCTGTTGACCGCCACACCGCGAATATCCTCGATCTCGCCGCGGGTAATTGGCTGACGATAGGCAATCAGCGCCAGGGTCTCCAGCATCGCCCGCGAATAGCGCTGCGGACGCTCCTCCCACAACCGCCCGACCCAAGGCGAAAAACGCTCGCGCACCTGCAGGCGATAACCGGAGGCCACCTCTTTCAGCTCGAAGGCCCGCCCGTCACAGGACTTGCGCAGCAACTCCAAGGCTTTTTTGAAGACCGCAGATTCGGGGCGCTCCGCCTCTTCGAACAACTCGAACAAACGCTCCAGCGATTGCGGCTTGCCGGAAGCCAGCAAGAATGCCTCAAGCAGAGTCGCCAGTTCACGGGGATCAGTCAGGTTCATGCTCACTCGACTCGCGCACGTACGTGGATAGGCGCAAAGGCCTCATTCTGCACCAGCTCGACCAGGGATTCCTTGATCAACTCGAGCACCGCCATAAAGGTCACCACCACCCCCAAGCGACCCTCAGCGACAGTAAACAACTCGGCGAAGGGCACAAAGGCACCGCCCTTCAGACGTTCCAGCACCTCGCTCATACGCTCGCGGGTGGACAGCGTCTCGCGAGTTATCTGATGGCTTTCGAACATGTCGGCGCGGCGCAGTACTTCCGCCATCGATACCAGCAACTCTTCCAGGCTGACCGCGGGCAACAGCTTGCGCGCCCGTGCTTCCGGTGCGTCCAGGCGCGGCACGACGTGCTCGCGACCGACCCGGGGCAACTGGTCGATCCCTTCGGCGGCCGCCTTGTAGCGCTCGTATTCCTGCAAGCGGCGGATCAGCTCGGCACGCGGGTCTTCCTCGTCCTCAATAATCTCACTGGAACGCGGCAGCAGCATGCGCGACTTGATCTCGGCCAGCATGGCCGCCATCACCAGGTACTCTGCGGCCAGCTCCAGACGCACGGACTGCATCAATTCGACATAGCCCATGTACTGCCGGGTAATCTCCGCCACCGGGATGTCCAGCACGTCGATATTCTGCTTACGGATCAAATAGAGCAGCAGATCCAGCGGCCCTTCGAAGGCTTCGAGAAACACCTCCAGCGCATCCGGCGGGATATACAAATCGAGCGGCATCTCGGTAACCGCCTGGCCATAGACCAAGGCAAACGGCAGCTCTTGCTGAGCACCGGCCTGATTGTCAACGGCCTCGCTGGGCGGCAAATCGTGCATGCTAAGCCTCTCGTCAGCGGTAATTCAAACCCAAGGCCAGACGCACCTCGGTCAGGGTTTCTCGCGCTTCGGTCCGCGCGCGCTCGGCGCCCTCGGCAAAGATGCGACGCACCAGGTCCGGGTTGTCCTGGTAATCGGCGGCACGCGCCTGCAAGGGTTTCAGCTCCGCCTGCACAGCCGCGATCAAGGGTCCCTTACACTCCAGACAACCGATACCAGCGCTTTTACAGCCCTGCAGCACCCAGTCGCAGGTCTCGGCACTGGAGTACAACTGGTGCATGCGCCACACCGGGCATTGCAACGGATCGCCGGGATCGCTGCGATGAACCCGAGTCGGGTCGGTCGGCATACGCTTGATCTTTTCTTCGACTTCATCGGCACTGTCGCGCAAAAAAATCGTCGCGTGGCTGGGCTTGGACAGTTTGCCGCCATCCTGCGCAAATAGCTTGGGCGACTCGCAGAGCAGCGCTTGCGGTTCGGCCAGCAGCACTTTGCCGACACCGTCCAGATAGCCGAACAAGCGTTCCTTATCGCCCAAGGTGATGTTTTGCCGATCCTTGAGCAAGGCGCGAGCGGTTTCCAGGGCCTCGACGTCGCCCTGCTGCTGAAATGCCTTGCGCAAGCTGTTGTAGAGCGTGGCGGTTTTCTTGCCCAGCTTGAGGATCGCCGCCTCGGCCTTAGCCTCGAAATCCGGCTCGCGGCCGTAGAGGTGGTTAAAACGCCGCGCCACTTCGCGCGCAAACTCGATATGCGGCAACTGATCCGCCCCCACCGGCACCACCCCAGCGCGATACAACAGGATATCCGCCGCCTGCAACAGGGGATAACCGAGCAAGCCATAGGTCGAGAGGTCTTTGCCGTGCGACTGACTTTGCTGCTCTTTATAAGACGGCAGCCGCTCCAACCAACTGAGCGGGCAAATCATCGACAGCAGCACATGCAGCTCGGCATGTTCCGGCACTTGCGACTGGATGAACAAGGTTGCCGAACTCGGGCTGACCCCTGCGGCCAGCCAATCCACGGCCATGTCCATGACATGCTGGGAAATCTGCCCGATTTCATCGTACTCGGTGGCCAGTGCATGCCAGTCGACGATGCAGAAAAAGCATTCGTAGCTGTGCTGCAACTTGACCCAATCCTTTAGCACGCCATGGTAGTGACCCAAGTGGAGAGGGCCACTGGGGCGCATGCCGGAAAGCACGCGGCGCTCAGAATCTGCAAGACTCAAACTGGGTTTCCTAAACGAAGCAACAGGCCGCCAAGTATAGCGACGCACGAAGCCGCAGGGGAAAAACCACGACGGAACCGCACGCGCAACTTATCAGTCAAAGTATCGATGCGGCCAGGCATGGCCTATACATCTGGCACTGCGAGCTGTGTCGCGGCCGATCCGACAACCCCTTGGGAGCATCCTAATGAAATTTCCTAGCAGAAACTTCGCTGCCGCCCTGATGGCAGTTTGTCTGACCAGCACCCTGAGCGCGCCAACCTATGCAGGCATCATCGGCACGCAGGAAACACTTGCCGAACAGAGCTCCCAGGCCAACCGCGACAAGGTCCGCGATTTTCTCAATCGCACCGACGTACAGGAAAAACTGCAGAAAATGGATGTTCCTGCGGACGAGGCGCGCATCCGGGTCGACGCCATGACACCCGCGGAAGCCGCCACCCTCGCCCAGCGAATCGACTCGCTACCGGCCGGCGGTGCGCTCAGTGGCACCGATTTCGTCATCATCCTGCTGGTTGCCATTCTGGTGGCGCTGATCCTCTAGCGCCCCTCGGTGTGCCGCGGTCTCAGCCTTCGCCGAAGGGCTCCGGATCGCCACAGCCGACGCGAATCACCTGCGGCTCATCCGCGGTCAGGTCGACCACGGTGGAGGCCTCCAGGCCGCCGAAGCCACCATCGATGATCAGCTCGACCTGGTGTTCGAGTATTTGCCGCATCTCGTAGGGCTCGCTCATCGGCAGCGTTTCGCCCGGCAGGATCAGGGTGACGCTCATCAGCGGCTCGCCCAATTCCTCCAGCAACGCCAGGGCAATAGGATGACTGGGAACGCGCAAACCAATGGTGCGGCGCTTGGGGTGCAACAACATGCGCGGCACTTCGCGGGTGGCGTTGAGGATGAAGGTGTAAGGCCCAGGCGTATGAGTCTTCAACAAGCGGAAGGCGCCGGTATCGACCTTGGCAAACAGACTCAGCTGCGACAGGTCGCGGCAGACCAGGGTGAAGTTGTGTTTATCCTCCAACTGACGTAACCGGCGGATGCGTTCCAGTGCAGTCTTGTTGCCTATCTGGCAACCCAGCGCATAGGACGAATCAGTCGGGTAAATCACCACGCCACCGGCCCTGATGATTTCCACCGCCTGCTTGATCAGGCGCAGCTGCGGGTTTTCCGGGTGAACCTGGAAAAATTGACTCACGCTAACTCCCTGTTCAGATAGCTGTAGACTGGTGGACATGTTGAAAGCGCGCCCAAAGGGGCGACAGGTCGTCCGGCAACGGGCGGTACATGCCCAGCTCAGACCAGTCACCCGGTGCATGAAAGTCACTGCCGACACTCGCCAGCAGACCAAATTCGCGCGCCAGAATCGCTAACCCGCCAACCTGCTCAGCCGGCTGCATGCCGTTGACGACTTCCAACGCATGGCCGCCTGCCTGGGCAAACCCAGCGATCAATTTGCGCCGCTTACTACGAGTAAAGTCGTACTGCCACGGGTGCGCCAGACTGATCCAGGCACCGGCTTGCCGCAAGGTCTCGACGGCGCTTTCCAGCGTCGGCCAATGCTGTTTGACATCGCCCAGCTTGCCCGAGCCGAGCCACTTGCGAAACGCCTCGGCACGATCCTTGACGTGGCCTGCACGCACCAGAAACTCGGCGAAATGCGGGCGGGCCGGGGCGTTGCCACTATCCCCCAGCTCCTGCTGGATCGCCCGGGCGCCATCCAAAGCACCCGGCATGCCTTTGGCTTCCAGACGCTTGCCGATTTCTGCAGCGCGCAACCAGCGTCCTTCATGCAGTTCGGCAATCGCCTGGCACAAAGCCGGTGCTTCAGGCGCGAAGGCGTAGCCGAGTACATGGATGGTCGCCCCGCCCCAGGTACAGGACAGTTCGATGCCACTGACCAGCTGCATATCCAGCGCACTGGCCGCAGCCTGAGCCTCATCGAGGCCTTCCAGGGTGTCGTGGTCGGTCAGCGCCAGTAACCGCACGCCTCGCTCATACGCTCGCGCAACCACCACGGCGGGAGCGAGGGCACCGTCTGAAGCGGTGCTGTGGCAGTGCAGATCAACAGTCATAGGGACGCGTTCTCGGTCATTTATGTTTGTTATTATGCCGCCACATGCAGTTTCTCGCTGCCGTTACGAGACAATTCCTCGACCTGGCGCGACTTTGCTGCTTTTCTGCACAGCAACTTCACTGGCTCTAGGCGTCGACCCGACGCCTATATAAGGACTGAGATGCTCTACGCCATTATTGCCACCGATGTCGAAAACTCCCTGGAAAACCGCTTGGCTGCTCGCCCTGCCCACCTCGCCCGACTGGAACAACTGAAGACAGAGGGGCGCCTGGTGCTCGCCGGCCCACACCCTGCTGTGGACAGTAGCGACCCAGGCCCAGCGGGCTTCTCCGGCAGCCTGATCGTCGCCGAGTTCGAATCGCTCAACGCCGCCCAACGCTGGGCCGATGCCGACCCGTACCGTGCCGCCGGGGTCTACGCTTCGGTTCAGGTCAAACCGTTCAAGCTGGTGCTGCCTTAACAGGCCGTTGAAAAATGTAGCGAGCGAAGGCTAGGCAAGGCGAAATCCGCCGAAAAAAGTGCAGTGTACGAGCTGGACATGAGCATTTTTAGGCTGATTTCAACGCCGCATAGCCGAGCGCAGTAGTTTTTCAACAGCCTGTTAACTGCGGCCCATGCAAGCTACACATTGCCCCAATAACAACATCCGGTAGGAAATAGGAGTTCCGATGCGCTCAGGTCCGCTGTCATGGGTGTTTACCCTGTTGCTGCTTCCCCTTTACCTGCAAGCGGAAGAAAGCTCGCTGCAACCCTTAGCCGCAAGCACCGAGGCGCAGGCACAAATCGATGCCCTGCAACGACGTCTGGCGGCCAGCGAGCAGCAGCGCCAAGTTCTGGACGCTGAACTGCAAAACAACAATGGCGAGCGCGAGAACGCCCAGTTGCAGCGTCTTCGTCAGGAAAACCAGCGTCTCAAACTGCAACTGAAAAAAAACCAGGCCACAGCGCCTGCCCGCCTGCTCAATGACCAGCAGACCTGGTTCGCCGTCGGCGCAGGGGCCGGGTTGCTGGGCGTGTGTATCGGCGCCATGCTGCGAGGACGTCGCCGTTCACGGCGAGAGTGGATCAACTGAAACCCGCATGAGCTCCCTATTAATAATCGACGACGACGTCGAGCTGTGCGAACTGCTGGTCAACTGGCTGACCCAGGAAGGCTTTCAGGTCAGCGCCTGCCATGATGGCGAGAGTGCCCACCGCGCCCTCGCCCAACAAACACCCGATGCAGTGGTGCTCGACGTGATGCTGCCCGACGGCAGTGGCCTCGAGCTGCTCAAACGGCTGCGCAGCGATCATCCAGAGCTGCCGGTGTTGATGCTGTCCGCCCGCGGTGAGCCGCTCGATCGAATCCTGGGCCTGGAACTCGGCGCCGACGACTACCTGGCCAAACCCTGCGACCCCCGTGAGCTGACCGCTCGACTGCGCGCCGTGCTACGTCGTAGCGGGGCGCCAGCAAGCGTCAGCCAGCTGCAACTCGGCGATCTTTGCTTCAGCCAGGCCCGCGGTGTAGTCACTTTTGGAGATCATGAGGTCCTCCTCACCCTTTCCGAAAGTCGCCTGCTCGAAGCACTGCTACGCCAGCCTGGTGAGCCGGTGGATAAACAGGAACTGGCGCAACTGGCACTGGGCCGTAAATTGACCCTCTATGATCGCAGCCTGGACATGCATGTCAGTAACCTGCGCAAGAAGCTCGGCCCACACCCGGACGGACGGCCGCGCATCCTTGCCCTGCGTAGCCGCGGTTACTACTACAGCGCCTAACTGCTAACGGTTACAGCCTGTCTCGCACAGGCTTTACTCAAGCTTTACCCTTACCTGACGGCCCCTGACCTTGACCGCCCTAGACTGGGCACATCCGGCAACTGGCCGGCCTCGAGACAAGGAGACACCCCATGCGTAAGATTCTCACCGCAGCGCTGCTGACATTGACCCTGCCGACCCTGGCCATGGCCATGCCCGAAGACGGCCCACGCCACGGCGGCGAACACGCAGGCGGCCACCACTGGCGGATGTTCGAACAACTCGACCTGAGCAAAGAGCAGCACCGCGAAATCCGTAAACTGATGGGCGAGCAGCTGAAAAGCCGCCATGAAATTACTCAGCGCTACTTGGAAAAACTGCCGGCCGCCGATCGCACGGCCATGCAGGGCGAGCTGAAAGCCGCCAGAGACAAGCAACACAGCGCCATGCGCGCTCTGCTCAAACCCGAACAGCAAAAGGCCTTCGACGAGCAGCTGAAGAAGATGCAAGAGCGTCACGCCGAGCGTAAAGCGTTCAAGGCCTGGCAGGCCGAACAGGCGAGCAAAGCCGAATAAAACGCAGCAAGCTGCCATTACCCGCCCCATCAGGCCCTTGAGCCTGATGGGTATTGCCGCTGAGAGGAGTCACCGTGCGTTCACTGTTCTGGCGCGTCTTCGCCAGTTTCTGGCTGGCCATCGCCCTGGTTGCCGGGCTGTCCATGTTGCTGGGGCGCGCGCTGAATCAAGACGCCTGGATTCTCAGCCGACATCCCGCCGTAATGGGCTTGGCCGACGCCTGGACGCAGCGCTACGAAACCCAGGGGGCAAGCGCTGCCCAGGCCTTCCTCGAACAACGCAGAAAAGACTTTCGCATCCACGTACAGGTACTCGGCGACAACAGCCAGCCCCTGGTCAAAGGCACCTTTCCACGGCGCGCCGCGGCCTTCGAGGCGCGCCAGGAAAATGATAGGCGGCTTCCCTGGCGGCGCCTGACCGAGGAGTACAGCAGCCCACACAGCGGCGAAACCTACCTGTTCATCTACCGCATTCCGCATCAGGAGCTGATGGCCTGGCAGCGCGGCAGCCTGCTCTGGCCACTCAGCGCACTGGGTATCGCCCTGGTGGTATTGACCCTGCTCAGCCTGCTGCTGACCCTGTCCATCACCCGTCCACTGAGCCGTCTACGCGGCGCCGTCCACGACCTCGGTCAAACCGCCTACCAGCAAAGCAGCCTGGCGCGCCTGGCCAGTCGTCGCGATGAATTTGGCGTGCTGGCCAGCGACTTCAACCGCATGGGGTCGCGCCTGCAAGGGCTGATCGGCAGCCAGCGCCAACTGCTGCGCGATGTCTCCCACGAACTGCGTTCGCCACTGGCGCGGCTGCGTGTTGCCCTGGCACTGGCCGAACGCGCCGGGTCTGGCGAGCGGGAAAAGTTCTGGCCGCGCCTGACCCAGGAATGTGATCGTCTGGAAGCCTTGATCAGCGAGATTCTCGCCCTCGCACGTCTCGATGCCGACCCCGGCGCGGCGCAGCCAATTAACCTCGCAGGCCTCATGCACAAGTTGCAAGAAGACGCGCAGCTCGACGCGCCAGAGCAAAAGATCACCATCAGGGTTGAGCCCGGCGCAAGCCTTTACGGCTGGCCAGACATGCTCGAACGCGCCCTGGAAAACCTGCTGCGCAATGCCTTGCGCTTCAATCCGGCGGGCCAACCGATCGAACTCAGCGCAGGTCGTCAAGCGCACGAGTTGCACTTGAGCGTACGCGATCACGGTCCGGGAGTTGCCAGCGAACACCTGACGCGACTGGGCGAGCCATTTTTTCGTGCTCCGGGACAAAGCACCGCCGGGCACGGGCTGGGCCTGGCCATCGCTCGACGCGCCGCCGAACGCCATGGCGGGCATCTCGCGTTAAGCAACCATCCCGATGGCGGCTTTAGCGCCAGCCTGGTACTGCCGCTGAAGACTCAGAGCACGACGACCTAGGCCGCTCTCAACAGACGCCGCGACAGCGCCAGCCACGTAGCTCAGGTTTACTACGGTCTATCAGCTAGGCCAGGCGCTGACAAAGTCGGTCACCGCCAACTGCTGCGGTGTACGCAATTCGCGCTCGGGCGTTCCCAGGTAGAGCATGGCGACGACCTGCTCATCGCTGGCCAAGCCGAGGCCGGCTGCCACCTGACGGTTATAGGCCAGATCACCAGTGCGCCAAACCGCGCCGATGCCTTGGGCGTGGGCGGCAAGCAGAATGGCATGGGCGGCGCAGCCCGCGGCAATCACCTGTTCCTGGGGCGGGACTTTCGGATGCGCCTGTACCCGCGCTATCACTATCACCAGCAGCGGCGCACGCAACGGCATGGCCCGCGCCTTGGCCAGAGCCTCTTCAGTCACCTCGGCAGAGCCTGCCGCCAACGCTGCGGCCAACAGCTCGCCCAACTGTTCACGCGCCGCCCCCTCGATGGTGAGAAAACGCCAAGGTCTTAGCTGGGCATGATCCGGCGCGCGAAACGCCGCGCGGAACAACAGTTCCCGCTGTGCGGCATCCGGCGCGGGTTCACGCAAACGCGGCGCGGAAACACGGTTGAGCAAGGCATCGAGAGCGTCCATTGGCCACCTCCTGAAGAAAACAAGCGGGAATTCTAGGGCGTGGCGCCCCGAGTTTGGGGAAAACTTGCCGCAGCCTGCTCCTGCCCATCGGCCAAGACGGCCTGAGCAGCGTTATGCCACCCGCTCGGGAGAGATGCTCGGTTGCACCGGCGGCGTCAGGGGCGGTAGGCCGTGGGCGCGACGCGCGTCATCACAACGTGGGTTGTGTTCGCCATTGACCCAGGACGCCTCGAAGTCGCGGCAGGGACTGGGGCGCTGCTCATACATGGTGCAGCGTGTACCCTGCCCCACGTCACCGAGCAAGGCGACGCAGCGCGCCGGTTTTGCCTCGGTGCCGCGCATGGCGACCCGATGCGGGGTAATCAGCACCACCTGATCGTCCGGTACCAACCCGCCGAGCGACTGGCACTCCCCCCAGTAGAAAGACACACGAAAATGCGCGCAGCAGGCGCCGCACGTAAGGCAAGGATTAGCATTCGACATGATTTAGAGGACTCAGAAACCGGCAAGGGCCGGCACCTGGCGGGGTATTCTATGCAGCGCCAAGCGCTTGTAAAGGGTTGATTGATGGCTGGTTAAGCGCCGGGCGCCGCGAGTAGAATGCCCCCCTTTGCTGCCATCAACCCGAGCCCTCCTTTCATGGCCCTGCCGACGCTGCGGATCATCGGTTTCATTCTCGGCATTTTCCTGATCACTCTGGCCGTCAGCATGACGCTACCCATGCTGACCTTGCTGATCTTCGATCACCACGAAGACCTCGACGCCTTTCTCTGGTCATGCCTGGCCAGCGCCGCCGCCGGCTTCGCCCTGATCCTTCCTGGCCGCCCGACCAATGCCCAGCTGCGTCCGCGCGACATGTACCTGTTGACCACTGCCAGTTGGCTGGTGGTCTGTATCTTCGCCGCCCTACCGATGCTGTTGATCCAGCACATCAGCTACACCGACGCCTTCTTCGAGACCATGTCCGGCATCACCACCACCGGCTCCACGGTACTGACCGGGCTGGACGACGTCACCCCGGGGCTGCTGATCTGGCGCTCGATGCTGCAGTGGCTCGGCGGCATCGGTTTTATCGGCATGGCGGTGGCGATTCTGCCGCTGCTGCGCGTCGGCGGCATGCGCCTGTTCCAGACCGAATCCTCCGACTGGGGCGAGAAGGTCATGCCGCGGTCGCATATGGTCGCCAAATACATCCTCTTCATCTATCTGGGTCTTACCCTGCTCGGCAGCCTGGGCTTCTGGCTGGCCGGGATGAGCCCGTTCGATGCCATCAACCATGCCATGGTGTCAATCTCCACCGGCGGCTTCTCCACCTCGGATTCCTCCCTGGCCCACTGGACACAACCCGCCGTGCACTGGGTCGCAGTAGTCATGATGATCCTCGGCAGCCTGCCATTTACCCTGTATGTGGCAAGTTTGCGCGGCCATCGCCAGGCGCTGCTCAAGGACCATCAAGTACGCGGTTTCATCGGCTTTCTGCTGCTGACCTGGCTGGTCTTCGCCACCTGGCTGTGGCTCAACTCCGATTACCGCTGGCTGGATGCCTTGCGCATAGTCGCGGTCAACGTCACCTCGGTGGTGACCACCACCGGCTTTGCCCTGGGCGACTACAGCCAGTGGGGCAGCTTCGCGGTGCTGCTGTTTTTCTACCTGACCTTTATCGGTGGCTGCTCCGGCTCAACGGCCGGCGGCCTGAAAATCTTCCGCTTTCAGGTCGCCTATGTGCTGCTCAAAGCCAGCCTGCAGCAACTGATGCACCCGCGCGCGGTGATCAAGCAGCAGTACAACAACCACAACCTCGACGAAGAAATTGTCCGTTCGCTGACCACCTTCTCGTTCTTTTTCACCATCACCATCGGCATGATCGCCCTCGGCTTGGCACTGATTGGTCTGGACTGGGTCACCGCCCTGACCGCGGCCGCGACCGCCGTGTGCAACGTTGGCCCAGGCCTGGGGCCGGTTATCGGTCCGGCCGGGAACTTCGCCAGCCTGGCCGACCCCGCCAAATGGCTGCTGACCATTGGCATGCTGCTCGGCCGCCTGGAGATCCTCACCGTGCTGGTGCTGACCACTCGGGCCTTTTGGCGGCACTGAAACAGCGTAAATCGGCCTTCTACCCTGTGGTTAGCGGGCAGTTCCTCTTAGAATCACGCCACTAATTTATGGAAGCCGACTAGATGGCCATGCCGACCCTACGAATCATTGCGTTCATCAACGGCATCTTTCTGATTACCCTGGCCATCAGCATGGTCGTGCCGATGCTCACCCTGGTGCTGTTCGAACGCGCCCAAGAGCTGAACGGTTTTCTCTGGTCGAGCCTGTTCACCTTCATCGCGGGCCTCGCCATGGTCCTCCAGGGACGACCGGCGAACACCCAGCTACGCCCACGTGACATGTACATGCTGACGGTCTCGAGCTGGCTGCTGGTCTGCCTGTTCGCCGCCCTGCCCTTCATGCTGTTTCAGCACATGAGCATTGCCGACGCGATTTTCGAGAGCATGTCCGGCATTACCGCCACCGGCGCCACCGTGCTCAGCGGGCTGGACAGCATGTCGCCGGGCATTCTGATCTGGCGCTCGCTGCTGCACTGGCTCGGCGGCATCGGCTTTATCGCCATGGCCGTGGCGATTCTGCCGATGCTGCGTATCGGTGGTATGCGCCTGTTCCAAACCGAATCCTCGGATCGCTCGGAGAAGGTCATGCCACGCTCGCACATGGTCGCCAAGTACATGGTGGCGGCGTATGTCGGGCTCAGCCTGCTCGGCGTCCTGGCATTCTGGGCGGCGGGCATGGGCCTCTTCGACTCGATCAACCACACCATGTCGGCCATCGCTACCGGCGGGTTTTCCACCTCGGACCGCTCCATCGGCAACTGGCCTCAACCAGCGGTGCATTGGGTGGCGGTGCTGCTGATGATTCTCGGCAGCCTGCCGTTCGTGCTCTATGTATCGATGATGCGTGGCAACTACCTGGCGCTGTTTCGTGACCAGCAGGTGCACGGCTTTCTCATCATCTTGCTGGGCACCTGGCTGGCGCTCGGCACCTGGTACAACCTGACCACCGAACTGCACTGGCTGGAAGCCGTGCGCCACGTGGCGGTGAACACCACCTCGATCATGACCACCACCGGTTTCGCGCTGGGCGACTACACCCTCTGGGGCGGCTTCTCCGGAATGCTGTTCTTCTACCTGGGTTTCATCGGCGGCTGCTCCGGCTCGACCGCCGGCGGCTTGAAGATTTTCCGCTTCCAGGTGGCCTACATCCTGCTCAAGGCCAACCTGCAGCAACTGGTCCATCCGCGCGCGGTGATCAAGCAACAGTACAACCGCCACCGCCTGGACGAAGATATCGTCCGCTCGATCCTGACCTTTTCGTTCTTCTTCACCATCACCATCGCCTTCCTCGCACTGGCCCTGACCCTCTGCGGCCTGGACTGGATCACCGCGCTGAGCGGAGCCGCCAGCACGGTGTCCGGCGTAGGCCCGGGGATGGGGCCGATCATCGGTCCGGCCGGCAACTTCGCCAGCCTGCCGGACGTCGCCAAGTGGCTACTGACCCTGGGCATGCTGCTCGGGCGCCTGGAGATTCTGACCGTACTGGTGCTGCTGATGCCGGCCTTCTGGCGGCATTGACGCTATCGCCCCGGCCTGCCGTCTATAACCGCGCGCGGTACTCGCCTGGGGTGATGCCGAACCAACGGCGGAACGCGCGGAAGAAATTGCTCGGATCGGCGAAGCCCAATAAATAAGCGACTTCCAGCAGGGCCAGGTTGGGCTGAGCCAGGTACTGCTCGGCCAGCTCTCGCCGGGTGTCATCAAGCAGTTGCTGGAAGCTAGTGCCCTCTTCCTGCAAGCGCCGCTGCAGGGTGCGCTGCGACAGGTGCAGAGCCTGCGCCACCGTCTCGCGCTTGGGCTCACCCTGCGGCAGCAACCGGCACAGCACCTGCCGGGCCAGGTGAGTCACGCGGCTTTCCGAGAATCGCGCGAGGTATTCGCCGGCGAAGCGATCATGCAACTGCGCCAGCGCCTCGTTAGCCGTCGGCAGCGGCATTTCCATATCGGCCCGATCGAATAGCAGCGCGTAGTGCGCGGCATTGAACTTCAGCGGCGCCTGGAACACCTGTTGAAAGGGTTGCAGATCGGCCGGTGGTTCGCCTTGCAGGAGAATCTGTTGCGGGCGCAGCGGTTTTCCGGTCATCCATCGGCAGAATGCCAGGGCATAAGCCAGCGATGCCTCGGCGCTCTGCCGCGCGGGCGGTAGACGATCGCCATGGATCGCCAGAATCAGCTCGTAGCCATGTGGCGTGCTGCGAAAACTCAGGTCGGCGCCCTCGGCGATGATCCGCTGATAACGCACCAGACGAGTCAGGCCTTCCTTCAGCGTGCGGCTGGACATCAGCGCATAACCCACCACATGGAAGGAGGCCGGGCGCACCACTTTGGCCATGTTCAAGCCAATCGCCGGATTGCCCGACTGCGCCACCGCGCGCTGCCACAGCCGGGTCATGCCATCCTGTGGGAAGCGCGCATCCGGGTCTTCCAAGGCGGCGTATTCCAGGCCCAGCTCGGCGAAGATCATGCGGCAGTCGACGCCGCCCATTTCCAGTGCCTGGACAATCCCCAAAGCCCAATTCGACGAGGTGGTTCGTTCGCTCATGGCGTTTTCTTATTCGAGTCAGCGGAGGGCCGCAATACGCGGCCTGGCGACGAAGGATACTAAACTGGCACTTAATGTCACTGGCCCAGCAGGACACTCGGCCTAGACTGGTCACAACCGCCAGCCACTCATTACCGGAGGTGCGCCATGGCCACTCGGACCAGTGCCCGCTACACCAGCTTCGCCGAGTTCTACCCTTATTACCTGCAGGAACACAGTAACGCCACCTGTCGCCGCCTGCATTACGCCGGCAGTCTGCTGGTACTGGGCATCTTCGCCTACGCCCTGCTCAGTCAACAGTGGCTGTGGTTACTGGCGATCCCGCTGGCCGGCTATGGCTTTGCCTGGGTCGGCCACTTCGTCTTCGAGAAAAACCGCCCGGCCACCTTCCAGTACCCGTTGTATTCGCTGATGGGCGACTGGGTGATGCTCAAGGATGCCCTGACCGGGCGCATCAAGTTCTGACCCGACAGCCAGCAGAGGACACCCACCATGCACACCCAGGCGCGCTTCACCCACATGCAGGACGGCACGACCGAGGACTGGGCGGTTATCGCGCAGCACTTCAGCGCCTATGCCGCGCAGTTGCCCGATCGCATTCTCAGCCACCTGAAACTGCTCGACGGCGACTTCGGCGGTTTCCCCATCGACCGCCTGTCCCACTCGCTGCAGACCGCCTCCCGCGCGCACCTCGATGGGCGCGACGAGGAGTACGTGGTCTGCGCCTTGCTGCACGACATCGGCGACACCCTGGGCAGTTATAACCATCCCGATATCGCCGCGGCCATGCTCAAGCCATTCGTCAGTGCGGAACTGCACTGGATGGTCGAAAAACACGGAATCTTTCAGGGCTATTACTTCTTCCATCACCTAGGTATGGAGCGTCACCTGCGCGAGCAATTCAAGGATCATCCGCACTACCAGGCGACCATCGACTTCTGCGCCAAGTACGATGCCGCGGCCTTCGACCCGGACTTTGAAAACCTACCGCTGAGCTTCTTCGAGCCCATGTTGCGCCGCGTATTTGCCCAGCCGAAAAACTCCCTCTATCACGCTGCCATGGTCCACGCCCGTTAACCGCTGAGGCGCTCCGCCGTCCCCGTTCGGCTGTGGTGCTTGGCTCGCGCCACCGCGCTTGGTTATGATCCCCGCTCTGTCGCAAGCCTGGCCCAGTGTTTGCAGACTACTCAGACGTCCAGCACAGGCGTCAGAAAATCAGCGGGGATCACGTCCATAGCATGAATGCCAGCCACTTAACCCGTTTAACCCCGTTGCCGGCGCCACCGCTGCGCGAGTATTACTCGCGCGTGCTGGCCTATATCGCCGTCGCCGCGACTATCGCCGCCGGTACTTACGTCCAGCATTTCGGCTATGACATCCTCTGGATAGTGCCCTACGCCCTGCTCTACCCCCACCTGGCCCATCACCTGAGCCTGCGCTTCAAGCGCGATCATCCGCAGAAGACCACCTTGACCTTGCTGTTCATCGACTCGTTGCACTGCGGTGCAGGACTCGCGTTACTTGGCTTCTCGGTAGTACCCAGCCTGGTATGCCTGCTGATTCTGGCGTTCAGTTCACTGGTGATCGGCGGCTTGCGCCACCTGGCGCTGGCTCTGCTGATCGCGCTGTGCAGCACCTTGCTCAGCGCCACACTGATCGCATTCCACTTCACCCCCGATACACCGGCAGTAGTCGCGCTGGTGAGCATCGCCTTCGCCACCTTGTATATCTGCATCACCGCCTATTTCGTGCACCAGCAGGGCTTGCGCCTGACCCAGGTGCGCAGCGACATCAAGCGCGAACAAGAGAAGGCCGCACGACTGGCGCGTAATCTGGCCAAATACCTGTCGCCACAGGTGTGGGAATCGATCTTCAGCGGCAAGAAGAGCGTGCGCCTGGAAACCCAACGCAAGAAGCTCACGGTGTTCTTCTCCGACATCAAAGGCTTTACCGAGCTGTCCGAGGAACTGGAAGCCGAAACCCTGACCGACCTGCTCAACAGCTACCTCAATGAGATGTCGAAGATCTGCCTGAAATACGGTGGCACCATCGACAAGTTCATCGGCGACAGCGTCATGGTGTTCTTCGGTGACCCGGCCAGCCGAGGCGCCAAGAAAGACGCCGTGGCGGCAGTCTCGATGGCCATCGCCATGCGCAAGCATATGAAAGTGCTGCGCCAGCAATGGCGGGCCCAGGGCATCACCAAACCCCTGGAAATCCGCATGGGACTGAACACCGGTTACTGCACCGTGGGTAACTTTGGCGCCGATACGCGCATGGACTACACCATCATCGGCCGCGACGTGAACCTCGCCAGCCGCCTCGAAAGCGCCGCCGAAGCCGGTGAAATCCTGATCTCGCATGAGACCTATTCGCTGATCAAGGACCTGATCATGTGCCGCGACAAGGGTCAGATCAGCGTCAAGGGCTTCACGCGTCCAGTGCAGATCTATCAGGTGGTGGACTTCCGCCGCGACCTGGGAGCCACCTCCAGCTACGTCGAACACGAACTGCCGGGCTTTTCCATGTACCTGGACACCAACGGCATTCAGAACTTCGACAAGGAACGGGTGATCCAGGCGCTGCAGCAAGCCGCCGAGAAGTTGCGCGACAAGGTGATCATGTAAGGCCGATGCCAGTGCTGTCTATTGGCCTAGACCGGGTGAGGCCAAGCAGACACCCCGGATTCCATCCGGGCTACGAACACACCACCACCTGCCGCTAGCCGCTCGACGCCACCACCCCGGGGCCGCAGCACAACTCGCCATCCAGCAAGGGTTGCTCAGCCAGAAACTGCAACGCCGAGACGCGCCAGGATTGCCGCCTTGCCAGCTCGGCGCAGTGCGCTCGGTCCAGTTGCAGAGCCGCCAGACAAGCCTCGCCCAGGTTCTCCGCCATCACCCCGTTGACGCCCGCCTGCAGCACGTCCAGAGGCCCCGGCACGGGGAATGCCGCCACCGGCGTGCCGCAGGCCAAGGCTTCGAGCATCACCAGGCCATAGGTGTCGGTGCGCGACGGAAACACCAGCACGCTGGCCTGCCGATAAGCCCGCGCCAAGTCTGCGCCATGTCGATAGCCGAGAAACTTCACCCGCGGATAACGCGCCTGCAGCGCCTCACGCTGCGGGCCATCGCCAACCACCTGCATCTCCCCCGGCAACTCGAGGGCGAGGAAGGCTTCGAGATTCTTCTCCGGGGCGATACGCCCGACGTACAGAAACACCGGTTGCGCAGTGTCCGGCGCTGGCGCTGGCGGATGAAACAGTCGTGTATCGACGCCTTTGCGCCACAGCGCCAGGCGCTGCAGGCCCCAACCGGCAAACTCCTCACGCAGTCGCTCGGTGGTCACCAGTACGGCCCGGCTGGGCCGATGGAAGGCGCGCAGGTAGGCATAGCCCCAGCGCAACGGCAGCCAGGACCAGCGGCTGTTGATGTATTCGGGAAAACGCGTGTGAATAGCGCTGGAAAAGGCCAGACCACGCTTACCCAGCCAGCGCCTGGCCGCCCAGCCGAGCGGCCCCTCGGTAGCCAGATGGACGCAATCCGGCTGAAAATCGCGGATCGCCGGCCCGACTCGCCAGAGGTCCCACACCAGAGGAATCTCTGGATAGGTCGGACAGGGTCGGGAACGGAAATCCTGCGGTGACAAGAGTTTGACCTGATGACCCATACCGCGCAGCTCGCCGACCAGTGCCTGGAGACTGGTGACCACACCATTGACCTGCGGCAGCCAGGCGTCCGAGACAATCAAGATTCTCATACTGCCGGCTCGACTGCGGTCACCTGTTCGGTCGCCTGCTGAGCCTCGCGGGCCTGCTCATCGGCCAGACGATACAGTTCGATGCGACCATCCAGGTGTTCGATCAAGGCGCTGCAGGACTCGACCCAGTCACCGCAGTTCATGTACTCCACCTCGCCCATCGGACGGATCTCGGCGTGGTGAATATGCCCGCAGACCACGCCGTTAAAACCGCGCTTGACGCACTCGTGGACGATCGCCTCCTCGAAGTCGCTGATGAAGCTTACCGCGCTCTTGACCTTGTGCTTGAGGTACGCCGACAGCGACCAATAGCCGTAGCCGTAACGGCGGCGCCAGTGGTTGAGCCAACGGTTGAGGGTCAGGGTGAACTCGTAGGCGGAATCACCGAGGAAGGCCAGCCAGCGGTGGTAGCGGGTGATCACATCGAACTGATCGCCGTGAATCACCAGCAGCCGACGGCCATCGGCGGTGACGTGCTCAGCCTCGTCGACCAACTGGATATTACCGAGCACCAGGCTGGAATAACCTCGCAGAAACTCGTCATGGTTGCCGGTGACGTAAATCACTTCGCTGCCGCGCTTGCTCATGGTCAACAAGCGGCGAATCACATTGGTGTGCGCCTGCGGCCAGTACATGCCGCCGCGCAGCTTCCAGCCATCGATGATGTCGCCGACCAGATAGACCTTGTCCGCCTGGTAGCGCTTGAGAAAAGCGGCGAGGTGCTCGGCCTGACAATCCCGCGTGCCCAGGTGCACATCGGAGATCCACAGGGTGCGGACACGTTGCTTACGACTGGGCTTAACCAGCTGTGCGCTGCTCATGGACGGCCTCCACCAGGGTTTTCTCGAGCTTGCGGTCCGGTGGTGAAGCGTTTATGACCAGGTCGTGGCAGTTCAGTGACAACCGAAGCCAATCGACTGTGGCTTGCCGAGCGTTGAGGAGGTCAGCGGAGGTGGCTGCTGCAGCTCACAAACGGCTGATAGACTGAACACCTTGTTCGAGGACTCCCGCATGCCTTCGTTGCTCTCTTTGCGTCACTACAGCCATGAGTTGCTCAGCCACAGCCACGCACACCCGCAGCTGGTATTCGGCCTAAGCGGAACGCTGGAATTCGAAGTCGCGGGCCAGGGCAGCCAGGTGGTCCGCCAGACCCTCGCCGTGGTGCCCGCGGGCGCTCGTCACGCCTGCGGCAGCCACAGCGGCAGTCAGTGCCTGGTGCTCGATGTGCCCTCGGAGCAGTGGCTCGAGCAACGCCTGGGCGCGCATGCCGATGCCAGCCGACGCTTGCTCGAGCAACCCGGTGCGCTGCACCTCGCCCCCGCACAGAGCCAATTAGTCAGTTGGCTGGCTGCCAGCCCGGTCAATGACCCGGTGATCGCCGAGCAAGGCGCCGCCCTGTTGCTGGCCAGCCTCAGCAGCGAGCGACCCTGCCTGGATACCATCCAGCGCTTGCCGCTGAGTGTGATCGACACGCATATCGATCGACATGCCGCGCACCCGCTGCAGGTCGCCGACCTGGCACGCCTGGTTGGACTGTCCACCGCACGTTTTCATGTGCGCTTTCTCGACGAGACCGGACAGACGCCGATGGAGTACGTACGTCGCCGACGCCTGCAACTGGGGCGGCACCTGCTGCAAACCAGCCAACTGGCCGTCGGCGAGATCGCCGCGCGGGTGGGTTACAACTCGCAAAGTGCGTTTACCGCGGCGCTTTCGCGGCAATTCGGCTGCACCCCACGCGCCTTGCGCCAGCTGCGCGAGTAACGCGACAAGCCACGCGACTCCCGCGACAGACACAGGCAACTGCGCCCCCTAGACTGCATGCAGCCATAAATACGGAGGCGATATGCCGCACATCGAGTGGGATGATTTTCAGCGAGTGGAATTACGCGTCGGTACGGTCGTGTCGGCCGAGGCGAACGTAAAAGCGCTGAAACCGGCCTATGTACTGCGGGTCGACCTCGGCGAGCTCGGCGTGAAGACCTCCAGCGCCCAGCTCACCGCGCACTACAGCAGCAGCGAGCTGCTCGGCCGACAGGTGTTGTGCGTGTGCAACTTCGCCCCGAAACGTATCGCCGGGGTGCGCTCGGAAATACTGGTAACCGGCGTGTACGACGCGGAAAACCGCGTGGTCTTGGCCAGTTTCGACAAGCCGCTGCCCAATGGCGCGCGCCTGGCATGACCGAACGCAAAGCCTTGCTGGCGATCCACCTGGGCGCCCTGCTGTTCGGTCTCTCGGGGATTTTCGGCAAGCTGGCCTTGACCACACCGCTGGCCATTGCCGCCGGCCGTGGCCTATTTGCCGTGCTGGCCCTGGCGCTGTTTGCCCAGCTGTTCAAACAAACCCAGCGCCAGCCTATCGGCTGGCGCCAGCTTGGCTTGCTGGCAGTGGGCGGGCTCTTGCTCGGTAGCCATTGGCTGAGCTTCTTCGAGGCGGTGAAAGTCTCGGGTGTGGCCATCGCCACCCTCGGCTTCGCCAGTTTCCCGGCGTTTACCGTGCTGCTAGAAGGCCTGCTGTTCCGCGAACGCACACGCCCCAGTGAATTCGCCATGGTCGCTGTAGTGACGCTGGGCCTGATCCTGGTCACACCGAATTTCGACCTCGCCAGCCAGGCCACTGCCGGCCTGCTCTGGGCGGTGCTGTCCGGTTTACTGTTCGCCCTGCTCTCGCTGCTCAACCGCGTGAGCACCCGCGGCATCGATCCGGTTCAGGCCGCACTGCTGCAAAACCTTACCCTGCTGGCCTGTTTCATGCCGTTCGCCTGGCCGCTGTTCAGCGACCTGCGCCTGCTCGACTGGTTTTGGCTGGCCATGCTCGGGGTGTTCTGTACCGGCCTGGCGCACAGCCTGTTCGTTGCCAGCCTGCGCGTGCTCAAGGCGCGCAGCGCAGCGCTGATCTTTGCCCTGGAACCGGTCTATGGCATCGCCTTCGCCTGGTGGTTGTTCAACGAAGCACCCACGTTGCGCATGTTCGCCGGGGGCGCACTGATCATCCTGGCGATCTTCGCCTCGGCACGCATGGCGCGTTGAAGGTCAAGGCTCGGCGCGGTTAAATCCGCGCTAGCTAGCAGGCTATTGGCGGTAAAGCTCAGGCTTCGCGCGGGCGGTCGCTGTGGCCAAGGTCGCGTTGCGGGTCGATTTGATCGCGCACCTTCTGCTTGAGCACTTTGGCCTCGGGAAAACCGCCATCGGCCTTGCGCTCCCAGATTTGTACGCCATTGCAGGTGATGCGAAATACCCCACCGCTGCCCGGCTCCAGGCTGACTTTGCCGAGATCGTCGGCAAAGGTCGACAACAACTCCTGAGCGAGCCAGGCCGCACGCAGCAACCACTGGCATTGGGTGCAATAGGTGATGACCACTTCGGCTTTTGGAGGGGACATGGAACGACTCAGAGAGTACGGCCACTTCTATTCAAGCGGCCCGGTTGAACAGGCGTGATGCCAGAACAACGGCAAGGCGCCCAGGCGTTAGCTGAATATACTAGGCAATCTTGGCCAACAGTTCGCGAGCCTCCTGCTTTTGCTGCTCATCGCCGTCATTGATCACCTGATTGAGGATATTGCAGGCGCTGTCGACACTGCCCTGCTCGATATAGGCCAGCGCCTGGTTGAGCTTGGCCAAGTTGTCGCGGCTGCCGGCCAAGTGATCGAGGTCCTGCAACAAGGCATTGCCACTCACCGGCGCTTGCTCGAGGAATTCCTCATTCAGCTCCTCCTGTAACCAGCCTTCGGCCGATGTTTCTTCAACCAGCATGGACTCGGCAAAAGGACTCGATACATCCCGTGTACTGGTCAGGTCGAACGTGTCCGATTCGTCATTGCTAGTCGAATCGCTGCTCGCCTCTGCTGCCACTGCTGCCTTCTTGTTGCGCACAACAGTCGGAAACGGACTGACCAGATCCCAGTCCGCGTCCAGCGACAGATCATCCAGATTGAGCTGAAAATCATCGTCCTGTAGCTCATCCACTGGCGCTACTGACTGCGTCTGTACTTCCTCCAGACTCGGCGCGGCGGCGTCTAGTGGGCCGACAGGGATGGCGTCGAGCATACCGGGGTGACGCGCCTTGAGTTGTTCGATACGCACGGCGGTAAAGCCGGCGTCACGTAAAACGGCCTCTTCATGGGCAAATGCCTGAGCATCCCCCAGTTGCGCCAACACCTCCAGCAAGCGAAAACGAATGTCGCTGCGTTCAGGCTGAGTGGTCAATGCCTTGCGCAAGCTCGCAGCGGCTTCACTGAAACGCCCATAAGCGATGTAGATATTCGCCCCTTCCAACGCATCGGTCGGGCTGGCCGCACGCATAGGCGCCGCCGTGGACTCAGCCTCGTCGGCGACCAGGGTGTTGACTTTGAGCGGTTGCACCGGCGCTTCTAACTGAGCCACGAACGGCTCGGTTGCTACCTCGCGGCTCGGGTCGGGCTCGACGACGCGGCGCTTCTTAGCCCAGAACAGAGCGAACAGTCCGAGCACCGCCAGCAGCAATCCAGCGAACCCCGCACGGAGCCAATCGTCAGTTTCAGCCGCTGCCGACTCGCGCATCGCACCAGTGTCCGACTCGACCTTGACCGCTGCCGCAGACGCAGCAGGTACTGCGGTCGACGCCTGGCGAGCGGCCAGCTCGGCCTGCAACTCGGCCAACTGCTGATCCTTGCTGCTCATCTGCGCTTGCAACTGCTGCAACTGCAGCTGCATGTCCGCGAAGCGTTGTTGCAGCTCAAGGTTTTCCGCGGCCTGACTGGCCAACTCCTGATCCACCCGTCGCTGCACCTGAGCGATCAACTCGGCCTGAGTGTCGAGCGGCTGCTCGGGTGAGGCAGGTGATTGCACCTCCGCCATTGCCTCAGGGAGCACCTGACTTGGCACCTTGTCCGCCACCGCCACATCCGGCAGCAGCAGATCGGCCCCGGCTTTCAACCGGTCGATATCGCCATTGCTAAATGCCTGCGGGTTGAGCGCATGGATATCGCTCATCAGACGCTGCTGAGACACTGTGCTGCCGGCTGCGCGCAAGCCGGCGGCAATCGTCCACAGGCTATCACCGCGCGATACCCGATAACGCTTGTCCCGCACTGCGGTCGGTAGTTCGCGTGGCGCTACGGCGACGTTAGAGGTTGCCGCTGTGCTGACCTGAGGGGCGCGCGACTGCGCCTCAGGTACCCGCGCGACGGCACGGTAGGCGGACGAATTGGGCGGATCGATGAGCAAGGTGTATTCGCGCAGCAGACGACCATTGGGCCGCGCCACTTCGACGATGAAATTCAGGTAGGGCTCACGCACCGGCTGATTCGACACGACGCGAATCACACTCTTGCCACCGCGCAGCACGGGGGTAAAGCGTAGATCATTGAGGAAATACAGGCGATCGACACCGGAGCGATTAAACGCCTCGACAGGCGCGAGCCCTACCTTCAAGTCATTGGCGCTCAGATCGGCGACTTCCAGCAGTTCGATCTCAGCGTCCAATGGCTGGCTCAAGGCCGAATGCAGGGTAATTTCGCCCAGCCCCAGGGCCGGGACAATACCCGAATAAACAACCGAGCTTGATGCAAGGCCAATCAACAATTGCCGAACCCGAGTCATATGCCCTCCCCCGGTGATTCCGTTCCGATCTAAAGCTGCACCACGGCACGCCTCGCATGCACATCCTGTCAGTGGTGAAAGCAAACGGCGCGGCAAAAACGTGTACTGGGAGCGACTTCCATGTCGCCCCGACTAATGAATGAGTGAGTATGGCCACTATTAACAGGCATGCGCAGTTTGCTAGGCGCACAGCGATACGGCAGATAGCCATGATACGCAAAAGCCTAGACCAGCAGTCATAAAGCTGACGGACAAATAAGCGGGCTACGGCGCTATCCGTGCGCGGCTGGGCGCACGCCCCTGGCCGCCAGCGCCGTCAATGCGAAGACTGCCGCCATCAGCCAGAAACTTTGCTGGAAAGCCAACGCCTCGGCCAGCCGAGTGCCACCCTCGGCACTGTGCCGCCATTCCAGAAAGAAGGTCAACAGGTTGACCCCGAAGGCGCCACCCAACTGCCGCACGAAGGTGATGGCCCCCGCACCCTGGGCCAGTTCCTGCGCGCTCAGGATATCCAGCGAGCCGGTGCTCAAGGCCGGCAACAGCAAGCCGAGCCCGACTCGACCGATGCTCGCCCAGAAACACAAGACGATGAACGAAGTCCCCTGTTCAAGCCAGCCGAGACCGGCCGCCGACAGGGCGAAGATCAGCAATCCGCTGATCAACAACAAGGCGGCCGAGAGCTGATCACTCAACCAGCCGCCGATGAAGGATGCAACCCCCATCAACACGCCGGTCGGCAGCAAGAGCAACCCGGCACGCCCGGCGCTGAAGCCTTCTATGGTTTGCAGGTACAGCGGAATCAGGTAGGTCGAACCATACAGCCCCATGCCCAGGGTCAAGGCCACCCAGCTGGCGCTCCGGAACCCGGCGTGGCGCCACAGCCCCAGGGGCAGCAGTGGCCTGTCGCTGTTGCGGCTGCGCGCAAAAAAACCGACAAATGCCGCCATCCCCAGCAATGCAGGCGCCCACACGCGCACTTCCACCCAGGCAAAGCGTTGCGCCTCGGCCAGGGCGCCGAGCACGGCAAACAACGCCAGGCAGAGCAGCACGAAGGCCCAGACATCCAGAAACGGTGTGGTTCGCTCGCGCTGGCTGGGCAGCAGCCAATAACCACCCAGCAGGGCCAACAGGCACATCGGCAGAGGCAACCAGAACACCGCCACCCAGCCGAAATGATCGACCAGATAGCCTCCGATGGTCGGTCCCAGCGTCGGTGCAACCATCACCCCCAGGCCATATAGCCCCAGCGCCATACCTCGCCCGCCCTCGGCGAACACGCGAAAGATCAGCACCATGGCCAATGGCTGGATGATCCCCGCGCACAGGCCCTGGACGATGCGCAGGGCGATTAGCTGCCAGGCCGCCTGCGCTGCCAGCGCCAACAACGAACTGAAGATAAACAGCAGCAGGCCGAGCTGCGCGGTGCGTCGGGCGCCGAACCGCGCATGCGCCCAAGTCGCCAACAACAGGCCGGCGGTCATCGCCGCCAGAAAACCGGTGGACAGCCATTGCGCCAGCGGCCGGCCAATCGCGAAATCCGCCATGATTGCCGGCAAAGCCACATTGATGCTGGTCGACGCCAGCACCATCGCCATGCTGCCCACCATCAGTACGCTCAGCAGCCACTGCGGGTAACGCGCACCGAAATGCGCATGCAGGGCTTGCAGGTCCTGCTGCATTAGCGCTTTTCCAAGTTGCTCAGAATCTGCTTGTGCACCTGCTGGCAACGGCGCAGTTCGTCTTCATCTATGCCAGCGAACAGCTCCTGGCGCAGCTGGGTGGAGATCGCCTCGATTTTTTCGATCAACGGCTGGGCTTGTGGACGCAGGGCAATTTTCTTCGCCCTGCGGTCTTCCGGCACCGCCTGGCGGCTGACCAGGTCCTGGGCTTCCAGGCTGTCGAGCAGACGGGCCAAGGTAGGCCCCTCGACTCCGACGCTTTGCGCCAACTCACGCTGGGTGGGCAGCTCTTCGAAACGGGACAGGTGCAGGAGCACCAGCCAGCGGGCCTGCGACAGACCGAGACCGACTAGGCGGCGGTCCAGTTCGGCGCGCCAGGCGCGGGATAATTGGGCGACCTGCATGGCAAAACGGTGTTGATCTGATTGCGACATGGATAACGGCTCTTATAAGCATCAAAAAACTAATTATTAGCCAGCTAACCATAACCTCATGTCCGAGAGCAAGCCCCTGACTTGCCTCACCATTTCACATACTGATCCTCGACAAAGCCCCACAGGCCATCGATCCGCACCTCGGCTCGACCTGGGGGGCGCAAGACGCCGCTGAATTGACCGAATATCTGCTTGAAGTTGCTGGCCAACAGGCCCAGGTTGGTGCGCTCCTGATGCAGGCCACGCGCCTCGAAGCGCAGCGCCACCTGGCCGTCATGGGAGTTTATGTGCCAGGGCTGCAAGGGCTGCTGGCGGTTGTAGGCAAAGCGCACCGTATCGACCTTGATCAGCTCCCCGTCCAGCCAGTAGCAATTCTCGGTGAAGCTGGTTTCGTTGACCCCGCAGGACAGATTCAAGCCGACCCGCTGGTCTGCCACCTGGCCGGACAGACAGGCCCAGTTCCAGTGGGTTTCCGCGCGCATGTAACCGGCCGACCAGTCATGGTGGGCGAATGCCTCGATAGCCGTCAGATCGAAGTCGCCCAGGCTGCTCGTGACCTGACCGCTGCATCGCACGCCCGCGACCTTCTGTGCATACACCCAACCGTTCACCGCGGTGGGCGTGTTGATGCACATCGGCTGAAAAGCCGGCTCGGTCTCGGAAAAGCAGGCGTCGATGCGGGTGCCGTCATCCAGTTCTACCAGCAAACGCTTCTCGCGCGAGTTCGCGCGATTTTCCAGACGCAGCAGATTACCTCCACTGCGCAGTTCGCATATCCCATCGTCAGGCTGTTGGGAAAAACGCGTACCCATGCTCAGCGGCAGCTTGAATTGCCGCTCGATCATCCGTCCGCTGGGCGGATGGAACAGGTAGACGAAACCGATTCCGGCCAGGCTCAGATTGGCCAAGGCGCAGCCGCCGATCAGCTGTTCGCTGATCACCCCGAAGTACTGGAACTGGTGAAAGCGCCGCCACTTGGCCAAAGCACCCAGGCGTCGGCCCATGGGCGAGCGGAAATCGAAGTCACGGTAGTTGATCAGCCCTGGCGCGGCACTGAAGATGCCGTAATGGGGCTGGCCGTTGGCTTGTATCAGTCGATCCATCGAAGCAACCGTCCGCAGAGAAAATCACCGCGATGCTAGCACTGCGTCTTCCACCCAGACACTCACTGGCTACGCCATGCACAGGGGCAAAATCGGCCAGGTTGGGAGCCGGTAGGACTTGATCCTCCGTAGCGAGGGAAAGTTCGGTCTGAGTCAGTTTTGCCGATCTTTCGAGGCGAATAGCGAGCTATTTAACGAGAAAGAGCGGCATAAATGGCCAAGTCCGGTTTTTCCGCAGCAGGACAGCGTCAGGTCCGACAGACTCCCAGGCTTACATCACCACCTGATTGCGGCCAAAGGCCTTGGCCTCATACAACGCCCGATCGGCGTGTTCATAGAGCTGCGCCAATTCGCCGCCTTGCGCGGGCTGGATGCAGGCCGCGCCGACGGACATGGTCAGCACCCCTGCGGTGTCCGAGACTTCGTGCTGGATCTTCAGCTGCTCCAGGGTCGCGCGCAGCGCTTCGCCGCGTTGCCGCGCCTGCGCCTCGTCAATCCCGTACAGGAGTACGGCGAACTCTTCGCCGCCCAGGCGCACGGCCATGTCCAGCGGACGGCGCCCGGCATCGTTGAGTAGGCAACCGACTTGCTGTAATGCGCGATCACCGGCCTGGTGACCGTAGCGATCGTTATAGGCCTTGAAGTGATCGAGATCGCAGAGCAGTAAGGCGATCGACTGGCTATCGCGCTGAGCCTGGCGCCACAGCCGCTCGAACGCACGGTTGAAACTACGCCGGTTGTGCAGACCGGTCAGGCTGTCGTGATCGGCCAGTACGCGCATCAGCCGGCTGACCAAAAAATGCTCGCGCGACTTGAACTCCAGCAAGTAGCAGCCCACCGCACCTATCAGGTTACCGAACAGCAGAAACAGCACGTTGTTGACCAACCTAGGCATCGGCAAACCCACCCATAGCTCGACGCCCACATACACCAGCAACACCAGCCAGGCGCAGGCCAGGGCTTCACTGAGGCGCAAGCCCACCAGAAAATAGGCGGCCATGCTGACCAGCAACAACCCTTCATAGGGGTAATTCGGATCGCCATAGTGAGCAATGCCTACAACCAGAGCAGCCCCGATGCCAATTATCGAAATGCACATCAGACTCAAAGGCAGCAATAGCGCCGCATGCTCACGCGGTGGGATCAGCCCGGCGCAGATCAACAGTACGATCAGCACCAGCAGACGCACGCCAAGTACCCACCACACTTCCGGGCCCTGCAGCATGGCGAAATCCAGCCCGGCGAACGCCAGCCAGAGCAGGATGCCGACGTTCAACCCTATGCGTTTGAGGTCGAAGCTGTGTTCCAGCAGGTAGGCGCGATACTCCCCCTCGAGGGGGCTGACGAAACGCAGCAGGCGAAAACCCGAGGAGAGCTGATCGGCGTAGGGGCTGGAGCCAACATCATCTAGCCAGTCATGTGCGAGCGACACTATTACCTCATCTGTTGGAGGCCTGTAGCCGCCTTAACAGGTCGTTGAAAACTACCTACGTTGCCGATACGGCGTTAAAAACGACCTCACAAAAGCGCAGCGTTGAACGCGCGTCAGTGCCTTGTCTCGACTGCCTTGCCTACATTTTCAACGGCCGGTTAAGCGCTGGTGCATGGCACCACGGGTTAATCGGACGCGGCACAGGTATATGCCACTTTCCTTACCTGCTGCCACCGTTCCACCCACTTCAGGCTTCAAACTCGGCCTGCAAGGCTGCACGTACGCAGTGCAACACACCGTCGGCCACGCGCCCGGCGAACCGCTCGCTGAGCGCCGCCACCGCGGGCAATTCCCCTTCGCCGTCGAGAAAACTGTCCTGAATCTCGCCGAGCAGCGCCTCCGGCAGGTCCAGCGCCTGTTCCAGCGACAGCTGCTGGCGGCCAATGGCCTCGGCCAGCAGGCTGTAGACGTTCTTCTCGCTGCACTGCAGTTGCCCGGCGATCTGCGTCGGCGTCATCCCGGCGCGCGCCAGGCTGACCAGTTCATGGCGCAGATCGACCACTGCCCGCGGCGCTTCGGCACCAGCACCGAGCACCTCGAGGAAGGCCTCGCCATAGCGCTCCAGCTTGCGCGCACCGACACCGCTGACCCGGCCCATCTCGGCCAGGGTGCTGGGCTGGCTGCGGAGCATTTCCAGCAAGGTGGCGTCGGGGAAGATGACATAAGGCGGCACCCCATGCTCCTCCGCCAGCTTGCGCCGCAGCGCGCGCAGGGCCTCCCACTGATCGCGCTCGTCTCCCCGCACCAACTGGCTGGCAGCGCTGCTGGAGGCTTTGGCGCTGTGCTGCGGTTTCAGGTCGCGGCGTAGCTGCAAGGTCACTTCGCCGCGCAGTAAGGCCCGGCAATTGTCGGACAGACGCAACCCGCCATAGCCTTCCAGATCGACGTCGGCCAGCCCGCGTGCGACTAGCTGGCGGAACAGTGAACGCCACTCGCCCTCGGCGAGCGCCTTGCCCACGCCGAACACCGACAGATGCTGATGGCCGAGGTTGCGCACCTTGTCGTTGTCGCGACCGAGCAGCAGGTCGACCAAATGACCGACGCCATAACGCTGACCGCTGCGATAAATCGCCGACAGCGCCTGACGGGCCGGTTCGGTCGCGTCCCAGGTCTGCACGCCGTCGGTGCAATTGTCGCAATGGCCGCAAGGCTGCGGCAGCTCCTCGTCGAAATAGGCCAGCAGTACCTGACGCCGGCAGCGGGTTTCCTCGCAAAGGGCGAGCATGGCGTCGAGCTTGTGCTGTTCGACACGTTTGTGCCGCTCATCGCCCTCGGAGTTGTTGAGCATCTGCTTGAGGAAGATCACGTCCTGCAGGCCGTAGGCCATCCAGGCATCCGCCGGCAGACCGTCGCGGCCGGCGCGGCCGGTTTCCTGATAGTAAGCCTCCAACGATTTGGGCAAGTCGAGGTGGGCGACGAAACGCACGTTGGGCTTGTCGATGCCCATGCCGAAGGCGATGGTCGCTACCATGATCAACCCTTCCTCGTTGAGGAAACGCTTCTGGTGGTAAGAGCGCAACTCGCTGGGCAGACCGGCGTGGTAAGGCAGCGCGGGGAACCCCTGCTCGCTGAGAAAGGCCGCGACCTCATCGACCTTCTTGCGCGACAGGCAATAGACGATGCCGGCATCGCCCTTGCGGGCGGCCAGGAACCCCAGCAGCTGCTTGCGCGGCTGCTCCTTGGGCACTATGCGGTAGAAGATATTCGGCCGGTCGAAGCTCGACAGAAAGCGCTCGGCCTGCTGCAAATGCAGACGGTTGACGATTTCCTCGCGGGTACGCATGTCCGCCGTGGCGGTCAGGGCAATGCGCGGCACAGCGGGGAACAACTCGGCCAGCTGGCCCAGTTGCAGGTATTCGGGACGGAAATCATGGCCCCACTGCGACACGCAATGGGCTTCGTCGATGGCAAACAGGGCAACCTGCAGACGCTGTAGGAACGCCAGCATGCGCGGTTGCACCAGGCGCTCAGGCGCCAGATAGAGCAGCTTGATTTCGCCACGGTTGATCCGCTCGGCAATTGCGCGCTGCTCATCGGCGCTCAGGCTGGAGTTCAGCGCCACAGCCGCCACGCCCAGTTCGTCGAGGGTCGCGACCTGGTCGTCCATCAAGGCAATCAGCGGTGAAACCACCACGGCCAAGCCCTCGCGCAGCAAGGCCGGGACCTGGAAACACAGGGATTTACCACCACCGGTGGGCATCAGCACCAGAGCATCGCCACCGCCGGCCACGCGCTCGATGATCGCACCCTGGCGGCCACGGAAACTATCGTAGCCAAAGATGTCTTTAAGGATGCGTTGGGCTTGCTCGAGCATTGAAGGTCTCCGAATCGAGCCGGGCATTATACGCAAGTGCTTGCCTGGTTGAATTTTGATCTGCAAAGCCGGGCAATCCTGCTCTCTGTGAGCCTGGCCTATAGCTGCTGCGGCGGGTCTAGACTAGAATTCATCCTCGTTTAATCCTTCAAGGTAGCCCCACGATGTCCTTCGCCGAGCAACTCTCCCGCCTGCAAGCCTTCCTCGATGCCGATGAGCTGCACGAAGAGGCCCTGGACTATGTGGCCGCCCACGGCTACCTGACCGCCCTGTCGATTTGCCCGGACCCCGTACCGGATCGCGAGTGGATCGATGCGCTGTTCTCCGAGCCGCCGCACTACCGCAGCGACGCCGAGCGCGAAGAAATCGAAGCCACTTTGCTGCAACTCAAGGGCCATATCGCTCGCCAACTGGCCAGCGACGATGAGCCGGAGATCCCCTGCGACCTCGACCTCGGCGACGACCCGGACGACTCCGACCTGCGCGGCTGGTGCATCGGCTTCATGGAGGGCGTGTTCCTGCGCGAATCGGTATGGTTCGAAGACGCCGAAGACGAAGTCAGCGAGCTGCTGCTGCCGATCATGGTCGCGTCTGGCCTGTTCGATGACCAAGCGGAATTCGCCGAAATCGCCCAAGACCGCGATCTGGTAGACAGCATGGCCGAGCAGATCCCCGAATTGCTCACCGCCTTGTTCCTGCTCTGCCACGCGCCGGAAGAAAAGCCGGCCTTGCTCAAGCCACGCCACCACTAAACTCCACGCCATCGCCATGGTGCGAGACGTTCGAGAGCATCGTAATCCCGCCATTCGCTACGCCCTGCTGACCCTGGGTTGGCTGAGCGTGGCGCTGGGGGTAATCGGGATTTTCCTCCCGGTTCTGCCCACCACCCCCTTCCTCCTGTTGGCCGCGGCCTGCTTCGTACGCAGCTCGAAGTCTTTCTACCTGTGGCTGATCCACCATCGCCAGCTCGGCCCGTGGATTCGCGATTACCTCGAGGGCCAGGGCATCCCCCTCAAGGCCAAGGTCTACAGCATCGCCCTGATGTGGCTGAGCATCGGTCTGTCCTGCTATCTGGTGGCGCTGCCCTGGGCACGCCTGTTCATGCTCAGCAGTGCGGTACTGGTGACCCTGTACATCCTCAGGCAAAAGACCCTGCCCAATCGCTAGACGCTGACAGCTGGAGCTCCCGGCTTCCGCTTCCCAGGTCCCCGCTCAGCGTGCAACCGCTGCCCTAGCGTTCCCCGCACCGCAGCAAAACCGTCAAGCGCCGCCTAGACTCTGTGCATCTTCGACGGAGATACGGCATATGCAGCCATGGCAGCGCCTTGCTGGGTGCCGGCAGCGCCTGCAAGGGCCGGCGCTGTCGCTGTGCCTGCTGCTTGGCAGTTGGTTCGGGTGGGATGCAAGCTGGGCCAGCTGGGACTTCGCGCTGATCATGCGCAAGGCCGAAACCCGCTACGGCGCCCTCGGCGCGGCCAGGCAGCGGATCATGCAATGGGATGCATTGATCACCAGCAGCGCCGGTCTGCCTGAGCGCGAGCAACTCAGGCGGGTGAACGATTTCTTCAACCGCCAGCTGCGCTTCATCGATGATCGCCAGATCTGGCAACAAAACGACTATTGGGCCACGCCGATCGAGGCGTTGGTCAAAGGCGCGGGTGATTGTGAGGACTACTCCATCGCCAAGTACTTCACCCTGCGCCGGCTCGGTTTGCCCAGCGACAAGCTGCGCATCACCTACGTCAAAGCGCTGCAGTTGAATCAGGCGCACATGGTGCTGGGCTATTACTCCAGCCCGACTGCCGAACCCTGGGTGCTGGACAACCTGGTCAACGAGATCCAGCCGGCGTCACAACGCCGCGACCTGCTCCCGGTGTATGCCTTCAATGCCGAAGGCGTGTATTTCCCGGGATCGAGCAGCAAAAAGAGCGACAGCAAGAAAATCTCTCATTGGCAGGACTTACTGAAAAAAATGCGCATGGAGGGCTTCGTCATCGACGAAGGCTAGGAGAAGAACACTATGTCCCTACTCAAGCAGCTCTTTCTCGCCATCTGCCTGTTTCTGGTGGTGGCCTTTACCGGCAGCTTCATCGTCAGCCTGGAGACTTCCCGCGAGCAGCTGCTCAGCCAATTGCGCTCTCACGCACAAGACGCCGCCACCGCCCTCGGCGTGTCGATGACGCCCCATGTGGATGACCCGGCGATGCTCGAATTGCTGGTCAATACGATCTTCGACAGTGGCTACTTCGCCAGTATTCGCGTGGTGCGCATCGCCGATCAACAGCTGCTGTTCGAGCGCAACAACAGCACAATCGAGGCGTCCGTGCCGAGCTGGTTTGCCGACCTGGTCGACCTCCAGGCCCAAGGCGGCGATGCGCTGGTCATGCGTGGCTGGGAACAGGCCGCCCGGGTCGAGGTACTCAGCCACCCGCAATTCGCCCTGGCCAAGCTGTGGGACGGCGCCATCGGCAGCCTGCTCTGGCTGCTGCTCTGCGGGTTGCTCAGCGCCATTCTGGGTGGCTGGCTACTGCGCACCCAGCTGCGCCCCCTGGACAACATGGTGCAACAGGCTCAGGCCATTACCCGCCGCGAATTCTTTACCCTGCCACGCATACCGCGCACGCCCGAACTGAAGCGGGTGGTGCTGGCGATGAATCAGATGGTCGAGAAACTCAAGGCACTGTTCGCCGAAGAAGCCACGCGTAGCGAGCAACTGCGGGAAGAGGCTTATCACGACCCCCTCACGGGTCTGGCCAACCGCCGCCAGTTCGAGATTCGCCTGGCCAGCCAACTGACGGTCAACGAGCATCATGCCGCCGGTTATCTGCTGCTGGTGCGCGTCCATGATCTCGGCGACCTCAACCAGCGCTTGGGCGGTCAACGCACCGATGCGTTGATTTGCGCCATCGGCGAACAACTCACCCACCTCCAGGCCCTGCTCGGCAAACCCGACTGGCTGATCGCCCGCAGCCGCGGGGGTGAATTCAGCTTGTTGGCGCCTGGGGTATCCGTCGTAGATATCGAGCGCCTGGCGCAAAATCTGAGCGAGCACCTGGACAGTCTGCGGCAGACCGATACGAGCGACTGCCTACCCCTGGCGCATATCGGCATCGCCGCGTTCAGGCCTGGGGAAAACCCGAGCGCAGTGATCGGCCGAGCCGACCAGGCCCTGACCGAGGCGCAAAGCACCCCAGACAAACCCTGGCAGCGCCTGGACAATTACGCGGCCCAGCCCGACCACAGCCAACGCGACTGGCGCGACTGGATAGATACCGCGCTGAGCGGCCGCCAGCTGCAACTGTTCTTCCAACCGGTGGTGTTGTGCGCCGATACGCACCAGGTCCTGCAACATAAGGTGCTGGCACGCCTGCTCGACCCCCATGGCGAGGCCGTCGCCGCTGGGCGCTTCCTGCCCTGGGTCGAGCGCCTCGGCTGGGCCGCCCGCTTCGACCTGATCATGCTCGAGCAGAGCCTGGCTCACCTGGCCCGCTATCGCCAGCCGCTGGCACTCAGTCTGTCCGCCGCCACCCTGCGCGAGCCGGAGAACCAAGCACGGTTGCTCGCCCTGCTCAGGGCGAACCCACAACACGCCAGCCTGATGACCCTCGATGTCGGCGAGCGCTATCTACCATCACCCACCGAGTTCGAACGCCTGAGCCAGCAGATCCGCAGCACCGGTTTCCACCTCGGCCTGCAACACTTTGGCGGGCGTTTCAGCCTGATCGGCAACCTCAGCCACCTGGGCCTGGCCTACCTGAAGATCGACAGCAGCTACATCCGTGCCATCGATAAGGAAAATGACAAGCGCCTGTTTATCGAGACGATGTTCCGTGCGACCAACAACATCGACCTGCCGCTGATCGCCGAGATGGTGGAAACCGAGGGTGAATTTACGGTGCTGAAGGAGCTAGGCATCCACTGCGTCATGGGCCGTCTGATCGGTGCTCCCGCGCCGTGGCCAGCGTGAAACTGGACGTGCAGTTAGTCCAACTACCGCACATGACCGTAACAGGTTTATCCAGGCCCGTTGGGAAGCACTTGGTGAGCCGGCTGCGGCAGCGATGAGCAGCCCCAGCTGCCGACACGCACTGCAGCAGGGACGATGCTGAATGCAGCAGTCACAACAAAGCCCACCGCCTGAACAGGCAGTGGGCATGCGCCTCTGGTAGGCGTTAGACAGTATCCACTTTGAGCGCGTTATCGGCGAGCAGGCCGTCGATCACCGTTGCCGCATCCGTGCTGCCGTAGTAAGCGGCGCTGGAAAGATCCACCCCATCGAGCACCACTTGCTGCACCACGGCCCCGCCGGCCGTTGCGCGCACGTCGATGGCGGTGCTGGCGCCGAAGGTAAAGCTCAAGTAGTCATCCAATACATTGCCACTGGCACTCTCGCCGACCAACAACTGCGACAGGTCCAGGACATCCGAGTTACCACCCGCCACATTGGGGACGTCGATGAAGAAGTCGGTAACATGATCAATGCCGGAGTCGCCCGAGCTCCACACAAAGCTATCCTTACCGAGACCGCCAGACAGCAGGTCATTGCCCGTGCCGCCGATCAACACATCGTCGCCATCCCCACCAATCAAGGTGTCATGACCCGAACCACCGGCCAGCACATCATTGCCTTTGCCGCCCACGATGTAGTCATTGCCTTCTTGGCCAAACACCAGGTCATTGCCATCCCCCGCATCGATGCGGTCATGCCCCAGCGCTCGCCCGGACTCCCCGGCCAGCTCCTCGGCATGCGTACGGATATAGCTGAGCGTATCGGCGCGCGTCCAGGTGGCATAACTGCCTGGCCCAGCACCGGCCTCCAGCGTGGCGAAAACCTGCCACCCAGCTCCTGGATTGGTGGTCAGCCCTGCAGCAGCCGCCAAGACATCGGTGTAGAGCACATCGCCAAAAATCAGATCATCGCCACCACCGCCGACGATATGGTCGTTACCCGCATCATATAGCTGGGTAGATGGATTGAAATCAGCAAGAACGCTGGCGAGCTGTTCACCCGTCGTGATGTTGCTGGCGACATCCGGGTTAACATTCGCAAGTTCGCCTTCCACTTGATTAAGAACATCGAGAGCAGTGCCCCCGACATTAATCCCTACCGCCTGAATCTGGCCGAAGGTTGACTCCAGTAAAGCCACTTCACTAATTGTGTCGTCATTGGCATGGCCCGAAGGGTTATACGAGCCAAGCACGTGAGCCAGCGCCGTACTCTTGGAGCCATTAGTTGTTACATTGGCCAGGTTGGTTGAATCTGCGTTCAGCCAACTGTTCGGCTCACCATCGGATACAAATACAACTTGATTAATGACATTAACCCCGGTGTAGGGCGCATTGACGCCACCACTGGCCACCCAATTCAAAGCGACTTGCAATCCCGCTTCATAGTTCGTGTAGCCACCGGCAACCAAGCTATTGACTGCACTTTGCGCAGCACTCAGTCCACCATCCTTGACATCGAAGATACCCAAACTGGTCGCAGAGCTGTCGAAATCCACAAGCTGAACTCTGACGTGATCAGCCGCCCCGATCGCCAGTCCTGCCAGCAAATTATTAACGGCCAGTTGCAAAGCCTCCATACGGCTCATCACCACACCGTTGAAGGTAATATTTGCGGTCATGCTGCCTGAAGAATCCAGAATTAGGATCAAGTTGACGTTTTTACCAACCAGGTTACTGCGCCCCTCGTCTCCAACGAGGATATCTGCAGCCCCACCCCCGGTAATCACCCCCGCTCCGCCGGATGTCACATAAGGAGTACTACTGCCTGCAACATCATTGGCATTGGAGGCCACTATCAACTGGCCGGTTAATGAAGGTTGGAATACAACATCCAGAACAGCCGCCGCGCGATCCCCATCGGCATCTATTACAGCAACCTCAAACTGAGTGCCAATCGGATCTTCTTCAATTCGCTCAACAATCGATGAACCAGTCACCCGGAAGCCATTGCCACCGGTATCCGACAGATCAATCCTGGTTATCGCCGTCAAGCCTGTTGGAATACTGGTTAACACATGGTCAGAAAACAGCGTATTACCACTTTGCGAGGTGGCGTTGCCCAAAGAGTCCTGGCCATAGACAGTCCAATGAACCGTATTGCTACTTCCCCCGCCCTGAATGTCGATAGAGAATTGCGCACTGACAATGGGACTGGCGTAAGAGAAAAAGATAACCTCACTGCCATCCACCCACTGATTGTCCGGCGCGAGGCCCTGCATACTGGAATTCACCCCGCCCTCCGAAGAGTCAACCGTCATGATGACGGTTTGGCCAAGTGGAATACTGTCCCCGGGTTTGTAGAGTGCACCGGTATTGGTCACCAACAAGTAATCCTGATTACCGCCAATATTCTGATTGAAGGTTGCGCCGAAGCTCTGCGTAGGACCGTCCAGCTTGCCATTCATATCAATGACATAGTTGCCCGCCACAGCATAAGTCAGGGTAAATATCAGCGACTGTCCTGCCCCTCCTGTATATGCACTGGGAAGCGTGCTGGTGTATGCGTATAAAACCCCGGGATCGACAGGGCTGACGGCGTAATACACCGTATTGCCTGAGGAAGTCAGCGACGATGCCGCATAGGTCACGCTAGTACCGTTCCAACCCGCAATATTTCCGGTCAAATCGGCAGTGCCCGGTACATCTGCGCCGATGACTGGATCTGAGGTCCCAGTCGCGAACCCCGACGCGTTATTGCTCAGAGAAGCGGGGGAAACCGTGGTTAAAGTCGGCGTGTCATCAATGATACGCACCACCAGATCATCGCTCGCCGTACTGCCGCCCACGCCCAGCACGCTGATGCTCACGCTGTCGTCGAAGTGCGTGTCGGTGGCGCCAGCATGGCTGTCGTTGTCGATCGTGGCGTTCAGCGTGTAGCTGTAACTCAGCGTGCCGGCCGTGGCGCTACCGCTGTAGCCGCTCAGGGTCAGTGTGCCCTCGCCGGTACTCACTAGCTGATTAGTCGTCGCCAATGCCTGCAACTGCGCCAAGCTGAAGGTCGCACCGCCCACGGTGACGCTGGCGATACCATCGCTGGCCGACACCGTGAAGCTACCGCTGGTGGTTTCACTGCTGTCCGCCAGCGAGGTCAGGCCGTGCTCGTACACCGTGGCATCCGGGCCGTACGCGGCGGCCGTCACCACCGAGGCATGGTCGTTGGCACCGTCGATGGTGATGGTCAGCTTGGCCGAGCTGAGATCGCCATCGGCATCCTGCATCGTGTAATAAACGTCGTAGGACAGATGGCTGCTGGCATTCAGTGCCTGCACCGACGCCAGGCTGTTGTCCAGCACGAAGCTGTAGACCCCGCCAGCGCCTAAGGTCAGGCTGCCGTAGCTATTCAGCGCGTTGATCGCCGGCGTATTGTCGTGCCCCGTCGCCGACCAGGTTGTGAAGGCCTTTGGCGTATCGGCGCCCGCGCTGTCGTTGGTCAGCACGTTGCCAGCGACGCTGTTCGATGCGGCGTCTTCGGTTACGCCTACGGGGCCGTCATTCATCGCAGTCGGCGTGTCATCGATGATGCGCACCACCAGCTCGTCGCTCGCCGTACTGCCGCCCACGCCCAGCAGGCTGATGCTCACGCTGTCGTCGAAGTGCGTGTCGGTGGCGCCGGCATGGCTGTCGTTGTCGATCGTGGCGTTCAGCGTGTAGCTGTAACTCAGCGTGCCGGCCGTGGCGCTACCGCTGTAGCCGGTCAGGGTCAGTGTGCCCTCGCCCGTACTCACTAGCTGATTAGTCGTCGCCAATGCCTGCAACTGCGCCAAGCTGAAGGTCGCACCGCCCACTGTGACGCTGGCGATACCATCGCTGGCCGACACCGTGAAGCTACCGCTGGTGGTTTCACTGCTGTCCGCCAGCGAGGTCAGGCCGTGCTCGTACACCGTGGCATCCGGGCCGTACGCGGCGGCCGTCACCACCGAGGCATGGTCGTTGGCACCGGTGATGGTGATGGTCAGCTTGGCCGAGCTGAGATCGCCGTCGGCATCGCGCATGGTGTAACTGAAGATCTCGCTCAGACTCTCACCCGCATTCAACCCCTGCACCGCCGGGTTGGCGTTGTTCAGGCTGTAGCTGTAGGTGCCGTTACCGGTGTCGGTGAAGGTGCCGTAGCTGGCTGCGGTGCTGGCCCAGCCGACGAAGCTGGTCGGAGTGTCCGCACCGGGTTGACCGTTGGGGTGCAGGTCATTAGTCAGCACGTTGCCGGTGATCGGGGTCAACGTGTCTTCGGCGATGCTGTTGCTGTCATCCACCGCGTGCGGCACATCATCGATGACATTGATGTCGAGGGACGCCAGATCAGTGTCATGGTCCACGTCCTCGGCGAGCACGGCGAAGTGCTCGGTCAACTGATTCTCACCCCCGCCGGGAGCATGCTGCGCACTGCCCAGCAAGGTATAGCTGTAGCTGACGATGCCTTCGTCGAGAATGCCATCATCGGCATCGAAGCCGGTGATGGTCAGCAGGTTACCCAGCGGGGTGGTCACCGACTGCGGAAAGCCGTTCACCACACCGTTCACCACCACCTGGATACCGCCCACGCTCAGGTTGAGCAGGCCATCCGGCGCCTGCACCTTGAAGGTGCCGCTGACCGTGGTGGACTCCTTGCTCGGGTCCGAGCCCATCGCCAGATCGTCCTCATCCACGCTGTGCTCGCCACCGCGAACATCCAGGTCCTTGATCTGCACCTCGTCGTCGATATTTTTGACTTGCAGCACCAGGTTGGCGGTGTCGCTGTCGCCGTCGGCATCGTTGAGGGTGTAGGTGAAGGTCTCGGTCGCCATCCCCCCGCCTCCCAGCGCGAGGAAGTCTGGGTCGCTCGGATCCAGCAGATAGCTGTAGGAGCCATTGGCGTTCAGGGTCAACGTCCCGTAAGTGCCCTGCATGACCGCCGGTTGTATCGGCCCACCTGGCAGGCGGTCGGCACCCTGCACATCATTGTCGAGTACGTTGCCGATCAGGGTCAGCTGGTTCTCCGAGGCGAACACGGCGTTGCTGTCATCCACCGCGTGCGGCACATCGTCGACGATCTCGATGACGATGCTGGCCGGCGCCGAGGATGCCGTGCCGTCCGACACGCTAAGCGT
>NZ_VIUH01000005.1:0-10599 GCF_007993865.1 Pseudomonas sp. SJZ079 | reverse complement strand
GCCGGGTTGGCGTTGTTCAGGCTGTAGCTGTAGGTGCCGTTACCGGTGTCGGTGAAGGTGCCGTAAGTGGCCGCGGTGCTGGACCAACTGACGAAACTGATCGGGGTATCCGCTCCGGGTTGACCGTTGGGGTGCAGGTCATTGCTCAGCACGTTGCCGGTGATCGGGGTCAGGGTGTCTTCGGCGATGCTGTTGCTGTCATCCACCGCGTGCGGCACATCGTCGACGATCTCGATGACGATGCTGGCCGGCGCCGAGGATGCCGTGCCGTCCGACACGCTAAGCGTGAAGGTGTCGCTCTCGATACCCGGGCCATCGGTGGTCGGGCTGGTCAGCTCATAGCTGTAACTGGCCACCCCAGTGGCCGCGTTGTAGGCGGTGATGGTCAGGCTGCCGTGGGCGCCGGTGAACACGCTGCCGGCCAGGCTGCCGATGGCCACGGTGACGCCATTGATGGTTACGCTCTGCAGGTCATCCAGGCCGTCGGCGTCGCTCAGGGTGAAGGTGCCGTTGGCGAATTCGCTGTTGCTGGCGGCGTCCGAACCCTGGGCCAGGCCGGCTTCGAAGACTTGATCATTAGCGCCCTGGTTGCCCGGATCAACCACCACCTTCGGCACATCGTTGCTGCCAGTAATGGTGATGGTCAGGGTGGCCGTGGCGGTATCGCCGTCGGCATCGCGCATGGTGTAAGTGAAGGTTTCGCTCAGGCTCTCACCGGCGTCCAACCCCTGCACCGCTGGGTTAGCGTTGTTCAGGCTGTAGCTGTAGGTGCCGTTACCGGTGTCGGTGAAGGTGCCGTAAGTGGCCGCGGTGCTGGACCAACTGACGAAACTGATCGGGGTATCCGCTCCGGGTTGGCCGTTGGGGTGCAGGTCATTGCTCAGCACGTTGCCGGTGATCGGGGTCAGGGTGTCTTCGGCGATGCTGTTGCTGTCATCCACCGCATGCGGCACATCGTCGACGATTTCGATGACGATGCTGGCCGGCGCCGAGGATGCCGTGCCGTCCGACACGCTAAGCGTGAAGGTGTCGCTCTCGATACCCGGGCCATCGGTGGTCGGGCTGGTCAGCTCATAGCTGTAACTGGCCACCCCAGTGGCCGCGTTGTAGGCGCCGATGGTCAGGCTGCCGTGCGCGCCGGTGAACACGCTGCCGGCCAGGCTGCCGATGGCCACGGTGACGCCATTGATGGTTACGCTCTGCAGGTCATCCAGGCCGTCGGCATCGCTCAGGGTGAAGGTGCCGTTGGCGAATTCGCTGTTGCTGGCGGCGTCCGAACCCTGGGCCAGACCAGCCTCGTAGACTCGATCGTTAGCGCCGTCGTTGCCCGGATCGACCGTCACCTGCGGCGCATCGTTGCGGCCGGTGATGGTGATGGTCAGGGTGGCCGTGGCGGTATCGCCGTCGGCATCGCGCATGGTGTAAGTGAAGGTCTCGCTCAGGCTCTCGCCGACATCCAGGCCCTGCACCGCCGGGTTGGCGTTGTTCAGGCTGTAGCTGTAGGTGCCGTTACCGGTGTCGGTGAAGGTGCCGTAAGTGGCCGCGGTGCTGGCCCAGCCGACGAAACTGGTCGGGGTATCCGCACCGGGTTGGCCGTTGGGGTGCAGGTCATTAGTCAGCACGTTGCCGGTGATCGGGGTCAACGTGTCTTCGCCGATGCTGTTGCTGTCATCCACCGCGTGCGGGCCGTCATCATTAATACGGATAGACAACATAGCGACGGGCGACACATCACCGTCGGAATCGAACACCCGTACTGCGAAACTCTCACCCACTTGATCGGCCGCACCTATCGCCGAAGGGTTACCGTGATCCTGGGTGCTGCCGTTGAGGGTGTATACCCATCGGCCAGCCGCATCGACCACCAAGCTGCCGTAGACGCCCTGTACGGTACCGCCGGCGGTGACATCGACCCAGTTGCCATCCTTATCCTGCACCTGCAAGGCAGCGACGCCATCCGGCGAGTTGACGGCCAGACGACCGAAAGCCTGTTCGGCATTGCTCGCGGCGTTACTGCCTGTCGCCAGTGCGGCTTCATCGACGACACCCGGCGCGCCCACCACTTGCCCTACGGCGTTTTGATGGATGACCTCGACTTCGGGCGTGGAATCTGGGCCCTCCGGCAACGGTGTAGCGGTCGACTCGGGGGTTACGTCCGGGTCGGGCTCGGGGTCAGGAAACTCAGGGGTAAACGACAGGCCGGCAGTGGGAAAGCCTATGGTTGGATCGAGCGCGCCGGCCGTTTCACCCAGCAGCACGAAAGAGTGACCGCCACCCGCATTACCCGCATTGCCCGCGCCGGGCCCCGCCGCGGTGGCGTCCGCAACTTGAGAGGGGTCTTCACCTGCGGCGATAGCGGCCTGCAGCTTCTCGACGTCGCTGAGGTCCTGCTCACTCGGCGTGACGGCAGTGTTGGGTACCGGAGCCGTGGCAGCATCACCCTGGGCACTGGCCAGCAGTTGCGTGTCGAGCAGTAGCTGGCTGTCGCGCCCGAGGGTCAACTCGCCGCCACCGACCAAGGCGATTGCCACTGCGCCTACGGCACCCGTAGCGAGCTGTTCACCGAAAAATACGCGGTCACCTTCGGCCAGCGGTCGACGTGTTCCATCACCCGCGACTGCAAAGACTTCGCCGACGACCTGACGAACGACACCGATTAACGTAGCCATAACATTCTCCCCGCTCCCTCTGCCAATCACTGTCGACAGGTTTCATAAGGGCCAAGCACTTTTCGAACAGGGGGACGCGCGCAACACAGGGTTAATGGATAGGCACAACGCATTTAACGCCACATAAACGACAAATAAATGTCGCCAAAAAAACATGCTCCCTATTCCAGCAAACCCATCCACCCCCTTAACTGCTCTAAACAGCACCTGACCACTAGCCGCAGCCTGAAACGAGCCAAAAGGCCCGACCTATCTGGCTTATGGGGATAAGACAAGGCTCGTTCTCACGGAATGCATAAGACTCTTTTCTCATAAGTCTTGTGCCATTTTTATCTTAGCTACACTGGAAGATGTTCTTAGCTATGGCGTAAAGGCATAAAAACTTTTACTGACAGAATAAACGTCAAAATTTTGTCTGTAAGAGGTCAAGCACCTTAAAAGGAGTTTCACCCATGCGTGTGCTTACACCCCTGTACGGCGGCATTCTGCTGGTCATGGCCTCTACCCAGACGCAGGCCATAACGCTCTCCGAAGCCATCCAGAGCACCCTGGATAATCACCCCGAACTGCATGCCAGCATGAACAACCGCCTGGTATCGGATGAGGAGGTCAAGGTGGCCAAGGGCGGCTATTTACCAACTGTTGACCTGTTGGTGGGTTATGGTCGGGAGAAAACCGACAGCCCCAGCACCCGCGCCCTGGGCGATCACAATCAGGAAACCCTGAATTTTCGCGATGCCGAATTACGCCTGCGGCAGATGCTGTTCGACGGCTTCAATACCCCCAATGAAGTGGCGCGCACCGAAGCGGTGGTCAACTCGCGCGCCTACTATGTGCTGGGCACGGCCGAAAGCTTGGCGCTGCGTGCCGTAGACGTGTACTTGGAAGTGCTCAAACGTCGCGAGCTGGTCTCGCTGGCGAAAAATAACCTGCAGGCCCACCAGCGCATCAATGACCAGATTGGTCTACGCAGCGAACGCGGCGTTGGCAGCACGGCCGACCTCGATCAGTCGCAAGCCCGTGAGGCGCTGGCTGCCAACAACCTGTACACCGAACAAGTCAACCTGGCCGATGCCGAAGCCAACTTTTTCAGCGCCATCGGCCGCATGCCCGACCAGCTAGCCCTGCCGGGTACGATAAAGGGCGAGGTGCCAGCGGATCTCGCTCAAGCCCGACAAACCGTGATGGACAACAACCCCTTCCTGAAGTCGGCACAAGCCGATGTAAATGCGGCCGAAAAACAGTATGCAGTCGCCAAGTCACCGTTCTACCCGCGCTTCGATGTCGAACTGGCGACCAACGCCGACGACAATACTCAGGGCGACAAAGGCCACAACAACAGCTGGCGCGCAGCCGTGGTGATGAACTACAACCTGTTCAACGGCCTGCGTGACAAGGCTCGCCTGCAATCCTCCGCGCACCAGATCAATCAGGCCATGGACATCCGTAACAACGCCTTGCGGATACTCAACGAAAACCTCTCGCTGGCCTGGAACGCCATGGAAAACGCACGCCTGCAAACCCCCAAAGCCCGTGACTATGCGGACTACACCACCCGCGTACGCGAGGCCTATCAGCAGCAGTTCGGCATCGGCCAACGCACCCTGCTCGACCTGCTCGACAGCGAGAACGAACTGTTCACCGCGAACCGGCGCTACACCGAGGTGCGCTATACCGAGGAGTTCGCCATGTACCGAGTGATTGCCGCCATGGGCGAGCTGCTGAGAAAGCAAAATGTAGTAGTTCCGGCCGAAGCCGTAGCCCTCTCGGAAGTAAAGAGCGAAGCCCGTTTGCCGGCCATGCAGTGACACTGGCTGAGGAGTAGTAACCCTTGACCACCATGGAACGGCCAACCCCACCCAACGACCCGCGGCTTAGTCACGACGACCCGCTGCTCGATGGCCTGTTGATCCTCTGCAAGCTGCACGGCTGTTCGGTCAGCCGTGGCAGCCTGAGCGCCGGCCTGCCCCTGCCGGAACAGTGCCTCAGCGCCAGCCTGCTGCCCCGTGCCGCGGCACGGGCTGGCCTGCAAGGACGTTTGTTGCGCCGCGAGCTGAGTGCGATCTCCGCCTTGAACCTACCGGTTCTGTTGCTGCTCAAGGACGGCCGTAGCGCCGTGCTGCGCAAGTGGGGCAGCAATAACCAGGTGCTGATTCTGCCCAGTGAGGCAGAGGGCGGCGAACAATGGGTTACCCGCGAGCAACTGGCGAGCGAGTACAGCGGTCAAGCATTTTTCGCCCGCCCACGACATGAACTGGAGGAGGCCCGTAGCCCACTGGTGCCGCGCATCGAGGCCTGGTTCCGCGACACCCTCAAGTTGTCGCGCTGGTTGTACGGCGACGCCATACTCGCCAGCCTGCTGATCAACCTGCTGGGTCTGATGGTGCCGCTGTTCGTCATGCAGACCTACGACCGCGTGGTGCCCAACCAAGCCACGTCGACCTTGTGGGTGTTGGCCATTGGCTTGTTCATCGGCACCAGCTTCGAACTGCTCTTGCGTGTGCTGCGTGCCCATCTGCTGGATACCGCCGGCAAGAAAACCGACGTAGTGCTGTCCGCGACGCTGTTCGAACGCATTACCGGCATGGCGATGAAAGCACGTCCGGCAACTGTCGGCGGTTTTGCCCAAAGCATCCATGACTTCCAAGGGCTGCGCGAGTTCCTCACCGCGGTCACCCTGACCAGCCTGATCGACCTGCCCTTCGCCCTGTTGATGATCGCGGTGATCTGGCTGATCGGCGGCGCACTGGTGGCTATTCCGCTCATGGCCTTTCCGCTGACCGCGCTGTTTGCCCTGATCATCCAGGCGCGGCTGCGTGATACGGTGCAGAAAAGCCTGGCGCTGGCCTCGCAGCGTCAAGCCCTGCTGATCGAGACCCTGGGCGGCTTGGAAACCCTCAAGGTGTGCGGCGCGGAGAGCGAACGGCAACATGAGTGGGAGAAAACCCACGGCGCCCTGACCCGGCTGGACAGCCACGCCCGTTTCCTCTCCTCCCTGGCCACCAACGGCACCCTGTTCTTTCAGCAGCTCGCCGGCATGTCCATCATAGTCGCCGGGGTCTACAGCATTATCGCCGGCAACCTCAGCGTCGGCGCGCTGGTTGCCTGCTATATGCTTGGCAGCCGCGTGTTGTCGCCGCTCGGGCAGATAGCCGGGCTGATCACCCGTTACCAGCAAGCGCGCCTGACCATGACCAGCACCGACGCCCTGATGGCGCTCCCGCAAGAGCGCCAGGCCAAGCAGCGCCCGCTGGAGCGCACCCAGCTCAAGGGCGAGCTGGATGTGCAGCAGGTGACCTTCCGTTACCCCAACCAGAGCGCACCCGCATTGAGCAACGTCAGTCTGCATATGAACGCAGGCGAGCGCATCGGCATTATCGGGCGCAGCGGCTCGGGCAAAAGCACCCTGGCCCGTTTGCTGATGGCGCTGTATAGCCCCGATGATGGCCAGATCCTGCTCGACAATCTCGACTTGCGGCAGTTGGACGTAGCCGACCTGCGCCACCAGATTGGCTACGTCGCCCATGACTTGCCGCTGCTGGCCGGTAGCCTGCGCGATAACCTGACCCTCGGTGCACGCTACGTCAGCGACGCGCGCATGCTCGAAGTGGCTGAGCTGAGCGGCGTCAGCGAGCTCGCCCGGCAACACCCACAAGGCTTCGATCGCCCGGTTGGCGAGCGCGGTCAACTACTCTCCGGGGGGCAACGTCAGGCCGTGCTGCTGGCGCGCGCGATCCTGCTCGACCCGCCGATCCTGCTGTTCGACGAACCCACCAGCGCAATGGACAACAGCAGCGAAGAGATCCTGCGCAACCGCCTGCAAACCTGGGCACAAGGCAAGACGCTGCTGCTGATCACCCATCGCGCCTCGATGCTCAGCCTGGTGGATCGACTGATCGTGCTGGACAACGGCCAGATCGTCGCCGACGGCCCCAAGGAATCGGTCATCGAAGCCCTGCGCAAAGGCCGGGTCGGCCCGGCAGCGGTGTAGGAATCACGCATGGAACGAAGCCAATCGATTCGCGACTACTTCGGCGGCCTGCGCCAGCACCGGCAGGACACCGAGTTCATGCCGGAAGTGGACGGCACCATACTCGAGGACTCGCCCTGGTTCTCGCGGGTCACGGTGTGGGTTGTCGCGGCCTGCGTGATAGCAGCGCTGACCTGGGCACACTTTGCCGTGCTCGAGGAGGTCACCACCGGCGAAGGCAAGGCCATCCCCTCCAGCAAGATTCAGGTGATCCAGAATCTCGAGGGCGGCATCATCAGCGACATCTTCGTGCGCGAAGGCCAAGTCGTGGCCAAGGGTGACGTGCTGCTGCGCCTCGATGACACCCGTTTTCTCTCCAACCAAGGTGAAAGCGAAGCCGACCGTCTGGCCCTGATCGCCCGCATCGAACGCCTGACGGCCGAGGCCGAGGGCCGCCCCATTGCCATGCCGGAGGAGATTAGCCGCAACGCACCACAGCTGGCCGAAGACGAACTGGCGCTGTACCGCTCGCGGCAACAGCGCCTGCACAGCGAACAACGCACACTCGGCGAGCAACTGCGGCAGAAGACTCAGGAGCTCGCCGAGTTTCGCTCCAAATCTCAGCAATACAGCTCCAGCCTTGGCCTGTTGCAGCAAGAGCTGAACATGTCGCAACCGCTGGTCGCCAGCGGGGCGATTTCCCAGGTGGAAATACTCCGTCTACGCCGCAGTGTCGTCGAAGTGCGCGGCTCACTGAATGCCACCAACCTGGCCATCCCGCGGGCCGAAGCGGCCATCAACGAGATCAAGAGCAAGGTCGAGGAATCCGAACTGGCCTTCCGCTCCGATGCCTTCAAGGAACTCAACGATGCCCGTACCGAATTGAAGAAAATCACCGCCAGTGGCTCTGCCATCGATGACCGAGTCAGTCGCACCACGGTGATCTCGCCAGTCAAGGGCATCATCAAACAGCTGAAGATCAGCACCATCGGCGGCGTGGTCCAGCCGGGCAGCGACATGCTGGAAATCGTCCCGCTGGAGGACAGCCTGCTGATAGAAGCCAAGGTGCGCCCGCAGGATGTGGCGTTTCTGCATCCGGGGCAGAAGGCCATGGTCAAGTTCAGCGCTTACGATTACACGATTTACGGCGGACTCAAGGCCAACCTGGAACTGATCAGCGCCGATACCATCACCGACGAAGAAGGTAAGAGCTTCTACCTGATCCAGGTGCGCACCGAACAAAGTCACCTGGGTAGCGCCGAGCATCCGCTGCTGATCATTCCCGGCATGATCGCCACCGTTGACATCATCACCGGCGAAAAAAGCGTGCTGGACTACCTGCTCAAACCGGTACTCAAGGCCCGCGCCGAGGCGCTGCGCGAGCGCTGAGGCTAGGCGCCACAAGCGCCTGGCTAAGACGAACCGTGATTGCGCTGAAAGGTGTCCTCGCCCATCGCCTTGATCTGTCCTTCGATCAGCGCCTCGAAAGGTATCAGCAAGTCGTCGAATTGCGCCGGAGCCTCGAGCATATTCAGGGCGCCAACCACCGCCTCCACCGTCGATAACGCACCCGCCATCGGCGCCTTGCGCACGCGGTAGCGCGACTGCAGCCCCTCCGCCAATGCCACCCGCGGCAAGGCCGCCAGTAACGGGTTGAGGTGCAGCAGTTTGCGCGCTTTACGCCAGGTGCCGTCGGGCACCACCAGCAGCACAGGTTGATCGACGGCCTGGGTGGCGAAGTGCTGCAACGGCTGCACGCCCTCACCCGGAAACAACAGGCACGGTCGGTAGCCCGGCTGCGCCAGCAGCGCCGCTAAGTCCTCGAACACTTCGCCCACCCGCAACTCGGCATTGCTCAGGCCCAAGGCGGCCAGACGCGCGGTATTCAGCGCATGCTTGAGTTCGCTGGGGTGCTGCAGGATCAGCACGCGGGTAACGCTAGGCAACAGCGGGATCAGCGCACAGAGACAATGCTCGAGTGGGCGGCTACAGCGTGGGCAATGGGGGCGTGGCATGGGCATCTCCTCAGCCGCGCAGTGTGCCATAGGCCTCGCGCCAGGCGGACTGCTGGCTCAAGCCGCAGTCAGGCTGAAACCTGTCGCCGCGTTATCTCAGAGCGATGCCCCGCGCCTAGGAACGGGCGCCGGGTGCGGCCTCAAGGGGGCCATCCTGCGCCTCTGCCTCCTCAATCAGCCAGGACCAGAACGCCTCGGCGCTGGGGTGCATGTACTGGTGCGTCGGACAGGTCAGATAGAACGACTCTGAGGCGCTGATCCTTTGCGCGAAAGGCGCCAGCAAACGTCCACTGGCCAGCATATCCGCCACCAGCGAGGTGCGGCCCAGCGCCAGGCCATGGCCCAGGGCCGCCATTTCCATGGCGGTGATCAGCGTATCGAACTGCATCCCCTGCGAGGCATCCAGGTGTTGAAAGCCCGTTTGCTTGAGCCAGTACCCCCAGCCCTCTTCGTAGCCGATGACATGCAGCAAGGTATGCTCGGAGAGCGCCTCCGGCGAGTCGGGTGGGCGCAACCCATCGAGCAGCGTGGGGCTGCACACCGGAAACAGCTCGTCACGGGTCAGCCGAATGGCCTTGAGGTCCGGCCAGTTGCCCTTGCCGTAACGGATTTCCATGTCCGCCTCCTTGCCGCGTTCATCCAGCCAGATATTGCTGGTGAACTGCAGGCTGACCTCGGGATGGCGCGCCCTGAAACGCGCCAACCGGGGCGCCAGCCAGGTGGTGAAGAACACCAGATTGACCCTGATGATCAGCCGCCGTTCGCGGCCCATGCCGAACAGCTCATCCGTCGCGGCGATCAGCCGCTCTATGGATTCATGAATCACCGGCATGTAGGCCCGCCCTGCCTCAGTCAGCTCCAGCCCCCGGGGCAAGCGCTTGAACAGGTTGACCCCCAACTGGCACTCCAACCCCTTGACCTGCTGGCTGATGGCCGCCTGGGTCAGGCTCAGTTCGGCTGCCGCCTGGGTGAAATTCAGGTGGCGGGCAGACGCTTCAAACGAGCGCAGCCAATTTAATGGGGGGAGCCTTTTCTTCATATCCTGCTCAACTTCAATCTATGCCGACTTCCGGGTCATGGATTAGCTGGCCCAGTTCCACTGCGGCGTGGCGTAACAGCGGAGTATATGCCAGCAGTTCGTCCAGACTCTTGCGGATCAGCGGCGCATGAGCGAATAAGCAGGCGAACAGCCGGCCATCGCGATCCTTGACCGGCACCGCAAACGCGGCCAGACCATCGACAAACTCTTCATTGTCCGTGCCCACCTGGCTGACTCTGATGTTCAGCAGATCAGCCTCCAGCGCATGCGGATCGGTCAGGGTATTGCGAGCGTACCGACGCAGCGGCAGGTTGTGGATGATCCGCTGGCGCCGCTCCTTCGACAGCGAACTGAGGTAAAGCTTGCCACTGGCCGTACACCAAATCGGGGTATGACTGCCGATGGGCAGATGCACCTGCAACGGCCGGTCGGTCTGCACCCGGTCGTAATAGATCATCTCGGTGCCATTGGGGATGGCAATGCCACAGGTCTCGCCAGTTTGCGCGGTCAGGCGCTGCAGGATGGCCTGGCGTGGCGCCTTGAAACGCCCGCTGTAGAGCACCCCAAGGGCGATATCGTGCAGGCGCGCTCCCGGCACGATCAGGCCGCGCATATTGGTTTGCAGATAGCCATCGCCCTCAAGCTGCGCCAGCAGCCGATGAATGCTCGGTTTGGGGATATCCAGCTGATAGGCCAGGTCGGCCGGAGACATGGGCCGTTCGGCCTGGGAGACCGCTTCGATGATTTCCAGCACGCGGGTAATCGAGGAGCCTTTTTCTCTAGCGGAGCCACTCATTACATTCTCCCCACATTAGGGTCTGTTGCCGTTTCATTGCGAGCCGCGTTGCCGCGAGAAATGGCCCCCGATTAGGCGCAGGACGCAGGTAATGGTCATTCCCTTGCCAA
>NZ_VIUH01000004.1 GCF_007993865.1 Pseudomonas sp. SJZ079 | reverse complement strand
GCTCATTTGGAACAACCAAACCGCGCTCCTCGTGCCTTGCCTCGCGCAAAAACAGGCTACGGCGCGGCCGCGAATGAAACGGCAACAGACCCTAGTGATGAACCAAGCGCCCGTCTGTCGGCAATACGCCTTACTTAGGCCAGATCGCCGCCATTGGTCCCCAACCGGCGACAGTCTTTGCCCGGTGACGCCAGAGTAATGCTGTAGCTACACTGGTTACCCTTGTCTCCGAACGGCTAGCTTGCGAGGATCACACCATGCGCGCGCTGCTCTGGTTCAAACTCGACCTGCGTCTCGACGATCACCCAGCCTTGCAAGCCGGACTGGAGGCCGAGCGGCTGCTGCCGGTATTCGTACTCGACCCGGCGCTGTTGCAGGAAAGTGAATTCGGCAGCCGCCGGCTCGGCGTGCATCGCGCGCGTTTTCTGCTGGAAAGCCTGGCGGCACTGGACGGTGCGCTGCGCCAACGCAACTCGCACTTGCTGGTCATCCAGGGCACAGCGGAGCAGGTGATTGCGCAACTGGTCGACCAATTCGACCTGCAACAGGTGCTGACGCTGGAAGAGATTGCCCCGCACGAACGCGCGCAACTGGCGCGCGTGCAACGCCAGCTGGGCAACATACCGCTGCGACAAGCGGCGGGCAACAGCCTGTTGCGTGCCGAGGAACTGCCCTGTCCGAGCAACCAGCTGCCGCAGGTCTATAGCCAGTTCAGAAGCCTGATCGAGGAACGCCTGCCGGTGTTTCAGCCCGACCCACCGCCCAAGCGGCTACCGCCCCTGCCAGAAGGCGCGCAGCAATTGTTGCAGGCGGTGCCGACCCTGTCCCAGCTGGGGCTCGGCGAACCGCTCAGTGTAGCGGCCAGCCGCTTCCCCTTTTCCGGCGGCGAAGCGGCGGCCCAGGCGCGTCTGCGCGATTACCTGTGGGAAGGTCAGGGCGTGCGTCAGTACATGCACAGTCGCAACGGCCCGATCGGCAGTGAGGACTCGTCGAAACTTTCACCCTGGCTGGCCAATGGCAGCCTATCGGCGCGCCGGGCGGTGGCCGAACTACGCCGCCATGAGGCGCAGTTCGGGCGCAACGATTCGACCTATCGGTTGTGGCTCGAGCTGCTCTGGCGCGACTTTTTCCGCTGGACCCTGCTGCGCCATGGCAGTGCGCTGTTCAAGGCCGGCGGCGTGCCCGCCACCGCGCGCGCGCCGCAGCAGCTCGATCGGCGCTTCGACAGCTGGTGCCATGGCCGCACGGGCATGCCGCTGGTGGATGCCGGCATGCGCGAACTGGCCGCCACTGGCTTTATTTCCAACCGCAGCCGCCAGGTGGTTGCCAGCTTCCTGGTCAATGACCTGCAACAGGACTGGCGCTTTGGCGCCGCCTGGTTCGAAGAACACCTGATCGACTATGACCCGGCCAGCAACTGGGGCAACTGGGCCTACCTCGCCGCCGTCGGCAGCGATCCGCAACGCAACCGGGCATTCAATGCCCTGCGTCAGGCGCGCGCCTACGACCCGGAGGCCACGTACGTCAGCCTCTGGTTGCCGGAGCTGCGCAGCGTGCCGCAACACCTGCGGCACACACCATTCCTGCTCTCGCACCTGCAACTGGATGCGCTGAACTACCCGCGCCTGGAGCAGATTCCAGAGGCCTGGCGACCCTACCTGACGAGCGTGGCCTGAGACCGACTGCAACACCGCTGAACGCAACGCCCCCCATCACACCGCCTCAGCGGCAAACACGCCGAGCCTAAACGGCGGCCCGTTAACCCACCTCGACGCGATTGCGCCCCCAGCCCTTGGCCCGGTACAGCGCCTGATCGGCGCGCGCGAACACCTGTTCGCCACTGTCACCCTTAACAAACTCGCCGATCCCGGCCGACAGGGTGATGGTCACCCGCTCGCCCTTGAAATGGAACGGACAGGTTTCGATAGACGTGCGCAGGGTTTCCAGCAGTTGCAGGCCACCGTCGAGCGGCGTCGTGGGAATCAACAGGACGAACTCCTCGCCGCCGAAACGGGCCATGAAATCGGTCTTGCGCAGGCGCTTGTGCAACTCGTTGGCGATGATTTTCAGCACCTTGTCGCCGGCCAGATGCCCGTAGCCATCGTTGATTCGCTTGAAGTGGTCGATGTCCACCACCGCCAGCAACAGCTCACCGCCGTAGCGCTGCCAGCGCGCCACTTCCAGGTCCAGGCGCTCGCTCCAGGCGGCGCGATTGGGCAGCCCGGTGAGCGGATCGAGCAGGGCCTTCTGGCGCTGCTCCTCCAGGCGTTGGCGAAAGCCCTTGGCTTCCTGCTCCATGCCTGCCACCCGCGCGACCAGGGTCTGCAGGCGTCCGGCCACCAGCTGCTCGCGCTCGTCACGCTGGCGTTGGTACTGCTCCATGGTGCCGAGCAGGCCATTCAGGCGGTTTTCCACCAACCCCTTGAGGCTCTTGAGGTCCGTGGCGTCCTGCACGCTGCTGTGCAGGCCATCGACCTGCTGGCGCAGCTCGCTGTCCAGCTCACGCGCCACGTTGAGCGAGTCGGCATAGCCGTCGTGGGCGTCTTGCAGGCTGCCCTGGAAGGTTGCCAGGCGTTCGTTGAGCTGTTTGAGGTAGCCCTCGAACTCATGCTGACTATTATCCGCGACGGCCAGCATCAGCACGGTCAGGTCGTCCAGCACCGGCACCAGCTCATACATATTCAACCCGGCCTGAATCCGTTCGACCAGCGAATCGGCTTGGGCCTGATGCCGCTCCGGCAAGGGCAACTCGGCCAGCAGACCGAGCAGACTCGCCTGCACATGCTGGGCAATCGCGCTGTATCCCGGCTCGGGCTCCACCGGCAGGGCGTAGTGCGGATCGGCGAGCTGACTGTGCGCTTCACCGACCAGTTCTTCTTCACTGGCGCCTGCTGGGGTGGCCAGCGACTCCGCCGGGGGTAACAGGTCGGCAGGCAACGGCAGGCAATCGAGGACCGGTACAACGGGCCGCGAGGTAGGCGGCGCGACCTGCTCGGCTGGCATCACATCGCTGGCATCGCTGGCATCGCTGGCATCGGCCACATCGTAAGCGACGAGTGCAGCCGGCAGTGGCTGATCTTCGCCACTCGATAGCGGCTGTAGCGCCGGGGCCAGCGCACTGACAGGCGCCTCGCTCGCCAGCGTCTGTGCGGGCGCTAGCGCGGCCTCGGCCGTGGCTTCACGCGCACCGAAGAGTCTTTGCAGCAAGCCTGGGCGTGCGCCCTCGTCCTGACCCAAAACGCTCAGGGCCTGACGTTGTAATTGACTCAGCTCGGCCAGCAACAGCGGCAGTTCGTGCAGCTGACCGGCGCGGCTGTCGAGTTGCTTGGCATAGCTTTTCAGCGCCTTGCGCAACTCGCGCGGCAACTCCAGGCTGAGCAGCTGACCGACCAAGCCCGCCAGCGCGCCGACGACTTGCTCGCTACGCTGCTGACGGCGTTGTTCGGAGTCCAGTACGGTTTTTTCCAGACGCGGAATCAACGCCGACAAGCCGGCATCCATATCCTCACGCCGGAGCATTGCACGCAGATCCTGCATGCACTGATCCACCGCCTTATCCGCGCCTTCTGCGGCCAGGCTGCTGCGCACCAGGCCACGGCGCAACAGGTCGAGACGGGTATCCCAGCGGCGCTCAAGTTGCTCCTGCTGCTCGAGCCTGGCCAAGTATTTGTCTTTCCAGCGCTGGGCGTCGTCGGTCATTTAGAGCTTCCGCGGGAGGGGCGTATTGAGCATAGGCGACGGAGGACTCCCCGGAGCCTGGGGCAGGCGAATTTCCACCGCCACCGGCAGGTGGTCGGAGATCGGCTGAGCCAGCACGGCCACCCGCTCCAGCTCCAGCCCGGGACTCAGCAGGATGTGATCGAGGCAACGCAGCGGGCGCCAGCTGGGGAAGGTCGCCTCGATCTGCGGCGCCAGCAGGCCGAGATCACGTAGCGGCGAATGCTGCAGCAGGTCACTGGCGTGGGTGTTCATGTCGCCCATCAGCACCTGATGCCGATAGCCGCCGATCAACTCGCGGATATAGGCCAGCTGGCGGGTCCGGGTTCGCGCACCGAGCGCCAGGTGCATCATCACCACGACGACGGCGTCCGCCCCCTCACCGAGACGCAGCAGCATGGCACCCCGGCCGGGAGGGCCGGGCAGCGGGTGGTCTTCCAGCAGACTGGGGCGCAGGCGACTGAGCACACCATTGCTGTGTTGCGCCAACCGGCCGAGATTGCGGTTGAGTTGCTGGTACCAGTAGGGAAAAGCACCGAGGTGGGCGAGGTGCTCGACCTGATTGACGAAGCCGGATCGCAGGCTGCCGCCATCGACTTCCTGCAGGGCCACCAGATCGTAATCGCCGAGCAGTTGCCCGATCCGTTGCAGGTTACCGGCACGGCCGGTGTGCGGCAGCACATGCTGCCAGCCACGCGTCAGGTAGTGCCGATACCGCTCGGTGCTGATACCCACCTGGATATTGAAACTCAGTAGCCGCAGACGGCCATCGCCAGGCCAGTCCCGGCTGACCGGACACTGCGGGTTGACCTGTGGATCACACAGGCCAACCGCGCGGCTGGCTTGCCAACGCCTCAGCATGCTCGGCGCTCGGGCCGGCCGCCTACTGGGCGGCGCGTTCCTTGGCAATCAACTGGTCGGCCACTTGTAGAGTCTGCTGGGGGCCACCGGCGCTGCCGAGGTCGAAGCGGTACTTCCCGTTGACGATCATCACCGGTACGCCGCTGATCTGATAGGCCATGGCCAGTTTCTTGGCCTTTTCCATCTGGCTTTTCACGCCGAAGGAGTTGTAGGTCTTGAGGAAGGCGTCCTTGTCCAAGCCCTGTTCGGCGAGGAACTCGGCCATTTCATCGGGGGTCGCCAGCTTCTTGCCTTGCTTGTGGATGGCATTGAAGATCGCGTCGTGGACTTTCTGTTCGACCTGCATGTTTTGCAGGGTGATGAACAGCTGACCGTGAGCGTTCCACACACCGCCGAACAGGGCCGGGATGCGCACGAAATTGACGTCTTCCGGCAATTGCTCGATCCACGGATTGATGGTCGACTCAAACTGATAGCAGTGCGGGCAACCGTACCAGAACAGCTCGACCACCTCGATCTTGCCCGGCTTGGACAGCGGAACCGGGCTGCTCAGCTCGACGTACTCTTTGCCGGCTTGAATCGGCTCGGCCTGCGCAACTGCGCCGAACAGGCTGGCAGTGGCGAGAGCGGCACAGAGGATCAGATTACGCATGCATTACTCCTTAGCGGTTAAGCGGTGCCCCATGGCAGACCTGCGTTCGACCCGCCGTGCGGGGAACAGGTTCCGGCTATTGTAGCTGCGCGACAAATGAAAAAGGGTGGCCTCAGCCACCCTTTTCCTGCCACTGCATTGCAACCTGTTACGCGATCAATGCAGGCCCTGCACGTAGCTGGACACTGCTTCGATGTCCTTGTTGCTCAGCTTGCCAGCGATAGTGCGCATGATCGCATTGTCGCCGTCGTTGGTCCGCTCGCCCTCGCGGAACGCCGTCAGCTGCTTGGCCACGTAACCGGCATGCTGCCCGCCCAGCTGCGGAAAGCCCGCCGCGTCGAGGCCCGCGCCATTCGGCGAATGGCAGCCGGTGCAGGCCGGCATGCCTTCCTCCAGCTTACCGCCGCGGAACAGTGCCTCACCGCGCTCGACCAGCTTCGGATCGGCCGCGCCGACGCTCATCTGCTGACTGCTGAAGTAGGCGGCGATGTCGGCTAGATCCTGCTCGCTGAGGTTATCCAGCAGACCGGTCATCTCCACCACCTGACGCCCACCGGACTTGATGTCGTGCAGCTGCTTGAGCAGGTAACGCTCACCCTGGCCAGCCAGCTTCGGAAAGTTCGGCGCAACGCTATTGCCGTCGGCACCATGGCAAGCGCCACACACGGCGACTTTGCCCTGACCGGCGGCTGCGTCGCCGGCGGCGTGGGCCAGGCCGGTGATACCCAGGGTCAACAGCAGGCTCACGAGTACTTTATTCATCAGCTAATCCAACTACGGCTAAGAGAGAAAGAGTTATAGACCGGGTTTACTGGCTCATCCACTGGATGACTGCCTGGTAATCCTCGGCCGTGCAGTCCGTGCACAAACCGCGTGGCGGCATGGCATTCAGACCATTGGTCACGCTGGTCACCAGCGCGTCCATGCCTTTGGCCAAACGCGGCTCCCAGGCAGCCTGATCGCCTTTTTGCGGCGCCATCGGCAGCTGGCCATTATGGCAGGCCGAACAGGCGCGATTGAACACGGCTTCTGGATCTTGGGCAGCCTGAGTGTTGAACGACAGCATCAGTACGCCGGCAGCGAGTAGCAACTTTTTCATGAGATCGACCTCATCAGTGTGGGGAACGCCCTGCTTTCGATAGACAGATGAATTAAATCGTTCCCGTGAACACTTAGCCAATACACGGGACAAAGCGCACACAAAATTTGCGGCATTATATACTGGCGCCACTGAAACGGAAACGACGCCGCTTGCCGCACTGCGTAGCGCGCGGCAGGATGCGCGCAATTGTCGCAAGGGCAGCGCGCCTGCAACACGACTTCATGCCCGCCCTCACCGGATACCCTGATGCAAACCAAGAACCCCGTTATCGGCCTGTGCCAACAAGCCAGCTTTCTCATCAGCGCCGCCAAGGTCGACCAATGTCCGGACGATCAGGGCTATGAAGTGGCCTTTGCCGGGCGTTCCAACGCCGGTAAATCCAGCGCGCTGAACACCCTGACCCACGCCAGCCTGGCGCGCACCTCGAAAACCCCTGGGCGCACCCAGCTGCTGAACTTCTTCAGTCTGGACGATGAACGCCGCCTGGTCGACCTGCCCGGTTACGGCTACGCCAAGGTGCCCATCCCGCTGAAACTGCATTGGCAGAAGCACCTCGAGGCTTATCTGGGCAGCCGCGAGTGCCTGCGCGGGCTGATCCTGATGATGGACATTCGCCACCCGCTGACCGAGTTCGACCAGCTGATGCTCGACTGGACCGCCGCCAGCCAGATGCCCATGCATATTCTGCTGACCAAGGCCGACAAGCTGGCCTTCGGCGCCGCCAAGAACGCACTGCTCAAGGTGCAGCAAGACATCCGCAAGCGCTGGGGCGACCGCGTGAGCATTCAACTGTTCTCGGCGCCCAAGCGCCAGGGCGTAGAAGAAGCGCAAGCCGTACTGGGCGCCTGGATGGGCCTGCTGGATAGCGAGGAGGCCAGCGAAAGCGAGGCCTGAAAAGAGCTGGCAGCCGGACGAGCTGCCGCTCACCCTGGCCTCGGACTTTTCGCTAGACAAAAAAAACCCCGAACTTCGTATGGGGAGGGAGAAGTTCGGGGTTTAAGCTTCTGAACCGCTAGGGCGGGGTTCAGATATCTGCCAACACTTAACACAACAAAGGAGCTTCGAAGGGCTTTCTCAGCCATTCACAAACTCTGACCGCCTGCGCAAACGCAAAGTTCAGCCCGTTTTTAGACTCAATTCGTCATAAACCCATACTGTTTGATGCGTTAGTGATGTAAGGCGCCGCCGACTGCCCATGCAGCCGGCGATTCAGTCGCACACGGCCAATCAGTGCGCCTCATCCCAGTTGTCACCGACGCCCACCTCGACCAACAGCGGCACGGCCAATTCGGCGGCGCTGCCCATCAGCGACTTGATCTGCTCACGCACCTGCTCGACCAGATCTTCACGCACCTCCAGCACCAGCTCGTCGTGCACCTGGAGGATCACTTTGGCATCCAGTCCAGACTCACTCAGCCACGCATCCACCGCGATCATGGCGCGCTTGATGATGTCCGCCGCGGTGCCCTGCATCGGCGCGTTGATGGCCGTGCGCTCGGCGCCCTTGCGCAGGCCCTGATTCTTCGCGTTGATGTCCGGCAGGTACAGGCGGCGACCGAACAGGGTTTCCACATAGCCTTGTTGCGCGGCCTGCTCGCGGGTGCGCTCCATGTAGGCGAGCACGCCGGGATAACGGGCGAAGTAGCGGTCGATATAGGCCTGCGACTGCTTGCGGTCGACGCCGATCTGTTTGGCCAGGCCAAACGCACTCATGCCGTAGATCAGGCCGAAGTTGATCGCCTTGGCGCTGCGCCGCTGCTCCGTGCTCACCTCATCCAACGCCACGCCAAAGACCTCGGCAGCCGTGGCACGGTGCACGTCAAGGTCGTGACGGAAGGCGTCCAGCAGCCCTGGGTCCTGAGCCAGATGCGCCATAATCCGCAGCTCGATTTGCGAGTAGTCCGCCGCCAGCAGCTTGTAGCCTTTCGGCGCGACGAAGGCCTGACGAATGCGCCGCCCCTCGGCGCTGCGAATCGGAATGTTCTGCAGGTTCGGGTCGCTGGACGACAGCCGTCCGGTGGCGGCCACCGCCTGGTGGTAGGAGGTATGAATGCGCCCGGTGCGCGGATTGATCTGTTCCGGCAGGCGGTCGGTGTAGGTACTCTTCAGCTTGCTCAGGCTGCGGTACTGCATCAGCACCTTGGGCAACTCAAAGTCCTGCTCGGCCAACTCGGCGAGCACCGCCTCGGCGGTGGAAGGCTGACCCTTGGCGGTCTTGCTGATGATCGGCAGAGCGAGTTTTTCATAGAGAATCACCCCGAGCTGCTTGGGCGACGCCAGGTTGAATTCCTCGCCGGCGATGGCGAACGCCTGACGCTCCAGCGCCACCAGCTTTTCGCCCAACTCGTTGCTTTGCAGCCCCAGCAGGTTGGCATCCACCAGCGCGCCCTGGCGCTCGATCCGCGCCAACACCGGCACCAATGGCATTTCAATGTCGTGCAGCACCTTGACCAGGCTCGGCTCGACAGCAAGCTTCGCCCACAATTGCTGGTGCAGACGCAGGGTCACGTCGGCATCTTCCGCGGCATAGGGCGCGGCTTGGGCCAGATCGATCTGGTCGAAGGTCAGCTGCTTGGCCCCCTTGCCGGCGATGTCCTCGAAACGAATGGTGCTGTGATCCAGGTACTTGAGCGCCAGGCTGTCCATGTCGTGGCGGGTCGCCGTAGAGTCCAGCACATAGGATTCGAGCATGGTGTCGAACGCCACGCCCTGCACCCGAATCGGCGTCGAGGCATTGGCGAGGATATTGATGTCGTACTTGGCGTGCTGACCGACCTTGGCCTTGTTCGGGTCTTCGAGGATCGGCTTCAGCGCCTTGAGCACCGCATCGCGGTCCAGCTGGTTTGGCACCCCCATATAAGAGTGGGCCACGGGGATATAAGCCGCCTCACCGGCCTTGACCGCAAACGACAGCCCGACCAATTGCGCCTGCTGAGCATCCAGGCCGGTGGTCTCGGTGTCGAAGGCGATCAGCTCGGCACTCTTCAGCTTCTCCAGCCAGGTGTCGAACTGCGCCTGTTCCAGAATGCACTGGTAATCGCCCTGAGTCGTTGCCACCGCAACCTCAGCCACTGCGCCACTCGCGGCCTGCCCAACCGGAGCATCTTCGACCAGGGCCGTAGCGCTTGGCTGCAACGCGAACAGATCAGCATCGGCCACTGAAGGTACAGGATTGGCGGCTGCCGGGGTTTGGCGCAGCAACTCATCGCGCCAGCTTTTGAACTCCAACTCGGCATACAGCTCAAGCAGCGCCGGCGTGTCCATCGCCCCCGGATGCAGCGACTCGATCTCGATATTCAGCGGCACATCCAGCTTGATGGTCGCCAGCGCATAGGACAGGTAGGCCATATCGCGGTGTTCTTCGAGCTTGGCCGCCAGGGTTTTCGCCCCGCGAATCGGCAGAGCCGGCACCTTGTCGAGGTTGGCGTAGATCACATCGAGCCCGCCGCCGACGCCCACCAGCAACCCCAGCGCGGTCTTTTCGCCGACGCCCGGGACCCCGGGAATGTTATCGACCTTGTCGCCCATCAGCGCCAGGTAATCGATGATCAGCTCAGGACCGACACCGAATTTCGCTTTCACGCCATCGATGTCGTAGACGCTACCGGTCATGGTGTTGACCAAGGTAACGTGCGGGCACACCAGCTGCGCCATGTCCTTGTCGCCGGTGGAAATCACCACGTCGCGACCTTCGCCAGCGCATTGCCGGGCCAGCGTGCCGATCACGTCGTCGGCCTCCACGCCTTCCACGCAGAGCAGCGGAAAGCCCTGGGCGCGCACGCTGGCGTGCAGCGGCTCGACCTGCACGCGCAAGTCGTCGGGCATCGACGGCCGGTTGGCCTTGTACTCGGCGAACATCTCGTCGCGGAAGGTGCCGCCCTTGGCATCGAATACCACCGCGAAGGGACTGTCCGGGTACTGCTTGCGCAGACTCTTGAGCATGTTCAGCACGCCCTTCACCGCCCCGGTGGGCAGGCCCTTGGACGTGGTCAGCGGCGGCAGGGCATGAAAGGCGCGGTACAGATACGAGGAACCATCTACCAGGACAAGAGGGGTGCGTGACATGAGCGGGATCAACCTTTTCGACGGGGTCGGCGCTAGAATGAGCGGAACATTGACGACAAAGGGACAAGGTTACCATGCGCACACTCAATAGCCTGTTGCTGGCCAGCCTGCTGGCATTAAGCTCGGTCGCGGCGCTGGCCGAGGACCCGGTGTCCGCCGAACCGGACGTAACCATCCGCCAGGAAGGCGACCGCACCGTTCAGGAATACCGGGTGAATGGCTTCCTGTATGCGATCAAGGTCACGCCGAAGAACGGCAAGCCTTACTTCCTGGTGCGCGCAGACGGTAGCGACGGCAACTTCATTCGTTCGGACAGCCCGGATATGTTGATTCCGGCCTGGGAAATTTTTAGCTGGTAAGGCGGTTCAGACATGTCGGTTTTCACCCCCCTGGAGCATCACGAGCTCGAAGCATTTCTCGCCCCTTACCAACTGGGTCGCCTGCGCGACTTCCAGGGCATCGCAGCCGGTAGCGAGAACAGCAACTTCTTCGTCAGCCTGGAGCAGGGCGAGTTCGTCCTGACCCTGATTGAGCGCGGCCCGAGCGCCGATCTGCCGTTCTTTATCGAACTGCTCGATGTGCTCCACGAGGCCGGCCTGCCGGTGCCCTACGCGCTGCGTACTAAAGATGGCGAGGCGCTGCGCAGCCTGGCGGAGAAGCCGGCGTTGTTGCAGCCGCGCCTGGACGGCAAGCACGTCAGCCAAGCCAACCCGCATCACTGCCAGGAAGTCGGCACGCTGCTGGCGCGGATTCACCTGGCCACGCGCGAGCATGTGCTGGAGCGCAAGAGTGATCGTGGCCTGGACTGGATGCTCGAGGAGGGCCCGAGCCTGGCCCTGAAACTGCCGGAGGCGCAGTTGCCACTGCTGCGCGATGCACTGGCGGAAATCCACGGGCTGAAGCCGCGCATCCTCGCGCTGCCACGCGCTAATCTGCATGCCGACTTGTTTCGCGACAACGTGCTGTTCGATGGCAATCATCTGGCCGGTGTCATCGACTTCTACAACGCCTGCTCGGGACCGATGCTCTACGACCTGGCGATCGCCCTGAACGACTGGTGCTCGCATGCCGACGGCGAGCTCGACTACCCCCGCGCCCGCGCCATGCTCGGCGCCTATGCCGCCCTACGCCCCTTTACCGCCGCCGAAACCGAGCTGTGGCCGACCATGCTGCGCCTCGCCTGTGTGCGCTTCTGGCTGTCGCGACTGATCGCCGCCGAGTCCTTCGCCGGACAGGATGTACTGATTCACGACCCCGGCGAGTTTCAGCGGCGCCTGGCACAGCGCCAACAGGTCAGCCTGGCGCTGCCGCTCGCACTCTAGTAGTGGAGCCTGCAGAGGCCTTGGCCATCGGAAGCCGATACTTACCGCCCAGACCTTGACTGCCTAAGACCTGAGTGATAGGCAATATTTCTGGGGTGCTATACTGATTTTCGATTGCACGCGATAGCGTGCAACGTTCTTCACGGGCGCAGTTAACAACTGCGAATCTCAGGTAGCAGCTGTAGGGCGGAGGGGGTCTGCAGCTTCACGAGGCGGGAGGTGTGTCATGAATCGACACTATTACATTAGTGACGATCTGGACGATCTGGAAACCGTTGAAACTGAACTGGAAGCCAACGGCATCAGTACCGAACAAATCCATGTGCTCAGCGAAAACGATGCGGATGTCGAACAGCATCATCATCTCCACGACGTGCCCTCGTTCATGAAGCAAGATGTCGTCCACTCGGGCGAAATCGGCGCCCTGGTTGGTGTAGTGCTTGCGGCACTGGTACTCGGCGTAGCTTATTTGCTGGGATGGACCGAATCCGCCGCCGGCTGGACGCCCTTTATCTTCCTGGCAATCGTGGTGCTGGGTTTTAGCATCTGGGAAGGCGGTTTCTTTGGCATCCAGGTGCCGAATGCCCACTTTCGCAACTTCGGACAGAAGCTGAAGGAAGGCAAGCATGTCTTCTTCGTCGATGTTGAGCCGGATCAGGAATCGGTCCTCGATCGGGTCATTGGCGGCCATCCAACCCTCCAAGATGCCGGTACCGGCACTGCGGCCCCGCACTGGATAGTGGCGTGGATGCACAGGTGGCATCAGTTCAAACGCACCATATAAGTAAGGCTATCGAGGAGCGCTCAGCTAGCCCGCGGACAATTAACCAAGGTTGTCCGGGCTTAGCTTTGTCCGAAAAATACCAAGCGGCTGAGGAAGATGTAATCCGCCTCGGTCGCCATCAACCCGACCAGTACCAGCAAACACAGGGGCGGCAGCAATATGGCGTAGACCATGGCCAGCCGCTCCCAGGCCATGTGCATGAAAATTGCGACGATCAGCCCCGCCTTCAGGATCATGAACAGCAAGATCAGTGACCACCTGAGGTAGCCGACGAAGTGGAAATAGTCGACCAGATACGACATGGTGCTGAGGACGAATAGCAGCCCCCATATTTTCAGGTACAGACTGATCGGATGTTGCTGACCCTGAGCATGTGCCATCACCGGTGCTCCTCTGCAGCGCTACCACAGGTAGAAGAAGGCAAAAATAAACACCCACACCAAATCGACGAAGTGCCAGTACAACCCGGCGATCTCGACGTTCTGGTAGTTGCCGGAGCGCTCATAGTCTCCGCGCCATACCTTGAGCGCGACGATGCTCAGGTAGAGCACGCCAACCGATACGTGCAAGCCGTGGAAACCGGTGATCATGAAAAAGCTCGCGCCAAACTGCGCGGCGCCCATGGGGTTGCCCCAGGGCCGCACACCCTCGCCGATCAGCTTGCTCCACTCGAAGGCCTGCATGCCGACGAAGGTCACGCCAAAGGCTGCAGTCGCCAGCATCAACGCCGCGGTTTTGCGCCGATCATGGCGATAGGCGAAGTTGACTGCCATGGCCATGGTGCCGCTGCTGCTGATCAGCACGAAGGTCATGATGGCGATCAGAACCAGCGGAATCTGGTGACCCGCGATGGTCAAGGCGAACACTTCGCTGGGGTTGGGCCAGGCCACGGTGGTGGTCATGCGCACCGACATGTAGCCGGTGAGAAAACAGGTGAAGATGAAGGTGTCGCTGAGCAGGAAAATCCACATCATCGCCTTGCCCCAAGGCACCTGCTTGAAGGCGTCCTTATCCGAAGACCAGTCGCGGGCGATACCCGACCATCCGCCTGCTGGCATCTCCGGCGAGTTGCCTGGGTAAGCGCTACTGGTCTGCTCGGGGGCTTCGGGATGCGCTGCCATGGTTCACCTCAGGCCGCACAATGCGGCGATGGCTGCATAGGTTTCCGGCGTACTGGTCAGCAGCGCGAATAGCAGGCACCAGAGCCCCAACAGGTAATGCCAATAAATGGCGCAGAGTTCCACGCTTGCACTGAGTTGCGCCAACGGCACCCGGTGCAGGAACTTGACGGCGGTTCTGCTCCAGGCAACCAGACCGCCCAGCAGGTGCAGGCCATGCAACCCGGTCAACAGATAGAAGAAACTGTTGGCCGGGTTGCTCGAAACGACATAGCCCCAGGCGACAAACTGCTGCCAGACCCAGAGCTGACCCAGCACAAAGGCCAGCGCGAATACCCCACCCAAAGCAAAGCCGATATGCGTAGCGCCGAGCAGGCCGCGTCGGGCGGCCATGCGCGCCCCCTGCAGGGCAATGCTGCCAAGCAGCAACCAAAGCGTATTCAGCCACAGCTGCCAGGGGCTGGCCAAGGGCGCCAACGGCTCTGTCAGGGGCTGCCAGTCGGCGACTTGCGAGCGGGCGATAAAGGCAATCAGGAATAGAAAAAACAACGAGCTGACGACCAGCAGAAACACCCGCAGCCCCACGCGAGCGGTGCGCGCCCTGGCGGCCAGCTCGGCAGGCGGCAGCGCCCTCGGCCCATCACTCCAGCCGTTGCCGGGATCGAAACTGTCGGCGCCCTTCAATAGCCATCTGTTCATGACGGACTCTCCGCCGGGCTTGCGCTCGCGCGCTGCCGCAGCTGTTCCAGCTGCTCATCGGAGACCGTCTGTGGCACGAAATCCTGCTCTATGCCCGGCACGCTGTAGTCGTAGGCCCAGCGATGCACGACCGGCAGTTTCGCCCCCCAATTGCCGTGGTGCGGCGGCGTATGCGGCGTCTGCCACTCCAGACTGACGCCGCCCCAAGGATTGCCGCCTGCGGGCTTACCTTTAACCGCACTCCAAAACAGGTTGAACAGGAACAACAGCTGAGATACGCCGACGGTCAGCGCCGCCACCGTAATGAAAGCATTCAAGTCCTGCGCCGACTGTGGAATGAAATCGTAGTTTTCATAGGCGTAGTAGCGCCGTGGCATGCCCAGGAAGCCCAGGTAATGCATGGGGAAGTAGATGGCGTACGTGCCGAGGAAGGTGATCCAGAAGTGCAGCTTGCCGAGACGATCATTCATCATCCGCCCGGTTATTTTCGGGAACCAATGATAGATGGCGCCGAACACCACCAGGATCGGCGCAACCCCCATGACCATATGAAAGTGCGCCACGACAAAGTAGGTGTCCGATAACGGAATATCCACGATCACGTTGCCGAGAAACAGCCCGGTCAGGCCACCGACTAAAAACGTGACGATAAAAGCCAGGGCAAACAGCATCGGCACCGTCAGATGGATATCGCCGCGCCACAGGGTCAGCACCCAGTTATAGACCTTCAAGGCGGTCGGCACCGCGATGACTAGGGTGGTGGTGGCGAAGAAGAAGCCAAAGTAGGGATTCATCCCGCTGACGTACATGTGATGCGCCCAGACCACGAAACTGAGCACGCCAATCGCGACGATGGCCCAGACCATCATGCGGTAGCCGAAGATATTCTTGCGCGCATGGGTGCTGATCAGGTCGGAGACCAGACCGAAGGCGGGGAGCGCGACAATATAGACTTCCGGGTGACCGAAGAACCAGAACAGGTGCTGGAACAGTATCGGGCTACCGCCTTGGTGATCGAGTTGCTGGCCGAGGGAGATGATCGCCGGCATAAAGAAGCTGGTGCCCAACAGCTTGTCGAACAGCATCATCACCGCACTGACGAACAAGGCCGGGAAGGCCAGCAAGGCCAGGATCGAGGCCATGAAGATGCCCCACACCGAAAGCGGCATGCGCATCAGGGTCATGCCATGAGTGCGCGCTTGCAGCACCGTGGTCACGTAGTTCAGACCACCCATGGTGGCGGCGACGATGAAGATCGCCAGCGACACCAGCATCAGCACGATGCCCCATTCGGTGCCCGGCGATCCCGGGGTAATGGATTGTGGCGGATAGAGCGTCCAGCCGGCACCGGTAGGGCCGCCGGGAACGAAGAAGCTGGCCAGCAGCACTATCACCGAAAGCAGGTAGAACCAGTAGCTGAGCATGTTGACGTAGGGAAACACCATGTCGCGGGCGCCCACCATCAAGGGGATCAGGTAATTGCCGAAGCCGCCGAGAAACAAGGCCGTCAGTAGATAGATGACCATGATCATGCCGTGCATGGTCATCGCCTGGTAATAGGTGCTGGCATCCATGAACGCCAAGCTTCCCGGAAAACCCAGCTGCATGCGCATCAGACCGGACAACACCAGCGCGATGAGGCCAACGAAGATAGCCGTCAATGAGTACTGAATGGCAATAACCTTGTGGTCCTGACTCCAAATGTATCTGGTCAGGAAGCTCTTCGGTTCATGAAGCAGTTCGGCTTCAGCTTGTTCCGCATAGGCCATCGGGTCGTCCTCCAGGCAGCATGCCGGGGTACTTAACGCGACTTACTGCAACCCGCCCGGTTTCGGCAAGGCTGCATCGGGATCGGCGCTCGCTTTGGATTGGATGAACGCGATCAGCGCCTGCAACTCCTCATCACTCAGGGCAAAGGGCGGCATCATGGCGGCATAGCCCTTGACGAGCTGGGCATTCGGTTCAAGTACCGACGCCTTGATGTAACTCTCGTCGACGACCACCTGCGAACCGTCCGCAAGCACCTCCGTCTTGCCATACAACCCCTGCCAACCTGGGCCGACACTCGGGCTGCCATCGACACTGTGACAGGCCAGACAACCCCGCGACTGGGCCAGCAACCGCCCCTGCTCGACCAGATCGCCGACCTGGCCAGCGGCCGAGGGCGCACCAGCCGACGCCTGGCTGTTCAGCGACTTGATCAGGGCCACCAGAGCATCCAGCTCATCCTGGCTGAAAGTATAGGGCACCATAACTGGCGGGTAGCCTTGAACCAGCCGGGCTTTTGGCTCGAGGATCGACTCCTTCAGGTAGGCTTCATCGACCTGCACACTGCTGCCATCGGCCAGCTGCTCCGTGCGCCCGAACAAGTCTTGCCAACCAGGCCCCAGGCTGGCGCTGCCGTCCTGGCTGTGGCAGGCCGTGCAACCCGAGTTTTCGGCCAACAATCGACCTTTTTCCAGCAGCGCGTCGCGACCGGGCTTGGCCGCTGTAGCCAATGTTTCGGCAAAGGTGGGTTGACCGCTCAACCATTGCTGAAAAGCCGCCGGCTCCTCAACGATCATATGGCCACGCATATTGTAGTGGCCAACTCCACAATATTCGGCACACAGCACTTCATACTTGCCTACTTGAGTGGGCGTAAACCAAAAGTGAGTCACCATACCGGGGACCATATCCATCTTGCTGCGGATTTGCGGGATATAGAAGTTGTGCAATACATCCTTGGAGCGCAGCAATACTTTTATCGGGCGCCCCAAGGGAAGGCGCACTTCGTTATTCTTTATCAATACATCGTCCTGTCCCAGCGGATCATTGGGATCTAGGCCCAGCGGGTTGACTGAATCAACAAACTTAACGTCCGACTTACCAAGTTTGCCGTCCTGCCCGGGAAAACGGAAAGCCCATTGCCATTGCTGCGCCACGACTTCAAGTTCAGAAGCCTCCTGCGGAACATCAACGAAATCGTCGTAGACCACCAAGCCCGGGGCCAGCATGCCGACAATTCCCAGGGTGGTCACTACGATCAACCAGCCTTCCAGCTTCTTATTTTCCGGCTGATAGTCGGCCCGTTGCCTGGGCTTATGCCGGTAGCGCAGTACCGCGAGCGCCATGAATAAAGTAACGGCGATGAAAAAAATTCCGGTAATAACCAAGGTGATAAACAGCGTGGTGTCTATCGAGCCCCAGTTGGACGCGGCCGGCGTCAGCTCCCACGGGCTCAACACGTGGAACAGCACCGATGCAACAACGATTAGAACCAGGACAATTACTATCGCCATCGCTGGTTATCCTATTCCTGTTGCTTATTGGCCATGCACAGGCATCACCGTTAAACAGCGGCTTCAGATGATATAAACCCGACGCCAACGCAGGTCAGACACACGCTAAACAACTGATGATCAAGTCACCCCGCAGTATAGTGCATGGAAAGAATAAGCCATTTTTTCTTAAGAACCTGTAGCTCCGTTGTGCCAACTTTTAGCCGTCAGATAACCGCTGCGCGCCGGCCGGCGCGCGGGTCAATTGAAGTCTGAATGGCCGAAACTCCGGGACGCGGCGCAGCCACGACGCTTAACCGGTATTGGCGAGGCGCCTGCAGCGAGATCGAACGGATCAAGCGGTGCCAGGCATCTGTGCAAGGCAATGCGGGCGTCACCAGCCGATACGCTGCCGTCCTGCCGCCACGCACATGGGTTGCCCGGACTCGCTCGGCTGCGTTGGTGCCGAACCGATGCTCGTCAGGCAGCCGCGCCGCTTACAAGGCCTCCAGGCAACCGGCCAGGTTATTGGCCAGGTTCTCCAGCAGCGCCTCATAGCCCCGCGCATCCACCGGCAAGCCCGCACCCATGGCATCCAGTTCGGCCAGGGTCACCGGCAAGCCGACGGTCAGGGTCTGCGCCAGACGTGGACGCAGCGGTGGCTCGCTGAAAACGCAGGTCGGCCCGGCCGTCTGCAAACTCGCGCGCATCGCCGCCACATGCCGAGCGCCCGGCTGCACCTCGCTGGCTACGCTGAAGACCCCGGCGTGCTTGAGGCCATAGGCTGCCTCGAAGTAGTCGTAGGCTTCGTGAAAGACAAAGTAAGGCTTGCCTGCGAGACCGGCCAGGCGGCCTTTCAAGCGTTGATCGAGGGCTTGCAAGCGTTCGGTGAAGGCCGCCAGATTGGTTTGGTAGCGCGAAGCATTGGCGGGATCGGCTGCCATCAGGTCCACCGCCATGCGCGCGGCGATCACCTGGGCATTGGCCGGTAGCAACCACAGGTGCGCATCCAGGGTGCCGGGGCGATGATCGTGATCATGCTCATCGAGCGGCTCGCTCGGCGCATGCTCATCCACGTCATGGGCGTCAGCATGGCTGTCGCCGAAATGCCGCAGGTTCAGGTCAGCGAGTGTCTGCAGGGCGACACTCGGCTTGTCCCGGCTGGCCAGCACGCGCGGCAGAAAACTCTCCAGATCCGCACCGATCCAATACAGCAGGTCCACCTCGCGCACCCGCCGTACATCGGATGGACGCAACGCGTAATGGTGTGGCGAGGCGCCAGGCGGCAGCAGTACCTCGGGCGTGCCGACGCCCTCCTGCACGGCGGCGGCAATCAGTTGCAGGGGTTTGATGCTGGTAAGTACGCGCACCTCGGCGTGTACGCCCAAACTGAATAATTGAGTGACGAACAGCAGGCTGGCAGCAGAAAAAAGACGCAACACGAGAGACACCCGAACAGAAAAGAACAGGTAATATAATAACGTCTCCTTACTCAACCGTCGCCGCCCATGATCCTCACACCGCTGGCCTCTCGTCCGCATGACCATTCCCGCTGCGTCAGCCATGCCCTGGCCGAGGCGGAAACCATCTGCACGCGCCAAGGCTTGCGCCTGACAGCCCTACGCAAGCGGGTGTTGGAGCTGGTCTGGCAGAGCCACAAGCCGCTGGGCGCCTACGACATCCTCGCCGTATTGAGCGAGGAAGACGGTCGTCGCGCGGCGCCACCGACGGTCTACCGTGCACTGGATTTTCTCCTGGAAAACGGCCTGGTGCACCGGATTGCCTCGCTCAACGCCTTCGTCGGCTGCAATCAGCCGGAGCTTGCCCACCAGGGCCAGTTCCTCATTTGCCGCCAGTGCCATGCGGCCATCGAACTGGAGCAAGCGGTGATCAGTGAGGCCATAGTCGCCAGCGCCGCAGCGGTCGGTTTCTGCGTCGAAGGCCAGACCGTCGAAGTCGTCGGCCTGTGCGCCGGCTGCCGGGAGGGCGCATGAGCGATGCGCTGATTCGCCTCGACGGCGTGGGCGTCAACTTTGCCGGGCAAAACGTCCTGCATGACGTGCAACTGAGCGTCAAGCCAGGCGAAATCGTCACCCTGATCGGGCCAAACGGCGCCGGTAAAACCACCCTGGTGCGCGCCGTACTCGGCCTGTTGAGCACCGATGTCGGGCGGGTCTGGCGTAAGCCCAAGCTGCGTATCGGCTATATGCCGCAGAAGCTGCATGTCGACCCCACCTTGCCGCTCAGCGTGCTGCGTTTCCTGCGCCTGGTGCCGGGCGTCGATCGCCGTAGCGCTCAAGCCGCGTTGGCCGAGGTGGGCGCCGAGCAGGTGATCGACAGCCCCTTGCAGAGCATCTCCGGCGGCGAACTGCAGCGCGTGCTGCTGGCCCGCGCGCTGCTGCGCGAACCCGAGCTGCTGGTGCTGGATGAGCCGGTACAGGGCGTCGACGTCGCCGGCCAGGCCGAGCTGTACCGGCTGATCACCCGCCTGCGCGACCGCCATGGCTGCGGCGTGCTGATGGTCTCCCACGACCTGCACCTGGTGATGAGTACCACCGACCAGGTGGTCTGCCTCAACCGTCACGTCTGCTGTTCCGGCCACCCGGAGCAGGTCAGCTTCGATCCGGCCTTCGTCGAACTGTTCGGCCAGGACGCCAAGAGCCTGGCGATCTACCACCACCATCACGACCATGACCACGACCTGCACGGCAGCGTGGTGACCGACAAACCGCACGTACATGGGCCCGACTGCAAGCATGCCTGATTTCCTCTTGAACGCCCTGCTCGCCGGCCTGGCCCTGGCACTGGTGGCCGGCCCGCTCGGCTCCTTCGTGGTCTGGCGGCGCATGGCCTACTTCGGCGACACCCTGTCGCATGCCGCGCTGCTCGGCGTGGCGCTGGGCCTGATGCTGGACGTCAGTCCGACCCTGGCGGTGACCGTCGGCTGCGTGCTGCTCGCCGCCTTACTGGTCACCCTGCAAAGCCGCCAGCCGCTGGCCTCGGACACCCTGCTGGGGATCCTCGCCCACAGCACCCTGTCGCTCGGCCTGGTGGTACTGAGCTTTATGCGCGAAGTGCGCATCGACCTGATGGGTTACCTGTTCGGCGACCTGCTCGCCGTCGGCCCCAGCGACCTGGCCTGGATCCTCGCCGGCAGCGCGCTGGTCCTGCTGTTGCTGACGTTGCTCTGGCGGCCGTTATTGGCGATCACCGTGCATGAAGAACTGGCCAAGGTCGAAGGCCTGCCGGTGGCGGCGATCCGCCTGAGCCTGATGCTGCTGATCGCCGTGGTGATCGCCGTGGCGATGAAAATCGTCGGCGTGTTGCTGATCACCTCGCTGCTGATCATTCCCGCCGCTGCGGCCCAGCGCCATGCCCGCACCCCCGAGCAGATGGCCTTCGGCGCCAGCCTGCTGGGGATCCTGGCGGTATGCGGCGGCCTCAGCCTGTCCTGGTTTCAGGACACCCCGGCCGGGCCGTCGATCGTGGTCTCCGCCGCCAGCCTGTTTTTGCTGAGCTTTGCATGGCCGCGCCGCACGGCGTGAGCACTGGATTGAGCACGCGGTTTGGTTGCGATCGGTCGAGCGGTGTAGAATTGCGCGTTTTTTGCTCAATATGAGATCGCAGGAATGATGTCGTTCGCCACACGTTGCCTATCCATCGTCGCGATTTCACTGCTGTTAGCCGCTTGCCAGAGTGCCCCGCAAGTGGCCAACCTGCCCACCGACGACTTGGTCGGCGCCTTTCGCCAGCTCGAACAGAGCCTGGCCAGCGGCCAGCTGGACGATGCCGAAAGCCAGCTCGACGCCCTGCAACGGCGGGCCACGGGCGATACCCGCCTGGAACAGTATCAACGCCAACTGGCGGAAGCCTATCTGCGGCAAGGGCAGCAGGCCCTGCAGAGCGGCGACCTGAACGGCGCCGCCACGGCCCTCAGCCGCGCCCGCAGCTTGATGCCCCAGGCACCCGCCCTGACCACCGGCCTGGACGGCGCCATCGCCCAGGCCCGCGAGACCCAACAGACGAACGCAGCGCAAGCCCGTAGCCCCGCCGATCAGGCCGCCGTACTGAAAGCGACTCAGCCGCCCAGCGCCGACGCCCCAGCCCCAGCCCAATCCCGGGCCAAACTGATCGATCCGGCGGCGGCCAGCAGCGTGGTGCCCCTGCCGATGCTGGACACACAGGACAACGAGCGCCTGCGCAGCCTGCTCGATACGGTCGCCGAAGACGTCGTGGCATTCCGCTGTGCGGTGCGCATCGAAGTGCGCCAGGCCAAGGACTTTCCCTGGGTTGCCGCACTGCTGAACGCGCGTATCAAGCGACTCGACCCAAGCTTCAGTGCACGCCTGAGCCAGGCCATCAACCCCGGGCAGGTGCCGCAACTGGTACTCACCCCGCATCGATAGGATCGAGCGCTCGCCACTAGGCGCGGGGCTCACCCACGCCGACTCACCGCGTTCGGCGGCGCGCCTGTTCATGCCATTCAGCTATAACCATAGGTCTACAAAGATTTTTGCGACCTAAACAGCGACGGGTAGACTAGCCCGCCCCATATGCCTATCCGGCAGCTCGACGAACCCAAAAGGTTTAACGCGTGATCAATTTTCACCAGGTCCACAAGGCGTATCGCGTCGCGGACCAAGACATTCCGGCCCTGCAGCCGACCGACCTGCACATCGCCCGTGGCGAGGTGTTCGGCATCATCGGCCACTCCGGCGCCGGCAAGAGCACCCTGCTGCGCCTGATCAACCGCCTGGAAGAGCCGTCCGGCGGGCGCCTGCAGATCGACGGCGAAGACGTCACCGCCCTGGATGCCAATGGCCTGCGGCGCTTCCGCCAGCAAGTCGGGATGATCTTCCAGCACTTCAACCTGCTGTCGTCGAAGACCGTCGCCGACAACGTCGCCCTGCCCCTGAAACTGGCCGGCGACCTGTCGCGCCGCGAGCTCGAGCAGCGCGTCGCCGAGTTGCTGGCCCGCGTCGGCCTCAGCGACCACGCCAACAAATACCCGGCGCAGCTGTCCGGCGGCCAGAAGCAGCGGGTCGGCATCGCCCGCGCCCTGGCTACCCGGCCGAAGATCCTGCTGTGCGACGAAGCCACCAGCGCCCTCGACCCGCAGACCACCGCCTCGGTGCTGCAGTTGCTGGCCGAGATCAACCGCGAGCTGAACCTGACCATAGTGCTGATCACCCACGAGATGGACGTGATCCGCCGGGTCTGTGACCGCGTGGCGGTGATGGACGCCGGGGTGATAGTCGAACAGGGCACGGTGGCCGAGGTGTTCCTGCATCCGCAGCATGCGACCACCAAGCGCTTCGTGCTGGAAGCCGAACAGGTCGACGAGAACGAACTGCACGACGACTTCGCCCACGTACAGGGGCGCATTCTGCGTCTGACCTTTCAGGGCGAGGCGACCTACGCACCACTGCTCGGCACCGTCGCCCGCGAGACCGGAGTGGATTACAGCATCCTCGCCGGGCGCATCGACCGGATCAAGGACACCCCCTACGGGCAACTGACCCTGGCCCTGAGTGGTGGAGATCTGGACGCCGCGCTGGCGCGTTTCGAAGCCGCCGACGTCCACCTGGAGGTGCTGCGCTGATGGAAAAGCTACTGGCCAACTTACTGCCGAATGTCGACTGGCCGGAAATCTGGCAGGCCAGCCTGGATACCCTGAGCATGCTCGGCGGCTCGCTGCTGTTCACCGTGTTGCTCGGCCTGCCGCTCGGCGTGCTGCTGTTCCTCACCGGGCCCCGGCAGATGTTCGAGCAGAAGGGCTTTTATGGCCTGCTGTCGCTGCTGGTCAACGTGCTGCGCTCGGTGCCCTTCGTAATTCTGCTGATCGTGATGATTCCTTTCACCGTGATCATCACCGGCACCTCGCTGGGCGTGGCTGGTGCCATCCCCCCGCTGGTGGTCGGCGCCACGCCGTTCTTCGCGCGCCTGGTGGAGACCGCGCTGCGCGAGGTCGACCGCGGCATCATCGAGGCGACTCAGGCGATGGGCGCTAGCACCCGGCAGATCATCACCAACGCCCTGCTGCCCGAAGCCCTGCCGGGGATCTTCGCCGCCGTAACCGTCACCGCCATCACCCTGGTGTCCTACACCGCCATGTCCGGCCTGATCGGCGGCGGCGGCCTCGGCGACCTGGCCGTACGTTATGGCTACCAGCGCTACCAACCGGATGTGATGGTGGTCACCGTGGTGTTGCTGCTGGTGTTGGTGCAGGTGCTGCAAAGCGTCGGCGACAAGCTGGTGGTGCATTTTTCACGCAAATAAATGGTTTTGTAGGAGCCCGCTGACTGGCAATTTCTCCCAGTGCCAAAGGCCAGCCGGCTGGCTCCTACGATTTCGCATCATCCGCGGCTAAGCGCCGAACCCCGTTCGTATCTCGCAACTCATAACCCACAGGGAGTCGATCATGAAAAAACTACTCGCGGCCTTCGCCGCTCTCACCGCACTGTCCGCCCAGGCGGACAGCCTCAACGTCGCGGCCACAGCCGTGCCTCACGCCGAAATTCTCGAGTTCGTGAAGCCGGCCCTGGCCAAAGAAGGCGTCGAGCTGAACGTCAAAGTCTTCACCGATTACGTGCAACCCAACGTGCAAGTGGCGGAGAAGCGCCTGGACGCCAACTTTTTCCAGCACCAGCCGTACCTGGACGAGTTCAACTCCAGCCGTGGTACCGAGTTGGTCAGCGTGGTCGGCGTGCACGTCGAGCCGTTTGGTGCGTACTCGAGCAAGGTGAAATCCCTGGCCGACCTGCCGCAAGGCTCCAACGTGGTCATCCCCAACGATGCCACCAACGGCGGCCGCGCCCTGCTGTTGCTGCAGAAGGCCGGGCTGATTACGCTCAAGGACGGCGCCGGGATCACCGCCACCGCCAAGGACATCGTCGAGAACCCGAAAAGCATCAAGATCCGCGAACTGGAAGCCGCAACGCTGTCGCGCGTGCTGACCCAGGTCGACCTGGCTCTGATCAACACCAACTACGCCCTGGAGGCCAAGCTCAACCCGACCCAGGATGCGCTGATCATCGAAGGCAGCGACTCGCCTTACGTCAACATCCTGGTCGCCCGTCCCGACAACAAGGACAGCGTCGCCATGCAGAAACTCGCCAAGGCGCTGAACAGTGCCGAGGTGAAGGCGTTTATCCAAGAGAAGTACCAGGGCGCCGTGGTCCCGGCGTTCTAAGCCACACTTAAGCTGTACCGAGTAAAAACCCGCTGACCCAGCGGGTTTTTACTGCCCGCGAGACAAGGCGAAGCGCCGCTAGCCGCGCGGTAGCCCGCAAGCAGGCGCCTACAGCTGTTCGGTCTTGGCCACCTCGACCAGGCATTGCAACAAGCACTCCAGCGCCGGTTGTTGCTGTGCCCGACGCAGCACGCCGACCAGTTCGCGATGAAAGGTCAGCTCGCCCAATTCAATCACCCGTAGCCGGGTCGGGCGCTGCAACCACAAGCCGGCACGCGGAATCAAGGCAACACCCAGACCGCACTCGACCATGCGTACGATGGCCTCCAGCTCATCCAGTTCCAACGCCTCGCGCACACTCAGGCGCTGCTCGTGGAGAAACTGACTGACCCGTCGCCCGCCAAATGAACGGCGGTCGTAGCGTACGAAAGGCTGCTCGCTGAGCAAGCGCAGCGGATCGTCACCGTCGCTTTCCAGCGGCGCGATCAGCACGAAGGGCTCCCGCGCCAGGCTGACTTGCAACAGCTCCTTGGGTAACTCGAAGGGCGGCTTGATCAGCAGGGCCAGGTCCAGCTCGCCAGCGTCCACCTGGCTCAAAAGATTCAGCGAGACGCCCGGCACCAGTTTCAACTCAACCCGCGGCGCCGCGGCGCGAAAACGCGGCAAGGCTTCGGGCAGCAAGCCGGTCTGTAACGTGGCGATGGCGCCGACGCGTAACTCGCCCTGCCACTCGGCCGCCGAGGTGGGTAAGGTCATTTGCGTGTACAGGGCCAACATCTGCTCGGCCAGTGGCAAGGCATGCCGGCCAGCGGCGTTGAGTACGGCGTTGCGGCCACTGCGATCGAACAGGCGCACGCCGAGGTTCTGCTCCAGCACGCGCATCTGTGCACTGACTGCCGACTGGGTCAGGCCGACCTGTTGCCCCGCCGCAGCGAAGGTGCCGTGGCGGGCGACCATCAAGAAGGTTTTCAGCTCACGCAACATTCTCGCCTCGACTGATCAATTTTATTTGTGCTGGAGCACAAGAATATTCGCTTTTAATCAGCATCGTTGTTACTAAAATCAGCGAATCACCAACCTGCAAGGACTATCGCCATGCCACTCGCGCCCTTCCACCTGGCCATCCCGGTCTCCGACCTGGGCGCCGCCCGGCATTTCTACGGCGAGGTGTTCGGCTGTGCCGAGGGCCGCAGTAGCGAGCATTGGGTGGACTTCAACTTCTTCGGCCACCAGTTGGTCATTCACCAGGCGCCGAGGATGCCGTATCAAGAGGCCGCCCACAGCAACCCGGTAGACGGCCACGACGTGCCGGTGCCGCATTTCGGCGTGGTACTGGACTGGGATGACTGGCAGCGGCTGGCCGCACGACTGCAGGCTCAGAACACTGAATTCGTGATCGAACCTCATGTGCGTTTTCAGGGTCAGGTGGGCGAGCAGGCCACCCTGTTCTTGCTCGACCCCTGCGGCAATGCCCTGGAGTTCAAAGCCTTCAGGGACATGTCGCAGTTATTCGCCCGCTAACGGCTGCAGCGGAGCGCATAGGCGAGCGGATGCCCGCCCGGGCACCGCGGCCTTGGAGGGCGGGACTAACTGCGCGGCGCCATTAAGGCGGGCAACTGCTGCACGAGTTTTTCGTTGTTCAGCGGCGCGCGGATGAAGCCGCGCTGGGTGCCGTCCGGGCCGAGGATCACCAGGTTGCCGCTGTGGTTGACGGTGTAGTTTTCCTCGCTGGTATCGGCCGGAATATAGGGGATGCTCACCGCGTTGGCGAGTTTCTGGATGCTGTCCTGCTCACCGGTCAAGCCTAGGAAATCGGCATCGAAGTAGTTCAGGTACTTCTTCAATTGCTCCGGCGTATCGCGATGGGGGTCGACGCTGACCAGCACCACACGCAGATTGGCCCGCGCCTCTTCCGGCAGCTTGCTGCGCAGTTGGCGTAAGTCGGCGAGGGTGGCCGGGCAGATGTCTGGACAGAAGGTGTAACCGAAAAACAGTAGGCTCCACTGATCCTTGAGCTGATCGACGGCAAACGCCTGGCCATTTTGATCGATCAGGCTCAGCTCAGGCAGCGTACGGCTCTGCGGCAGCAGCACGATGCCGGCATCGAGCAGCGCGGTCGGGTCGGCCTGGCCCTTGCTGGTCAGCACCTTGTTGACGGTCAGGCCCAGCACCAGCGCGACTATGGCGACGAGGACAAAAACGGTGATCTGGGTTCGGGTCATGGCACCAACGATTTACAGATTAAGCAGCAAGTAATGATCGACCAGCAGGGCGATAAACAACAGGAACAGGTACCAGATACTGTACTTGAAGGTGTTGATCGCCGCGTGCGGTTTGCTGTCACGGTACAGCACCCAGGCCCAGTGCATGAAGCGAGCACCCAGACCGATGGCACACAACAGGTAGAGCAGCCCGCTCATGTGGATGACAAACGGCAGCAGGCTGACCGCGATCATCATCGCGGTGTACAGCAGGATATGCACCTTGGTGTAGTGCTCGCCGTGAGTCACCGGCAGCATCGGGATATCGGCTTTGGCGTACTCTTCCTTGCGGTGGATGGCCAGGGCCCAGAAGTGCGGTGGCGTCCAGGCGAAGATGATCAATACCAACAGCAGCGGTTCGGCGGTTATCTGGCCGGTGACCGCGACCCAGCCGAGCAGCGGGGGTGCAGCGCCGGCCAAACCACCGATGACGATGTTCTGCGGTGTGGCGCGCTTGAGAAAACCGGTATAAATCACCGCATAACCCAGTAGCGAGGCCAGGGTCAGCCACGCCGCCAGCTCATTGGTAAAACTCAGCAGCAGCACCAGCCCAGATACGGCGAGCACCAGGGCGAAACTCAGCGCCGCCGCCGGCGATACCCGCCCCTCGGCCAACGGGCGCTTGTGGGTGCGCGCCATGATCGAGTCGATACGGCGATCTACCACATGGTTGACCGCCGCCGCTGCGCCAGCACACAGACCGATGCCCAGGTTGCCGAAGATCAGCACCTGCCAGGGCACCCCGGCGCGGGTGGCGAGGAACATGCCGACCAATGACGTGATCAGCATCAGCACCACCACCCGTGGTTTGGTCAGTTCCAGGTAGTCGCGCCAGCTGGCGTGGGTTTGCTCTTTGTGCAATAGCGTCGCCATCAGCTCTCTCCTCGATCGTTCTTGTTATTTGCTCGACAACGCCGCGAAGTCGGTCCGGGTCGTCGCGTCGCCAGTCTGCAGGTGCGCGGCCTCGGCGGTTACCGCCATAACCGCACGCACGCGGTAATTGATCAACACCATAGTCAGCAGCAATACCGCACCACCGAGGTTATGCGCCACCGCAATCAGCAAGGGCAGGTGAAAGATCACGTTGCTCATACCCAGGCCGACCTGGGTCGCCAACGCCAGTAACAGCAAGGCGGCGAGGCGCGGCAGACCACTACGGCGCAGCTGCCAGGCGAGCAGCAGTAACAACAGACTGACAACCAAGGCGCCCAGGCGATGGGTCATGTGGATAGCAGTGCGCGCCTCGCTGTCGAGTTGGCCGCCCAGATAGTTCGGGCCGATATGCTGGGACAGATGGAAGCCATTGGCGAAGTCCATCGCCGGCCACCACTGGCCATGACAGGTCGGCAGATCCACGCAGGCGACTGCCGCGTAGTTGCTGCTGACCCAGCCGCCAAGGGCGACCTGGGCAATCACCAGGGCCAAGCCGGCAGCCGCCAGGCTGCGCAGGCGCGAGGATGGGTTGGACAAAGCGGGCGCCGAACCGGACAAGCGCAGGGTCAGCAGAAAGAGCAGGCTGAGCGTAGCGAAACCGCCGAGCAGGTGAGCGGTAACCACCTGCGGCCAGAGTTTGAGGGTAACCGTCCACATGCCGAACGCCGCTTGCAGGATCACCAGACCGAGCAACAGCAGCGGTAGCTTGAACGGCTGGCCCGCTGCCCCCCGGCGGCGCAGAGCATGCACGGCCAGGCCGAGAATCGCCAGGCCGAGGCTACCGGCAAAATAGCGATGGATCATCTCATACCAGCCCTTGGCCACTTCCACCGGCGCCTCGGGGAAACGCACCTCGGCCAACCCCTGTTTATGCTCGCTCATCGGCACCCCGATAAAGCCATAACAGCCAGGCCAATCCGGGCAACCGAGGCCCGCGTGGCTCAGCCGGGTATAGGCCCCGAGCATGACCACCAGTAAGGCCAGCAAGGTGGCAAACAAAGCCACTCGGTAACCAGGCTTAGTCATCGCTGATCCTTGTCCAACAGCCAGTTAGTCAATTTGGGAAATCTTCAACAGATAGCGTAGGTCGTCGAGGACCCCTTTGCCTTTGCTGCTGGCGTCGTAGCGCAGCACCAGATTGCCGAGCGGGTCGACGATCCATAGTTGCGCAGCCTCGGTTTCACCGGCGATTAGCCCATAGGCCCGGGGTTCCAGCTGAAAACGGACCAATTGCGGATAGCCGCGACGCAACTCGGCGTCGTAGTCGGCACTCAGCGGCTGAGTGCTGGCCAGGGCATGAGAGGCACGCGAGGCGTCACGATTAAGACCGATATGGATTTGCCGGGCGAGAAATACCAGTTGCCGGCAATCCGTATCGCAAATGCTTGGCGCGGTGACCAGGAGTTGCCAGCGCGTTTCTTCGCCAGCCACTACGCCCAGGTCTGCGCGGGTCTGACCATTGCCGATCAACTCACCGTGATAACTGCGGCTTTCCGGCACCCAGAAGCGCCACTGATACATGGCACTGGCCAGGAGCATCGGCCCGATGACGATGGCCAACAGCAGCAGCAACTGCCAGCGGCCGCGCCGACGGGGCTGTGTAGGCGTTTCAGGCAGGGCGATGGCTGGATTCATGGCGAGTCTCCCGCGCGTTATGTAAACCAAGATAGATGAACAGACCGAACAGCGTCGCCGCCAAGGCGAACCATTGCACGGCATAGCCCAAATGCTTATCCGGACTCATGGCGACGACCGGCCAGTCGACCTGAAAGGATGCCGGGCCGGAGTACAGGCGCAACTCATGGCTCAATCCGGCACGGCCCAGTTGCTGCCAGAGCGCCTGCGGCTCGACCCGCGTGATCAGCCGAGGCCAATCCTTCCCCGCTGGTGCTTGTTGCAGCTGCAAGGTGTCGCCCAGCGAGACATAGACCCAGGCGGTCAGGCTCAGCGGCGTTTCCGGGGTGGTGAAACTCGGGGTTATCCTTCGATCCGGCCAGGGTAACCAACCGCGATTGAGCAGCAGCCACAGGCCACTGTTCTGGTCGTAGAAGGGCTGCAGAATCTCCACGCCGGCCTGGCCGCCACGGGTGCGGTTATCCAGCAGCAAACTGTGCTGAGCGTCGAATTGTCCGAACAGCTGGACTCGGGTGTAGGCCGGATCAGGATGACCTTCGAGCTCGCCAACGCTGATCGGTGCGGCTAGCTGCTGCACCTGCTGCGCAGCCAACAGCTGGCGCTTTTCTTCCGCCCGTGCCAGCTGCCAGAAGCCCAAGCCGACTAGCGTCGGCAGCAGCAGCACGACCAACAGGCTGGGCAAATAGCCAGGACGAAAGGCGCTCATGGGTATCTCCCAAATGCCCCGGCGAAGCTGGTTATACTGCGGCTACAGCGCATTCCCCTTCCCCCGGAGTCACGCATGCTCAAGGCCGCGATCATCCTCTTTCTCCTGGCCACCCTGGTCAGCCTGTTCAGCGGTTTATTCTTCCTGGTCAAGGACGAGGGCCGTAGTTCACGGGTGGTCAATGCGCTGACCATTCGCGTGACACTCACGGCCATTACCGTCGGGCTGATTGCCTGGGGCTTCTACAGTGGCCAGTTGAGCCCCCACGTCACCTGGTAACGGGCTCGCGGGGCGGCCCCATGAAACCCATGAGCTCGGCGTGCGGCGCTCAGGCGACAAGGCCGCGCTACAGCACATAGACAAAGGTAAACAGCCCTAGCCACACCACGTCGACGAAGTGCCAGTACCAAGCGGCGGCCTCGAAGCCGAAGTGCTGATCGGGGTTGAAATGCCCGCGCAGGATACGGATCAACATCACTGTCAGCATGATTGCGCCCAAGGTGACGTGGGCGCCGTGAAAGCCAGTGAGCATGAAGAAGGTCGCACCGTAGATACCCGAACCCAGAGTCAGACCCAACTCGGTGTAGGCATGCACGTATTCCTCAGCCTGAAACACCAAGAACGCGGCGCCGAGCAGAATGGTTAGCGCCAACCAGAGTTTCAGTGGCGTGCGGTGGTTCTTGCGTAGCGCATGGTGGGCGAAGGTCAGGGTGAAGCTGGACGACACCAGCAACACGGTGTTGAGCAGCGGTAGGCGCCAAGGGTCGATGATGTCGCTCGGTGGCGGGAACAGCTTGGAGTCCGGGTTATTGAGCAGCGGCCAGGTGAACTCGAAGCTCGGCCACAGCATATGCGCCACGCCCTTGGCACCCTCGCCGCCGAGCCAGGGCCCGGCGAGGTTGCGCACGTAGAACAGCACGCCGAAGAACGCCGCGAAGAACATCACCTCGGAGAAGATGAACCAGCTCATGCCCCAACGGAACGAGCGATCCATCTGGCCGCTGTACATACCGGAACGGCTCTCCTTGATCACGGTGCCAAACCAGCCGAACAGCATGTACGCGACAAACAGGCCGCCGACAAAGAAGATCAGCGGGCCGCTGGACTCCGGCCGCCCCGCCTTCATGTCGTTAAACCAGGTGCCGAGCCCATAGACCGTGATCAGCAGGCCGAGGGTAGCGATGATCGGCCACTTGCTTTGGGCCGGAACGTAATACTGCTCGTGAGACGCCATCTTTGTTCTCCTTATTGGCTCACCTGGGCGACAGGCGGTTTACGCGCAGTGACATCAAATAGAGTGTAAGCCAGGGTCAGGTGGTGCACGTCTGCCGGCAGGTCGCGGTCGACAATGAAGCGCACTGGCATTTCGATGCGCTCGCCCGGTTGCAACACCTGCTGGGTGAAACAGAAGCATTCGGTCTTGTGAAAGAAGGCAGCCGCCTTGGATGGCGCCACGCTGGGAATGGCCTGGGCAGTCATCGGCCGGTCGGTGGGGTTGAACGCGACGAACAACATCTCGTTACTGCCCCCCGGATGCACCAGCAAATCATCGGCCTTGGCGCGAAACTCCCAGGACATACCTGCCGCGTTGGTGGCGAGAAACTGCACGCGCACCTGACGTTGCTGATCCACTACTTGGGCGCCGCTGTAGACCCCGGCAGTCTTGCCGTTGATACCAAAGGCCTGGCACATCACGTCGTAGATCGGCACCAAGGCAAAACCGAAGGCAAACATCGCCACCACCACCAGTGACAAACGCAGCACCAGGCGACGGGTACCGAGCGCTTCACTCATGGCCGAGCCCTCTCCGCGAATGCGTAGGGCAGCTGACGCGCCTGCCTGCGTTCGTCATCACTTCACGTCCGGCGGAGTCTGAAAGGTGTGATAGGGCGCCGGCGAAGGCACCGTCCACTCCAGCCCGTCGGCCCCGTCCCACGGTTTGGCCGCAGCGGGCTTGCCGCCACGGATGCACTTGATGACGATAAACAGGAACAACAGCTGGGTCGTGCCGAACATGAAGGCACCAATCGAGGAGACCATGTTGAAGTTGGCGAACATCATGTTGTAGTCGGGAATCCGCCGTGGCATGCCGGCCAGACCGACGAAGTGCATCGGGAAGAACGCCATGTTCATGCCGATGAAGCTCATCCAGAAATGCAGCTTGCCGAGGGTCTCGTCATACATGTGCCCGGTCCACTTCGGCAGCCAGAAGTAGGCCGAGGCGAAGATGCCGAATATCGCCCCCGGCACCAGCACGTAGTGGAAGTGCGCCACCACGAAATAGGTGTCGTGGTACTGGAAGTCCGCCGGGGCGATGGCCAGCATCAACCCGGAGAAGCCACCAATGGTGAACAGAATGACGAAGGCCACGGCGAACAGCATCGGCGTCTCGAAGGTCATCGAACCGCGCCACATGGTACTCGCCCAGTTGAACACCTTGACCCCGGTGGGCACGGCGATCAGCAGGGTGGCGTACATGAAGAACAGCTCGCCGGTGAGCGGAATGCCCACGGTGAACATGTGGTGCGCCCAGACGATAAACGAGAGGAAGGCGATGGACGCGGTGGCGTAGACCATCGAGGTGTAGCCGAACAGCGGCTTGCGCGCGAAGGCCGGAATGATCGAGCTGACCGCGCCGAAGGCGGGCAGGATCATGATATACACCTCGGGGTGGCCGAAGAACCAGAACACATGCTGGAACAGCACCGGATCGCCACCACCGGCGGCACTGAAGAAGCTGGTACCGAAGTGGATGTCCATCAGCATCATGGTCACGCACCCGGCCAGCACCGGCATCACCGCAATCAGCAGGAAGGCGGTGATCAACCAGGTCCAGACGAACAACGGCATCTTCATCAGGGTCATGCCCGGCGCGCGCAGGTTGAGGATGGTGGCGACCACGTTGATCGCCCCCATGATCGAACTGATGCCCATCAGGTGGATGGCGAAGATGAAGTAGGTGACGCTTTCCGGCGCGTAGGTGGTGGACAACGGCGCGTAGAAGGTCCAGCCGAAGTTCGGCCCGCCGCCTGCGGTGAACAGGGTCGACACCAGCAGGCTGAAGGCTGCTGGCAGCAGCCAGAAGCTGAAGTTGTTCATCCGCGGCAAAGCCATGTCCGGCGCGCCGATCATCAGTGGAATCATCCAGTTGGCGAGGCCGACGAACGCCGGCATCACCGCACCGAAGACCATGATCAGGCCATGCATGGTGGTCATCTGATTGAAGAATTCCGGCTGCACGATCTGCAAGCCGGGTTGGAACAGCTCGGCGCGGATCACCATGGCCATGCTGCCGCCCAGCAGGAACATGGCGAAGCTGAACCACAGGTACATGGTGCCGATGTCTTTATGGTTGGTGGTCAGCACCCAACGCATCAGACCTTTGGCCGGTCCGTGGTGATGGTCATCCCCGGCACGGCCATGACCTTTATGATCCGTATCGATCACTGCACTCATGTCCTTACTCCTGAGCCTGTTTGAACGTGAGAATGTCCTTGGGCGTGACCATGTCACCAACCTTGTTGCCCCAGGCATTGCGTTCGTAGGTGATGATGGCGGCGATATCGACTTCCGACAGTTGCTTGCCGAAGGCGGCCATGGCGGTGCCCGGCTTGCCGTTGACCACGATACCGATATGTCCCTCGACCGGGCCGGTGGCGATGGCAGAGCCTTTCAACGCCGGGAACATCGGCGGCAGGCCTTCTCCCGTGGCCTGGTGACAGGCGGCGCAGGTGGTGTTGTAGGCCTTCTCGCCACGGGCCAGGAGTTCTTCCTGGGTCCATTCCTTGCTGGTCAGTTCCTTCTCGGCTGCAGACGCTTGCTTGCGTTCGGCCAGCCAGGCGGCGAAATCCTCTTTCGTCTTGACCTCGACCACGATCGGCATGAAACCATGGTCCTTGCCGCACAGCTCGGCGCACTGGCCGCGATACAGCCCAGGCTCGTCGACCCGCGTCCATGACTCGTTGACGAAACCGGGAATGGCGTCCTTCTTCACCGCCAGCGCCGGCACCCACCAGGAGTGGATGACATCGGCCGAGGTGATCAAAAAGCGCACCTTGGTGCCGACCGGCACCACCAGGGGCTCATCGACCTCCAGCAAGTAGTGCTCGCCCTTTTCGGCTTTGTTGTGGATCTGCTCGGACGGCGTGGTCAGGTTGCTGAAGTACTCAACGTCCTGTCCCAAGTATTTGTAGTGCCACTTCCACTGGTAACCGGTGACCTGAATATCCAGCTCGGATTCCGAACTGTCGTAGATATCGATCAGGGTCTTGGTTGCGGGGATCGCCATCAGCACCAGAATCACCAAGGGCACCACGGTCCAGAGAATCTCTACCGTGGTGCTTTCGTGAAAGTGCGCGGGTTCCTGTCCAGTGGAGCGACGGTGGATCAACATCGACCAGAACATGGCGCCGAACACCACCACGCCAATCACTACGCAGATCCAGAAGATGGTCATGTGCAAGTCAAAAACTGAGCGGCTGACCTCGGTGGCGCCGGGTGCCATATTGACGCCCCATTCGGCTTGCGCCGCGCCAAATGCCAACCACAGCAGGAGGCCCATCCAAACTCGTGGATGTCGCGTCATTGCGGGTTCCCCTTATGATTCTTGTTATCCCGCCGGCGGTGCCTGCGGCAAAGGGATCGACTGCCAACCTCTGGCGACCACTGTCGAAACCTCTCCGTGCCGAAGCCCGTCCGGTTCCATCAAGTACTGTCTTTCGAGTTCGAGTATAGACGGGGTCTTCCACCTCGCAACGCCAAAACGAAAATGACCAAAGCCCCGCAAGGCTTGTCCTAAACGCCACGCCCGTCATCGAGGGGATAAAATCGACTGCGCCGCGTTATAGCGCGCTCGCATAAGTATTAAAAAATTATGACAATCGCGTCTTAGCAATTGCGTCCAGCCAGCTAAGGTTCACGCCCATGCAATCATTTCAGGAGACGCCATGAACACCCCCGCCTTGCGCGAACTGATCCAGCGCGCCCAGCAACATGAGGCCAGCAGCGGCCTGCTTGCCCGGCTACTGCAGGCTCAAATCGACCACCTGCACCCCTCGATACGCCTGCCGAGCGATGATGCGTTGGGCGTGCTGACGCGCTTCGTCATGGCTTATATCGAACAAGTCCCGGATGTGCTGGAGGCGGCCAATCAGGTCGCTCGCGAAGCCGGGATCGAGGCGCAGATCAAACCGGTGCTGAAGATCGCCGAGCAGTACTTTGTCCAACCGCCGGCCCTGATGGCTGGGCATGACGGCCTCGACGGCCTGCTCGATGAGGCCTACCTGGCCCATCGCCTGGTCGAGGAAGTCAACGACCGCTACATCACGCACCTCGGTCAGCCACTGATCCCACTGGACACCACGGTGGCCAACCTGATCGCCCATCAATTGATCGGCGAGCCCTTCGCCAATCAATTGGATGAGGCCGTGCACCACGCGGTAGACGGCATGCTCGATGACGCCAGCTTCGCCCAGGACTCGGTGGTGGCCTACCGCAGGCGCCTGAGCGACCCACACACCGAAGCGGCCTGGAAGCGCTGGCCCTGCCTGTCGGGCCAATTGGGTGTCGAGTTGGTGCTGGACCAGACCCGCGCTGCCGGTTAAGCGCGGGATGTCCAACCCAGGGTGGTTCAGCACGACCGGGTTGCACACCCGGCCTGCACTGAAGGCCCTTCGGGAACCGCGCGAAGCTTCCTGAGTCGCCCGGGCTTCAGGCGTGCGGGTAACGCGCGCGGGGCGTGGCCATCGGCAGCGGGCCGTTACCGATCAGGCGGAACGTACATTGCTCGGCGTCATAGGCCTTGATGTCACCGGTCTCGATGTCATACACCCAACCGTGGATAAACAACTGGCCGCTGGCCAGGCGCGAGGCCACCGAGGGGTGGGTGCGCAGGTGGTCGAGTTGGGCCACGACGTTTTCCTCGGTGAGGATGCCGAGGGTGGTGTGATCGGCGCAGCCGCAATTGTCCGCGACTACGGTCTTGGCCACTTCGGCATGGCGCAGCCAGGCCTTGACTGTCGGCATGCGCCTCAGGGTCTCGGGGTCGAGCACCGCCTTCATCGCACCGCAGTCGGAATGCCCGCAGATGATGATGTGGTGCACGCCGAGCGCCATCACCGCGAACTCGATGGCCGTGGACACCCCGCCCATCATCTGCCCGTAGGGCGGCACCACGTTGCCGACGTTGCGGGCGACGAACAGGTCGCCGGGGTCACTCTGGGTGATCAGCTCGGGAACGATGCGCGAGTCGGCACAGGTGATGAACATCGCCCGCGGCGTCTGTTCATGGGCGAGCTTCTTGAACAGTGCCTGTTGCTGCGGCACGACCTCTTCGCGAAAGCGCCGAAAGCCCTCGACGATATGTTGTAGCGCCTCCTCGGCGCTCTCGGGCACGGTCGTGGCGCTGTGCTGTTCGTTATCCATACTGGCAACCTCAATAAAACTGCGGAAATCACAATCGCCCGGCGTGGTGGATGACCTGGGCAGGTTGTTACATACCCTAAGTGGACACACGCCGCGAACCTTCGGTCACCGCGCGCCCATCCAATAGTCACCCGCGCTCCCAGATACAACCCGGCCAGGAGATGCTCAACGGCAGCCCCTGGCTGGGTGGTCGGCGCACCAGGCAAGCGCCACAGTCTAGCCGCTAGCGTAGCTGGCTATCACCACCAGTATTCGACCTGCGCACCGAAGTTGGAGCCGTGCAGCGCGGTCTCGAAGGCACCGCTGTCGGACAAGGCAGAACCTGCAGCCAATTCACTGGCTGCACGCTGCGCCGCCTGGTTCCAGGTGGCATAGGTGTAATACAGGCGGAACTCGGGGCGTACCCAGAAACCAGGGCCGGCCGGCGACCAGGTCGGGGCGATGGTGAACTTGGTCAGCTTGCGCGTGCCGCCAGGCGCCTGGACCTGATCACGACCCAGTTCGCCAATCAGCTTGAACTGCTCGGTGAAGGCATAGGTAGTCCGCCCACCCACCGACAACCAGTTCTGGTAGCTCTGGTCCATTTGCTTGTCCTTCTGGTAGACCACCTGAAACTGCCCACCGATACGCGGAGTCATCTGCCAATCGAAGAACTCGACCAAGCGATAGCGTTTGGCGCTGTCGTCCAGGTTGACATCGCCGGTAGAGCCCAGCGCAGTACCGGGGCCTGCACCGTACTGCAGGGCCAAGGTGTTGTTGGCGCCGGAGCCGAAAACATCCTTCTGCTTATGCTGAGCGGTGATCGACCAGCCGCTGTAGGCGCCTTCGATATGGCGCGGCTTGTCGATATAGCTCAAGCCAAACTCAAGCTCACCCCCCGGATTGGTATCAAAGCCGGCCACGTTGAAGTCGTGACGGTTGATGTACTCCTGCTGGAACACACTGTCCTTGCGCGAGAAGGCGTAGCTGTACTTCAGGCCACCCAGCTCATAGTCCTCCACACCGGCGCCGGTGGCGCTCTGGTTCCAGTAGAAGAAGTCGGAGATATGGATGTCGTTGCGCTTGTAGAAGCGTCGTCCGGCCCACAGCGAACCGCCATTGAGCGCCGGCACCTTGCTCCATTCGGCGAACATCTGGTTCATCCGGGTAAAACCATGCTCGCCGGTGAACTCAGGCGTATGGCCGTACTCGTTGAACAACTGCGCCATGGCCTCGACACTCACCACCGAGCCGTCATCCAGGGTCAATAGATCCTGACGCAGGTCGAGCTCGGAATACTGCTCGCATTCGTTGCCCAGGCGATATTTCGATTGGGCGCCGGGCAATTGGAAGCAGGACTGACTGCCATTGCCGTCCGCACTACCCACACCGCTGCGCACATAGCCGGTGAACTCCAGGGCCTGGACCTGGGGCAAAGCCAGGGTCAGGGCCAGCAGGTAGGGGGCGACGCGTACAGCGCCGGGTAGACGCGATGACCGAGGGTTGAGACTGATCTGCATGATTACTCCTGATTGTTTTTATTGTGTGAGGTGCTGCGGATAACCGCCGAAGCGACGGCTTGTTGCGGGTTATTCAGGCGCACAGCCCCCCTTACCGAGCGACGAATCGCTCGGCTTTGCGCACAGGTAACGACTTGAGGGGGACGCGGCCGCGTTTTACTTCAGGCTTGGCGGCGTCCTATCAGCCACGATGACGACCGCGGAAGAAGTCGATCAAACCCTGGGTCGAGCCATCTTCGGCGGCACCTGTCTCGCTGCCGACCAGACGTGAATACACGCCCTTGCCCAGCTGCTTGCCCAGTTCCACGCCCCACTGATCGAAGGCGTTGGTGCCCCAGATCACGCTCTGGGCGAACACCTTGTGCTCATACAGCGCAATCAAGGCGCCGAGCCGGCGCGGACTGACTCGTTCCATCACCAGGGTGTTGCTCGGCCGGTTGCCCGGGACCACCTTGTGTGCTGCCAGGCGCTGCACTTCGTCTTCGCCCAGGCCTTGGCCACGCAGTTCCCCCTCGGCCTCATGCAGGGTCTTGCCGAGCATCAATGCCTGGCTCTGCGACAGGCAGTTGGCGAACAGCCACTGGTGGTGATCGGCGACCGGGTTATAGCTGCTCACCGGCACGATGAAATCCGCCGGAATCAACTGGGTGCCCTGGTGCAGCAGCTGGTGATAGGCGTGCTGGCCATTGCAGCCGACCCCGCCCCAGATCACCGGGCCGGTAGGGAAATCCACGGCGCTGCCGTCCTGACGCACGCGCTTGCCGTTGGACTCCATGTCCAGTTGCTGCAGGTGCTTGGTGATATTGCGCAAATAGTGGTCGTACGGCAGGATCGCCTGGCTCTGCGCGCCCCAGAAATTGCCATACCAGATGCCCAGCAAGGCCAGCAGTACGGGCATGTTGCGTTCGAACGGCGCGTTCTGGAAGTGCTGGTCCATGCGGTAGGCACCGGACAGCAGCTCCTTGAAGTTGGACATGCCGATCGACATGGCAATCGGCATGCCGATCGCCGACCACAGCGAGTGGCGACCACCGACCCAGTCCCACATCGGCAGAATGTTCTCCTCACGAATGCCGAAGGCCACTGCCGCGGGCGTATTGCTCGACACCGCGATGAAGTGGCGGTGCAGCTCGCCCTCGGTGCCGCCCTGGGCCAGGTACCAGCCGCGCGCCGCCTGGGCGTTCTTCAGGGTTTCCAGGGTGTTGAAGGTTTTCGACGAGACAATGAACAGGGTGGTTTCCGCGCGCAGCTTGGCCGACAGCTCGTGGAACTCGCTACCATCGATATTGGCCAGATAATGGCAGCGCACACCGCGCTGGGCGAAAGGCAAGAGGGCTTCGGATACCAGCTGCGGTCCGAGGAAGGAGCCGCCGATGCCGATGTTGACCACATCGGTGATCGGCTTTTCGCTGTAGCCACGCCACAGGCCGTCATGCACCCGTCCGACCAACTCGGTCATTTGATTGAGCACGCGATGCACCTCGGGCATCACATCCACCCCATCGACCAGCACCTTGTCGCCAATCGGTCGGCGTAGAGCCGTATGCAGGGCCGGGCGACGCTCCGAAGCGTTGACCAGCGCACCGTCGTACAGCGCGTGAATCGCACGCTCCAGACCCGCTTCGCGCGCCAGTCCGACCAGCAACTCGCGGGTCTGGGTGGTGATCAGGTTTTTCGAGTAGTCGAGGAACAGCCCGCAGTCTTTAAGGGAGAATTCGTCGAAACGCTCAGGCTGCTCGGCGAATGCCTCGCGCATGCTGAAACTGCCAAGGCTCTCGCGGTGCGCAGCGAGGGCCTGCCAACTGGGCAACTGGGTAACATCGAACGGTGACTGGGGGTACTGCATAACGACTCCTGCGGACGTGGATGCAAAAAAGGGTGAGGCCGCGGCCTGGCTCATGGCTGTTCCAGCTCATGGGCGTAGGGCAGATCCGGCCCGACCCGCGAGCAGGTCACTGCGGCTGCGCGCACGGCGTAGCCGAGCATTGCCTCGATGTGCCCGCGGGACAGCTCGGCCAGCGCCGCCGGGCTATCCAGCCCATGCCGGCTCAGGTAGGCGAGCAGCGCGGCCTGGAAGGTGTCACCGGCGCCGACGGTATCGCGGGTCTGCACCGCCTGCGCCGGCACCGACCAATGCCCGTGCTGGCGGCTGTGCACGCTGGCACCGTCGCTGCCGTGGGTGAGGAACACCAGCTGACAACGCTGAGCGAGCCACTGGCTGACGACCTCCTCGGGCTTGCGCTGCGGGTAGAGCAGCGCCAGGTCTTCCTCGCTGACCTTGATCAGGTGCGCCTGGGCGGCGAAGGCCTCGATGCGCTGGCGCCACAGCTCGATGCTGGGCTCGACCCCGAGGCGCACGTTGGGATCGAGGCTGATCAGGCGCTGATCGCCCTCGCGCCGCACCAGTTCGAACAGGGTATCGGCGATGGGCGTCACCACCAGGGAGTAAGAGCCGACATGGATGCCGCGCACCCGCATATCGAGTGCCGGCAGATGCTCAGTGCGCAGCTGCCGATCGGCGCAGCCCTCGCCGCGAAAGCTGTAGTGCGGCACGCCCTGGGTGTCGACCGCGACCATCGCCAGGGTGGTTGGCGCGTCGCTGTCGACCAGGTAGCGCTCGCTCACCCCTTCCTCCTGCAACACCCGGCGCAGCCGGGCACCGAGGAAGTCGCTGGATATCCCGGCGAACAGGGCCGAGTCGATGCCCAGACGGCGCAAACCGACCGCGACATTGAACGGCGAGCCGCCAGCAATCGCCTGCAAATCCAGCTGACTGCTGCGCGCGCCGGCCTCCAGGCTGAAGACATCGAACAGGGCTTCACCACACACTAGATACATAACCGTCTCCGCATCGGGGAAAGGCGCCGCAGCGCACAGGACATTCGGGTTCGGCGTGGCGCGTCTGGCTGGCAGACCCGCCGCCGGGCATTTATTGCAGCTGTTGCACCTGCTCGCGATAGCGCTGGTACACCAGCTCGTAGCGCGCACTGCGCTCAGGGTCCGGCTCGGTTGCGCGGCTCTCATCGAGGCTGACGCAGGTCGCACACAACTCGTCCAGGCTGGTGCTGCGCCCCTGTTCACGCGCCAGGCTCCAGGCCGCCTGAATCGCCGCACCGAGCGCCGCCGCCTCGCTATGCCGCGGACAGACCAGCGGGGTGGCCATGATGTCGGCGACGATCTGTCGCCAGATCGGACTATTGGCGCCGCCACCGATCAAGCGGATGCTGCGGCATTCGATACCGCTGGCGCGCAACAGATCGAGGCCATAGCGCAGGCCGAAGCTGGTGCCCTCGACCACCGCCCGGCAGAGGTTGGCGCGGGTCAGGTTGTCGCTGGTCATGCCGAACAGGCTGGCGCTGGCATTCGGCAATGGCGGCACCCGTTCGCCATTGAGGAACGGCAACATCAGTACCCCCTCGGCGCCGATCGGCGCTTGTGCCACCAGGGCGCCGAAGCTGGCCAGGTCCAGGTCCAGCAGTTGCTGGATGGCGCCCGTGGCGTTGGTCAGGTTCATGGTGCAGATCAACGGCAGCCAGCCGCCGGAGGACGAGCAGAAACTGGCGACCTGCGGCTGCGGGCTGACCTGCGGCTGCTCGGCATAGGCGTACAGGGTGCCGGATGTGCCCAGGCTCATGGTGATCGCACCGGGGCGAATGTTGCCGGTGCCGATGGCCCCCATCATGTTGTCACCACCGCCGCTGGCCACCAGCGCACGCGGGTTGAGCCCCAGGCGCTGGGCGACTTGCGGGCGCAGCGGGCCGAGGCAGCGACCTGACTCGATGAGCTCCGGTAGGGCCGCCACCAAGCGCCCCGACGGATCGATATGCTCGAGCAAGGCGCTATCCCAGCGGCGCCGACGCACATCGAAATAGCCGGTGCCGGAAGCATCGCCATACTCGCTGCAGTAACGGCCGCTCAGCCAGTAGTTGAGGTAGTCGTGGGGCAGCAGGATATGGGCGATGCGCGCGAAGACGTCAGGGTGCTGCTCCTGGGTCCAGAGCAGTTTGGACACCGTGTAACCAGGCGCAATGGCCACGCCCAGACGCTCCAGCGAACCCGCCTCGCCGCCGAGGTAGTCGAGCAGGCGCCGATTCTGCGGCGTCGATTCGGTATCGCACCACAACTTGGCCGGCCGCAGCACCTCGCCGTGCTCATCGAGCAACACCAGGCCGTGCTGTTGACCGGATACGCCGACCGCGAGAATGGCGCTGCCGGGCACCCCGGCCTGCTCCAGGGCGGCGCGGGTGGCCTGCTCGAACGCCAGCAGCCAATCGGCCGGCTGCTGCTCGCGCTTGCCGTTAGCCGCGCTGATCAGCCGGTGCGCGGCACTGCCTTCGCCGAGTACCCGGCCGCTGTCGGCGTCCAGCACCAGCGCCTTGGTGCCCTGGGTTCCGCAATCGATGCCTAGAAACATACGCGTCTGATCCCGTGAATTCAGCCCAGGCTCTGCACTTTCAGTTGTTCGAGCAGGCTGGACATATGGGGGCTCCTGGTGGCTTAACCGAGCAGGGTTTGCAGGGTGGCGCTCACGCCCTGGCTGCGCAGGCTGTCGAGGTTGCGCTGGAAGGCCGCGACGAACGCCGCCGACTGTGGGATCGCCGTGCCGAAGATCGCCTCGGCCCCCAGCAGCTTGACGCTGATCTGCTCACGCTCGGCGACCAGCGCCTGGCAATAGTCTGCACGCGGGTCGACGATGTTGAAGCGCTCACCACGCTCATCGACGCCTTCGAGGTACAGCGCCCAGGCCGCTACCACCAGCGCGACGCGCTCGAGCGGCTGGCCGTCGGCGATCAGCCGGTTGAGGGTCGGCACGATGAACTTGGGCAGCTTCGACGAACCATCGGAGCAGATCCGCTCCAGTTGATCGGCGATGGCCTGGTTGGAGAAACGCTCGATCAGCGTGTCCTTGTACACATCCAGGTCGATGCCCGGCACCGGCGCCAGTTGCGGGGTGACATCCAGGTCCATGAAGGTCCGCACGAAACGCCGCAACAACGGATCGTTCATGGTCTCGTGCGCGAAGCGATAACCCTTGAGAAAGCCCAGGTAGGTCAGCGCCAGATGGCTGCCGTTGAGCAGCTTGATCTTCATCTCTTCGTAGGGCGTAACGTCGTCGGTGAACTGCACCCCGACCTTTTCCCAGGCCGGCCGACCGTTGACGAACTTGTCCTCCAGCACCCACTGCACGAAGGGCTCGCAGACCACCGGCCAGGCGTCCTCGATGCCGTGGCGCTCGGCCAGTTGCCGGCGGTGCGCGTCACTGGTCATGGGGGTGATGCGGTCGACCATGGCATTGGGGAAACTGACGTTGGCCTCGATCCAGGCTGCCAGCTCGGGGTCAGCCAGACCGGCGAAGCTGAGCAGCGCCTTGCGCGTCACCGCACCGTTGTGCGGCAGGTTATCGCAGGACATCAGGGTAAAGGCCGGGGTGCCGACGGCGCGACGCTTGGCCAAGGCCGCGCAGAGAAAGCCGAAGACGCTGCGCGGGGCCTCGGGATGGGCCAGGTCGTGCTGGATGTCGGGCAGCTCGGCGAGAAACTCGCCGCTGCTGTCGTCCATGCAGTAGCCGCCTTCGGTGATGGTCAGCGAGACGATGCGGATCGCCGGATCGGCCAGTTTGTCGATCAGCGCCTGCGGCGAATCCTCGGCCAGCAGCATGCCACTGATGGCGCCAACCACTTGCACCGCGTTGCGCACGTCGTCGCCCAGCTCGACCAGGGTGTAGAGGTAATCCTGCCCGGCCAGGGCATCGCGCATGGCGCGATCCGCGCCGCGCAGGCCGACGCCGCAGATGCTCCAGTCGAGGGCTTCGCCCTGGTTCATCAGGGCCTCGGTGTAGATCGCTTCATGGGCGCGGTGGAAGCCGCCGACGCCGATGTGGGCGATGCCCTGCTGGGTCGTATCGGCACGGTAGGCGGGCAGCGCGATAGGCGCCGCCAGCTGTTCGAGATGCTGGCGATTGAGTTTCATCTGAGCTTCCTAAGCGGGTCTCACGGGCGGCCTCAGGCCGCCTGCTGGAGTCGTTTGGCAATGGCCTGGCCATCGGCATCGAAGAGGTGGCAATGCGCCGGATCGAACGCCAGTTCCAGGGTTTCGCCAGAGCGCGGAGCGAAATCGCCACGCACCCGAATGGTCAGCATCTCCTTGGAGGCCGTGCGCACGTGGCAGTAGGTGTCGCTGCCCAGACGCTCGCTGACATCGGCGGTAACCCGCAGCTGGCCTTGGCCGGCCGGCACTATATTGAAGTGCTCGGGACGCACGCCCAGGGTCACCGGGCTGCCCGCGGCGAGGCCGCCAGCGGCCAACGGCAGGCTTAGCTGCGCGCCGCACTCCAGCTTCACCTCGCAGGCGGCGCCGTCGGCCTTGCCGGCCTGGCCACGCAGGAAGCCCATCTTCGGTGTGCCGAGGAACCCGGCAACGAACAGGTTGGCCGGCTGGTGATAGAGCTCCATCGGCGAGCCGACCTGCTCGACACGTCCGCCGTTGAGCACCACCACCTTGTCGGCCAGGGTCATGGCTTCGACCTGGTCGTGGGTCACGTAGATCATGGTCGCCTGCAGCTCCTGGTGCAGGCGCGCCAGCTCCAGTCGGGTCTGCACGCGCAGGGCGGCGTCGAGGTTGGACAGCGGCTCGTCGAACAGAAAGATCTTCGGGTTACGCACGATGGCGCGGCCGATGGCCACGCGCTGGCGCTGGCCGCCGGAGAGCTGCTTGGGCTTGCGCTCGAGCAGCGGCTCCAGCTCGAGGATGCGCGCAGCGTTCTGCACCTTTTCCTTGACCTCGCTCTTGGCCACACCGGCCAGGTCGAGGGCGAAGGACAGGTTCTTGCCCACGGTCATGTGCGGGTACAGGGCGTAGGTCTGGAACACCATGGCCAGGTCGCGCTTGGCCGGGGCCATGTCGGTGATGTCCTTACCGTCGAGTTCGATGGTGCCGCTGCTGACTTCCTCGAGCCCGGCGATCAACCGCAGCAGGGTGGACTTGCCGCAGCCGGACGGACCGACGAACACGACGAACTCGCGGTCGCGTACGTCCAGGTCGATGCCCTTGATGATGGCGGTGCCGTCGAAGCCTTTTTTCAGGTTACGAATCTTCAAATCTGCCATGGGAAAATCCTCTTGTTACTTGACTGCGCCGAAGGACAGGCCGCGTACGAGTTGTTTTTGGCTGATCCAGCCGAAGATCAGGATGGGCGCACAAGCCAGGGTCGAAACCGCCGAGAGCTTGGCCCAGAACAGGCCTTCTGGACTGGAGTAGGACGCGACCAGCGCGGTGAGCGGGGCGGCGGCCGAGGAGGTCAGGTTGAGCGACCAGAACGCCTCGTTCCAGCACAGGATCAACGACAGCAACATGGTCGAGGCCAGGCCGCCGCGGGCGATCGGCAGCAGCACGCGACCGATCTCCTGCAGGGTGGTGGCGCCGTCCAGGCGTGCGGCTTCAAGGATGTCGACGGGGATGTCCTTGAAGTAGGTGTAAATCATCCAGACCACGATCGGCAGGTTGATCAGGGTGTAGATGACGATCAGCGCAATGCGTGAATCGAGCAGGCCCAGGTTCTGGCAGATCAGGTAGATCGGCATCAGCACGCCCACCGGTGGCAGCATCTTGGTCGACAGCATCCACAGCAGCGTGCGCTTGGTGTGGCGGCTCTCGAAGAACGCCATGGAGTAAGCCGCTGGCACCGCGATAAGCATGCACAGCAGGGTCGCCACGGAGGAAATCAGCAGCGAATTCCAGGCGAAGCTGAAGTAATCACTGCGCTCATTGATCAGCAGGTAGTTCTCCAGCGTCGGCGTGAAGAAGAACTGCGGCGGCGTGGCGAACGCATCGATCTCGGTCTTGAAGCTGGTGAGGATCATCCACAGGATCGGGAAGAAAATCAGCGCTGCGATAGCCCAGGATGAAGTGCCGACCAGCACACTCTGCAGGCGACGGGATTGTTTAAGCGTGAGCATGATCAAAGCCTCATTACTGGTTGGTGAGGTTCTTGCCGATCATTCGGATCAGCACGATCGCCGCGAGGTTGGCGATGACCACCGCGATCAACCCGCCAGCGGATGCCATGCCGACGTCGAATTGCAGCAGCGCATGGTTGTAGATCAGGTAGGCCAGGTTAGTGGACTCGAAACCGGGGCCGCCGCTGGTGGTGGTGAAGATTTCGGCGAACACCGAGAGCAGGAAGATCGTCTCGATCATCACCACCACGGCGATCGGCCGGGCCAGGTGCGGCAGGGTCAGGTGCCAGAAGATCGCGATGGGCCCGGCACCATCGAGGCGCGCGGCCTCCTTCTGATCCTGATCCAGCGACTGCATGGCGGTCATCAGGATCAGGATGGCGAACGGCAGCCACTGCCAGGACACGATGAAGATGATCGACAGCAACGGATGCTGCGCCAGCCAGTCCACCGGTTGCGCGCCGAAGAACTTCCAGATGGCGGCGAGGATCCCGGAGACCGGATGGAAGATCAGGTTCTTCCACACCAGCGCACTGACCGTCGGCATGATGAAGAAGGGCGAAATCAGCAGCACCCGCACGATGCCCCGGCCCCAGAACTCACAGGCTTCCAGCAGCGCGGCGATCAGCACGCCGAACACCACGCTGATCAGCAGCACGCTGCCGACCAGGGTCAGGGTATTGAGCGCACCCGGCATAAAGCCGGCGTCGGTGAGGAAGTATTCGAAGTTCTCCAGACCGACGAACTGGTTCTCGCCGGGGTACAGCAGGTTGTAACGAATCAGCGAGAAATAGATGGTCATGCCCAGGGGGATGATCATCCACAGCAGCAGCAGGGCCACTGAGGGGCTGACCAGAAACCAGCCAGGCTTGAGCGGGCGGCGCTTACCGCCGGCAGTCGCGGGCGCACTTTTCAGGTGCGTGTCGAGGGTCGAAGTAGTCATGGCGACTCCGTGTTGATTCGGCAAGAACAGACGGTCGGACACCGGCATTCAGGGCTGTATGCGCGGTGCCTGGACGGCCTATGAGAGGTGGGCTACTTCGGATAGCCCGCGCGTTTCATCTCACGCGCTGTGGACTGCTGGGCCGCCATGAGCGCCTGGTCGACCGACATGTGGCCGGTGAGCGCTGCGGTGAACTGCATACCGACCTGGGTACCGATGGCCTGGAACTCAGGAATGGTGACCAACTGAATACCGACATAGGGCACCGGCTTGAGCGTCGGATTCGCCGGGTCGGCCTGCTTCAAGGATTCCAGCGTGACCTTGGCGAACGGCGCGGCGGCCATGTAGGCATCGCTATAGGTCGAGGCGCGGGTGCCAGGCGGCACGTTGCTCACGCCATCGGTCTCGGCGACCAGCTTGGCGTACTCCTGGGAAGTGGCCCAGGCGCTGAAGAGCTTGGCCGCGGCCTTGGACTTGGAGCTGGTGGGAATCCCCAGCGCCCAGGAATACAACCAGGCCGAACCCTTGTCGGTGACCTGCTGTGGCGCATGGCTGAAGCCAACCTGGTCGGCAATCTTGCTCTGGCTGCTGTCGGTGACGAAGGAGCCCGCCACGCTGGCATCCACCCACAGCGCACACTTGCCGCTGTTGAACAGCGCCAGGTTCTCGTTGAAGCCGTTGCTGGAAGCGCCCGGCGGGCCGTAATGCTTCATGGTGTCGACGTAGAAGTTCAGCGCCTGCTTCCACTCGCTGCCGGTGAATTCGGGCTGCCATTGCTCGTCGAACCAGCGCGCACCGTAAGCGTTGGCCACGGTACTGATCAGCGCCATGTTCTCGCCCCAGCCGGCCTTGCCACGCAGGCAAATACCGTATTGCTCCTGCTCCGGCTTGTGCAGCTTGGCGGCGAACTCGCCCATCTGCTCCCAGGTCGGGTAGTCGGGCATGCTCAGCCCCGCCTGCTCGAACAGGTCGGTGCGGTAGTAGGTGATCGAGCTTTCGGCGTAGAACGGCAGGGCGTACAGCGTGCCCTTGACCGACAGGCCTTCGCGCACGGAGGGGAAGACATCATCGAGCGCATAGTCGGCCGGCAGGTCGGTCATTGGCTCAAGCCAGCCTTTCTCGCCCCACAGCGAGGCTTCGTACATGCCGATGGTCAGCACGTCGAACTGACCACCCTTGGTGGCGATATCGGTGGTCAGGCGCTGGCGCAGGACATTCTCTTCGAGCACCACCCACTTCAGGTCGATCTCCGGGTGCTGTGCTTCGAAGGTTTTCGAGAGCCGCTGCATGCGGATCATGTCGCTGTTGTTGACCGTGGCGATGGTCAGGGTTTCCGCGGCGAAGGCGAACGCCGACAGGGACAGGCAGGAAACAGTCACTAAGGCTTTAGCTGAATGGTTCATTGTTTTGAACTCCTCTCCTGCGTCGCTACAGCGACCGGAGATCGATATTGTTTTTGTATTAGTCGACCTGCATTACACCCCCAGAGTCAGCCTCGAACAAATCCTTGGCTGCACCTAAACCGATACGTTTTTGCACTGAATAATCAGTGCGAAACCCAGAAAATCCTGCTGCAGGTCAATAAAATCGGGCAAATCCAGCGAGCTCACCGGCAAATCAGTACAGGTTTTGCTCGGTCAACCGCTGCGCCACCTGCTTGCGGTAGTCGGAGGGCGTCATGCCCTTGAGCGCATGGAAGCGTCGGTTGAAGTTGGAAATATTGCTGAAGCCGGACTCGAAGCAGATATCGGTCACTGGCATGTCGCTCTTGCTCAACAGCTCGCAGGATTTGCTCACCCGCAGGCGATTGACGAACTCGACGAAGCCGCGCCCGGTGGCGTGCTTGAAGAAGCGTGAGAAGTAGGTCGGGGTCATGCCCAAATACTCCGCTACCTCTTCCTGGCTCAGGTCCTGAGCATAGCGTTGGAAGATGTAGTCCACCGCGCGGTTGATGCGGTCGACATGCAGTTCATCAGCCGGTTGCGTGGGGAGCCGGCCGGAGAGCAGCTGGTAGTCCTCGCTGGCGGCCAGCAGTTCGAGGAGGATGAAGAAGTGGCCGAGGCGGGTGGCGCCCTGGGAGTCGGCGATCTTCTGCAGCAGCTGCCGCGCCTCGCGGATGCAGCGCGGATCGCGGAACTCGATGCCGAACTGCGCCCGCGCCAGCAACGGTGCCAGGCTTTTCAGCTCGTCGAACACCGCGATGCCGCGGTCCAGTACCTTGTCGGTGAAATTGACCAGCATGTCGCGCTCGGCGAATTCCTCGCCCTCGGCGGCCTGGCTGATCCAGTTGTGCGGCAGGTTGGGCCCGGTAAGGAACAGGCTATCGGGGGAAAAATTGCCAATGTAGTCACCGATAAACACCTTGCCCGAGCTGGCCGTGATCAGGTGCAGCTCGTACTCCTTGTGGAAATGCCAACGTACCAGCGGGCAGGGAAAGCCATGCTGACGATAGATCAGCGAGTGGCCTTCGTGATCATCCATCAACTCGAAGGAGGGGTCGGGTACACGGGCTGTACGGGTCATGGCTGGGTGGTCAGTTAACGCGTGAGTTATTCAAGTTCTAACACATCACGGCCAATCGCAAGCGCGAATGAGTCAACCAGTTTCCACGACAGAGCAATTCTTAGTCGCAGCGAGACGGCGAAGTCCCACTACCATCAATGCGCCACGGCACCTCATGCTCAAAGCAGGCTCAGCTGAGCACCCGGCGGGCAGAATTGCGAGCAGTCCAGACCCTGGGTGTCACGACGATCCAGACCCAGCTTGCGACTGGCGAGGCGAAAGCGCTGGGCCAGCAAGTCGGCGAACTGGCCTTCGCCGCGCATGCGACTGCCAAAGCGGCTGTCGTAGTGCTTGCCGCCGCGCGACTGGCGGATCAGGCTCATCACATGGGCAGCGCGCGCGGGGAAGTGCGCCTGCAACCACTCCTCGAACAACTCGGCGATTTCCCGCGGCAGACGCAGCAGCACATAACCGGCCGAGCGCGCGCCGGCATCACGAGCGGCCTCGAGCAGGCGCTCCAGCTCCATGTCGTTGATCATCGGAATCATCGGTGCGCAGATCACGCTGACCGGCACACCTGCCTCGTGCAGCGTGCGCATGGCGCGCAAGCGGGCCCCCGGCGAGGCGGCGCGCGGCTCCATGATGCGTTTCAGTTCGTCGTCGAGCGTGGTCAGGCTGAAGGCCACGCTGACCAGGCGCTGACTGGCCAGCTCGCTGAGCAGGTCGAGGTCGCGCAGGATCAGCGAACCCTTGGTGATGATGTGCAGCGGATGCTTGTAGCGCAGGAGAATTTCCAGGGCCTGGCGGGTCAGGCGCTGCTCGCGCTCGATCGGCTGGTAGGCATCGGTGTTGATGCCCAGGGCGATTGGCTGCGGCACGTAGCCGGGCTTCTGCAATTGTTCTTCCAGGCGGCTGGCCAGGTTGGTCTTGGCGATCAGCCGGGTTTCGAAATCGATGCCCGGCGACATGTCCCAATAGGCGTGGCTGGGCCGGGCGAAGCAGTAGATACAGCCGTGCTCGCAGCCACGATAGGGGTTTACCGAACGGTCGAAACCGACATCCGGCGAGTTGTTGCGGGTGATGACGCTCTTGGCGATCTCGCTGCGCACTTCGGTGGCGCGCGACGGCGGCGTCTCGTCCTGAAACCAGCCGTCGTCCTCGGCCACCGCACGGGTCGGCGCGAAACGGTTATGCGGGTTGCTGGCGGTACCGCGACCGCGCGGCGGTAGGGAAACGGACATGGGCGACTCCGGCAAAATACTGTATATAAATACAGTTATTTTACCCTCTAACCAAGTACCTGCCGTCGCCTGCCGCCAGCATCCCCTGCCCAGGCCGTAGACCCTAGGGTCTGTTGCCGTTTCATTCGCGGCCGCGCCGTAGCCTGTTTTTGCGCGAGGCAAGGCACGAGGAGCGCGGTTTGGTTGTTCCAAATGAGCGACGAGAAACGCCGCATCGCGCAAAAACAGGCCCGGCCCTTCGGGTTGCGCGGGAAATGGCCCCCGCTGTTGTTGCAGGACTTGGCAAGGGAATGACCATTACCTGCGTCCTGCGCCTAATCGGGGGCCATTTCTCGCGGCAACGCGGCTCGCAATGAAACGGCAACAGACCCTAGGATCATGTGCAAGGTCTGTAGCATCGTAGGGTAGATAACGCTTTTCCATCCACCCAGCCCTGCTAGCCCGGAGAAGCGCCAGCGCAATCCGCAACAAGCGTCCTCGAATTGTCCAGGCCACCAAGCTAACCGGCGTACGCCTGTTGCAGCGTGGCGATGTCGAGCTTGCGCATCTGCAGCAGCGCCGTCATGACCCGTTGCGACTTGCTCGGGTCGGGGTCGCTGAGCAGCTCCGGCAACACGCTGGGCACGATCTGCCAGGACAGGCCATAGCGATCCTTGAGCCAGCCGCACTGTTGCGCAGCCGGATCGCCGCCCGCACAAAGCGCGTCCCAGTAGTGGTCCACTTCGTCCTGGGTCTGGCAATTGACCTGCAGCGAGATGGCCTCGTTAAAGCGGAACACCGGTCCGCCGTTGAGTGCGGTAAAGGCCTGGCCATCCAGTTCGAACGCCACGGCCATCACCGTGCCCGGCGCCTTGCCGTGGAGTTCGCGCCCCGCTTCGCCGTAGCGCGAGAGGCTGACGATCCGCGAATGGGCGAAGATGGACAGGTACAACGCGACGGCCTGTTCGGCTTGGTCATCGAACCACAGGCAGGGGTTGATCCTTTGTATGCGCGACATGGCAGTTCTCCTGGTCGAATCCAGTCGCCGTCGGGAATGGCGGTGACTCCCAGTTAGTCGTTTACACGACTCGCAAATCGACAGCCCACCTGGATAAATCTGGACTGAACCCAGATCGGGGCGGGCTTGGCCACATGCTGCCCGGATATTACTCCGTGGGTTTCTTCAGCTTGGGGTTGGGGAAGAACTGCACCGCCTGCACCTTGCTATCGGCGGGCTTGGCCGGCGCGGCGCTGACCCGCGTGCCCAGTTCCTTGGGCACCGACTGACCCTGGGCATTGAGGGTATCGACATAGCCGCAGCTCACGCACTCGCGGTGCGGCACGCCGTCTTCGTCCCACATCTTGATGCTGTCCATGGCGCTGCACGCCGGGCACACGGCGCCGGCGATAAAGCGTTTCTTGGTCACATTGACGGGTGCATCGCTCATGCGGCCTCCTGACTCAGACCGAGGTGGCGGAGCAGGGCGTCGATGCGCGGCTCACGACCACGGAAGTCGACGAACAGCTGCATGGGTTCCTGCGAGCCGCCACGGGCGAGGATCGCCTCGCGGAAGGCGCGGCCGGTGGCGCCGTTGAACACCCCTTCCTCCTCGAACCGGGAGAAGGCATCGGCGGACAGCACCTCGGCCCACTTGTAACTGTAGTAACCGGCCGCGTAACCGCCGGCGAAGATGTGCGCGAAGCTGTTGGGGAAGCGGTTGTAGGCCGGCGGTCGCAGCACCGAGACCTCGTCGCGGATGCCTTCGAGCACCTCAAGCACGCTGCGGCCGTCGCCGTGGCTGGCGTGCAGCTCGAAGTCGAACAGCGAGAACTCCAGCTGGCGCACCATCATCAGCCCGGACTGGAAGTTCTTCGCCGCCAGCATCTTGTCCAGCAGGTCCTGGGGCAGCGGTTCACCGCTCTCATAGTGACCGGAGATCAGCGCCAGGCCTTCCGGCTCCCAGCACCAGTTCTCCATGAACTGGCTCGGCAGTTCGACCGCATCCCAGGCCACGCCGTTGATCCCCGAAGCGCCGGCATGTTCGACGCGGGTCAGCAGGTGGTGCAGGCCGTGGCCGAATTCGTGGAACAGGGTGGTGACCTCGTCGTGGGTCAGCAGCGTCGGCTTACCGCCGACCGCCGGGGTGAAGTTGCACACCAGGTTGGCCACCGGGCTGATCAACTCGCCCGAGGCGGCGCGGCGCTTGTCGCGGGCGCCGTCCATCCAGGCGCCACCGCGCTTGTTGGCGCGGGCATAGAGGTCGAAGAAGAAACGCCCAAGCGGCGCGCCGTGCTCGCTGATCTGGAACAGGCGCACCTCCGGGTGCCAGGCGTCGAAGCCGCTGAGCTCCTCGATCTGGATACCGTAGAGTTTCTCGACTATGGCGAACAGGCCGCTCAATACCTTGTCGATGGGGAAGTAGGCGCGGAGGATTTCCTGGGAGATGCTATAGCGCTGCTCGCGCAGCTTCTCGCCGTAGTAACCGACGTCCCAGCTCTGCAGATCGGCGCAGCCCTGCTCGGCGGCGAAGGCTTGCAGCTCCTGCAGGTCCTGGGCGGCGAAGGGTTTGCTGCGTTGCGCCAGGTCGCGCAGGAAGTGCAACACCTGGTCTGGGGTTTCGGCCATCTTGGTCGCCAGGCTCAGCTCGGCGTAGCTGGCAAAGCCGAGCAACTTGGCTAGTTCCTGGCGCAGGCCGAGGATTTCCTCCATCACCGGACCGTTGTCGTGCTGGCCGGCGTTCGGCCCCTGGTCCGAGGCGCGGGTGCAGTAGGCGGCGTACAGCTCTTCGCGCAGGGCGCGATCGTCGGCATAGGTCATCACCGCGAAGTAGCTGGGGAACTCCAGGCTGATCAGCCAGCCGTCGAGGTTCTTGGCCTCCGCTGCCTGCTTCATCTGCGCCTTGGCCGAGTCGGTCAGGCCGGCCAGCGCCGCTTCATCGCTGACGTGCTTGCTCCAGGCCTGGGTGGCATCGAGCAGCTGATTGGAGAAGCGGCTGGCCAGCTCGGACAGTTTCATCTGGATGGCGCCATAACGCTGCTGCTCGGCTTCCGGCAGATCGATGCCGGACAGGTGGAAGTCGCGCAGGGCGTGTTCCAGGATGGTCGTCTGCGCCACCTCGAAAGCGACCGCCGCCGGACTCTTGGCCAGCGCGTCGTAGGCCTGGAACAGCGCGCGGTTCTGCCCCAGCTCGGTCCAGTACTCGGACAACTTGGGCAGACAAGCCTCGTAGGCGGCGCGCAGTTCGGGGCTGTTGCACACTGCATTCAGGTGGCTGACCGGACCCCAGGCGCGGCCGAGGCGCTCATGCAATTCATCGAGCACCAGCACCAGACCCTCCCAGCTCGGTGTGCCAGACTGTTTACTCAAGAGTTCGCCAATCGCGGCGCGGTTATCGGCGAGAATCGCATCCACCGCCGGCTCGACATGCTCGGGCCGGATAGCTGAATAAGGTGGCAGGTCGAAGGAGTGCAGCAGGGGGTTGTTGGCAGTCAAGGCAGGGCACCTGTATCGAAATGGGTTGCATGCTGTGACCCCCCAGCGGAGCAAAAGGCTCCCAAGCAGGCCTGGTGAAAACTACTGCGCTCGGTCATGCAGCGTTAAAAACAGCTTCGAAATGCTCATTTACAGCTCGTAAACTGCGCTTTCTCAGCTGTTTTCGCCTTGCCTGACCTTTGCTCGCTACGCTTTCACTGGGCCTGCAAGACCAGGATGTCAGCGGATATGCCCGCTATCTTAATTACAATCAGCGCTTACCGCAGCTTAAGAGGTTTCTATCGTGTCGATACGCAGTTACCAACAGTTCACTCCGCTACTCGGCGAGCGGGTGTTTGTCGATGCTTCCGCCGTGGTCCTCGGCGATGTGGAAATCGGCGACGACAGCTCGATCTGGCCGCTGGTGGTGATCCGCGGCGACATGCACAGCATCCGCATCGGCGAGCGCTCCAGCGTGCAGGATGGCAGCGTGTTGCACATCACCCATGCCGGGCCCTTCAACCCCGGCGGCTATCCGCTGAACATCGGCGACGATGTGACCATCGGCCACAAGGTCGTCCTGCACGGCTGCAACGTCGGCAACCGGGTGCTGATCGGCATGGGCAGCATCGTCATGGACGGGGTAGTGATCGAGGACGAAGTAGTGCTCGGCGCCGGCAGCCTGGTGCCGCCGGGCAAGCGCCTGGAGAGCGGCTATTTGTACGTTGGCAGCCCGGCCAAGCAGGCGCGCCCGTTGAGCGAGAAGGAGCGCAGCTACTTCAGCTACAGCGCCGCCAACTACGTGCGCCTGAAGGACCAGCATTTGATGGAAGGCTACTCGTCCAACTGAGCCGAGGCAGACCTGCCGACTAGTGGCCTGTACGGCTAGTTGGTTAACTCAAGTTCAGATGCCTGAGGTTCCGAGACCAGGCGCTGCGACGAGTCATAGCGGGCTATGGCGAGGAGCGGCAACGCAGTATCGGCAACTCAGACGTCGAAATTGACTGATTGAACGTGCCACACCGGCCACTAGGTAACCATGCACTACCAGACCATCCTCTTCGACCTCGACGGCACCCTCACCGACCCGCGCGAGGGCATCACCCGCTCGGTGCAGTTCGCCCTGAGCCGGCTGGGCATCGACGAGCCCGATCTGCGGGCGCTGGAGCACTTCATCGGCCCGCCGCTGTTGCAGTGCTTCATGCAAACCTATGGCTTCGACGAGGCCACGGCCTGGCAGGCGGTGGCGCATTATCGCGAACGCTTCGCCGAAGTCGGCCTGTATGAGAACCGTCTGTTCGACGGGGTTGGCGAGCTGCTGGAATTGCTGCTCGCGCAGAATCGCACCCTGTATATCGCCACCAGCAAGCCGGCGGTGTTCGCCTCCGAGATCGCTCGGCATTTCGACTTCGCCCGGCACTTCAAGCTGATCTATGGCAGCGAGCTGGACGGCACGCGCACCGACAAGGTCGAGTTGATCCGCCACCTGCTCGAGCAGGAAGGCCTGAGCGCGGCAGACTGCCTGATGATCGGCGACCGCAAACACGACCTGATCGGCGCCCGGCGCAATGGTCTGGATGCGGCGGCGGTGGGCTATGGCTTCGGCAGCGCCGAGGAGTTGCGGGCCGAGACGCCGAGCTATTACTTCCAGTCCCTGGCCGAACTGCACCGGGCGTTCATGACTTAGGCCGCCGGGCGAGTCATAGGTAGGAGCGGCCTTGGCCGCGAAATACCTGTCAGCTCACACAGTTGCGTCGACCTGACGACCTTCGCGGTCAAGACCGCTGCCACTACCCTGCGCTGCCAGCTCATGCGTCTAGCCGTTGTTCTGGTAGATGATCTTCTTGCTGCCGCCCTCGCAACTGCCGACCACCAGACTCTCGTCATGCACTTCGTCGTTAGCCACGATCTCCAGGGTGTAGCTGACCACGCCGGCGGCCTGGATCTTCGCTTCGATCTCCTGCTTCAGCTCCTCGCAGGGTTTCGGCGCCGCCAATGCCGCGCCACTCAGCAGCGCCAACAGCAACAACACGCTCCATCTGTTCATTGCACACCGCCTGTGTTTTCGGGACTCGTAGGCGTTGGACCGGTCAAGCCTGCGGCAAGTTCTAGCCGGCATCCTGCAAGGCTTGCAGCGCCTCGGTTCGCGCCTCGAGCGGCAGCTCGCCCAGGCTGGCCACGCGCCGGTAGAACAGCGCCCAATCACCCTGCACCTGGGCGAACAATGCCGCGAACGCCGGCACCCACCGATCGTAGAGACCGAACGGCAGCAGCTTGGCGTTGTTCAGCGGCGCCTCGATCCAGGCATCGTAGCGACCGACACCGCCCCACTGACTATCGCGCAGCGCGCGGTAGTCGGCGCGCAGGCGCTCGAACTCGGCCTGCTTGGCGGCGCGCATGGCCGGCACCGGCAGCTCGCTGGCATACAGCCGCTGCAATCGGGCTCGGCTGGCCAGGACCAGCGCGGTGAACTGCTCGCGTTGCGCGCTGCCGTGCGGGTCTGCGGGCGCCAAACCACGGGACGCACGCCACTGACGCGAGCCTTCGCGCTCGACGAAGGTGGCGAAGGACTCATTGAAGGCGGTGTCGTCGCTGACATACAGCTGCTGATGGGCCAGCTCATGGAAGATCACCGCAATCAGTCGCTCATCGCTCCAGCGCAGCATGCTGTTGAGGATCGGATCGTCGAACCAGCCCAGGGTCGAGTAGGCTTCGACGCCGCCCAGGTAGGTATCGAAGCCGCGCTGCTTGAGCAACGCTGCGGCCCCACGGGCGCGACTCTGCTGGTAATAGCCGCGGTAGGCCACGCAACCGGCGATGGGGAAACAGTGCAGCTCGGGCTTGAGGGAGAACTCGGGGGTGGCGAACAGATTCCACAGCACATAGGGTCGCTGCACATCGGCATACAGGCGGTAGCTGCGGTTATCCGGCAGACCCAGGACGGCGCTGGCGAAGCTGCGCGCCTGCAGGGCCAGGGCCAGACGCTGGCGCAGCTGCGGCGACAGCTGCGGGTCCTCGAGCAGGCGGCTGATCGGTTGCCGCGCCTGCAGCAATTGCAGCTGACCACGCGCCAGGTGGCCGTAGTAGTCGAGCGTGCCGCAGCCGCCCAGCAGCAGCGCCGCCAATAGCGGAACCCAGCGCCAGCGCCGTGAGTCGATAGGGAAGAAGTCCGTGCAATGCGTCATGCCGACCACGCTAGCGCATTGCACGCACTGCCTCCAGCAGCGGATCGGCGTAAGCTGAACTCAACTGCTCGCTTTCGGAGACCGACATGTACCGCTTAAGCCTGCTTGCCAGCCTAGTCTTACTCAACGCCTGCGCCTCGCCGGTGCCGCCGCACGATCAGGGGCACGCCTGGGTCGAACTGTCCACCACCGCCAGCGATTTGCTGATGGCCGACCGACTCGATGGCGAACGCCTCAACGATGGCCGCTACTTCCAGGTGTCGCCCGGTTCCCACGAGCTGCTGGCACGCTTTCAGTTCGAAGTTCCGGGTGGCGGCGGGGTCAATATCATGGCCGAACCCGAGCAACGCACCTGTGAGATCCGCGTGCGCTACGCCGACTTCGCCGCTGGCCAACGCTACCGCCTGGAAGCCCGGCCGCTGGTGACAAAAGCTCAGGCCTGGCTGTATGACGACCAGCGCAATGTGCTGGCGCGCGGGCGCGTGTTGCGCTGCGGCACCTTCTGAGCGCTGGGCCGTGCTCGCGGCGTTTCCGCCCGGATCGACCTGAGCACACAGCCGTTGCTGGATCGCGACGAACGTCAGCAATCCAGCAGCTCTCGATCAGCTGTCGAGCACGGACTCCAGGGTGATCTTGGCATTCAGCACCTTGGACACCGGACAACCTTGCTTCGCGGCTTCCACAGCCTTGTCGAAGGCCTCACGGTTGGCACCGGGGATTTTCGCCCGCAGCGACAGGTGCACGGCGCTGATGACGAAGCCGCCGTCGACCGTGTCCAGGGTGACTTCGGCCTGGGTGTCGATGCTCTCGGCGGTCATGCCGGAGTCACCCAGTTGCTTGGACAGCGCCATGGAAAAACAACCGGCATGCGCCGCGCCGATCAGCTCCTCGGGGTTGGTCCCCGGTTGATTCTCGAAGCGTGAGTTAAAGCCATAGGGGGTGTTCGACAGCGCCCCGCTCTGGGTGGAAAGCGTGCCTTTGCCGTCCTTGATGCCGCCTTGCCAATGTGCCGATGCCGTCTTCTTCATCTGGGTTCTCCATTTCATCAGGGCTACAGAGTTCAGAGAGCGTTACCCCGCACAAGTTCGCCGCGATTTGCCCTGCATCAGCTCGTACTAGCGCCAGTGGCCGAAATGCCAGGGCTGAACTAACGCAACTGGGCGAGGATTTCGAAGGCGCGCAGGCGGTCGGCAAACTCGTACAGGTCGCAGGTGAAGATCAGCTCGTCGGCGCCGGTCTGCTCCAGCAACACCTCGAGGCGCGCGGACTTTCTCCGGACCACCGACCACCGCCATGCCGAAAAAGCTGCCGACCGCCTCCTTCTCATGCGGTAACCACAGGCCGTCCATGCTCTGCACCGGTGGCCGTTGCACCAGGCTCTGGCCACGGATCAGGGCGAGGATGCGCTGGTAGGCGGAGGTCACCAGGTAGTTCGCCTGCTCGTCGCTGTCGGCCGCCACCAGCGGCACGCCGAGCATCACGTAGGGCTGGTCGAGTACCGCCGAGGGCTTGAAGTGGTTGCGGTAGACGCGAATCGCCTCGTGCATCATGCGTGGCGCGAAGTGCGAGGCGAAGGCATAGGGCAGACCTCGCTCGCCCGCCAGCTGGGCGCTGAACAGGCTGGAGCCGAGCAGCCAGATCGGCACCTGGGTGCCGCTGCCCGGCATGGCGATCACCCGCTGGTCCGGCGTGCGCGGTCCCAGGTAGCGCTGCAACTCCGCCACATCCGCGGGAAAGTCATCGGCGCTGCCGGAGCGTTCGCGGCGCAGCGCCTGGGCGGTGAACTGATCGGCGCCCGGCGCCCGGCCCAGGCCCAGGTCGATACGCCCCGGATACAGGGTGGCGAGGGTGCCGAACTGTTCGGCGATCACCAGGGGCGCGTGATTGGGCAGCATCACCCCACCGGAGCCGAGGCGAATGCTCGAGGTGTTGGCCGCCAGATAACCGAGCAGCACCGCGGTCGCCGAGCTGGCGATGCCGTCCATGTTGTGGTGTTCGGCCACCCAGAAACGGCTGAAACCCAGGCGCTCGACATGCTGCGCCAGTGCCAGGGAGTTGCCCAGCGCCTGTGCGGGGCCGCCGTCATCACGGATCGGCGCGAGGTCGAGGGTGGAAATCTTCGTCTGTGCTAAAGCGCTCATCAGCCCTACCTGTTCGATTAATCGGAGCTATCGGCGCTGTCAGCGGCAATACCCGAGTTAATTAGTGGGGCTTGTTTTAACTAACTTCAAGGGCGAGCGGTGCGCAGCGACTCGGCGCGAGCCGCGCGAGGCAGGGATCAAGGGCTGCCAGTAGCCGCTCGCGCACAGGCCCGGTCCGCTCGTGCCTGTGCGCCATGAGCAGCCGTACAACCAAGGGTTGCGCTAGCGGCCGATGAGTCGGGCAAGCAGCCCGGACTCAGCTGCTGCTGATGCGGAAACCGACTTTGAGGGTCACCTGATAGTGGCCGACCTTGCCGTTCTCGATGTGCCCGCGGGTCTCGACCACTTCGAACCAGTCCAGGTTGCGGATCGATTTGGCGCATTCGGCCAGGCCATTGTTGATCGCCTCATCGATGCTGATGTGCGAAGAGCCGACGATCTCGATTTTCTTATAGGTGTGGTGGTCAGACATGGCGTTTCTCCTCGAGGGGATAGTTAAACGCTAGTCGAGAAGAATCGGGGGCGTGACCAATATTTGGCATATAGGGCCAAACCAAACGCGATAGTCAAAAAACCAGCAAAGGCTCTCTAGCGCTCACTCAACTCGCTCCGCAGCCACTCGGCCAACTGCTGCGCGCGCTTGTCCAGGCGTCGCGCGGGCACCCACAAGGCCAGCCGCGCCGGGGTTGCGACGAAGCCCCAGGGTGCGACCAGGCGGCCACCCGCCAGGTCGTCGGCCACCAGTTGTTGCGGCGCGATGGCCACCCCGAGGCCCGCGGCAGCAGCCTCCAGCAGGTAGTAGAGGTGCTCGAAGCCCTGGCCCAAGCTGAGCGCCTCGGCGTCCAGGGCATTGCCCGCCGCCCAACTCGGCCAGGCCTGCGGCCGCGAACTGGTGTGCAGCAAGGGTTCGCCCAACAAGGCTGCAGCCGGCGCCTGGTGCAGTGTGGCAAACCGTGCGTAACGCGGACTCAGCACCGGGCCGATACGCTCGGCGGCCAGCTCGAACACCCGCATGTCCGCCGGCCAGGGCGGTTCGGCGAACCACAGGGTGGCGTCGACCCCGGCGCGGCGCGGGTCCAGCTCACCCTCGCTGGCCGACAGCTGCAGGCGCAACTCCGGCAGCTGGCGGTTGAGCCGATCCAGCCGCGGAATGAACCAGCGCGCCAGCAGGCTGCCGGGGCAGGCCAATACGAACGGCGCCTCGGCCTGGCCCTGCTGCAACTCGCCGCACACCGCGCGCAGACGCGCGAAGGCCTCGCTGCTGACATCGCGCAACCGGCTACCCGCGTCTGTGAGTTTAACGCCGCGCCCATCCTTGACGAACAAGGCCACGCCGAGGTGCTCTTCCAGCATCCGTATCTGCCGACTGACCGCGCCATGCGTGACATTCAGCTGCTCGGCGGCCTGGCTGACGCTCTGCAGACGGGCCGCCGCCTCGAACGCGCGCAGGGCGTTGAGCGGGGGAAGGCTCTGGCTCATAGGTGAGTTTTCCTGACAGATTAAAGCGATCTTATCGCTTTTGTCCCAGGCCACACAGCCTTATCCTGTGGCCATTGTCCTAGGTGCCCGCACGCTGGTGCCTACATACCCACACCCGCAGGAGAACGCCATGACCTCTTTGTGCAGCGGCCCCGACGCCAACGGCCTGTTCGGCTCGTTCGGCGGCCAGTACGTCGCCGAAACCCTGATGCCGCTGATCCACGACCTGGCCGCCGAGTACGAGAAGGCCAAGCTCGACCCGGAATTCGCCAAGGAACTGGCCTACTTCCAGCGCGACTACGTCGGCCGGCCCAGCCCGCTGTATTTCGCCGAGCGCCTGACCGAGCACTGCGGCGGCGCGAAGATCTACCTCAAGCGCGAGGAGCTGAACCACACCGGCGCGCACAAGATCAACAACTGCATCGGCCAGATCCTCCTGGCCCGGCGCATGGGCAAGCAACGCATCATCGCCGAGACCGGCGCCGGCATGCACGGCGTGGCCACCGCCACCGTGGCGGCGCGCTTCGGCCTGGACTGCGTGATCTACATGGGCACCACCGACATCGAGCGCCAGCAGGCCAACGTGTTTCGCATGAAGCTGCTCGGCGCCGAGGTGATTCCGGTCACCGCCGGCACCGGCACCCTCAAGGATGCGATGAACGAAGCCCTGCGCGACTGGGTGACCAACGTCGACAACACCTTCTACCTGATCGGCACTGTCGCCGGCCCGCACCCTTACCCGGCGATGGTCCGCGACTTCCAGGCAGTGATCGGCAAGGAAACCCGCGAGCAGCTGCAGGCCCAGGAAGGTCGCCTGCCCGATAGCCTGGTCGCCTGCATCGGCGGTGGCTCCAATGCCATGGGCCTGTTCCATCCGTTCCTCGATGACCAGTCGGTGCAGATCGTCGGCGTCGAAGCGGCCGGTTACGGCATCGACACCGGCAAGCACGCGGCCAGCCTCAACGGCGGCGTGCCGGGTGTGCTGCACGGCAACCGCACCTTCCTGCTGCAGGACGACGACGGCCAGATCATCGACGCCCACTCGATCTCCGCCGGCCTCGACTACCCCGGCATCGGCCCGGAACATGCCTGGTTGCATGACATCGGCCGGGTCGAATACACCTCGGTGACCGACCAGGAAGCGCTCGACGCCTTCCATAAATGCTGCCGCCTGGAAGGCATCATCCCGGCCCTGGAAAGCGCCCACGCCCTGGCCGAAGTGTTCAAGCGCGCACCGACGCTGCCCAAGGAGCACCTGATGGTGGTCAACCTGTCCGGGCGCGGCGACAAGGACATGCAAACCGTGATGCACCACATGGGCGAACTGGAGAACCAAGCATGAGCCGCCTGCAGAGCCGCTTTGCCGAGCTGAAACAGCAGAACCGCGCCGCCCTGGTGACCTTCGTCACCGCCGGCGACCCCAATTACGCCGCCTCGCTGGCGATCCTCAAGGGCCTGCCGGCGGCCGGCGCCGACGTGATCGAGCTGGGCATGCCGTTCACCGACCCGATGGCCGACGGCCCGGCGATCCAGCTGGCCAACATCCGCGCCCTGGCCGCCAAGCAGAACCTGGCCAAGACCCTGCAGATGGTCCGCGAATTCCGCCAAGACGAGCAGGACACCCCGCTGGTGCTGATGGGCTACTTCAACCCGATCCACAAGTACGGGGTCGCGCGCTTCATCGCCGAGGCTAGGGAGTCCGGGGTCGACGGCCTGATCGTGGTCGACCTGCCGCCGGAACATAACGTCGACCTCTGTGACCCGGCGCAAGCGGCGGGTCTGGACTTCATCCGCCTGACCACCCCGACCACCGACGACAAGCGCCTGCCCAAGGTGCTCAACGGCAGCTCCGGCTTCGTCTACTACGTCTCGGTGGCGGGCGTCACCGGTGCCGGTGCGGCGACCCTGGAACACGTCGAGCAAGCGGTGGCGCGCCTGCGCCGGCATACCGACCTGCCGATCAGCATCGGCTTCGGCATCCGCACCCCGGAACAGGCCGCCTCCATCGCTCGCCTGGCCGACGGCGTGGTGGTCGGCTCGGCGCTGATCGACCAGATCGCCCATGCCGAGGACAGCGAGCAGGCCGTGCAGGGCGTGCTGAGCCTGTGCCGCGACCTGGCCGACGGGGTGCGCAACGCCCGTCTGTAAGGCTAGCGCGACAAACAAAGCCGCTACTGCCACACAGGCGTAGCGGCTTTTATGTGTGTGCCGAGCCTGCAGGCGCCAAACAACCCCAGCCTGATTAGCAAAAACGCTGAATAACCCCGGTCAAAACCCCAGCACTGTTGCCCATAATGCAAGGGCCAGCCAGCAGGAGAGGCGCAAGTGGACAGGTTTCAGGAGATGCAGGTGTTTCTCGCCGTCGCCGAGGAACAGGGTTTTGCCGCCGCCGCCCGCCGTTTGCACCTGTCGCCCCCCAGCGTGACCCGCGCGGTGGCGGCCCTCGAAGAACGCATCGGCACCCTGCTGCTGGCGCGCACCACGCGCAGCGTGCACCTGACCGAGGCCGGCCAGCGCTACCTGGAAGACTGCCGGCGGATTCTCGCCGAGCTGGAGGAGGCCGAGGAGTCCGCCGCCGGCAGCCATGCCATGCCCCGCGGCCAACTGTGCCTGACCGCCCCGGTGCTGTTCGGCGAGCTGTTCGTCACTCCGCTGATGGTCGACTACCTCGAGCAGCACCCGGCGGTGACGATCAAGGCCCTGCTGCTCGACCGCGTGGCGAGCATGGTCGACGAAGGCATCGATGTCGCCGTGCGCATCGGCCACCTGCCGGACAACGGTTTGCACGCCGTGCTGGTCGGCAGCGTGCGCCAGGTGGTCTGCGCCGCCCCGGCCTATCTGCAACGGCACGGCCGACCAGCGCACCCGCGCGACTTGTATGAGGCGCGCATCGTCCTCGCCGCCAGCAGCAGCCTGCTCACCGACTGGCAATTCAACACAGCCGAAGGGGCGTTGAACATCCGCCCAGAACCGCGCCTGCTGGTCACCGCCAACCAGGCCGCGATCAATGCCGCGCAACTGGGCTGGGGCCTGACCCGCGTGCTCTCCTATCAGGTAGCCGCGCTCGTGGCCGCCGGCGAGCTGGAGCTGCTGCTGGAACGCTTCGAGCCGCCGCCGCTGCCCATCCACGTGGTCTATCAGGGCGGCCGCAGGGTGCCGGCCAAGGTGCGCAGCTTTGTCGATTACTGCGTCGAGCGCTTGCGCGGCGATGCGGCGCTCAATCCACCGGCGCGTCGCTGACCGAGCATGGACCGCTATCAACAGATGCGCGCATTTCAGGCCGTGGCCGAAGACCTCAGCCTGGCCGCAGCGGCGCGACGCCTGAGCGTGTCCGCGGCCACCTTGACCCGTGCCATTGCCACCCTGGAGCAGCGTCTCGGCACCGCCTTGCTGAGCCGCAGCACCCGCGGCGTGCACCTGACCGAGGCTGGCCAGCGCTTCGCCCTCGACTGCCAGCGCATCCTGCACGAGGTGGCGGAGGCGGACGAGTCGGCCAGCGGCCTGCACCGGCAAGCGCGCGGTCGGCTGACCCTGGCCATGCCGCTGCTGTTTGGTCAGCAGGTGCTGACGCCGATCCTGCTCGACTACCTGGATGCCTACCGCGAAGTGCAGATTCTCGGCCAGTACCTGGACCACGTGCCCAACCTGCACGAGGAAGGGGTGGATGTCGCGATCCAGGTCGGCGAGCTGGCGGACTCGTCGTTGTACGCGCTCAAGGTCGGCAGTATCCGCCGGGTGGTCTGCGCCAGCCCAGGGTACCTGGCCGCGCGGGGTGAACCGGAGACGCCGCAGAGCCTGGACAGCGCATGGATCATCCATGCGAGTGCCGATACGCGCCTGCCGGAATGGCGCTTCCAGCACCGTGGCCAGGCGCTGACGGTGAGCCTGCGTCCGCGCCTCAGCTGCACCACCCATCAGGCGGCGATCGCGGCGGCCTGCCGGGGCGCCGGCCTGACCCGCTGCATGAGCTACCAGATCCATGGGCAGCTGCAGGCGGGCCAACTCAAAACGCTACTGACGGACTTCGAACTGCCCTGCCAGCCGGTCCACCTGGTTTACCGTGAAGGCCGCAGGGCCGCCGCGCGGGTGCGCAGCTTCGTCGATTTCGCGGCGGCGAAACTGCGCGAACACCCCGCGCTCACCCCACGCTGACGGCCGCCACGGAGCGCCGCGGGCAGGGCGGATCGGCTCCAGGTGCGTGCCGCACCGTCGCCAATGCAAGGCCGAATAGGACTACAGCCGCCTCAGGCGTTATTGCGAAAGCTGAAACAGTGGATTGTCATTTCTGGTGATTCTGCAATTTACAGTGAGGATGGATGATCACTTCCATCGGCACGGCCTCTGCTATTAGCGCCCGCCGCCGAGCGACCCACTCAACTGCCTTGCGGAGACTCCCATGTCCCAGAACGCCATCAAACTGTTTCGTCATCCCCTCTCCGGCCACGCCCATCGGGTCGAGCTGATGCTGTCCCTGCTCGGCCTGCCTAGCGAACTGGTGTCCGTCGACCTGGCCAAGGGCGCCCACAAGCAACCCGAGTTCCTGGCGATGAACCCCTTCGGTCTGGTGCCGGTGATCGACGACAACGGCACAGTGCTGAGCGAATCCAACGCCATCTTGGTGTACCTGGCCATAACCTACGGTGAAGGCCGCTGGTTGCCGAGCGATGCCGTCGGCGCCGCCCAGGTGGAACGTTGGTTATCGATTGCCGCCGGACCAATGGCCTCGGGCCCAGGCAGAGCACGGTTGATCACCGTATTCGGTGCACCCTATAACGCCGCAGAAGTGATTGCCCAGTCCCGCGCCCTGCTCAAGGTGATTGAAACTGAGCTGCAAGGCCGACAGTTCTTGATTGGCCAGCAGCCGAGCATTGCCGACATCGCCAGCTATGCCTATATAGCTCATGCCCCGGAAGGCAATGTGTCGCTGGCCGACTACCCGAATATCCGCGCCTGGCTGGCGCGGATCGAAGCGCTGCCGCGCTTCGTGCCGATGCAGCGCAGCGCCGCCGGCCTGCAAGCCTGATTCGCCGCGCCGGTCACCCCTGCGGTGGCCGGCGCCCTGTCGTCTGAGTTGTTCTGGAGTCGCCGCGATGTCTACCCAGCCTCCCGAGAACGCGCCCTCACCCTGGCATGCCGGGGAACAGACCCTGCAGCAACGCGTCGGTGTGGCCGAGCGCATGGCAGCGTTCGGGCGCAAGGTGATCCGCGACCACCTGCCCGAGCAGCACCGCGAGTTCTACCCGCAACTGCCCTTTATCCTGCTCGGCTCGGTGGATGCCGAGGGCAGCCCCTGGGCCAGCATCCTCGAAGGCCGCCCGGGCTTTGTCCATGCCCCGCAACCACGCTTGCTGCAGCTCGATTGCCGGCCAGACGCCAACGACCCGGCAGCGGCCAACCTGGCCGACGGCGCTGCGGTCGGCCTGCTCGGCATCGAGCTGCACAGCCGCCGACGCAACCGGGTCAACGGCCAGGTATTCGGTTCTTCCAAAACAGGCTTCGGCGTGGCGGTGGAGCAGGCTTTCGGCAACTGCCCGCAATATATCCAGCAACGCGACGCGCACTTGGTGCGCGAACCGGGACCACAACAGGGCCTGCAACAGCAGCGCCTGGATGGGTTGGACGAGGCCGCTCGCGAGCTGATTCGCGGCGCCGATACCTGCTTCGTCGCCAGTTATATCGATGCCGATGACGACCCCGCGCGGCGCTCGGTGGATGTCTCGCATCGCGGCGGCCAAGCCGGCTTCATCCGGGTCGAGGGCGACTGCCTGAGCATTCCGGATTTCGCCGGCAACCTGCACTTCAACACCCTGGGTAACCTGCTGCTCAACCCGCGCGCCGGCCTGCTGTTTATCGACTTCAGCAACGGTGATCTGCTGCAGCTCAGTGGCCGCAGCGAGATCGTCTTCGACGGCCCCGAGGTGGCCGCCTTTCAGGGCGCCGAACGACTCTGGCGGCTGCACGTCACTCAGTTGGTGCGGCGCCCGGCCGCCCTGGCGCTGCGCTGGGCTTTCCAGGGCTTTTCGCCGAACAGCCTGATGACCGGCTCCTGGCCACAGGCCCAGGCACGCCTGCAGGCCGAAGCGCTGCGCCACACCTGGCGCCGCCTGCGGGTGACGCGCATCGAGGAGGAAAGCGCGAACATTCGTTCGTTCTATCTGGAGCCCGGCGACGGCGCCGGCTTGCCGCTGTTTCAGGCGGGCCAGCACCTGCCCATCCGCCTGCAACTGCCGGGCAGCTCGACAGCGCTGATCCGCACCTACAGCCTGTCCAGCGCGCCCTCGGATGCCTTTCTGCGCATCAGCGTCAAACGCGAGGGCGCGGTGTCCAGCTACCTGCACGAGCGGATCGCGGTGGGCGACCTGCTCGAAGCGCGGGCGCCGCAGGGCAACTTCATGGTCGCCGCCGAAGAACGGCGACCGCTGGTGTTGCTGGCCGCCGGCGTCGGGGTGACGCCCCTGCTGGCGATGCTGCGCGAGGTGGTCTATCAGGGCCAGCGCACCCGGCGCACGCGCCGCACCTACTTCGTGCAGAGCGCACGCACCCTCGCTCAGCTACCGTTCAGGGATGAGTTGGCGGCACTGAGCCGCCAAGCGGGTGAGGCGCTGAGCGTGCTGCGCCTGCTCAGCCAGCCGGAAGCCCACGCCCGGGCAGGCGAGGATTTCGAACTGGCGGGACGCATCGACATCCAGCTGTTGAAGGCGCTGCTGCCCTTCGATGACTTCGATTTCTACCTGTGTGGACCGAGCCGTTTCACTCAGGGTTTGTATGACAGCCTGCGCGCGCTGCGCATCGCTGACGCGCGCATCCACGCGGAAAGCTTCGGGCCCTCGACCCTGCGCCGCCAGCCCGATTCAGGCCCAGCCTTGCTCCAACAGACCATGGCGGCCACGGGGTCGGTGCCGGTGCTGTTTGCCCAGTCGGCCAAGCAGGCGCGCTGGACGCCCGAAAGCGGCAGCCTGCTGGAACTGGCCGAGAGTCGTGGCCTGAAGCCTGAATTCAGTTGCCGGGGCGGCTCCTGCGGCACCTGTAGCACCCGCCTGGTCAGTGGCCAGGTGCATTACCCGCTTCCGCCGGCCGAGCTGCCGCCGAGCGGTGAAGTGCTGATCTGCTGCGCCATTCCGGCGCTCGCCAGCGAGGGCTCAAGCGGCCTGGTGCTGGACCTTTAATCCACCGTCCACTATTGCGAGGCAACCCCATGAATAACGCCGAAACCCGTCCACCCTTGCCGCCCTTCAGCCGCGAAACCGCGATACAGAAGGTACGCCTGGCCGAAGACGGCTGGAACAGCCGTGACCCACAGCGGGTCGCCCTGGCCTATACCCTCGACAGCCGCTGGCGCAACCGCGCCGAGTTCCCCCGGGGTCGCGCCGAGATCCAGGCCTTCCTCGAACGCAAATGGCAACGCGAGCTGGAGTATCGCCTGATCAAGGAGCTCTGGGCCCATGACGGCAACCGCATTGCCGTGCGTTTCGCCTACGAATGGCACGACGCCGAGGGCAACTGGTTTCGCTCCTACGGCAACGAAAATTGGGAATTCGACGAGCAGGGCCTGATGCGCGTACGCCATGCCAGCATCAACGACCTGCCGATCAGCGCCACCGAGCGCAAGTTCCACTGGCCGCAAGGCCGGCGCCCGGATGATCACCCCGGGTTGAGCGAGCTGGGCCTGTAACCGTCCCGCCCCTGCAAAAGCCGCTGCTCCGGTCAGGAACAGCGGCTTTGCTGTGCGCTGGGGCGCCAACCCTGGGTACTCCTGCGCAACCGCGCGCAGGCATGTTGCAACAGACGGTTAAGGCTGCGCCGCCTGCAACTGGCGCTGTGCCAGCTTGTGTTTCTTGTAGCTCAGCGCCGCCGCCGGCACCGCAGAGACCTTGCCGGTTTCCAGCCAGCGGCGCAGGCGGTTGGCGTCGGCCATGTGGGTGTATTTGCCGAAGGCATCCAGCACCACGAAGGCCACCTGCCGCTTGGCCATCACCGTGCGCATCACCAGGCAATGGCCGGCCTCGTCGGTGAAGCCGGTCTTGGTCAGCTGAATACTCCAGTCGGCCTTGTGCACCAGGTGATTGGTATTGCGAAAGCCCAGGCTGTAGTTGGGCTTGCGGAAGGCCACGCTACGCTCGCGGGTGGTACTGAACTGCTCGATCAACGGGTACTGCTGGCTGGCCTTGAGCAGCTTGACCAGGTCATTGGCGCTGGAGACGTTATGCTCGGACAGTCCGGTGGGCTCGACATAGCGGGTACTGCTCATGCCGAGGGCGCGGGCCTTGGCGTTCATCGCCGCGACGAAGGCCACATGGCCTCCCGGGTAGTGATGCGCCAGGCTGGCCGCAGCGCGGTTTTCCGAGGACATCAGCGCCAGCAGGAGCATGTCGCGGCGGCTGATTTCGCTGCCCACCCGCACCCGCGAGAACACCCCGCGCATCTCTGCGGTGTCGCGGATCACGATCGGCAACTGCTGGTCCAGCGGCAGCTTGGCATCCAGGGCGACCATGGCGGTCATCAGCTTGGTCACCGAGGCGATCGGCACCACCACATCCGGGTTGCTGGAATACAAGACCTGGTTGGTTTGCAGGTCGACCAGCAGGGCACTGCCCGAGGCCAGTTCCTGCCGCGCGGGCGCCTTCTCGGCGGCTTCAAGGTTCGACGCAACTACAGCCACGCTGCACAGCAGCAACAGACTTACTATCGAATGACGAATTTTCACGGGATGCTTCACAGGATTAGGTGAGGGAAGGGCAGAACTGTGCGTTCTGGCCCGCCGTAGTATACGAAAAACGGCTGGTGCTCTTAGAGTGTAGGGTGTCTGCAACGCGGCATTTTGTCCGCTCGGCGGAAGCTTTCAGGCGGGTGCGCCTTCATTCCTCAGTTCGACCTGCAACCAGTCGACGAAACACTGGGTCAAGCGCTGGCGACGCTTACGCTCGGGCAGGACCACGTAATAGCCGAGCTCGGAGCGTGCCTCCTGGGTACAGACCCGGCACAGCAGGTTCTGCGCGAGCAGGTCATCGACCAGGTGGCGCCAGCCAATCGCCACCCCTTGCCCGGCGATGGCGGCCTGAATCAACAGGGTGTAGTTGTCGAAGCGCAGGCTGCCCGAGCTGGGCGCCTCGGCGATCTCCAGGGCGCGGAACAGGCCCTTCCAGTCGAACCAGCGGGTCGGCACCTCGGGCCGCAGATGCAGCAAGGGCAGCTGCGCCAGTGCCGCCGCTGGCAGGGGCAGTTGCTGGCCCTTGAGCAGTTGCGGGCTGCACACCGGAAAAGCCTCCTCGGCAAACAGCAGCTGAGCTTCGCCATGCTTGAAGCGGCCATCGCCGAAGGCGATGGCCACGTCGATCTCCGGCGGCAGCGTACTGAAGTCGCGCTCACTGGTGATCAGGCTGACGTCCACATCGGGGTGGGCCTGGTGAAAACGCTGCAGGCGCGGCATCAGCCAATAGGCGGCCACGGCGAAATCGGTGGCCACCTGCAGCACCTCATGCTGCTGCCCGGCGGTCACCGCGGCCAGACCGGCATCGAGTACCGCGAGACCTTCCTCCACGTAGCGCAGCAACAACTCACCGGCTTCGGTGAGGACGATACCGCGATAGACCCGGTCGAACAGGCGCGTCGCCAACTGCTGTTCCAGGCGCTTGATCTGCTGACTGATGGCCGGCTGGCTGCTGCCCAGCTCGGCGGCCGCCGCGGTAAAACTCAACTGGCGGGCGGCGGACTCGAACACCCGCAAGGCATCCAGGGAGAGGCCCTCGAGCGCTCTTAACATAAGCTGTACTTATCCAAGTTATGTATTCCTGCCGGGTTTACCACGATTTTGTTTTGGCTTGATCATAGCCACAGAACTTTCGCATAAATCTTTTATATGGAATACCCGCCATGAAGCGCCCGAATATCCTGTTCATCATGGCCGACCAGATGGCCGCGCCGCTCCTGCCGATCCATGATCCGGCCTCGCCGATCAAGATGCCCAACCTGGTGCGCCTGGCCGAAACGGGCGTGGTATTCGATTCCGCCTACTGCAACAGCCCGCTCTGTGCGCCATCGCGCTTCACCCTGGTCAGCGGCCAGCTGCCGAGCAAGATCGGCGCCTACGACAACGCCGCCGACTTCCCCGGCGACGTGCCGACCTATGCCCACTACCTGCGCAGCCTCGGTTATCACACGGCGCTGTCGGGCAAGATGCATTTCTGCGGCCCGGACCAGCTGCATGGCTACGAGGAGCGCCTGACCAGCGACATCTACCCGGCCGACTACGGCTGGGCGGTGAACTGGGACGCACCCGAAGAACGCCTCTCCTGGTACCACAACATGTCCTCGGTGCTGCAGGCCGGTCCCACGGTGCGCACCAACCAGCTGGATTTCGATGAAGAGGTGGTGTTCAAGGCCCAGCAATACCTCTACAACCATGTCCGCGAGAACGCCGAGCAGCCGTTCTGCCTGACCGTATCCATGACTCACCCGCACGACCCCTACTGCATCCCGGAAGAATTCTGGAACCTGTACCGCGACGAGGACATCCCGCTGCCAGGAGTCAAGATCGAGCAGGAGGATCTCGACCCGCACTCGCAACGCATCCTCAAGGTCATCGACCTGTGGGGCAAGGAGCTGCCCGAAGAGAAGATCAGGGACGCGCGGCGCGCCTATTTCGGGGCCTGCAGCTACATCGACGCGAATATCGGCAAGCTGCTGAAAACCCTGGGTGACTGTGGCCTGGCCGAGGACACCATCATCGTCTTCTCCGGCGACCACGGCGACATGCTTGGCGAGCGCGGCCTCTGGTACAAGATGCACTGGTTCGAGATGGCCGCACGGGTGCCCTTCGTGGTGCATGCGCCGAGCCAGTTCGCCGCGCACCGGGTCAGTCAGTCGATGTCCACCGCCGACCTGTTGCCGACCCTGGTGGAGCTGGCCGGCGGTGCGGTAGACCCCAGCTTGCCGCTCGATGGCCGCTCCCTGTTGCCGCACCTGCAAGGCAGCGGCGGGCATGACGAAGTGCTCGGTGAGTACATGGCCGAAGGCACTAACAGTCCGCTGATGATGATCCGCCGCGGCGACTGGAAGTTCATCTACTCCGAACAGGACCCGTTGCTGTTGTTCAACGTGGCCAATGATCCGAAAGAGCTGGAGAACCTGGCCCAGTCACCCGATCACCGGAATCTGCTGGCCGAGTTCCTCGAGGAGGCACGCCAGCGCTGGGACATGCCGGCGATCCATCAGGCCACCCTGGCCAGCCAGCGCCGTCGACGTTTCGTCGCCGAGTCGCTGAGCAAGGGCAAGCTGAAGAGTTGGGACCATCAACCCATGGTCGATGCCAGCCAGCAGTACATGCGCAACCACATCGATCTGGATGACCTGGAGCGGCGTGCGCGCTTTCCGCAACCTTGACCCCTGGTCCTGCAGCCAGCCATGTTCGGCGTGAGTCCTGCTCGCGCTTACCCACACCAAGAGGATAGTCGGCATGAAAACAATCAAAAGCGCCTGCATCGCCAGCCTGTTACTCAGCTCGGTCACGCTCGCGGCCCAGGCCGAAGACGCCAGCTGCGCGACGGTCAAACTGGGCGATCCCGGTTGGAGCGACATCGCCGTGACCAACGGCGTCGCACAATTTCTCCTCGACGGTCTGGGCTACAAGACCGAGACGCAGATACTCGCCGTACCGATCATCTATGCCGGGCTGCAGAAGGGTCAGGTCGATGCCTTCCTCGGCAACTGGATGCCGGCACAACAGGATAACTACGACAAGTTCGTCGCCTCCGGCATCGTCGACAAGCTGGCCGAGAACCTGACCGGCACCGAATACACCCTGGCCGTACCCAGCTACGCCTATGAGGCCGGGGTGAAAACCTTCGCCGACCTGGACAAGTTCGCCGATCAGTTCGAGCACAAACTCTACGGCATCGCCTCCGGTTCGCCGGCCAACGAATCGATCCGCAAGATGATCGCCGCCGACGAGTTCGGCCTCGGCGACTGGAAACTGGTCGAGTCCAGCGAGCAGGCGATGCTGGTTCAGGTCGGGCGTGCGGTGAAGCGCGACAAGTACGTGGTGTTCCTCGGCTGGACCCCGCACCCGATGAACGTGCAATACGACATGCGCTACCTCAAGGGCGGCGAGAAGTACTTCGGCGAGAGCGGCAACGTCAACAGCCTGGCGCGCAAGGGTTACGCCAGCCAGTGCCCGAACGCCGGCAAGCTGCTGAGCAACCTGAGCTTCACCCAGGAGATGGAGAACGCCATCATGAACGAGGTGATGAGCAAGAAGGCCAACAATGAAGAGGCGATCAAGAACTGGCTGAAAGCCAACCCGACGGTCATCGACGCCTGGCTGCAAGGCGTCACCACCCGCGATGGCGGCGATGCACTGGCAGCGGTCAAGGCGCGTCTTTGAACAATCCAGGTGGATTGGCGTAGGCTGGGCGTCAGCCCCGCCTGAAACAGCCGCGTGGGCAGACTCCCGTATGCCCACGCCAGGACCGAGCGACGCCGATGCCGCTACCCAGCCGCCAAACCCTGCTGCCCTTCCTCAGATGGTTGCCCAACACCAGCCGGCGCAGCCTCGGCAATGACCTGCTGGTCGGCCTGACCGGCGCCATCCTGGCCCTGCCACAGTCCATCGCCTACGCGCTGATCGCCGGGCTGCCGCCCGAGTACGGCCTGTACGCCGCCATAGTGCCGGTGATCATCGCCTGCCTGTGGGGCTCGTCCTGGCACTTGATCTGCGGCCCGACCGCGGCCATCTCCATCGTCCTGTTCACCAGCGTCAGCCCATTGGCCGCGCCCGGCAGCGCCGACTTCGTGGCCCTGGTGCTGTTGCTGACCTTTCTCGCCGGCCTGTTCCAGTGGCTGCTCGGGCTGTTGCGCTTCGGCGCCCTGGTAAATTTCGTGTCGCACTCGGTGGTGCTCGGTTTCACCCTCGGCGCCGCGCTGGTGATCGCCCTCGGCCAGTTGCCCAACCTGCTCGGCATCAGCATTCCCAGCCAGCCCACGGCGCTGGATACGCTGCTCAACATCGGCCAGCACCTGGGCGAGAGCGACTGGCGTGCCCTGCTGTTGACGGTCTTCACCCTGGGTCTGAGCCTGCTGATCCGCCGCCTCTGGCCACGGGCGCCGGCCTTGCTGCTGGGTATCAGCGCCGGCAGCCTGCTGGTGTTCCTGCTGCCCGAACAGGCCGCGGGAATCGCCCTGGTCAGCGCCTTCGAAGGCCAACTGCCGCCCTTCAGCCCGCTGACCTTCAAGCTGTCGAACATCCTCCAGCTGCTGCCGGCGGCGGTGGCCTGCGGCATGCTCGGGCTGGTCATCAGCCTGTCGATCGCCCGCGCCCTGGCCAGTAAATCGCAACAGTTTCTCGATGCCAATCAGGAGGTCCGCGCCCAAGGGCTGTCGAATATGCTCGGGCCGTGGTTTGCCGGTTCGCTGTCGGCCGGCTCCTTCACCCGCTCGGCGCTGAACCTGCAAGCCGGCGCCCGCTCGCCGCTGGCCGGGGTCTGTTCGGCGTTGCTGGTGGCGTTGTTCGCGGTGTTCGGTGCGCGCCTGATCGCGCACATCCCGCTGCCCTGCATGGCGGCGAGCATCCTGCTGATCTGCTGGGGGCTGATCGATATCGCCGGGGTCAAGGCGCTGTACCGGGTCAGCCGCTCGGAGTTTCTGGTGATGCTGCTGACCCTGCTGGCGACCCTGCTGCTGGAGCTGCAGGCGGCGATCTATGCCGGCGTGCTGGCCTCGCTGTTCTTCTACCTCAAGCGCACCTCGCAACCGCGGGTGAAGGTCTGGCAGGAGGGCGAGGAAGAACTCCTGCGGGTCGAGGGCTCGATCTTCTTCGGCGCCTGCCAGTACCTGCAACAGCTGCTGCAGCGCAGCCACGGCGAACGGGTGGTGATCGATGCCCACCACGTCAACTTCATCGACTACGCCGGGGTGGAAATGCTCCATCAGGAAGCGCGCCGGCTGCTGGCGCAGAATCGCCGCCTGATCCTGCGCCGCGCACGGCCGCAGGTGATCGAGGAGATCCATAAGCTGGAAGGCGCCGAGCACTGCCCGGTGCAGTTCGAGGACTGACCGGGCAGCACTTGATCCATGCCTTCGAGGCGCTTAGCCGGCCATCGCGACTGGCGCGTTGCCCCCGCGCTTCAGTGACTGGCAGAGGGCGGCGCAACGCCGCTGTCGCCGTTCGGCAGCAGCTCCGGGGACTCGCGTTGCAGGCGGCTGTGCAAATGCTGCAACTGCTCCAACGCCGCCCGCGCCTCGTCGATCTCCACGGCGCTGCGTTCACCACTCTGCGCAGCTTGCTCGATGCGCGCACGGATAGAGGGAATCTGCTGCACCCCACTGGCCCAGACCTGCACCAGGGCGCGCTCCTGCTGATCGGCGAAGGCGGCGTACTGCTGCGGATCGGCCAGTTGCGCCGCGCTGGCCCCCGTCCGCGCTTGCAGCTGGCCCAGCGCAGGCTGGCGCGGATCGCCTTGCTCGGCCATCAACTGGATCAGCATCTGCGCTTCCGCCACCGAGTAGGCCGTCGGCACTGCCAGCGCGTCATCCGGTTTCAGCGGCGCAGGCGCCGGCCTAGTCGTCAGCGGCTTTTTCGCGGCCAAGTGCGGCGCGACCAGCGACTGCGGAGGCGCTGGCGGGCTTACCACTACCGTGACCGGCGGCGCCGATATCGTCGGCAGCAGCCAGATGCTCACGCCCACCGCCAGGCCAGCGCTGGCCAGCGCCAGGCTCAACCAGCCCTTCACAAACCCTCTACCTTGGCCGCAGCGGTCAAGGCCTGCAGGCGCGCCTGGAACTGCGCCGCCAGCTGTTCCTTGGCCACCGCCTGATTGACCTCGAAGCGCACACTGGGGTCGCTCAGCGGCAGCTGGTGATCTTCACGAGCCCGTACCTGGACGATCTCGAACCCACCCTCGACCCACATCGGCTGCGAGAATGTGTCGGCCTTCTGGATCAGCGCGGTCTTGCGCAAGAAATCCAGATGCGGGTCGTCATGGCGGATCTGCCCCAGGTCGCCGGGCCGCGCACCTTGCTTGTCCTCGGCGATCGAATACCGGCGCACCGCCTGCTCGAAGTCCAGGCCCTGCTGCAACTCGGCATGGACCCGGTCGGCGCTGGCCTGATCGCGCAGACGGATATGCGCGGCCTGGACCTCGGCGACGTTGCGGTACTGGGCCAGGTTGCGCCGGTAATAGGCCGCGGCGTCGGCATCGCTGACGCTGCGCGCCAGCTGCTTGAGACCCGCCGTTTCATGGTGAAAGTCGCTGAGCACGCCAATCTGCTGCAGGTACTTGTGCCGCACCAGCTTATCGCGCACCAGCCTGCGCACGCCTTGCAGCTGTGCTTGGCTGTAGCCTTGCTCAGCGAGCTGATACCAGAGGTAATCGCGCATTGCGTAGTCGTGCACCAGTTGCGCCATCAGCCTCAGGTTGCCCTGCTGCAGTTCGACCTGCCCCTGCACGCTGACGCCCTGGTACAGCTCGAGCAGGTTCAGGCGCCGCGGCGGCTGGCCGGGAAACTGCCAACCGATCAGTTCGACCCGCGCCGCCTCGGCCTGCTGCGCCTCGCTCAGCAACAGACTGTTGAGCACCACGCCTTGCGCCTTGGGCGCCAGGGTCTCGCGCAAGCGTTGGCTGCTGAGCCCCTTGGGCTGTTTGAGGAAGGGCGCGAGATCGTGCTGCAACTGCTGGCCATGCACCTGCTCGATCAGGTTGGCCGCCTCGACGTCGACCAAGGCTTCCAGGTCCTGACGATAGGCCGGCTCCAGCTCGGCTTCGACGGCCCGCGCCAGTACATGGTTTTCCACCAGGCCCAGACGCAGCGTGCGCGGATCACCAGCGCGCTTGACCCGGTTCAGCGCCTGTTCGAGCAACTGGATACTTTTAGCGGGCAGCACCTCATTGTCGATGCGCAGGTCCTGGCTGGCACTGGCGGGCGGAGCGAAGCCGCTCAGCCAGAGCAGCAACGCCCCGGTGCAACCCGCCCGCCAGAGCGGGTTGCGTGACTTACAGGCCACCTTGTCCATAGATGCTGTTAGCGCCCTTGGTGAGTACATTGACGGTCAGCGCGATGGACTCCGGAATCAGCTCCTTGGCCACGCGCAAGCGCGTGGCGTAGCTGCTGTCGTACAGCGGCTCGGGATGCTGGTAGGCCACCTGGGCGGTCTGGGTTAGCAGGTCGCGCAAGGGTTTGCGTGGGTCATAGTTACCCACCAGATTGACCACCGCCGCCTGGGTGTTCAGCTGCTCGCTGAAGTAGTGGTCATCGACCCAACCTTCCCAGCTGGAGTGGCCATTGGCCGAGGTGATCCAGGCGTGGTGCGGCTGCGCCACGTCGCCGGTGGCGTGCAGGGCATAGCCGATGGTTTGCAGCGACGGCGCGGCCTTGAACTGGTCGAACCAGTACTTGGCCAGGTTATCGATCGGCTGGAAGGCGGCCACCTGGAAATCGTCGTAATGCTCCTTCCATTTCGAGCTACTGCCCTGGCGATAGTGCGCCTCCGTGCTGTTGTAGTCCTCGGTCTTCAAGCCGCGGTTGTACAGGTAGACCATGGCGTACCAGTCGACGTCCGACGCACTGCCGTCGACCTTGTGGTAGCGGTAGTCGTAGCCGCCATGGTCATTGCCGTGGGCGTCGCCCTGGCGACCCATATTGATGAAGTGCCAATACGAGGTGTAATTGACCAGGGAGGCCCCGGCGTTCCAGGCCGGCGCGTATTCATAGCCCACCCACCAACCCCCCAGGCGGGTGTCCTGGAAATCGTCGACGTCATAGGCGGCCTGGCCGAGTACCTCGCCGGCCTTGGCTTCGCTGCCGGCGGCCTGCACATAGAACTGATAGGCCCGGCGCATGTCCGCCGTGGCATAGGTCGAGTTCATGTAGGCCAAGGCATCCTTGACGATGTTCTTATGCGTGGGTTGCGACCAGGCGCCTGCCTGGGATGCCGAGAACGCCAGGCCTAGACCAGCGATCAGCAGGGGGAGTTTTTGCATGGGAAGCGCTCTCTTGTAATTGGACTTGAGCAGCATTACCCGGTGACATGGCAGTTGCGTGACCATGCCCGGCCCATGACTAGAGCCGATAGCCTTGGCCTTCGCCTAGCCAACTAATGTTTGGACTAGACCAGCGTCATCCCTGCGCCAGTAACACTCGCATGTGTTGCAGCACCGGCGCCGAGTCTGGGCGCACTCCACGCCACAGATGGAACGCCTCGGCGGCCTGTTCGATCAACATACCCAGACCATCCAGGGTACGCGCGGCGCCATGCGCGGCAGCCCACTGATTGAAGGCGGTGGTGTGCTGGCCGTACATCATGTCGTAACACAGGGTGTGGCCGGGCTGGATCAGGCTCGGGGCAATCGCCGGCAGCTCTCCGGCCAGGCTGGCCGAGGTGCCGTTGATGATCAGGTCGACCGGCGCGTCGATCCAGTCGAAGCCGCTGGCCAGCACCGGGCCCAGGTCGGCGAACTCACGCGCCAGTTGCTCGGCTTTCTCCACCGTGCGATTGGCGATCACCAGCGCCGCCGGCTGCTCGGCCAGCAGGGGCTCCAACACCCCGCGCACCGCACCGCCGGCACCGAGCAGGAGGATGCGCTTGCCGTGCAAATCGCAGCCGGCATTGACCGTCAAATCACGGACCAGGCCGGCACCGTCGGTGTTGTCGCCGAGCAGGCTGCCGTCGTCGAGTTTTTTCAGGGTATTCACCGCACCGGCGCGCTGGGCCCGTGGCGTCAGACTGTCGGCCAGCTGGTAGGCCTGCTCCTTGAACGGCACAGTGACGTTGGCGCCCTGGCCTGCGCTGAAGAACGCCCGGGCGAAACCCTCGAAGTCCTCCAGCGGCGCCAGCAAGGCCTCGTAACTCAGCTGCTGGCCGGTCTGCTCGGCAAACAGCCGATGAATCAACGGCGACTTGCTGTGGCCGATGGGGTTGCCGAAAACGCCGTAGCGGTCCATGGGGAAATTCCTCGCGTCAAAATTTGCGCTGAACGCGTCATGAGTGAAGGACAGGCAAGGCGAAAGCGGGCGAGGAAGCGGAGTTTACGCATGTAAATGAGCATGACTCGTTTCTCTCGCCCTATGGGCCGCGCTGTAGCGCGTTAGCCGCAAGCGGCTTCCGAGTTCGCTTTCAACGCAGCATGGTCGAACGCAACAGCGTTCAGGGTAAATTTTCCAGCCAGTCACGATCGGTCAGGAAGTACTCGGTGAGTCGCGCTTCTTCGCTGCCCGGTTCGGCCTGCCAGTCGTAACCCCAGCGCACCAGCGGCGGCAACGACATCAGGATCGACTCGGTGCGTCCGCCGGACTGCAGACCGAACAGGGTGCCGCGGTCGTAGACCAGGTTGAACTCGACATAACGCCCGCGGCGGAAGGCCTGGAACTCGCGCTGCTGCTCGGTGAAGGGCGTGGCCTTGCGCCGCTGCACGATCGGCAGGTAGGCCTCCAGGTAAGCATCGCCGATGGCACGCACGAAGGCGAAGCTGGTCTCGAAGTCCCATTCGTTCAAATCGTCGAAGAACAGGCCGCCGATGCCGCGCGGTTCGTTGCGGTGCTTGATATGGAAATAACGGTCGCACCAGGCCTTGTAGCGCGGGTACACATCCTCGCCGAAGGGTGCACAGGCCGCTTGCGCAACCCGGTGCCAGTGCACGCAGTCTTCTTCGACGGCGTAGTAGGGCGTCAGGTCGAAACCGCCGCCAAACCACCAGACCGGTTCCTCGCCTTCCTTCTCGGCGATGAAGAAGCGCACGTTGGCGTGGGAGGTGGGGATGTGCGGGTTTTCTGGGTGCATCACCAGGGACACGCCGAGCGCCTCGAAACCGCGACCGGCCAGCTCCGGACGATGCGCGCTGGCCGAAGGCGGCAGGCCGCTGCCGAACACATGGGAGAAGTTGACCCCGCCCTTTTCGATCAGCGCGCCGTTCGCCAGCACCCGCGTGCGCCCGCCACCACCGGCCGGACGCTGCCAGGCGTCCTCGACAAACTCGGCGCTGCCATCCTCGGCTTGCAGGGCAGAACAGATACGGTCTTGCAGGTCGAGCAGGTAGGCCTTCACGGCCTCAGTACGGTCACTCACGGCGGCACCTTAAACGGGTCAGGCCGCACAGCCCCAGGCTGGCGGCGAAATCGGCGGCTAGCATAGCATTTGCGCCGCGCCCCTCGCAGTTGACGCAGGTCAATGGGGACGATTGGATAGGTGCTTGTTTTGCCCACGCCCGGCATCATCACCGGCTTAACCGTTCGACAGGAGCCTGACATGGCCAAACGTATCCAGTTCAACCGCCACGGCGGTCCCGAAGTCCTCGAGTTTGTCGATTACCAGCCCGCTGCACCCGGCCCCCATGAGGTGCGCGTGCAGAATCAGGCGATTGGCCTGAACTTCATCGATACCTATTTCCGCAGCGGCCTGTATTCGCCACCCGCCCTGCCTTCTGGCCTGGGCACCGAGGGTGCGGGCATCGTCGAAGCGGTCGGCGCAGAAGTCAGCCAGTTCCAGGTCGGCGACCGCGTGGCGTACGCCACCGGCCCATTGGGCGCCTACAGCGAGTTGCATGTGCTGCCCGCCAGCAAACTGGTCAAGCTGCCGGATGCAATCAGCTTCGAGCAGGCGGCGGCGGTCATGCTCAAGGGCCTGACCGTGCAGTACCTGCTGCGCCAGACCTTCGCCCTCAAGGGCGGCGAGACCATTCTGTTCCACGCGGCCGCAGGTGGCGTCGGCTCCTTCGCCTGTCAGTGGGCCAAGGCCCTGGGCGTGAAGCTGATCGGCACCGTCAGCTCCACTGCGAAAGCCGAAAAGGCCAGGGCACAAGGCGCCTGGGCGACCATCAACTACAGCCATGAGAATGTGGTCGAGCGAGTGCTGGAGCTGACCGACGGCAAGAAATGCCCGGTGGTGTATGACGGCGTCGGCAAGGACACCTGGGAGACCTCGCTGGACTGCGTCGCCCCACGCGGCCTGCTGGTCAGCTTCGGCAATGCCTCAGGCGCGGTGACCGGGGTCAACCTGGGCATCCTGGCGCAGAAGGGCTCGTTGTACGTCACCCGCCCGACCCTGGCTGGCTACGCCGATACCCCCGAGCGCCTGCAGAACATGGCCAACGAGCTGTTCGGCATGATCGCCGGCGGCCAGTTGCAGGTCGAGATCGGTCAGCGCCATGCCCTGGCCGACGCCGCTGCCGCGCAGACGGCCCTGAGCGCGCGGCAGACCACCGGCTCGACCATTCTGCTGCCGTAGGGCGGGTTAGGCGCGCCAACCGGCTTCGCACGCACTGTCCAATGTCTGCCGCGCCGTAACCCACCATGGCCATCTGCGGCGCCTGAACTGGTGGGTTACGCGGCGCTCACATACCGCACGACTATCGATGTCGTGACAATGCGCCGCTAACCCACCCTACGAAAGCCGAAAGCGTCAGGACGGCCTGATCACCTCGCCGGTGAGCAGGTCGCGGATCACGCTGGGGTTCTTGCGCCCGCCGAGCGCGCCGCCCAGCACCTTGTCCAATTGCCGTGGGAAATACTGCTCGACCCGCAGCCGCGTGCGCGCCGCCGGGCGTCCGGCGGGGTTGGCCGAGGTCGACACCAGCGGGCCGGTGAGGGCACACAGCTGGCGCACCAGAGGATGATCGCTGACGCGCAGGGCGACGCTGCTGTGCCGGCCGGTGATCCATTTCGGCAGACGATCCCGATGCGGCACCAACCAGGTGTTCGGCCCCGGCCAGCTGCTGGCCAAGCGTTCTTGCCAGACCTCCGGCAAATCGTCGAGGAGGAAGTCGAATTGCTTGATGTCGTCCGCCACCAGGATCAGCCCCTTGTCCATCGGTCGCTCCTTCAGCGCCAACAGACGATCCACCGCCATTTCGTTCCACGGATCGCAGCCCAGGCCCCACACCGCTTCGGTCGGGTAGGCGATCACGCCGCCCTCACGCACCACGCGCGCCGCCTGCTGTACCTGCCAACTGCTGACCATTCACTGCACTCCGTCCCGCTGAAGAATGCCGCGCAGTGTATCCAAGCTAGGCGGTGCGGCCCAGCCAGAGCGCGCCTTCACGCGCGATGCGGCCGTCCAGTTCGAGTTCGGTCAACGCCGCCAACACCTCGGACAACGGCCAGCCACTGGCCGCCGCCAAGGCTTCACTGCTGTGTGGCGCGGCGTGCAGCAACTCCAGCAGCGGGTGCTGCGCTGGCGCTGCAGCGGGCTCAGGCGCCAGCGCCTGCCAACCGCGCAAGGCCTCGAGAATATGCTCGATGCTCTCCACCAGCGTGGCGCCATCGCGAATCAACTGATGGCAACCGCGAGCGCCCGGGTGATGGATCGACCCGGGAATCGCATACACCTCACGCCCCTGCTCGGCGGCCAGCCGTGCGGTGATCAAGGAACCGCTGGACGGACTGGCCTCGACCACCAGCACACCGAGAGACAGGCCGCTGATGATGCGATTGCGCCGGGGAAAGTTGCTCGCCTGAGGGGGCGAATCCAGCGGCAATTCGGAGACCAGCGCGCCACCCTGCTCGACGATGGCCGCAGCCAGTGCTTTGTGTCGCGGCGGGTACACGCACTGCAGCCCGGTGCCGAGCACCGCTATGGTCTTGCCCGCGACATCCAGCGCGCCCTGGTGGGCGGCGCCGTCTATGCCCAAGGCCAATCCGCTGGTGATCACGAAGCCGCCAGCGGCCAGGCTGCGGGCGAAACTCTGCGCAGTGTCCAAGCCGGGCCGCGAGGCCCGGCGACTGCCCACCATGGCCAGCTGCGGTTGTTCCAATAATCCCGGATCGCCGGCGACGAACAGCAAGGGCGGCGCATCGCTCAATTCGGCGAGCAAACCCGGATAGCCAGGATCGTCCCACATCAGCAGATGATGCTTTGGCGCCTCGAGCCACGCCAGCGCGGCAGTGGCTCGCTCACGCACCTCGGCGCTACGCCTTGGCTCGGCACAGGCGGCCGGAAGGCCCAAGGCACGCCAGGCGCTGGCCGGGGCACTGAGCGCTGCCGACGCGCTGTCGAACGCCGTGAGCAGCTTGCGAAAACGCCGCGGCCCCAGCTCCGGCAGGCTATGCAGGCGCAGACGGGCTTCGAGTTCGGCAGGGGAAATGCAAGGGCGAGTGCCGTGCGACATTTGATCATCCTTGATCGGTCGCGCCGCGCGAGCTCTAAGCCAGCGCGGCGCGCGTATAGCACAAGCCCCGCATTGGCGGGGCTTGTGGGTGTTACGGGTTACGCACCTTGTCCAGCAGCGCGAGGGAGCGGGTTGCTTGCAACACCACACCGTAGCTGAGCTTGTCGTAGGTGCGGAACACCATCAGCAGGCCGGCGCGCTCGTCGGGGATCTTCACCTGCTCGCCGGTCACCCGGTCGCGTACGGTTTCGCCGGTCTTGTACACCGCCAGTACGTTGCCCTCGGCCAGACCGTCACGCGCCCCTTTGTTCAGGGTAACCACGTCGAACTGACCGATCTGGGTTACCCCACGCGGCACATCGAGAATCAAGCCACGGACCTCATTGGCCGGCTCGCTGGGCATGAAGGTCGAGTTGATGGCGCGCTCCTCGGTCGGGAACAGGCGATCGCCGAGGCGGACTTCCTGGGTCGTACGAAGCAGGTTCATGGTGCCGATATCGCCTTCCTCGGCAACTATCTCACCGCCGCCGATGTCGTCGGCGTTGATCCCGAGGAACTCCTCGGTGTCTGGATCGATGTAGGTCTTGCCCTGGCGGAAGATGCCGTACACCGGCGCGTGCTCATCGAACGCCCCGCGGGCGTAAACCCGGTCACCGGCGCCGCTGACCACGCGCTCGGCATTGCCGGCGACTATATAGGGGGCTCCCTGGAAAGCTTCCGGGGTATCGACGATGCGATTGCTCAACAAGAAGCTGTTGATCGCCTCCAGCGGGATGGCCGGGATGGCTTCGGCCATCGGCGTGCGCCGCACTTGTGGCGACAACTTGATGGTGCCGCGCGACTCGCCACGGTTAAGCATCAAGCGGGGCTGGCCATCGACGTAGACCAGGCTGAGCAGGTCGCCGGGATAGATAAGGTGCGGGTTTTCCACCTGTGGATTGGCGTGCCAGATTTCCGGCCACTTCCAGGGCTGGCTGAGAAACTTGCCGGAAATATCCCAGAGCGTATCGCCCTTGACCACGGTATAACGGTCTGGGTGACCGTCCTTGAGCTGCACTTCGGCCTGAGCTAAGCCGCCTGCGGCGAGCAGTAGCAAGGCGAGTAGTGATTTCCTCATGCGGTGAATCCCTTTATTATGTGCCTTCAGGTGGAGCGCCCTAGCGCCGCGACGAAACCCAGTAGAACCGCGGCGTGAAGCCGTTTTTCATTGCTGCTCATCATCTTAGCAGCGGATTTTGACTTTATTCTACAAGTGCATCACAAACGCATATGGCGATCTTAAACATCCTCGAATTTCCCGATCCACGTCTACGCACCATCGCCAAGCCGGTGGAGGTGGTCGATGACGCGTTGCGTCAGCTGATCGACGACATGTTCGAAACCATGTACGACGCCCCAGGCATCGGCTTGGCCGCCACTCAGGTCAACGTGCACAAGCGTGTGGTGGTGATGGACCTGTCCGAAGACAAGTCCGAACCACGGGTGTTCATCAACCCCGAGTTCGAGATCCTGACCGACGAGGTCGACCAGTATCAGGAAGGCTGTCTGTCGGTACCCGGTTTCTACGAAAACGTCGACCGACCGACCAAGCTCAAGATCAAGGCCCTGGACCGCGACGGTCAGCCCTTTGAACTGATCGCCGAAGACCTGCTGGCGGTGTGTATCCAGCACGAATGCGACCACCTCAACGGCAAGCTGTTCGTCGACTACCTGTCTACGCTGAAACGCGACCGCATCAAGAAGAAGCTGGAAAAGCTCCACCGCCAGCACGCTTGAACCCTCCCATGCTTAAAGGCTTGCTGCGGCAAGCCTTTTTCTTTAGCGAGCACCCATGACTGAAGCACTGCGTATCGTCTTCGCCGGCACCCCGGAATTCGCCGCCGAGCACCTCAGGGCCCTGCTCGACACGCCCCACCAGGTCATCGCGGTCTACAGCCAGCCGGACCGCCCCGCCGGCCGTGGGCAGAAACTCATGCCCAGCCCGGTCAAGCAACTCGCCGTGCAGCATGCGATCCCGGTGTATCAGCCGCAGAGCCTGCGCGACCCGGCGGCGCAGGCCGAACTGGCGGCGCTCAAGCCCGACCTGATGGTGGTGGTCGCCTATGGCCTGATCCTGCCGCAAGTGGTGCTGGATACCCCGCGCCTCGGCTGCATCAATAGCCATGCCTCGCTGCTGCCCCGTTGGCGCGGCGCGGCACCGATCCAGCGCGCCATCGAAGCCGGCGACCTCGAGTCAGGCGTCACCGTGATGCAGATGGAAGCGGGGCTGGATACCGGCCCCATGCTGCTGAAAGTCAGCACGCCGATCGACGCAGAAGACAGCGGCGGCAGCCTGCATGACCGCCTCGCCCGCCTCGGCCCGGCAGCGGTGATCGAGGCCATCGCCGGTCTCGCCGGCGGCACGCTGCAGGGCCAGGTGCAGGACGACAGCCTGGCCACTTATGCGCACAAGCTGAACAAGGAGGAGGCGCGCATCGACTGGAGCCGTCCGGCCATCGAACTGCAGCGGCTGATCCGCGCCTTCAACCCCTGGCCGATCTGTCACAGCACGCTGCACGCTGCGCCCTTGAAAGTCCTCGGTGCGCAACTGGGCGAAGGGCAGGGCCAGCCGGGGCAGATTCTCAGCGCCAGCAAAGAGGGTCTGAGCGTGGCCTGCGGCGTTGGCGCACTGCGCTTGACCCGCCTGCAGTTACCGGGCGGCAAGGCGCTGGCCTTCGCCGACCTGTACAACAGCCGCCGCGAACAATTTGCCGCTGGCTCGGTGCTGCTCTGATGAGGATCTACCCATGAACCCGCGTCTAGCAGCGGCCCGTGCACTGGCCGCAGTACTCTCCGGCAAGGCCTCGCTGGGCAGCAGCCTGCCGCCGCTGCTGGACAAGGTCGAGTCGCGCGACCGTGGCCTGACTCAAGAACTGGCGTTCGGCACCGCACGCTGGCAACCGCGCCTGGCTGCGCTGGCGGAAAAACTCCTGCAAAAACCGTTCAAGGCAGCCGACAAGGATGCCGAAGCCCTGCTCCTGGTCGGCCTCTACCAGCTGCTCTACACCCGCATTCCGGCCCACGCGGCCCTCGGTGAAACCGTCGGTTGCGTCGACAAGCTGAAAAAGCCCTGGGCCAAGGGTCTGCTCAACGCCGTACTGCGTCGCGCCCAGCGCGAGAGCGAGCAACTGCTGGCGGAGCTGGAACACGACCCGGTGGTGCGTACAGCCCACCCGCGCTGGCTGCAAAAAGCCCTGAAGGCGCACTGGCCTGAACATTGGGAGGCCATCTGCGCCGCCAATAACGCCCATCCGCCACTGATCTTGCGGGTCAACCGCCGCCATGGCAGCCGCGACGACTACCTGGCCGAACTGCACGCCGCCGACTACCAAGCCGAACCCTGCGCCTTCAGCCCCGACGGTATTCGTCTTGAGCAGGCCTGCGATGTCACCAGCCTGCCGGGCTTCGCCGCAGGCCGGGTCAGCGTGCAGGATGAAGCCGCGCAACTGGCCGCCGAGCTGCTGGAACTGGCGCCCGGTCAACGGGTACTGGACGCCTGCTGCGCGCCCGGCGGCAAGACCTGCCATCTGCTCGAAGCCGAGCCACAGCTGGCCGCCGTGGTGGCGGTCGACCTGGAGGAGAAGCGCCTGCTCCGCGTACGCGAAAATCTCCAGCGCCTGGGTCTCAACGCCGAACTGATCGCCGCCGATGCCCGCGCCGTCGATGAGTGGTGGGACGGCCAAACCTTCCAGCGCATCCTGCTCGACGCGCCCTGTTCCGCCACCGGCGTTATTCGCCGCCATCCCGACATCAAGCTGACCCGTCAGGCCGATGACATTCCCGCCCTGGCGCAGTTACAGGGCGAACTGCTGGATGCCTTGTGGCCGACGCTGGCAGTCGGCGGCATCCTGCTCTATGCCACCTGCTCGACCCTGCCGACGGAAAATACCGAGGTCATCGCCGGCTTTCTCGCGCGCACCTCGGGCGCACGCGAACTGGATATTGCCGGGCCCTTCGGCCTGAAACAGCCGCACGGCCGTCAACTGCTTGCGCAGCCTGACGGTCACGACGGTTTTTATTATGCCAAGCTGATCAAAATCGCCGCTAATCGCGGCTGAGGAACAGAGCGGATGAAGATCATCATTCTCGGCGCCGGCCAGGTCGGTGGCACCCTGGCGGAACACCTGGCCAGCGAGGCCAACGACATCACCGTGGTGGACACCGACGGCGACCGCCTGCGCGACCTCAGCGATCGCCTGGATATCCGTACCGTGCAGGGCCGCGGCTCGTTCCCCACGGTGCTGCGCCAGGCCGGCGCCGACGATGCCGACATGATCATCGCGGTGACCAACAGCGACGAGATCAACATGATCGCCTGCCAGGTCGGCTACAGCCTGTTCCACACCCCGACCAAGATTGCCCGGGTGCGCGAGCCGGCCTACCTGACCCGCGCCGGCCTGTTCAACAACGACTCGATTCCGGTCGAAGTACTGATCAGCCCGGAACAGGTGGTGACCAACTACATCAAGCGCCTGATCGAATACCCCGGCGCCCTGCAGGTGATCGACTTCGCCGACGGCAAGGCCCAGCTGGTGGCGGTCAAGGCCTACTACGGCGGCCCGCTGGTCGGCCAGCAATTGCGCCAGCTGCGCGAGCACATGCCCAACGTCGACACCCGGGTGGCGGCGATCTTCCGCCGTAACCGGCCGATCATTCCCAAGGGCGACACGGTGATCGAGGCCGACGATGAGGTGTTCTTCATCGCCGCCAAGGCGCATATCCGTGCGGTCATGAGCGAGATGCGCCGCCTCGAAGACGGTTACAAGAAGGTGGTGATCGCCGGTGGCGGGCACATCGGCGAGCGCCTGGCCGAGGCCATCGAGAGCCGCTACCAGGTGAAGATCATCGAGATGAACCCGGCACGCTGTCGCTACCTCTCGGAGAATCTGGAGAGCACCATCGTGCTGCAGGGCAGCGCCTCGGATCGCGACCTGCTGGTGGAAGAGAACATCAACGATGCCGACATCTTCCTGGCCCTGACCAACGACGACGAGGCCAACATCATGTCCTCGCTGCTGGCCAAGCGTCTCGGAGCGCGCAAGGTGATGACCATCATCAACAACCCGGCCTACGTCGACCTGGTGCAGGGCGGCGAGATCGACATCGCCATCAGCCCGCAGCTGGCCACCATCGGCACCCTGCTGACCCACGTGCGCCGGGGCGATATCGTCAGCGTGCACTCGCTACGCCGCGGGGCTGCCGAGGCCATCGAAGCCATCGCGCATGGCGACGCCAAGTCGAGCAAGGTGGTCGGCCGCGCCATCGAGGACATCGACCTGCCGCCGGGCACCACTATCGGCGCAATCATTCGCGACGAAGAGGTGCTGATCGCGCATGACGACACGGTGATCGAGACCGGCGACCATGTCATCCTGTTCCTGGTCGACAAGAAATACATCCGCGATGCCGAGCGCCTGTTCCAGGTCGGCCTGACCTTCTTCTGATAGCGGGCAGAGCGGGTATGACCCGCTCCGCCAAGCCACTCCACACAGGAGACCCGCGATGACCACCGAATCCCTGGAAAAGCTGCTGGCCAAGGGCATGGACAACGCCCTGCTGCGTTTCGGTCTGGGCAAAGGCTATCTGGATGCCGGTGAGTTCGCCCGTGCGGCCGAGCACTTGCAGCGCTGCGTCGAATTCGACCCCAAGTATTCGGCGGCCTGGAAGTTACTGGGTAAGGCGCAGCTGGAGCAGGGCGATAGTCGCGCCGCCGAGCAGGCCTGGCAGCAGGGGATCGCCGCGGCCCAGGGCCACGGCGACAAACAGGCCGAGAAGGAGATGACGGTGTTTATCAAGCGCCTGCAGCGGCAAAACCCGTCGAGCTGAAGCCGTCAGGCCTCGACAAAGCGCAGGCCGACACCTTCGGCATCCACGCGCATCACTTCCATGCGCAGCACCGGCGCCTCAATCGGCAAGTCCTGTACCTGGCCCGTGACAATAGTGCCCAGGGGCAGGGCCATCAGGTCTGGATGCTTGGCATAGACGCCGCCGTCGGACAGGTTGGTGGTCTGGGCCAGCCGCTCGCCGAAGCTCGGATGGCAGATCTTGATCCGACATTTCATCGGCGTACGTGGATGTTGCCGTTGATTGGACATTGCGCCAGTCAGTCCTAGACGAAGAGGGTGGCATTTTAATAACGCAAATTGCCGAAAAGGCCCAGTGCTGTTAATGAAAAAGGTGCCCGATCAGACACCTTTTTCAGCGCAGGGCTATGAGCACCGCCTTCAGTACCACTTCGCCTCACCCGCCGGGCGTTTCTTGAAACGTTTCATGCTCCACATGTACTGGCTGGGATAAGCCCGCACATACTTCTCCAGCACCGTGCTCATGGCCGCCACGGCGGTTTCCACCTGATCGCTGTACATATCAGACGGCGCCGCCTCGAGTATCACCTTGTAGCCGGAACCATCGCTCAGGCGCAGGGCATGCAGGAACACCCCGACCGCCTTGCCGCCGGTGAGCATGCCGGGCACAAACTTGCTGGTCAGCGCCTGGGTCGCACAGAACGGCACGAATACCCCTGCGGACAAACTCGGCTCCGGATCGGCCGGAATGCCTACGGCGCCGCCTTTGCGGACTTCCTTGATGACACTGATAATGCCTTCTTTGGTCGACGGGGCCACGCGATTGCCCAGCTGCACCCGCTGCTGGCGCAACAGCTCATCCACCGCCTTGAGTTTCGGCGGGCGGTAGAAAATGATCGGCTTGCACTGGGCGCAGTAGAAGTGATTGAGCACTTCCCAGTTGCCCAGGTGGCTGGTGATGCCGACCACTCCTTTGCCGGAGGCCAGTGCCGCCTGCAGCACCTCCAGGCCCTCGACTTCGCGTACCAGATCGATGGACTTCTGCGCCGGCCAGATCCAGGCGCAGGCGCTTTCGGTCAGGGTTTTGCCGATGTCCATCAGGCTCTGGCGCAGCAGGTGCTGGTGGGCTTGCGCGTCGAGTTCGGGAAAACATTTGCTCAGGTTGGTGCTGGCGACCGCTCGCGAGCCGTTTGGCAACTTCCACATCAGCCAGCCAATGGCCGCGCCCACAGCTTGCACGGCGCGCCACGGCAGCAGGGCGAACAGGCGCAGAAAGCCCACCACCAAGGCGCCTTTGAGCTTTTCCACAGGCAACTCCACAAAGTCAAAACGCCTAGTGTAACCGCGCACAGGGCCGGCGATGAAACGCCCTGGCACCAAGCTAAGACGTCGCCTTGCTCAATACGGCGTAGCGATCACAATCGCGGGTGTGATCCATGACCATCCCCGTCGCCTGCATATAGGCGTAACAGATGGTCGGACCGACGAAGGTAAAGCCGGCTTTTTTCAGCGCCTTGCTCATGGCCTCGGCTTCCGCGGTCACTGCCGGCACCTGCTCGCGGCCAACGAAGTGATTGATCTTCGGCGTGCCGCCGACGAACGACCACAATAGCGTCACCGGGTCATCCAGCTTGAGCCAGGCTTGTGCGTTCTGCCGCGCCGCCTTGAGCTTGAGGCGATTGCGGATGATCCCGGGGTCCTGCATGCGCTCATCGATTTGCGCATCGCTCATCTGCGCCAGGCGCTGCGGGTCGAAGCCGAACAGCACCTCGCGGTAGCGGGCGCGCTTCTTCAGTACGGTGATCCACGACAAACCGGCCTGGAAACCTTCGAGCAGCAACAACTCGAACAGGGGCTGTGGCGCGCGCAAGGGCACCCCCCATTCCTCGTCGTGGTAAGCCATGTAGAGCGGGTCGTCGTTGCACCAAAAGCAGCGTGGCATAGGGCCTTCCAGGGCGGTGGAGGCCGTACGGATTGGGGTATACTCCCGCCCTTTCTGTCGCAGCCTCAACAGGTGAATTTTCCGTGAGCCAGACTACGCCTGCCGTGCGCACCTTCCAAGACTTGATCCTTGCCCTGCAACAATATTGGGCCGAGCAAGGTTGCGTGGTGTTGCAGCCCTACGATATGGAAGTGGGCGCCGGCACCTTTCACACCGCCACCTTCCTGCGCGCCGTTGGCCCGGAAACCTGGAACGCCGCCTACGTGCAGCCCAGTCGCCGCCCAGGCGATGGCCGCTATGGTGAGAACCCCAACCGCCTGCAGCACTACTACCAGTTCCAGGTGGTATTGAAGCCGAACCCGGAAAACTTCCAGGAACTCTACCTCGGCTCGCTGAAACACATCGGTCTCGACCCGCTGGTCCACGATATCCGCTTCGTCGAAGACAACTGGGAATCGCCGACCCTCGGCGCCTGGGGTCTGGGTTGGGAAATCTGGCTGAACGGCATGGAAGTCTCGCAGTTCACCTACTTCCAGCAGGTCGGTGGGATCGAGTGCTACCCGGTGACCGGCGAGATCACCTATGGCCTGGAACGCCTGGCCATGTACATCCAGGGCGTCGACTCGGTCTACGACCTGATCTGGACCGACGGCCCCTTCGGCACCGTCACCTACGGCGACGTGTTCCACCAGAACGAAGTGGAGCAGTCGACCTACAACTTCGAACACGCCAATGTCGACAAGCTGTTCGAACTGTTCGATTTTTACGAATCCGAAGCCAATCGGCTGATCGAACTGGAACTGCCGCTACCGACCTACGAAATGGTGCTCAAGGCCTCGCACACCTTCAACCTGCTGGATGCCCGCCGCGCCATTTCAGTGACCGAACGTCAGCGTTATATCCTCCGCGTGCGCACTCTGGCTCGCGCCGTGGCGCAGAGCTACCTGCAGGCACGACGCAAACTCGGCTTCCCGATGGCCGCCCCCGAACTGCGTGACGAAGTACTGGCCAAACTGACAGAAACGGATCTGCTTCAAGGCAAAGCCCTGGGCAATAAGCTGGAGGCAGCAGAATGAGTGCACTGGATTTTCTGGTTGAACTGGGCACCGAAGAACTGCCGCCGAAGGCCCTGAAAACCCTCGGTACAGCCTTCCTCGCCGGCATCGAAAAGGGCCTGACAGCGGCCGGTCTGAACTACGCCAACGCCCGCTATTACGCCGCGCCACGCCGCCTGGCCGTACTCGTCGAGCAGCTTGAAACGCAACAGGCGGATCGCGCACTGAACCTCGACGGCCCGCCCGTGCAGGCGGCGTTCGACGCCAATGGCAAGCCGACCCAGGCCGCCCTGGGCTTCGCCAAGAAGTGCGGGGTCGAGCTGAGCGAAATCGATTGCAGCGGTCCCAAGCTGAAATTCAGCCAGAACATTCCCGGCCAGGCCGCCGCCAGCCTGCTGCCCGCTATCGTCGAAACCTCGCTGAATGAACTGCCGATTCCCAAGCGCATGCGTTGGGGCGCGCGCAAGACCGAGTTCGTCCGCCCGACCCAGTGGCTGGTGATGCTGTTCGGCGATCAGGTAATCGACTGCGAAATCCTCGCCCAACGGGCCGGCCGGGTCTCCCGTGGCCACCGCTTCCACCATAACGCCGAGGTGCGCATCTCCGCGCCGGCCAACTATGCGCAAGAGCTGCGCGCGGCCTATGTGATTGCCGACGCCGACGAGCGCCGTGAGCTGATCGCCCAGCGTGTCGAACAGTTGGCCGCCGAACAGCAGGGCACGGCCATAGTGCCGCCGGCACTGCTCGATGAGGTCAGTGCCCTGGTCGAATGGCCGGTGCCGCTGGTCTGCTCCTTCGAGGAACGCTTCCTCGAGGTGCCGCAGGAAGCCTTGATCACCACCATGCAGGACAACCAGAAGTACTTCTGCCTGCTGGATAACAACGGCAAGTTGCTGCCGCGCTTCATCACCGTGGCCAACGTCGAGAGCAAGGACCCGGCGCAGATCATCTCCGGCAACGAGAAAGTCGTGCGACCACGCCTGACCGATGCCGAGTTCTTCTTCAAGCAGGACAAGAAGCACAAGCTGGAGCTGTTCAACCAGCGCCTGGCCAATGTGGTCTTCCAATCGCAGCTCGGCTCGGTCTATGAAAAAGCCCAGCGGGTTTCCGCCCTGGCGGCCTACGTCGCCGAACGGGTCGGCGGCGATAAGGATCGCGCAGCGCGTGCCGGGATACTGTCCAAGTGCGACCTGGCCAGCGAGATGGTCGGCGAGTTTCCGGAAATGCAGGGTATCGCCGGCTATTACTACGCCAAGCATGATGGCGAAGCGGACGATGTCGCCCTGGCTCTCAACGAACAGTATATGCCGCGCGGGGCGGGGGCCGAACTGCCCAGCACCCTGACCGGCGCGGCCGTGGCCCTGGCCGACAAACTCGACACCCTGGTCGGCATCTTCGGCATCGGCATGCTGCCAACCGGCAGCAAAGATCCCTATGCCCTGCGCCGCGCGGCCCTCGGCGTGCTGCGTATCCTGATCGACAAGCAGCTGGATCTCGATGTGGTTGAAACCATTCAGTTCGCCATTGGCCTCTACGGCCCGGGTCTGGAACAAGAGTGGAATAGCATCGTGGCCAGCAAGCTGCAAAAACAGGTCGGCGCCAACGCCACTGCCAGCGGCTTGGCCGAACAGGTGCAGGACTTCATCTTCGATCGCCTGCGCGCTCGCTACGAGGACGAAGGGGTCGATGTGTCCGTCTATCAGGCCGTACGCGCCCTGAGCCCGGCCGCGCCGCTGGACTTCGACCAGCGCGTGCAAGCGGTCCAGGCTTTCCGCGCGCGCAGCGAAGCCGACGCCCTGGCCGCCGCGAACAAGCGCGTGTCGAACCTGCTGAGCAAGTTCGACGGTGACGTACCGGGCCACGTCGACAGTGCCCTGTTGCACGAACCGGCCGAGCAGACGCTGGCTAAGGCCGTAGCCGACGCCGAACTGGCGGTCATGCCGATGGCTGCCGCCCGCTGCTACCGCGAGGCGCTGGAGCATCTGGCCAGTCTGCGCGAACCGGTCGACGCCTTCTTCGAGGCGGTACTGGTGAACGCCGAAGATGCCGCAGTGCGCGCCAACCGCTATGCGCTGTTGGCCAAGCTGCGCGGCTTGTTCCTCGGTGTCGCCGATATCTCGGTGCTTGGCTGAGCGATGAAGCTGCTGATCCTCGATCGCGACGGCGTGATCAATTACGACTCCGACGCCTATATAAAGTCGTTGGATGAGTGGATTCCTCTACCCGGTGCGGTCGAGGCGATTGCCCGCTTATCCAAGGCGGGCTGGACAGTGGCCGTGGCGACTAACCAGTCTGGCTTGGCGCGCGGCTATTACGATCCGGCAACCCTGCAGGCCATGCATGATCATCTGCGCCAGTTGGTGGCGGAGCAGGGCGGCCAGCTCGGTTTGATCGTCCACTGTCCGCATGGCCCGGATGACGGCTGTGACTGTCGCAAACCCAAACCCGGCTTGCTCCAGCAGATCGCCGCGCATTATCGGGTTGCCCTGACCGGCTTATGGTTCGTCGGCGATAGCGCTGGTGACCTGAAAGCTGCACAAGCCGTCGACTGTCAGCCGGTGCTGGTCAAGACCGGTAAAGGCGAACGCACCCTGGCCCAGCCATTGCCACCGGGCACTCTGGTATTCGATGATCTGGCGGCGGTCGCCGAACACCTTCTCCATTGATAGAGCAGGCTTGGCCTGCAACGGTAAAAGTTCCTATGTCGACAGTGCGGGCCTTCAGAATTTTCCTCTTTTACCTGCTGCTGTCTTCCAGCGCCTTGCTCTGGTGTACCCTCAGCTTCTTCGTCGCCCCCTTCCTGGCGTTTCGCGCTCGCTATCGTTTCGTCAACCAGACTTGGTGCCGTTGCGCCGTCTGGTTGAGCAAGGTGCTGCTGGGCATTCGTTATGAAGTCAAAGGCCTGGAAAATATCCCGGCGACCCCCTGCGTGATTCTCGCCAAACACCAGAGCACTTGGGAAACCTTTTACCTCTCAGCCCAGTTCGAGCCACTGAGTCAGGTGCTCAAACGCGAGCTGCTGTACCTGCCGTTCTTCGGCTGGGCGATGGCCATGCTCAAACCCATTGCGATTGACCGCAGCAATCCGAAAGCCGCACTCAAGCAGCTGGCCAAGCAGGGCCACGAACGTCTGGAGCAGGGCGCCTGGGTGCTGATTTTTCCCGAGGGGACGCGCATTCCCACTGGCCAGATCGGCAAGTTCTCGCGTGGCGGCGCGGCACTGGCGGTCAACGCCAACCTACCGGTGCTGCCCATCGCGCACAACGCCGGTGAGTTCTGGCCGAAACAGGGCTGGAACAAAACGCCCGGTACCATTCAAGTCGTGATCGGCCCCGTGCTCTATGCCGAAGGTTCCGGCCCTCGCGCCATTGCCGAGCTGAATGACCGCGCCTTCGCCTGGATCAGCCAGGCTCAACAGGACATCGGCGCCCTTGCCCCTGAAGTCTTGAGCAATGGCTCTCGCGAAGCGGTCTGAATAAAACTGAAATAGCGGTGCTAGAGCGCCCGCAAGCGCGTCTAGGACGGTTTATAGACTGATGGCGTGAGTGACGCAGAGCGCGATAGCCCAGTCGCACTGCCAGACGAAAAAAGCCGCCTCTTCAAGGGCGGCTTTTTCATGGATGGTGCCGGTGCACTGTGCCGCAAGCGTCAGCCGAGCGACTATCCATCCCCGACATCAGCCTGCACAAGCCAACCCTTCAGCAGCAACGTCGGCGCACCCGGGCTGGCTCACAGCGCGTCCTCTCGAGCGAAGCGACTGTCCTCGCAATCCACACTCAACCTACACGTTCAGCCGCTGCCGTGGCCCGCTGCGAGATAGCCGCCAGCGCAGGTCTGTGGCGTAGCGCCATGGTCACTATCGCCGCCGCATACAACGCAATCACGATCAGCCCCACCCACTGAATCTCGAACGGGGTGAACTTGAACAGCAGCACCAGGGTGGCCAGAACGACTACGTTGAGCAGGATAAACCTGGAGCGACCCAACTTCTCGACACTGATCCCCAAATTGTCGGTGTACAGCCGCACCAGGGAGTCGACCGAGTTGATCACGAAGATAACCCCGACTGTGACCATCGCCAGCTTCCAGAACAGGGTGATCTCGATAGCATTGGCAAAATAGTAATAGAGCACGGAAAACCAGACTGCCAAGGGTATTGACGGGATCACCAGCAGCGCCAACAACAGTTGATAGGTTTTGATACCGCCGACAAACCGCGCGACGAACTGACCGATCATCACACTCCAGGCAAACCACCAGAACAGGTAGAAGGCATGGTAGTCGCTCAGGGGCAGAACAAATTTATGCAGATTGGCGAAGTAGCCGGAAGCAATCGCCGTGCTCGCCTCGGAAAAGTAGCTCAAGCCAATATCTGCCATCAGCCACATTCCGCCAATCAACGCGAAGAACAGCCAGGTTGAGGCGACGCTGAGAACTTTCAAATACTTGATATCGGTACTCGAGTAGGCCGCCGCTAACAAGATGGCCAGCACAACCAGGTAGCTCCAAGTGTCACCGAGTTCCGGCGCATACCAGGCGATGTTCACCAGAAACAGGTAGGCGGTGAATGCACAGGTCGCGACAATCACCAGGTTGTTGACGATTTTTACCGGCCTTAATTCGAAGAACTTGACCCGGGGTTCTATCACGCAGAAATAAAACGTCGTGATGAAGTAAAAAGCCCAAATCAGAAAGCCCCAAAAGCCAAACTCAACGGCTAAAGGGTTGGCGAACTGGTATGCGGCTTCCTTGGCATACACCGGGAACTCGGTCAGGGGAAAGATAATCAGCCCCATGTCGAGGCCAGAGGTAAACAGAATGGCCAGGAAGGTGAACAGACTCACCGGCTCAGGCCCTAGACAGCGCTCGTTCCCCCAGCGCACGAGCACAAACAGGGTACTGGCTAACAGGGCAATAATCGCGACTGACAAAATACTATTCATAAGGATCCCATGCGTATCTTCCGAACCTGATAGGCGCGTGGTGCATCGTCGCGACTCAGGCTGGCCTCTTCGTTATGCTTATTATTGCAACGGCTACTCGGGCGTTCTGCGTCAGGGTCAATCTCGCCACCAAGCACGCTGAGGACTGACGGGATTACCAACATCTGTGCGATTTCGCCCTCCGCAGTCACCGTTCGGGCGATCCAGGATGCCGACCCGGTGGGTGAGTCAGGAGAAAACAGCGAGCGTCATGCACGCCAGGCTGACCTATTACCCAGTCGCCATTGGTCACACAGCACTTGGCAATACTGCCCAGCCCAGGTCGGTGCTTATCCTGTCGCGACATGGATAGCCCTGCTTTCCTCCACACGACCCCTTGTGATCTATCTCCGGCGGTACCCTTGCGCATGGCTACCTGTGCGTGAGCCCACGCATGGCGGACGAGATCTTCCTCTCATGGCACTTTTGCATTGAATTCGGGCAGGATTGTTTGGCGGTAGATAAGCGATAGCTTGCAGCGCAATCGGCAAGACTGCGTTGAAGCCATTTTTCACAGGCAACAAAAAACCCGCCGAGGCGGGTTTTTTTCCTGACCATCCCAACATCCTATCGGTAGCTATCCTAGCTATGGTCAATCATCCATGATTCTGAGCGTATCCTGCGCTTCAGAGGATGTGCACAGATTAGTGGTCTGTATCCCAGCGCACTAGCAGCCAACGCCTCCAACCCGTGTAAGACATCCGCTATATCTGCCAGCAGTCAGATACACCGCACCTGAGCAGCACCCACCAGATTGCGCGCTGCGTGTTACTGCCCCCACGCCCAGGTAACGAAGCCGAGTAGGACAGGAACAGAGGTGGCGAATTTGTGAGCGATGCTTCAGTCATAATTTTTATAAAATATTGATTTATAAGGAAAATATAAAATTGGCACGGACGATGCTTTGTTATACGGACAACAATAATAAAATCAGCAGCAAGAAACGACTCGATTCTGAGATAACAAAAACAACAAGCAGATGAGTAGCAAACAGATTTTTTTGGCGAGGGTACGCTGTACCGGTGATTGACCCGGCGACCAGACAAAAATAATAAAACTACCCTGAGGTAGCTGAACTGGTTGGATCGCTAAGTGACTATGGACACACCATCGTTCAAAAAAATACGTTTTCCCTTGATCCCTTTGGGATCATAAAAATCTTGTTCGACATAACGATCAATAAAAATAACAACAGACCGTTAAATAATAAAAAATCATGCAGCAATATTTGAGGGGAGCCACGGCTCCCCTCAGTGCTTTCTGATGTCCGCTCCCCTCAGTACGGTCGCGCAATTGCCCGCAACCCTAGCTAATCCACACTAAGGTTGGATAGTGCCTAGAAAATCGGGGCGAGGTACATCACCTTATCTCACTACCCGATGCCAGGGCGTACCAACCCCTGTTCTTAGCAATGGCCTGTGTGGCTAGTTCAATTGGTCAATTTCGGCATCCGGCTCCCTGATGCGGCGTTACCACTTTTCGCCATAGCCCACTATGACTCGTCGCAGCGCCTGGTCTCGGAGGAAGCTCAGGCGAGCAGTCCGATTCGCCGAACTTGCTACCCCAGCGCAGCGCAAACACAACGGTTCGGCCTCGGAACAATCGCTGAACAGTGCCAGTTTGGCATCCGAGTCGAGCTTCAGGCTCAACGGCGGAGCTGCACGACCGGGGCAGGACTTGGCGACGCAACCGGCACCCGCCTTTCAATGCCATGGGTTTCCAGCAGGGCAACCTGGCGGACATTTCGGCCCGTAGGCGCTCCAGCTGATCGGCACAGTCATCGCGTCGAGGCAACCTTCTGCCAACCGCAGGTAAACAGCTGGCCCATTCGCTGCTATTTGAGGCGTTCGGTAGCCTTGTGGTAAGCCTGCTCACGCTCACGCCGATCAGCCGCCACCATAAACACCACCACCTCATGCTCAAGCACCTGGTAGACCAACCGATAGCCGCTGCAGCGCAGCTTACTCGTCTAGCAGTCGGGCAACGCGTGCAGATAAGCGTTGTGCACCAGGCGGTCGAGGATGGCGTCGGCCAGGGTCGGATCGCCGATCAGTTCGTGCCAGTTGTCCACCGTCATCTGGCTGGTGACGATGGTCGAGCGCTGGCCGTAACGGTCGTCCAGTAGCTCCAGCATGTCGCGCCGTTGCCCGGCAGTGAACGGGGCCTGGCCCCAGTCGTCGAGGATCAGCAGGTCGGTCTTGGCGTAGCTGCTCATCAACTTAGCGAAGCGGCCGTCGCCATGGGCCAGACCCAGCTCTTCCAGCAAACGTGGCAGGCGCAGGTAGCGCACGCGATAGCCGGCCCGGCAGGCCTGGTGGGCCAGGGCACAGGCCAGCCAGGTTTTACCGACGCCGGTGGGGCCGCCGATGATCAGGTTGAGGCCGTCGCGCAGCCACTGGCCGCTGCTCAGTTGCAGGATCAGCGCCTTATCCAGCCCGCGCGGGCTGCGGTAGTCGATGTCTTCGATGCAGGCCGAGTGCCGTAGCCTGGCCTGGCGCAGACGGCTACTCAGACGCTTGTCGTCGCGCTCGGTCAGCTCGCGGTCGACCAGCAGGCCGAGGCGTTCTTCGAAGCTCAGGCTGTCGATGTCCGGGGTTTTCAGTTGTTCATTCAGCGCCTTGAGCATGCCGTGCAGGCGCAGGGTTTGCAGCTTGTCCAGGATCGGATGAGACAGCATGGTGGGATTCCTTGGGGTCAGTGGTAGTAGCCGGGGCCACGCAGGTTGGCGTGATCGTCCGGTAGCAGAGACAGGTTGGCTTGAGCCAATGGCAGGTTTTCCAGCCCCTGGCGCAGGATCGATTCGAGGCTCTTGTAGCTGCACGCGCCGAGACTGAGGGCGCGCCGGCAGGCCAACTCCAGACGCACGTCGCCGTGGGTCTTGCCCAGACGCAGGATGCCCAGGCAGGCCCGGTAGCCGTGGGTCGGGTGGATGCGCCGCTCAAGGATGTGACTGATCACGCTGGCGGTGTTCGGCCCGGTCTGCTCGGCCCAGCGGATCAGCCGTTGCGGCGTCCACTTGGCATGCTCGCGATGGCTCTTGGGCATGTGCTCGGCTTGCGTGCTGTGCCTGCCCTTGTGCATTGAGCGCAGGTGGCTGGCCACCCGCTGGTTGGCGTGGAAGCACTCCACCGTGCGCGCCGTCAGGCGCACCTCCAGCTGCTTCTTCACCAGTTGATACGGCACCGAGTAGTAATGCCCATCGACCTCGACGTGGTAGTCGATGTGCACCCGCGCCTTCTTCCACACGGCATAGACGTAGGGTTACTCCGGCAGGGGGCGCAGCGCCGGACGATCCAGAGCCTCGAAGGCCGATTGTCGGGAGCCAGGCAGTTTGCGAAACAAGCGTCGATTGAGTCGCTCCAGCAATACGGAGATAGCGCTGTTGAGTTCGTCCAGAGAGAAGAACTGCCGGTTGCGCAGGGCGGCGAGGATCCAGCGCTCGACCACCTGCTCGCCGACCTCGGCCTTGGCCTTGTCGCGCGGCTTACGGGCTCGCGCGGGCACCACCGCCACGCTGTAGTGCTCGGCCAGGTCGCGGTAGCTGGGGTTGATGTCCGGCTCGTAGCGATGACTCTTGCTCACCGCGCTGCGCAGGTTGTCCGGTACCACGATCTCCGGCACTCCGCCGAGAAAGGCAAAGCAGCGGGTGTGCGAGCCCAGCCAGTCCGGCAACTGCTGCGACCAGGTCGCTTCGGCGAAGGTGTAGCTGGAAGCACCCAACACTGCGACAAACACTTGGGCCTGACGAATCTCGCCACTGTGGCGATCAATCACCGGCACCGTCTGCCCGGCGTAGTCGACGAACAGCTTCTCGCCGACGCGGTGCTCCTGGCGCATCACCACGTCCAGTTTGCCCTGCCAGGCCCGATAGTGTTCGCAGAACCAGCTGTACTGAAAGCCCTGCGGCTGGCTCAGGCGGTACTCCTGCCAGAGCAGGGCCAGGGTCACGCCGGGACGACGTAGCTCGGCATGCACCCAAGACCAATCGGGCAGTGGCCGCTGCTCGCTGGGCACCGCAGGGGCCGGTGGGAACAGCTGCTGCTCCAGCGCTGCATCGGACAACGAACAGGGCCAGGTGAGGCCGCTGGCGGCAAAGCGACAGAGGTAATCGCCGGCACTGCTGTGGCCAATACCCAGGCTGCGGGCGATCTTGCGCACGGACAGGCCGCAGTCGAACTTGAGGCGCAACACCTCTCGGATTTTACGCATGGATAGACGCTCCACGACGACCTCTTTGCTTCGAAAAAGAGGCCGATGGTAGTGAAGAAATCCTGCGTAGCTGCCTGCCAGAAAAGTGTCCGGATGGCCGTGGAATCGGTGTCCGAGTCAGCGTGGAATCCGCACGCGCCAATCGGCCTCGTCAAAATCCACCGCTAGGAAGTAGCAGGAGTCGTCCGGTAACAACGGGTAAACGCCGATGACAATCTCTCCGGCCAGGTGCCTATAGAGCACCTGATCGGTCAGCGGCAGGAGCTGACGGTACGAGCAATCCCCACATTTGATCCGTGGCTTCTCGCACACACCCGCTCGCCACTCATTGGCGCAAGCGGGCGAATAGCCCGATTTACCGGCCCTGCTTTCCCAGCGCACTGGGAACACATCGGCTCGGCCCCGGAACAGTCGTTTGAACAGCGCCAGCTTTGCATCCGTGTCTAGACTCGAACTTAACAGTGGAGGTGGGCTAGCCGGTTCAACTTGCGACGGCTCGTCAGGCAAACGCCACTCAATACCATGCGCTTCCAACAGAGCGATCAAGCGCGCATTTTCGGCCCGTAGATGCTCAAGCAGATCACCACCATCCATCGTGCCTAGACCACCTTTTTAGTCGTAGGGGAACAGCTGACCCAGCCAGCTATTTGAGGCGTTCGCCTGCCTTGCGGTACGCCTGCTCACGTTCACGGCGATCAACCGCTACTACAAAAACCACCACCTCATGGTCGATCACCTGATACACCAAGCGGTAGCCGCTGCTGCGCAGCTTGATCTTGTAGCAATCGGGCAGCGAGTGGAGACGGTTGGCTTCGATTCGCGGATTCAGCAAGACTTCAGCGAGCTTTTTCTTGAGCTGCTGGCGAACGGTATCACCCAGCTTTTGCCATTCCTTCAGTGCCCGCGCATCGAACTCAAGGCTATAGGTCATCCAGCGCAACCTTCACGCGCTGGGGAGCTGTCAAGCGTTCACTAACAGTGGCGATTAACGCTTCATCTTCCTCGGTCATCAGCACTGGACGAAATGGCAGCTGTCCGCGCTCGGCCACATACTGCAAGGCTTGGCGCATAAGCTCAGAAGGGGTAACACCGAGCTTTTCCAGCTCTCGGTAAGCCCGGACTTTAAGCTCGTCGTCGATACGAATATTGATAGAAGCCATGGTTACAGACACCTGTAATGACATTTGTCATTACGATGCCAGCCTTGCTGTTTTTTGGCAACTGCCGATTAGCTGATTGAATCGACAAACAAGATGCCCGACCTTTTTCCAAGACAATAAAAAACCCGCCTTAGCGGGTTTCGTTCCTGACCATTCCACATCCTGTCGGTGCATCCTAGCGATGGTCAATCGTCTTTGATTCCGAGCGAGTCCTTCGCTCTGTGGATAAGCTTAGGTTAGTGCTGAGAGCCAAAAGCAGATAGCAGCAAACGCCATCATCTAGTGTACCCCTCAGAATCTCCCAGATTCAGCCCCCACCAAAACGAGATTTTCCGGCTTTTCTCTGTAGCTTCACTACACATCCAGCCTGCGTTGGGCTCTGTCCCTATATCGTTGGGCTCTGTCCCTATATCTAAGAGCCTGATCCAAAAAGAAAAACCCCGGCGCTAGGCCGGGGTAGTGGCTGATTTTGGCATGCCAATAACTCGCACAAACATGCCAATTAATCTGCCCATCGACACCGCCTAGAAGTCCAGATTAGACACAGCCAGAGCGTTGCTCTCGATGAATTCTCTACGAGGCTCTACCGCATCGCCCATCAGGGTGTTGAATATCTGATCCGCACCAATTGCATCTTCGATGGTGACCTTGAGCATACGGCGAACTTCCGGATCCATTGTGGTTTCCCACAGCTGATTCGGATTCATTTCACCAAGCCCCTTATAGCGCTGAATGCTATGGCGCTTGGTGCTCTCGGTCATCAACCAGTTCAACGCTTCCTTGAAGGTAACTACCGGCTTTTTGCGCTCGCCGCGCTGCACATAAGCGCCGTCTTCCAACAGGCTATTCAGCTGATCGCCAAGACTGGTGACAGTCTTGTAGTCATTGCTGGAGAAGAAGTCGCGATTGAACGTGACGTAGCTGGATACACCATGTGAAATCAGCTCGACTTCAGGCAGCCACAGATGACGCTCATGGTCCTCGCGCAGGCTGGTCTTGTACACCAGGCCAGACTTTTCCATGCCCTTCAAGCGGCCGTCGAGCTCACCGATCCAACCCTGCATGGCAGTGTGGTCGGCCAGCTGCTCGAGGCTCACGCGCGGCAGATAAACGAAGTGCTCGGTCAGTTCCTGTGGGTACAGACGCGATAGGCGCTTGAGGGTCTTCATGACCAAACGATAATCGTTGACCAGACGCTCCAGGGCTTCACCGGCCAAGCCAGGGGCGCTTTCATTGACGTGCAGGCTGGCATCTTCCAGAGCCGACTGAGTCATGTATTCATCCATGGCCTCGTCGTCCTTGATGTACTGCTCCTGCTTTCCCTTTTTGACCTTATACAGCGGCGGCTGAGCGATATAGATGTAACCGCGCTCGACCAGTTCCGGTAACTGTCGAAAGAAAAAGGTCAGCAGCAGGGTACGGATGTGCGAACCGTCGACGTCGGCGTCGGTCATGATGATGATGTTGTGATAGCGCAGTTTTTCGATGTTGTACTCGTCGCGGCCGATCCCGCAGCCCAGCGCGGTGATCAGGGTGCCCACTTCCTGCGAGGAAATCATCTTGTCGAAACGGGCCTTCTCGACGTTGAGAATCTTGCCCTTGAGCGGCAGGATCGCTTGAGTCTTGCGGTTACGGCCCTGCTTTGCAGAACCACCCGCGGAGTCCCCTTCCACTATGTAGAGTTCGGACAGCGCCGGATCTTTTTCCTGGCAGTCGGCCAGTTTGCCAGGCAGCCCGGCGATATCCAGCGCGCCCTTGCGGCGGGTCATTTCCCGCGCCTTACGCGCCGCTTCACGGGCGCGGGCGGCGTCGATCATCTTGCCGACCACGGCTTTGGCTTCGTTTGGATTCTCCAACAGGAAATCGGAGAAGTACTTGCCCATCTCCTGTTCGACCGCCGTTTTCACTTCGGAGGAGACCAGCTTGTCCTTGGTCTGTGAGCTGAACTTGGGGTCCGGTACTTTGACCGAGATGATCGCGGTCAGACCTTCACGGGCATCATCGCCGGTGGTGGCAATCTTGTGTTTCTTCGCCAGGCCTTCCTGCTCGATATAGGCATTCAGGTTGCGCGTCAGCGCCGAACGGAAACCGGCCAGGTGTGTACCACCGTCGCGCTGTGGAATATTGTTGGTGAAACACAGCAGGTTCTCGTTGAAGCTATCGTTCCACTGCAGGGCGATTTCCACGCCAACGCCATCATCACGCTGTACGTTGAAATGGAACACCTCGTTGACCGGGGTCTTGTTGACGTTGAGGAACTCCACGAAGGCGCGCAATCCGCCTTCGTACTTGAACAGTTCTTCCTTGGCGCTACGCTCATCCTTGAGGACGATACCAACCCCAGAGTTCAGGAATGACAATTCACGCAGGCGCTTGGCAAGAATGTCCCAGCTGAAGTGAATATTCTGGAACGTGTCTTCGGAGGGTTTGAAGTGGATCTGCGTCCCGGTGCCATCGGTATCGCCAACCGGTGCCAGCGGCGCTTGAGGCACGCCATGTACGTAGGTCTGCTCCCAGATCTTGCCGCCTCGACGAATCGTCAGCACCAGTTCCTTGGACAGCGCGTTGACCACCGAGACACCCACGCCGTGCAGGCCGCCGGACACCTTATAGCTGTTGTCGTCGAACTTACCGCCAGCGTGCAGCACCGTCATGATGACTTCGGCAGCGGAAACGCCTTCTTCCTTGTGGATGTCCACCGGAATACCGCGGCCATTATCGCGCACGCTAATGGATTCATCGGGGTGGATGGTAATGGTGATATCGCTGCAGTGACCGGCCAGCGCTTCGTCAATCGAGTTATCGACCACCTCGAACACCATATGGTGCAGACCGCTGCCATCGTCCGTATCACCGATGTACATACCCGGTCGCTTGCGTACGGCATCCAGGCCTTTCAAGACCTTGATGTTGTTGGAGTCGTACGTTTGGTTTTCGCTCATGCTTCACTCCCGGTGGTCGTGGGTCTGGGTGACACAGCCATGTTCCACGTGGAACATGGCAACCGGCGTGTCCGTGCGCCAGCCTTCCCTCAACAATTCATGGTCTACACAGGTAATAAACACCTGGCAGTGCAATTCTTCTAACAAACAACACAAGGCGCGCCGGTGTTGCTCATCCAGTTCCGATGGCAAATCATCCACCAGATAAATACATTGGCCGCGCTTGGCCTGACTCACTAAATGACCTTGTGCAATCCGCAGGGCACAGACAACCAACTTCTGCTGACCACGCGATAAAATATCCGTGGCGTTGTGCGCTCCCGAACGTAACCGCAGGTCGGCCCGCTGAGGACCGGCCTGGGTATGGCCAATCTGTTGATCTCGGGAGAGGGAGGCGCGCAGCACTTCATCCAGCTGGCGATCCTTATCCCAACCTCGGTAATAACTGAGCGTAAGTCCTTTCAGCTCGACCAGCTCGCTCAGGATGCGTTCGAATACCGGCTTCAACGCCTGAATATAGGCTCGTCGATAACCGTCAATTTCGTCGCTAGCCAGGCATAGCTCGCGGTCCCAGGCCGCCTGAGAAGCGGCGTCAAGTGTACCATGCCGCAGCCATGAGTTCCGCTGCCGCAAGGCCTTCTGCAAGCGCTGCCAGGCCGGTAAAAAGCGAGGTTCCACGTGGAACACTCCCCAATCGAGAAACTGCCGCCTGATCTTCGGTGCACCTTCCAGCAGACGAAAGCTGTCCGGGTTGATCAATTGCAGTGGCAGGGTTTCGGCGAGCTGTGCCGCACTCCGTGCATTCTGGCCGTCGATGCGAATCTGAAACTCGCCTTGGCGATCACGAGAAACACCGAGGTTACTTTGCCGGCCATCCGCCAACTGCACCTGACCAAAGATCGTGCAGGCAAGCTGATCGTATTGAATAACCGGAAGCAAATTAGTGCTACGAAACGAGCGCGCAAGGCCAAGCAGATGGATGGCTTCCAGCACGCTGGTTTTGCCACTGCCGTTGTCGCCATGGAGGATATTGATACGCGGGGAGGGAGAGAGCGTCACCGGGTGCAGATTACGCACCGCGGTGACTGTAACGCGGGTCAGGGACATTGAAGTGTTACAAACGCATAGGCATAACGACGTAAGCTGAGTCGTCGTTATCTGCCTCCTGTACCAGGGCGCTGCTGTTGGAATCAGAGAGAATCAGCCGCACCTGATCGGTGGTCATGACGCCCAGCACATCCAGCAGGTAACTGACGTTGAAGCCGATCTCCAACTCACTGCCGCTATAGTCAACGGCGATCTCTTCTTCCGCTTCTTCCTGCTCCGGGTTATTTGCCTGAATTTTCAGCAGACCAGATGCCAGTTGTAAGCGAATACCGCGGTACTTTTCGTTGGACAGAATCGCGGTGCGGCTGAACGCCTCGCGTAAACCCTGACGATCGGCGAGCACCAACTTGTCACCACCACGAGGCAACACGCGCTCGTAGTCAGGAAACTTACCGTCAACCAGTTTCGAGGTGAAGGTGAACTCGCCTGTGGTCGCACGAATATGATGCTGTCCCAAGACGATACTCACGCTGCCGTCCTGTTCGGTCAGTAGACGCGCCAGTTCCAGAATACCTTTGCGTGGCACGATGACCTGGTGGCGATCGACTTGCTCTATAGCCGCTTCCATCGAGCACATCGCCAAGCGATGACCATCGGTTGCCACGGCACGCAGCACGCCGCTTTGCACCTCGAGCAACATACCATTGAGGTAATAACGCACGTCTTGTTGCGCCATGGCGAAACTGGTGCGTTCGATCAAACGGCGCAACTTGCTTTGCACCAAACTGAAGGTCAACGAGCCAGGACCTTCTTCGACCGTCGGGAAGTCATTGGCCGGTAGGGTCGATAGACTGAAACGACTACGCCCGGCTTTGACCAGTAGTTTCTGCTCATCGAGGCGGATATCGATCAGGGCATCGCTCGGCAAGCTTTTGCAGATGTCCATCAGCTTGCGCGCAGGAACGGTTATTTCGCCTGGCTCGGCCGGCTCTTCCAGGCTGACCCGACCAACCAGTTCGACTTCCAGGTCGGTACCGGTCAACGACAGTTGCTGGCCTTCAACCACCAGCAGCACATTGGAGAGCACCGGCAAGGTCTGGCGGCGTTCCACGACGCCGGCGACCAGTTGCAGAGGTTTCAACAGGGCTTCGCGTTGAATAGTGAAATGCATGGTCTAGTCCCTTGCCTAGTGGAGTTGCGTATTAGGTAGTCAGTGTACGCAGCAGATTCTTGTAGTCCTCGCGGATATCCGCGTCGGATTCCCTAAGTTCAGCAATCTTACGGCAAGCATGCAATACCGTAGTGTGATCACGGCCGCCGAAGACGTCGCCGATTTCCGGCAGGCTATGGTTGGTCAGTTCTTTCGACAGCGCCATCGCGACCTGCCGGGGTCGCGCCACGGAACGCGAACGACGCTTGGAGAGCAGATCCGACATCTTGATCTTGTAGTACTCGGCAACTGTGCGCTGGATATTGTCGATGCTGACCAGCTTGTCCTGCAGCGCCAACAGATCCTTCAAGGATTCACGAATCAACTCGATGGTGATGTCGCGGCCCATGAAGTGCGAATGAGCGATAACGCGCTTCAACGCACCTTCCAACTCACGCACGTTGGAACGAATGCGCTGGGCAATGAAAAAGGCGGCATCGTGCGGCAGATCGACTTTGGCCTGATCGGCCTTTTTCATCAAGATGGCGACGCGGGTTTCCAATTCGGGCGGTTCCACCGCCACCGTCAAGCCCCAGCCGAAACGCGATTTTAGACGTTCTTCCAGGCCCTCGATTTCTTTCGGGTAACGGTCGCTGGTGAGAATCACCTGCTGACCACCTTCGAGTAAGGCATTGAATGTATGGAAGAATTCTTCTTGTGAGCGCTCTTTCTTGGCGAAGAATTGAATGTCATCGATCAACAGCGCATCCACCGAACGGTAGAAGCGTTTGAACTCGTTGATGGCGTTCAATTGCAGGGCCTTGACCATGTCGGCGACGAAGCGCTCGGAATGCAGGTAGACCACCTTGGCATTCGGATTCTTCTGCAACAGATGATTGCCCACTGCGTGCATCAAGTGGGTTTTACCCAAGCCCACACCACCATAGAGGAACAGTGGGTTGTAGCCATGCTTAGGGTTATCGGCGACCTGCCAAGCTGCCGCCCGCGCCAACTGGTTGGATTTACCCTCGACAAAATTATCGAAGGTGAAGGTACGGTTCAGGTAACTGGTGTGCTTGAGTCCACCTTCAACCTGCACCGTCCGCTCGGTACGCGCCGGGGCCGTCTGACTGGCCGCCCCCGCCATGGGATCGAAACTGGCACGCGAGGGTTCTTCCACTTTAGCCGCCGGTTGCTGTGTTGCAGCCGGAGCACTGGTTACCTGCGACGGGGCGGCAGCGGTCATCGCGGTGGCAACCCGAGGAGCGGCGTTGCGTTTACTGCCTATTAATAGAGACAGCGCAGGCACCAGACCGTTAGTACGTTCAGCCAACAGTTCCAGCATGCGGCTCAGGTATTTCTCGTTGACCCAGTCGAGCACGAAACGGTTCGGCGCATACACGCGCAGCTCGTCGCCTGTGGCCTCGACCTGTAGTGGACGGATCCAGGTGTTGAATTGCTGGGCAGGCAGCTCATCGCGCAGAAGCTCCACACACTGCTGCCAAAGTTCCACGGACACGGATATCCCCTAAGTCGAAAAGCGCTGAGGCAAAAACAGCCGCCATTGTAGCCGCCGAAGCCTGAGTTATCCACACGTAAACGCCCTAGACAGCATGCTAAATCAAGGTGTTATTGATTTTTTACTTCATGCACAAGGTCGTCAAAAACACTGTGGATAACCATTCGTAAGCTAGCGGGATAAACCTGGGTACAAGCGGTTGGCAAACCGCTCTGTGGATAAGAGCTCATTTCATCCCCAGCTTATCCGAATGCTCCACACAGCTACCTCACCTCTTCTAGACAGGCTTACGCCATGCTGAAGGACCTGTGGTTACTGGCCTTAAGGTACTTATCCACAGAAACCTTGCTCACTAGTAGTTACAGACACTACAAAAGATCTTTAAATATTCTCTTCTTTATATTTCTATCTGATCAGCTCTCTACACAGCGAAAAGCTGGTTGGAAATTGACCTGGCCTTCGGCTTTCTCTAGAATCGCCGGTCTCTCAAAACGGGGGCCATTCCGGCCCGTAGTCGACGACCCAGGTAAAGCATCATGAAACGCACTTTCCAACCCAGCACCATCAAACGCGCTCGCACCCACGGTTTCCGTGCTCGCATGGCTACCAAGAACGGCCGTGCCGTCCTGTCGCGTCGCCGCGCCAAGGGCCGTGCCCGCCTCGCTGTCTAATTTTCAGTCTTGTGGTGAGTCGAGGCTTCGGCCGGGAAAAGCGTTTGCTAACCCCCCGGCAATTCAAGGCAGTCTTCGACTCCCCTAGCGGCAAAGCTCCGGGCAAAAATGTCCTACTGCTCGCGCGCAACAACGAGCTCGATCATCCCCGCTTGGGTCTGGTGATCGGCAAGAAGAGCGTCAAGCTCTCGGTTGAGCGCAATCGCCTGAAACGCCAAATCCGCGAGTCGTTCCGCGCCAATCAGGAAAACCTGATTGGCTGGGACATCGTGGTGGTGGCGCGAAAAGGCTTGGGTGATCTGGAAAATGCCGAACTTGCACAGCAGTTCGGCAAACTCTGGAAACGCCTCGCGCGCAGCAAACCTAACCCGCAGGCGAATGCCGAAACGGGAGGAAGCGACAGATCCAATGCGTAGACTGGTCTTGGCTTCAATCCAGTTTTACCGCTATGCCATCAGTCCATTGATGGCCAGTCACTGTCGTTTCTACCCGAGCTGTTCTTGCTACGCGCATGATGCCATTACTCAACTTGGTGTCATGCGTGGTGGCTGGCTGACCTTGCGTCGGCTTGGCCGCTGTCACCCGTGGAATCCCGGTGGCTACGACCCGGTCCCCCCCGCGAAAACCTCAAGCCCCTCTTCGATGGCCGAATAATCATGGATATTCAACGCTCGATCCTGATCGTCGCCCTGGCAGTCGTGACCTATATGATGGTTCTCCAGTGGAACCAGGACTACGGTCAAGCTGCCCTGCCGACTCAGACTGCCGCAGCCAGCAGCACGGTTCCTGGTTTGCCAGAAATTTCTGCGGCCACCGGCGGTAGCGACGTTCCTACGGCGAATGCCACCGGCAACGAAACGAGCGTGGCGCCCAGCGTGATCAGCGATGCGCTGATCCGGGTGAAAACCGATGTCCTCGACCTGGCCATCGACCCGCGCGGCGGCGATGTGGTGCAGTTGAAACTGCCTAAATTTCCTCGTCGCCAGGATCACCCCGAAGTCCCGTTTCAGCTGTTCGATAACGGTGGCGAACGACTGTACCTCGCACAGAGCGGCCTGACCGGCAGCAATGGACCCGACGCCCGCGCCAGTGGTCGTCCGCTGTATCGCAGCGAGAAAGCCACTTACGCCCTGAGTGATGGCCAAGACCAACTGGTCGTCGATCTGAATTTCAGTGAAGCTGGGGTCAATTACATCAAGCGCTTTACCCTCAAGCGCGGACAGTACGACCTGAATGTCAGCTACCTGATCGACAATCAGAGCAATCAAGCCTGGAGCGGTAACCTGTTCGGTCAGCTCAAGCGCGATGACAGTGGCGATCCGTCTTCCAGTACCGCAACGGGCACCGCCACTTACCTGGGCGCCGCCATGTGGACTCAGGAGAAACCTTACAAGAAGGTCTCCAAAGGGGACATGGACGACAAAAACCTGCGCGAGACCGTGCAAGGTGGCTGGATCGCCTGGTTGCAGCATTATTTCGTCACCGCTTGGGTGCCGAGCAAAGACAGCAACAACGTCGTGCAAACTCGCAAGGACAGCCAAGGCAACTACATCATTGGCTTCACCGGCCCAGTCCTGAATATCCCGGCCGGTGCTAGCGCGCAAACCGACGCCACGCTGTATGCCGGCCCGAAATCCCAGGGAAACCTGGAAGTACTGTCGCCAGGTCTCGACCTGACGGTCGACTACGGCATTCTGTGGTTCCTGGCCAAGCCGATCTTCTGGCTGCTCGGTCATATCCATGATCTGCTGGGTAACTGGGGTTGGTCGATCATTGCCCTGACTATCGTCATCAAACTGGCGTTCTTCCCGCTGTCCGCCGCCAGCTATAAATCCATGGCCCGTATGCGTGCCGTCGCGCCAAAACTGGCGGCATTGAAAGAACAGCATGGCGACGACCGGCAGAAAATGTCGCAGTCGATGATGGAGTTGTACAAGAAGGAGAAGATCAATCCACTGGGCGGCTGTCTGCCGATCCTGGTGCAGATGCCGGTGTTCCTGGCGCTCTACTGGGTGTTGCTGGAGAGCGTGGAAATGCGCCAGGCACCTTGGCTGCTGTGGATAACCGACCTGTCGATCAAGGATCCGTTCTTCATTCTGCCGATCATCATGGGCGCGACCATGTTCATCCAGCAGCAGCTGAACCCGACCCCACCGGACCCGATGCAAGCCAAGGTGATGAAAATGATGCCGATCATCTTCACCTTCTTCTTCCTCTGGTTCCCGGCCGGTCTGGTGCTGTACTGGGTAGTCAACAACTGCTTGTCGATCGCCCAGCAGTGGTACATTACCCGCAAGATCGAAGCAGCAACCAAGGCGGCTGCGGCCTGATAAGCCAGAGCGTTTAAGCTCGAGCAAGCCGTACTACAAGACGCCCCCATCGTGGGGCGTCTTGCTATCCAGGATTTGGAGTCTCGCATGCAAGCAGCCCGTGAAACCATTGCCGCCGTCGCCACCGCCCAGGGTCGTGGCGGCGTCGGTATCGTGCGGGTCTCCGGTCCCTTGGCCGGACAACTGGCCAAGGCGGTTTGCCAACGTGAGCTGAGCCCCCGCTACGCCCATTACGGGCCGTTTTTCGCCGACGCCGAGCAGGTGATCGATGAAGGCCTGGCCTTGTATTTTCCCGGGCCTAACTCCTTTACCGGAGAGGATGTGCTGGAGTTGCAGGGCCACGGTGGTCCCGTGGTCCTGGACCTGCTGTTACGTCGCTGCCTGCAGCTCGGGGCGCGTCTGGCCCGACCCGGCGAATTCAGCGAACGCGCCTTCCTCAATGACAAACTCGACCTGGCCCAGGCCGAGGCCATTGCCGATTTGATCGAAGCAAGCTCGGAACAAGCCGCGCGCAACGCCTTGCGTTCACTACAGGGCGAGTTTTCGAAACGTGTGCATAACTTGACCGAGCGGCTGATCAGCCTGCGGATCTATGTCGAAGCCGCTATCGACTTTCCCGAGGAGGAAATCGACTTCCTCGCCGACGGACACGTGTTGAAGCTGTTGCAAGAAGTGCGCGCCGACCTCGCCGAGGTACTGCGCCAGGCGGGGCAAGGCGCACTGCTGCGCGATGGCATGACCGTGGTGATCGCCGGCAGGCCGAATGCCGGCAAATCGAGCCTGCTCAATGCGCTGGCCGGGCGTGAGGCAGCCATCGTCACCGAAATTGCCGGCACCACGCGCGACCTGCTGCGTGAACATATCCACATCGACGGCATGCCACTGCATGTGGTGGACACCGCAGGCCTGCGCGACACCGATGACCAGGTGGAGAAAATTGGCGTCGCACGCGCCTTGAATGCCATTGGCGAGGCGGATCGAATTCTGTTGATGGTCGATACCACGGCGCCTGAAGCGGCGGACCCCTTCGCGTTGTGGCCGGAGTTTCTCGACCAGCGGCCGGATCCGGCCAAGGTCACGCTGATCCGCAATAAAGCCGATCTGTCCCACGAGGCCGTTGGCTTGGAGGTCAGTGCCGATAATCATGTAACCATCAGCCTGTCGGCTAAATCGAATGCCGGCCTCGAGCTGCTGCGTGAGCACCTGAAAGCCTGTATGGGCTACGAACAAACCTCCGAAAGCAGCTTCAGCGCCCGCCGACGCCACCTGGAGGCGTTGCGTCAGGCAGAAACATGCCTGGCGCACGGTCACGCCCAGCTGACCCTGGCAGGCGCCGGCGAACTGCTTGCCGAAGACCTGCGGCAGGCCCAGCACGCTCTCGGCGAAATCACCGGTGCATTCAGTTCAGACGACTTGCTCGGACGCATTTTTTCCAGCTTTTGCATCGGTAAATAAGCCGCTTCCAGATCCCGCCACCTGCTGGTTTCTCACCTGTGACCAGTCCGGCCAGGTGACGCTTCGTCGATCCAGCCTTGCTCGCAACAATCGAAAACCCACGTTTGACTCCAATTAGCCCGACCGCGAGGCGGCTTTAGTGTGGGCGCAGGTCCGACATAAGCCCTGTGGAAAACCGTGCCTAAACCCGGTCGATAAGCAGTGGGGAAAACTGCAGATAAACCCCTCTGTGGACAACTGGCTGTTTCATCCACAGGCTTAAGTCGTTTATCCAAGCCCCTCATCCCTGGCTGAGCACAGCCTTATACAGAAACGGAAGCATTGGCTGCAGAGGGCTGCAGCCATCTATCCACAGAAAATGGCTTCAGCATTAATAAACATAAAAACAAAGCTTTATAAAAATTCATTCTTTTAATTCTTATTAACCGAGCGCTTTCCGTTCGGCCCGAGAGCTGGCTATTTTTTGTGCAGAAGGGTTCTTTCAGGTCAGCTAAGTGCCTATACTTGCCGGCTTTCCGCTTTTCCCGATAAAAGCCTCCCCATTTTTCTCAACAGGCACGAGGTGCGTGGTGGATTTCCCTTCCCGTTTTGATGTGATCGTAATCGGCGGTGGCCACGCCGGCACCGAGGCGGCGCTCGCGGCTGCACGCATGGGGGTAAAAACCCTGCTGCTGACCCATAACGTGGAAACCTTGGGGCAGATGAGCTGCAACCCAGCTATTGGCGGCATCGGCAAAAGCCACCTGGTCAAGGAAATCGACGCCCTCGGCGGCGCCATGGCCCACGCCACCGATCTCGGCGGTATTCAGTTCCGCGTGTTGAACAGCCGCAAGGGCCCCGCCGTTCGCGCCACTCGCGCCCAGGCCGATCGCCTGCTGTACAAGGCCGCCATCCGCGAAACCCTGGAAAACCAGAGCAACCTGTGGATATTCCAGCAAGCTGCGGATGACCTGATCGTCGAGAACGAACAGGTCAAGGGCGTGGTCACGCAGATGGGCCTGCGTTTTCTCGCCGACTCGGTGGTGCTGACCACCGGCACCTTCCTCGGCGGACTTATCCACATCGGTATGCAGAACTACACCGGTGGCCGCGCCGGCGATCCACCCTCGATCGCCCTGGCCCAACGCCTGCGTGAACTGCCACTGCGCGTCGGCCGCCTGAAGACCGGAACGCCGCCGCGCATCGACGGCCGTTCGGTGGATTTCACCCAGATGACCGAACAGCCGGGCGACACGCCGATTCCGGTGATGTCGTTCCTCGGCCACCAGCTGCAACATCCGCGTCAGGTCAGTTGCTGGATTACCCACACCAACGCCCGCACCCACGAGATCATCGCCGCCAACCTGGATCGCTCGCCGATGTATTCCGGGGTGATCGATGGCGTCGGTCCGCGTTACTGCCCGTCCATCGAAGACAAGATTCACCGTTTCGCCGACAAGGACAGCCACCAGGTGTTCATCGAGCCGGAAGGCCTGACCACCCACGAGCTGTATCCCAATGGCATTTCCACGTCGCTGCCCTTCGATGTGCAGCTGGAGCTGGTGCGTTCTATTCGCGGCATGCACAACGCGCATATCGTTCGCCCCGGCTACGCCATCGAGTACGACTACTTCGATCCGCGGGACCTGAAGTACAGCCTGGAAACCAAGGTCATCGGTGGCCTGTACTTCGCCGGACAGATCAACGGCACCACCGGTTACGAAGAAGCCGGCGCCCAGGGATTGTTGGCCGGCTGCAACGCGGCGCTGCGTGCCCTGGGTCGCGAAGCCTGGTGCCCGCGCCGCGACGAAGCCTACCTCGGCGTACTGGTCGACGACCTGATCACCCTGGGCACCCAGGAACCGTACCGCATGTTTACCTCGCGGGCCGAGTACCGCCTGATCCTGCGTGAAGACAACGCCGACCTGCGCCTGACCGAGAAAGGCCGCGAACTGGGCCTGGTCGACGATCGGCGCTGGGCGGCGTTCGAGGCCAAGCGCGAAGGCATCGCCCAGGAGGAGCAACGACTGAAAAGCACCTGGGTACGACCGAATACTGCGCAAGGCGACGCCATCGCCGCACGCTTCGGTACGCCGCTGACGCATGAATACAACCTGCTCAACCTGCTCTCGCGCCCGGAAATCGACTACGCCGGTCTGGTCGCAGTGACCGGCGGCGGTGCCGAAGACCCGCAGGTCGCCGAACAGGTCGAGATCAAGACCAAGTACGCCGGTTACATCGACCGTCAGCAGGATGAAATCGCCCGTCTGCGCGCGAGCGAGAATACCCAGCTGCCGGCCGATATCGACTACCACGGGATTTCCGGGTTATCCAAGGAGATCCAGCACAAACTGGGCGAGGCTCGCCCGCAGACCCTGGGCCAGGCTTCGCGGATTCCCGGGGTGACCCCGGCCGCGATCTCGCTGTTGTTGATCCACCTGAAAAAGCGCGGTGCTGGCCGCCAGCTGGAGCAAAGCGCCTGATGCCCCTGGTCACCCCCAGCCATGCCGAAGAACTCAGCCACGGTGCGCGTGAGTTGGGCGTCGAACTGTCCGCCCAGCAACACCAGCAACTGCTCGCCTATCTGGCGCTGCTGATCAAGTGGAACAAGGCCTACAACCTGACGGCGGTGCGCAATCCGGACGAAATGGTCTCGCGCCATCTGCTCGACAGCCTCAGCGTGGTGCCCTATGTGGTCGAAGCCGGGGATAACTGGCTGGACGTCGGCAGCGGCGGCGGTATGCCGGGCATTCCCCTGGCGATCCTGTTCCCCGAACGGCGCTTCACCCTGCTCGACTCCAACGGCAAGAAGACCCGCTTCCTCACGCAAGTGAAGCTGGAGCTGCAACTGGCCAATCTGGAAGTTATCCACAGCCGGGTCGAAGGCTTTACCCCCGAGCACCCATTCAGCGGTATCTGCTCGCGGGCCTTCAGCTCGTTGCAGGACTTCAGCGACTGGACGCGTCACCTCGGCGATGGCGATACCCGCTGGTTGGCGATGAAAGGCGTGCACCCCGATGACGAACTACAAGCCCTGCCGACGGATTTCTCGCTGGTCGCCACTCATGTGCTCAAGGTTCCCGGTTGCCAAGGTCAGCGCCATCTGCTGATACTGCGGCGCTCGGTCTAGGGGAAAAGCAGCATGGCTAAAGTATTCGCAATCGCCAACCAGAAGGGCGGCGTGGGCAAGACCACCACCTGCGTCAATCTGGCTGCCTCACTGGTAGCGACCAAGCGCCGCGTGCTGTTGATCGACCTCGATCCGCAGGGCAACGCGACCATGGGCAGCGGTATCGACAAGCATGCCCTGGAGCATTCGATCTATGACGTGCTGATCGGCGAATGCGACCTGGTGCAGGCCATGCAGTTTTCCGAGCACGGCGGTTATCAGTTGCTGCCGGCCAACCGCGACCTGACCGCAGCCGAAGTCTCCCTGCTGGAGATGAAGATGAAGGAGAGTCGCCTGCGCTATGCGTTGGCGCCGATTCGCGAGAATTACGATTACATCCTCATCGACTGCCCACCGGCCTTGTCGATGCTGACGATCAACGCGCTGGTCGCCGCCGATGCGGTGATTATTCCCATGCAGTGCGAGTATTACGCCCTGGAAGGTCTGAGTGACCTGGTCAACAGCATTCAGCGCATCGGCCAGTTGCTCAATCCGAGCCTGAAGATCGAAGGCCTGTTGCGGACCATGTACGACCCGCGCATCAGCCTGACCAATGATGTCTCGGCGCAGCTCAAAGAACATTTTCCCGATCAGCTGTACCAAACGGTGATCCCGCGCAATGTGCGCCTGGCCGAAGCCCCGAGCTTTGGCATGCCGGCGCTGGTTTATGACAAGCAATCCCGTGGTGCCATCGCCTACCTGGCGTTGGCTGGCGAACTGGTTCGTCGCCAGCGTGCAAACGCTCACACGGCAACCGCATAAGGAATTCCGCATGGCCGCCAAGAAACGAGGGCTGGGAAGAGGGTTGGATGCCCTGCTAGGGGGAACCAGCGTCGTCGCCCTGCAAGACGAAGCGGCCCAGGCCGACAGCAGCGAGCTGCAATATGTGCCGCTGGATCTGATCCAGCGCGGTAAATACCAGCCGCGCCGCGACATGGATCCAACTGCACTGGAAGAGCTGGCCCAGTCGATCAAATCCCACGGGGTGATGCAGCCCATCGTAGTGCGGCCGATTGCCGACGGACGCTTCGAGATTGTCGCCGGCGAACGCCGCTGGCGCGCCAGCCATCAGGCGGGTCTGGAGAAGATTCCCGCCATGGTGCGCGAACTGCCGGATCAAGCCGCCATCGCCATGGCGTTGATCGAGAACATCCAGCGCGAAGACCTCAACCCGATTGAGGAAGCCGTGGCGCTGCAGCGCCTGCAGCAAGAGTTCCAATTGACCCAACAGCAAGTGGCAGAGGCAGTCGGTAAATCCCGGGTGACCATCACCAATCTGCTGCGCCTGATCGCCTTGCCGGAAGAGATCAAGACCTTGCTCGCCCATGGCGATCTGGAAATGGGCCACGCCCGCGCTTTGCTCGGTCTACCGGCCGAACAGCAGGTCGAGGGGGCGCGACATGTTGTCGCGCGTGGGCTTAGCGTGCGCCAAACCGAGGCACTGGTGCGGCAGTGGTTGAACAGCAAAGAAAAGCCGGTCACCGAGACCAAGGTCGACCCGGACATCAGTCGGCTGGAACAGCGCCTGGCTGAGCGCCTGGGCTCGCCGGTGCAGATCAAACACGGGGAAAAAGGCAAAGGCCAATTGGTCATTCGCTATAACTCGCTGGACGAGTTACAGGGAGTACTTGCGCACATTCGCTGAAACATTTGGAGTTGTAGTGAGTAGTCGGAAATCACTACCCGGCAGTTGAATGGGCTGGGAAGCGCCCCTATACTCTGCGCGCATTTCGTCGGCACAAAGTATGCCAATTTTTTTGGCGCCGACACCCGGGGACTGATTCAGGAACAACTCGATGGATGTTCGCACGCAAAACCGCCTGCCCTTCCATCGTCTACCGGTTTTTCCGGTGTTGCTGGCTCAACTGGTCGTAGTCCTGCTTGCCGCTGTCGTTCTCTGGCAGTGGCGCGGTGTAACGACTGGATACTCTGGGTTGCTGGGCGGCCTGATTGCTTGGCTACCCAATCTGTACTTTGCCCACAAGGCGTTCCGATTCACTGGAGCGCGGGCCGCCCAAGCCATAGTCCGGTCTTTTTATGCCGGTGAAGCGGGCAAGTTAATTCTGACGGCAGTGCTGTTTGCACTGACGTTTGCAGGGGTGAAGCCATTAGAGGCGCTGGCAGTGTTCGGCGTTTTTGGTCTGACCCAAGTGGTCAACTGGTTCGCACCGCTGTTGATGAAAATAAGATTTTTGAGACCTTAGGGCGTTTGAGGCAACCATGGCAGAACAAACCGCTTCGGGCTATATCCAGCACCACCTACAGAACCTGACTTTCGGGAAACTGGGCAACGGTGATTGGGGCTTTGCCCACACTGCGCAAGAAGCCAAAGAAATGGGTTTTTGGGCATTCCACGTCGATACCCTGGGCTGGTCTATTGCCGTGGGTCTGATCTTCATCCTGCTATTCCGCATGGCCGCGAAAAAAGTGACCTCCGGCCAGCCTGGCGCTTTGCAAAACTTCGTCGAGGTGCTGATCGAGTTCGTCGATGGCAGCGTCAAGGATACCTTCCACGGCCGCAACCCGCTGATCGCCCCATTGGCACTGACCATCTTCGTCTGGGTCTTCCTGATGAACGCCATCGACCTGGTGCCGGTGGATTGGATTCCACAGCTGGCGGCGATCATTTCCGGTGATCCACACCTGTTCTTCCGTGTGGTGCCGACCACCGACCCGAACGCCACCCTGGGCATGTCCCTGTCGGTATTCGCGCTGATCATCTTTTACAGCATCAAGGTCAAGGGCATCGGCGGCTTTATCGGTGAACTGACCCTACACCCCTTCGGCAGCAAGAACCTGTTGGTGCAGGCGCTGCTGATTCCGGTCAACTTCCTGTTGGAGTTCGTGACGCTGGTGGCTAAGCCGATTTCCCTGGCCCTGCGTCTGTTCGGCAACATGTATGCGGGCGAGCTGGTGTTTATCCTGATCGCCGTGATGTTTGGCAGTGGTCTGCTCTGGCTCAGTGGCCTGGGTGTGGTGCTGCAATGGGCGTGGGCGGTGTTCCACATCCTGATCATCACCCTGCAAGCCTTTATCTTCATGATGTTGACCATCGTCTACCTGTCGATGGCGCACGAAGATAACCATTAAAAACCACACGCACATCCGCTGACCGTCTCCCCTCGGGAGACGGAGCCCAAGGGCGCAAGAGGCTGTGCTGTGTTCTTGATGGATGCCCGCAAGGGCAGTGATTCAACCGATTTTGCTTTACCGCTTTACCTTTAAAAACCTTAACCAATACGACGTAAAAGTCGGGAGGAAAAATGGAAACTGTAGTTGGTCTGACTGCGATCGCTGTTGCACTGCTGATTGGCCTGGGTGCCCTGGGTACTGCAATTGGTTTCGGCCTGCTGGGTGGCAAGTTCCTGGAAGGCGCTGCGCGTCAGCCGGAAATGGTGCCAATGCTGCAAGTGAAAATGTTCATCGTCGCCGGTCTGCTCGACGCCGTGACCATGATCGGTGTTGGTATCGCACTGTTCTTCACCTTCGCGAACCCCTTCGTTGGTCAACTTGCAGGCTAATCACTCGATTTTCGAGTGGATTGGTTTGACGGACAACGAACGAGCGAGGTGTTGGCGTGAACATTAATGCAACCCTGATTGGCCAGTCCGTTGCCTTCTTCATCTTCGTGCTGTTCTGCATGAAGTTCGTATGGCCTCCGGTCATTGCGGCTTTGCACGAACGTCAGAAGAAGATCGCAGACGGCCTGGACGCTGCCAGCCGTGCGGCTCGTGACCTGGAGTTGGCCCATGAGAAAGTGGGTCAACAACTGCGCGAAGCCAAAAGCCAGGCAGCCGAGATCATTGAGCAAGCCAAGAAACGCGGTAACCAGATCGTCGACGAAGCCCGTGAACAGGCCCGTCTCGAAGCTGACCGGGTGAAGGCTCAGGCTCAGGCCGAGATCGAACAGGAACTGAACAGCGTCAAAGACGCCTTGCGCGCCCAAGTGGGTAGCCTGGCCGTCAGCGGTGCCGAGAAGATCCTGAGCGCATCTATCGACCAAAACGCGCATGCGGAGCTGGTTTCCAAACTGGCAGCTGAAATTTAAGCGAGGGCGCGATCATGGCAGAATTGACCACGCTGGCCCGACCTTACGCTAAGGCTGCTTTTGAGTACGCTCAGGCCCACCAGCAACTGGCCCCTTGGTCAGCCATGCTCGGCCTGGCCGCTGCGGTGTCGCAAGACGACACCATCCAGCGCATGCTCACGGCTCCGCGTCTGACGAGTACAGATAAAGCCACCGCCTTTATCGAGGTGTGTGGTGACAAGTTCAACGAGCAGGTACGCAATTTCGTCCACGTAGTCGCCGAAAACGATCGTCTGGCGTTGTTTCCAGAGATCGCCGAACTGTTCGAGCTGATGAAAGCCGAACAGGAAAAATCGGTTGATGTGGACGTCACCAGTGCCTTTGCATTGAACGAAGAACAGCAAGACAAACTCGCCAAGGTTCTCAGTGCACGGCTCGGTCGAGAAGTGCGTCTGCACGCCGCGGAGGATGCCACCTTGATTGGTGGTGTTGTTATTCGCGCCGGCGACCTGGTTATCGATGGCTCAGTTCGCGGCAAGCTCGCGAAACTGGCCGAAGCATTGAAATCTTGAGTTTGAAGGGGCAGCAGAGCTATGCAGCAACTCAATCCTTCCGAAATAAGTGAAATCATCAAGGGCCGCATCGACAAGCTCGATGTAGCCTCGCAAGCCCGCAACGAAGGCACAGTCGTCAGCGTGTCCGACGGTATCGTGCGGATTCACGGTCTGGCCGACGTTATGTACGGCGAAATGATCGAGTTCCCGGGCAGCGTTTACGGTATGGCCATGAACCTGGAGCGCGACTCTGTCGGCGCCGTGGTTCTCGGTGCTTACCAGTCCCTGGCCGAAGGCATGAGTGCCAAGTGCACCGGCCGCATCCTCGAAGTGCCGGTTGGTCCGGAACTGCTGGGTCGCGTGGTCGATGCCCTGGGTAACCCAGTCGACGGTAAAGGCCCGCTGAACAACGTCGCTACCGACGCGGTTGAGAAGGTTGCACCGGGCGTGATCTGGCGTAAGTCGGTCGACCAGCCGGTACAGACCGGTTACAAGGCCGTCGATGCCATGATCCCGGTTGGCCGTGGTCAGCGCGAGCTGATCATCGGTGATCGTCAGATCGGTAAAACCGCTCTGGCGATCGACGCGATCATCAACCAGAAGAACAGCGGCATTAAGTGCGTGTACGTGGCTATCGGTCAGAAGCAGTCGACCATCGCCAACGTGGTGCGCAAGCTGGAAGAAAACGGCGCCTTGGCTAACACCATCATCGTCGCCGCCAGTGCTTCCGAATCCGCTGCGCTGCAGTTCATCGCACCGTACGCCGGTTGCACCATGGGCGAGTACTTCCGCGACCGCGGCGAAGACGCGCTGATCGTGTATGACGATCTGTCCAAGCAGGCCGTGGCTTATCGCCAGATTTCCCTGCTGCTGCGCCGTCCGCCAGGCCGTGAAGCCTACCCAGGCGACGTGTTCTATCTCCACAGCCGTCTGCTGGAGCGCGCCTCGCGCGTGTCCGAAGAGTACGTTGAGAAGTTCACCAACGGTGAAGTGAAGGGCAAGACCGGTTCCTTGACCGCTCTGCCGATCATCGAAACTCAGGCTGGCGACGTGTCTGCGTTCGTACCGACCAACGTGATCTCGATCACCGACGGTCAGATCTTCCTGGAATCGGCCATGTTCAACTCCGGCATCCGTCCGGCAGTGAACGCCGGTGTGTCGGTATCGCGGGTAGGTGGTGCGGCTCAGACCAAGATCATCAAGAAGCTCTCCGGTGGTATCCGTACCGCTCTGGCTCAGTACCGTGAACTGGCGGCTTTCGCCCAGTTCGCTTCTGACCTGGACGAAGCCACCCGTAAGCAACTCGAGCATGGTCAGCGCGTAACCGAGCTGATGAAGCAGAAGCAATACGCGCCGATGTCCATCGCCGACATGTCGCTGTCCCTGTATGCCGCCGAGCGTGGCTTCCTGCAGGACATCGAGATCGTCAAAATCGGCAGCTTCGAACAAGCGCTGATTGCTTACTTCAACCGCGATCACGCCGAACTGATGGCGAAGATCAACGTGAAGGGTGACTTCAATGACGAAATCGATGCAGGCCTGAAAGCCGGTATCGAGAAGTTCAAGGCCACCCAAACCTGGTAAGCCGCAGCGGAGGTCGCAAGACCTCCGCCTGCTAACCCGATAGGTGTTACATGGCAGGCGCAAAAGAGATTCGCAGCAAGATTGCGAGCATCAAAAGCACGCAAAAGATCACCAGCGCCATGGAAAAGGTGGCTGTCAGCAAGATGCGCAAAGCACAAATGCGCATGTCTGCCAGCCGTCCTTACGCGGAGCGTATCCGCCAGGTAATTGGTCATCTGGCCAACGCCAACCCGGAATACCGTCACCCATTCATGATCGAGCGTGAAGTAAAGCGTGTCGGTTATGTAGTGGTGAGCAGTGACCGTGGTCTGTGCGGCGGCTTGAACACCAACCTGTTCAAGGCCCTGGTCAAGGACATGGCGGCAAACCGCGAAAACGGTGTAGAGATCGATCTCTGCGTAGTAGGCAGCAAGGGTGCGGCGTTTTTCCGCAACTTCGGCGGTAACGTCGTCGCTGCAATCAGCCACCTGGGTGAAGAGCCGTCGATCAATGATCTGATCGGCAGCGTCAAGGTGATGCTGGATGCCTACCTCGAGGGTCGTATCGACCGCTTGGCCGTGGTTTCCAACAAGTTCGTCAATACCATGACGCAAAAGCCGACAGTGGAGCAGTTGATTCCGCTGGTGGCCGATCCGGATCAGGAACTCAAGCATCACTGGGACTATCTCTACGAACCCGACGCCAAAGAGCTGCTTGACGGCCTGATGGTGCGTTACGTGGAGTCGCAGGTGTACCAGGCGGTGATCGAGAACAACGCAGCTGAACAAGCGGCGCGGATGATCGCGATGAAGAACGCTACCGACAACGCCGGTGATCTGATCAGCGATTTGCAGCTGATCTACAACAAGGCACGTCAGGCGGCGATCACCCAAGAGATCTCGGAAATCGTTGGCGGCGCTGCCGCGGTCTGATACCAGTTCATATATTCAGAGGATCCAGCTATGAGTAGCGGACGTATCGTACAAATCATCGGCGCCGTGATCGACGTGGAATTCCCACGCGATCAGGTCCCGAGCATCTACGACGCTTTGAAAGTTCAAGGCGCCGACACCACCCTGGAAGTTCAGCAGCAGCTGGGCGACGGCGTGGTACGTACCATTGCGATGGGCTCGACCGAAGGCTTGAAGCGCGGTCTGGACGTCAACAACACGGGTGCAGCCATCTCCGTACCAGTCGGTAAAGCTACCCTGGGCCGGATCATGGACGTGCTTGGCAACCCGATCGACGAAGCCGGTCCGATTGGCGAAGAAGAGCGTTGGGGCATTCACCGCCCGGCACCGTCTTTCGCCGAACAAGCGGGCGGCAACGACCTGCTGGAAACCGGCATCAAGGTTATCGACCTGATCTGCCCGTTCGCCAAAGGCGGTAAAGTCGGTCTGTTCGGTGGTGCCGGTGTGGGCAAGACCGTCAACATGATGGAACTGATCCGTAACATCGCCATCGAGCACAGCGGTTATTCCGTGTTCGCCGGTGTGGGCGAGCGTACCCGTGAGGGTAACGACTTCTACCACGAGATGAAGGACTCCAACGTTCTCGACAAGGTAGCCCTGGTCTACGGTCAGATGAACGAGCCACCAGGCAACCGTCTGCGCGTAGCGTTGACCGGCCTGACCATGGCCGAGAAGTTCCGTGACGAAGGTAACGACGTACTGTTGTTCGTCGACAACATCTACCGTTACACCTTGGCCGGTACCGAAGTATCCGCACTGCTCGGCCGTATGCCGTCGGCAGTAGGTTACCAGCCGACCCTGGCCGAAGAGATGGGCATCCTGCAGGAGCGCATCACGTCGACCAAGCAGGGTTCGATCACCTCGATCCAGGCCGTCTACGTACCTGCGGACGACTTGACCGACCCGAGCCCGGCGACCACCTTCGCCCACTTGGACGCCACCGTCGTACTGTCGCGTGACATCGCCTCCCTGGGTATCTACCCAGCGGTCGATCCGCTCGACTCCACCTCGCGTCAGCTGGACCCGATGGTTATCGGCCAGGAGCACTACGACACCGCTCGCGGCGTGCAGTACGTGCTGCAGCGCTACAAAGAGCTGAAGGACATCATTGCGATCCTGGGTATGGACGAGCTGTCGGAAACCGACAAGCAGTTGGTATCCCGTGCACGTAAGATCCAGCGCTTCCTGTCGCAGCCGTTCTTCGTGGCTGAGGTCTTCACCGGTGCTTCGGGCAAATACGTTTCCCTGAAGGACACCATTGCTGGCTTCAAGGGCATCCTCAACGGTGACTACGACAGCCTGCCAGAACAAGCGTTCTACATGGTTGGTGGCATCGAAGAAGCCGTCGAGAAAGCCAAGAAACTGTAATCCGTGCGCCCGGAGACGGGCGCTTACGTGAGGCAAGATATGGCTATGACAGTCCATTGCGACATCGTCAGCGCGGAAGGCGAGATCTTCTCCGGTCTGGTCGAGATGGTGGTTGCGCACGGTAACCTGGGCGATATCGGTATCGCCCCGGGTCACGCGCCGCTGATCACCGATCTCAAGCCGGGTCCGATCCGCCTGATCAAGCAGGGTGGCGAAGCCGAGGTGTTCTACATCTCCGGCGGCTTCCTGGAAGTGCAGCCGAACATGGTGAAGGTCCTGGCCGACACCGTACAGCGCGCTGCCGACCTGGACGAAGCCTCCGCTCAGGAAGCCGTCAAGGCTGCCGAGAAGGCCCTGCATGACAAAGGTGCGGAGTTCGATTATGGCTCCGCCGCCGCACGCTTGGCCGAGGCTGCAGCTCAGCTGCGCACCGTCCAGCAGCTGCGCAAGAAGTTTGGCGGCAGCTGATTCCGTCAGGCTTCATCGCACAGTAGAAAAAGGGTAGCCTTGGCTACCCTTTTTTTCGTCTGTTATTCCACCCCTAGGCTGGGTCGAGCGCAGCGCAATCCAGCATGACTGGCAGTTGCTGCGCAGCCGGGGTTTCGGCAAAAACGTCTCTACCCAGTCACGTATCTTCAGGATCAACTTTCATGTCGCTCGATATCGTCATCCTCGCTGCCGGCCAAGGCACCCGCATGCGCTCCGCGCTGCCCAAGGTACTGCACCCGGTGGCTGGAAAATCCATGCTCGGACACGTCATCGATACCGCGCGCACACTGCAGCCACAGGGTATTCATGTGGTGATCGGCCACGGTGCCGAGCAAGTGCGTGAGCGTCTGGCGGCGGATGACCTGAACTTCGTGCTGCAGACCGAGCAGCTGGGGACCGGCCATGCCGTGGCCCAGGCGTTGCCCGCGTTAAGCGCCGAGCGGGTGCTGATTCTCTATGGCGATGTACCGCTGATCGAACAGGGCACCCTGCAGCGCTTGCTGGAGAAGGTCGGCGACGAGCAACTGGCGTTGTTGACCGTCGACCTCAACGATCCGACCGGTTACGGGCGCATCCTGCGCGACAAGACGGGCAAGGTGCTGGCCATCGTCGAGCAAAAAGACGCGAGCCCCGAGCAGCGGCAGATCTGCGAAGGCAATACCGGGATTCTTGCGGTGCCCGGCAAGCGTCTGGGCGACTGGCTGGGGCGTTTGTCCAACAGCAACGCCCAGGGCGAGTACTACCTCACCGACGTCATCGCCATGGCGGTGGCCGACGGTTTAGTGGTGGCCACCGAACAACCGCTGGACGCCATGGAAGTGCAGGGCGCCAACGACCGCATCCAGCTCGCCGAACTGGAGCGCCATTACCAGCAGCGGGCGGCGCGCCAACTGATGGCCCAGGGTGTGACCCTGCGTGATCCGGCACGCTTCGACCTGCGCGGCGAGGTCACGGTGGGGCGCGACGTGCTGATCGATATCAACGTGATCCTCGAAGGTCGGGTGGTCATCGAGGACGGCGTGCACATCGGCCCGAACTGCGTGATCAGCAACAGTACGCTGCGCAAGGGTGCCGTGGTCAAGGCCAACAGCCACCTGGACGGTGCCGAGGTCGGTGAGGGTGCCGATTGTGGCCCCTTCGCCCGCTTGCGCCCCGGAGCCGTGCTGGGCGCCAAGGCCCATGTGGGTAACTTCGTCGAACTGAAAAATGCCGTGCTCGGCGCAGGCGCCAAGGCCGGCCACCTCAGCTACCTGGGCGATGCCGAGATCGGCGCGCGCACTAACATCGGCGCCGGCACCATCACCTGCAATTACGATGGTGCCAACAAGTTCAAGACGGTATTGGGTGAGGATGTATTCATCGGCTCCAACAGCGCCCTGGTCGCCCCGCTGACCCTGGGCGATGGCGTCACCACCGGCGCGGGCTCGGTGATTACCAGCGATGTGCCGGCCGACACCCTGGCCGTGGGGCGGGCCAAGCAGCGCAATATCGAGGGTTGGAAACGCCCGGTGAAGATCAAGCAGTGAGGCTGATCGGGGGATGGGTTAGACGCGTAGCGGCATAACCCACCGCTTAGGCAGGATGGGTAGCGCCGTGCTCAACCCATCTAACGGCCTTCCATCGGTTTTACTCTTGACGCAAAAGCTTCATTAGGTTTTGATTCGCGCAATTATCTTTCGAATCGAAACTTAGCATGTCGAAACGCAACACTCCGCAGCGGCGTCACGCCATTCTCGCCCTGCTCGCCGAGCAGGGCGAGGTCAGTGTCGATGCGCTGGCCAAGGGGTTTTCGACCTCGGAAGTGACCATCCGCAAGGATCTCGCCGCCCTGGAAAAGAATGGCCTGTTGCTACGGCGTTACGGTGGCGCGGTGCCCATGCCGCAGGAGCTGATCGCTGATGGCGGTCAGCCGGTGTCCAAATACAAGCAGGCGATTGCCCGCGCCGGTGTGGCGCGCATTCGTGAGCATGCGCGGATCATCATCGACAGCGGCACCACCACCGCGGCGATGATCCCCGAGTTGGGGCACAAGCCGGGCCTGGTGGTGATGACCAACTCGCTGAACGTGGCCACTGCGCTGCGCGACCTGGAGCATGAGCCGATGCTGTTGATGACCGGTGGCACCTGGGACCCGCACTCCGAGTCGTTCCAGGGCCAGGTCGCCGAGCAGGTGTTGCGCTCCTATGACTTCGATCAATTATTCATCGGTGCCGACGGCATCGACCTGGCGCGCGGTACCACCACCTTCAATGAATTACTGGGTCTCAGCCGGGTCATGGCCGAGGTGGCCCGCGAAGTGGTGGTGATGGTCGAGAGCGACAAGATCGGCCGCAAGATTCCCAACCTGGAGCTGCCCTGGAGCAGCATCCATACCCTGATAACCGACGAACGCCTCAGCGCTGAGGCCCGTGAACAACTGACGGCACGCGGGATCAACTTGATCTGCGCGGCCGTCGACGCTTAAGGAGAAATCTATGTGTGGCATCGTGGGCGCCGTCGCCGAACGTAATATCACCGCCGTGCTGGTAGAAGGCCTCAAGCGCCTGGAATACCGCGGCTATGACAGTGCCGGCGTGGCGCTGTTGAATGACCAGGGCCAGCTCGAGCGCCGTCGCCGTGTGGGCAAGGTCAGCGAGCTGCAAGCGGCGCTGAACGCTGAGCCCTTGGCCGGTCGTCTGGGCATCGCCCACACGCGCTGGGCCACCCATGGCGCGCCGAGCGAGCGCAACGCTCACCCGCATTTCTCAGGTAGAGAGCCCGGTAGTGAGCTGGCGGTGGTGCATAACGGCATCATCGAAAACCACGATGCCCTGCGCGAGCAACTGAAGAGCCAGGGTTATGTATTCAGCTCGGACACCGACACCGAAGTCATCGTCCACCTGCTCGAGCAGAAGCTGCAAAGCCTGGGCGACCTGGCCGCTGCGCTGAAAGCCGCAGTCAAGGAGCTGCACGGTGCCTATGGCCTGGCGGTGATCAGTGCCAAGCAGCCGGATCGTTTGCTCGCCGCGCGCAGCGGCAGCCCGCTGGTGATTGGCCTGGGCCTGGGCGAAAACTTCCTGGCCTCCGACCAGTTGGCGTTGCGCCAGGTGACTGACCGCTTCATGTACCTGGAAGAAGGCGATATCGCCGAGATTCGTCGCGAGAGCGTGCAGATCTGGGACGTTTCCGGTGAGCCGGTGCAACGCGAAAGCGTGCAGTACCACGAAGGCGCGGAGGCCGCCGACAAGGGCGAGTTCCGCCACTTCATGCTCAAGGAAATCTTCGAGCAGCCCAAGGTGGTGCAGCGCACCCTGGAGGGCCGTCTGGGTTCCGATCACGTGTTGGTGCAGGCCTTCGGCCCCCAGGCCGCCGAGCTGTTCGCCAAGGTCAAGAACGTGCAGATCGTCGCCTGCGGCACCAGCTACCACGCCGGTATGGTCGCCCGTTATTGGCTGGAAGGCCTGGCGGGTATTCCCTGCCAGATCGAGGTGGCCAGCGAGTTCCGCTACCGCAAGGTGGTGGTGCAGCCGGATACCCTGTTCGTCAGCATCTCCCAATCCGGCGAAACCGCCGATACCCTGGCTGCACTGCGCAACGCCAAGGCGCTGAGCCCGGAGCAGGGCGGTTACCTGGCCAGCCTGTCGATCTGCAACGTTGGCATCAGCTCCCTGGTGCGCGAATCCGACCTGTGCCTGCTGACCCAGGCCGGCCCGGAAATCGGCGTGGCCTCGACCAAGGCCTTCACCACTCAGCTGGTCGGATTGATGCTGCTGACCTTGTCCCTCGGTCAGGTGCGCGGCACATTGGACAAGCGGCTGGAAGCCGAACTGGTGGATGAACTGCGCCGCCTGCCGACCCGCCTCGACGAAGCCCTGGCGATGGATACGATAGTGGAGAAGGTGTCCGAACTGTTCGCCGAGAAGCACCACGCGCTGTTCCTCGGCCGCGGCGAGCAATACCCGGTGGCCATGGAAGGTGCGCTCAAGCTCAAGGAAATTTCCTACATCCACGCCGAAGCCTACCCGGCCGGCGAGCTCAAGCACGGCCCACTGGCCCTAGTCGACAGCGACATGCCGGTGGTCACGGTGGCGCCGAACAACGAACTGCTGGAAAAGCTCAAATCCAACCTGCAGGAAGTGCGCGCCCGTGGCGGCGAACTGATTGTGTTCGCCGACCAGCAGGCCGGCATGAGCAACGGCGAGGGCACCCACGTGGTCAACATGCCGCACATCCACGACGCCCTGGCGCCGATCCTCTACACCATCCCGCTGCAGCTGTTGTCCTACTACGTCGCCGTGCTCAAGGGCACCGACGTCGATCAGCCACGCAATCTGGCCAAGAGTGTCACCGTCGAGTGAGGCGGTGGTGAAAAAGGCTCAGCTAGTTTTTGAGACAGGACAAAATAGCCCGCCACTTAGCATAATGTTTTGACTCGATAGCCAGCCCCCTACCTCAGGGGGGTTCCATTTTTAGGCATTCATTACTTATCCGATTCCGCTCCAGCAACTCATGTTCGGTAGTCGGTAGACAAAGATTCGGACTCCAGCTTTCTGCCTGCGTTTTCTAAGCGGACGCAACGTCTGCAGCAGACTAGTGGGTCAACAAACCTTTCAGACTTTTTTCACCGAATCTTGACCTTGCCCAGCCGACACTGCATCTATCCGTAGGTAACGCCTGCTCTCCGCGCGGACTCCCCCAAGTCCACCATTATCGGGCGCGGCGGAGCAAGGCCGCTGTCTAGCCAAGGAGACCTTTTCACCTGCTGGAGCCAGCCACCATGCATTCCCATGTCAAGTCTCTGTACCGTGGTCGTAGCAAGTACGACAAACCGACGGCCCAGCGCTACGAGGAACAACGTCAGGTCGCTAAACACGCCGCAGAAATGCGCCTGATTGATCGTGCATTTGCCCACATCCCACGCACCCACCGCGTACTCGATGCCCCTTGTGGTGGTGGGCGGGTGACTGCTCATCTGGCGGGTAAGGGTTACGCCGTGAGCGGCGTCGATCTGTCCCAGGCGATGCTGGACATTGCTCGAGCCAACCTGTCCGCCCAGAAACTCTCCTGCACGGTCGAGCAGCAGGACCTTGAACACTTGACGTTGGCCAATCGCAGTTTCGATACGGTCATCAGCTTTCGGTTGTTTCACCACTTCCCTGAGCCGCGTATCCGGCAAAGGGTGATCGGTGAGCTGTGTCGCGTCGCCGAGCACTACGTCGTTCTCTCCTATTTCAGCCCCGCGTCCGTCACCTCGCTGAGACGCCGCCTGCGTGAACTGCGCGGTGGTCGGAAATCGGAAAAACATTCGACTTCATTGAAGGAGATCGACATCTACTTCCAGCTCGCAGGTTTTCGCCTGGTCAAAGATTTCGCCCGACTACCGCTACTGCACACTCTGCATCTAGCACTCTTCGAACGTGTCGATGCTGGTCCCACCTGATCAGTTTGCACAGTCGAGAAAGTAGCTGTTCAGGCTCATTGGCAGCGCTCATTGCGCCCTGAGTTCAACCATATGTGCCAACGCAGGTTGGTTAAGGACTCATGACAATTTCACTGGCTCAGCCGTCGGTATTGCTGGGGCGACGAGCGTCCCGGCGCGGCGACTACGCTGCGCAGCACGGAACGCAGGTGCAAGATATTCTTTACCATGTACAACCGGGTGGCTAGGCGTAGGGGCGCTCCTTCGAGCAGAGCGCCTGAAAACGCCTCCCAGTAGCCGTAGTGCGAGTTCGCACGGACGCTGAAAGCAGGGCTCGCAGATACGGCTTTTGCTAGAACTCGCGCATTCGCTGTACTGCCGGGACGCGTGTTTCCCACTGGGCGCCAAGCACTGCGCAAACAACTGAAACCAGCGCCACACCGACCAGGATGACCAAATAGAGCCACGGCACGCTGAGCGATTCTGGCGGCGGGTCGAAAACCCCGGTCAAGAGCTTGACCAGCATCCAGGCAAGCGCAAAACCGGTCAGTATTCCGCTGCTGGTGCCGATGACAAAGAGCAGTAAGGCTTCGCTCCAGAGAAAGGCGCCGAGCTGACGGGGTTTCGCGCCGAGGGCAGACAGAATGGCGAAGGTTCGTCGCCGGTCGGCAAGCCCGAGCGCGAGAATAAGCCCTGTTGCCCCGGCCACCATGAGCACGGCGAAACCCAGTTCGAGTCGCGTCAGGCCACCAAGATCGACGGCAGTCAAACTGGAGCCGATGAGGTGTTGAGCCTGCGCGAGGTCAGTGACCTTGACCCCCGGCAGCGCGGTGACAACTGCCCGCGCTGCTGAGGCAACTTGCGCGGGAGCCGTGGAGGTCTTCAGTAGCACAACTTCTGCCGCATCGGCATTAGTCTGTCGCGTAATGTAGTCAGCATTGGCCACCAGGAAAGAGTCGCGTGGCGCGGTCGGGAATTCACGTACCACGCCAATGAAGTGGAATCGAACCACCTGATACTGATGATCCAGGGCATTTTGCAGCCGCAGGTTGAGCTCATCGCCGACCTGTAATTGGAAATCATTGACGGTTTCTTCCGAGACGAGAATGCCGTCAGGCGTTTGCGCGAGCAGGTCGAGCGTTTGTTTTGCATTTGCGCCGGCGAAGTAGGCATTCGACATCCTCGTGGCATCGCCGATGGACCCGGCGTCTATGCCATACAGGTCCTGCAAGTCGGTACCGACGTAGGCAAGCCGGTGCTGCATCGGTTGCGCAGCGCTCACCCCGGGCAAGGCGGAGAGCTCCTTCAGTTTCATTGATGCGGGGGCCTGTGAGGTACCGGTGACGGTCACGTCCGCGCCGTTCGTGAGTTCTGCATCGACCCGCGTCTGCGCGTTGTAGGTGGTGTTAAAGACCGCGGTCGATGTGGCAAATGCGAAGGCCAGCGCAATCAGGACGATACCTTGGGTCATGCGCTTGCGCTGGCGGCTGATGGCGGCGGCAACGACTCCGGCGAGGGACCCCGCGATAGGGTTCAGCCACTTGGCCAGGCGTTCTCGACCGCGGTCGAGCCCCAGCAGACAAAGCCGGACTGTCAGCAGCCCGAGACCAAGCCAGAGCAAGACGGGCGCGAGAAACGCCGGATATTCCACCGATGACGACGGCGTCCCTTCGGGGGCCAGGACGACCTGATACCCCGTGCTCCATGTTCTCCAGAAGATCAGGGCCGACAGGACCAGGAGCATGAAATCGACGCCAAGGCGTTGCCAGAGTCGGGCGCGTTCCTGGCCGATCAGCATCCGGGCCGTCGCGACGGTTGTATGCCTGGCATCCAGCCATGCAGTGGCGAGAATGGCGGCTGGCGCGAGCACAATGCCTGCCAGGGCTGCGCCTGTGAGCCAACCGATGGCGGAGACCGCAAAAATACCAACGCCGAGCAGCAGTCGAGACAAGAGTGTCGCGAGGAGCAGTCCGGCAGCGGTGCCGACGATGCCGATGCACACTGCTTCGACTGCTGCCAACTGCAGGATTTGTGTGCGTGAGGCCCCGCGAATGCGCAACAACGCCTGATCGCGTCGCCGCCGAGCGGCGCCGGAAGCCACCACCGCCAGCGACAGGAAGGCCGCCAGGAGTACGCCCGGGGCGCCGAGAAATAGAAACAGCACTCTGGCATACAGCGCATCGCTGCGAACCGCATCGAGTCTCGCCGCCAGATTGTCCGCTACCAGGCCAGTGCCCGCGATGCGTGCCTCAAGATTTCTCGCGGCATTCTGTACCGCGGTAAAGGCGGCCTGGGGTTCGCTCGGAAGCCCGTCATGCATTAGGCGGGCGTGCAGTTGCAGGCGAACGGAATCCGGCCTGATTGCCGCCTGCGGATCAAACAGGCGATGCCACTGGTCGATGGGCAGCAGCACGACATTATCCGGTGGCGCCTGCGGTGCCGCCCCAACCGGAACGCCGATAGCCTGGAACAGCGAATCGGCATACGGCAAATCGACGATCCCCGCCACCCTGACGTCGGCAGGCTCGAGGCCAGCGCGCTGGATGCTGACAACGTCACCAACGCCGGCATGCAGGTTGGCCGCCGTTTGTTGCGCAATGAGCACGCCAGCCAGGCTACCAAGCAGCCTGCGAACCTGCTGCGGATAATCGCTGGCATAGGCAGTGGCGATACCCAGCACCTTGCCTGTGCCGGTGGTCTGCACGGTCGCGCCGGTATGGCTCTCGAAACCCTCTACCTCGGCATAGCCGACCGTTTGCAGCCTGGCAACGGCAGTGGCATTTGCGAGGGCAGCGGACATTGCCTGCACGGTTGTTCCAGGGACCAGTTGCACCTGCCAGTCAACCGGCACCCCAGTGATGGCGCGACGCGTCATCGAGGCGCTGCTCTGGGCCAGAAATGCGCCGAGCGTGGCCAACAATGCGACGCTGAGCATGATGCTCGCCGCGGCGCCTGCGAGGCGTAATTTGCGTTCCTTGACCAGGCCGAAAAACCACAACCAGGTCATACGCCCACCAACCTCTTGTCGGCTTCGATGAGGATGCCCTGCTCCATCTGCCAAACCCGCTGCATGCGCTCGGCCACTGCCAGATCATGGGTGGCAATTACCAGTGCGGTCTGGGTCCCGGCGAGATGGGCGATGAGCGCATCGAGCACGGCACGGCCAGTCGCTTGATCCAGTTGACCGGTCGGTTCGTCAGCCAGAATCACCCTAGGGTTTCCAACAATCGCACGAGCCATGGCGACACGTTGCATCTGCCCACCGGACAACTCTTCCGGCAGCTTGAGGGCAAGGTTTTCCAAGCCGAAGATGGCAAGAGTGTTCGCCACTGCCCGGCCGATATCGCCGTTCGCGTTCGCCATGAGCAGCGGCAGGGCCACGTTCTCGTTCACCGTCAATGGCTCGAGCAAGCTCGGCGACTGAAACACCAGCGCAATTTTCTCCGGCAAGAGCGTGTCGGCGGCGCCCAGCGCGGGCCATGTGATGGCGCCGCTGGTCGGTACCTCGAGTCCGGCCATGAGATGCAATAGGGTCGACTTGCCGCTTCCGGATCGGCCGACAAGCGCTACACGGTCTCCCGCCTGCAAGCGGAACGTCGCGCAGGCGACCGCGGCGACGGATACCCCGCTTTGCGGGTAGCAGCGGCCCACCGATTGGGCCTCGATTAGCGAGTCAGACATACGTGATGCGCCCGTCTTGGATGCTGATGCGACGGTCGGCATGAGTGGCGATGACTTCGCTATGCGTCGCGACGAGCACGGCAACCCCTGCGCGACAGCGTTCCATCAAATGGTTCAGGATGGTGGCTTCGGTGGTCGCGTCCACTTCTGCGGTGGGTTCGTCCGCCAATAGCACTTGGGGATTCGACGACAAGGCAAGCGCCAGCCCGGCGCGCGCAGCCTCGCCCCCCGACAGTTGCGAGGGGTAGGCCTGGCGTTGTCGGGTAAGGCCGATCACCGCCAACAGTTGCTCGATGCTCTGTCGATTGGATTGCCCAGACAGAGACATCTGCAGTTTTATATTGGCCTCCACCGTAAGGTGATCAAACAGGTTGCCCGTTTGCATCAGCATACCGATATGTCGAGCTCGCAAAGCGGCGCGGGCTGCTTCGGAGCGCCGCGACATACGCTGCCCCATCACCTCAACATGCCCGCCATCCGGTTCGTCTAACCCAGCGAGGCAAGCCAGCAACGTGGACTTGCCGCTCCCGGATGGCCCCATCAGGGCGACGAATTCGCCTGCCAGGAGCCGCAGTGACACTCCGCGCAATGCCGCCGTCTCGTCGTCGCCACGGTGAAAGAATCGGTAGAGTTCAAACGCCTCCAGCGGTCGCACTTCAGCGCCATTGGAACGAATCTGACATGAGTTTCCATTGGTCGGCATTGTCTGCTCCGAGCGGCGCAGAGAGGTCGAGGGTGGCGAGTTTGCCGCCCCGGTAGATCAGGTAACGATTACTCTCCAGCCGCAGCTGCTTGTTGGTGACGGCATTGACTGCGGAATTCGAGGTGTAAACGATCAACAGTGCCGGGTTGGATCTAAGCTTGACTTGGCTGATCGCCTCGATCTTCACCGCGCGACCGGCCTTGAGCAGATCCACAGCCTCGGAATCGGTCGCGGAGGTAACGGTGGGAGCGCGGGAGGCGGCGGTGACGCTGACGTCGATCCTGTTGTACTTGTCCGAAAAGCTTGCCCCATCACTGCGATCCGTTCGCGCCCAGCCCTCTGGCACCTTGAGCGAAAAACCCAAGGGTGACCTATAGGTCACGAAGACTTGGCTGTCGGGAATGTCACCGGGTGGATTTTTTTCAGGCATGGCCGGCCGCTCGGTTGCCATTGCGGGCGTGGCAACTATTTGCACACTGCCGATCAAGGCAGCCAGCGCAAAACAGCTCATGAGTACAAGCAGGAAGTACCGTCTGATCCGACTGCAACCTCGCATGGCGGCTCCTTTGGCTCCAAGTGCGTTGTTACTTCTGCCATACAACAAATCAGTCATTCGTGCGTATACAACTAACTCTGCACGGCACTTTGCCTGGTGTGGTCGCACCGCAGAGCAGTTATTTGCGGGCAGTTTCGAGAGGCTGGAAAGGTAACTCCCCATTGTTTAGTACGCGTCGGAAATTATAGTTCAGGAAACCTGTGCCAACGCTTCAGCCATCTATTCAAAGGCATATTCCGGCATAACGGGCAGTTCCCGTTCTGATTGATCGTGTTTGTGCGGCCCAGGCAGCTCTGGCAACAGATCAAAAATAACACCTCGTTGAGGCTCGTCACTTGCGCCGCTGTTGGTGTTTTCTGTGTTCAGCGAAAAGCATGCGAAGTATTTGCTGCCCACGTACCTTGCTATCGCGTTGTTGCTGGCCTGGCAATGGGTCGACCTGCTCAAATCCAGAGAAGGTTGGCAACGCCAGCAAATGATAGGGCTCCCTCTGGTTGTATTGGTCGGTTTCGTCATTTTTTACAGTATTTTTGAAGGCAAGATATTCGCCTCCCGAGTCCAGGCGCTGCCTGAAATCAGCCAGTTAACCAGCGAGCACTCAGACCTGCCGATCTACAGCCTGGGTCAATCAGATATGCGTCCGGTCTACTGCGTTGGACACCCCATCAGCCGCTCGCAGAAGATGCGGTCATGCCGCATTCTGCAACGGATGCCCTGTTGTTTGTGAAGGGCAAACTACCTGAATCGCTCGCGTCGCTTCCGCACTGCGTAATAGGTCGTTTCAACCCTTACCTGAAGCATCGCGGGGAAGGTCTTTTGATCCATCTGGGCGGTGCCTGTCGGTCCATGAACTGACAGGCACTGTAGGTCCCGCCAGTCCTATCGGCTGTTGCGAGCTTGCCTGAGCGCCTGTGGATAAGTGGGTTTCGGCTGCCCCAACACGCGAACCAACGCGACTATCCCAAGCAGTGTGCCGAGGTAGGCGATCACCTGTATGCCACTAGGTTGTGCGGTATAGCCAATCAACGTGTGCAGCATTTTGCCGACGATGCTGTTCTCGTTAAGCAGGCGCGAGCTGTCCCATAAGGTGTCGCCCAGTGCCGGCAACCAGTCTGCCGCCACGAGAAAGCCAACGCACTGACTCGCCATACCGGCCGCCAGCGCAATGATCATCGCATTGGTCACCCGGAACAGGTGCCGCATCGCGACCCTCAGCAGGCCAAAGTAGATCGCCACCCCGGTTGCTACGCCACCGGCTATCCCGAGCGCGCCACCGGCAAGCATCTGCGGTGCCTGCCCTGGATCACTGGCCGCGATACCGTAGAGGAACAGCACGGCTTCCGAACCTTCGCGCAAAATGGCCACGGCGATCACCACGGCCATGCCGGCCAGCGACTGCTGTCCACTGACCACCGCCTGCCCGAGCACGTTGAGTTGCGCGGACATTTCCCGCCCATGGCGGCCCATCCAGATGCTGTGCCAGGCCAGCATCAGCACTGCGATTAACATCACCGCCGCATTGAACAGCTCCTGGCCCATACCCGAGGCCAGGTCACTGATCACGTCGGCAAAGGCGGCCACCAGGCCTGCGCCGCCGATACCCGTCGCCAACCCCCAGGACACCCAATAACCTCGCCGAGGTACGCCCTTGGTAGCCGCCAGCACAATGGAAACCACCAGGGCAGCTTCGAGAATTTCACGGAAAACGATGAGGGCCGTCGAGAGCATGCTGATGTACGCCAGGCTTATTGAACGATCAGCTGCGTCTTTGACGCCGCCTCATGGTATTCGTCATGGAACTCGTAGGTGCCGGCCTTGAGCGGGCCGATGAAAAAGCTCACGGTTTTGCCGCCAGTGGCCAACTTGCCGCCCTTGAAGTCATCGCTGATGAACTCGGCAGTGCTCTGATCGAGGTTTTTCAGGGTGATCTTGACCTTGGTATCTGCCGGGATAATCAGCGGTGCCGGGGAGAATTGGTGATCCTTTACGGTGAGCTCGAAAGCATTGTCTGTTGCCAGGGCAGGTTGCATGAAAGCGGCCAGAATGCCACCGGCCACCAGAGTCGAGGCAGCCGTGAATGCGCTATTGGTAAATCCCATGATACTCATTCCTATTAGTGTTCAGCGTTCGGGGAATATGCCCAGGCCAATGTGAAAATTTCGTTCAAAAGACGTTATGAAAACGTCCTGGCTTGCGTCCACTGAGCGCCTTTCAACCCGCCTCTCCATGCGCGAGGTTTGCCAGCCGCCCGCTCACATTTGCTCCGCGTACACTGGAAAAGAACGGAGTAGAACCCGCCAACCCTGACTCACAGCCACCGATCAGTCCTGAATCAGGTCCTCCCCGACGCTGCGCTGGTACACATAACGGTCACACCGCTTCGACCTAATTTTCATGTTCACCCCCGTAATCTGCGCCATATGGATCGCTTATCCGGACCTCAGCACCGTCGACTGCAAACCACGCTGGCGCAAAAATGCCTACATGGCGCGGTCTGACATACCTGGAGCGTGAAAGGCGAAGTTATTGTGAAGCCCGTAGTGAATATTGAGAGCAGCGGCCTGCGATGTGATTGGGATTGGCGCCGATATTCCCGCCTACCCTGCATCTGCGCCTTTCTCTGGGCCGCCCTGGTTTCAAGCCTGTCGCTGTTCCAGCCGCCCGCGCCGCGCCAGCTAACGGAGGCTGGCAATTGGCCTGCTGCTCAGTTCAAGGCGCTCTGGAACAGGGGCGAGATCGTTGTATTAGTGCGCCACGTCGAACGCTGCGATCACTCCAGCGCCGTGTGCCTGAACGCTGCAGACGGCATTACCGCGAGGGCCAAAAATGTTGCCGTCCACCTTGGCGGTCACTTCAAGACCCTGGGCCTGGATAATGCGGATATTTTCGCCAGCCCTCTGACCCGCACAGCGCAAACTGCAACCTTCATGTTCAATTCCAAGGTGACTAAGCACGATTGGCTCTATCGCTGTAAAAAGCACCTGCTCAAAGACGTTGCTCAGCACAAACAGGTGCGGCGCAACCTGATTTTGATTACCCACAGCGAGTGCATCGAGCAGCTGGAGCAAGAGTTGCACGTACCCCACAACCAAGTGCCCGGTTATGGCGCTGCGCTGTTCCTCTCGTACGACACTGAAAACGGCCCGACTGCCCTTGGCGTCGTCAACGCGAGTGACTGGCCGGAGTTCCTCACCCGACTCAACCGTGACGGCCCGAGGGCTACCCTGGTAAGCAAATCAATTTCAGGTGGATATAGGCCGGCTACTCGATGAATGAGTGCCACCTTTTCAGAACGGCGAGCACTGCAACCCTCAGCGCCCCCTGGAGTCACTATGAGTCAAACGGTCAGACATCGATTCTATTTGAGTCACGTTGGCATCCCCCTGCTGTGCGCCGCCACGGTCTTCGTCCTGTTCGACCTCAGTAACCTGGATGTGATTTTGAGCAACCTGCTGTACAACCCGGACAGCCACAGCTTTGTCCTACAGCACAGCTACCTGTTTGAACAAATCACGCACAAGTGGGCGCGCATCATTCCGAATTGGACCGGTGAAATCGCCATTATGGGATGTCTGCTCTCGTTTATCTGGCCACGGCTTGATCCGTGCCGACATGCTCGGCTGCTGGGTGTATTGAAACGCTCCAATATATCTCTGGTGCTGGCGTTGGCTGCGCGTCACCGCAAGGACCTGTTGTTTGTCGTCATCGCTTTTGCCGTGAGCACCGGTTGTATTCACTTCTTCAAGAGCCACACCAGCATCTATTGCCCGGTGGAAACCACACTGTTTGGTGGCGCGATGCCCAAGCTCGAGTGGTTTCGCAACTTTATCCTCTGGCACGACGCAGGCGAGGGTCGATGCTGGCCGGGCGGTCATGCCTCGGGAGGATTCAGCATGCTGGCGCTGTATTTCATTGCCCGCCGGCATCGCTGGCGCTACGCGAAAACCTTGCTGAGTGCGGCCTTGGCCTTGGGCTTGGTCTACGGCACGACCCGGGTTTTCCAGGGCTGGCACTACATGTCGCACACCTTCTGGTCGGGCATAGTGGTCTGGCTGTCCATGCTGTTAACCGCCTTGGCTTTCTATGGCCGCCAGGCACTTGAGCAGCCATCCACTGTTGGCAATCCGCCACCCGCGTGCCCAGTCTCCACCTGAGCACAGACAAGCCCACTGGGCACAGCGCCAGTTAGTAAATCTGCTTCATGCCGCGTTGCTCCCGCGCGGGGTCAGCCTGCATGGGTGGCTAAAGCCAGCAGCGTCAGAGCGAGTATCGGCACAAGACTGGCGTTTCACCTCGCCGGATAAATTTCGGTAAGCTCCCCGGCCGTATGGCTTGCTCCACGCAGCAGTACCGAGTCGTCGGCGACCACCCTGGGCGATACACCAGAGTGAACGGGTAACTGCTTCAGGAGTTGACCTTGTCCGCCCCTCGCGACAGGATATTGGTTGTGAGCAGGGTCCCGCCTTGACACTTTTTTTAGATATCCCTCTGTAGACTTCGGGCACTTCGTAATCACTCGCTGAAGCCTTTCCTTGAGCAGCCATTCTCCCGCGTCAATCTCGCATCATGTCCTGGGCTCAGACCCTACGGCTCCTCTGCGACTAAGCTACCGCCTGTCGAACCGTCTTCCAGCATCGACCCCTGGGGTTCGCGGTGGTGTGTTGAAACCCGTTCATCAAGGGACTGACTGATGGAACCTACGACCCAGCCGCAATGGCACCGCACCGCCCTATACGTTCTTTTGGGTTTACTGATACTGCGCCTGGTCCTGATGGCGGTGATCCCTTTAACCGACACCACCGAGGCCCGCTACAGCGAAATTGCCCGCAAGATGCTCGAGACGGACAATTGGGTCACGCTGTTCCACGACTATGGGGTGCCGTTCTGGGCCAAACCTCCGCTGTCGACCTGGCTGTCGGCTGCCGCAATGAAAATCTTTGGCCTGCACCAAATGGCCGCCCGTCTTCCGGCCCTGTTGTTGTCCATCGGCGTGATTGCCCTGACATTCCGCCTCGCCTGGAGACACAGCAGCAAGGATGTAGCCGTCGCAGCCGCCCTGATATTGGCCAGCAGCCTGCTGTTCTTCATCGCCGCCGGTACCGTGATGACCGACCCGGCCCTGATGTTCTGCGTCAGCCTGAGCCAGATTGCCTTCTGGTACAGCATGACCAGCAACAGTCGAGTCTGGCCTTACCTGTTCTTTGTCGGCCTGGGCTTGGGCCTGCTGGCCAAGGGGCCGCTGGCATTGGTGCTGACCGGTTTGCCGATTTTCTTCTGGACCCTGATCCGCAACCAGTGGCTCGGCCTATGGCAACGTCTGCCCTGGATCAAGGGCAGTCTGCTGATGCTAGCCATTGCCTTGCCCTGGTACATCCTCGCCGAGATTCGCACCCCGGGTTTCCTCGACTACTTCATCATGGGCGAGCACGTTGCCCGCTTTCTCGATCCGGGCTGGAACGGCGACAAGTACGGTTTCGCCCACCGCACCGCACACGGGATGATCTGGCTATTCGTCATTGCCGCCATATTCCCCTGGTCGCTGCTGCCGCTGTGGTTGCTGCGTCGCCCAGGCAAGCTGCGGGCAAAGCCGCCGCGCAACGATGGCTGGATGCTCTACCTGTGTCTGTGGACATTGCTGACCCCGGTGTTCTTCACGATGTCCGGCAATATCATCTTCCCCTACCCGCAGCCCATGCTGCCGGGCTGCGCGCTGTTGCTGGCTGAGCTGTGGAACCGCAGCCGCAAGCCGGACCAGCGGGTGATGCTGCCCTGGGTGGCCGCGGCCACTGGCGGACTCTTCCTGGTGCTGCTGGTCGTCAACAGCGCCACTGCAGATCGCTACCTCTCGACTCAACTGGCGGTCATCAACGCCTGGAACCAAGATCACCCCGCCACTTCGAGCAAGCTGGTGTATTGGTCCAAGAGCCGCGCCTTTTCGGCCGAGTTTTACTCCCGCGGACGGGCCCAAACCACTCACGATCTCGACACCCTGACACAGCTGATTGCCAGCCCGACCCAGGACTATCTGGTGATTCGCCAGAAAGACCTGGATGAACTGCCAGGCGATCTGCTCAAGCAGTTCGCGCAAGTCGCGGATAGCTCGGTCAAGCAGGAGCAACTGTTGCTGCTCAAGCAGATAGATACCGTCACACAGCAGGCTGCCCGCAGCCAGGGGGTCGTACCATGAATGCCTTGGTTCTTCCTTACGCGCTCCAACAGCGCATGGCCGATCGCCCGCATGATCCACTGGTGAGCTGCGTCATCCCGGCGTTCAACGAGCAGGACAACATCGTCCCCCTGCTCAAGACCTTGCACAGAGTGCTCAATGAGGCGGGCTGTCGGCATGAATTGCTGGTGGTCGATGACGGGAGCAGCGACAGCACGGTGCCGCGGATCGTCAGCGAGGCCGCAGCGCTGCCTGTGGTGCTGATCCAGCTGTCACGTAACTTCGGCAAGGAAATTGCGCTGTCGGCCGGCATCGACCAGGCCCAGGGTGATGTCGCCGTGCTGATCGACGGCGACTTCCAGCATCCGCCGGAAATGGTCCCGGCCTTTCTCAAACAGTGGCGTGCCGGCTATGACATGGTCTACAGCGTGCGCACCTGCCGTAAAGACGAAGGCCTGCTCAAACGCCTGTTCACCCGGGCGTTCTACAGCCTCTTGAACAGTGGCGCTCGCCATCGCATTCCGGAAAATACCCAGGACTTCAGGGTGCTAGACCGTTGCATTCTCGACGCCCTGCGCCAGATGCCCGAGCGCAACCGCTTCATGAAGGGGCTGTACAACTGGGTCGGCTTTACCCAAGTCGCCATCGAGACCCAGACCCGGCAGCGCCGGCATGGCAAGAGCAGCTTCAATTTCAGTAGCCTGCTGAGATTGGCCATGACCGGGCTGACGGCATTCTCCAACATGCCGCTGCGCATCTGGACGATCATCGGCTGCGTGATTTCGCTGCTGTCGATTGCCTATGCAGGCCTGGAACTCGTACGCACCCTGTTGTTCGGTAATGCACTGCCGGGCTGGCCGACCCTGACTGTCGCCATCACCTTCCTCGGCGGCGTGCAACTGCTGTCGATTGGTATTCTCGGCGAGTACATCGGGCGCATCTTCGACGAGGTCAAACAACGTCCTCGCTACCTGATCAGCCGCATCACTCACCTGAACAAGCGCGACCCAGCATGAACCGACAGTTTTATTGGTTTGCCGTAATCGGGGTGGCCGCCATGGCGACCCACTTTCTGCTGGTCTCGCTCCTCCTGGTACCACTGGGCATGGCGCCGCTGCTGGCCAATGTGCTGGCCTATCTGCTGGCGTTTCAGATCAGCTATTGGGGGCATCGGCGGAAAACATTCGAGGCCGATCATCTGGCCCACAGCCAGACCTTGCCACGTTTCTTTGCCGTGTCCTGCCTGAGCTTCCTGGCTAACGAAGCCCTGTATTTCGCCCTGCTGCACTACACCGCACTGGACTATCGCATCGCCCTGATCGTCGTGTTGATCGCGGTGGCCGCGGTCACCTTCATCCTGAGCAAAACCTGGGCCTTTCAGGAATCGGAGTCGACGTGAAGCACCTGACCCTCTGTGCCGATGATTTTGCCCAGTCCGCACCTATCAGCCAGGCGATTCTCGAGTTGCTCGAGCGCGGCCGACTCTCGGCCACCAGCGTAATGACCCAGTCACCGCTGTGGCCCGGGTTTGCCGGCCAGCTCGAAGCCTTCGCCGGTACCAGCGATATCGGCTTGCACCTGAATCTGACGCACCCCTTCGATGATCACGCGCGGCCGCTGTCCTACTGGCTGTTGCGCAGCCAGGCCAGATGCCTGCCGCGCGCGCAGATTCGTGACCAGCTGCTGCGCCAGATCGACCTGTTTACCGAGCACTTCCAGCGGCTACCCGACTTCATTGACGGTCACCAGCACGTACATGCCTTCCCGGTTATTCGTGACGCGCTGTTCGAGGCCATCGGCATGCGCTGGCAATTCGTGCCGCCATCCTATATCCGCGCGCCGGACCTGCTTGCCGAAGCTGGCGACAGCTGGCTCAAGTCATCGATCTTGAAAGGGGTCTGCCATGGTTTCTCCCGGCAACTGCAGGTGCAGGCGCTGGTCCATCCCCGCTGGTTTGCCGGGCTCTACTCGCTATCCCCGCTGGCGGATTACCCGAAACTCATGCAGCGCTGGCTGAAAGCCGCCCCCCATGGTGGACTCATCATGTGCCATCCAGGGATAACCCTTGAGAATGCCGGAGACCCGATAGGTCCAAGCCGACTCTTGGAGTATTGCTATCTGCTAAGCGATGAGTTTGCCGAAGACTGCACGCAATACAACGTTGAACTGAAGCCGTTCTCTAACTAACGAACTGCTCTTCGAGCGGTACGAGAGCAGCGGCAATTGCCCAGTTGTCGTCTAATTATTATGGGTGCACCCGTGAGCGGTTCTCCCGCTTAGTTCTTCAAGCATTTTTCACATCTTCCTGACACAACCTTCACCGCGTCGAACTTAACCTCTTGGCCACGCTAGTCATTCGGCATGCGGGCTATTTCACTGCTGCATGCCCCATTCATCAGTGACTGCTGCGTTCTACGTTTGCTGTCCGCGGTTAAAGCACCCGCTTGCCGCACTGCAGGACCCAGAGAGGATGTGCAATGCGCGCAAAGGTATGGGCTATTGGGGGGTTGCTGGGAGCATTGAGTGTTATCGCTCAAGCGCAACCGCAGGTATTTGGTTGGGTGGAAGAAGGCGTACTGCTACCCGAAAACGTTGAGGTCAAGGTGAAAATGGACACCGGCGCACTGACTTCCTCGATGGATGCCAGATCCATCGAGCGGTTCAAACGAGCTGGAAAATCCTGGGTGCGCTTCACCATCGACCTGACCGATAACAAGACTGGCAAAGCGTTTATAAAAGAGTTTGAACGTCCCCTAGTTAGAAACATCAAGGTCAGCGGTGCAGGCGGCGTAGACCACCGTCCGGTGGTAACCATGCCGATCTGTCTCGGCAACCAGCGCTACGACGAGCAATTCTCACTGCGCAACCGGGGCAAGATGGTTTATCCCGTCCTGATTGGCCGGCGCACGCTTGAGCACCTTGGGGCGATCGATGTGTCGCGAACTTTTACCGTAGAGCCGCATTGCCCGAAATAACTGCCCCGACTTAATCAACTTCCCTATTTTGGAAACTGGCTATGAATGACTCAAATACTTCACAGGCGGCCTTGATGAACAAGGTTCCAGTAGTGACGTTGGTGTTCTGGATTATCAAGATTATGTCGACAACCGTCGGTGAGACCGGCGCTGACTTTTTGATATTCAAGCTGCATTTCGGGCTGCCAATGACCTCGTTGCTGATGGCGGGCGTATTGTTGATCGCGATGTTTTTGCAACTGCGCACGGACCGTTACATTCCCTGGGTGTATTGGTTAGCCGTGGTACTGGTCAGCATTGTGGGCACCTTGATAACGGATAGCCTGGTTGACACCTACGGTGTGGCGCTGACTACCACCACGCTGTTTTTCAGCGTGGCGTTGCTGCTGACATTTGCCCTTTGGTACGCCAGTGAAAAGACCCTGTCTATTCGCAGCATCTATCGCGGGCGGCGAGAGTATTTTTACTGGACGGCGATCTTGATGACATTCGCCCTTGGCACCGCCGCAGGCGATCTGCTGGGTGAAGAAATGGATCTCGGCTATGCCGTGTCGGCCCTGATTTTTGCCGCCTGTATTGCGGCAGTGGCCGTCGCCCACTATGTCTTTGGTTTTAATCTGGTGGCGACTTTCTGGATCGCCTATGTCCTGACCCGTCCATTCGGTGCATCGTGCGGCGACTGGCTGTCGCATTCGGTCGCCAAGGGCGGGCTGGGGCTCGGCACTGTGGGAACCAGTGAAATTTTCTTGGTGATCATTATTGCTCTTGTGGGCTATCTCACCTGGCAAGAGCGCAGCAATGGCAGGATTCAGCTCGGGGGTAATCCCCAGGGGGTGGCGGACGAGCAAGACGCGTCTTAGCCACGTCTGCTGGGAGCGCAGTCTGCAACCAGCGGATTTCCGGGGTGGCTGAACCTGCCCCAGATTCGGCCCTACAAGCCGAGCCAGCCAGCTCTGATAACCTCAAGCGTTGCCCGGCTGCGCTTGATCGTCGAGTGTCTTGAAGATTTTTGCATGGCGCGTGTAACGCCTGCGAATGACCAGACTCTAGTGCTATGCCTGCATCGAACAAGCCTTGTTCGTCCGGCAACCGAAACCACTCGAGGATCACCGCATGTCTATCACTACTACTGCCACTGGTGCCGCCATCGCTTTCGCCGCGGCTACGCTGTTCGCCAGCCTGTCCACTGTTGTGGCGGCCGAAGAAGCGCAGGTGCATTGCTACGGCGTGAATGGCTGCAAAGGCCAGAATGACTGCAAGACCGCCGCCAACAGCTGCAAAGGTCAAGGCTCGTGCAAGGGACAGGGCTTCAAGAACATGACCCTGTCCGAGTGCAACGCGGCCAAGGGTACCGTCGGCGAGTAAGGGCACACGGAGTGGCCGGCTGCGGCCACTCCAGCCCATTTTCAGGTTCTCACTCGTTCGGGGAGTTGTCGCATGTCCGTTGAGTCAGCGTGTCTGGGTTATGGCCTGGGCCTGCGCAGCACCTACTACCAGGAGATTCTCGAGCAGCGGCCGGATGTCGACTGGTTCGAGATTCTCTCGGAAAATTACCTGGTCGATGGCGGCAAGGCGCTCTACTACCTGGACGCGATCGGCGAACAGTATCCGTTGGTGATGCACGGCGTATCGCTGTCCATTGGCGGCCCGCATGAGTTGGACCGGGACTACTTGCAACGTCTCAAGCACCTGGCGGCGCGGGTCAAGCCGGCGTGGATTTCCGATCATCTGTGCTGGAGCCGTGGCAGCGCGCACCAGCTGCACGACCTGCTGCCGCTGCCCTACACCGAAGAAAGCCTGCAGCACGTCGCCGCGCGCGTGCGCCAGGTGCAGGAGGTGATCGAGCGACCCCTGGTGCTGGAGAACGTCTCCAGTTACCTGCGCAGTGCCGACGATCAGTTCAGCGAGTGGCAGTTTCTCGCCGCGCTCAGCGAGCTGAGCGGCTGCGAGCTGTTGCTCGACGTCAACAACGTCTACGTCAGCAGCCGCAATCACGCCTTCGATCCCTGGGATTTCATCAGCGGCCTGCCACCGCAACGCATTCGCCAGCTGCACCTGGCCGGGCACAGCGATTACGGCAGTTACCTGATCGACACCCATGATCAGCCGGTCAGCGATCCGGTCTGGCAACTGTATCAGCGCACCTTGCGTCACCTCGGTCCGGTGGCGACCCTGCTGGAGCGAGACGACCACTACCCGCCGCTATCCGAGCTGCTGGCTGAATTGGACCAAGCCCGCGCCTTCGGAGCGGCAGCCTTGCCTGCGGTGCCGTCATGCAACTGAATGACTGGCAGCGCGAGATCGAGGCCTACTTGCTCGGCCAGGAGCCGACACCCAACCCGGCGTTGCGTGCCAGCCTGTTGGGTAGCCCGGCGCTGAGCGCCGAAGACGGCCTGGCGATTTACCACAACGCCTACCGCGCGCGGTTGTTGGAAGCCCTGCGCGATGACTACCACGCGGTACACGGCTGGCTCGGCGATGAGGAGTTCGACGCCCTGGCCGGTGCCTATATCGAGGCGCATCCCTCGCAGCACTTCAGCTTGCGCTGGCTGGGCGCGCGCCTCGCGGAGTTTATCGAAGGCTATCTGGTGGCCGAACAGAGCGCGCCGCTCGGTGAACTGGCGCGGCTGGAGTGGGCCTTTACCCTGGCCTTCGACGCGCCTGAAGGCGAGCCCCTGAGCCTGCAGCAGATGGCCAGCCTGCCGGCCGAGGAGTGGCCGACCCTGCAGGTGCGCCTGCTGCCCAGCGTGCAGTGGCAAAGCTGTCGCTATAACAGCGTGGCGATCTGGCGCGCGCTCAAGGACGACGCGACCTTTCCTGGCAGCGTGCTGCTGGAGCAGGCGCAGGTGTGCCTGATCTGGCGGCAGGGCTTGATCAGCCGCTATCGCAGCCTGTCCCACGCCGAAGCGGCGGCCTTGCAGGGTATGGCGGTGGACGGCTGGAGTTTCGCCGAACTCTGCGCGCAGTTGAGCGAGCTCGGCGACAACGCGCCGTTGCAGGCCGCCACCTGGCTGCGCCAATGGCTGAGCGAGGGCCTGCTACGGCGCTATGGCATATAGCCACTGGTTATGGAACCGAAAAGCTGACAAATGAGTCATCTGAACTACCTTTTCAATTATTTTTTAAAGGTGGAGGTTCCTATGCTCGCGTATCTGCCGCCAAACCTGCGTGACCTTCAGCTGCCCCTGCGCTTGCGCCTATGGGACGGCACGGAGCTCGACCTCGGCCCTCAGCCGCGGGTCACCCTGGTGGTCAAAGACCCGAGTCTGGTGGCGCAACTGGCCCATCCCAGCCTGGATGCCCTGGGCGGTGCCTATGTCGAAGGGCGGGTGGAGCTGGAAGGGCCGATGAGCGAAGTGATTCGCATCGGCGATGCCCTCAGTCAGGCGCTAGCGGATGAAGAACCCAGCGAGCTATCGCGTGTGCCCCACGACAAGGACAGCGATGCGGCGGCGGTCAGCTACCACTATGACCTGTCGAATGACTTCTACGCGCTGTGGCTGGACCAGCAGATGGTCTACTCCTGCGCCTACTTCGAGACCGGCACGGAAGACCTCGAGCAGGCGCAGCAGGCCAAGCTGCGCCACCTGTGTCGCAAGCTGCGCCTGCAACCGGGCGAACGGCTGCTGGATGTCGGTTGTGGTTGGGGCGGGCTGGCGCGGTATGCCGCGCGTGAATTCGGCGTCGAGGTGTTCGGTATCACCCTCAGTCGCGCGCAGCTGAAACTGGCGCGTCAGCGGGTCAAGGATGAGGGCCTGGCTCAGCAGGTGCGACTGGAGCTGCTGGACTACCGTGACCTGCCGCAGGACGGTCGCTTCGACAAGGTGGTCAGCGTCGGCATGTTCGAGCACGTCGGCCACGGCAACCTGCCGCTGTATTGTCAGCGCCTGTTCGGCGCGGTGAAGGCCGGCGGCCTGGTGATGAACCATGGCATCACCGCCAAATTCACCGATGGCCGCCCGGTGGGTCGCGGCGGCGGCGAGTTTATCGGCCGCTACGTGTTTCCCGAAGGCGAGTTGCCGCACCTGGCGACCATGACCGCGCACCTCAGCGAGGCAGGCCTGGAGGTGGTCGATGTGGAAAACCTGCGGCTGCACTATGCGCGCACCCTGGAGCACTGGAGCGCGCGCCTGGAAGCGCGCCTGGAGCAGGCCGCCCAGCTGGTGCCGGAGCAGGCCCTGCGCATCTGGCGACTGTATCTGGCCGGCTGTGCCTACGGCTTTGCCCGTGGCTGGATGAGCCTGCATCAGATCCTCGCGATCAAACCCTATGAGGATGGCAGCCACAACCTGCCCTGGACCCGCGCCGACCTGTATCGATGAGCGCAGGACGTCATCTATACGCGCGCTAGTGAATGGAGAAAACCCCATGCCTTGAGCAGGGCATTTTTCTTCAATACCGCGATCTTCACGCCTGTCAGTCTGCGCCTTCTCTCTAGCGACACTGACAGGTATGCGATGACTATTCTGCTTTCCATGGCGGCCTTTGCCCTGGCCGCCTCGATCTCCCCTGGTCCTGTCAATCTGCTGGCGCTGAGCGCCGGAGCCCGCTACGGCCTGCGCGCCAGCCTGCGGCATGTGACCGGGGCGACGCTGGGCTTCACCCTGTTGCTGTTGTGCATGGGGTTGGGGTTGCAGCAACTGCTGAATCAGTGGCCCGCGCTGGCTGTATCGATCCGCTGGTCTGGCGTCGCCTTCCTGCTGTACATGGCCTGTTGCCTGGCGCGTGACGATGGCAGGCTCGGGGCTGGCAAGGCGGCACAGGCGCCCTCGCTGCTCACCGGCGCGCTCATGCAATGGCTCAACCCCAAGGCCTGGCTGGCGTCGCTGGCGGGCATGGGGGCCTACGCGGCGGACGGTGAACTGCGCCTGGTCGGGCAGTTCGCCGCGCTGTATTTCGTCATCTGTTACCTGTCCATCGCCTGCTGGGCCTATGCCGGTGCGTTCCTGCGCCAGTACCTGGACGACCCCCGCCGCATGCGCCGCTTCAATCACAGTCTGGCGTTGTTGCTGGTGCTCTCTGCGGTCTACCTGCTGTGGTCGTGATCAGGCCGGACGGCGGTACTGCCCGGGCGTGGCGGCGAGCAGCTGCTTGAAGGCCCGCTGAAAGTGGGCCTGGTCGGCAAAGCCGGCCGCCAGCGCCACCTCGGCGATCTCGCCGCCGCGCCTGAGCCGGTTTTGCGCGTACTGGATGCGGCTGTTGATCAGGTAGGTGTGGGGCGTCATGCCGTAGCCGCGGCGAAAGGCGCGCGTCAGGTAGGAGGCCGACAGCCCGGCCGCCGCGCAGATGTCGTCCAGCTTGAGCGGCTGGGTGCAATGCTCATGGATGAACTCGGCCGCCAGGCGAATGCGTGGATTGTCCTCGCGTCGGCGCTGCGGCGCCGGCTCCAGGCGTTGCTGCAGTTCGCTGAAGCAATCGAGCAGGGCGCAGTGCTTGTGCAAGGTATCGGCCTGGGGATCGCTGAGCAGGGTGTAGAGGTGATTCAAACCGTTATAGAGCACCGGGTCGTGGCTGAGGGTGGCGGAAAAGGCGTGCAGCGACTGGTTGTGGCTGAAGCCCAGTTGCTGCTGCAGTTCGTTCAGCCAGGCTACATCCACATAGAACATGCGGTAGGACCAAGGCTGTCCGGCCAGGGGGTTGCAGGCATGGACGTCGCCCGGGTTCATCAGCACCACGCTGCCGGCGCCGATCTGTTCGCGGTTTTTTTCGTTGAGGTAAATGCTGCGGCCCTGGGTGACGGTGCCGACGGAGAAGGTTTCGTGGGCGTGCTTGGCGTAGCACTGTTGGCGGCCATCCAGCACGTCCCGCGCCTCGACGAAGGGCAGTGCCGGATCGCGCCAGAAGCGTGGGGTGGTGGTCCGATTGAGCTTTGCCATGTTCGCCCGCCCGCTGGCTAGTATTGGCCGATCCAGGACTATAGCCGGCCGTGGTCATGGCCGAAAGCCTCGCCTGCAGTAGCCTGCAAGCGGGCGTGCTTTGTCTTACCATGCCGGGACTGTCCTGAGTCGAGTCGTGCATGCCTGCGTTCTTCCTGCGATACCGCGTGGTCCTGATCGCGTTGCCGATTCTCCTCGGCCTGTTCGCCAGCATGTGGCTGGCCGGGCGTTATGCCGAGCAGCGCGCCTGGCTGGAGCGCAGCGTCGAGGCGCGCGGACAGTTGCAGCTCTATGCCCAGTCGCTGCACACCCTGGTCGAGCGCTTTCGTTCGGTGCCCGAGGTGCTGGCGCTCGACAGCGATATCAAGTCGCTGCTGCGTGCGCCGCGGGATCGTTTGCTGCGCGACACACTCAATCTGCGCCTGGAACAGCTGAATGCCGCCGCCGGCTCCAACGTGCTGTACCTGCTGGACCGGCAGGGCGAGGCCCTGGTGGCCAGTAACTGGCGCGACTGGAGCAGTTTCGTCGGCAACAACTACGCCTTTCGCCCGTACTTTCAGGATGCCCTGCGGCATTCCTCAGGCCGCTACTTCGCGGTCGGCGTGACCACCGGCATTCCCGGTTACTTCCTCTCCCATGCGGTGCATGACGATGACGGCACGCTACTCGGCGTGCTGGTGGTCAAGCTCGAACTGGAGAATCTGCAGCGCGAGTGGGCAGGCCAGAACGGCGTGCTGTTAGTCGCCGACAGTTATTCCGTGGTGGTGCTGAGTAACCGCCCGGCCTGGCGTTTTCGTGCCCTCAGCGAGCTGAGCGAACAGGCGCGGGCGGAACTGGTCGAGGTGCGCAAATACGCCGAGCAGGCCCTCAAACCACTGCCCAGCGAGCTGCGCCAGCAGATCGATGACGATGCGCAGTGGCGCCGCGTCGATGGCCCGGACGGGCGCCGCGATTACCTCTGGCAGCGCCTGGCGCTGCCCGAGGAAGGCTGGACCCTGCACCTGCTGCTCGAGCCACAGACCCTGGTCGACAGCGTGCGCAGCTACCGTCTGGCCGCCGCCGGGGTATGGATGACCCTGGCCTTCCTGCTGTTGTTTCTCGCTCAGCGGCGCAAGACCCAGCGCCTGCAAGCGGGCATTCGTGCCCGCCTGGAGTCTGAGGTGGCGCTGCGCACCGCCGAGTTGCGCGAAGCCCAGGAAGGCCTGGTGCACGCGGCGAAAATGGCCGCCCTGGGGCAGATGTCGGCGGCCCTGGCGCATGAAATCAACCAGCCGCTGACCGCCATGCAGATGCAACTGGGCAGCCTGCGCTTGTTGCTCGACAGCGGTCGTCAGGCCGATGTGCACGAGGGTTTGCGGCGCATCGATGGCCTGCTGCAACGCATGGCAGGGCTGACCGGCCACCTGAAAACCTTCGCCCGCAAGAGCCCGGCCGGACTCAAGGAGCGCCTGCGCCTGAGCGATGTGCTGGAACAGGCGCTGCAACTGCTGGCGCCGCGTATGCGCAGCGAACAGGTGGAACTGCGCAGCGATATTGATGCCAATGCGCAGGTGCTGGGCGATGCGATTCGCCTCGAACAGGTGCTCCTCAACCTGCTGCATAACGCCTTGGATGCCATGCGCAACGTCGAGCAACGGCGGCTCAGTATCGTGATTCGGCAACAGGGCGATCACTGCCTGCTGAGCGTGGCGGACAGCGGCAGCGGCATCAGTGCCGAGCACCTGGCCAATGTGTTCGAACCCTTCTTCACCACCAAGCCGGTGGGCCAGGGCCTGGGCCTGGGCTTGGCAGTGTCCTACGGCATCGTCCGCGAGCTGGGCGGCTGCCTGGAGGCGGCCAATGGCGAGCACGGCGCGCTGTTCACCATGCGTCTGCCAGCGGCTCCGCACGCGTAGGGTGGGTTAGGCGCATACAGCAGGCCCTCTGGCCTGCGGAAAATACGCCGCGCCGTAACCCACCACTGGCAGCACTTTGTAATTACAACGTGGTGGGCTACGCGGCGCACGGCGTGATTTATCGTCTGCCTGTACAGGGCTCCGCGCGCTCCCCATTCCACGGCTGGTCCCCGCCGAAGACCTTGGTCGCGGCAACAGAATTCGACGCAGGGCGATACACTGCGGGTATTCAGCAGGAGGTGCTATGAGCGGTCAGGTGATTGTGGTCGATGACGAGGCGGCGATCCGCGAGGCGATCCAGCAATGGTTGGAGCTGTCCGGTTTTCGCGTGCGAAGCTGCGCCAGTGCCGAACAGGCCCTGGACCTGATCGATCGCGACTTTCCTGGCGTGGTGATCAGTGATGTGCGCATGCCGGGGACCAATGGTCTGCAGCTGTTGGACAAGTTGCTGGAGTTGGACCGCGACCTGCCGGTGATCATGGTCACTGGCCACGGCGATGTGCCGATGGCGGTGCAGGCCCTGCGCCAGGGCGCCTACGATTTTATCGAGAAACCCTTCACCCCCGAGCGCCTGCTCGAAAGCGTACGCCGTGCCCTGGACAAACGCCGTCTGGTCTGCGAAAACCGCAAGCTGCGTCAGCAGTTCGCCTTCAAGGATCATATCGAGGCGCAGCTGTTGGGGGTGTCGCGGCCGATGGAAAACCTGCGCCGGCAGATCCTCGAACTGGCCGGCACCTCGGTGAATATCCTGATTCGCGGCGATACCGGCAGCGGCAAGGAGCGGGTAGCCCGTTGCCTGCATGATTTCAGCGCGCGGGTGGCAAAACCCTTCGTCGCCCTGAACTGCGCGGCGATTCCGGAAAGCATCTTCGAGAGCGAGCTGTTCGGCCATGAAAGCGGCGCCTTTACCGGTGCCCAGGGCAAGCGCATCGGCCGCATCGAGCACGCCGATGGCGGCACCCTGTTCCTCGACGAGGTGGAAAGCCTGCCGCTGGCGCAGCAGGTCAAACTGCTGCGGGTGTTGCAGGAAAAAACCCTGGAGCGGCTCGGCTCCAACCGCAGCATTCAGGTGGACCTGCGGGTGATCAGTGCGGCCAAGCCGGACCTGCTCGACGAGGTGCGCAGCGGGCGTTTTCGCGAGGACCTGTTCTACCGCCTGAATGTCGCCACCGTACAGATTCCGCCGCTGCGCGATCGACGCGAAGACATTCCGTTGCTGTTCGAGCATTTCGCCCATGAGGCGGCGCTTCGGCATAACCGCGAGGCACCGCCGCTGGCCCCAGGCGATCTGGCCCGCCTGCTTGGACATGACTGGCCAGGCAATGTGCGCGAGTTGATCAACGCCGCCGAACGCCATGCCCTGGGCCTCAGTACGCCTGGCGAGACGGCCGAGGTGGGCGATAGGCAGTCGCTGGCCGAGCAGATGGAGGCGTTCGAGGCGCAATGCCTGCACAACGCGTTGCTGCGCTGCCAAGGCAATATTGCCCAGGTGATGACGATGCTGCAGCTGCCACGCCGCACCCTCAACGAGAAGATGCAACGCCATGGCTTGCAGCGCAGCAGCTATCGGCCGGCGGGGAGTGTCGACGAGGAATAGGCAAGATATCGCCTAGGCTCCATCGTGGGTGGGCGGTTTTCCGCTTATTTCAGCCTGTTTGTTCGCATAAATCCCTCTAGAATGGCCTCCTCAGCCCTTGGCACGGCATCTGCTATAGCTCTTGTCAGCCAAGCGCGTTGTCGCGCTGGCGACTATAAGAAAGACAAGAGGTCAGCCAATGAACTGCCATGCACCCCACGCGAGCCTGACTCGCCCAACTGCTCTTCGCCTCCTCTTGTGCGCCAGGCTCAGGCCCGGTATCGGCGCTTGCCGCTTTCCCCAGCTGCAATAGAAAGTCCCGATAGAAAGCCCGATCGAAAGTCCAGCTCGATTCAAGCGCTGCCCAACCGCGCTCTGCTGGGCATCGACTACAGTGAAAAACTCTGCATTACAGCCATAACAACAACGGAGATTCTCCATGCGATTGACTAAGCGTTTCAGCCTGTTCGCCGCCGCTGCGGCCCTGACTGCCAGCACCGCGGTACTCGCCGCGCCGACCTTCATCAACATCCTCACCGGCGGTACCAGCGGGGTGTACTACCCGATTGGCGTCGGCCTGTCGCAGCTGTACAGCAACGGCATCGAGGGCGCCAAGACCTCGGTGCAGGCGACCAAGGCTTCGGTGGAAAACCTCAACCTGCTGCAGGCCGGGCGCGGCGAACTGGCCCTGGCCCTGGGCGACTCGGTGGCCGACGCCTGGAACGGCGTGGAAGACGCCGGCTTCAAGGCGCCGTTGAAGAAGCTGCGGGCGATCGCCGCCACCTACCCGAACTACATCCAGATCGTCGCCAGCAAGGAGTCGGGCATCACCAGCCTGGCCGACCTCAAGGGCAAGCGCATCTCCGTCGGCGCGCCGAAGTCCGGTACCGAGCTGAACGCCCGCGCCATCTTCAAGGCCGCCGGCCTCAGCTACGAAGACATGGGCAAGGTCGAGTTCCTGCCGTTCGCCGAGTCGGTCGAGCTGATGAAGAACCGTCAGCTGGACGCCACCCTGCAGTCCGCCGGTCTGGGCATGGCGGCGATCCGCGACCTGTCGGTGACCATGCCGCTCAACTACGTCGCGATTCCGGCCGAGGTCACGGCAAAAGTCGGCAACCCGGCCTATCAGCCCGCGACTATTCCGGCTGGCACCTATGACGGCCAGGACGCCGAGGTACCGACCGTGGCCATCACCAACATCCTGGTCAGCCACGAAGGTGTCTCCGACGAGGTGGCCTACCAGATGACCAAGCTGATGTTCGACAACCTCGAGCGCCTGGGCACTGCGCACTCCGCGGCCAAGGACATCAAACTGGAAAACGCCGCGAAGAACCTGCCGATTCCGTTGCACCCGGGTGCCGAGCGCTTCTACAAAGAAGTCGGCGCGCTGTAAACCTAGCAGTTGGCTTGCTGGCTGTCGGATGGGCTGCGCCTGGCGCGGCCCATCACCACGGCCCACTGGGTTAAGTCGCATGCGGCTAACCCAGGCCGGCCAGCCTCTGCAGACCAGAGGCGCTAATAAAACCAGCGTGAGCGTTGCCAGCAGTTCGCGGACGCTCACGGCAGGTTTTGTTAGCGGCTCTTCCGCTTTACCCGCGTAGTAATGAGGGCGTGACCTCCATGACCGAACACAATCAAGGCCTCGCGGCGCACTCCAGCGATTGGCCGAAGGCGCTGTTTTACGTGGCGCTGCTGTTCTCCAGCTTCCAGATCATCACCGCGGCCTTCTCCCCGGTGTCCAGCCAGGTGCTGCGCGCCGTACACGTCGGCTTCCTGCTGCTGGTGGTGTTTCTCAGCTTCCCCGCCGATGGCAAGGACAAGCCCTGGCAGCCCCTGGCCTGGTTGCTCGGCTTGGCCGGCATGGCCACGGCCGCCTACCAGTGGCTGTTCGAGGCCGACCTGATCCAGCGCTCCGGCGACCTCAACGACATGGACATGGCCATCGGCCTGCTGCTCACGGTGCTGGTGTTCGAGGCGGCGCGGCGGGTTATGGGCATCGCCCTGCCATTGATCTGCGGCCTGTTCCTCGCCTATGGCCTGTTCGGCGAGTACCTGCCGGGCGAACTGGCGCACCGTGGCTACGCCCTGGACCAGATAGTCAACCAGTTGTCCTTCGGCACCGAGGGCTTCTACGGCACACCGACCTATGTCTCGGCCACCTACATCTTCCTGTTCATTCTGTTCGGCGCCTTCCTCGAGCAGGCGGGGATGATCAAGCTGTTCACCGACTTCGCCATGGGCCTGTTCGGTCACAAACTCGGCGGCCCGGCCAAGGTCTCGGTGGTGTCTTCGGCGCTGATGGGCACCATCACCGGCTCCGGCGTGGCCAACGTGGTCACCACCGGCCAGTTCACCATCCCGCTGATGAAACGCTTCGGCTACCGGCCGGCCTTCGCCGGCGGTGTCGAGGCGACCTCGAGCATGGGCAGCCAGATCATGCCGCCGGTGATGGGGGCGGTGGCGTTCATCATGGCCGAGACCATCAACGTACCCTTCTTCGAGGTGGCCAAGGCCGCACTGATGCCGGCGCTGCTGTACTTCGGTTCGGTGTTCTGGATGGTTCACCTGGAAGCCAAGCGCGCCAACCTGCGCGGCCTGCCGAAAGACCAGTGCCCGAATCCCTGGGCCGCGGTGAAACAGCGCTGGTACCTGCTGATCCCCTTGTTCATCCTGGTCTACCTGCTGTTTTCCGGGCGTACGCCACTGTTTGCTGGCATGGTCGGCCTGGCCCTGACCGCCATTGTCATCCTCGGCTCGGCGATTATCCTGCAGGTCTCTTCGACCGCGCTGCGCATGGTCTTCTGGGTCGCCCTCGGGGTGCTCTGCGCCGGTTTCTTCCAGCTTGGCATCGGCGTGGTGTTCGGCGTGGTCGGGCTGCTGGTGGCGGTGTGCTGGTTCATCAAGGGCGGTCGCGACACCCTGAGCATCTGCCTGCACGCGCTGGTCGAAGGCGCCCGCCATGCGGTGCCGGTGGGTATCGCCTGTACCCTGGTCGGGGTGATCATCGGCGTGGTCTCGCTGACCGGCGTGGCCTCGACCTTCGCCGGCTACATCCTCGCCATCGGCCAGGACAACCTGTTCCTCTCGCTGATCCTCACCATGCTTACCTGCCTGGTGCTGGGCATGGGCATTCCGACCATTCCCAACTACATCATCACCAGCTCGATCGCCGCCCCGGCATTGCTGGAGCTGGGCGTGCCGCTGATCGTCTCGCATATGTTCGTGTTCTATTTCGGCATCATGGCCGACCTAACCCCACCGGTGGCCCTGGCCTGTTTCGCGGCAGCGCCGATCGCCAAGGAGAAGGGGCTGAAGATCAGCTTCTGGGCCATTCGTATCGCCATCGCCGGCTTCGTCGTACCCTTCATGGCGGTCTACGAGCCGGGGTTGATGCTGCAAGGCGGCAGCGTGCTGACCACCGTTTATGTGCTGTTCAAGGCGGCGCTGGCGATCGGCTTGTGGGGGGCGGTGTTCACCGGCTTCCTGCACAGCAAGATGGCCTGGTGGGAGCGGGCGCTGGGCTTCGCCGCCGGCGCCAGCCTGATCCTGGCCACGCCGATGAGCGATGAAGTCGGCTTTGCCTTGGCGGCACTGTTCTTCGCCCAGCATTACTGGCGCAGCCGTCACGCGCACGTGGCCTCGGCTTGATCGGTCTGTGCATGGGCCTGGCTGGCGCGGTCTGGGCCGAGCTGCCGGTTGCCGAGTTCACCCTGGCCTGGCGCCATACCATCGAGAAGGTGCGTTGGGAGGAGGATTACCGCGTCAGCGCCGAGGGCTTGTTGCTCGGCGAAGCGCGGGTCAAGGGTTCCGGTGCCGGCATGGAAATTCCTGCCGATGCCGAACTGCGTGGGGGCAGTTGGCACTACCAGCGTCAGCTACCGCCCCTGCAACCGCTGCGCTTGGGGCGAACCCCCGAGGCAGGGGATTACCAACTGTGTTTTAACCAGCGTTGTCACTCGATGAGTGACTGGCTCGGCCCGCCACAAGCGACCCAGCCGGCGTTGGAACTCTGGAGCTGTGAGCTCGGCTCCCCCGCGTCCCTGGTGGACGAGGGTCAGGGCAGCGGCTAAGGCTGCGTCCGCTCCCGGCGCCACAAGCGCTGGTCTTAGCACGCAAGAAGAGAACCCCCAGTCGGCGTTGCCGGTGGGGGTTTTGTTCATTTAGACCCGGCTGATGCGCGCTAGGCGTGCCGTCCGAGGGTTATTCGAGGGCGTATTTGCCTTTAAGGCGGTGCAGTAAAGCGGGTTGCTCGCGCAGGAATGCATCGAACGCGGCGATCACCTCGGGGTGGCGCAGGCTGGAGAGATGGTAGTGGTCATCGACATGCGCCAGCTCGGGATCGAACAGCAGAGCGTCGCCCGGCAGGCCCGCGGCTATCAGCGCATGCCGCGCCACCAGCGGGTTGAGATAGACCGCATCGACTCGCCCGGATATGGCCATGCGTAACAGCGAGTCGATGCGGTTGCTCTGGGTCAGCGACATCGCCCCACTTTCGATTGGTGCCAGGTAAGGCGACGGGGTGAAGCCGAGTTGGGTGCCGAGCACCTTGATGCGCTGCTGACCCTGACCGAGATGCCTGGGCAGTACCAGTACCCCGTCGGTGTAGGGCAGCACAGGCTGGCTGTAGTAGATCCTCTGGCCCTGCTTGTGCTCGGCTTTCCACTGCGGGTTGTCGGGAAACTTGAAGTCCAGGGCGCCGGCGAGGAAGTTGCTCAGCAGGCGTTTGACCGGTAACGCGACGTAGATGAACTGGTGACCCTGGCTGGCGGCGAAGGCGTCCAGCAGTTCACGGGCGTAGCCTCGATATTCACCCTCCTGCACGGCGAAGTAGGGCAGGTAGGGTTGCAGTTCTACGCCGACCCGAAACTGTTCCGCCGGCGCCGGGCTAACGGCACCGAGCAGGCTGAAACTGAGGATGATCGACAGCAAGGCTTTCATCGGCAGACACTCGTAGTGGCTGGGCCAGGCAACACGCGCGGTACAGCTCTAACCATAGTCCGGACTCAAGTCGGCTGAGCGGATCTCGGCTCAGAGGATAGGCGAGATCAGCCGTGCCACGCGCATGCCCAGCTGTTGCAGGCGGTGCAGGTTCTTGCGGTCCTCGGTCCGTAGTTCGCGGGACTGCCTGAAGTCCTCCTCGAGCATCTGCTCGACCTCGGCGGCGAAGCCGGCATCGACGGTCAGCAGGGTGATTTCGAAGTTCAGGCGGAAGGAGCGGTTGTCCAGGTTGGCACTGCCGATGGTGCAGGCGTCGCGGTCGATCAGCATGACTTTCTGATGCAGGAAGCCCGGCTGGTAGCGGAATACCCGCACCCCGGCGCGCAATGCCTCGAAGGCATACAGGCTGGAGGCGGCGAAGACCACGCGGTGATCGGGACGCGCGGGCAGCAGGATGCGCACGTCGATGCCACGCAGGACGGCCAGACGCAGGGCACTGAACAGCGCCTCGTCGGGGATGAAATATGGGCTGGTGATCCAGATCCGTTCGCGGGCGGCGTGGATGGCTTCGACGAACATCAGGGCGCAGGTGTCCTGGGGGTCGGCCGGACCGCTGGCGATCACCTGGCAGAGCATGCCACTGGCGGCGTAGGCCTCGGGCAACAGCAGCGGCGGTAACTGGCCACTGGCCCAGAACCAGTCTTCGGCGAAGGACTCCTGCAGGCAGGCGACTACCGGCCCACGCACCTCGACGTGGGTGTCGCGCCAGGGCGACAGCGGCGGCTTTTTGCCGAGGTATTGGTCGCCAACGTTGTGGCCGCCGAGAAAACCGCGCTCGCCATCGACCACCACGATCTTGCGGTGGTTGCGAAAGTTCAACTGGAAGCGGTTGAGCAAGCCGCCGCCGGTGGGAAAGGCGTGCACCTGCACGCCGCCGGCGCGCAGGCTGTCGCGGTAATGCGCCGGCAGGGCGTGGCTGCCGATCCCGTCATACAGCAGGTAGACCCGCACCCCGGCCTTCGCACGTTGCAGCAGTAGCTGTTGCAAGCGCCGGCCGAGTGCATCGTCATGGATAATGAAGAACTGCATCAGGATCACCTGGCGGGCCTCGGCCAGGGCGGCAAAAATCGCGGCGAAGGTGGCTTCGCCGTCAATCAGCAACTGCACCTGGTTGTTCGCCAGGCAGGGCATCGGGCTCAGGCGCGGTAGCGCACGCAGGCGTCGGAAGGCCTTGGACTCGTGGGCGGCCAGGGCTTCCTCGACCCAGGGGCGCCAGTTCAGGACCGCCATGGACCGGTGCATCTCCTGATCGGCCAGCCGGCGTGCCCGGATATAGGCACCGAAGCGACTGCGGCCGAACACCAGGTACGGCACCAGGGTCAGGTAGGGCATGAAGAACAGCGACAGCGCCCAGGCAATCGCCCCCTGGGCGGTGCGCACGCTGAGTACCGCATGAATGGCGGCGAGCACGCCGAGTCCATGGATGGCGGCGATCAGGTAGGCGAATAGGTGGGGAATGCCGAAGTCCATGAGTGTGCGATTCCTCTGCGCTGACCTCAGTCTAGGAGCCTGTCGGACTTAACGCTGCCCTACTGCGGAAAAGCCGGATTTGCCCATTTTTGCCGCTCTTTCTCGTTAAATAGCTCACTATTCGCCTCGATAGATCAGCAACACTGACTCAAACCGGACTTTCCCTCGCTACGTACGGTCAAGTCCGACAGGCTCCTGGAGCAGGCGACGCTACGGCGTTGCGTCATCGGCTGTCGCCAGGCCGGCACGCTGCCGCGCTGGGACGGCGCGGGCAGGCACGCAGGTGACATGGCTGTTACCCTTGTTGCCACAGCCGGGAACTAACCGGTTGACAGTGAGTCGGGCGAATCCGCCCTACACTTGTCAGTGAGTCAAACGGATCAAGGAGTATTTCGAATGGGCAAAGACCCTACGCACAGCACGGCAGCACCGCCGGACGTGCCGAGTGAGGACAGTATTCCAGCGCCGAGCGGGGCGTCCAATCTAATCGATACCGACTACGTCATCGGTCAGGACAACATCAAGGGGCGGTTTCTCTTCAACCTGGATATCCATGGCAAGGTGTTCAGCATTTCCGCGCTGACCATCGTGTTGTTCGTGGTCTTGACCCTGGCCCTGCAAAGCCAGGTCGAGCCGCTGTTCAGCGCTATTCGCAGCTGGCTGACCACGCACATGGCCTGGTTCTTTCTCGGCTCGGCCAACATCTTCGTGCTGCTCTGTCTCGGGTTGATCGTCTCACCCTTGGGCAAGGTACGCCTGGGCGGTAAGGAGGCGACGCCGGACTATTCCTACGTCGGCTGGTTCTCCATGCTGTTTGCCGCGGGCATGGGCATCGGCCTGATGTTCTATGGCGTGGCCGAGCCGATGTCGCACTTTTCCTCGTCCATGGGCGGGGTCAGTGTCGGCGCAGACGGTCTGCGCACCGACTGGGCGCCACTGGGCGCCGCCGTTGGCGATGCCGAGGCGGCGGCCAAGCTGAGCATGGCCGCGACCATCTTCCACTGGGGCCTGCACCCTTGGGCGGTCTACGCCATCGTCGCCCTGGCGCTGGCGCTGTTCTCCTTCAACAAGGGCCTGCCGCTGAGCATGCGCTCGATCTTCTACCCGATTCTGGGAGAGCGGGTCTGGGGCTGGCCGGGTCATGTGATCGACATCCTGGCGGTGTTTGCCACCCTATTCGGTCTGGCCACTTCGCTGGGCCTGGGTGCCGAGCAGGCGGCTGCGGGACTCGATTATCTGTTCGGTATCACTGCCACCGATACCAGCAAGGTGCTGTTGATCATCGGCATTACCGCGATCGCCCTGATGTCGGTGCTGGCCGGTCTGGACAAGGGGGTCAAACGCCTGTCCGAGATCAACATGGTGCTGGCCATCGGGTTGTTGCTGTTCATCCTGATCGCGGGGCCGACGCTGGCCATTGTCACCGGCTTCTTCAGCAACCTGGGTGCGTACCTGACCTACCTGCCGGCGCTGTCCAACCCGGTCGCGCGTGCCGATGCCAACTTCAGCCAAGGCTGGACCGCCTTCTACTGGGCCTGGTGGATCAGCTGGTCGCCGTTCGTCGGTATGTTCATCGCCCGGGTCAGCCGGGGCCGCACGGTACGCGAGTTCCTGATTTCGGTGCTGCTGGTGCCGTCGTTGTTCTCGGTGTTGTGGATGACCGCCTTCGGCGGCACCGCAATCGAGCAGTCCGTCGTTGAGGGTTTCACCGGGGTACAGGATGCGGCGTTGGAACTGAAGCTGTTCGCCATGCTCGGCCAGCTGCCGTTGACCGCGATCAGCTCCTTCCTCGGTATCGTTCTGGTGATCGTGTTCTTCGTCACCTCGTCGGACTCCGGTTCGCTGGTGATCGACACCATCACCGCGGGCGGCAAGGTCAATGCGCCGGTGCCACAGCGGGCCTTCTGGGCCATCATGGAGGGCGTGGTTGCGATCGCCCTGCTACTCGGTGGTGGTTTGACCGCGCTGCAGGCCATGGCGGTGTCCACGGGCTTGCCGTTCACCATCGTGCTGCTGGTGGGTTGTATCTCCATCGTCAAAGGGCTGATGTCCGAGCCGCGCTAGGGCGGGTTAGGCCCATGGTGGGGTGGGGCGATGCGCCGATTTCGGGCACGCCCTAACCCATCATTTGTTGCGAGTAAGTATTCGCCCTAAAAAAGGCGCGCCCGGAAACGGTCGCGCCTTTTTCAATTCCACAGTTCGCCGAGCGTGACCTCCGCCGAGTAGTGGGTGGCGACTTGCGCCTGCAGCAGTTCCGCCGTGGCCAGGGCATCGGTCAGCGCGTGATGCGCCTGATACAGCGGCAGGTTGTAGCGCAGGCGGCTGTCGGCCAGGCGGATGGACTCCGTTTGCTTGCCGAGCAGGCGGGCCAGCCAGCCGGGTTGCTGCTGGCCACGGTGCAGGCGGGCTTCCAGCTGCATGGTATCGATCACCGGGAAGTGCAGGGCTTCACCGAGCTGCTGCTGCACCGCCTGGTTGAGAAAGTCGCGCTCGATGCTGCGGTAATGCACCACCATCACCTTGCCGGCCATGGCCGCCAGCAGCTCGTCGAGCACGCTGGCGAGCCTGGGCGCGTGGCGAATATCCGAGTGGGTGATGTGGTGGAAGGTGACCGACTCGCTGCTGAGTTCGCCCGCCGGCTTGACCACCCAGTATTTAGCTTCGCCGCAGCGGATGCGCTTTAGATTGAACGGCACCAGGCCGAGGCTGACGATCGAGTCGCGCTGGCAATCCAGGCCGGTGGTTTCCACATCCAGCGCCACCAGCGGTGCCTGCTGCAACGGCGTATCGGCCGTGACTGCGCCGGCCTGGTAAAACTGCACCAGCCTCGGGTCCCTGGCCTGTTGCGCCAGTGCGGCGAAGTGCTGTTTCCAATCCACCACTGGCTGCTCGGCGGCTCTGCTGCCGGCTGCGAACAGACTCATAGCGGCCGCGCCAGCGGCTGCGCCGGGTAGCGGAAGCGCAGAAATTTCTGCGCATTGCTGAGTACCTGAAAGGCTTCCTTGAGGTTATGCCGGTCGGTGGCCGAGAACTTTTCCGGCTCGATGTAGTTGTCCGGCTCGCGGCCCTCCTGAACATCCATGGCCTGATGGCGGATGCGCACGATGGAGAGAAACTCCAGGGTGTAGCGCAGCCGGGTAATCGCCTCCTGAGGCAGCAGTTTGGTGGCGGCAATGGCGTCCAGTCGCTCCTGCGAGTTCTGCGCCTTGGAGCCGCAGGCCAGGGCGTGCACGCGAATCAGGTCGGTCAGCGGGGCAGTTCCGCGGCCTTTGAGGTTGATGATGTTTTTCTGTTCGCCATCGGTTTCCATCACAAAGGTGCGGAAGAAGCCCAGCGGCGGGGTGCGATTGAGGGCATTGTTCGCCAGGCTGGCGAGGAACAGCGGGCTGCGGCTGGCTTTCTCGGCCAACAGGTCCTTGAGGCTTTCGGCCAGTTCGGCCTCGCCATAGACGCTGTCCAGGTCGAAGAAGATGCAGCTGTTGAGCAAGGTTTCCGGGTTGGGCTGCTCGATCCACTGGTTGAAATAGCCCCTCCATACCCGCAGCGGCTGCCGCCACTTGGGGTTGCTGGCCATGATGCCGCCCTTGCAGTAGCTGTAGCCACAGGCCGCCAGGCCGTCGCTGACGAAGTTGGCCAGCTGCAGGAAATACTCGTCGTGCACCCGCGGGTCGAAGCTGTTGTCGAGCACCAGGGCGTTGTCCTGATCGGTGACTATCAGTTGCTCGTCGCGGGCCATCGAGCCGAGTGCCATGAAGCAGTAGGGCACCGGCGGTGGGCCGAACTGCTGTTCGGCCAGTTCCAGCAGGCGCTGGGTAAGGCTGCGGCCGATGCCCGACATGGCGCTGCCGATCATATGCGCGTTGGCCTCGTCGCTGACCATGCGCACGAAGGTGGCGCGCAGGTCCGGCAACAGCGCCTGCAGCTCGGCCACCGACTGTTTATTGAAGATGTTGTTGACCAGGTACAGGCTGCTTTGCGATTCGTACTTGATGATGTCCGACAGGTTGATCACCCCTATCGGCCGGCGCCGCTGCAGCACCGGCAGGTGATGGATATTCTGGCGCAACATGCACAGCATGGCCTCGAACACCGAGTCATCGGCCTGCATGGTAATCGGGTTGGGCGACATCACCTGGCTCACCGGGGTGTCGGGGGCCAGACCTTCGGCGACGACTCGGGTGCGGAAGTCGCGGTCGGTAATGATCCCCGCCATCACCTGGGTTTGCTGTTCTGCGACGAGAACTCGCTCTGGGTCTGCAATATTAGCCTGAGGATCGACGATGATCAGCGACGATACGCTGTTTTCGGTCATTACGCGTGCGGCTTCCTGTACCGAACAGCCCAGTGCCACGGTCACCGGCTGACGCGAAATCAGCTTGCGCACCTTGATCTTCATCAGCTCGCTGGCTTTGCCCTGCGTCTCTACCGCCGACTTCAGGCGTGATTGACCGCCGGCTTCGACGAAGTCGGCGAAGCTGTCATGGGCGTCGCACAGCTGTTCGAACAGGGCGCCGGGTATGAAGTAGAGCAGGCTGTCTTCGATGGCTTTGGCCGGATAGCGCACCCGGTGCTGGCGCAGGCCAAACTGGCCGAACACATCGCCCTCGGTCAGACGGTTGTACAGCGTGCCGTTGCGTCGGTAGATCTCCACGGCACCGCTGCGCACGTAGTGCAGGTCCTGGATGTCCGCGCCGTAGATGAGAATGTCGGTGCCAGCCTTGAAATAGGCGACTTCCACCTGCTGGGCGATTTCGTCGAGGGTTTCCTCGGGCAGCGCATCGAAGGGGGGGAAGCGACTCAGGTGGTCACGGATCTCGATCAACTCGATTTGCATCAGAGCCTCGCGGTCTGGAGTAGGGTTTAGCGCAGGAGCCTAACGACTATGACGTTTTTAGACCCACGGCGCATCGACGAATTAAAGTCTGTGTAGGTCAATCGGTAAGAAAATGTTGATAGCTCTGCCGGTTCCAGGCAGGCGTGCTACGCAGCGATGGGCCGCAGCGTTAGGCCATGGCCCAGGACGTGGAAGACGGCTGAGCTGTGCGTTTCAGCGCTGCCCTGATCAGTGGCTGTTAGCTAGTCCGGCGCTCAGGGTTGCGGGTTTTCTTGCGCTTCACTCGACCAGGCTTCGCGCCTGGCGTGCGGCTCGGCCTCGCTGGTTGTGGGGTTTCCTGATCGCTGCCGATGTCTGCGAGCAATTCGCACTGTCGCTAGACCCACGCGGATCCAGCTGCCCTAGGGGTTCCACGTGAAACCCCTATAAATCCTGATGTGCATGCATGTCGATGGGCGTCCAGAAGGTAGGCTGACCAACGCTTCGCAGTACTAGCGGGTATGCGCGACTCATTACGGTCAGGGTCATCGTGGAGGTTTGCGTGTGGCTGGAGTTTGTTGTGTTATGTTATAACAATTAAGTCGCGCGACCTGTGCATCACAACCCGCGAGCGCCAGGCACATCGCGACCCCCCTGATCGATACTGGAGCCCCTCGGCATGCCCAAGCGTCTACCCGTCACCCTGTTGTCCGGCTTCCTCGGCGCCGGCAAGAGCACCCTGCTCAATTACATTCTGAAGAATCGCGAGGGGCTCAGGGTCGCGGTGATAGTCAACGATATGAGCGAGATCAATCTCGATGGCAGCGAAGTTCAGCGCGATGTCAGCCTGAACCGCGCCGATGAAAAGCTCGTGGAGATGAGCAACGGCTGCATCTGCTGCACCCTGCGCGAAGACCTGCTGGAAGAAGTCAGCCGCCTGGCCCGCGAAGGGCGTTTCGATTACCTGTTGATCGAGTCCACCGGTATTTCCGAACCGTTGCCGGTGGCCGAGACCTTCACCTTTCGCGACGAGCAGGGCCAGAGTCTGGCCGATCTGGCGCGCCTGGACACCCTGGTGACCGTGGTCGACGGGGTGAACTTCCTCCAGGACTTCCACGCCGCCGAGGACCTCGTCAGTCGCGGCGAGAGCCTAGGTGAGGCGGATCAGCGCTCGATCAGCGAGTTGCTGATCGAGCAGGTGGAGTTCGCCGACGTGCTGCTGATCAGCAAGATCGATCTGATTAGCCAGGACCAGCGGGATGAACTCATGGCCATCCTTCATGGCCTCAACCGGCATGCCGAGATAGTGCCTATGAGCATGGGTGCGGTGGCGCTGGAGAAGGTCCTCGATACCGGCCGCTTCGACTTCGAACGGGCTGCCCAGGCGCCAGGCTGGCTCAAGCAGTTGCGCGGCGAGGTTGTGGCGGAGAGCGAGGAATACGGCATCGCATCAGCGGTCTATCGGGCGCGCCGGCCCTTCCATCCGCAGCGCTTCTTCGAGTTCGTCAATCGCGAGTGGTGCAACGGTAGGCTGCTGCGCTCCAAGGGCTTCTTCTGGCTGGCCAGCAAATATCAGGAAGCTGGCAGCTGGTCCCAGGCCGGCGGTCTGATGCGCCATGGCTTTGCCGGGCGCTGGTGGCGCTTCGTGGCGAAGGAACAGTGGCCCGCGGACGAGGAAGCCCGGCAAGCGATCATGCGTCACTGGCAGGCCGAGCTAGGCGACTGTCGGCAGGAGCTGGTGTTTATCGGCCAGCATATCGATTTCGCCGAACTGCGCGCCGAACTGGACGCCTGCCTGCTCAGCGAGGCGGAAATGCTCCAGGGCGAGGAGGCCTGGCACAGGCTGCCCGACCCATTCGGTCCCTGGCTCGAAGAGCGGGCGGGCTGATTCAATGCCGGGATGAATTGCCCGTCAGCGCGCCATCCACACGCCCTTGTTCTGCCGTTCGCAGAACGGCTTGAGGTAGGCGGCGTCGCTGGCCACGCCGTAATAGTGGATGTCCTGCTGGTAGGGCGTACCGCCGACCCTGGCGTTGCGACACACGCCGTAAGCACCGATCGGGCATTGCTCGACGAAGGCGACTTCGACCTTCTGCCCTTTCAGTTGCGGTTGGCAGAAACCGCTGCGAAACAGCTGCGGCGGGATGCTGCGGTTTTGCTGGCAGACCTTGACGTCCAGGCGCTCGGCCTGGCTGTGCACCACACAGGCTTCGCCCCAGGCCAAGCCGGATAAAGCCGATAATGCCAGCAGTGTTAAGCAACGCATCGAATGCCTCCTGAAGTCTCTGCCGGCGACTCTAGCACGGCGCTTTTATTGCGTCTGCGCGGGCTGGCGAGTGCCGAGGACTTCTCCTTCGCACAGTAAAACCGCACCATAGAGCCATGTTGAAAAATATTCCCACCCATCTGATCGCCGGTCCCCTGGGCGCCGGCAAGACCAGCCTGATCCGTCACCTGTTGGCGCAACGTCCAGAGCATGAGCGCTGGGCGGTGCTGATCAACGAGTTCGGCCAGATTGGCCTGGACGCGGCCTTGCTCAGTACGGATGACGCCGGCATCGCCCTCGGCGAAGTCGCCGGAGGCTGCCTGTGCTGCGTCAACGGCGTACCGTTTCAGGTTGGCCTGAGCCGCTTGCTGCGCAAGGCCAAGCCGCATCGCCTGCTGATCGAGCCTTCCGGCCTCGGCCATCCGCTGGAACTGTTACGCCAGCTCAGTGCGCCGCCGTGGGCCGGGGTGCTGAGCGTGCAGGCGCCGGTGCTGGTGCTGGATGCTGCCGCGTTGGCGGCAGGCGCGGCCCTGCCGCAGAGCCAGCAGGCGACGCTGAGCCGTGCGGGATTGCTGCTGATGAACAAGGCTGAGAACCTGGACGCTGCGGCGAGGACCCTGCTTGCCGCGCAACTGCCAGCCCGGCCGCTGCACTGGACCAGTCAGGCCGCGCTGGCGCTGGCGCAGTTGCCGGGGTTCGCCGCCCAGGCCGAGAGCGGCGCCGGGCTGGCGGCGCTGCCCGAGCAGCCAGCAGCTTTAGCGGCGATCTGGCACTCTCCGCAGGAGCCAATCTGCCAAATCCAAGACCAGCCCGAGGGCTGGAGCATCGGTTGGCGCTGGCACCCGAGCCAGTGTTTCGAACGCATGCGGGTGCAGCAGTGGCTCGCCGCGCTGCCTTGGCGGCGGGCCAAGCTGGTGCTGCACAGCGATGCCGGTTGGCGCTCGGCCAACGCCCTGGAAGGGCAGGCGCTGGAGTGGCAGAGCAGCGAGTGGCGCAAGGACTCGCGGCTCGAGCTGATCTTCGATACGCCGCAGGATGCGGCGTGTCTCAAGGCCGCGATGGCGGCGTGTCGGCTGCAATAAAGGCAATAACGCCGATTCACCCGACCTCTTGCACTGGCTACACTGCGCGCTGATTTTTGCGAGGCGCTTTGCATGCAGTTGCTCCCCTGGTCCCACGCCAGTTCCGCCGGCTTTACCCTGCGCGGTTGGCATTCGCCGGCCTCCGGCAAACCCGTGCTGCACTTCCTGCATGGCAATGGCTATTGCGGGCGGGTCTATCAGCCGCTGCTGGAGCTCCTGGCGGAGGACTTCGACCTCTGGTTGTGCGACGTCCAGGGCCACGGCGACAGTGATCACGGCGGTCGTTTCCATGGTTGGAATCGCAGCGCCGAGCTGGCCCTGGAGGCCTTCGCCGAGGGCCGTGAGCGCTTCGCCGAGGCGCCGGTGTTCGCCCTCGGCCACAGCTTTGGCGGGGTGCTCAGCAGCCTGATGCTGGCTCAGCAACCGCAGCTGTTTCAGCGTGCGGTATTGCTCGACCCGGTGTTGTTCAGCCCGGCGATGATCGGGGTGATGGCGCTGTCCGACGTGGTCGGCCTGGGTCGCCTGAATACCCTGGCGAGCAAGGCGCGCAAGCGCCGCCGGCAGTGGCCGGACCGAGACGCGGCGTATGCCGGCCTGCACGGTCGCGGCATGTTCCGCGGCTGGACCGAGGCGGCGTTCGCGGCCTATATCGAGCATGCCCTGCACGACACCGAGCAGGGCGTGGAGCTGAAGTGTCGGCCGAGCCGCGAAGCGGATATCTTCGGCTCCTACCCCAAGCGCCTGTGGCCGTCGCTGGCCAAGGTGGTCACGCCGACCGAGGTGATCTACGGCCAGCGCAGCTACCCCTTCGTCGCCAAGTCGGTGGCACGCTGGTGCGCCAGCAATCCTCACGTGCGGGCCCAGGTGGTCGACGGCGGCCACTGCTTTATGCAGGAGCGGCCCACGGCGACTGCCGAGCGGGTGGCCGACTTCCTGTTGCAGCGCAGCTGAACGGCTCCAGCAGGCCGGGCTTAACGCTGCCCTGCTGCGGCAAAGCCGGCAGGCTCCCAGCCCGTCCTGGTGCTGGATGATCGGGCAATAGGCGTGGCTGGCGCGATGCGGCTCACGCCGTTCAATCGTGCGGCCGCCGCTCGCGCCGCCATTGCTCCAGCTCGATCACCTGCGGGCTCTCGGCCGCAGGGGTTTTGCAGGGGTGCGCCGCCAGCTCGATGCGTCCGAGGTGCTGGCCGAACATGACGATGCTGCCGGCGTGGCGTTGTTCGCCGGTGACGGTGAACTCGAAGCCATAGACCCGCGCCAGGCGCCGGTGACCCCGGGCATCGGTGAGCAGGGTGAGTTTGCGCAGGGCGACGTTGCCGTCGAGCAATTCGATATCGGCCTTCACGCAGTGCTGCTTGACCAGCGCCAGGGCGCGCTCGCGCAGGCCGTGGGCGTGCCACAGCCAGGCCCCGGCCGTAGCCAGCAGCATCAATACGAAAATATTGCCGAGGGTCAACATCAGGGGCTCCAGGCGGGCGCTGCGTGGGTCGCAGGGGGCTGCGGCAGCTGCTCGGTGCATTCTGCCAGTCGCGGCCGGGCGCTGTCTTGCCTCGTCGCTTAGCTCTCGGTTTTCAAGCCCAGGTAGCGCCGTTCCAGTTCCTGGCGAATCGCCCGGCGTTGCTCGGCTTCTCTGAAGCGTCGCTGTTCATCGGCGGTTTGCGGCTGGCGTTGCGGCACCAGCGTGGGGTTGCCCTGATCATCGACCGCGACCATGGTGAAGAAACAGCTGTTGGTGTGGCGTACCGAGCGTTCGCGGATATTTTCCGTGACCACCTTGATGCCGACCTCCATCGAGGTGCGACCGCTGTAATTGACCGAGGCATGAAAGGTCACCAGTTCGCCGACATGGATCGGCTGGCGAAAGGTCACCTGATCCACCGACAGGGTCACCACGTAACACCCGGCATAGCGGCTGGCGCAGGCGTAAGCGACTTCATCGAGGTATTTGAGCAGGGTGCCGCCGTGCACTTTGCCGGAGAAGTTCGCCATATCCGGGGTCATCAACACGGTCATCGACAGCTGGGCGTTTCCGGGTTCCATGGGCGGGCTCTTCAAGGTTGGGGCGGGTTGAGGCGGTCTACTACGCCTAATCTATCAGAACGACTCAGGCCGGCGGCGGGTCACGCCAGCGTTTGCGCGCATGCAGGTAGGCGGCGCTGTCGTTGTAGCCGAGCAGTTCGCCGATCTGTGCACGACTGAGCCCCTGAAACTCGTAGTGCTGCTCCAGGTCGGCGCGCAGCAGGTCGAGCAGCTGGCGGAAGCTCAGCTCCTGTTCCTGCAGGCGCCGGCGCAGGGTGCGCGGACTCTGGTGCAGGGCCTCGGCGATGCTCTCCAGACTCGCCGGCTGGCCGTGCTCCAGGGCGCGGCGCGCGGCGGCGGCAACCTTGCCGGCCCAGCCGCCGAGGTGACGGCGCTGCGCCAGGCGGCGGTCCAGCTCCAGGCAGAGCAGCTCGACCATGCCCGGGTGGCGGTTGAGCATGGGCAGGGTCTGGGTCGAATGATCGAACAGCAGGCGGTTGTGCGCGGCGTTGAACTCGACCCGCTCGCCGAACCAGGGCCGATATTGCTCATGGTAGGCCGGGCGGGCGTGGCGGAACTGCGCGCGCAGCGGCAGCAGCGCCTGGCCGGTGCCGCGGCGCATCTGGGTCACGGCCATCACCGTGTAGTGTTCGACCAGGTAGCGCGCCAGCTGCGGCGGCGCGTCTATGTCCAGCTCCACGCCCAGGCCCTCGTCGGTGTCGACGATGCGCAGCTGGTCGGAGTCGGCGGCCAGGCCGGCGTAGCGCACCCAGCAGCGGGTCGCCTCGGCGACGTCGGCGCAGAACAGGCAAAGGTGCGCCAGCACATGCCAGTCCTGGGGGCTGAACTGGCCGAACAGGTGCAGACCGATGGCCGGATCGTGCTCGGCGGCGGCGCTCCACAACTGCTCCAGCTCGGCCAGGCTGAAGTCCGGCGAGGCGCTGGCGCGGCTCTGCAGGAAACGTTCGAGGACCTGGCCGAGGGCGCCGCGGTGGAAGCGTCGGGCGGGCAGATTGGCCTGTTCTCGGGTGTTTTTGTCCGTTTCGCGCATGTTGCCTCGGGCCGTTGTGGCTTCTTATGGGGCTGTCGCCCGGTGCGTCTGCCGGGCTCAGTCGAGGTTGCCATGAATCCAACAACAATCGCCAATAATCCCTCGCTGGTGGTCGGCGCGATCTTTCTCGGCTTCATCCTGCTGGAACTGGCCTGTGGCTGTTTCCGTCAGCCCAAGGGGCAGTGGCGCGACGTCGCCCTCGAGGTGATCGGTTCGAGCCTGCTGCTCGGCCTGACCTTCCCGCTGATCTTCTTCCTCTGCAACACCCTGCTCGCCCAGTGGCTGCCCCAGGCGCGCGGCGTGCTCAGCGAGCTGCCCTGGTGGGCCGGGGTCGGCCTGTTGTTGCTGTGCGACGACATGACCCAGTACGGGTGGCACCGTCTTACGCACAGGGTGCCCTGGTTGTACGCCCTGCACCGTGCGCACCACTCGGCGGACTACATGAGCATCCGTATCGTCTACCGCAACAACAGCTTCTACTACCTGCTGATGCCCGGTCTCTGGCTGTCCGCGATCCTGGTCTACCTGGGGCTGGCGGAGATCTACTACGGCTACCTGATCGTCAAGATGGCGGTGATTTTCGGCGCCCACAGCAGTGTGCCCTGGGACGACAGGCTCTATCGCATCCGCGCCCTGCGCCCGCTGATGTGGCTGCTGGAGCGGACCATCTCGACCCCGGCGACCCATTCCGCCCACCACGGGCAGAACGCCGCCGATGGCGTGACCCACTACAAGGGCAACTTCGGCAACCTGCTGTTCTTCTGGGACGTACTGTTCGGCACGGCGAAGATCACCCGGCGTCGGCCCCAGGCCTTCGGTGTGGAGAACCTGCGCCCGGTGAGCTGGCAGCATGAGCTGTTCTGGCCGCTGGTGCGCAGCCGCAAGCCGGCCAAGGCCGGCGAGCCCCAGGCACTGGGTGACGGAGCCGGGCAATGAGTCTGAAGCTGGTGTTGCTGGCCGGCTCCAGTCAGCCGTCCAGCCAGTCGGCCAAGGTCGCCGCCTACCTGCAGCGGCGCCTGCTGGAGCTGGGCCATTGCGCGGCGGCGGACCTCAGCCTGATCGACCTCGGCGCCACCCCGCTGCCGTTGTGGCCGGCCGAGGATCAGGCCGGCGCCTGGGCCGACTGCGCGGCGCTGCTGCGCGAGGCGGACGGCCTGGTGCTGGTCAGCCCGGAGTGGCACGGCATGGCCAGCCCGGCGCTGAAGAACTTCTTCGTCTACGCCGGGCGCCGCGAGCTGGGGCACAAGCCGGGGCTGCTGGTCGGTGTCTCGGCCGGGGTCGGTGGCGCCTATCCGTTGAGCGAGCTGCGTGCCTCCAGCTACAAGAACTGCCGACTGTGCTACTTGCCCGAACAGCTGATCGTGCGCCAGGTGGACGGCGTGATGAATGGCGGCGCGCCGGTCGATCAGGCCGATGCGCGGATCCGCGCGCGAGCGGACTGGGCGCTGCAGGTGCTGGTGCACTATGCGCAGGCCATGCGCCCGCTGCGCACGGCGATCCAGTTCGAGTCGGCGGCCTTCGCCAACGGCATGTGAGTGATGGCAGGTGCATGGCGCCGGCTTATTTGCCGGCCGAGAGGCCGAAGTCGATCGCCAGATCGGCGCCGGTGATGGCCTCCGCATGCGGCTGGCACAGGTACCAGACCAGCTCGGCGATTTCCTCGGGACGCAGGAAGCGCGCCTCGCGGCCCTGGGGGTACTGGCTGAGCAGCTCGCGCTTATAGGCGTTGGGGTTGCCCTTGCCATAGCGTTCGGCCTGGTAGTCGAGCATCGGCGTGGCGATATCGCCGGGTGACACGGCGTTGACCCGCACGCCGTGTTCGGCCAGTTCCAGTGCCAGGGTCTTGCTCAGCATGTTCAGTGCGGCCTTGCTCGCACAGTAGGCGGCCGAGCCACGGTAAGCCTGGCGGCCGGCGTCGCTGGAGATGTTGACGATGCAGCCGCGGCTCTCCATCAAGTGCGGGATGGCCGCCTGGCTGAGGTAGAAGGCGGCCTTCAGGTTGACGCCTATGACCTGGTCAAAGTCCTCTTCGCTGAAGTGCGCCACCGTCCCTTCGCGCCAGACCCCGGCGGCGTTGATCACGGCGTCCAGGCGCCCGGTGCTGGCCATGACCTTGGCAATCAGCTCATGGCAGTTAGCGGCGCTGCGCAGGTCGGCGGTGGCGCTGAAGTCCAGCGGCACCTGGGTATTCAGGGCATGCAGGCCACTCTTGTCGACATCGGTGCCGGTGACCCGCCAGCGGCTCTGCGAGAAACGCTTGGCAATAGCGCGGCCGAGACCGCCGGCGGCGCCGGTAATCAGGACAACAGGGGTGCTCATGGGGCGATCCTCCAGTTGGGCGGTGGTCAATCCAGTTTAGGTAAAACCGGTCACTTTGCGCGGCGCGCGGCTCATCAGGCTTGGCTGAGGTACCAGCGCCAGTCCTGCTCGCCGACTTCACCCATGAACTGACGGTATTCGTGGTACTTGATCGCCAGGAACACCTTGATGAACTCCGCGCCCAAGGCTTCGCGGGCCCACTTCGAGTGTTCCAGCGCGCGCAGGGCACTGAGCCAGTCGGTGGGCAGGAACTCCGTGGCCTGGGCATAGCCATTGCCTTCGATCGGCGCGCCCGGGTCGATCTGTTTGCGGATGCCCAGGTGGATGCCGGCGAGCACGGCCGCGGCGGCGAGATAGGGGTTGGCATCGGCGCCGCAGATGCGGTGTTCGATATGCCGGCTGAAGGCCGGCCCGCCCGGCACGCGCAACGACACGGTACGGTTGTTCACCCCCCAGTTCTTGGCCAGCGGCGCATAACTGTTGGCCTGGAAACGGCGGAATGAATTGGCGTTGGGGCAGAACAGCGCCAGCGAGTCGAGCAGGGTGCTCAGCATGCCACCGATGGAGTGACGCAGCAGCGGGGTGCCGCTGGGCGCTTCGCTGGCGTACAGATTGTTGCCCTGTGCGTCGGCCAGGCTGACGTGCAGGTGCATGCCGTTACCGGCCAGGTCGCCGAATGGCTTGGCCATGAAGCAGGCCTGCAAGCCCAGCTTATTCGCCACGCCCTTGACTAGGCGCTTGTAACGGATGCCTTCGTCGATGGCCTGCAGGGCATCGGCGCGATGTTCCAGGGTGATTTCGACCTGGCCCGGCGCGTACTCGGAAATCGCCGTGCGCACCGGCAATCCCTGCACGTCGCAGGCGGCGTACAGCTCGTCGAGGAAGGGTTGCAGTTGCTCCAGTTCATAGACGCCATAGACCTGGGTGGTCTGGGGTCGCAGCCCGTTGCCCTGCCGAGCCGGCAGTGGGCGACCCTGCTCGCCGCGTTCGCGGTCGAGCAAATAGAACTCCAGTTCCACCGCCATCACCGGGTGATAGCCGTCGACCTTGAGGCTGTCGATCACCCTGGCCAACACATGCCGCGGGTCGGCGACGGCGGCCGGCAGGCCCTGGCTGGGGTGCATGCTCACCTGCAACTGGCCGGTCGGCTGCGCGCGCCAGGGTTGCAGGCACAGGCTGCCGGGCAGTGGATAGGTCCAGCAATCGGCATCGCCGACCTCCCAGGCCAGGCCGCTGTCTTCGACATCCTCACCATTGATGGTCAGGCCGAGGATGGTGCTCGGCAGCGGGCGGCCGCTTTTATACATCGCCAACAGTTCATCGCGGTGCAGCAGCTTGCCGCGCGGCACGCCGTTGGCATCGATGATAAACAGCTCGATGCTGCGCACCTCGGGGTGTTGGTTGAGAAAGTCTTCGGCTTCCTGAAGGGTGGCGAATTGCATGTAAACCTCGTGGGCGCCGGCTTGGGCGCCTATGCCTTATGTATGTAGCCCGGATGCAATCCGGGATGGGTCGACCGAGCCCATGGCAGCCGGGCTACGCAATGTCGCCCCCTGGCTTATTCGCGGGCGGCGGGCATGGCCAGCAACTCACCCAGCGCCTGGTCCAGGGTGGCGATCAGCCTGTCGACATCCTCCGCGCAGGTGTCCGGACAGCACAGGGTCATGTTGTGGAACGGCGTGATGAGGATGCCGCGGTTGATCAAATACAAATGCAGGGCCATCTGCAGGCTGTCGTGGAAGGCCGCCTCGGCCTCGGCGCCGGTCTTCGGCGGCGCCGCGCAGAACTGGAATTCACAACGCGCGCCCAGCTCGGTCACCGACCATTTGAGCTGGTGTTTTTCGATCAGGCGGCGCAAGCCGGTGGCCAGGCGCCCCGCCAGTGGCAGCATGTGGTCGTAGGCGGCCTGGGTCATCACCTGTTCCAGGTTAGCGCGCATGCAGTGCATGGCCAGGGCGTTGGCCGACAGGGTGGTGCCCATGCCGCTGTGGCCGTGGCCGTGACTCTCTTCGCTGGCCTGCTGGCGCGCCTTGAGCATGGCCTCGGCCATGGCCGCGCTGCAGCCGAAGATGCCGCAGGGCACGCCGCCGGCGATCGGCTTGCCGACCACGAAGAAGTCCGGGTCAAGGTTCCACAAGCGGGTGCAGCCGCCGATGTCGGTGGAGATGGTATGGGTCTCGTCGATGATCAGCAGGCTGCCGTACCTGCGGGTCAGCTCGCGGCATTGCTGCATGAAGCCCGGCGCCGGCAGCACCATGCCGATATTGGTCATGGCCGGCTCGCACAGCAGCGCGGCGACATCGCCCTGGGCCAGCGCGGCCTCCAGGGCTTCGACATCGTTGAACGGGATCGAGCGGCTGTACTGGGTCAGGTCGTAGGCCTGGCCGATCAGTCCCGCGCGTGGCTGAGTCGCGCCGTCGCGGCAGCGCACCATCACGTCGTCCACGCTGCCGTGGTAGCAGCCGTCGAACACCAGCAGGGTCTTGCGTTGGGTGATCGCCCGCGCCCAGCGCAGCACGTAACGGTTGGAGTCGGTGGCGGTGGCGGTCACCTGCCAGAACGGCAGACCGAAGCGCGCGGCCAGCAACTCGCCGCAGACCACCGCGTCCTCGCCCGGCAGCATGCTGGTCAGGCCGTTGCTGGCCTGCTCGGTGATGGCTTTGGCGATCGGCTCCGGCGAGTGGCCGAACATGCTGCCGGTGTCGCCCAGGCAGAAGTCGAGGTACGCGTGGCCGTCGACGTCATAGAAACGCGCACCCTTGGCGCGCTCGACGAACAGCGGGCAGGGGGTCGACCAGTCGGCCATCCAGTGCATCGGCACGCCGGCGTACAGCGAGTGACGGGCGCGTTCGGCCAGGGCCACGGACTGTGGGTTCTGCTCGAGAAAGCGCTGGCGCTCGCGAGCGACGAAGGCTTCCACGGCGGTTTCGCTGATACCACTGGCAGTCATTTCAAAACACCTCGTTCGAATTTCTGCACATTCTTATTTTGTGATCACAAAAATGTCAATAGATGGCAGATGTGGGGAGCTATGTTAGTATTTTGTAAGTTTTGTGATCACAAAAGGAAAGATAGGTGACTGAGTCAATGTGGCAGGGGCAGGTTGCTCTGGTCAGCGGAGCTGGAAGTGACAGCGGCATCGGCATGGCCATTGCGCGCCGCCTGGGCCGCGTAGGCGTGCGCGTGCTGCTGACGGCCAGCAGTGCGCGAATCCAGCAGCGGGTGACCGAGTTGCAGGCAGAAGGGATAGACGCCCGTGCCCTGGCGGCCGACCTGACCGACGAAGTGCAGGTGGCGGAGCTGGCCGTCTGGGCTGTAGCGCAGTTCGGTCACGTCGACATTCTGGTGAACAACGCCGGCATGGCCATGCAGGGCAGCCCGGAGCCGTTCGCCGAGGTGGCGGCGATGGACCTGGCGACCTGGAACCTGTCGCTGGCGCGCAACCTGACCACCAGCTTCCTGCTCACCCGCGCCCTGCTGCCGGGCATGCAGGCCCGAGGTTACGGACGCATCGTCAATATCAGCTCGACCACCGGGACCCGGGGCAGCAACCCCGGCGAGGCGGCCTATAGCGCGGCCAAGGCGGGCCTGCTCGGCTTGAGCATGGGCTTGGCGCTGGAAGTGGCCAAACAGGGCATTACGGTGAACAGCGTGGCGCCCGGATGGATTGCCACCGGCTCGAGTACCGAGGCAGAGCGGCGCGCCGCGTCCTATACGCCCCTGGGGCGCGCCGGGCGTCCTGCTGAAATTGCCGGAGCCGTGGCCTTCCTGGCATCCCCTGAAGCCAGCTACATCACCGGCGCAGTGCTGGTGGTGGACGGCGGTAATTGTCTGATCGAGAACAAGGCGCCCTGAGCGCTAAGGAATAATGCATGCGTAACTGTCTTCTGACCCTCAACCAACTGCCGGCACCGCCGGCGTGCGCAGGGTGACCCGGGCATGGCCGACAACCTGCAGGAGCAACTCTACCAACGTATCCGCGAGGCGCTGCTGGCGGGACGTTTTCAGCCCGGCGAGCGGATGAAAATCCGCGACCTGGCGGCCGCCTGGGGCACCAGCCCGATGCCGGTGCGCGCGGCGCTGCAACGCTTGGTCGCCGAAGGCGCCCTGGAAGGCGAGCAGCAACGTTCGGTGCGGGTACCGGCGATGACCCGCGAACGCTTCCAGCAGATTTCCCTGGTGCGCCTGAGTCTGGAGGGCCTGGCGGTCGAACAGGCCGCGCCGCGTATCGGTGAGGCTGAGATCGAGCGGCTGCACGGCTGCATCGTGCGGATGGAACAGGCGCTGGAACAGCGCGATGTGCAGGGCTACCTGAAGGACAACAGCCAGTTCCACATGACCCTGTACCGTGCCTGCGGCAATCCGATTCTGCTGCGCATGATCGAGAGCCTATGGCTGCAGGTCGGGCCGTTCTTCAATCGCCTGTTTACCGAAGCGGACCTGCTGTTACGCCTCAACGACTTTCATGAGGACGTCTTGCAGGCTTTGCGCGCTGGCGATGGCAAGGGCGCGCGGGCGGCGATTGAGCAGGATCTGAGTTTCTTCGGTCAATTCCTGCTCAGTCTGCTGGATTTGGACAGTGCGGCGCGCGGCTGAGGGCGTGGGCCGCTGAGCCTTGGGGCCGCGCACTGCGCAGCCCGGGCCTGGTACTCAGCTCTCCAGCCAGACGTCGCGCACCCAGTGCCAGACCGATTCCCAGGTTTCGTCTTCGTTGAGCTCGCCGGTATCGCCTTCCCACAGCAGCACGGTGCCGTCTTCTTCGACGCAGTAGTAGTTGCCCCTGTCCTCACAGATCGGCACCAATTCGCGCGGTACGCCCAGCGACCAGGCCATCGAGGCCACTTCCGGCAGGTAGGTGTGCGACTGCGGGTCGGCGGCGGTCACCGGCTCCAGGCGACCGTAGACCACATCGCTGACCTGGAGCAGAAACTCGCGCAACTCGTAGGGCAGGTGAATCAGGATCTGCTCCTGGATTTCCACCAGGGTTTCCTCATCCGGTAGCTCCAGGGGCACCGGCACGGGTTCGTTCAGTTCGCGCAGTTGTTCGATGACTTCTTCCACGGCAATAGGCCCTCAATGCATTCTGATGCGCTTTATACAGTAGCTGGTGCCGGGAAGAAAAAGCATCCTGCGCTTCACCGGCGAATTCTGGTTGCAGGGGCGTTCACTGAGCTGAGTGCGCATGGCAATGCGCACTGGCTTTGCTCCGCTACGGATAGACCCAGTACTGCTGTCGAGGGTACCCGCCTAGCACCAAGTGTTGCAGCCTGGCGCGTGCGCGCAGACTAAAATTCATCCATGGGATCGTCGCTTAGCCAGCCGCCTTGGGTATCGGCTGGCAACGGGAGGTGGATCATGCATATGGCAGCAACCTTACAGCGCAGCCTGGAGCAGGCGCAGTGTCAGTTCGATCTGGTGCCGCACCCGCATTCGGCAGGCAGTCTGGAGTCGGCACGGGTGGCCAACATTCCGGCAGAGCGTCTGGCCAAACCGGTGATTCTGGATGATCGCCAGGGCCACTACCTGATGGCGGTGCTGCCGGCCAGTCGGCACCTGGATATGAGCATGGTTTGCAAAGGGGCCGAGCATTGGCAGCTCAGCAACGAGTCCACTATCGCCGGCCTGTTCAAGGATTGTGAGCTGGGCGCGGTACCGGCGGTAGGTGAGCCTTACGGGATGAACATGCGGGTCGATCCGCAGTTGACCCGCCAGCAGGATATCTATTTCGAGGCCGGCGATCATGAGAGCCTGGTGCATATGAGCACCGAGCAGTTTCTCAAACTGGTGCCGCATGCCGAAGTCTGTGAGCTTTGTCCGCAAGGGCCCGCCTAGGCCGTCGGCGCCGCCGATCTTCTATTGGCGCCGCTCGATCGCCCAGCGCCAGGCGCATCGTGTCGGTCGGCCGCGGGCGAAGGATCGCCGTTGAGTGCTGGCCGCTGAGCATACCGGTATAAAAAACCCCAGGCGTGCCTGGGGTTTTGTGTGCACAAACGAACCGATCAGTTCTGACGAATGCCCGCCACCAGCCAAGGCTGGTTGTCGCCCGCTGCGCGTTCCAGGCGCCAGCTTTCGCTGAAGCTTTCGCCCTGGTCGAAGCGCGAGGTCTTGGCCAGGCCAATGAAGGTCAGGGTGGCCACGGTCTTCTCGGCGGTGTCATCGACGCCGTCCAGCTGCACGTCGAGGTTGTCGATATAGGTGGACTGGAAACCGTCGCCCAGGCTGGTGCGTTCCTGAGTCAGGAAGCCCAGCAACTGAGGAGTGACGAATTCGGCGATCTGCTCCATTTCGTTGGCATCCCAGTGCTGTTGCAGGCTGAGGAAGTGCTCGCGGCCGGCCGCGATGAAGCTTTGCTCGTTGAACCAGGCTGGCGCATTGATCACCGGCTTGATCGCCGCCGAACTGCCGCCGAAGATCGGGCTGGCTGCGGCGGGCATCTCGCGCTGGTAGGGCGCGCCATTGGCGGCCATGGGCTGGCTGCGCTGGCGACGAGCGGCGAGAAAGCGGAATAGCAGGAAGGCGATCAGGCCGAAGATCAGCATGTCCATGATCTGCAGGCCTTCGAAGCCATCACCCATGAACATCGAGGCGAGCAGGCCACCAGCAGCCAAACCGGCCAGTGGGCCGAGCCAGCGCGAGGCACCGCTGGCGGCGGCGGGTTGGCGCCCGGCGGCGGTGGTGCCGGCGCTCGGTTGTGTCGAGGTCTGGCGGGTCTGGTGGCTCGGCGCGGAACCGAAGGATTTAGCGCCGCCAAAGCGCTTGGCGTGGGCTTCGAAGCTGAAGGTTAGCGCCAGGCAGATAACCAGGGCGATGCTGAGGAAACGCTGCATGATGGAGGTGCTCTCGGTTGTTGGAACTACGCGCGGCATCTTGCACGTGCAACGAGGCGATGGCCAGCCGCAGAGTGTTTCGGGCTTTTGCTTTTTAGCTGTACCGGTACAACCTGCTGCCTGCTGCCTGCTGCCTGCTGCCTGCTGCCGCGCGCGAACCCTTCAGCCATCCGTCGGGGGGATCGTTGTCAGGAACTTCCCCAAAGCCTTTGCCGAAGACGAGCTGAGTCGCTGCATGAGCTGATCGATCAGGTGCCCTGGCCGCCGGGGTCAGCGCACTCTGCGCAGGGCGTGCAGGTCGGCCTGCAACAATCGTCGCGGCCGAGCGAGTGGAGCCTGGTCGCGCGGATGGCGGATTTGACCAGCCATTAGCCGTACAAACCACTAGGCCTGGCGCAGCAACATCAACAGCGGGCCACAGCGCAGTTGTCGGCGCAGCAGGGCGCGGAACTCCACCGGGTCCTCGGTGGGATGGCGCAGCCAGTGAATGAAGCAGCGCAGGTAGACGCCGCTGAGCAGGCTTTCCTCGGCGATGCGGTGCAAGTACAGGGTTTCCCGCCGGGCGGCCTCGCGCCACCACTGCACGGTGCGGCTGATGCGCAGCAGGCCCAGCAGCTGCAGGTGCAGATGTCCTGGTTCGAGTTTGTAGAACAGCATCTGCCCGGTCACCGCGCGGTGCGCGGCCAGGCTGTCGAGCCAGGCGATCAGCAGTTCCTCCAGGCACCTGGCAGGCTCCAGCGCGACCAGATCGGTGGCTTTGGCGCGCGTTAGCAGGGCGCGGTCGGCACGGTCGAACCAGGCTTCGACCAGTTGATCCTTATCGCGAAAATGCGCGGCGATGGCGTCCAGGCCGACGCCCAAGTGCGCCGCCACCTCGAACAGGTGCAGACGCTCCCAGCCACAGTCATCGGCCAGTTGCAGTGCCGCGTCGAGGACCTGCTCGGCGCTAACGGTCGGTTTTTTCATCGGCTCACCTCGCTTTCGAGTATGGGCCGGCAGTAGCAAAGGGGTGGCCAGAAACGACAAACGGAGGCGAAGGCTCCGTTTGTGCTGGGTCATTGCGTTGGCTGTACCGCCGGGCTCAGCGCCAGTTGTACAGTTCCTTCTCGGACAGCTGGTGCATCTGGCTGACCTGGGCCTGGAAGGCCTTCATCGAGGCCCAGATACGTCCGTTCAGCTCGCTCTGCGCGGCCAGTTCGCCGAGCACTATTTCGGCCTCGAAGTGCATGGCGTCGAGCACCTCGTCGGGGAAGCGCTTGAGCAGGGTGGCCTGCTTTTTCAGTTCATCCAGGGCCAGGGCGTTGTGATAGACGTAGTCGTCCAGCATGTCCTGGTTGGCCGCGCGAGCCGCCTCGGTGAGGATCGCCTGCAAGTCGAGCGGCAGACTGTCCAGGGCTTTCTGATTGATCAGCAGCTCCAATACCGCCTGGGGTTCCTGCCAGCCCGGGTAGTAGTAGAACTTGGCCGCCTTGTGCAGACCGAAGGCCAGGTCGTTGTAAGGGCTGACCCAGTCGGTGGCGTCGATGGCGTTGGTCTGCAGGGCGGTGAACACCTCGCCACCCGGCAGGTTGACGGTGGTCGCGCCGAGGCGGTTGAGCACTTCGCCGCCGAGGCCGGGCATGCGGATCTTCAGGCCCTTGAGGTCATCCAGCGAATTGATTTCCTTGTTGTACCAGCCGCCCATCTGCATCCCGGTATTGCCTACGGCCATGGGCTTCACACCAAAGGGGGCATAGGCCTCGTCCCACATCTGCTGACCGCCGGCCTTGCTCAGCCAGGCGTTCATTTCCGCGGTCGACAGGCCGAACGGCACGGCGGTGAAGAATTGCGCTGCCGGCACCTTGCCCTTCCAGTAGTAGGCCGCGCCGTGACCGAGTTCGGCGGTGCCGCGCGAGACCGCGTCGAACACCTCCAGCGGCGGCACCAGTTCGCCACCGGCGTAGACCTTGATGGTCAGGCGGCCGTTGCTCATGGTCTTGACCCGCTCGGCCAGACGTTCGGCGGCGGTGCCCAGGCCGGGAAAGTTCTTCGGCCAGGCGGTGACCATCTTCCACTGATAGCTCTGCACCGGCGCGACGGCGGCTTGCTCGGGGCTGGCTTTTTCGTCATTGCAGCCAGCCAGACCGAGGGCGGCCAGCAGGGCCAGGGTGGCGCCGAGAAGGTTGCGGTGATTCATCGAGGCATCCTTAATGTCTGTCTTATTTATGCTGCAGCTATTACCAAGCAGCTCAAGGAGTGTTCAGCGCTGGAGCGGAGCGTCGTCTTGATTGAGCATTGGCAAGACGACTCGCACTCCAGCTGTGGAAAAAGCTTCTTTCCACAGTGCACTGCCTGGGAGGTAGATTCTTGAGCTTACTTGAGGCCGCCGTTCGTTAGAACTGGTAAGCAATACCCGCCTGTAGCGCTTTGCTGGTCAAGCGCTGCTTGTACTCTTCGCCCCACAGGTTGGCGGGCACCATTTCCGTACCGTAATCCGCGTAGCGGTATTCCAGTCGCGCGGAGATATTGGCGTTCAGCAGGTATTCTGCGCCGACGCCAGCCACCCAGCCGTCTTGCCAGCGGGTATGTGATTCCTTCACTTGGGCCAGGGTGTCCTGCCAGGTTCTTTCGACCCGTACCGCCGAGTAGCCTGCGGTGGCATAAAGCAGGAACTGCTTGTTGAAGAGATAGCCTGCGCGGCCTCTTAGCGATCCGGCCTCAGTCAACTCAGTCGTGGCGTGATAAGACGGATCGGGCTGTCCGTTAAAGGCCTGATAATCGCGGTCGGTGTCATCGGCGCGGCCTTCGTAGTCGGCCTCTATTCCGAGCAACAGATTATTTTCAAAGGTCCAGTTATAGCCGGCCAGGAGACCGTACTGGATGCCTCTGGGGTTGGTGGTTTGCGCCCAGTTGCTTTTTACCCCGGTGGCCTGAAACTGGCCCTTGCCTTCATCTTCGCTCCAGCTGTAGCCGCTGTAGGCACCCAGATAAGGCCCATTGAAAGTGTCTGCGAGGGTAACGTTCGAGGCGATCAGTGCAGCCAGGAACAATGGATATTTCATGGTTTTTTCCCTGTATTATTTTTAGCGCGAGCTGAAATGCTCAGCATCCTTGGGTGTAAGTGTTTTGACGGAAGCGTTTTTAACGCGGCCCCGAGAAGCAAGCCCAGCAGTCCTAATTTGATGTGTGTCCCTATTCCAACTGGCGTCGATTCTTACAGGGCTTCCAGCTTGGCGTAACTGAGCATCAGCCACTTGCTGCCTTCGCTTTCGAAGTTGACCTGTACCCGCGCCTGCGCGCCGCCGCCCTCGAAGTTGAGGATGGTGCCCTCGCCAAACAACGCATGCTGTACACGTTGGCCGAGGCTGAAGGCGGTATCCGGTACGGCGCTGCCGGCGAACATGCTGCCGCCGCTCATACCGCGATTGCCTGAGCCCATGGGCCGGGTGACGCTGTTGGACAGGCGCACTTCCTGGATCAGCGCGGGCGGGATCTCGCGGACGAAGCGCGACACCTTGTTGTAGGTCTCGCTGCCGTACAGGCGACGGGTCTCGGCGTAGCTGATCACCAGCTTGCTCATGGCGCGGGTGATGCCGACGTAGGCCAGGCGCCGCTCTTCCTCCAGGCGGCCGGGCTCTTCCAGGCTCATCTTGTGCGGGAACAGGCCTTCTTCCACGCCGACCAGAAACACCTGGGGGAACTCCAGACCCTTGGCGCTGTGCAGGGTCATCAGCTGGATGCTGTCTTCATTTTCCGCTGCCTGGGTGTCGCCGGCCTCCAGCGAGGCGTGGCCGAGGAAGGCCTGCAGCGGCGACTGTTCGTCGTCTTCGTCGTTCTCGAAGGCACGCGCGGCGCTGACCAGTTCTTCCAGGTTTTCGATGCGCGCCTGGGCCTTCTCGCCTTTTTCCGCCTTGTGGTAGGCGATCAGGCCGCTCTGCTCGATGACGGTCTGGGTCATCAGGTGCAGCGGCATGCTCAGCACCTTGGCGGCGAGGTTCTCGATCAGCTCGATGAAGCCAGCCAGGGCGCCGGAGGCGCGGCCGGGCAGGACCTTGCCGGCGAGCATCAGGCCGATCGCCTCCCACATGGAGAGGTCATGGCCGCGGGCGTACTCGCGAATCGCCTCGACGCTCTTCTCGCCGATCCCGCGTGCCGGCACGTTGATCACCCGCTCCAGCGCGGCGTCGTTACCGCGACCTTCGAGCAGGCGCAGGTAGGCCATGGCGTTCTTGATCTCGGCGCGCTCGAAGAAGCGCTGGCCGCCGTAGATGCGGTAGGGAATCTTCTCGCGCAGCAGCGCCTCTTCCAGTACCCGCGACTGGGCGTTGGAGCGGTAGAGGATGGCGATTTCGCTGCGCTTGAGGCCGTCCTTGCGCAGCGCGTCCTCGATCGACTCGACCACGTAGCGGGCTTCGTCGTGTTCGTTGAAGGCGGCGTACAGGCTGATCGGCTCGCCGTCGCCGTCCTCGGTCCACAGCTCCTTGCCCAGGCGCCCCTGGTTGTTGGCGATCAGCGCGTTGGCGGCCTTGAGAATGCCGGCGGTGGAGCGGTAGTTCTGCTCCAGGCGGATGGTCTCGGCGTCCGGGAAGTCGCGGCTGTACTGGTGAATGTTCTCGATCTTGGCGCCGCGCCAGCCGTAGATCGACTGGTCATCGTCGCCCACCACCATCAGGCTGTCGCCGTCCCTGGCCAGCAGGCGCAGCCAGGCGTACTGCACGGCGTTGGTGTCCTGGAACTCGTCGACCAGGATATGCCGGAAGCGCCGCTGGTAGTGCTCGAGCAGGCCCGGCTTGTCGCGCCACAGGTCGAGGGCGCGCAGCAGCAGCTCGGAGAAGTCGATGACCCCGGCGCGGGCGCAGGCCGCTTCGTAGGTTTCGTAGATTTTCAGCATGGTGGCGAGGAACAGGTCGCCGCCCGGCTGAGTGTGCTGCGGACGCAGGCCTTCGTCCTTCTGCCCGTTGATGAACCACTGGGCCTGGCGCACCGGCCAGCGTTGCTCGTCCAGGCCGAGCTCGCGGATCACCCGCTTGACCAGGCGTTGCTGGTCGTCGGAATCGAGAATCTGGAAGTTTTCCGCCAGGCCGGCTTCCTGCCAGTGCGCCCGCAACAGGCGATGCGCCAGGCCATGGAAGGTGCCGACCCACATGCCCGCCGGGTTCATGCCGAGCATCTGTTCGATGCGCGCGCGCATTTCGGCGGCGGCCTTGTTGGTGAAGGTCACCGACAAAATGCTGTGCGGCGAAGCGTTCACCACCTGGATCAGCCAGGCGATACGGTGCACCAGCACACGGGTTTTGCCGGAGCCAGCACCGGCCAGGACCAACTGACGGCCCAAACCGGCCGCTACGGCCTGGCGTTGAGCATCGTTGAGAGAGTTCAGCAGAAGAGAGAGATCGTCGCGCATCGCGGCATTCTAGGGGGCGGGCGCAGGCAGGGCAAACCGCAGATGAGCACGCCGTGGCCAACTGACGACTGGCAGGTCACTCCGCGGGACCCTGCTGCAGGGCCGCGCCTCGGCAAAAGCCAGGCTGGCGGGCGATGAAATCGCGCAGATCGATCTTGGGTGCAGTCTCTGCCTCGGGTATGCTCCGCCGACGCCTAGGCAACCCTTACAAGAATAGCGCCTATGACTGCCATCACGAGCACCGCAGTAGCCGAGTCGATGTTGGACATCTCGACCGAGATTGATCAGCAATTCGTCACCGACATCGCCGCCGAACGGACCCGCCTGCTGTACCAGGGCTCACGGGTGCCGACCCTATTGATGATGCTTAGCGGCCTGGCCTGCGCTTACCTGCTGTGGACACCGCACAATCGCGGGTTGCTCTCCGGCTGGCTGGTCTGGCTGGTGCTGCTCGGCGTATTGCGCCTGGTTCAGGTCACCGCGTTCAACGCCGCGGCGCCGAGCCGTCAGGCCCGGCCGTACTGGCGCTGGCGTTTTTTGTTCGGCGCCGCGGCCTCAGGTTTGACCCTGGCCTATGCCGCCATCGCCCTGGTGCCGGCCGACGAGTTCTACCAGCAGGCCCTGGTCTACGGGCTGATTTCCGCGGCGATTCTCTCCGCCAGCGTCGCCTATGCGGTGAGCCTGTCGGCGTTTCTGACCTTCGCCTTACCCTGTCTGCTGCCTACCCTGGCCTACCTGCTGCTGAGCGACCACCCCTTGCTGCGTGGTTGGGGCCTGCTCGGGGTGATCCTGGCCCTGGCCCTGCTGGTAGTGGCCTGGCAGGTCAACCGCCTGGTGCAGCGCAGCCTGCTGCAACGCTTCCAGAACCTGGCGCTGATCGGCAACCTGGAGCATGCCAAGCTGCAGGCCGAAGGCCTGAATGTCGAGTTGGCGCGGGAAATCGAACAGCGCCGACGAGCCGAGCGCGAGCTGCGCGCTGCCCACCGCGAACTGGAAATGCGCGTGGCCGAACGCACCCTGGAGCTGGACGAAACCACGCATGCCCTGAGCAAGAGCCAGGCGCGTCTGGCCCTGGCCCTGGAAGCCAGCGAATTGGGTTTGTGGGACTGGGACCTGCAAAGCGACCAGGTGCACCACTCGCAGCTCAAGGAGATTTTCGGCCTCGAACCCGGCGCGGTCCAGGTCATGTTGCGCGACCTCAAACCGCGCCTGCATCCGGACGACCTGCCGGCCCTGCGCCGCGCCCTGGTCGAGCACATGAAGGGGCGTACCGACGGTTACCAGATCGAGTACCGGATCAAGCACGCCGCCGGGCACTGGGTGTGGATCGAGGACCGTGGCCGCGCAGTCGAGCACGACGCCCAGGGACGGGTGCTGCGCATGCTGGGCACGCGGCGCAATATCAGTGTGCGCAAGCAGCAGGAACAGCAGCAGCAGCTGGCCGCCACGGTGTTCGAGGCGGCCAGCGAAGGCATCGTTATTCTCGATCCGGACTACCGCCTGTTGGCGGTCAACCGCGCGTTCAGGCAAGTCACCGGCTACCGCCAGGATGAGCTGATCGGTAAAAACGTGATCAGCTTTATCAGCAGTCGCGAGGCGCGCCAGCAGTACCAGCTGATTCGCCTGGAGTTGGAACAGTGCGGTAGCTGGCAGGGCGAACTGCTCGAGGCGCGCAAGAACGGCGAACTCTACCCGCAGTGGCTGCAGTTGAACGTTGTGCGCGACTCGCGGGGCAATGTCAGTCATGTGGTGGGCTTCTTCGCCGATCTATCGTCGCGGCGCGAATCCGAAGAGCGCCTGCGCTACCTCTCGCATTACGATCAGTTGACCGGTCTGGCCAATCGCAGCCTGTTCCGCGAGCGCCTGCATGACGCCAGCCAGCGCGCGCGCCAGAGTGGCCGTAGCCTGGCCCTGCTGCACATCGACCTGGATCGCTTCAAGCTGTTGAATGACAGCCTCGGGCATGACGTGGCCGATCAGCTGTTGCGGCAGATGAGCCGGCGCCTGAGCCAGGCGGTGCCCGAGGCCGACACCCTGGCGCGCCTGTCCGGCGACGAATTCGCGGTGTTGCTCGACTCCTACGGCAGCCTGTCCAGCCTGGCGCGCCTGGCCAGTCGCCTGCTGGCCAAGTTGCGGGTGCCGCTGACGGTCGGCGATCAGGAGCTGGTGGTCAGTGCGTCCGTCGGCATCAGCCTGTGGCCGGACAACGCGCGGGAAATCACCGCGCTGATCAGCCAGGCCAACATGGCCATGCAGCATGCCAAGCATCTGGGCGGCAACAGCTTCCAATTCTTCACCGACAACCTGCAGGCCTGCACCCTGGAACGCCTGCAACTGGAGACCCAGTTGCGCAAGGCCATCGACGAGGGTCAGCTGGAGGTGTTCTACCAGCCCAAGCTCTGCCTGGCCGATGACAGCCTGAATGGCGCCGAGGCGCTGGTGCGTTGGCGTCATCCGCAGCGGGGCCTGGTGCCCCCCGGCGACTTCATTGGCCTGGCCGAGGAAACCGGCTTGATCGCGCCCATCGGTGAGTTCGTCCTGCGTCAGGCGTGCCGCCAGGCGCGCGAATGGCAGCGTCAGGGGCTGGCGGATATTCGCGTCTCGGTAAACCTGTCGGTGCATCAGCTGCGTCAGGGCAATCTGACCAGCCTGGTGCGTCAGGTGCTTGAGGAAACTGACCTGGCGCCGCAGTTTCTTGAGCTGGAGCTCACCGAAAGCCAGCTGATGGAGAACGTCGAAAGTGTCATCAGCACCTTCCAACAGTTGCGTGCCCTGGGGGTCAAGCTGGCGATCGATGACTTCGGTACCGGCTATTCCTCGCTCAGTTACCTCAAGCGGTTTCCGGTGGATTACGTGAAAATCGATCAGACCTTCATTCGCGACCTGTCGAAGGGCGGTGAAGATGCCGCGATCACCCGGGCGATCATCGCCCTGGCCCACAGCCTGGAGCTGAAGGTGGTCGCCGAAGGGGTGGAAACCCAGGCGCAGATGGATTTCCTCAAGGCGCACCACTGCGATGAGATTCAGGGCTTTCTGATCAGTCGACCGGTCGAGGCGGCGGCGCTCGCCCGCTTACTCAAGGAGCAGGCCGGCGTGCGCTGAGCTTATTAGGCTGTAAGCCCTGACCGCTAACCGCGACAGGACTTGCAGCGGGCCAGCGACTACTCCATCCACTGCCGGCCATGTCGTTCGAGCAGACGTTGCAGCTGCTCCGGGCCGTTGCTGCCGGCCGGGTAGGGGCGCGGGCTCTGGTAGTGCTGATGCCAGCCCTGGATGATCGGATCGATCCATTGCCAGGCGGCCTCGACTTCATCGCGGCGCATGAACAGCGTCGAGTCGCCTTCGATGACATCCAGCAGCAGGCGCTCGTAGGCGTCCCAGCGGCGCTGTTTATTGAAGGCGTCGGCCAGGTTGAGATCCAGCTCCACCGGCTCCAGGCGCATGCCCTTACCGGGATTCTTGGCCATCAGTTGCAGGCTGATGCGCTCTTCCGGCTGCAGGCGGATCAGCAGGCGGTTGGCCTCGCTGTCGCCGAACAGTCGATGCGGCACCGGCTTGAACTGGATGAGGATTTCCGAGGACTTCTTCGCCAGGCGTTTGCCGGTGCGCAGGTAAAACGGCACGCCGGCCCAGCGCCAGTTGTCTATTTCCGCCTGAATGGCGACGAAAGTCTCGGTATCGCTGTCGTTGTCGACATTTTTCTCGAAGTAATACGCCGGCACGTCCTGCCCGCCGATCTTGCCGGCGGCGTACTGGCCGCGTACGGTCTTGTCGCGCACGTCGAGGCCGGTGATGGGCTTCAGGGCTTCGAGAATCTTCACCTTTTCGTTGCGCACCGCTTCGGCATCGAAGCGTACCGGCGCCTCCATGGCCACCAAACACAATAGCTGCAGCAGGTGGTTCTGCACCATGTCGCGCATCGCCCCGGCGTGATCGTAGTAGGCGCCGCGGTTCTCCACCCCTAGGGTCTCGCAGACGCTGATCTGGATATGGTCGATATGCCCGGCGCGCCATATAGGTTCGAACAGGGCGTTGGCGAAGCGCAGCGCCATCAGGTTCTGTACGGTTTCCTTGCCCAGGTAGTGATCGATGCGGAACACCCGCGTCTCGTCGAACACCGCGCCGATCGCCGCATTGATCGCCTGCGCCGATGCGAGGGAGTGGCCGATGGGTTTCTCCAGCACGATGCGCGCCTTGGGCCCGGCCAGGCCGCTGATCTTCAGGTGCGAGGCGATGTCCTCGAACAGGTCGGGCGCGGTCGCCAGGTAGTACAGGCGCACGCGTTCGTCGACGTGGCCCAGGTGTTTGCTCAGGCGGCCGAAGTCGGCGCTGTGACCGGCATCCATGGCGAAGTAATCGAGGCGCGCGGCGAAGCCTTGCCAGGTCTCGCTGTCGAAGTCGGCGCGCGCGACTTGGGCGCGGCAGTGGCGCTCGGCGAGCACCTGGAAGGCTGCGCGGCTGTGCTTGCTGCGCGCCAGGGCGAGGATGCGCATGTCGGGGTGCAGGCGCCCGTCGCGGTGCAGGTGATAGAGCGCGGGCAACAGTTTATGCAGGGCTAGATCGCCGGTGCCGCCAAACACCAGCATGTCGCAGGGAATACTCAACTCAGCAACTCCGACTCGGTTTACCTGTGCGGGGGTAGCGGCCATGTAGTATAACTACAAGATCACTACAACCCGGCCTGCGCCGATCATAACCGAGTCGTGACTCGGTCGAGGGTCGCTCGCCGGATTCGATGCCTCCAGCAGAGCCTATTTCTTGTGAATTTGTTGCAACACATAGCCCAGTCGCGTCACCTGTTACGTAAGTCGGAACTCAAGGTGGCCGACCATGTGCTACTCGACCCGGCTGCGGTGATGCACAGTTCGATGGCCGAGTTGGCCCATAACGTGGGCATCAGCGAGCCGACCATCGTGCGCTTCTGCCGCGCCATTGGCTGTGGCGGCTTTCAGGACTTGAAGCTCAAGCTGGCGCAAAGCCTGGCTGCCGGCGCCAGCTTCGGTCAGTTCGCGATCCATGAGAATGACTCGGTCGCCGATTTCAGCCTGAAGATCTTCGACACCACCCTGCACACCCTGATCGAGGTGCGCGAGCACCTCGATCCCCAGGCGCTGCAGCAGGCCATCTCCGCCTGCGCCCAGGCCCAGCGCGTGGAGTTCTACGGTTTCGGCGCCTCCGGGGCGGTGGCGGCGGATGCCCAGCACAAATTCTTCCGCCTGCTGCTGACCGCCGCGGCCTATTCCGACCCGCACATGCAGGCGATGAGTGCGGTGACCCTGAAGCCGACCGATGTGGCGATCTGCATCTCCCAGTCTGGTCGTTCCAAGGACCTGCTGATCACCGCCAACCTGGTGCGGGAAACCGGCGCCACGCTGATCACCCTGTGCCCGAGCCAGACGCCACTGGCCGATCTGGCCACGGTCAACCTGGCCATCGACGTGCAGGAGGACACCGAGATCTACACCCCGCTGACCTCGCGCATCGCCCACCTGGTGGTGATCGACGTGCTCGCCATGGGCGTGGCCATGGCCCGCGGGCCGTCGCTGGTCAACCACCTGAAGAGCGTCAAGCGCAGCTTGCGCAGCCTGCGCCTGTCGCCCAAGTCGATCAGAATCGCCGACGATCAGTAGTTCTCGCGCTAGCGCCGCCCGTGCTGACGACGGCCTGAGGTAACCACAGCTTCATCGCATTGCCGTCAAAGCGTCATGCTGACGGTCGATCCTGTGACTCCCGTTATTCGCCTTGGGAGACACGTGATGGCTGGTTACTCGGATAAAGTGCACGCGCACGCCGACAGTGATGCGAAAGAGCGACGCAAGTTGCGCGACCAGCGGCGTATGGCGTACCGCCGGGCGATCGAGTCCTACGCCGAACAGCGGCTGTTGCAGCAGGAGTTGGCCGACTATCCCGAGTTGATTGCCGCTAATTACCTGGCGACGACTCAGGCAGTGACCCGGCAAAGCGCTCAGCCAGCGCGTTGATCTGGCTGCGCTGGTTGCGCACGAAGTTGAAAAACGCCTGCGCCACCGGTGACAGGTGCTTGCCGCGCGGATGCACCACGCACCAGCTGCGCAGCAGCGGCAGCTCGCTGACCGGCAGCTCGCGCAGTACACCCTCCTGCAGTTCGCGGCGCACCGCGTGACGCGGCAGCAGGGCCAGGCCGAGGCCGGCCAGCACTCCTTCGCGCTGCCCCTCCAGTGAGCCCACCTCCAGGGTCTGGGCGAAGTGCGCGCGCTTCTGGTGGCAATACTCCTCGCAGGCCTTGCGTGTGCCCGAACCCGCCTCGCGTACCAGCAGCGGCCAGCCGGTCAGGTCCTGCAAGCTCAGTGGCGCGCGGGCGCACAGCGGGTGCGTCTGCGGCGCCACGGCGACGATCGGGTTGTTGAGGAAGGGCAGAAACTCCAGGGCCATGTCCGCCGGCACCTGCGACATGATCAGCAGGTCGTCGCGGTTGGCGCTCAGGCGCTTGATCGCCTGGGCGTGATTGACCACCACCAGCTGCAGGCTGACTTCCGGGTATTCGTGGCGAAACGCGGCGAACAGGTGGGGCATGAAGTACTGCGCGCTGGACTCCACGGCCAGGCTCAGCTGCCCCTGCAGCGAGCCCTGCAGGTCGGCCAATTGCATGTCGAGGCTTTCCAGGCGGCCGAAGATATCCGCGCCGGCGCGTTGCAGAGCCTCGGCGGCGTCGGTCAGGTAGAGCTTCTTGCCGACGTAGTCGAACAGCGGTTGGCCGACCAGTTCTTCCAGTTGCCGAATCTGCAGGCTGACGGCCGGCTGGGTCAGCGACATCTCCTCGGCGGCGCGGCTGTAGGAGCGCTGCTCGCACACCGAGCGAAATACCTGGAGCTGGCGCAATGTCATGCGCATCAAGGACTTACGCATTATGGGTCTCGTCGATTGCGAGTGGGGAGGCCGCGTTTGGCGGTCTGTGCAGATGCCTGGAAACGGGCGTAGAGGCGTGAGTATTAGTTTTTAATTATAGCTAATCAAATAAATATTAATTTTTGGTAATTCGCTGCGCGGCGTAGGGTAATCGGGCGATTGCTGCACGCCAGCGATCCTTCGCCGAACGGCTTGCTCGTTCGTCTGCTGCCGTTTCATCAGAGGCTGACCGAGGAAAAACTCGTGATCAAGAAAATCCTGATAGCCAACCGCGGTGAGATTGCCGTGCGCATCGTGCGCGCCTGCGCCGAGATGGGCATCCGCTCGGTGGCCGTCTACTCCGACGCCGACCGCATGGCGCTGCACGTCAAGCGTGCCGACGAGGCCCACGGCATCGGTGCCGACCCGCTGGCCGGCTACCTGAACCCGCGCAAGCTGGTCAATCTGGCGGTGGAGACCGGCTGCGACGCCCTCCATCCGGGCTACGGCTTCCTCTCGGAGAACGCCGAGCTGGCGGAAATCTGCGCCGAACGCGGGATCAAGTTCATCGGCCCGAGCGCCGAAGTGATCCGCCGCATGGGCGACAAGACCGAGGCCCGACGCAGCATGATCAAGGCCGGCGTACCGGTCACCCCGGGTACCGAAGGCAACGTCGCCGACCTCGCCGAGGCGCTGCGCGAGGGCGAACGCATCGGCTACCCGGTGATGCTCAAGGCCACCTCCGGCGGCGGCGGTCGCGGTATCCGCCGCTGCAACAGCCGCGAGGAGCTGGAGCAGGCCTACCCACGGGTGATTTCCGAGGCGACCAAGGCCTTCGGCTCGGCCGAGGTGTTCCTGGAGAAGTGCATCATCAATCCCAAGCACATCGAGGCGCAGATTCTCGGCGACAGTTTCGGCAACGTGGTGCACCTGTTCGAGCGCGACTGCTCGATTCAGCGACGCAACCAGAAGCTCATCGAGATCGCCCCCAGCCCGCAACTGACCCCCGAGCAGCGCGCCTATATCGGCGACCTGGCGGTGCGCGCGGCGCAGGCGGTGGGCTACGAGAACGCCGGCACCGTGGAGTTCCTGCTCGCCGAGGGCGAGGTGTACTTCATGGAGATGAACACCCGGGTGCAGGTGGAGCACACCATCACCGAGGAAATCACCGGCCTGGACATCGTCCGCGAGCAGATCCGCATCGCCAGCGGTTTGCCGCTGTCGGTCAAGCAGGAAGACATCATCCACCGCGGCTTCGCCCTGCAGTTCCGCATCAACGCCGAAGACCCGAAAAACAACTTCCTGCCCAGTTTCGGCAAGATCACCCGCTACTACGCCCCCGGCGGTCCCGGCGTGCGCACCGACACGGCGATCTACACCGGCTACACCATTCCGCCTTACTACGATTCGATGTGCCTGAAACTGATCGTCTGGGCGCTGACCTGGGAAGAGGCGATGGACCGCGGCCTGCGCGCCCTGGATGACATGCGCGTGCAGGGGGTCAAGACCACCGCCGCCTATTACCAGGAAATCCTGCGCAACCCGGAGTTCCGCAGCGGTCAGTTCAACACCAGCTTCGTCGAGAGCCATCCGGAACTGACCGAGTACTCGATCAAGCGCAACCCGTCGCACCTGGCCATCGCCATCGCCACCGCCATTGCTGCCCACGCTGGCCTGTGAGGATTTGAGAAATGTCTAAGACCCCTGTTGTCAAAAAAATAACCGTCACCGACACCATCCTGCGCGACGCCCACCAGTCGCTGCTGGCCACGCGCATGCGCACCGAAGACATGCTGCCGATCTGCGACAAGCTCGACCAGGTCGGCTACTGGTCGCTGGAAGTCTGGGGCGGCGCCACCTTCGACGCCTGCGTGCGTTTCCTCAAGGAAGACCCCTGGGAGCGCCTGCGCCAGCTCAAGGCGGCGCTGCCCAACACCCGCCTGCAGATGCTGTTACGTGGACAGAACCTGCTCGGCTACCGCCACTACAGCGACGATGTGGTGCGCGCCTTCGTGGCCAAGGCGGCGGTCAACGGCATCGACGTGTTCCGCATCTTCGACGCGATGAACGACGTGCGTAACCTGCGCGTGTCGATCGAGGCGGTGAAGGCCGCCGGCAAGCATGCCCAGGGCACCCTGAGCTACACCGTCAGCCCGGTGCATACGGTCGCGGCCTACGTCGAGCAGGCCAAGGCCATGCAGGCCATGGGCGTCGACTCCATGGCGATCAAGGACATGGCCGGCCTGCTCACGCCTTACGCCACCGCCGAGCTGGTCAAGGCGCTGAAGGCCGAGGTCGACCTGCCGGTGTTCATCCACAGCCACGACACCGCCGGCATGGGCTCGATGTGCCAGCTCAAGGCGATCGAGGCCGGCGCCGACCATATCGATACCGCCATCTCCAGCATGGCCTGGGGCACCAGCCACCCGGGTACCGAGTCGATGGTCGCGGCGCTGCGCGGCAGCGAATACGACACCGGTCTGGACCTGGAGCTGATCCAGGAGATCGGCATGTACTTCCATGCCGTGCGCAAGAAGTACCACCAGTTCGAGAGCGAATTCACCGCGGTGGATACCCGCGTGCAGGTCAATCAGGTGCCGGGCGGGATGATGTCCAACCTGGCCAACCAGTTGAAAGAGCAGGGTGCGCTCGATCGCATCAACGAAGTGTTCGCGGAGATCCCACGGGTGCGCGAGGACCTCGGCTTCCCGCCGCTGGTGACCCCGACCTCGCAGATCGTCGGCACCCAGGCGGTGTTCAACGTGCTGGCCGGCGAGCGCTACAAGACCATCACCAACGAGGTGAAGCTCTACCTGCAGGGCCGTTATGGCCTGGCGCCGGGCAAGATCAACGAGCAGCTGCGCAAGCAGGCGATCGGCAGCGAAGAGGTGATCGACGTGCGCCCGGCCGACCTGCTCAAGCCGGAGATGGCCAAGCTGCGCGGCGAGATCGGCGCCCTGGCCAAGTCCGAGGAAGACGTACTGACCTACGCCATGTTTCCGGACATCGGCCGCAAGTTTCTCGAGGAGCGTGCCGCCGGCAGCCTGACCCCCGAGGTGCTGCTGCCGATCCCCGAAGCCGGTGGCGTGGCCGCGGCCGGTGGCGAAGGCGTGCCGACCGAGTTCGTGGTCGATGTGCACGGCGAGAGCTACCGGGTCGATATCACCGGCGTCGGCGTCAAGGGCGACGGCAAGCGGCATTTCTACCTGTCCATCGATGGCATGCCGGAAGAGGTGGTATTCGAGCCGCTCAACGACTTCGTCGCCGGTGCCAGCGGCAAGCGCAAGGCCGCCAGCGCGCCGGGTGACGTCAGCACCAGCATGCCGGGCAACATCGTCGAGGTGCTGGTCAAGGAAGGCGATGCGGTCAAGGCTGGCCAGGCGGTGCTGATCAGCGAGGCGATGAAGATGGAGACCGAGGTGCAGGCGCCCATCGCCGGTACGGTCAAGGCGGTGCACGTGGCCAAGGGCGACCGGGTCAATCCGGACGAAGTGCTGATCGAGATCGAATAAGCGCAACTGCGGCGCAAGCGAGGCGCGTGCCGCCATCTGCAACTGTTTACCTCTGGGGGGGCCGCAAGGCTCCCTTTTTTTAACTGAACGTCAGGCCATGGCATCTACGGGAGGCGGTAATGGGCATCGATCCGGTTGTACTGTTTTTCGTCTTCGGCCTGAGTGCGGGCTTGCTGAAAAGCGAGCTGAAGCTGCCGCCGGCACTCTATGAAACCCTGTCGATTCTGTTGTTGCTGGCCATCGGTCTGCACGGCGGGGTGGAGCTGGCGGAGCAGGCCAGTGCGCGGTTGTTGGGCCAGGCCGCGTTGGTCCTGGGCTTGGGCGTGGCCTTGCCGGTGGTGGCCTTCGGCATCCTGCGGGCACTGGGCTTCGATCGGGTCAACGCCGCGGCGGTGGCGGCCCACTATGGTTCGGTCAGCGCCGGTACCTTTGCCGTGGCCGTGGCCTTTCTGCTGGCGCGCGGCATCCACTTCGAGAGCTACATGCCGCTGTTCGTGGCGATTCTGGAGATCCCGGCGATTCTGGTCGGCATCCTCCTGGCCAAGGGCCTGGCCCGCGATACCGACTGGCGCGAGCTGGGCCGGGAGATCTTCCTCGGCAAGAGCATCATGCTGCTGCTCGGCGGCCTGATCATCGGCGCGGTGGCCGGCAAGGACTCGATCAAGCCGCTGGAACCGCTGTACACCAGCATGTTCAAGCCGGTGCTGGCGTTCTTCCTGCTGGAGATGGGCCTGATCGCCTCGGGTCAGCTCGGTGCGCTGAAGCAGTTCGGTCTGCGTCTGGCCGGTTTCGCCCTGCTCATGCCACTGCTCGGCGCGCTGATTGGCGCCGCCCTGGCGCGCCTGATGGACCTGTCGCTGGGCGGCACCGCGATGCTCGCCACCCTGGCGGCCAGTGCGTCCTATATCGCGGTGCCGGCGGCCCTGCGCCTGGCGTTGCCGCAGGCCAATCCTTCGCTATCCTTGACCGCCTCGCTGGGGATCACCTTTCCCTTCAACATTCTGCTCGGCATTCCGCTGTATCTGGCGCTGGCCGAACAACTGATCGCCTGGGGACTCTGAGATGACCGCGCATACCCGTACCCTGCTCACCGTGATCTGTGAAGCGGCGCTGGAGAAGAAGCTGGTGGCCGACCTGGAACAGCTCGGCGCGCCTGGCTGGACCATCTCCGACGCGCGCGGGCGTGGCGCGCATGGGGTGCGCAGCGCCGGCTGGGAAACCGAGAGCAACATTCGCGTGGAGGTCATCTGCGCGCCTGAACTGGCCGAGCGCCTGACCAGCCATCTGCAGCAGCGCTACTACGCCAACTACGCGATGGTCTGCTACCTGGCGCAGGTCGAGGTGTTGCGCCCGGAAAAATTCTGAGTACGGCGCTACCGGGTGCGCCGGCACTTTTAGTGTGATCAGTGCTGCATGCCTGGCGTCTAGCAACGGTAGCCTGGGCGCCGTCCAGGTGTTGCCGCGAGGCCCCGCATGCAAGCGCTGTTGAACGAAATTCTCGATGAGGTCCGTCCATTGCTCGGCCAGGGCAAGGTGGCCGACTACATTCCCGCCCTGGCCACTGTCGAACCGCGCCAGCTGGGCATCGCGGTCTACGGCAACAGCGGCGAGCTGCACGTGGCCGGCGATGCGCAGCGGGCCTTCTCGATCCAGAGCATTTCCAAGGTCTTCAGCCTGGTCCAGGCCATCGGCCATTCCGGCGAGGCGATCTGGCAACGGGTCGGTTATGAGCCGTCCGGGCAGCCGTTCAATTCCCTGGTGCAGCTGGAGTTCGAGCGCGGCCGGCCGCGCAATCCCTTTATCAACGCCGGTGCCCTGGTGATCTGTGACATCAACCAGTCGCGCTTCGCCGCGCCGCCGTTGTCGATGCGCGATTTCGCCCGGCGCCTGGCCGGCAACCCGGAGCTGGTCAGCGACAGTCGGGTTGCCGAGTCGGAATACCAGCACCGTGCGCGCAACGCGGCCGCGGCCTACCTGATGCAGGCCTTCGGCAATTTCCATAACGACGTCGAGGCGGTGCTGCGCAGCTATTTCAGCCACTGCGCGTTGCGCATGAGCTGCGTCGATCTGGCCCGCGCCTTCTGTTTTCTGGCCAACGAAGGTTTCTGCAAGCACAGCGGCGAGCAGATTCTCAGCGCGCGGCAGACCAAGCAAGTCAACGCCATCATGGCCACCAGCGGCCTGTACGACGAGGCCGGCAACTTCGCCTACCGGGTCGGCTTGCCGGGCAAGAGCGGGGTCGGCGGCGGCATCGTCGCGGTGGTGCCGGGGCGCTTCACCGTCTGCGTCTGGTCGCCGGAGCTGAATGCCGCCGGCAACTCCCTGGCCGGCATGGCGGCCCTGGAACTGCTCAGTCAGCGCATCGGTTGGTCGGTGTTCTAAACCGGGCGAGCAGCGATTATTACCGCGCTATGGCTCGCTCGCCATCTGGGTTCCTCGTCGCTCGAGCGTGGCTGGCGCGGCTCAGGTCAGGCGCTTGCGGTACTGCACGAAACCCGAGCGTTCGGCGACGCGTTCGTAGAGCAGCATGGCGCTGCTGTTGCTCTCGTGGGTCAGCCAGTGCACCCGGTCGCACTCGGCCTCGCGCGCGCGGGCGTAGACGAAGTCGATCAGCTGGCCGCCGACACCACTGCTGCGCGCCTGCTTGCGGATGAACAGGTCTTGCAGGTAGCAGTAGTCGCCGACTGTCCAGCAGGAGCGATGAAACACCCAGTGGACCAGGCCAACGGCCTGACCGTCGTGCCAGGCGAGGGCGGCATGCATCGGTTCGCCGGGGTCGAGAAAGCGCTGCCAGGTGATGTCGCTGGTGGCGGCGGGTATCTCGGTCATATAGAAACGTTGATAGCCCTGCCACAGCGGCAGCCAGGCGGCATGGTCGTCGGCGCTGACGGGGCGGATCTCGACGGGAATACGAACGGGCATGGCGCGGTCTCCTGTATGCGCAAGCTGTCATCCTGCGACGGTTAGGCCGAGGTCGCAAGCCTCGCGACGGCATCGCGCGGCGGGCTTGCGGCGGCCTGGGCGGCTGGCCTCAGTCGGCGCGTTCGCCGCACAGGTCGAGGGCGAACCAGTGTTCCACCTCGGCTTGGCTCAAGCCGGCGCCGAGCAGGGCGAACAGCTTGCCCAGGGCCGCCTCGCGGGTCATGCCGCCGGCGGACACCAACCCGGCGCCGGCCAGCCGGCTACCGGCGGCGTACACGCCGAACTCGACATGGCCGTGCGGACACTGGCTGATCGCCGCCAGCACCACACCGCGCGCATGCGCGGCCTGGAGCGCGGCGAGCAGCTCGGCATCGCCGGCCGGGCCGGTGCCGCTGCCATAGCACTCCAGCAGCAGCCCCTGCACGCCGCTGGCCAGCAGGGCGCTGAGGTGCGCGGCCTGGAGGCCGGGGTAGAACGGCAGCACGGCGAGGTTCACCGGATGGCGCGGCTGCCGGTAACCGAGGCGGGCGGGGAGGCTCTCGGCCCGTTCGCTGTGGCGCTGGCGCGGCAGCACGCTGAAGGCGTCGAAGGCATCGCTGCGCAGCTTGCTGACCCGCGCGCCATGCAGCAGCTGGCCATTGAAATACAGCTGCACGCCGGCGGCCACGCCCTGCTGCAGGGCCTGCATGGCGCCGAACAGGTTGTCCCAGGCGTCGCTGCCCTTGGTGCCGGCCGGCAACATCGAGCCGGTCAGCAGCACGGGCACCGGCAGCCCCAGCAACAGGAAGCTCAGCGCCGCGGCGCTGTAGGCCAGGGTGTCGGTACCGTGCAGGACCAGCACCGCGTCGCAGCCGTCCTGCTCGACACCGGCGCGGATCGCCGCGACCATCGCCAGCCAGTTGGCCTGGCTCATATTGGCGCTGTCGATCGGCGGCAGCAGTTCGCGGAAGCTCCACTCGGGCAGTTGGCGACCCTGCTCCAGGGCCTGCTGGGCGCGCACCCGGGCCTCGAAGCCGGAGGCCGGTGCCAGGCCGTCGGCGCTCATCTGCATGCCGATGGTGCCGCCGGTGTAGAGCACTAGCAGTTTGGTTGGGGAGGACATGGCGTGGCTCCTTATGCAGATAGCAAAACAGGGGGCACGCCCCCTGTTTTGTCATGCCGCAACGCTGTTTAGCGTTGGTGCAGGTAGTTGCTGGCTTCGGCCTGAGCGCTTGGCTGCGGGACCGGCGGGTTGGCCGGCCAGGCCTCTGGGTCGAGGTCCAGATCGGCGAAGGCTTTCGGGTCGAAGACGGGTGACTCTACACCCGCTTTCACCTGGCTGTCGTAGTCGTTCATCAGGCGCAGACCGACCTTGAACAGCAGCGCCAGGGCCACCAGGTTGGCGACTGCGAGCAGGCCCATGGTCACGTCGGCGAAGGCGAACACCGTGCCCAGGTCCTGCACCGAGCCCCACAGCACCAGGCCGACTACCAGCACCCGGTAGACCTGTACCGGCCAGCGCTTGCTGGTGAAGAAGCCCAGGGCGTTCTCACCCAGGTAGTAGTTGTAGATCAGCGTGGTGAAGACGAACAGCAGCAAGGCGATGCTGACGAACACCCGGCCCCACTCGCCGACTACGGCGGCCATGGCGGTCTGGGTCAGCACTACGCCGGCCATCTCGGTGCCCGGCTGGTAGACGCCGGAGAGCAGGATGATCAGCGCGGTGCAGCTGCACAGGATCATGGTGTCGATAAATACGCTGAGCGACTGCACGATGCCTTGTGCGGCGGGGTGCTTGACCTGGGCCACGGCGGCGACGTTGGGTGCGCTGCCGAGGCCGGCTTCGTTGGAGAACAGGCCGCGCTTGACGCCCATGATGATCGCCGCGCCGATGCCGCCGGCGAAGGCCGGCTCCAGGCCGAAGGCGCTCTTGACGATCAGCGCCAGCACCTCCGGCACCTGGTCGATATTGCCGCCGATCACGAACAGCGCCATGGCGATGTAGGAGAAGGCCATGCTCGGCACCAGGACGTCGGCGATCTTGGCGATGCGCTTGATGCCGCCGAAGATGATCAGGCCGATCACCACCACCAGGGCCAGGCCGCTGATATGGGTGGGCAGGCCGAAGGTGTCGTGCAGCGAACTGGCCACGGTGAAGGACTGCACGGCGTTGAAGCCGAAGCCGAAGGTCACCAGCAGCAGCAAGGACACCACGATGCCCAACCAGCGCTGGCCGAGGCCGTGCTGGATGTAGAAGGCCGGGCCGCCGCGGTAGGTGCCGTCGGCTTCGCGGCGCTTGTACAGCTGGGCCAGCGAGCACTCGAAGTAGCTGGTGGCCATGCCGACCAGGGCTACCACCCACATCCAGAAGATCGCGCCCGGACCGCCGAGCATGATGGCCACCGAGACGCCGGCGATGTTACCGGCGCCGACGCGACCGGCGACGCTGAGCATCAGCGCCTGGAACGAACTGAGCTGGCCCGGTTGACGCTGAAAGGCTTCGCTGAAGATGCGGAACATGCTGCCGAAATAGCGGAACTGCACGAAGCGCGAGGCGATGGTGAAGTACAGGCCCAGGCCGATCAGCATGACGATCAGCAGCTTGCTCCAGAGTAGGTCGTTGAGGAGGTCCAGCATGAGGAGATGCCTCTCTTGTAGTTATTCGGGAATGCCACGCAGCGGGCAGCCTGTGCATGGTTGAGTAACTGGGTGTTTCAGGCAATTTCGCGGATGGCGGCGATGTGGCGCGAGTTGATGCTATATTTGCGCCGCTAGCATCACCTAGGCAGGCGTCATGTCGAACCATCAGGGTCTCAATCTCAAGCTGCTGTGCAGCCACTACCGCTCTATTGCCGAGGTTTGCCGGCAGCTGGCGATCAATCGCGCGCAGTTCAACAAGTACCTCAGCGGGCAGAGCCGGCCGACGGCTTACAACCTCAAGCGCATCTGCGATTTCTTCGGCATCGAGGACTATGAGCTGGGCCTGCCGGCGGAGCAGTTCGCCCGGCTGATCGGCGTACGCCGCAGTGGTCAGGAGCGACCGGCGGCGGCCGATCCGCTGCTCGAGCTGCTGCAGCCACTGCGCGAGCATTGCAGCAGTCTGTCGCGCTACTGCGGCTACTACTTCGAGTACGCCAACTGCATGTCGGTGCCCGGCAACATCCTGCTGTCGCTGGTGCAGCTGCGCGAGGAGCGCGGCACCTACCTGTTCGAGCGCCAGGAACGCCAGGAGCGCTCGCGCGCCGACAGCGGCGAGGCCGACGACTGGGTGCGTTGCCGCTATCTGGGCGCGGCGTTCTACCTGCAGGACCGGGTGTTCCTGATCGACTACGAGTCGCTGACCGCCAATGAGGTGAGCCAGACCATTTTGATTCCCAGCTTCAAGAGTCGCATCACCCGCCTCAATGGCCTGAAGACCGGGGTGTCCAGCGGCGATCGGCGCACCCCGGCCTGCACCCGGGTGGTCTGGGACTACCTGGGGTCGGAGATCAACCGGGTCAGTGCCTATCGCCAGGTGATGCTCTATGGCCCGGACGACCCGCGCATCGACGCCGACATTCGCCAGCGCCTCAGCGGCGGCCAGGTGCGCGACGGCTTGTTCGAGGTCGAGTAGGCCGCTGCCCGATTCAACCTGGAGGGCCGGGCGGTGTGCCGGCAACTCAGTCGCGCAGTTCCTCCAGGCGGCGTTTCTGCCGTCCCTGGTCATCGAAGTTGGCGGGCGCCAGCCAGCGCTGGAAGGCGGCGTGGCAGGCCGGCCACTCGCGGTCGAGGATGGAGAACCAGGCGCTGTCGCGGTTGCGCCCCTTGATCACCATATGCTGGCGGAAGGTGCCTTCGTAGACGAAGCCCAGGCGCTCGGCGGCGCGCATGGAGCGGGCGTTGAGGGCGTTGCACTTCCACTCCAGGCGGCGGTAGCCGAGCGTGCCCATGGCCAGCTCGGCCAGCAGGTAGACCGCCTCGGTGGAGCCTGGCGAACGCTGCATGGCGCGGCCGAAGGCGATATGGCCGATCTCGATGCAGCCGTCCTTGGGCGTCATGCGCAAAAAGCTCAGCAGGCCGACGGCGCGCTGGCTGGCCAGGTCGAGTACGGCGAAGAACAGCGGGTCGCTGCTGGCCGCGTTGGCCGCCAGCCAGGCATCGAAGGCCGTGCGCTCGGGGAAGGGGCCATAGGGCAGATAATCCCACAGCAGTGGGTCGCAGTCCGGGCCTTGCAGCGCCCGCCACAGCTCGTCGCCGTGAGCGGCGAGGTCCAGCGGTTGCAGGCGCACATAGCGGCCAGCCAGTGGCTCACGTTGCGGCAGGGGGCGGGGTTGCCAGTCAGCCAGGTCGGTGTGGGTCATGGCGCTGCTCCTGTCAGAGGTTCTTGCGATATTGGAGAAAGCCGGAGCGCTCGGCGACGCGCTGGTACAGCTGCATGGCATCGACGTTGCTCTCGTGGGTCAGCCAGTGCACTCGCGAGGCACCAGCAGTCTGGGCGGCCTGGTAAACGTGCTCGATCAGCCGGCGGCCGATGCCGGCGCCGCGCAGGCCTTCGCCGACGAACAGGTCCTGTAGGTAACAGTAGTCACCCTCGGTCCAGCAGGAGCGGTGGTAGATGAAGTGCACCAGCCCCACGGCGCGGTCGTCCTGCCAAGCCAGGGCGGCGTGCATGGGTTCGCCCGGGTCGAGGAAGCGCCGCCAGGTCAGGGCGCTGGTTGCGCTGGCGATCTCGGCTTTGTAGAAGCGCTGGTAGCCCTGCCACAACGGCAGCCAGGCGGCGTGGTCGGCGGCGGTGACGGGGCGGATCTCGAGGCGCATGGGTCTTCCTTGGGTGGAGTTAGTTAGGGCTGCTCATGCGCGCGGCCAGCTCACGGTCGCGCGCGTCGGGGCTGGCGTTCAGGCCCTCATGCACGCCGCGCTGGTCGGCGGCGCTGCGGTTCTGCCCGAGCTTCCACTTGCCTTCGAGACGTTCGATCGGCAGGGCGAAACCGACGATGGCGCGCAGCATGCCGGCGAGGTAGTCGCGGGGCGCCTCGCTGACCGCCCAGGGCTGGGCACGGCCGGCCTCGTGGCGCTCGCTGAGGCGGCTGACCAGCGCCAGCAGACGTTCGGCGTCGTCGAACACCTCGGCCTGGCCGTAGGCATGCACGGCGATGTAGTTCCAGGTCGGCACCACCTTGCCGTGCTCGGCCTTGGCCGGGTACCAGGACGGGCTGACGTAGGCGTCCGGGCCATTGCAGATCACCAGGGTTTCGCCGCCGGCGAGTGCCCGCCAGTGCGGGTTGGCCCGGGCGAAGTGGCCGTAGAGGGTGCCGAACTCGCCCTCCTCGGGCATCAGCAGCAGCGGCAGGTGGCTGGCCTGCAGGCCGTCCGGGCCCAGGTTGACGACTGTGGCCAGGCGGCAGGCGGCAACCTGCCGATGCAGTTCGGCGAGGTCGTCCTGGCGAAAGGATGGAGGCAGGTACATGGCGGCTTCTCCAAAATGGGGGCTGGTGTGATGGGTCCATGCTAGGCAGGATATTGGTCTGTTGTAAGATCCATTTACTGCGACTTTCATAGGGCCAATCCATGCCGTTGCCAGCGCCGCTACCCGTCGACCTCTCCGGCATTCGCCTCGATCCGGCCCGGGGCCTGGCGCGGCAGCTGTACCAGGCGCTACGCGAGCGCATCCTCGACGGACGCCTGGCCAGTGGCACCCGCCTGCCGGCCAGCCGCGACCTGGCCGGCCTGCTGGGCATCGCCCGCAACACCGTGATCCGCGCCTTCGACCAGCTGTATGCCGAGGGCTTCGTGGAGGGGCGCATCGGCGCCGGCACCTATGTCGCCGAACTGGCCGCGGTGGTGCGCCCGCCGCCCGCACCGCCCAGCGTCGCCGCGCCCAGCCAGGCCCTGCAGCGCCTGCAGCAGCACCATCTGCCCGGTGCGCTGGAGGGTGCGCCGCGGGCCTTTCGGGTCGGCGTGCCGGCCTTCGATCTGTTTCCCTTCGAGACCTGGGCGCGGCTGTCGGCGCGCTTCTGGCGCAAGCCGTCGGCGGCGCGCCTGGGCTATGGCGATCCGGCCGGGGACGCGCAGTTGCGCGAGCTGATCGCCGCCTACCTGCGCAACGGCCGCGGCCTGCACTGCGACCCGACGCAGATCCTGGTGACCTGCGGCGCGCAGCAGGCCATCAGCCTGTGCGCCCAGCTGCTGGTCGAGCCGGGTGACCGGGTGGCCATCGAGAACCCCGGCTACCGCGCCGCCGGGCATGCCTTCGCGGTGGCCGGGGCGGAGCTGGCGGGTATCGCGGTGGATGGCGAGGGGCTGGACACGGCCGCGCTGGAACGGGCGGGGCGCTGCCGCCTGGCCTATGTCACGCCTTCGCACCAGTACCCCACCGGCGTCACCCTGTCGCTGGCGCGGCGCCTGGAGCTGCTGGACTGGGCCGAGCGCCACGACAGCTGGATCATCGAGGACGATTACGACGGTGAGTACCGCTACAGCGGCACGCCGCTGGCGCCGCTGGCCGCCCTCGACCGGCAGGGCCGGGTGCTCTACGTCGGCACCTTCTGCAAGATCGCCTTCCCGGCGCTGCGTCTGGGCTACCTGCTGCTGCCGGCCGGCCTGGCCGAGGCCTTCGCCCGCCGCCGCGCACTGGACATGCGCCATTCGGAGATCGGCAGCCAGGCGGTGATGGCCGAATTTATCGCCGCCGGGCATTTCCAGCGGCATATCAGGCGCATGCGCGGCGCCGCGCGCAGCCGCCGCGATGCCCTGCTGGCCGGTTGGCCGCAGCAGGTACCCGGTTGCGCACCGCTGCCGGCGGTGGAGGCCGGCCTGCACCTGTGCGTGCGGGTGGACAGCCTGGCGCGCGAACGCCAGTTGATCGCTTCGGCGGCCGAGGTCGGGGTGGAGCTCAACGCCCTCAGCGACTACTGGCTGGCGGACAGCGAAGTTCCTGAAGACCGGCGCGCCGGGTTGGTGCTGGGCTTCGCCGCGGTGCCCGAGACGCGTATCGCGCAGGCCCTGCAGGCGCTACGCCGGGCCTGGGGCGTTTAGCGCCCCGGCTCAGCACAGCTGCGGGTTCTTCGTGCAGCTGCCGTAGCCCTCGCGGCGCATCTGCTGCAGCGCCGCCTGCAGGCGTTCGACCACCTCGTCCGGGGTGTCCTTGTTCAGCGCCAGGTACAGCTGCGAGGTCTCGAAGCTCAGGGCGGTGTCCAGGCCGCTGGCGCCCTGCTCCTTGGCGTAGTAACGCCAGACCGGGTCGGAGGTGGCCCACAGGTCGATCTGCCCGCGTTGCAGCTTGCGGATATTCTCCTGGTCGCGCAGGGCGTTCTGCGGCTTGAAGCCGAGACGCTCCAGGTACTGGCTGACCGCGGCGCTCTGGTAGGCGCCGATGCGGTAGGCCTTGGCCTGCGCCAGGTCGGTTGGTCGCGGGCCGCCGTCCTTGAGGCCGACCAGCACGCTCTGGTACTCGGCGATCGGCCCGACCCACTTGAACAGCGGTCGCCGTCCCTCGCTTAGCGAGGTGGAGAACAGTCCGTGATTGGGCGTGGTCATCGCCTGCTTGTAGATGCGATCCCAGGGGAAACGCAGGGTCAGGCTGTAGTCGATGCCGGCACGCTTGAACATCTCGCGCACGATGTCGGCGCTGATGCCCTGGATATTCGGGTCGCGGGCGAAGTTCTTGTTGTTCACCGCCATGTTGAACGGCGGGAAGTTCTCGGTCAGTAGCACGACCTGGTAATCGCGCGGCAAGTCGGCGTGGGCGAGGCTGCTGAACAGCAGGCCGAGTAACAGGCAGAAAGAGGCATAACGACGCATGGTCGATCACTCCTAGGGAGCACAGGGGCTCGCGCCGGCCACCTGGCCGCGCGGCGCCTATGACACAACGAAAGCCGCCCGGAGCAGAGTCCGGGCGGCAGAGGCTTAGCGCTGTTGCAGAACGTTGCTCGGCACGCTGCCAGCGATGGTGGGCACCGCCAGTGGGGGGAGCACTTCTGGCCAGGCCTCTGGGTCGAGGTCCAGACCGGCGAAGGCTTTCGGGTCGAAGACGGGTGACTCTACACCCGCTTTCACCTGGCTGTCGTAGTCGTTCATCAGGCGCAGACCGACCTTGAACAGCATTGCCAGGGCCACCAGGTTGGCGACCGCCAGCAGGCCCATGGTCACGTCGGCGAAGGCGAACACCGTGCCCAGGTCCTGCACCGAGCCCCACAGCACCAGGCCGACTACCAGCACGCGGTAGATCTGTACCGGCCAGCGCTTGCTGGTGAAGAAACCCAGGGCGTTCTCACCCAGGTAGTAGTTGTAGATCAGCGTGGTGAAGACGAACAGCAGCAAGGCGATGCTGACGAACACCCGGCCCCACTCGCCGACCACGGCGGCCATGGCGGTCTGGGTCAGCACCACGCCGGCCATCTCGGTGCCCGGCTGGTAGACGCCGGAGAGCAGGATGATCAGCGCCGTGCAGCTGCACAGGATCATGGTGTCGATGAACACGCTGAGCGACTGCACGATGCCTTGCGCGGCCGGGTGCTTGACCTGGGCCACGGCGGCGACGTTGGGTGCGCTGCCGAGGCCGGCTTCGTTGGAGAACAGGCCGCGCTTGACGCCCATGATGATCGCCGCACCGATGCCGCCGGCGAAGGCCGGCTCCAGGCCGAAGGCGCTCTTGACGATCAGCGCCAGCACATCCGGCACCTGGTCGATATTGCCGCCGATTACGAACAGCGCCATGGCGATGTAGGAGAAGGCCATGCTCGGCACCAGGACGTCGGCGATCTTGGCGATGCGCTTGATGCCGCCGAAGATGATCAGGCCGATCACCACCACCAGGGCCAGGCCGCTGAGGTAAGTCGGCAGGCCGAAGGTGTCGTGCAGCGAGCTGGCCACGGTGAAGGACTGCACGGCGTTGAAGCCGAAGCCGAAGGTCACCAGCAGCAGCAAGGACACCACGATGCCCAACCAGCGCTGGCCGAGGCCGTGCTGGATGTAGAAGGCCGGGCCGCCCCGGTAGGTGCCGTCGGCTTCGCGGCGCTTGTACAGCTGGGCCAGCGAGCACTCGAAGTAGCTGGTGGCCATGCCGACCAAGGCTACCACCCACATCCAGAAGATCGCGCCCGGACCGCCGAGCATGATGGCCACCGAGACGCCGGCGATGTTACCGGCGCCGACGCGACCGGCGACGCTGAGCATCAGCGCCTGGAACGAACTGAGCTGGCCCGGTTGACGCTGAAAGGCTTCGCTGAAGATGCGGAACATGCTGCCGAAATAGCGGAACTGCACGAAGCGCGAGGCGATGGTGAAGTACAGGCCCAGGCCGATCAGCATGACGATCAGCAGCTTGCTCCAGAGTAGGTCGTTGAGAATATCCAGCATGGTGTCTCACCTGTTCTTGTAGTTGTCGGGGACGAAAGAGGATGGCGCCGCAGCGCCGCCCGATGGGGCGACGCTGACGGACGACAACGGGTGGTCCGCTGCACGGATAGCCCGCCCAGTACAGTCGCTTCCGGCTGAGTGTGCCGACACAGAAAACCGCGTCGCGTCGGGGACGGACCCTGACGCGCTGCGGCATGAACGCGGAGTCGACTGGACTGGGTTGACTATTTCGAGCGCTAGCGCCTCGGGGATGGCCCGCGGCTTGGCGGTGAGAGACGGCTGAGGTTGAGCTGTTTCATGGGTTCACCCTGTGTAGTCATTGTTGGTATGCCCTGGAGGCCTATAGGCCTCTCGTTGGCTGCCGGCTCCGTCCGGCTGTGCGCCTGCACTGGTTAGGCGCAGGCGTCCCGCACGGCCTTGTGCGGGTGTCGCTCGGGGATGCGGGTTCAGGCTTTCAGCGGCACCAGGCGCGGGGCGATCATGTTCTCCGGGCGGAGGATGTCGTCCAGTTCGGCGTCGTCCAGCAGCTTCTCTTCGCGCACCAGCTCCAGCACGCTGCGGCCGCTGTCCAGGGCCAGCTTGGCGATGCGGGTGGCGTTCTCGTAGCCGATGTAGGGGTTGAGCGCGGTGATCAGGCCGATGGAGTTCTCCATCAGTGCGCGGCAATGCGCCTCGTTGGCGGTGATGCCGACCACGCAGTGCTCGCGCAGCATGTCCATGGCGCGCTGCAGCAGGCGGATCGAGTCGAAGATCTTGTAGGCGATCAGCGGCTCCATGACGTTGAGCTGCAACTGGCCGCCCTCGGCGGCGATGGTCAGCGCCAGGTCGTTGCCGATGATTTCGAACGCGACCTGGTTGACCGCCTCGGGGATCACCGGGTTGACCTTGCCCGGCATGATTGAGCTGCCCGGCTGACGTGCCGGCAGGTTGATCTCGTTGATCCCGGTGCGCGGGCCGCTGGACAGCAGGCGCAGGTCGTTGCAGATCTTCGACAGCTTGACCGCGGTGCGCTTGAGCATGCCGGAGAACAGCACGAAGGCGCCCATGTCCGAAGTCGCTTCGATCAGGTCGGCGGCCGGCACCAGCGGTTGGCCGCTGATCGCGGCCAGACGGTCGACGGCGAGCTGTTGGTAGCGCGGGTCGGCGTTGATCCCGGTGCCGATCGCGGTGCCGCCCAGGTTGACCTCGGTGAGCAGCTCTGGAGCCAGGTTGCGCAAGCGCGCCAGGTCTTCGCCGAGGGTGGTGGCGAAGGCGCGGAACTCTTGACCGAGGGTCATCGGCACGGCGTCCTGCAGCTGGGTGCGGCCCATCTTCAGCACGTGGGCGAATTCCTCGCCCTTGGCGGCGAAGGCGCCGATCAGGCTGTCGAGGCTGGATAGCAGGGTGTCGTGGCCGAGCAGCAGGCCCAGGCGGATGGCGGTCGGGTAGGCGTCGTTGGTCGACTGCGCCATGTTCACGTCGTTGTTCGGGTGCAGGTATTGGTACTCGCCCTTGGCGTGACCCATGGCCTCCAGGGCGATGTTGGCGATCACCTCGTTGGCGTTCATGTTGGTCGAGGTGCCGGCGCCGCCCTGGATCATGTCGACCACGAACTCTTCATGGAAGTCGCCACGGACGATGCGTGCGCAGGCTTCGCTGATCGCCGCGTGCTTGGCCGCGCTGAGGTGGCCCAGTTCGCGGTTGGCGTCGGCCGCCGCCTGCTTGACCATGGCCAGTGCCGTCACCAGTTTCGGGTAGTGCGCCAAGGGCACGCCGGACAGGCGGAAGTTGTGCACGGCGCGCAGCGTCTGGATGCCGTAGTAGGCATCAAAGGGAACTTCGAGAGTACCGAGCAAATCTTTTTCGACGCGAAATAATGCAGCAGCGGACATGATGGCTAGCTTCTCTTGGGGATGCGGTGAGTGCCGCGATGCCTTTTAGAATAGGGGCTGCGCCCGAATGCCGGCTAATGCTGTTAAGCGCTAGGGTATGCATAATCGGCATAATGTCGGCGTGACGTCCTAAACTGATCGGACGTGTAGCCCGGATGAAATCCGGGAATGCCCAACCACTCTGCCCCGGATTGCATCCGGGCTACGGGCGACTATCCATTCAAGCCGCATTACGGAAAGCAGATGAACCTGGAAACCAAATGGCTGGAGGACTTCGTCACCCTGGCCGCCACCCGCAGCTTTTCCCAGGCCGCCGAGAAGCGCTTCGTCACCCAGCCGGCCTTCAGTCGACGGATCAAGGCGCTGGAGCAGATGCTCGGCCTGACCCTGGTCAACCGCTCGCGCACCCCGGTGGAGTTGACCGAGGCCGGCCAGTTGTTCCTGGTCACCGCGCGCAGCCTGGTCGAGCAGCTCGGTGAGGTGGTGCGCCACCTGCACAATCTCGAAGGCAAGCAGGGCGAGATGTTGCAGATCGCCGCGGCGCACTCGCTGACCCTGGGCTTCTTTCCCGAGTGGATCGCCCGCCTGCGCCGTGAAGGCCTGCCGCTGACCACCCGGCTGGTGGCGACCAACGTCGGTGAAGCGGTGCATTCGCTGCGTGAAGGCAGTTGCGACCTGATCCTCGCCTACTACGACCCGGACGCCGCGTTGCAGATGGACCCGGAGATCTTTCCCTCGCTGCACCTGGGCCTGACCTCGATGCTGCCGGTGTGCGCGGTGGACGACGCGGGGCAACCCTTGTTCGATCTCGACAGCGGCCAGAGCGTGCCGCTGCTGGCCTACACGGCAGGGGCCTTTCTCGGCCGCTCGGTGAATCTGCTGCTGCGCCAGCGTGCCCTGCGCTCCAGCACGGTGTACGAGACGGCGATGGCCGACAGCCTGAAAAGCATGGCGCTGCAAGGCATGGGCGTGGCCTGGGTGCCGCGCCTGAGCGTGACCGCCGAACTGGCCCGCGGCGAGCTGGTGGTGTGTGGCGGCGAGCCCTGGCAGGTGCCGCTGGAGATCCGCCTGTACCGCTGCGCCCTGGTGCGCAAGGCGGCGGTGCGCCTGCTGTGGCGCAAGCTGGAAAGCGGCGAGGTCGGGCGTTCCTGAGGAACTGCGGCGAAGCAGTGTGCTGATAAATCAGGGCGTGGACGACTCGCCAGTCGTCCCGCCTTGGTGTGTTGTCTCGTAATAACCGTTCCCCGGCCGAGCCGCTGCTCGCAGGGGCGTCACCAGCAATGTAGGAGCCAGCTTGCTGGCGATCTTGGCTGCCTGTTGGCGGATCGCCAGCAAGCTGGCTCCTACACAATGTTCCCCCGAACTATTTCGCCGGCATCAATAATTCCGAGGCAGCCCCCTGGGGCGGTACTCAGGTGCCCGACTTGATCCGGGTCCAGGCGCGGGTGCGGATGCGTTCGGTCTTCAGCGGCAGCGGCTTGAGCACATACAGGGTCTTCTGCGCCTCGGCCGTCGGAGTCAGGTCGGAGTTGTCGCGGATCTCCGCGCTGACCAGTGGCATGGCGTCCTTGTTCGGGCTCGGGTAGCCGAGGAAGGTGCTGATGGGCGCGACCACGCTCGGGTCGAGCAAGTTATTGAGGAACTCGTGGGCCTCGTCGACGTTCTGCGCGCTGGCCGGGATGGCGAAGGAGTCGAACCACAGCGGTGCGCCTTCCTTGGGCAGGCGCCAGTCGACCACCACGCCGTTGCCGGCTTCTTTGGCACGGTTGGCGAACTGGTAGAAGCTGCCCGAATAGCCGATGGCCACGCAGATGTTGCCGTTGGCGATGTCGTTCATGTACTTGGCCGAGTGGAAGTAGCGCACGTGCGGACGGATCTTCAGCAGCAGCTCAGTGGCCTTGTCGTAGTCCTCGCGCTTGCTGCTGCTCGGGTCCAGGCCCAGGTAATGCAGGGCGATCGGCAGGATCTCGCCCGGCGAGTCGAGCATGGTCACCCCGCACTTCGCCAGCTTGGCGGCGTTCTCTTCCTTGAAGATCAGGTCCCAGCTGTTCACCGGGGCGTCCTCGCCGAGCGCGGCCTTGACCTTTTCCGGGTTGAAGCCGATCAGCACGGTGCCGTACATGTAGGGCACCGCATGCTCGTTGCCGGGGTCGTTGGCGGTCATCAGCTCCAGCAGGGCCGGGTCGAGGTGCTTCCAGTTGGGTAGCTGGGACTTGTCCAGCTTCTGGAACACCCCGGCCCTGATCTCGGTGTCGAGGAAGGTGTTGGTCGGCACCACCAGGTCGTAGCCGGAGTTGCCGGTGAGCAGCTTGGCCTCCAGCGCCTCGTTGGTGTCGAACACGTCCCAGGTCAGCTGAATGCCGGATTTGGCCTGGAACTCCTTGGGCACCGACGGCAGCATGTAGTCGGCCCAGTTGAATACGCGCAACTCGCGCGGCTTCTCCGCGGTCTGCGCCTGGGCCGCGCTGCACAGCGCGGTAGCGACTAGGGTCGCGCCGAATAGCTGGGTGATTCTGTTCATCGAGGTCACTCCATTCTTGTTGTAATGCTGTCACCGCGCTCGGGCGCGCGGGATTGTGTCGGGGTGGATGACGGTTTATCCATCCACCAGGCTGGCCCCGGTGGACGAAACGAGCGCCGTCCATCCCGGGATCAGCTCGCTTCGAAACCTTCCAGCACGTTCACCGCATTGATGCCGATCTCCTCCACCGCGTAGCCGCCCTCCATGACGAACAGGGTCGGCAGGCCGAGGGCGGCGATGCGTTGGCCCATGCGCAGGTAGTCCGGGCTGTCGAGCTTGAACTGGGAGATCGGGTCGTCTTTGAAGGTGTCCACGCCGAGCGAGACGATCAGCACTTCTGCGCCGTACTCGGCGATGCGCTGGCAGGCCTGCTCCAGGGCTGCGCCCCATTCCTGCCAGGCGCTGCCGGCCGGCAACGGGTAGTTGTGGTTGCAGCCTTCGCCGGCGCCTGCGCCAGTTTCATCGGCATAGCCGAGGAAGAATGGGAACTCCGCCAGCGGGTCGCCGTGGATCGAGGCGAACAGCACGTCGCTGCGGTCGTAGAAGATCGACTGGGTGCCGTTGCCGTGGTGGTAGTCGACGTCAAGGATCGCCACCTTGGCCCGGCCCTGATCGAGGAAGGCCTGGGCGGCGATGGCCGCATTGTTCAGGTAGCAGTAGCCGCCCATCACATCGGCGGCCGCGTGGTGGCCGGGCGGGCGACACAGGGCGAAGGCGCTACGGGCGCCGGCGGCGATTTCCGCCTGGGCGCTGAGCGCCACTTGCGCGGCGCTATAGGCGGCCTGCCAGGTGCCGGCGGTGATCGGCGCGCCGGCGTCGAAGCTGTAGTAGCCGAGCTGGCCGTGCAGGCTTGTCGGCATGACCGAGCGCAGGGTGCGCGCCGGCCAGGTGTAGGGCAGCAGGTCACCCTGACCGGCCTGCTCCTGCCAGCGCGCCCAGGCGCCTTCGAAAAACTCCAGATAAGCCGCACTGTGGATGCGCTGCAGTGGCGCGCGACCGAAATCCTTGGGCGCGCGTACCTCGCCGAGCTGGCGATCCTTGACCCGCGCCAGGATATGGTCGGCGCGTTGCGGCTTCTCGAAACAGGGCACCAGTTGCCCGTTCATCAGCTCGCAGCTGCCGTGGTGCAGGTGATGGTCGTCGCTGTAATAGGTCAGCATGTGCGGGCGGCTCCCGGTTTGTTGTTGTGGGAGTCATTGTTCGCCGGGTCGGCCGACTGGGGAACGCTGGCAACGGCCAATAGGGGATCGAAGTGGCCAAATATTCCGGCCACAGCCAGCCGTGATGAAGAACGTAGGTTGGATTAGCGAAGCGTAATCCGACAATCCGAAGCCCCGGATTACGCCTGCGGCTAATCCAGGCTACGCGCGGAAGCGACTCGGCGCGACCCCACTCCAGCGCTGGAAGGCATGGCGGAAGCTGGCGCTCTCGCTGAAACCGAGTGCCTCGGCGATGCGGCAGATCGGCCAGTCCTCCTGGCCGAGCAGGTTCTTGGCGTGCTCGAAGCGCAGTTCGTCGAGCAGCTCCTGATAATGGGTGCCGAGCTCCTGCAGGTGGCGGCGCAGGGTGCGCGGCGAGCAGTGCATCTGCTGCGCCAGCGCCTCCAGCCCCGGCGGCTCGGCCAGGTGGCTGGTCAGCTCCTCGCGCACGCGCTGCAGCCAGGCCTGGCGGGTGGTGAACTCGACATTCAGCTTGCGGCAGCGGGCGAGCATCTCCTGATGGGTGACCGGATCGGCCAGCGGCAGACGCCGTTGCAGCCACTCGGCGGGAAAGGCGAAGGCATTGCGCGCGGCGCCGAACTGCAACGGGCAGGCGAAGCTGGCCGGGTAACGCTCGGCATAGGCCGGCCGGGCATGGCGGAACTGCGCCGCGGCCAGCGGCACGGGCCGACCGAGCAGGTCATCGCAGACCAGTTTCAGCGAGGCCAGGCACATCTCCACATTGAACTGTTCCAGCGCCGGCGCATGCCGATACTCGGCCGCACTGACCCAGGCCAGCTCGCCCTCGACGCTCAGGTCCAGCTTGAAGTAGGTGCCGAGCAGGGCCGGGTACTGCAACAGCAGCCGCCAGGCGTCACCAAAGGTGGCACTCGACAGCGCGGCGTAACCGAGCAGACCGTAGGACGACACATGCAGACGCCGGCCCAGGGTCAGACCGAGGTCGGCGTGCCGGTCCAGGGCATTGGCGCACACCTGTAATTCCTGGGTGCGGGTGATGCGCTGCTCGCCGCTGGCCAGGTCACCGGCCTGGATGCCGCTGCCGGCGAGCAAGGCCTCGGTGGATTCGGGCCGCTCGGCGAACAACTCGAGAATCAGCGAAACCACATGCAGGGTGGTCAGGTGGGCATGCAACATCGACGGCATCCGCTACTTCGGGTGGTTGGAAGCAGCAAGAAGCATACCGCGGGTCTGGCTGGATCGGCTTTGGCCTGTTTATCTGCCAGCAGATCACGGCTATGCGCAGAAGCTGGTGCCGGCGTTCGGGGCTCCTGGTGCAGCCAGGGCCGAATGCGGGTGTGCTTTCTTCTTGGTTACTTGTTCTTTGCAACGGACGCCGATACGGGGCAAACAACAAGTAACCCGCACTAGGGGGCGAAACCCGAACATGCAGCCAGCACGGAAAAACGGCCGAGCGAGAGCTGGGAAGTGGGGAGGCAGTTGGTGGGCAAGCAGAGCGTTGCCCACCCTACAGAAGTCAGGACGGCACTTAGGTATCCAGGCTACTCGCTTTCTGGTTCAGGTGAATTCTCTGCATATTGAACGACAGAATCCGGGATGACCTCCCAGCTTGCTTTTGAACCAACAAATATATGCCTGCCTATTTCAATGCCTGGATCGTCGTTCAAGCAACCCAGGGTAATGCCATGAATCTGACCGTTGAAAACACCACAGAGCGTTGAACCGCATTTGCTACAGAATTGCAGGCCAAAGCCGGACCCGCTGGAAAAAGTAGTTAGTAGCTCTTGCCCTCGCGTCCATGTGAACTGATCCGGCTCCACGAGAGCGTAGGAAGACGCTTGTGAGCTGAATGCTTTTCGGCACTTGGAACAATGGCAGGAGCGCGCGTCACGCACCGTTCCGGCTATTTCATAGGCGACGGAGCCACAAAAGCATTCTCCAGTCAGTATCATTCTGATCTCCTACCTGTTGTCGCCCTGATTAATGCATTCAGGAACTCGGCTGGTAAAAAATAAATCACTCCGTCCTCTTTAGCTGACCATATACGCCTAGTTAGGCGTTAGCGTGCGCTTATGTTAGTTAGTATGCAGGCACCAAGCATTACGAACCATGCGCCACCAAGTATTTTCGCAAGAGTGTTGAAGTTTTTAGTTTGGCTTTTATTTATGAATAACAAGAATATCGATATTGCTGCGGATGATAGTAAAAATAAATAGCCAGGCCAGAGGTTTTCACCTGCCATTATGAACGAATTGCGCCTTGTCCCGACCTCAATGATTCCAGTGATGTATCCAATGTACGCATAGTTGACGCAGGCAATAATCATAGCGACTCCCGTCATGCGTAGGACCACTAATTTACTGCCTTCAATCTTTGGTGCGCCTGTCATAGAGCTAATGCCTAACGAAGCTGTAGAAAAACCCCAAAACCACTCCCGCTATCCAGGCTCGCAGCACTTTTTCAAGAAGCTGAGCGCACATCGGGCGATGGGTGTTTTGGGCGGATATGTGAGTGGTTGGCCATTCACGGGCTTTGATGGGGCGCGTGAGGGGTGTCTGGATGGTTTCCTGCGGTCTGGTTGTCATGACCAGGCCCCGCGGTGGGAAAGTTTTTCGATGTTGTGGGTGATGCAGTAGAGCTTCCACTGGCCATCCACCCGCTCGCGGCCACGCAGGCTGAAGCGATCCAGGCGTTTGTTGTGGCGTAGATTACCGAACACCGGTTCCACCGTGGCGAAGCGGCGGGTGATCATCTCGCGGCCAGCCGGACCCCTTTAGCTCCGTGCCAGTGAACGAAGCGAGCGATTTTACCAATTGTTATGCATGCTCGAAGTCACGGCATGACTCAAGCTTAAAGATTTTTACAAGATTCTCTTTTAACTCACGTGCTTCGGGGGTTATTTTTTCTGTCATGAGCTCAACTCGAATTGGTAGGAACACACCATTCCCACCAACCAGCTCGGTTTGGCAATGTTTGTAGTGACCCCAGTGAACTCTATTTCTTACGCCGTAAAAATTAGACATCGGGAAAACTTTTCTGTTTAATTGAAGCTGGCCAATTAGGCTGGAAATCACAATTTGTGTTTTTGATATTTTTACAATTTTATTGGTCATTGTCTTGAGTAGCAGAAAAAACCAATAGCCGCCTATGGCAAGAGAAAGTATTGGTGAGACCTTGGTGGCCCACATTGTAGTTATAATTCCGACAAGTAATATCGTTGCTGCGTACAGGGGCTTTTTACGGCGTGGATGAAATTCTAGGTCAATATTCATATGCATAACTATTAAGCTAATGGCTGTCTTCGCCGGTCCCAGTGAATAAAATTAGCGGCTTCAGCGCCTTGTTAGCGGTGATACCACGTAGCAATTTTTGTTTTCCCTTCCGGGGTATATTTTTTGAGCAATTTTGCGAGAACTTCTTGATTTTCGTAGCCTTCAAAACGTAAGTTGCTGAACGACTTTGTTGTAAGTAGTATTGATTTTATTTGGCCTTTGTTGTTTTGGATAATTAAATTCTCAAAGTCGGTGAGTGGCATGCTCACAGTCGCGCCCTTGTGCGAAATATTAAGCTTGTTGTCATGCTCCAGAATTTCTAGCTCGGGGTATGATGAATCGTTGTTTATTATGTTTCTATAAGCATGAGGAAGGTATCTTAAAAGCAAAAAAATACCGACTATTGATATGGTTTGATTGGTGGTTGTTGTGCTGCCAAAAAACATCCATACAAGGCCGATGATCAAAAGGGCAACTAACATTGAGGCGAGAATTGTATGCCGCCGCCCTTTGATTTTAAAATTTTCAGATACTTTAAATTTCATATGAATCGCTAATTAGTAATTATCCGACATACTTGGATATGGGAACAATTTCCATATCCAGCCCCTATGCCCATATTGGGATACCCAATGGTCTTATGTAGCCAACACTTGCTCCCCTCACAATCGTAAAACCCAAGGCACCACAAACCCTGCCTATATTTCAGGCATAGAGTCATCGATTGAGAGGGGTAGCGAAGGCACATGCAGATATCCATATCCTGCCTGAACGGCGTGGTCGTAGTGGCAGTTTGCTCCAGTACAGGCGTCTAGCTCAAGGGCGCAGGCGCTCACTGCCTGTATATAGAGAGAAAGCCCGCGCCCCCCGGCGCCAGAGCTGGCGGACGGACGGTCATGCAGGGGGGGCGCTCTTTGTGTCGTTACGCTATACTGCGCCGCCTTAAAACCCGCCTGCTCGCGGGTTTGACCCGATCATGACAAGCCACGCACTTTGCGTGGCTTGTTGGTTTTTGACGCGCCGTGAGGCGCCCGATGAAGAGGCACGACGATGAGCGCACTGGTTGGCGTGATCATGGGCTCCAAGTCCGATTGGTCCACCCTTAGCCACACCGCCGAGATGCTGGACAAGCTGGGCATTCCCTATGAAGTCAAAGTGGTGTCTGCCCACCGCACTCCGGACTTGCTGTTCCAGTACGCCGAAGAGGCCGAGGCGCGTGGCATCCAGGTGATCATCGCCGGTGCCGGTGGCGCCGCGCACCTGCCGGGCATGTGCGCGGCCAAGACCCACCTGCCGGTGCTCGGCGTGCCGGTGCAGTCGGCGATGCTCTCGGGCGTCGATTCGCTGCTGTCGATCGTGCAAATGCCGGCCGGCATCCCGGTCGCCACCCTGGCCATCGGCAAGGCCGGTGCGGTCAACGCGGCGCTGTTGGCGGCGAGCATCCTCGGTCACCAGCACCCGCAGTTCCACGCCGCGCTCAAGCAGTTCCGCCAGGAACAGACCGAGACCGTGCTGGATAATCCGGACCCGCGCGAGGCCTGATGGCCGCTCAGGGCTTGGCCTGGTAAGAGTATCGCGGGCGAGCCCGCTCCCACAGGTTGTGCGCAGGGCCGCAGGCGCTTGCGGCAGTTGATGAGGTAGCAGCATGAAGATTGGTGTAATCGGTGGCGGCCAGTTGGGTCGCATGTTGGCCCTGGCGGGGACCCCGCTGGGGATGAACTTCGCCTTCCTCGACCCGGCGCCGGACGCCTGCGCCCAGGCCCTCGGCGAGCATATCCGCGCCGACTACGGCGATCAGGATCACCTGCGTCAGCTGGCCGATGAGGTCGATCTGGTGACCTTCGAGTTCGAGAGCGTACCGGCCGAGACCGTGGCCTTCCTCTCGCAGTTCGTGCCGGTCTACCCCTGCGCCGAATCGCTGCGCATCGCCCGCGACCGCTGGTTCGAGAAGTCGATGTTCAAGGAACTGAGCATCCCGACCCCGGCGTTCGCCGACATCCAGTCGCAAGCCGACCTCGATGCCGCAGCCGCCAGCATCGGCCTGCCGGCGGTGCTGAAGACCCGCACCCTGGGCTACGACGGCAAGGGCCAGAAGGTTCTGCGTGCTGCCTCCGACGTGGTCGATGCCTTCGCCGAGCTGGGCAGCGTGCCCTGCCTGTTGGAGGGCTTCGTGCCGTTCAGCGGCGAAGTGTCGTTGGTCGCCGTGCGTGGCCGCGATGGCGAGACGCGCTTCTACCCGCTGGTGCACAACACCCACGACAGCGGCATCCTCAGCCTGTCCGTGGCCAGCAGCGAGCATCCGCTGCAAGCGCTGGCCGAGGACTACGCCAGCCGTGTGCTGAACAAGCTCAACTACGTCGGCGTGCTGGCCTTCGAGTTCTTCGAAGTCGACGGCGGCCTCAAGGCCAACGAGATCGCCCCGCGCGTGCACAACTCCGGGCACTGGACCATCGAAGGCGCCGAGTGCAGCCAGTTCGAGAACCACCTGCGCGCCGTCGCCGGCCTGCCGCTGGGGCCGACCACCAAGGTCGGCGAGAGCGCCATGCTCAACTTCATCGGCGTGGTGCCGGACGTGAGCAAGGTGGTGGCGATCGACGACTGCCATCTGCACCACTACGGCAAGGCCTTCAAGGTCGGGCGCAAGGTCGGCCACGCCACCCTGCGCTGCGCCGACCGCGCCACCCTGGAGGCGAAGATTGCCGCCGTCCAGGCGCTGATCGCGCAGGCCTGAGTCGATTTTTGGCGCCGTCTGCGGGCGGCGCCATGCGTCGGCCATTGAACCTCTGCAGTTGCATCCCGTCTGATGGCTTAACGCCAGACTTGAAGCAGAAGCCTGGCGCCTCCAATCTATTCGGAGCGCATGTCATGGGCATTCTCGGCACTATTTTCATCGGCCTGATCGTTGGCCTGATCGCACGGTTTCTCAAACCGGGCAACGACAGCATGGGCTGGATCATGACCATCCTGCTGGGCATCGGCGGCGCCATCGCCGCGACCTACGGCGGCCAGGCGCTGGGCATCTACCAGGCGGGGCAGAGCGCCGGTTTTATCGGCGCGGTGGTCGGCGCCATCGTCCTGCTGATCATCTACGGCGCGATCAAGAAGAACTGAGAAGTGGTGAAAGAATGCTCGCCTGCTCCAGCAATGCCGTTCCCCTGGGTCAAGTGGACAGCCTTTTAGTAGCCCGGATGTAATCCGGGGAAGTCCGGCGCCTGAAAGACCGCTCCCGGATTGCATCCGGGCTACGCATCGGGCGCGACGGCGATTGATATTTACCCACGCTCTGGACCCTTAGCGTCCCGATCATCTACGAGTACAGCTATGCGCCATCTGCTGTTGTCCCTCCTGCTGCTGAGTAGCCTGGTGCATGCCGAGCTGGCGGAAACCGACTGGCTGGAACTGATGCCCGAAGCCGACCGCCAGGCGCTGGAGGCCATGCCTGAGATCAGCCACGACAGTCCCGAGCAGGACGGCGCCTTCTACAACCCGAACGGGCTCCGGCAGCAGGACAAGAATTTGCCGGCGGTGATGTATTCGGCCAAGACCGTGGCCGCGCTGGACGGCAAGGCGATTCGCCTGGGCGGTTACCCGGTGCCGCTGGAAACCGACGCCCAGGGCCGCAGCACCTTGTTCTTCCTGGTGCCTTACCCCGGCGCCTGCATCCACGTGCCGCCACCGCCGCCTAACCAGTTGGTGCTGGTGCGTTACCCGCAGGGCATCGAGCTGGAGGATATCTACGCGCCGCTGTGGGTCAGCGGCACCCTCAAGGTCGAGCAGGTCAGCAACGAGCTGGCGGATGCCGCCTATGCGCTGGATGCCAAAGGGGTGCGCCTGGTGGAGGAGGCCGACCTGTAGCAGGCCGTTGAATAACTACTGCGCTCGGCTATGCGGCGTTGAAACCAGCCTCACAAAAGCGCAGCGTTGAACGCGCTTTAGCGCGGCCCCGAAGGGGTGAGCGAAGCGAATCAAATGCTCATTCACCACGTAAACTGCGCTTTTGACTCGCTACCGCTCGCCCTTCGGGCCAGCCTTTGGCTGTTACTCCGCTTCGCTGCGTTTCGGCCGATTTCGCCTTGCCTAGCCTTCGCTCGCTACATTTTCAACGGCCTGCTAAGGCCGGCCTCGCTGCCGCGCTCAATCGGCCAAGGGTTCCGACCACAGCGTCATGCTCAGGCTGTGCTGCTCGCCGGGCGCCAGGGTCAGCGCATCGTCCAGCACGTTGGCCGACTCGATGCAGAGCATGCCCTGCCAGGCGTCTTCGGCGAATTGCGAGAGGCGCTTGGCCTTGTCCACCCAGGGGTTCCACAGCACCGCCGAGCGCGAACCGCTGGTCTGCAGGTGTATGCGCCGCTGCCAGCCTGGATCGAGGATGCTCAGCTCGGCGGGCAGGCCCAGGTAGATGCGGTCGGTCTCGCCGCTGATGCGCAGGTTGCCGTCCTGCCAGCGCTCCTGCCAGTCCTCCAGCGTCTCGATATAGCGGCTGCCGCCGAGCCCTTCGACTTCCACCTGACGCACATCGCTGACCGCGAAGTAGCTGTGCAGCGCCTGGCTGATGGCCGCCGGCGCGCTGCCCTGGTTATGGCTGGTGAGGCTGATCTGCAGGTGCTGGTTGAGGCGGATGCTCAGGTTCAGGCTGACCCCCGGCCAGCCCGGCAGGCCGTTATCCGGCTCGATGAAGGCGAAGTCCATGCGCACGCCGTCACCCTCGTTCTCCACCCCCAGCAGTTGCCAGTCCGCGCCGCGTACCAGGCCGTGGGCCGGGACTATCATGCGCCCGCTCTGGTACATCGTCTGCACCGGCTGCGGGTTGCGCGCCAGGTCGCCGAACCAGGGCCAGCACACCGGCACCCCGCCGCGCAGCGACTGACCCTTCTTGTAGCTGGCCTGCTCGCTGAGCCAGATCAGCGCTGGCTGACCATGCTGTTGATAGCTCAGCACCTGTGCGCCCTGTTGGGCCACCAGTAATTCGGCCTGCGCCGTGCGCACCCGCCAGCAGACCAACTCGTCCATTTCTACCCGTTCGACCTGCGGGGTCTGCTCTGCACTGTTCATGGCTGCACTCCTCGGTAATACATAAGGGAATTTGAACCCAGTCGGAGGAAAAGGCCAATGGCGAATGACCGAGCGGCGTGGCTCGAACGCCGCTGGCGTTTCGAGTTTTCGTGCCGAGCGTGACATCCCGACTACCCTTGGATGGAGGAGATCGCTGTAACGGAGAGCTGCATGCGCAAACTGTTGATCGCCCTGGTAATAGTCGCCGGCCTGGTGGCGTTGGGCTGGTGGTGGAGTCGTCCGCAGCCGCTGGCGGTGCGGTTGCTGGCGGTCGAACGGGGGCCGGTCGAGGCACTGGTGGCCAACACCCGTGCCGGCACCCTGAAGTCCTGCCGACGTTCACACCTGTCCTTCGAGACGGGCGGCCAGGTCGACGAGTTGCTGATCGGCGAGGGTCAGCGGGTGCTCAAGGGCGAGCTGTTGATGCGCCTGCGCCAGGATGAGCAGCAGGCAAGGCTGGCGGAGGCCGAGGCACGCCTCAACGGCCTGCGCAACCAGCGTCAGCAGCGCTGTCTGCAGGCCGAGCTGGACCGCCGCGATCATCAGCGCCTGAGTCGCCTGGCCGAACGCAAGCTGGTCGCCGACGACCGTTTGGATCAGGTGGCGACCCGTGCGCGGTTGGCGCAGCTGGCCTGTGACGCCAGCGAGTCGCAGATCCACGAGGCCGAAGCGGGCCTGGCGCTGCAGCGCGCGTTGCTGGAGCAGACCAGCCTGCGCGCACCCTTCGCCGGCATAGTGGCGGAGATCAACGGCGAGCTGGGCGAGTACATCACCCCCTCGCCACCGGGGATTCCGACGCCGCCGGCGGTGGACCTGATCGACGACAGCTGCCTGTACGTGCAGGCGCCGATCGACGAGGTGGACGTCTCCCGCGTGCACCTCGGCCTGCCGGTGCGGATCAGCCTGGACGCCTATCGCGATCAGCATTTCGCCGGCGAGGTCAGCCGCATCGCCCCCTTCGTGCAGGAGCTGGAGAAACAGGCGCGCACCGTCGATATCGAGGTGCGTTTCGCCGAGGTGCCGCCCGGTCTGGCCCTGCTCACCGGCTACAGCGCCGATGTCGAGGTGCTCCTGGAGCGCAAGCGCGATGCCCTGCGCATCCCCACCGAGAGCCTGCTGGAGGGCCAGCGGGTGCTGCGCTACGACGCCGCGGCGGGGGTGCTGCGCGAGGTGACGGTGCACACCGGCTTGGCCAACTGGCGCTGGACCGAGGTGCTGGATGGGCTGGAGGCAGGTACGCAGATTCTCGCCAGCCTCGATCAGGAGGCCCTCGGCGATGGTGTGAAGGTGATCCCGCAGACCGCGACGGAGTCGTCGCCATGATCCGCTTGCGCGAGGTGACCCGCCGTTTTCAGATCGGCGAGCAGCAGGTGCTAGGCCTGGACCGGGTCAGCCTGGACGTCACTGCCGGGGATTACCTGGCGGTGCGGGGGCCGTCCGGTTCGGGCAAGTCGACGCTGCTGAATATCCTCGGCCTGCTGGATGCGCCGGATAGCGGCGAATACTGGCTGAATGGCGAGGCGACGGCGAGCTTGAGCGAGGAGCGCCGGGCCGAGTTGCGCAGCCGTTGGATCGGTTTCGTGTTTCAGTCCTATCACCTGATCCCCCGGCTCAGCGCCTTGGAAAATATCGAGCTGCCGATGCTGTTGGCCGGCATCGAGCCGGCCGAGCGCCGCCGCCGCAGTGCCGCGCTGATAGAGCGCCTGAGCCTGGGTGAGCGCAGCGCCCACCGCCCGGGCGAGCTGTCCGGAGGTCAGCGCCAGCGGGTGGCCATCGCCCGCGCCATGGTCATGCGCCCGCTTTTGCTGCTGGCCGACGAGCCGACCGGCAATCTCGACAGCCATTCCGGCGCCGAGGTGATCGCCCTGCTGGAAGAGCTCAACGCCGAGGGCCTGACCCTGCTGGTGGTGACCCATGACGCGGTGCTGGCGCGACGCGCCCGCCGGCAGATCCATATGCGCGATGGCTGCATCCTCGCCGAACCGAGCCTGGTGCCGGCCTGATGCGCGCCGCCGATGCCGTGACCCTGTGGCTCGGCGCGCTGCGCGGACACCGTTCGCGCAGCCTGATGCTGTTGCTGGTGATGGTCATCGGCGTGGTCGCGGTGATTCTGTTGACCGGCCTCGGCGAAGGCGCGCGCACCTTCATCCTCGGCGAGTTTTCCTTGCTCGGCCGCAACACCCTGATCGTGCTGCCCGGGCGCAAGGAAACCAGCGGCGGTATGCCGCCGATCAGCGGTCTGGCGCCGCGCGACCTGACTCTGCGCGACGCTCAGGCCATTGCGCGCTTGCCGCTGATTCGCCGGGTCGCGCCGCTGCAGGCCGGCCAGGCGCAGGTGAACGCCGGCAACCGCACGCGGGATGCTTTCATTCTTGGCACCACCCACGACTTCTTCGCCATTCGCCAACTGATCGTCGCCCAGGGCCGGCCATTGCCGAAGTTGCAACCGAACCAGGCCGCAGCCTTCTGCGTGATTGGCGCCACGCTACGCCGCGAGTTGTTCGGCAGCGCCCCGGCCCTGGGCGAATGGCTGCGGGTCGGCGACCGGCGTTTTCGCGTGATCGGCATCCTCGCCGAACGCGGCGAGGCCTTGGGCATGGACTTTGGCGAGCTGCTGGTGATTCCGGTGGCCAGCGCCCAGGCGCTGTTCAATCGCGAAGGCCTGTTCCGAGTGTTCGCCGAGGTGCGTGGGCCGAGCTTCATGGCCAGCGCCAAGCGGCAGATCCTCGCCAGCCTCAAGGCGCGCCACGAGGGCGAGGAGGACGTCACCCTGATCAGCCAGGACAGCATGCTCAGCGCCTTCGATGACATCCTCCGGGTGCTGACCCTGGCGGTGGCCGGGATCGCCGCCATCAGCCTGGTGGTGGCCGGCATCCTGATCATGAACGTGACCTGGATTGCGGTCAGCCAGCGCACCGCCGAAATCGGCCTGCTCAAGGCCATCGGCGCGACGGCGGCGCAGGTCCGCCTGTTGTTTCTCGGCGAAGCCGCACTGCTGGCGCTGGTCGGCGCCCTGAGCGGCTTGGCGCTCGGCGAGACACTGCTCTGGCTCGGCCGTCAGGCTACGGGACTGCCGTTCTATGCGCCCTGGTGGGCGCGGCTCGGCGCCGTGCTGCTGGCGTTCGTCACGGCGTTGCTGTTCGCCTGGTTGCCGGCCAGCCAGGCGGCGAAGCTGCAGCCGGTGATGGCGCTGCGCCCGCCGGGCACCCGCTGAAACCGAACTGTGGCGGGGCTGCTGTGGGCAGAGCCTCACCGCGCGAAGGCATGACCGACAACCGCAGCACGGCTGCACGGGAGGACCGCCATGCGCTGGCGAGATGGCTTCACCCTGACCCGTTCGGCGCTGACCAGTCGGCCGCTGCGCAGTGGCCTGACCCTGCTCGGGGTGGCCATCGGCATCGCTGCGGTGGCGCTGCTCACCGCCATCGGTGAAGGGCTGCGCGGTTACGCGATGGAGGGTTTCTCGCAGTTCGGCACGCGGATCATCGCGGTGCATCCCGGCAAGACCCAGACCGGTGGCCTGGGCAGCCTGCTCAGCAGCGTGCGCCCACTGACCCTGGCCGACGCCGATGCCCTGCGCCGTCTGCCGAATGTCGAGGCGGTGGTGCCGGTGATCCAGGGCAGCGGCGACATCCAGTTCGGTGCGCGTTCGCGGCGCAGCGACATCTTCGGCAGCGGCCACCAGCTAGCCGAGGCCTGGCGCTTCAAGCTGGCGCTCGGTCAGTACCTGCCGCAGGCGCGCGACGGCCGCTCACCGCCCTATGCGGTGCTCGGTGCGCGCTTGCGCCGCGAGCTGTTCGGTCCGCGTAACCCGGTGGGTGAGTTGATCCGCGTCGGCGGCACGCGCTTCCGGGTGATCGGGGTGATGGCGGAGAAGGGTCAGCTACTCGGTTTCGATCTGGACGATATCGCCTACATTCCGGTGGATTGGGCGCAGAGCCTGTTCAACCGCGAGGGCGTGATGGAGATCAACCTGGTGTTCAACGGCGGCACCACCTCCGCGCGCCTGAGCGAGAAAATCCGCCGGCTGCTCAGCGAACGGCATGGCGCCGAAGACTTCCGCCTGACCGCCCAGGACGACATGCTCGGCAGCCTGGATCGGGTGCTCGCCACCCTCAGTCTGGCCCTGGCTGCCCTGGGCGGCATCTCCTTGCTGGTCGGTGCGGTGGGCATCCTCACCATCATGACCACCACGGTCGGCGAGCGCACCGCCGAAATCGGTCTGCTGCGCGCCATCGGCGCCACTCCGCGGCAGGTGCTCGGCCTGTTCCTCGCCGAGGCGGTGTTGCTGTCCCTGGCCGGCGGGGTGCTCGGCTTGCTGTTGATGGCGCTGCTGTTGGGCCTGCTGCAACTGGGGCTGCCGGATCTGCCATTATCGCTGCAACCGCTGTTCCTGCTGCTGGCGCTGCTGTTGTCGGTCGGCATCGGCGTAGTCGCCGGCTTGGCCCCAGCGCGGCAGGCGGCGCGGCTGCATCCGGTGGAGGCGCTGAGAAGTGAGTAGGCTGCTGCGAGGACTGGCGGGATGGCCCTCTCCCGCGGATGGGAGAGGGCGCAGGGGGATTACTTGCCGTAGACCTGTTCCGGCAGCCAGGTGATCAGGCCCGGGAACTGATAGGCGATCACCAGCAGGAACAGCTGGATCAGGATGAACGGCAGCACGCCCTTGTAGATGGTGCTGGTCGGCACGGAGGGCGGAGTGACGCCGCGCAGGTAGAACAGGGCGAAGCCGAACGGCGGGGTGAGGAAGGAGGTCTGCAGGTTCAGCGCGATCATCACGCCCAACCAGACTGGGTCCAGCCCCATGGCCAGCAACACCGGCCCGACAATCGGCACCACCACGAAGGTGATCTCGATGAAGTCGAGGATAAAGCCGAGCAGGAAGATCACCAGCATCACCAGGAAGAAGGCGCCGAGCACGCCACCCGGTAGCTGGGCGAACACGTCCTCGATCAGCACTTCGCCGCCGAAACCGCGGAACACCAGGGAGAACAGCGAGGCACCGATCAGAATCAGGAACACCATGGAGCTGATTTCGGTGGTGCCATAGGCCACTTCACGCATCTGCGAGAAGTTCAGCTTGCGCTTGCCCAAGGCCAGCAGCATGGCGCCGAGCGCGCCGAGCGCCGCGGCTTCGGTGGGGGTGGCGTAGCCGGCGAGGATCGAACCCAGTACCGCGGCGATTAGCATCAGTGGCGGCAGCAGGGCGTTGAACAGCTTGCCCCACTCGATCGGGCCGAGTTCATCCTTCGGCAGCGCCGGCAGCTTCTTCGGCTGCAGCACGGCGACGCCGATGATGTAGAGGATATACAGGCCGACCAGCAGCATGCCGGGCAGAAAGGCGCCGACGAACAGGTCGCCGACCGATACGGTTTTCGGCGAGAAGATACCCATTTTCAGCTGCGCCTGCTGGTAGGCGCTGGACATCACGTCACCCAGCAGCACCAGCACGATCGACGGCGGAATGATCTGCCCGAGGGTGCCGGTGGCGGCCAGGGTGCCGGTGGAGATGGCCGGGTCGTAACCACGCCGGAGCATGGTCGGCAGCGCCATCAGGCCCATGGTTACCACGGTAGCGCCGACGATGCCGGTGCTGGCGGCGAGCAACGCGCCGACCACGCAGACGGAAATCGCCAGGCCGCCGCGCAAGGTGCCGAACAGTCGCGACATCGATTCCAGCAGGTCTTCGGCGACCCGCGACTTCTCCAGCATCACGCCCATGAACACGAACAGCGGCACCGCCAGCATGGTCTGGTTGTTCATGATGCCGAACAGGCGGTTGGGCAGGGCGCTCAGGTAGGTGGCATCGAAAGTGCCGGTGAGCACGCCGATGCCGGCGAACAGCAGGGACATGCCGCCGAGGGTGAAGGCCACCGGGTAGCCGGCCATCAGCGCCAGGCAGATGCATGCGAACAGCAGAATGGGCATTAACTCAGCCATGCTTCACCTCCGACGCGGGCAGGTGACCGGCGAGCAAGTAAATGGATTTGATCAGGTCGGACAGGCCCTGCAGCGCCAGGCTGACGACCAGTATCAGGATGATGCTTTTCTGCAGGTAGACGAATGCCAGGCCGCCCGATTCGCTGGAGGCCTCCAGGGTCGACCAGGAGTTGCCGACGTAATCCCAGCTGCTCCAGCCGAGGAACAGGCAAAACGGCAGGAGGAACAGCAGGTTGCCTAAGATCTCCACCAGGGCTTGGCGGCGGCCGCTGAACTTCTGGTAGAAGATGTCCACGCGAACATGGGCGTTGCGTTGCAGGGCCCAGGCCGCGGCGCCCATGAACACCAGGGCGTGGGCGTAAAGCACGGCTTCTTGCAGGGCGGTGGCGCCGATGCCGAAACCGTAACGCAGAATCACCACGATGGCGGTGCCGAGCACCAGAAACAGGGTCAACCAGGCGCAAGCCTGGCCGAAGCGCTGGTTCAGCGCATCGAGGGCGCGGGCGAGGCGCAGCGGTAGAGGAGGTTGGTCGGACATGTCGAGTCCTTATCGTTATGGGTGAGGAGGGGCGGGCAAATCGGCGATTCTAGGCATGCCGAGGGTATCGCAGCAATGCCACTACAACTTTAGTCGTATCTACTAGGCTTGAGGGGCAGTTGCCCCTATGTTACGCAGGCACAGTCTGGCAACAGCGATCCTGTGGTCAGACCAATACAACAAGAAGGAGCTTTGCATGAAACGTCGTCAAATTCTCACAGCCGCAGGCGTTGGCCTGGCCGCCACCGCACTGGCTGGCTGTGGTAAAGAACCGGAAACCGCCGGCAAACCCCAAGAAGGTGCGCAGGCTGAGACTTTCAGCTGGAAAATGGTCACCTCCTGGCCGAAGAACTTCCCGGGTGTAGGCGTGGGTGCCGAACGCTTCGCCAAGCTGGTCGAGGACATGAGTAATGGCCGCCTGAAGGTCAAGATCTATGCCGCCGGCGAGCTGGTACCGGCACTCGAAGTGTTCGATGCGGTGTCCCGCGGTACCGCGGAAATGGGTCACGGTGCGCCCTACTACTGGAAAGGCAAGGTGCCGGCCGCGCAGTTCTTCTGCGCGCTGCCGTTCGGCCCGAACGCCCAGGAAATGAACGCCTGGCTGTACAAGGGCGGCGGTATGCAGCTGTGGGAAGAGGTCTACAAGCCGTTCGGCGTACTGCCGATGGCCTGTGGCGCCACGGGTGTACAGACCGCCGGCTGGTTCAACAAGGAAATCAACTCGGTCGACGACTTCGTCGGCCTGAAGATGCGCACCCCGGGTCTGGGTGGTGAAGTGCTGACCAAGATGGGCGGTACCGTGGTCAATATGCCGGCCGGTGAAATCTTCACCGCCCTGCAAACCGGCGCGATCGATGCCACCGAGTGGATCGGCCCGTACAACGACCTGGCCCTGGGTCTGCACAAAGCGGCCAAGTACTACTACACCCCGGGTTGGCAGGAGCCGAACGTCACCTTCGAACTGGACATCAACATCAAGGCCTGGGAAACCCTGCCGGCCGATCTGCAGGCCATCGTCCGTGCCGCGGCGCGCGATGTGAATGCCGACATGCTCGACGACTATGATGCGCGCAACATGGAAGCTCTGGAGCAGCTCAAGGCCGATGGCGTGGAAGTACGCCGCCTGCCGGACGAAGTGTTGGCCAAGCTGAAGGGCGTGGCTGCCGAAGTGGTCGATGCCTCCGCCGCCGCCGATCCTGCGGCGAGCAAGGTGTGGGCGCAGCAGAAAGCGTATCTGCAGCGTCTGTACGACTACGCCGAACACGCCGAGAAGGACATCTACAACATTCGAGGTTAAGTTTTATCGCGTACAAAAACGCCGGCTCCAGAGCCGGCGTTTTTCTGTCTGGGGATCAGCGCCGCGCGGGTACGGGACGGGTGCGACCGCTGCCGTCGATGGCGACGAAGACGAACACCGCTTCGGTGACCTTGCGCCACTCGCTGGACAGCGGGTCGTCGCTCCACACTTCGACCAGCATCTGGATCGAGCTGCGACCGACCTCCAGGGTCTGGGTGTAGAAGGACAGTTGCGCGCCGACGGCGACCGGCACCAGGAACGCCATGCGATCGATCGCTACCGTGGCGACGCGGCCACCGGCGACCTTGCTGGCCATGGCGGTACCAGCCAAATCCATTTGCGATACCAGCCAGCCACCGTAGATGTCGCCGAAACCATTGGTTTCGCGCGGCAGTGCGGTGATCTGCAAGGCGAGGTCGCCTTGGGGTATCGGGTCATCCTGTTCGAAGTCGTTCATTTAGTAAGGCTCGCGGCGCGGTTGTTGTTGTAGGCGCGGAGCCCGCAGGTTGCGGGCTTTGCCAGTATACCGACTGGGCGGTCGGCGGGCGACTCTGGCGCCGCGGCTGGAGGCGGCGCAGTCGGCAAAAATGATTGATTGCTGGAAAAATCGACAATGGTCATCTAACTGTCATATGCATTTCATAGATTGGTCACATGGCCTGCAGATACTTGGGCCCGTTCAACTCAACCCTGATTTTGTTAGGAGCAAGGCATGAAACTGAAGCGTTTGATGGCGGCCATGACTTTTGTCGCCGCTGGCGTAGCTGCCGCCACTGCGGTTGCCGCTGTCGACCCGGCTCTGCCGACCTATGAAAAAACCTCGGGCGTTTCGGGCAACTTGTCCAGCGTCGGTTCCGATACCCTGGCCAACCTGATGACCTTGTGGGCTGAGAACTACAAGAAGCTCTACCCCAACGTGAACATCCAGATTCAGGCTGCCGGTTCTTCCACTGCGCCGCCCGCGTTGACCGAAGGCACTTCCAACCTCGGCCCGATGAGCCGGCAGATGAAAGATGCCGAGTTGCAGGCGTTCGAAGAGAAGTACGGCTACAAGCCGACCGCCATTCCAGTCGCTATCGATGCCTTGGCGGTGTTCGTGCATAAGGACAACCCGATCAAGAGCCTGAGCATGCAGCAGGTCGATGCGATCTTCTCCAACACCCGTCTGTGCGGTGAAGCCAAAGAGATCAAGACCTGGGGCGATGCTGGCCTGAGTGGCGAGTGGGCAAGCAAGCCGGTTCAGTTGTTCGGTCGTAACTCGGTGTCCGGCACCTACGGTTACTTCAAGGAAGAAGCCCTGTGCAAAGGTGACTTCAAGGCTAACGTCAACGAGCAGCCGGGTTCGGCTTCCGTGGTGCAGTCGATCTCCAGCACCCTGAATGCCATCGGTTACTCGGGCATCGGCTACAAGACCTCGAGCGTTCGCGCCGTGCCACTGGTCGATAAGAATGGCGTAGCCGAAGAGGCCAGCGAAGCGAATGCCCTGGCTGGCAAGTACCCGCTGGCGCGTTTCCTCTACGTTTACGTGAACAAGGCGCCGAACAAGGCCCTGAGCCCGCTGGAAGCTGAATTCATCAAGATGGTGCTGTCCAAGCAGGGTCAGGAAGTGGTGGTCAAGGATGGTTACATCCCACTGCCGTCCAAAGTAGTAGAGAAAACCCTGAAAGAAGCCGGTCTGTAACACCACCCGGCCCCGCGCTGCGGCCTTGGGTCGCGGCGTTTTTCAGGCGAACCCGCCCCTCCAGTTGGAGCGGCGGGTTTCGTCGTGTCATCGTGCTGTAATGTTTCTGTCATACAAGCTTGTTAGGTTAGCCTCCAGCTCATTCCACGGGCGCTAGCGCGCAACCGCCCAGAGATTCTCGTATGAACGACTTGGCCAAAGACTCCATGACCGCTCCTTCGAACAGCAGCCAACGGCTGGACTTCAATACCCCCGCCATGCTGCGCAAACGCCGCCGGCGTGCGCTCAAGGATCGTCTGACGCGCTGGTATGTGTCGATCGGCGGTCTTGCCGTATTGGCCGCGATTACCCTGATTTTCTTCTATCTGGCCCATGTGGTGCTGCCGATGTTCACCGGTGCCGAGCTGGACGCGCGCAAGTCCCAGCAGCCGCAGTGGCTGGCCGGGCAGGGCGAGGCACTGCTGCTGGCCGTGGAAGAGCAGAACAAGGTCGCCATGCGCCTCGATCGCGCCGGCCGGGTGCAGTTCTTCGCGCTGAAGAACGGCGCGGCGTTGAGCCAGTACCAGTTGCCGCTACCGGCCGATGCGAGCATCACTTCGGTCAGTGAGGATCAGCCGGGTAGCCAGCGCGTGGCCCTGGGACTGTCCAACGGTCAGGTGCTGTTGTTCAAGCACGCCTATAAGGTCAGTTACCCGGACAACGTCAAGACCATCACCCCGACGCTGGAGTACCCCTTCGGTGAAGCGCCGATCAGCCTGGATAGCCAGGGCCGTGCGCTGGAACACGTGGCGATCAATCAGAGCGGCGATACGCTGCTGCTCAGCGCCTCCACCGGCAGCGAGTTGCAGGTGCTGTCGATCAGCCGCGAAGAGAATCTGTTCAGCGGCGAAGTGACTCAGGAAGAGCGGCGCATCGAGCTGCCGCAGATCGCCGAGCCGATCAAGGACATGGTCATCGACCCGCGGCAACAGTGGCTCTATGTGTTCAACGGCAAGGCCACCGCCGATGTCTTCGACCTGCGTAACAAAAGCCTGAACGGCCGTTACAAGTTGCTCGAAGGCGAGGCCGAGGTGACCACCGTGAGCCCGCTGCTCGGTGGCATTTCGATGCTGATCGGCACCAGCAAGGGCGGTATCGCCCAGTGGTTCATGGTCCGCGATAGCGATGGCAAGGCCGCGCTGACCCGCATCCGCGACTTCCAGTTGGGTGACAGCGCCATCACCCAGATCATTGCCGAGCAGCGCCGCAAGGGTTTCATGGCCCTGGACGCCAGCGGTCAGCTGGGCATCTTCCACAGCACCGCGCACCGCACCCTGCTGATCGAGCAGGTCGCCGAGGGGCCGGGCGTCGCGGCCCTGTCGCCGCGCGCCAGCCGTTTGCTGGTCGAGTCCAAGGGTCAGCTGCAGCGCTTTGTGGTCGACAATCCGCACCCCGAGGTGTCCTGGAGTTCGCTGTGGGGCAAGGTCTGGTACGAGAACTATGACGAGCCCAAGTATGTATGGCAGTCGACCTCGGCCAATGGCGACTTCGAACCCAAGATGAGCCTCTCGCCGCTGACCTTCGGTACCCTCAAGGCGGCGTTCTACGCCATGCTGCTGGCCGCGCCGCTGGCCATCTGCGCGGCGATCTACACCGCCTACTTCATGGCGCCGGCCATGCGCGGCAAGGTCAAACCGGTGATCGAGTTGATGGAAGCGCTGCCGACGGTGATCCTTGGATTCTTCGCCGGCCTGTTTCTCGCGCCCTATGTGGAGGGCCACCTGCCGGGCATCTTCAGTCTGCTATTGCTCACCCCGGTCGGCATCCTGCTGGCGGGCTATGGCTGGAGCCGTCTGCCGGAGCGGGTACGCCTGCTGGTTCCGGATGGCTGGGAGGCGGCGCTGCTGATCCCGGTGATTCTGCTGGTCGGCACCTTCTCCCTGGGCATGAGCGGGCACATGGAGAACTGGTTCTTCGGCGGCGACATGCGTCTGTGGTTGAGCAATGACCTGGGTATCCCATTCGACCAGCGCAACGCCCTGGTGGTCGGTCTGGCGATGGGCTTCGCGGTGATCCCGAACATCTACTCGATCGCCGAAGACGCCGTGTTCAGCGTGCCCAAGAGCCTGACCTTCGGTTCCCTGGCGCTCGGCGCCACGCCCTGGCAGACCCTCACTCGGGTGGTCATCCTCACCGCCAGTCCGGGGATCTTCTCGGCGCTGATGATCGGCATGGGCCGTGCGGTTGGCGAGACCATGATCGTGCTGATGGCCACCGGCAACACGCCGATCATGGAAATGAACATCTTCGAAGGCCTGCGCACCCTGGCCGCCAACGTGGCGGTGGAAATGCCGGAATCCGAAGTCGGCAGTACTCACTACCGCGTGCTGTTCCTCGCCGCGCTTGTGCTGCTGTCCTTCACCTTCGTGATGAATACCCTGGCGGAGGTGATTCGTACCCGCCTGCGCAAGAAATACGCCTCGCTCTGAGACTTGGAAAGGTAGACGTCCGTGAAACAGCAAAACCTGAAATCCTGGTTCAAGAGCGGCTCCCCTTGGGTCTGGATGACGGCCGGTGGGGTCTCCATCGCCGTGATCATGACCATCGGCCTGCTCGCCGTGATCGCCACCCGTGGCCTGGCCCACTTCTGGCCGGCCGATGTCATCGAGTCCGACTACCAGGTGCCGGGCGAAGCGCCACGGGTGCTCGCCGGTGAACTGGTGCAGGCCGAGCAGGTGCCGCGCGCCCGCCTGGCCGCGGCCGGACTGCCGGTGGATGTCAAAGGCGGTGAGTTCATGACCCGCGAACTGCTCAAGGTGGGCAACCGTGAGCTGTTCAACGCCGATTTCAACTGGGTGGTGGCCGAGTGGATGAGCAACTCGCGCACCCCGGCCAAGCTGCTGGTGATGGAACGCCGCGAATGGGGCAACTTCTACGGCTACCTGGTCAACGTCAAACAGAGCGGCCAGTTGGTCGCCGAGGGTGACGCCGCCTGGAGCGAGTTGCAGCAGCGGGTTGGCCGAATCGATGAACTGCACAAGCAGATATCGGCGCTGGAGAAGAAGGACATTGGCCGGATCAATCACGGCCTCGAGAATCTGCGCCTGCAAAAGCGCCGGCTGGAGTTGAACGGGCAATTGGATGCCGCCGCCCAGGCCGATCTGGACGCCGAGCGCGCCGTATGGGATGCCGAGTACAAAGTACTGGAAAGCCAGCTGATCGAGTTGAACAACGCCTTCAACCGCGACAGCGTGACGGTGCGCACGGTCGACGGCCGCGAGCAGGAAATCAGCATGGGCAAGGTGGTGCGCGCCTACCAGCCGAACGCCATGGGTACGGCCGACAAGCTCGCTTTCTACTTCGCCAAACTGTGGGAGTTCGTCAGCGACGATCCACGTGAGGCCAACACCGAGGGCGGTATCTTCCCGGCCATCTTCGGCACCGTGATGATGACCCTGATCATGGCGGTGATCGTTACCCCATTCGGCGTGCTGGCGGCCATCTACCTGCGCGAGTACGCCAAGCAGGGCCCTATGACCCGGATCATTCGCATCGCGGTGAACAACCTGGCGGGCGTGCCGGCGATCGTTTACGGGGTATTCGGCCTGGGCTTCTTCGTCTATGTGTTGGGCGGCTCGCTCGACCGTTTGTTCTTTCCCGAAGCCGCTCCGGCGCCGACCTTCGGCACCCCGGGTCTGCTCTGGGCCTCGCTGACCCTGGCGATTCTCGCCGTGCCTGTGGTGATCGTCGCCACCGAGGAAGGCCTGGCGCGGATACCGCGGGCCTTGCGCGAGGGCTCTTTGGCGCTCGGCGCAACCAAGGCCGAGACCCTGTGGCGGGTGGTGCTGCCGATGGCCAGCCCGGCGATGATGACCGGCCTGATTCTCGCCGTGGCGCGTGCCGCCGGCGAAGTGGCGCCACTGATGCTGGTGGGCGTGGTCAAGCTGGCGCCGGCGCTGCCACTGGACGGCAACTACCCTTATCTGCACCTCGACCAGAAGATCATGCACCTGGGCTTCCATATCTACGACGTCGGCTTCCAGAGCCCCAACGTCGAGGCCGCGCGGCCGCTGGTGTATGCCACCGCGCTGCTGCTGGTGCTGGTAATCGCCCTGCTCAACCTCAGCGCGGTGTTCATTCGTAACCACCTGCGCGAGAAGTACAAGGCGCTGGATCATTAATCCTTTTACGCCCGCGGCCTCACTGGCGGCGGGCGTGCTCAACGAATTGTTAGCGTAGGGAGCATCCCATGCAGCACCAAGCACCCACCCACGGCATCAACATGGCTGCCCTCGGCCGCGAGAAGCAGGGCCTGAACCTGGCAGAAGAGAGCGTGGCGCTGGAAGTCCCCGGCCTCAACCTGTTCTATGGCGACAAGCAGGCGCTGTTCGACGTCAGCATGAACATTCCCAAGCAGCGCGTGACCGCCTTTATCGGCCCGTCCGGCTGCGGCAAGTCGACCCTGCTGCGCACCTTCAACCGGATGAACGATCTGGTCGACGGCTGCCGCGTCGAAGGCGAGATCAACCTCGACGGCCGCAATATCTACCGCAAGGGCGAAGACGTTGCCGAACTGCGCCGCCGGGTCGGCATGGTGTTCCAGAAGCCCAACCCCTTCCCCAAGAGCATCTACGAGAACGTGGTCTACGGCCTGCGTATCCAGGGCGTGAACCAGAAGCGCGTGCTCGACGAGGCGGTGGAGCTGTCGCTGAGAAACGCGGCGTTGTGGGACGAAGTCAAGGACCGCCTGCACGACTCGGCGCTGGGTTTGTCCGGTGGTCAGCAACAGCGTCTGGTGATCGCCCGGACCGTGGCGGTGCAGCCGGAAGTGCTGCTGCTCGACGAACCCTGCTCGGCCCTCGATCCGATCTCCACGCTCAAGGTCGAAGAGCTGATCTACGAGCTGAAGTCCAAGTACACCATCGTCATCGTCACCCACAACATGCAGCAGGCCGCGCGGGTGTCGGACTACACCGCGTTCATGTACATGGGCAAGCTGATCGAGTTCGGCGATACCGACGCGTTGTTCACCAACCCGGCGAAGAAGCAGACAGAAGACTACATCACCGGCCGCTACGGTTGATGGCCATGTCGGAGTGCGCTGGCCTGTGTCGGCGGAACTTGCCGTACTGATATGTACTGTCTGCGTTCCGCCTCCTTGGCCAGCACCCTCCGCCAAAGCCCATCCCTAACAGTAAACGTATCCGGTTAAATCAAGGGTTCGCACATGATCAACAAAGACAGCCTCACCCATCACATCTCTCAGCAGTTCAACGCCGAGCTGGAGGAGGTGCGCAGCCACTTCCTGGCGATGGGCGGACTGGTCGAGAAGCAGGTCAACGACGCGGTCACTTCGTTGATCGATGCCGATTCCGGCCTGGCCCAGCAGGTGCGCGAAGTCGACGACCAGATCAACCAGATGGAGCGCAATATCGACGAGGAGTGCGTGCGCATCCTCGCCCGTCGCCAGCCGGCGGCTTCCGACTTGCGCTTGATCATCAGCATCTCCAAGGCCGTGATCGACCTCGAGCGCGTCGGCGACGAGGCGACCAAGATCGCCAAGCGCGCGATTCTCTTGTGCGAAGAAGGCGAAGCGCCGCGCGGCTATGTGGAAATCCGCCATATCGGCGACCAGGTGCGCAAGATGGTGCGCGAGGCGCTGGACGCCTTCGCCCGCTTCGACGCCGACCTGGCGCTGTCGGTGGCGCAATACGACAAGACCGTCGACCGCGAGTACAAGACCGCGCTGCGCGAGCTGGTCACCTACATGATGGAAGACCCGCGCTCGATCTCCCGGGTGCTCAACGTGATCTGGGCGCTGCGCTCGCTGGAACGCATTGGCGATCATGCACGCAATATTGCCGAACTGGTGATCTACCTGGTGCGCGGCACCGACGTGAAACACATCGGCCTGACCCGCATGCAGGAAGAAGTGCAAGGCAAAGGCAAGGACAGCTAAGCCCTCAGCCAGGTGCTAGATTCTGGGCCCGCGCTCGGCAATATAGTGGGCTACAGCACGGCATAGCCCTCGGTGCTGTGCGCGGGAGTCAGTGCCACGCAGTGCTGGTTGGCATGCCCCTGGCCAGCATTTCGCGGCGTTAGGGTTGGCCTTCGCCCGCTTGCGGCGATTATGCTTAGGCGCATTCGTATGGGAGTGGCCGATGAGCAAAGTCAGCGTGCTGGTGGTGGACGACGCAACCTTTATCCGTGATCTGGTGAAAAAGGGTCTGCGCGATCACTTCCCCGGGGTGAAGATCGAGGAAGCCATCAATGGCCGCAAAGCCCAGCAAATGCTGGCACGGCAGAGCGTCGACCTGATCCTCTGTGACTGGGAAATGCCGGAAATGACCGGACTCGAACTGCTCAGCTGGTGCCGCGAACAGGACAACCTGAAAAGCGTGCCCTTCATCATGGTCACCAGCCGGGGCGACAAGGACAACGTGGTGCAGGCGATTCAGGCCGGTGTCACCGATTTCATTGGCAAGCCCTTCTCCAACGAGCAGTTGGTGACCAAGGTGAAGAAGGCCTTGAGTCGCACCGGCAAGTTGCAATCCTTGCTGAGCAACACGCCCAAGGCGATGACAGCGGCATTTGCCAATGACTCGCTGTCCGCCCTGACTGGTGGCAAGGCCGAGGTGATCAAACCCAGCGCGCCCGCCGCTGTTGCCCCGGCGGCGAGCTTCAGCGCTCAGCCGGCGGCGCCGGCCAAGGCAGCGCCGTCCGGGCGCGGCCAGGGCCAGCTGCGCCTGCCCGCCGGTAGCATGGCCTGCGTGATCAAGGCGCTGAGCCTCAAGGACGCCCAGCTACTGGTCAAGCGCGGCGAGCAGCTACCCCAGGTTCTGGAAAGCGCGGTGCTCGACCTGGAGCAAGGCGAGGGCGGCGAAGTGGCGCGGCTCAACGGTTACCTGCATGCCATCGCCGCCTTCGAGCCGAAAGCCGACAGCGAGTGGCTGCAACTGACCCTGCGCTTCGTCGATCAGGATCCGCAAAAACTCGACTACCTGTCGCGCCTGATCGCTCGCGGTACCGCGCAAAAGCATTTCAGCCCCGGCGCCTAACTTGGGGACGTAACCACCCGGCCGGGCGCGCGAGCTTAAACAGTCCGGTGAACAGGTCGTGCGCGAGCTGGCGCACAACCCTGAGCGCATTGGCTCGCGCCGCGTGAGGTGGGCTGCTAGTCTGCATAATCTGGATATCGAAAAACTATAAGATCCGAGTGTTTATGCTAGGGCGCCTGATACTACTCTGCAGCTTGTTGGCCGTGGCCGGCCACGCGGCTGCCTTGACCATCTACAAATACACCGATGCCAACGGCGTGGTCACCTATACCGACCAGGCGGCGCCGGGGGCGCAGGTGTTCGTGTTTCGCGATCGCATGGTCGAGCGCCTGGATAACCAGGTGAAACTGGAAACCAAGAAACACGCCGCCGGGGAGACCCTGCTGGTGCGCAATGACCTCTATGCGCCGGTGCAGATCGAGCTGAAGCTGGAGCAGGTGCGCAATGCCGTCGGCGCGCCAGACCAGCCGATCACCTGGGTGTTGCCGCCGCGCAGCAAGATCCGCCTGGCCACCCTGGCCGCGCGCGACCCCAGCCAGCCCCTGAGTTACACGCCCAAGCTGCGCTATGCCCTCGGCGACCCGCGTTTGCTGCCGACGCAGAACCGCTATCCGCTGCCCTGGCGCGGGGGGCCGTTTCGCCTGAGTCAGGGCGCCAACGGCAAATACAGCCACTTCACCCCGAAAGGTCGCTACGCCCTGGACATCGCCATGCCCGAGGGCACGCCGATCATTGCCGCGCGCGCCGGGGTGGTGGTGAAGACCGAGAACCGCCAGAGCGGGCGCGGCAACAACCCCTCTGGCAACTACGTGCGCATCCTCCATGACGACGGCACCATGGGCGTTTACCTGCACCTGATGAAGGGTTCGGTACAGGTCCAGGAAGGGCGTCGGGTGCAGGTCGGCAGCCTGCTCGCCCGCTCCGGCAATACCGGCAACAGCACCGGCCCGCACCTGCACTTCGTGGTGCAGCGCAATGTCGGTCTGGCCCTGGAGTCGATCCCGTTCGACTTCAGCCAGCCGGTCAACAGCCTGCCGAACTTCGCCGTCGGCGGCGAATGACGGTCGCTGCAAGCGGCCAGCCATCAGCTACAAGTCGTAGGATGGGTTAGCCGCTTGAGTAATATCCGCTCAAGGCAACGCCTGGTGCGCGGCGTAACCCAGCATGGCGGCGACTCGGCACCCGCTGTGCAGCGACTGCCTGCTAGCGGAACGCCAAGTCGCGCAGGAACAGGGTGATCGGCGGGAACATGATCAACAGCACCGAGGTCAGCAGCAGGATGACGAAGAACGGCAGGCTGCCGCGAATCACCTCGAAGTAGGGTCGGCGGAACACCGCGATGGCGGTAAAGATGTCGCAGCCGAACGGTGGCGTAGCCGAGCCGATGGCCGCCTGCAGGGTGATGATGGTGCCCACCAGCACCGGATCGAGCCCGGACAGTTTGACCGCCGGAGCGAAGATCGGCACCAGGATCAGCATCACCACGATCGGGTCGACGAACATGCAGCCGATGAAGAAGGCGATCGAGATGATGATCAGCAGCCCGGTCGGCGACGCATCCATCAGGCCGATACCGCTGAGGATCTGTTGCGGGATCTGGGCGAAGGAGATCACCCAGGAGAACGCCGAGCCGGCGCCCACCAGGATGAACACCACGGCGGTAATCAGACCGGTGGACAGGGCGATGCTGGACAGGTCGCCGAGCTTCACCCGGCGAAAGATCAACACCTCCAAGATCAACGCGTAGAGCACCGACACCGCGGCGGCCTCGGTGGGGCTGAACACGCCGGTGTAGATGCCGCCGATGGTCATCACCGGCAACAGCAGCGGCAATATGGCGCGGCGACAGGTGCGCAGGCGCTCGGTCCAACTGAATTTCTCGCCCTGGGGAATGCCCACCACACGGGCGTAGCCATAGCAGTAGCCGGCCAGCAGCAGCAATAACAGTAGCCCTGGGCCGATACCGGCGATAAACAGTTCGGCCACCGAGGTGCCGGACACCACGCCATAGATGATCATGCCGATGCTCGGTGGAATCAGCAGGGCGATGTCCGAGGCGTTGATGATCAGGGCGATGGCGAAGCTGTCCTTGTAGCCCTGCTGGAGCATCTTCGGGCGCATGATGCTGCCCACCCCGACCACAGTCGCCTGGGTCGAGCCGGACAGCGCGCCGAACAGCGCGCAACTCAATGCGGTGGTCACCGCCATGCCGCCACGCACGTGGCCGACGAATGCCATGGCGACGTCCAGCAGGCGATTGGCGGTGGCGCCGCGGGTGATGATATCGGCGGCGAGAATGAACATCGGCACCGCCACCAGGGCGGAGGGGCGGATGCCGGCAATCATCTGCTGGATGATGAACTCCGGGCCCATGTTGAAGAAAAACACGAAGCCGGCGGCTGCGGCGGCGAGCAGGGTAACCATCATCGGGAAACCGGCCAACAGCAGCACCAGCATGATGATCAGGAGTGTGGTGGTCATGTCCATTAGCGGCGGCTCAGGCTTGGGGCGGGAGAGGGGCATCGACGTGGCGCGGCGGCGCCTCACGGCGACCGAGTAGCACCAGCAACTGGGTGAAGGCGTGGCGCAGGAACTGCAAGCCGCTCATGCCAAGGCCCAGGGGGATCAACAGGTAGATGTAGTGCAGCGGTACCTGCAGTGCGGAGGAGGAGCGGCCGATGCGCGCTGCCGATTGCACATAACCCACCGCAGCCCAGGCCAGCCAGAGCATCAGGGCGGCGGTGAGCAGGTTGATCAGCAGCAGGGTGACGGCGGCCGGCTTGCCGGTGAGATGCTCGATGAATGCACTCATGCTTACGTGCCGACTCTGTCGGGCGGCGTAACTGCAACCGACGAAGGTGACGAAGATGATGAGGAACTGGTTGAGCTCCTCGGAGAAGTACAGGCTCTGGTTGAACAGGTAGCGGCCGAACACGTTGCTGACCGAGTTCAGCGCCATCGCCAGGATCGAACTGGCGAGGATCCAGGCTTCAAGCTTTTCCAGCGCCCAGTCCAGTTTACGCAACCAAAGCATCGCCACCTCCAGCCCAGCGACATGCGGCTGGACACTTTTATTGTTGTGGAGGCTAGAACATATCGCCGGGCAAAAATCATGTCAATTAATTATTTGAATCATTACAAATGTTCGATAATAGGGCGAGTGTAATGATTGGTGCGCCGTTTCAGAACACGAAATGCATCGGCGGCGGCGTCTCGTCGAACAGGCCATTGAGCGTACTCAAGCCGCTCTGCAGGCGCGAACGGCTCTGTTCCGCGCCCAGACTGATGCGCACATGCTGATTGCTGCGATCGGCACTGGCCAGGAAGGGTTCGGCCGGGAAGATCATCACGCCCTCCTGGCGGGCGCGGCGGGCGAACTTCTCCGGCTGCCAGTGGGCCGGCAATTCGGCCCAGATGTGCATGCCATTGGGGTGGGCCTTGAAGCGGCAACCGCTGAGCAGTTCGCGGGCCATCAATTGGCGCGCGGCCAGCTCCTGTTGCTGGAAGGTAATCATGCGCTCCAGGGTGCCGTCCTGCATCCACCAGCTGGCGATTTCGAACGGCATCAGGGTGGCCATCCAGGTGGTACTGCGCAGGCGGCCGATAGCCTGCTGAACCAGGTGCGGCGGGGTGATCAGGTAGCCGGCGCGCATACCAGGCAGGCTGACCTTGGTCAGGCTGGTGGCGTAGAAGCTGCGCTCGGGAATCAAGGCTGACAGCGGTGGCGCACGATCCGGTTGCAGGGCGCCGTAGACGTCGTCCTCGACCACTGTCAGGTCGTAGCGGCGGGCCAGCTCGGCGATGGCCTGGCGGCGTTCCAGGCCCATGGTGTCGGTGGTCGGGTTGTTCATGGTCGGGGTGCAGAACAGCACCCGTGCGCCGCCCTGCTTGCAGGCTGCTTCCAGCGCCTCGGGCAGCAGGCCCTGGTCGTCGGTGGCCAGGCCCTTGAGGTTGAAGTGCAGGGTCTGCGCCAGGGCCAGCAGCAACATGCAGGTTTCTCGTTCGCAGAGCACCGTATCGCCCGGCTTGAGCACGGTGGCCATGGCGATGGTCAGGGCGTGCGCGGCGCCGTTGCAGAACAGCATGTGATCGGGATCGGCCGGCATCTTCTGCTGTGCCAGCCAGCTGCTGACCACCTCGCGGTGCTGGGTCAGGCCCTGGGTCGGGTGGAAGGAGGTGATGAAATCATCGCGGCCTTCCTTGGCCAGACGCTCCAGACCTTCGCGGTACAGCTTGACGTGGCGCTGGGTGCACACCGGGTGGGCGGTGGACAGGTCGATGCCGCGGCTGGGGTCCTCATGTTCATCGGTGGACAGGTAGTCCGACTCATGACTGACGTGACGACTGCGGACGAAGGTGCCGCTGCCGACCTGGGCATAGATGGCGCCCTGCTTCTCCGCGTGAGCGTAGGCATTGCTCACCGTCTGCACGCTGACCCCCAGGGTTTCCGCCAGCTCGCGATGGGTCGGCAGCTTGCTGCCAGGCTGCAGTGCGCCGGCATTGATCGCCTCATTGAGGGCATTGCCGATGGCCAGGTATTTGGGCTGGCCGGAGCGGATAAAGGGCTTCAGGTTAATTGTCATGGTTCAATAAAGTTCTTGACGAAAATTGTAATGATCATAAGTATGGGTCTTATGCGGATTGACCTGTATTTGATGTGGTCACTCTAGCAGATTTCAGTACATTGCATAATCGCCCGGTCGTTACGCCGGTTTATAGAGACCTGAACGCATCCGCGTTCGCTTTCGAGATGCTGTCATGAGTGAAATTGCGTTGAATTTCAGCCGTGCAGAGTACGCCCAGCGTCTGGCCAAGGTGCGCGCCGCCATGGCTGAGCGGGGGCTCGCCAGCCTGATCGTACATGATCCTTCGAACATGGCCTGGTTGACCGGCTATGACGGCTGGTCGTTCTACACCCCGCAATGTGTGGTGGTGGGCCAGAGCGGTAATCCGTTGTGGTACGGGCGTGGCATCGATGCCAACGGCGCGCGCCGCACCGTCTACCTGCCCGAGGAGGATATCGCCTCCTACAGCGACCGCTACGTGATGAACCCGCCGCACCATGCGCTCGACTACCTCTGTGAGGAAATCCTCCCGGGCCGCGGCTGGACCGCCGGGATGATCGGCGTGGAAATGGACAACTACTACTACAGCGCCACCGCGCATGAGGCGCTCAAGCGCGGCCTGCCCCAGGCCCAGCTGATCGACGCCACGGGCCTGGTCAACTGGTGCCGGGCGATCAAGTCACCGCAGGAAGTCGAGTACATGCGCGTCGCCGCGCGCATCGTCGAGAACATGCACCGCGCCATCGTCGAGATGATCGAACCGGGCCTGCCGAAGAACCTGCTGGTCGGCGAGATCTATCGAGTGGCCTGCGCCGGTCACGACGGCAAGTTCGGCGACTACCCGGCCATCGTACCGATGCTACCCTCGGGCAAGGACGCCTCGGCACCGCACCTGACCTGGGATGATCGGCCGTTCAAGAAGGGCGAAGGCACCTTCTTCGAGATCGCCGGCTGCCACAAGCGCTACCACTGCCCGCTGTCACGCACCGTCTACCTGGGCGAGCCCTCGGCGGCGTTCCGCAAGGCCGAAGAGGCGATCAACGCCGGCCTCGAAGCGGGTCTGGCGGTGGCCAAGCCGGGCAATACCTGCGGCGACATCGCCCGCGAACTGAACAGCAGCCTGCGCCGTTACGGCTATGACCGCGGTGACAACCGTTGTGGCTACCCGATCGGACTGAGTTATCCGCCGGATTGGGGCGAGCGCACCATGAGCCTGCGCGAGAGCGACATCACGCTGTTGCAGCCGGGCATGACCTTCCACTTCATGCCGGGCCTGTGGCTGGACGACTGGGGGCTGGAGACCACCGAAAGCATTCTGATCACCGACAGCGGCGCGGAAACCCTCTGCGACTACCCGCGCCAGTTGTTCGTCAAGGCCTGAGATGAGTATTGCAGCCATGAACATTGCACCCGAAGCGGAACTCCAGGCGAGCAGTCTCACGACCCTCACCGAGCTCCATGAAAGCACCATCAGCGTCACCCTCGATTTCGAGCGTGACGGCGTGCAGCACGGCTTCCTCAAGCTGCCGTACTCCCATGACCAGTCGGCCTGGGGCTGCATCATGATTCCCATCACGGTGGTGAAGCACGGCAGCGGCCCCACGGCGCTGCTCACCGGCGGCAACCACGGCGACGAGTATGAGGGCATCACCGCGCTGCTCAAGCTGGCCGGTGAGCTGCGTGCCGAGGACATCCAGGGCCGGGTGATCATAGTGCCGGCGATGAACTACCCGGCGGTGCAGAGCGGCAGCCGCACCTCGCCGATCGACAAGGGCAACATGAACCGCTCGTTCCCCGGCAATCCCCACGGGGCGATGACCGAGCGCATCGCCGACTACTTCCAGCGCTACCTGATTCCCTTGTGTGACTACGCTCTGGACATCCATTCCGGTGGCAAGACCCTGGATATCCTGCCCTTCGCCGCGGCCCACCGGCTGCCCGACCCCGCACAGGAGGCCAAGTGCATCGAAGGCGCCCGGCTGTTCGGCACCGCCGCCAGCATGATCCTCTTCGAGCTGGATGCGGCGTCGTTGTACGACACCGCCGTGGAAGCCCAGGGCAAGGTGTTCGTCACCACCGAGCTGCGCGGTGGCGGCACCAGCACGCCGCAGACCATGGCCCTGGCCGACCGCGGCGTGCGCAACTTCCTCAAGTTCGCCGGGATCATCGCAGGCGAGCCGGAGCTGGCGGACGAACCGGCGCTGCAGCTGGATATGCCCGACGCCAGCTGCTACGTGCAGAGCGTGCACCGCGGCATTCTCGAACTCACCCTCAGCCTGGGCGATCGGGTGCGCTGCGGCGATCTGGTGGCGCGGGTGCATGCCTTCGAGCGCACCGGCACCCCGGCGGTGGAATACCGCGCCGAGCGTGACGGCATGCTGGTGGCGCGGCGCTTCCCGGCGCTGGTGGACATAGGTGACACCCTGGCGGTGATCGCCGACATAGTCGAAGGCTGACGTCCGGCGGACGCAGTTGGTTTTCCAGTCAATAACAACAGCGGAGACTTCACCATGAGCAGATTCAGCACATTGAAGAAAGCAGCCCTGGTCGCAGCCATGGGCCTGACCCTGATCGGTCAGGCCAGCCTGGTGGCGGCGGAGGAATGGAAGTTCGCCCTCGAGGAAATCAGCGGCAGCGTGCAGGACGCCTACGCGCAGAAGTTCAAGCAGCTGGTGGAGCAGAAGAGCGGCGGCAAGATCAGCGTCACCGTCTACCCCTACGGTGCGCTCGGCGAGTCGGAGGATTTGACCGAGCTGGTGGCCAACGGCGTGCTGCAGTTCGCCCATGGCTCGACCGGCATTCTCGGTTCCACCGCGCCGTCGATGCAGGTGTTTTCGGTGCCCTACCTGTTGTCCCAGGACAACCAGGTCAACCTCAAGGTGCTGACCGAGAGCCCGACCATCTACGGCCCCATGGCCGACAAGCTGAAGACCCGCAACCTGCGCCTGCTGAGCATGTACCCGGAAGGCGAAATGGTCTGGACCACCAACAAGGTGGTGCGTAAGCCGGCCGATTTCGACAACGTGAAGATGCGCGTGATGGCCTCGCCGATGCTGGTGGAAACCTACAAATCCTTCGGTGCGGTGCCCACCCCGCTGCCTTACTCGGAGGTCTATGGCGCGCTGCAGCTGAAGATGATCGACGGTCAGGAGAACCCGATCTTCGCCATCGAAGAGATGAAGTTCTATGAAGTGACCGATGTGCTGACCTGGTCCGGCCATCAGCAGTTCACCGTCGCCGTGTTGTCCAGTGAGTCCTGGTACCAGGGGTTGCCGGCCGAGCAGCAGAAGATTATCGACGAGACCGTGACTGAGCTGGGCCCGTACATCTTCGACACCCAGGCGCAGTACAACAAGGAGCGTCTGGCGAAGATCCAGCAGCTCAAGCCGGGCATCGAACTGGTGCACCTGAACGAAGCAGAGCAAGCCGCCTTCCGCAAGGCCAGCCTGCCGATGCGCGACAAGCTGGTCGAACTGGCCGGGCCCGAAGCCGGTGCCACCCTGCAGGCGCTGGAGAAGGAAATCGCCGCGCTGGAACAGCAGTAAGCGGCGCTTCACTGGCCGGCGGGGTCATCTCGCCGGCTTCGTTACACCTGGCGCGCAGGTATCGCCCTGCGCCGGAGCGCTTCTATGCGTCTGGACAGTTACGACCTGAAGATTCTGCGCATCCTTCAGCACAACGGCCGCATCACCAAGTCCAGCCTGGCCGAAGCCATCAGCCTGTCGGTCAGCCCCTGCTGGGAGCGGGTCAAGCGTCTGGAGGAGGCCGGCATCATTCGCGGTTACGGCGCGCAGCTGAATCCCGAGATCCTCAGCAAACGCGCCGCGGTGCTGGTGGAGATCAGCCTCAAGCAGCACAACCGTGAAGCCTTCCAGCGCTTCGAGCGCGCCATGCAGGACTGCCCCGAAGTCACCGAGTGCTACGCCACCGGCGGCGGCATCGACTACCTCGTCAAGGTCATGGTCCGCGACATCGACCAGTACCAGCGGCTGATCGACCGCTGGCTGATGGCCGACCTGGGTATCGAACGCTACTTCACCTACATAGTCACCAAGACCATCAAGCACAGCGAGCCGCCGTTGCAAGTGGACGTCGAGTCGGCGTGACGGCTAGGTCGGGCGCAGGTTCGTGGTACCGCCGAAAAAACCGTCAATCGCCCTGCCGCAAAGCAAAAAAAGCGCAAGCAAGAGCCCGCTGAAGAGAAAAAATCGGCGCCCGATCACCCCTAGAGTGGAAGCCGTAAACACGCACCACGCCCTGCCTCGCGGATTGTCCGCGGTCGGGCCTGTAGAGGGGACGCAGTCCATGCACAAACTCGAAGATCCACGCCTGGTCCGCCAGTTGGCCTACGTCGACGGCAAATGGATAGCCGGCAGTGATGGCCGCGACGAGGCGGTTATCGACCCTGCGACCGAGGCAACCATCGGCCACTGCACCCAGCTCGATGAGGGCCAGGTTGGCACCGCTATCGATGCCGCCGCTGCCGCCTTACCGGCCTGGCGCGCACTGTCGCTGGAGGCGCGTGGCGCCATCCTCAACACGTGGCACGACCTGCTGCTGGCCAACAAGGAAGACCTGGCCCGGCTGATGACCCTGGAGCAGGGCAAGCCGCTGGACGAGGCCCGTGGCGAGATCGACTACGCCGCCTCCTTTATCCGCTGGTTTGCCGAAGAGGCGCGCCGCGCCTACGGCGAGACCATTCCCAGCCATATCCACAATGCCCAACTGGGCAGCGTGCGCGAGCCGATCGGCGTCGCCGCGCTGATCACGCCGTGGAATTTCCCCTGCGCGATGATTACCCGCAAGGCCGCCGCGGCCTTGGCCGCCGGTTGTACCGTGCTGGTCAAACCGGCCGGTGAGACGCCGTTCTCCGCCCTGGCCCTGGCCGAGCTGGCCGAGCGCGCCGGCTTCCCCGCCGGGGTGTTCAACGTCATCACCGGTGAGCCGCAGATGGTCTCCCAGGTGCTTTGCGCCAGCGACAAGGTCAAGGCGCTGTCCTTCACCGGCTCGACCCGGGTCGGCCGCCTGCTGCTGCAGCAGGCCGCGGCCACGGTGAAGAAGTGCTCGATGGAACTGGGCGGCAACGCGCCCTTTATCGTGCTGCCGGACATGGACGTGGAACAGGCCGCCCAGGCGGCGATCGACGCCAAGTTCCAGACCACCGGCCAGGACTGCCTGGCGGCCAACCGGATCTTCGTGCATCGCTCGCTGTATGAGCCCTTCCTTGACGCCTTTGCCCGGCGCATGGGCGAACTGACCGTGGGCAACGGCCTGATTCGCGGGGTCAACCAGGGCCCGCTGATCAACGCCAAGGCGGTGGCCAAGGCCCAGGAACTGGTGGACGACGCCGTGGCCAAGGGCGCGCGCCTGCTGGTCGGTGACCAGGAGCAGGCGCCGGGGCGCAACTTCTTCATGCCGACCCTGCTGGCCGATGTGACCGCGGACATGCGCGTCTACCGCGAGGAGAACTTCGCCCCGGTGGCCGGCGTGCTGGCCTGGGACGACCTGGAGCAGCTGATCGCCCAGGCCAACGACACCGAGTATGGCCTGGCCGCCTACGTCTACGGCTACGACATGCGCCAGGTGTGGCGCCTGCTGCGCGGCCTGGAGTTCGGCATGGTCAGCGTCAACTCGGTGAAGATGACCGGCCCGCCCGTGCCCTTCGGCGGCGTCAAGCAATCCGGCCTCGGCCGCGAGGGCTCGCGGCACGGCCTCGATGAGTACAGCCAGATCAAATATTACTGCCTGGGCAACCTGCCCAGCGCCAGCGGTAGCTGAAAACTACTGCGGGCTTCGTGCGCTATGCGCTGCCTAGCCTTCGCTCGCTAGGTTTTCTAACAAGGAAAACCTAGCTGGAACCGTTAACAAATAACCTGAGGGCATTGCCATGACCATCGACACCCAGAAGATCATCGAGATCGACCGCCAGAACGTCTTCCACGCCTCCACCCACCTCAAGCAGCACGCCCACGGCGAGAGCCCGGCACGGATCATCACTGGCGCTCAGGGCATCCGCATTCAGGATTCGCTGGGCAACGAGTTCATCGATGGTTTCGCCGGCCTGTACTGCGTGAACATCGGCTACGGCCGCACCGAGATGGCCGAGGCGATCTACGAGCAGGCCAAGCAGTTGGCCTACTACCACACCTATGTCGGCCACACGACCGAGGGCATGGCCAGCCTGTCCGAGCGCATCGTCAAGCTCGCCGGCCAGGGCATGAGCAAGGTCTACTACGGCATGTCCGGCTCGGACGCCAACGAGACCCAGCTCAAGCTGGTCTGGTACTACAACAACATCCTCGGCCGTAAGGAGAAGAAGAAGGTCATCTCCCGCGACCGTGGTTACCACGGTTCGAGCATCGCCTCCGGCTCCATGACCGGCCTGCCGGTGTTCCACGCCCACTTCGACCTGCCGCTGGAGCGCATCAAGCACACCGTTGCGCCGGTCTACTACCGCCGTCCCGACGACGCCATGAGCGAGCTGGAGTTCTCCCGCTACTGCGCGCAGAAGCTCGAGGAGATGATCCTCGCCGAAGGCCCGGATACGGTCGCGGCGATGATCGGCGAGCCGGTGCTCGGCACCGGCGGCATCGTGCCGCCACCGCAGGGCTACTGGGCGGAGATCCGCAAGGTGCTGGACAAGTACGACATCCTGCTGATCGCCGACGAAGTGGTCTGCGGTTTCGGGCGTCTGGGCGTGGACTTCGGCTCGCAGTACTACGAGATGAAGCCCGACCTGATCACCGTGGCCAAGGGCCTGACCTCGGCCTACCAGCCGCTGTCCGGGGTGATCGTCGGTGAGCGCGTGTGGCAAGTGCTGGAGCAGGGCACCGACACCTACGGCGCCATCGGCCACGGTTACACCTATTCCGGCCACCCGATGGGCATCGCCTCGGCCATCGCCAACCTGAACATCATCGAGCGCGAGAACCTCACCGGCAACGCGCGCGACACCGGCGCCTACCTGCAGCAACGCATGCAGGAAAGCTTCGGCCAGCATCCGCTGGTCGGCGAGGCTCGCGGCATCGGCCTGCTGGCGGCCCTGGAGTTCTCCAGCGATCGCAGCAAGCGCCAGCACTTCGACCCCAACCTCAAGGTCGGCGCGCAGATCTCCGCGGCCTGCCTGGAAGAAGGGTTGATCGCCCGCGCCATGCCGCACGGCGACATCCTCGGCTTCGCCCCGCCGCTGGTGGTCAGCCGTGGCGAGGTCGACGACATCGTCGGCCGCGCCGAGCGGGCGGTGAACAAGGTCACCGACAAGCTGATCAGCAGCGGCGCCTGGCAGGCCAAGTAACCGGCCAGGTCAACGCGGGGGCATCGAGACGGTGGCCCCCGCTTGCGTTCACAGGTTGGATTTTGCACATGAACGAACAACTGACCCTGCAAGACATCTACCGGGCGCGCCAGCGCATCGCCGGCCTGGCCCTGCGCACCCCGCTGGTGCGTTCCGAATCACTGTCGCGGCGCTGGAACTGCGAGGCCTGGCTGAAGCTGGACTGTCTGCAACCCACCGGCGCCTTCAAGCTGCGCGGCGCGGTCAACGCGCTGCTCGGCCTGGATGCCGCGCAGCGACAGCGCGGCGTGGTGACCATGTCCACCGGCAACTTCGGCCGCGCCCTGGCCTATGCCGGCCAGCACCTGGGCATTCCGGTCAGGGTGTGCATCTCGCGCCTGGTGCCGGAGAACAAGGTCGAGGCCCTGCGCCAGAGCGGCGCCGAGCTGGTGATCCACGGCGAAGCCCAGGACGAGGCCGATGTCGAGGCGCGCCGCCTGCGCGACGAACAGGGCCTGGCCTATGTCTCGCCGTTCGACGACCCGCTGGTGATCGCCGGGCAGGGCACCTGCGGCCTGGAGATCATGGAGGAGCAGCCGGACATCGACCTGCTGTTCGCCGGTCTGTCCGGTGGCGGCCTGATCGCCGGCATCGGTCTGGCGGTCAAGAGCATCAATCCGCGGGCCGAGGTGATCGGCGTGAGCATGAACCAGGGCGCGGCGATGCTCGAGAGCCTGGCCGCCGGCCATCCGCTGCAGGTGCCCGAGGTGGCATCACTGGCCGACAGCCTGGGCGGCGGCATTGGCCTGGATAACGCCTGGAGCTTCGCCATGACCCAGCGCTACATGGACCGCGGCTACAAGGTCGACGAGGCGCAGATCGCCCGCGCCATGCTGCATTTCCTGCGCGAAGAAAAACTCCTGGTCGAGGGCGCCGCCGCGGTCGGTGTGGCCGCCGTCGAGCAGCACCAATTGGACCTGAGCGGACGCCGCGTGGCGTTCGTGGTCAGCGGCCAGAACCTGTCCACCGCCACCTTTTCCGAGGCCTGCCGCCTGGCCGGAGAGCGTCCCTATGAACATCTATAACCGCCAGCAGATCGCCGAGCGGGTCAAGCTCGACCCGGCCGCCCTGGAGGCCGTGGAGGCTGGTTTCGCCGCCCTTGGCCGCGACGAGGTGGCGATGCCGCCGATCCTCAGCATGAACATCGCCGAGAGCAACGGCGAGGTCGACGTGAAGACCGCGCACATCCAAGGCTGGCCGCGTTTCGCGGTGAAGATCAGCCCCGGCTTCTTCGACAACCCCAAGCTCGGCCTGCCCAGCCTCAACGGTCTGATGCTGCTGTTTTCGGCCAAGACCGGGCTGGTCGAGGCGGTGCTGTTCGACGAGGGCTACCTGACCGACATCCGCACCGCCCTGGCCGGCGCCATCGCCGCCAAGCACCTGGCCCGCGAGGACGCCCAGCGCGTCGCGGTGATCGGCGCCGGCCTGCAGGCCGAATTGCAGGTCGCGGCCTTGCGCCTGGTGCGCGATATCCGTGAGGTGCATGTGTACGCCCGCGACCGCGCCAAGGCCGAGGCCTATGCCGCGCTCATGCAGGAACGTCATGGCCTGACGGTGACGGTGCACGACAGCGCCGCCGCGGCCTGCGCCGAGGCCGACATCGTGGTCACCACCACCCCGGCGCGCGAGCCGGTGCTGCGCTGGAGCGACCTGCCCAAGGGAGTGCACGTCACCGCCATGGGCTCGGACAACCCGCACAAGAACGAACTGGAGGCGACCATCCTGGCCAGTGCCGATGTCGTGGTAGTCGATCGCCTCAGCCAGTCCCGCGCCCTCGGCGAGCTGCATCACGCTCCGGCGCTGCAGCGCGAGGTGTTCGAGCTGGGCAGCCTGATCGCCGAGGGCCGCCAGGTCCGCCGCGGCGCCGAGCAGATCACGGTGTGCGACCTGACCGGCACCGGGGTGCAGGACACCGCCATCGCCAACTACGCCGCGCGCCTGCTTGAGGAGGCCTGAGATGGAGCTGTCCTTCGCCGGCTTTCTGGACCTGCAACGCATCTTCGCGCATCAACGCACGACGGATGACGGTCATGTGCGCATCGGCCTGGTGCAACTGGCCAGCGACTTCACCCTGGAAAACGAATGGCGCCAGCTGCTCGGCGAGCGGGTCGAGCTGTACAGCACGCGCACGCCCTGCAGTCCGACGGTCACTCCGCAGGGGCTGCGCAACATGGCCCAGGGCCTGACTCAGTCCAGCGCCCTGCTGGTGCCGGGGCTGCCCCTGGACGTGCTGGCGTTCGGTTGCACCTCGGGCAGCATGCTGATCGGCGAACAGGAGGTGAGTCGCTTGATCAACCGGGCCCACCCCGGCGTGCCGGTGACCAACCCCTGGAGTGCGGTCAAGGCGGCTCTGCGCGGCCTGGGCGCGCGGCGCATCGCCGTGCTCACGCCGTACATCGGCGAGGTCAATTACCCGATCTACCAGGGGTTGCGCCAGGCTGGCCTGGAGGTCGCCGCCTTCGGCACCTTCGGCGTGCTGGAAGATGCCGAGATCCCGCGGATTCCCGAGGCGGCCATCGAGCAGGCGGCGCGCGAGTTGCTGATCGGCCAGCGGGTCGACGCGTTGTTCCTCTCCTGCACCAACCTGCGCACCCTGGGCATGCTCGCTGAGCTGGAGCGCAGTCTGGGGTTGCCGGTGATCTCCAGCAACCAGGCGCTGTTCTGGCATGCCCTGCAACTGGCCGGCTGCGTGCACCGCCCGCAGGGTTTCGGTACCTTGCTGACCGACAGCTACGCGTTGGTTTGAAGGGCGCACGCACGCGCCCGGTCTGCGTGCTGGAGCGGGGAGTCTGAGGTGCAGGACCGACAGAAAGGCTTGTTGTTGACCGCGCTAGGGGTGCTGGTGTTGTCGCCGGATGCCCTGGTGCTGCGCTGGCTGGCCGCCGATGCCATGCAGGTGCTGGCCTGGCGCGGGCTGCTGATGGCCGTCGGGCTGAGCCTGCTGCTGACCTGGCGTTACCGCGGCGGACTGCCCGCCGCGCTGCGCCGCTGTGGTTGGACCGGCCTCGGCTGTGCCCTGTGCTACTGCGTCAGCACCATTGGCTTCGTCCAGGCGATCAGCCTCGCTGGGGCGGCCAACACCCTGCTGATCCTCAGCATCGCCCCGCTGCTCGCCGCGGCCCTGGCCTGGCTGGCCCTCGGTGAGCGCCTGGCGCTGCGTACCCTGCTGGCGATCCTGGTGTGCGTCGCCGGGGTGGGGCTGATCGTCGCTGACCGCACGCCGGGCAACAGCCTGCCGGGTAATGCCTGGGCGCTGGCGGCCGCGACCTTCCTGGCGGGCAACTTCACCCTGGCGCGCAGTCGGCCGGCGGTGGACATGAGCCCGGCGTTGTTCCCCGGAGCCCTGCTGGTGTCGCTGCTCGGGTTCGCGTTTGGCGGCAGCCCGCAGCTCGCGCCGCTGCAGTGGGCGGGATTGGCGCTGATGGCCGGGATTCTGCTGCCCCTGGCCTTCACGCTGATTCAACTCGGGCCGCGCTGGATCAGCGGTACCGAGGTGGGGTTGTTGCTGTTGCTGGAGGTGGTGCTGGGGCCGCTATGGGTCTGGTGGCTGCTCGGCGAGGTGCCGAGCAGCCAGGTGCTGCTGGGCGGCGCGCTGATCTTCGTCACCCTGTGCGTGCACAGCCTGCTGGGCTGGCGGCGCGGCCCACTGCCCCTGACGGGTTGAGCGGCTCAGTCGAGCTTGACCACCTTGGCCAGGAGGATTTTCGGTCCCTTCATCTTCTTGACCACGATGCGCAGGCCTTCGACGTCCAGCACTTCCTCCTCTTCCGGCACCCGCTTGAGCGTCTCATAGACCAACCCGGCGAGGGTCTCCGCCTCGATATGGTCGAGGTTGACCCCGAGCAGGCGCTCGACCTTGAACAGCGGGGTGTCGCCGCGCACCAGCAGCTTGCCCGGCTGGTAGGCGAGGATGCCGCGATCGGCCTTGCGGTGTTCGTCCTGAATATCGCCGACCAGGGCTTCCAGCACGTCTTCCATGGTCAGATAGCCGATCACCTTGCCGTCGGCTTCCTCGACCAGGGCGAAATGTGCGCCGCCCTGGCGAAACTGCTCGAGCAGGCTGGACAGCAGCATGTGCCGGCTGACGCGATCCAGCGGGTGCATCAGTTCGCCGATCTTCAGCGCCGAGGGCAGCATTTCCAGCAGGGACAGCTGCAGCAGCAGGTCCTTGATGTGCAGCACGCCGACAAACTCCTCGGCCTCGGCGTCGTAGACCGGGTAGCGGCTGTATTTATGCCGGCGGAACAGGCTGAACACTTCGTCCAGTGGTGCGTGCAGTTCCAGGTAGATCAGGTCTTCGCGGGAGTTGGCCCAGTCGGCCACCTCCAGCTCGCCCAGTTCCACGGCGGAGGCCAGCACGCGCATGTCCTGATCGCTGGGATCGCGGGCGCGGCTGGAGTGGAGGATCAGCTTGAGCTCGTCGCGGCTGTAATGATGCTCATGATGCGGCCCCGGTTCGCCCTGGCCGGCGATGCGCAGGATGCCGTTGGCACTGGCGTTGAGCAGGAAGATCGCCGGGTACATGATCCAGTAGAACAGGTACAGCGGTGCGGCCGTCCACAGCGACAGCAGCTCGGGCTGGCGGATCGCCCAGGACTTGGGGGCCAGCTCGCCGATCACGATGTGCAGGTAGGAGATGATGAAGAAGGCGCTGAAGAAGGCGATGGCGCTGACCAGCTTCGGCGAGTCGATACCCAGGGCGCCGAGCATCGGTTCGAGCAGGCTGGCAAAGGCCGGCTCGCCAATCCAGCCGAGGCCCAGCGAGGCCAGGGTGATGCCCAGCTGGCAGGCCGACAGGTAGGCATCCAGCTGGTTGTGCACGGTGCGCAGGATCTGTCCGCGCCAGCCATGCTGGCTGGCAATGGTTTCGACCCTGGTGGCACGCAGCTTGACCATGGCGAATTCGGCGGCGACGAAAAAGGCGTTGAGCAGCACCAGGGCGAAAGCGAATAGCAGGAGGCCGAATTCGGCTAAATAGGCGGCGACGGAGAAGCTCGGGGAGGGGTCCATAGAGGGTTCGGTTGACCAATGACCGCTAGAGGGTGAGGGCTGCCGTGCGGCTTTGCAAGCGTGGGCGTCTGCCGCGCCGACTACTTGCCGCGGCGGACCACCTGGGTGCCCGGGAAATGGCAGGTGAAGGTGCTGCCTTGGCCCACGCGGCTGTCGATGTCCAGGTGCGCGCGGTGGCGCAGCAGCACGTGCTTGACGATGGCCAGGCCAAGGCCGGTGCCGCCTGTGTTGCTGGCGCGACTGGAATCGACCCGGTAGAAACGCTCGGTCAGGCGCGGCAGGTGTTTGGCCTCGATGCCCAAGCCGTTGTCCTGCACCGCGAGGCAGGCGCCGTGTTCATCTCCCGACCAGCGGATATGGATCTGGCCTTCGTTGGGGGTGTATTTCACCGCGTTGAACACCAGGTTGGAGAAGGCGCTGCGCAGTTCGCTCTCGCTGCCCTTGAGCTTGAGGTGGGGGTCGGCTTCCAGGCTGATACGGTGCTGGCGTTCGCCCGAGAGGGCTTGGGCGTCGTTCTTGATCGACAGCAACAACAGGTCGATCGCCACTGGCTGGTTGTCCGAGGGGTAGTCGGTGGCTTCCAGCTTGGCCAGCAGGAGCAGGTCATTCAGCAGGTTCTGCATGCGCCCGCCTTGTTGCTGCATCTGTTGCAGGGCGCGCAGCCAGCGCGGGTTCACCGCCTCGACATTATCCAGCAGGGTCTCCAGGTAACCGGAGATCACCGTCAGCGGCGTGCGCAGCTCGTGGGAGACGTTGGCGACGAAGTCCTTGCGCATCTGTTCCAGCTGGTGCAGGCGGGTGACGTCGCGCACCAGCACCAGGTGTTCCTGGTTGCCGTACTGGGTGATATGAAATTGCAGGCGCCGGTTGTCGCTCAGCGGCGAGGGCAGCTCCAGCGGTTCCAGGTAGTTGTTGCGCTCGAAGTATTCCTTGAAGCGCGGGTGGCGCACCAGGTTGCCGATCGGCTGGCCGCTGTCCTGTAGGGTTTTCAAGCCGAGCAGGGTTTCTGCTGCGGGGTTCCACCACTCCAGGTTGCCGTCGCTGTCGAGCATGATCACCGCGTCTTTCAGCGCGGAAGTGGACTCCTGGGCACGGTCGATCACCGCCTGCAGGCGCGCCCGCGCGCGTTGCTCATTACGCTGCTGGTGATAGATGCTGTCGAACACTTCGCCCCACAGGCCGGCGCTGTCGGGTGGCGGCTCGTCAGGCTGGTGGTGTTTCAGCCAGGTGTGCAGGCGCAGCAGTTGGCGCAGGGTCCAGACGAGATAGGCACCCAAGCCGAGCACCAGCGCCCAGGCGTATTGGCCGCTGATCGCGCCGAACAGCAGGCAGACGCCGACTAACAACAGCAGGCGGCGTATCAGGGCGCCACGCCAGTCTTGATTCACTTAGAGCTCATCCGCCAATCGATCCATTGTGCCGCCAGGTCCAGGTCCGGTCGGCAATCCTAACCCGCGCCGCTCGGCACGGACATACTGCGAGCGTATGCCTAGCTTTTGGTGGAGAAACGATAACCGGTGCCGCGTACGGTCTGCACCAGGTTCTCGTAGACCTCGCCCAGCGCCTTGCGCAGGCGGCGGATATGCACGTCGACCGTGCGCTCCTCGACGTAGACGTTGCCGCCCCAGACCTGGTCGAGCAACTGACCGCGGGTGTAGGCCCGTTCCTGGTGGGTCATGAAGAATTGCAGCAGGCGGTATTCGGTCGGGCCCATCTCGGCGGGTTTGCCGTCGATGGTCACGCGGTGGCTGACCGGGTCGAGCAGCAGGCCATTGACCTCGATCGGCCCCTCGTTGTCGCTGGGACCGGCGCGGCGCAGCACGGCTTTGAGTCGGGCCACCAGCTCGCGCGGCGAGAACGGCTTGGTGATGTAATCGTCGGCGCCGACTTCCAGGCCCTGGATCTTGTTGTCTTCCTCGCCCTTGGCGGTGAGCATGATGATCGGTATGTCCCCGGTCAGCTCGTCACGCTTGAGGCGCCGCGCCAGCTCGATGCCGGAGGTGCCGGGGAGCATCCAGTCGAGCAGGATCAAATCGGGTTTGCGGTCGACGATGATGGCATGGGCCTGCTGGGTGTTCTCCGCTTCCAGGCACTCGTAGCCGGCCATTTCCAGGGCCACCGCGATCATTTCGCGGATCGGTGCTTCGTCGTCGACGATCAGGATGTTCTTGCCAACCATGGGTCCTGCCTCGGTTTGTTCAGCTGTCTTGTGGCGCATTAGATAACGGAATTATTGCAGGGATATGACACCTCGATGTTAGCGGCTGCGTCAGCGCGTGCCTGGTCTATGCTCAAAGGTGCGCCCGGCCAGTCGATCGGGCGCGTGGAGCCTGGCGCAAAAGAGCCCTGTCAGATGCAGGCTTTTCAGGGTTCTGCCCGCTCGTCCGTCGAGGTTGTCCGGCACCGATTTTAGCCTGTCGCCAAGCTAACCTGGTTAGACCCAAGGAGACATCAGATGATCAGACTCAATCCAGCCCCACTGGCCCTGCTCGGCGGCGCATTGCTGGCGTTATCGGGCTTGGCCTACGCGGACGAACCGGCGATGGTCGAGAACGGCATGCTGGTCGACAGCAAGGGCATGACGCTCTACACCTACGATTCGGACGGCATGGATAAATCCAACTGCTACGGCCCGTGCGCGGAGAACTGGCCACCCTTGGCCGCCGAGGCCGGCGCCATGGGCGAAGATGACTGGACGGTGGTCAAGCGCGACGATGGCACCCTGCAGTGGGCCTATTACGGCAAGCCCTTGTACACCTTCATCAAGGACATGAAGGCCGGTGATATGACCGGCGACGGTAAGGGGGGCGTCTGGCACGTGGCCAAGCCGGAATGACCCCCGCTGTCCACGCAGCGCCCGAGCGCTGCGTGGACCTCAGCGCAGGGCGTAGTCGGCGACCAGGCCGATAAAGATCGCCAGCCCGGCCCAGTGGTTATGCAGGAACGCCTGGAAACAGGCCAGCGCCTCACGGCTGCGCGTGCTCCAGTATTGCCAGGCGAAACAGCCGGCCGCCAGCAGCAGGCCGAGGTGAAAATACAGGCCCAGCTCGAAGCGCGCGCCGGCCAAGAGCAGGCACAGCAGTGCCAGGCCCTGGAGCGTGGCGATGATCAGTCGATCGGCTTCGCCGAACAGAATGGCGGTGGACTTCAGCCCGATCTTCAGGTCGTCCTCGCGGTCGGCCATGGCGTAATAGGTGTCGTAGGCCACCGTCCACAGCAGATTGGCGATGAACAGCAGCCAGGCTTCCGCCGGCAGGCTACCGGTCTCGGCGGTGAAGGCCATCGGTATGCCCCAGGAAAACGCCGCACCGAGCACCACCTGCGGGTAGAAGGTGTAGCGCTTCATCAAGGGGTAGCAGGCGGCCAGGGCCACGCCGCCGAACGACAACCAGACGGTCGTGGCATTGGTCAGCAGCACCAGCATGAAGCTCAGGCCGACCAGCAGAGCGAACAGCAGCAGCGCCTCGCGCGGCTTGACCTTGCCGCTGGCCAAAGGGCGCGCCTGGGTGCGGCTGACGTGGCCGTCGAAGTTGCGGTCGGCATAGTCGTTGATCACGCAGCCGGCGGCGCGCATGAGGATCACCCCGACTACGAAAATGCACAGGTTCTTCGCGCTCGGCACACCGCCTGCCGCCACCCACAGCGCCCACAGCGTCGGCCACAGCAACAGGTAGATGCCGATGGGTTTGTCCAGGCGCATCAGTTGAATGAAGTCCCAGGCGCGAGGGTGCAGGCGATTCAGCGAGTGCAGCAGGCGGGTATACATCGAGCGCGTCTCCGTGCGAGTTGCGCGGATTATACGGGTGCTGGGCGCGTAGGGTGGATGACGCTGTGTTCATCCACCGCTACTGGCTCGAAGGTGAGAGTCGGGGGTGAGCGATGAGTCGGTGGAAAACGTCGCGGTTTTCCGCCCTACGCTTCGATCCCCGCCGCCAGCCAGAACGCCGGCAGAAACACCTCGGCCACCAGCACCGCCAGGGCGCCGCGACTGAAGCAGGAGCGCCGCGCCCACAGGCGTTCGGTGCGGACTTCTGGCGGCAGCCAGGCGGTCGGGTAGCGGCAGGCCTGCAAGGGGCCGCGCTCGAAGGCGCGGTCGCTGAACAGCAGCTCGCCGAGGGAGCGGCTGCCGAGCTGGTCGAGACCCATGCCGGAACCCTCCAGGGCGCTGCGCGCCGCCACGCTGCGGGCGAATACCCAGGGTTGGCCATGGCCGCGCAGGTACACCTCGCGCACCCAGCCCTGACTGCCGTTCGCCACGCCGAGGGCGGCACATTCGTCGTTGCGCAGGCGCTGCCAGCCCTCGCTCAGGGGGCTGACGCTGAAGTGCTCGGCAGACAGCTCGATCAGCCGCTGGGTCAGCGAGTCCTGGTTGACGAACAGCCAGCTGTACACCCCCGCCGCCGGGGTCGGTTGCAGTTGGCCGGCGGTCAGCCAGCGAGGTGGATGGGCGATGGAGGCGTGGGGCACGGTAGAGGGTCAGCACAAATCGGAAGCGCGCGAGTGTAACAAATGCATTGCGCTCATCCAGCTCAATTCGGCAGCCTCGGTGTTGCTGCCCTCATCGAGCTTACCGCTATTTACGCGGCAAGCATCGGTCACAACGGATGGGGCTGTTCCCAGTAGCCGGGTGCGCTGTACAGCGACTTCAGGTAATCGATGAACACGCGCACCTTGACCGGTAGATAGCGCTGCTGTGGATAGACGGCCTGGATGTCATAGGCGGGCACGGCGAACTCGTCGAGCACCGTCAGCAGCTGACCGCGCTTGAGTTCGGCCTGGATTTCCCAGGTCGAGCGCCAGCCGATGCCCAAGCCTTGCTTCACCCAGTTGTAGAGCAGTTCGCCATCGTTGCAGTCGAGGTTGCCGGACACCTTGACCGCTACCTGCTTGCCGTCGCGCAGGAAGGTCCAGCCGCGTTGCTGGCCACCCTGCAGGTTGAACGCCAGGCAGTTGTGCTGGGCCAGATCCTCGAGTGTCTGCGGTACCGGGTGGCGCTGGAAATACCCCGGTGACCCACAGACCACCCGCCGATTGGGGAACAACTTGATGGCTACGTAGTTGGGGTCGGTCACCTCGCCGATACGAATGCCCATGTCGTAGCCCTGGCGTACCAGGTCGACCACGCTGTCGGTCAGGTTGAACGACAGGTTCAGGTCCGGATAGCGTGCCTGGAAGGCCGGCGCATGGGGTGCGATATGCCGCCGGCCGAATGCCGCCGGCGCCGACACCACCAGGTGTCCGCGCACCGAATGCGCACCACGGGTGATGCTCGCGTCGGCCTCTTCAAAGTCGCGCAGTAAACCGCGGGCGCGCTCCAGGTACTGCTCGCCCAGGTCGGTCAAGGACAGGCCGCGGGTCGAGCGATGCATCAGCTTGACCCCTAGCTGCCGTTCGAGCGCGTCGAGGCGGCGGCCCATCACCACCGGGGTCACGCCTTCGACCAGGGAGGCGGCGGCAAAGCTGCCGTGATCGGCCACCAGAACGAAACTGTGCAAGGCGGTGTAACGGTCCATTCGATACTCCTGATACCGACAGAACTAAAGAATGCAGCAATTCACCTCGGATAGTCATTAGTCGCATGCTTGAAGCATGTAGAAAAAATATCGACCAAAGTCTGGAGGTCTGACTTATGACGCGTATGAGAGCAATCGAAGCTGCAGTACTGGTGATGCGCCGCGAAGGCGTTGACACGGCGTTCGGCATTCCCGGCGCGGCGATCAACCCGCTGTACGCCGCCCTGCAGAAAGTCGGTGG